>NZ_CP121663.1:0-1200000 GCF_029714285.1 Rhizobium sp. CB3090
GTGACACGACATTTGAGCAGCCTTGCCTTCATGCAGACGTTCTCTGCGAAGCTGGACGTTGCATTGGGCAATCTCAGCCTCGCGCAATTTCCGCCGAATGCTCGCCGCACGATGCGCAAATTCAGCTCCTCCGAAGTTGCCGCGCTGCTCAACGTCACCGAGGCCTATATCCGGCAGATTTCGCTGAAAGACCAAGGCCCGTCTCCCGAGGTCGCAAATGGCCGGCGCCTCTATACGATGGAGCAGATTCTCGAACTCAGGATGCACCTTGCGCAAAACGGCCGGAAGAAGTGGATGAACCCGCGGCGTGTCGAGGGCGAACAATGCCAGATTCTGGCGATCACGAATTTCAAGGGCGGTTCCAGCAAAACCTCAACCACGATCCATCTCGGCCACTACCTCGCTTTGAAAGGTTATCGCGTGCTTGCCGTGGATCTCGATCCACAAGCGTCCTTGACCAGCCTTCACGGAAGTCTCCCCGATTTCGATTACCGCGATGGCGATACGCTCTATTCGGCCATTCGTTTCGAAAATCCTGTTCCCACCGAGCAGGTCATCCATCAGACCCATATTGCGGGTTTCGATGTCATCTGCGCCGGTCTTGAATTGACGGAATTCGAAACCGCCGTTGCGTTGGAAATGCGTAAATCCGGCGGTACAGGCTTCCTGCTGCGGGTTTCGCAGGCACTGGAGCAGGTCGCGGATCGCTATGACATCATCCTGATGGATTCGGCGCCGTCACTGAACTTTCTCACTTTGTCGTCTCTCACGGCGGCGACCGGCGTCTTGATACCCGTTCCTGCCCATATGCTCGATGTCGACTCGACGGCAAAATTCCTTGAGCTTGCCGGATCCTATATGCAGATCCTCGAGCAGGTGGGGACCTCGGCGCAATGGGATTTTGCCAAGTTCCTGATCACCAAATTCGAGCCGAACGACCATCCGCAAGCGAACATGACGGCGCTCATGCGGCAGGTGTTCGGCGACGATCTTCTTTTGAATTCGGTGATCAAGTCGACCGCTGTCGCGGATGCGTTGACCTGGAAGCAGAGCCTCTACGAGGTGCAGCGGGCAAGGTTCTCCGCTCCGAAGACCTATGACCGGGCAATTGAATCGATCAATGCCGCGAATGCCGAAATCGAAGAGCTTCTCTGGAAAGCATGGGGACGCAAATGAGCAGGAAAGATTCCAAAGGCATGTTTGCGAATGTCTTGGTCGGGCTCACCGAGGAGACATCCACGCCGCCGCATGCGACCTCGCCATCGCCGCATCTCCTCAAGGTCGCCGCCGGCGTTCGCCAGCTTCAGGAGCGCGGCGAACTTGCCGATAAGCTGCTGCGGAATGCGGATCATATTATCGAACTCGACGTGGACGCGGTTTTGCCGTCGCAAATACGCGATCGGTTCGACGGCGCTTACGAAGCCGACCGGCTTCAGGATCTCGTAGAGTCGATGCGTGAGCACGGACAGACCACACCTGGCCTGGTTCGGCCCATCAGCGGGGAGGGCGGCAAATTTCAGATCGTCTTCGGTCGACGCCGTCTTGCGGCTGCAAAGCTTCTCGGCGTCAAGTTCCGAGCGATCGTGCGTGATCTCTCCGACGAACAGGCGATCGTCATCCAGGGCGAAGAGAATGCCAATCGCGATGATCTTTCCTTCATCGAGAAGTGCGTTTTCGCCCTCAGTCAGGAGGAGGCGGGGTTCAAACGCGAAGTGATCTGCGCCTCGCTGGCGACTGGAAAGTCGCACGTCTCCGAGATGCTTCAGATCGCAAGAAGCTTTCCTAAAAATGTGCTCGCGGTCATCGGCGCTGCTCCTGAGACCGGCCGGCGGCGCTGGGCGCAACTGGCTGAGCGTTGGAGCGCCAATGCCGATGCCGCAGGGATCGCGGAACGCATTCTGAGGGAGCAGGATGTTCAGCCCCTTTCCAGCGACAACAGGTTTGCTGCTGTGCTGACTGCGCTCTCAACCGCCAAGAAGACATCCCCAGCCACTGCGGATCGCGTTCAGGAAGTTGTTTCCAAGGGATTGACCCTTGCCGTGGTGAACTATGCCAAGACGGGAACCAAGCTGACCTTCACCAAAGCCGTCCCGGACGATTTCGTGAAATATCTGTTGCATCGGATCGAGGGATTGCATGAGGAATATCTCGGCGAAACTCAGAAGGCGCAGCACCAACGCTAAAGCAGTTCCAGGAAAAAGTGCGCAGCGGTTTTCCGTCCGGAACGCGTCAAAACAAAGGGATAGAGCGGAGAAGCGATTCTGTGAAACGCTGAACCGCTCTAGCGGGAAAATCGATAGGTCTGGACAGAAGGCGGAGAGGGTGCTTGGCTGAACCATCTTCGATGAGCTGGTCGTCATTTGATGGGATCACGAAACGACATGGCGCAGGAAACGGACGATCAAGAGAAAATCGATGCGACTTTTCGCAACGGATCGTTGACTGCCGTTGGGATCATTGCAGGTTTCTCGTTGAGCTTCATCAATACGTGGGTTTCCAATCCGAACGACTGGAGTCGCAGCGATATCCTGCCGATGGCCGTCATGGTTGTCGGTATTGCCCTGCAGGTGAAAGTCTTTGCTGATTTGCTCGCAAGAGATTCGCTGCTGGTGGTCAAATACGACCGCGCGCGCCGTCTTTTTTTGATCGCAGTGATCATCGTGGCGGCCGGGATCGCAATCGCCCTGGTAAACGACATTCTTGGCCTCAGCAGTCAGAAAATGCTGGGTTAGACTGTCTCCCGTTGGCGGATCTGATCCGACCACCGTGCTAGAGCGGTTCAGCTTTTCACGGAATCTTAGAACCGCTCTATCTTTTTGTTTTTTCGCAATTCCGGACGGAAAACCGCTGCACACTTTTCCTGGAATTGCTCTAGATCCGGCGAAGAGCGATATCGCTGGTTATCGCCGACCTTCCTGTTTTCGGGTCGCGGTCGATAGTTCGCAGATTGAGGCTGTTGCCTCCGATTTTTTGTATTTCCATGTTCGCGGTCCGGTCGCCGTTGACCTCTTTCGCCCAATGAACGACAAGATCGATGGTATTGCCCTGACGCACTCCAGACAGGCCGGAGCGTCCCCCGGAGGGGCCGACATAAATGCCGTTATAGCGCTGGCCGTTCACTCGAAGATCCGCCGAGATCGCGCGGCTGACCACGAGTAAAGCCCGACAATTGCCGCGCATGGAAAGAGACGGCGCGCTCGCTGTCACCGCAAATATACATGTGACGTCGATCGGCGACGTTCCGATCCGCCTGATGATAGTTCCTTTGCCACTCCATTTTCCCTGCAGAGATTGCAGGAAATTGCTTTCGTCTGCGGTGGCCAAACCTGGCAAAAGGCCGATTGATAAAGTCAGGAGGACACGAGCGAAGCACGACATGAGAGAACCCCCGAAAGACGAATTTTCCCGAACTCCTATATGTCTGTATAGTTCCTTGCATTTTGAACGCGGCTATTGATCGTTATCGACAACGGCCCGGAACGACGCATTACTCTTCCGGCTCCCAGCCGTGGTAAACTGAAATTGCCCGGCGATCGCGGGCCGCTACCTTTTGCGGCTTCCGCTAATTTAATTTTGGGCTCATTTACGGCTGCTAATACTGCGCCCCGCGGTGCCGAGTATGGTCCCGTTCCGTTTGGGGTAGGGCGACCAAATCAAGTCGAACCAAACGAAATAAGCCTTAGCAGAATACCGAACTAGGTCTTCCAAGTCATGGAGCGGTGGGTTCAATGGCTCATATCATCATCATCAATCCGCGTTTCGAAACCTCCTATTGGGGCATGGAACACGCACTTCCGTTGTTTGACGTAAAAGCGAACCTCCCGGTCGCCTGCCTGCCTCTGCTCGCGGCGCTTACGCCTGCTGAACACACCGTCACGCTGATGGATGAGAATGTCGAGCCGATCGATTACGATCTCTGTGCTAAGGCCGATATCGTTGCGCTCACGGGCATGATCGTCCAGCGGTTTCGGATGAAGGAAATCTTAACCGAGCTTAAGCGACACCATTGCTTTGTGGTCGTCGGCGGGCCGTGGGTTACCGTGAAGGAGGACTATTTCGACGGGCTTGTGGACGTCACGTTCATCGGCGAGGCCGAGGAGACCTGGCCGCAATTCCTGCTTGAATGGACGGAGGGCCGTCATGTCAGGCGTTACGAACAGTCCGACAAGACGGACATGAGCAAGGTGCCGGTCCCGCGCTTCGATCTATTGAAGATGGATGAGTATGCGCTCGGCAGTCTTCAATTCTCGCGAGGCTGCCCGTTCACCTGCGACTTCTGCGATATTATCGTTGTGTTCGGGCGAAAGCCGCGGATCAAGACCAGCGCACAGATCATCGCCGAGATGGAGGCGTTGCTATCCGCCGGAATGGATACGGCATTTATCGTCGACGACAATCTCATTGGCAACAAGAAGGCGATCAAGGAGGTTCTGCGCGATGTCGTGGCCTGGCAGGAGCGCAACCACTACCCAATGACGTTCCTCACGGAAGCCTCTATCGATCTTGCCGACGATGACGAGCTGATGCAGCTCATGGTCGACGCCAATATCCGTATCGTTTTCATCGGCATCGAGACACCGAACGAAGCGGCGCTGCGCGAGACTAAGAAGCTGCAGAACCTCAGAAAAGGCGGGACGATGCTGGAGAAGATCCACACCATCCAGCAGACCGGCATGGAAGTGTGGTGCGGCATGATCCTGGGCTTCGATAGCGACGACACGACGATTTTCGACGCTCAACGCGTCTTCATCAAGGACGCGCGGATCGTCAACGCCATGATCGGCATGTTGGCCGCCATTCCCAAGACGCCACTTTATACGCGCCTCGAGAAAGAAGGACGGCTGGACCATGCCGATCCTCCGGCCTTCGGCACCAACGTCATTCCTTTGAATCTCAGCCGGGAAACCCTGCGCGACGGCTATCTCTCCGTGTTGAGCGATCTTCACCAGCCTGCCGCCTATTTCGACAGGCTCGATGCGCTCTATCTCGATGCCCGTATCCAGCCGGAGCGGACGCGCCTGCGTCATCTGCGCCGCCATCCCCTCCGCCTGATTGCGTTAAATCTGACCTGGGCATTTGAGGCGGCCGGTATTTTTGCAAGATTGATGCGGCGGGTTCACGATCCGGCCCTGCGCAATATCTATCGCCAACGTCTCTGGAAAATGCTGCTGCGCCGTCGTTCTCCGGTGATCCTGCAGATATACGCCATCAAATGTGCCATGCATTATCACGCGCACAAAATGGTCCAGCAGATGCGATCCGGCGGCGACATCGTCAATTCCTTCTGATTGGAACCCGATGGGGCAGGGGCGGACAGCCGAGGGTTCACCCGCAGGTGCGCCACTACGTCCAAACACTTTCCGGCGTCAGGATATCGAATGGGACGATGCGTTGTTCGATGGATGCCGTGTCTTTGTATTCCAGACGACGCAGCATCACTTCGATCAGCTCCTGGGGCATTTTATCGAGCGGATGGCATATCGACGCGGTTATCAATCCCTCATTCAGACCCTTCCGCGTCTCGGGTCCGATATCGCGGGAGATGACGTGAATATTCTGCCGCCGTTCCGAAGGCAATTCGCGCAGAGCGCGCAGAACCCCGGAAATGCCGCCTCCGTTCACAAAGAGGCCTCTCAAGTCGCCTTCCTCCTCGACGAGTTTGTGAACGATCTCATAGGCGTTCTGCGGTTCCTCGTAGGTCAGAAGCGACTCGCTGACGATGAGTTCAGGCGCGTGTTCGCGCATGTAAGCGCGGAAGCTGGCATCCGAAATGTCCTGGCATTGGTAGCGGTTGGTGCCGATCAACGGAAATACCTTTCCGGGCTGGCGAGCGGTCTTATTGATAAACCAGGCAGCCGTTCGTCCCACTTTCCAATTGTCGGTCCCGACAAATCCCGCCCGGCTGGCAGCCGATAGGTCCGTCACGAATGCGACCACGGGCACCCCTTTGCTCCGCAACTCGTCGATCGCCTGGCTGACCAACGGGTGATCCGCGGTCACTACCGCAACGGCGTCGGCTGTTTCGCCCATCTTCAACAAATTGCCGGACACGGCCTCAGGGGAGAGGTCGTCCTCGAAGACGACCTTCGGCTCGATTATCACGTCGCTGCGCCGCAAAGCGGCTGATGTCAAAGCTTCAGCCCACATTTGGTAGAGGGGCCGATGCGATTGCTGCATCAGAAATCCAAGCTCGCGATGTGGCAGGTTATCCCGCTTGCGCTCACGCAGCGCACCCAGGCCATAAAAGCCAATTGCGTCGGCAGCCTCCAAAATACGATCGGCCGTATCTCCCCGGACGGTGCCAGTCCCGTGAAGCAGCCTGTTGATCGTGGAAAGGCTTACATTCGAAGCCCGGGCAAGATCGGCAATGGTTGGTCTATTCATAGGCGACCCCGGAACGCGTCATTCATGGATGACATGTTTTGAAACGAAATGCATGATCATGAAGTATTACAGTTTCGCTTTGGCATCTCAAGTATTAAACGTCATGACGCATTAAGTGGCTCTCATTTGGGAAGAGTTCTGGGAGGAAGACATGAAACGCATGAAGTTAGTCGGCGCGGCTATCCTTACGGCCGTCGCCTTGAGCCTTGGCGCGTCTACGGCGTTTGCCGCAAAGATTTTTGTCGTGGGCGGCAAGCCGGATGATCCGTTTTGGTCGATCGTCAAGCGCGGCGCCGAAGATGCGGGTCTCGTGGTAAAGCAGCAGGGCGGCTCCGTTACCTGGCTCGGTCCACAGAACTACGACAATCTTGGCGTCGACGCGGCCGAGCTTATTCGCCAGGCCATTTCGCAGGGAGCCGATGCCATCGTCGGGCCGGACTGGGTTCCGGAGGCTATGGATCCCGCCTTCAAAGCCGTAGTCGACGCAAAGATACCCTTGATCATCTACAATGCCGGTGGTGTTGCTGCGGCCGATCGCCTTGGCGCCATGAACTACGTCGGAAGCGACGATTACAAAGCGGGCGTGGCGGCCGGCGAATATTTCGCAAAGCATGACATCAAGAATCTGGTTTGCATCAATACTTTGCCAGGTGCCGCGAATATCGAGGCTCATTGCCGCGGCATGACCGATGGAATCAAGTCCAAGGGCGGAAAGGGCGACACGCTCCCGCTGCCGGCGACCTCTTTCGGCAATTCCACCGCAGTAGCGCAGGCAGTGAAAGCCTATTTGCTTCAACATCCCGACGTCGGCGGCGTCTACACGATCGGCAACGTGGATGCGAACTCGGCCATCAACGGCATTATGCAAGCCGGTAAAGTTGGCAAGATCAAAGTCGGCGGTGTGAACATGGATGAAACCATCCTGAACAACATCAAGAGCGGCACGCAGATGTTCACCATCGACCAGCAGGGCTACCTTCAAGGCTATCTCGCCGTTTCGATCCTCAACGGCAAGGTCAACGATGGCTTGACCGTTCCAACACGCGAGATCTTGACCGGCCCCGGCATCGTCGATGCGTCCAACGTCGATGCCACTATGAAGGGTGTCAAAAACGGCACTCGCTGAGCGGGGGAGCCATCGCAGCTACCCGGCTTAGCATGCCGGGTAGCAGACCGAGCGCCAAATGCGAACGACCGCCTGATAGCGCTATCCGGACATGCCAATTTGGGGGAGGAACCAATGGTCTCTGCCGTACAATCCAAGCCGACCGCAGGTCCTGCCAGTTCAGGTCTGCAGCGATCCATGGGGCAACTCATAAGGCGGCCAGAAGCCGGCTCCTTCATCGGAATGATTGCGGTTTTCGTTTTCTTCGTCGTGTTTGGCGGCGAGACATTTGTTTCCGCCGCTGGCTTTGCCAGTTGGCTGAACGTCGCTGCCGAAATCGGAATTGTCGCACTGCCGATCGGGCTTCTGATGATCGCCGGAGAACTCGACTTGTCCGTAGGTGCGGTCATCCCAGCATCTTCGCTGACGGTGGCGGTGATCTCCGGCCACTACGGTGCGCCTGAACTGGTGGGCATTCTGGCCGCACTTGGAATGGGACTGTTTGTCGGCTTCATGAACGGCTTCATCGTCCTCCGTACGCGTGTCCCTTCTCTCATTGTCACGATCGGGGTCATGTTCGCCGTCATGGGGCTCACTTTGGGTCTTTCGGTCCTGCTGACCGGATCGACGAGCACGGCGATCGTGCCGAGCGCGACGTCGAAGGCCCTGCTCGGCCAGTTCGTTGGCGGCATGTTCGAGGTGACGATTTTCTGGTGGCTCGGTATCGTCGTCGTTCTGGCCTACCTGTTGCATATTTCGCGTTTCGGCAACTGGATCTATGCTCTCGGGGGCGATCGGATCAGCGCACGCAATGCCGGCATCCCCACTGAACGCCTGACCATTTCGCTTTTCATGATCAGCAGCTTTTGCGCAGCCTTCGTCGGGGTATCGCAGGCGATGGTCTACCAGAGCGCGCAGGTCGCAGGCGGACAGTCCTTCATCTTCAATTCGATCATGTGTGTCGTCATCGGCGGCGTGCTGCTGACCGGAGGCTTCGGATCGATCATCGGAATCGTCTTCGGCACCATCACTTTTTCGATGGTCAACCAGGGCATTTATTTCACCGGATTCGATCCGAATTTCGGCAGCGTCATCATCGGAGCGCTCCTGTTGATCGCCGTGCTTATGAACGACACGTTCCGGCACATGGCACTCTCTTACTCAACCAAGAAAAAGAACTGAGGGCGGTGCGATGAACACTTTTTCGCTCGGAAATCTTCTTCGTCGGCCTGAAGCCGGTTCGGTGATAAGCCTGGTCGCGGTCATCTTGTTCTACGTGATCTTCGGCGATGTTGCGCTAGGCAATCTTTTTGGTGCTGCCAGTTGGGTGAACTTCGCCGCCAATCTCGGGATTGTGGCCATTCCAGTCGGCATGCTCATGATTGCCGGCGAGCTGGATATTTCGATCGGAGCGATGATTCCTGCGGGCTCGATGAGCATCGCCATCGTATCCGGCTATTACGAGATGCCGATCGTCGTCGGAATCTTGGCTGCTCTTGGCATCGGTGTCCTGGTCGGATTGGTCAATGGAATCCTTGCGGTGCGGACGTCCGTACCCTCCCTGATCATTACCCTCGGTACCCTGGTCGCAATGCAGGGCCTTATCCTCAGTGCTTCGGTTCTGCTGACGGGGAACGCGAGCGTTGCACTGACCGCTCCCGAATGGAGCAAAACGGTCTTCGGCCAGCTTCTGGCCGGCAGCTACCAGGTGATCATCCTGTGGTGGCTGGCCCTGACGGTCGTCTATGTTTTCGTCATTCACTTCACCCGCTATGGGAACTGGATTTTCGCCATGGGCGGAGACAAGGTGAGCGCCCGCAATGCCGGCATCCCCACGCGCACCCTGACCATCTGGCTTTTCGTGATCTCTTCGACCAGCGCTTCCTTTGTCGGCATGTGCGGTGCGATCCTGTTCAATTCGGCTCAGGTGTCCGGCGGCATGAACTACATCTTCAATGCCGTTGTATCGGTCGTCGTTGGCGGCGTGCTCTTGACCGGCGGTTTTGGATCGGTCGTCGGGATTTTTATCGGCACTCTGACCTTCGCAGTTGTCAGCCAGGGCATCTATTTCACTGGGATCGATCGAAATTGGTCCAGTTTGATCATCGGCATCATGCTGCTCGTGGCCGTCTTGATGAACAATACCTTCCGCAACATGGCGTTGACTTATGCGCGCCCCAAGAAAGGCAAGGACTGAGCTATGACGAAACCGGTTCTGGAACTCAAAAACGTCAATAAGTCCTTCGGGCCGATCGATGTCCTTCACGACATTTCGCTGAAGGTCCACTCCGGAGAGGTTCTGTGCCTTCTGGGAGACAATGGCGCGGGAAAATCGACCCTGATCAAGACACTTGCCGGCGTGCACAAGCCTACCTCCGGGCAGATCTTCATGGACGGCCAGGAAGTGATCTTCGACCGCCCCAAAGATGCGGCCGATCGAGGTATCTCGACTGTGCATCAGTTTGGCGGAACCTTCCCGCTGATGAGTATCGGCCGCTCCTTTTTCGTAGGAGTCGAGCCCACCAAGAAATTCGGGCCGTTCACCATTTTCGATCGCAAGACGGCAAACGAGGTAGCGGTCAAGGCCGTGCAGGAATTCGGCATCACCCGCATCGACGACGGCGATCGGCTGATCGGCGGATTGTCGGGCGGTGAACGCCAGTCGCTTGCCATCGCGCGTGCGGTTCATTTCGGCGCACGGGTGCTGATCCTGGACGAACCGACGGCGGCCTTGGGCGTGAAGGAAGCCGCGCACGTCCTTCGCATCGTGCTGGAGGCACGCAAGCGTGGCCTCGCGGTGATCTTCATCACCCATCAGGTCATGCATGCGATGACGGTCGGGGATCATTTCGCCGTCCTCATACGCGGTGCGCTGGCTGCGGATTTTCGCAAGGGCGAGAAGAGTCGCGAAGAAATCACCGATCTGATGGCTGGCGGGGAGGCGATGGCCGAACTGGAAGCTGAGATCGAAGCTCACACGAACCGCGGGCATCCCGCGGTGGCCTGACCGGCTACCGAAACGAGAAATCACCGGAAGATCAACATCGCTTACCCGCTCTCGCGGGTGAGCTCTCCAAGCGCAACCTTTTTTAGGTGAAAAGTCATGAAAATCGCTCTCGACCCCTTTATGCACCGCCATCTAAGCCTTGAAGACCTGCCCGCAAAGGTCAAGGAACTCGGCTACGACTGGATCGAACTATCGCCGCGCGGCGACTTCCTTGAATGGTTCAAAGCGCCGCGTGTGTTCCCCGAGCGGATCAAATCGTTCAAGCGCGCGCTGAAGGATGCCGATGTCGGCATCGCATCTCTGCTGCCGATGTATCGCTGGGCATCCAATGACGAGGCAGAGCGTCAGGCGGCGGTCAAGCACTGGAAGCGTGCCATAGAGATCGCCGGCGAACTGGAAGTGGATGTGATGAATTCCGAGTTCGGCCGCGGCCCGCATCCGGACAAGGGGTCCTGCTACTGCTGCCATACCGGGTCCATGATCGAAGCCTGCGAGGATGCCTGGTGGCGCTCGATGGAAGAGCTGGTGCCGATCTTCGAAAAGGAAAATATTTCGCTCCATGTCGAGCCGCATCCGGAAGACTGGTGCGAAACGTTGCAGCCGGCGCTCGACATTATCCGGACGGTGAACTCGAAGAATGTCAAGTTCTTGTATTGCGCTCCGCATACCTTCTACTTCGGCGACGACACCAAGGCGATGCTGCGTGAAGCCAAGGATGTGCTGGCGCATGTCCATGTCGGCGACACGTTCAACCACAAGGCTTCTTCGGGTCTCCGCTACATCCTCAACCCGCCCGGCACGCAGGCTCGCGTCCATCAACACCTGAACATCGGCCAGGGCGAGGTTCCCTGGGATGAGTTCTTCGGAACGCTGGCCGATATCGGTTTTGACGGCATCATGACCGCCTGCGTCTTCGCTTGGGAGGACAAGGCCGACCATTCCGGCAAATTCATGCGCTCCGAAATGCAGCGCTTCATCGACAAGTATTGGGGGGCGAAATGACCCTTAAAGTCGGTGTCATCGGAACTGGCATGATCGGGCAGGATCACATTCGCCGCCTGACCAAGGTCCTGTCGGGTGTCGACGTGGTCGCTGTGAACGACATTGATGTCAAGCGCGCAGCAGCCGTCGCCCCGGAAGGCGCCACGGTGTTCGAAACGGCGGGGGATTTGATCCGGTCGGAAACGGTGGAGGCAGTTGTCATTTGCTCTTGGGGGCCAGCCCATGAGGCGCAGCTTCTCGATTGCATTGCCGCCGGCAAGCCGGTTTTCTGCGAGAAGCCGCTCGTCACCACCGCGGCAGCGGCGCGTGGAGTGATGGAGGCCGAAGTGGCCTTCGGGCGTCGCCTCATTCAGGTGGGATTCATGCGGCGCTTCGATGGTGACTATAGGCGCCTGAAAGCGGTCATTGACAGCGGGAGCCTCGGCACCCCACTGACCTACCGCTCCGTCCATCGCAATGCTTCCGTGCCAGCCGGCCTCTACAGCTCGGACATGCCGCTCAACGACACGCTCGTCCACGATGCGGATATTTCCCGATGGCTATTGTCGGACGAGGTGAAGGGCGTCGAAGTACGGCTTCCACGACGTTCTTCGCGAGGCGGCGATCTGCGCGATCCGACCTTGGTGCTCCTGCACCTGGCGTCCGGTGCGCTGGTCGACGTCGAGATTTCCGTCAACATCGCCTATGGCTACGATATTCGCGGCGAGGTGAGCTGCGAAATGGGGGTGGCAAGCCTCCCCGAACGGCCTTCTGCGGTGATCCGGGACCAGTATGGTGTTCGCCAACGCGTACCGGAAGATTGGCGCGAACGCTTCATCGATGCCTACGACCAGGAGTTCCGCGAGTGGATTGCCGCTGCGGCACAAGGAACGGCGACCGGACCCAGCACCTGGGATGGCTACGCTGCGACGCTGGTTGCGGACGCCGCGCTGCGCGCCGCGGAAACCGGCGCATTCCAACCTATCACAATGATTGCAAAGCCTGGGCTCTACGACACCGCGATCGCGCAAGCGGCGGAATGAACTCGATCCCCCTCTAAGGAAGATGATCTCATGATCAATGGAGAAAGAACCATAACACGCCCTCTGCGTTGGGGCATGATCGGTGGCGGGCGGACCGGCCAGGTCGGTTATAAACACCGTACCGGTGCGCTTCGCGACGGTACCTACAAGCTTGTTTGCGGGGCTTTTGATCTTGACGCTGCGCGTGGTCGTGATTTCGGCGTGAACCTCGGCGTCGACGCGGATCGATGCTATGCGGACTACAAAGACCTTATCGTCAACGAGAAGGCGCGCGAGGACTGCGTCGAGGTCGTCTCGATCGCCACGCCAAACTTCACGCATTATGAAATCACCAAGGCGTGCCTGGAGGCAGGGATCCATGTGATCTGCGAAAAGCCGCTGTTCTTCACGGTCGCCGAATGTGAGGAAATCGAAAGGCTTGCCGAGAAAAAGGGCCTGATTGTCGGCGTGACCTACGGCTTTACCGGCCACCCCTTGGTTCACCAGATGGCCGCGATGGTTAAGAAAGGCATGCTGGGCGAAATCCGCATCGTCGACATGCAATACACCCACGGTTTCAACTCCGGCGACGATGCGGGTGCCGGCGAAGCGGTGAAATGGCGAACCAATCCGAAGACGGCAGGCCCGACCTTCGTTCTCGGCGACATCGGCACGCACCTCTACTACCTGTCCGAAGTCGTGCTGCCGCATCTGAAGATCGAGAAACTGCTCTGCGACCGCAAAGCCTTTATCCCGACGCGCGCGCCGCTTGAAGATCATGCCACAGTGCTCATGCATTATGACAATGGCGCCCGCGGCCGTCTCTGGGTGTCTTCGGTGAACGCCGGCAATATGGGGTCGCAACGCTATCGTTTCGTTGGCTCGAAAGCCTCGATCGAATGGTCGGACTCGCATCCCGACCAGTTGATCTATGAAGTTCAAGGCGAGCCGAACCGGACCCTTCATCACGGGATGCCATACCTTGAGGACGAAAGCCTCGCGGTCGATCGTATGGGTGCACTGCACACGGAAGGTCTCGGCGATAGCTGGGCGAATATCTATCTCTGGATCGCCCAGGCGATCGACGCGAGGAACCGCGGTGACGAAGCCTTCCTGAAAACCCATCATTACCCGGGCATCAAGGCCGGCACGGAAGGGGTTCGCTGGCTGGAGAATTGCGTCCGCTCGGCCGATGCGGGCTCCGCCTGGGTCGATTTCAAATAGCAGGAACCGGGGACGCGTTGGATATCCTCCCATCCTCCCATCCTCCTCCCGAACGCGTCCCCCAACACTCTCAGCAAGAAAGACAAAGCCATGAAACTATCCATTTGCACCGATGTGATGGGCGACCTTTCCTTCACGGATATGCTCGACAAATGCGTAAAGCTCGGCGTCGAAGGCATCGAAATGACCGGTGGCGGCTGGTCGCGCGCGCCGCATTTTCGGGCTGACGAACTTTTGGCCGACAAGGGACTTCTCCGGACCAAGCTCAAGGAAATCGAAGCCCGCGGTCTTGATATCGCGGCACTCAATTGCTCGGCGAACCCTCTCGATCCGGGCCACATGGGTCAGCGCCATCGCAAGGAGATGGAGCAAACCATCCGTCTTGCCGGCGAGATTGGCGTCAAGACCATCGTAACGATGTCCGGCCTGCCGGAAGCCGCTCCTGGCGACACGGTGCCCAACTGGCTCGTCTATACGAAAAGCTGGCCCGAGGAGATGCCCGAGCGCGATCGCTACCAATGGGAAGACCGGGCTTTCCCGCTCTGGCATGATCTGGTGCGGCTCGCCAAGGAGGTTGGTGTCGAGAAATACGCGCTTGAGAACTTCTCGGCCATGCTCGTGTGGAACCCGGAGACTCTTTTCCGCCTGCGCAATGAGGTTGGCCCGACGGTCGGTATGAACCTCGATCCCAGCCATCTGTTCTGGAAAGGCGCAGATCCCATTGCCGGCGCGCGCGCCTTGGGCACCGCAATCCATCATTGCCACGGCAAGGACACTCGTATCGAACGAGGACTTGCGGATGTGAATGGTCTCCTCGAGCTCAAGGACGTAACCGACGTCGCCAACCGCTCATGGAACTATGTTGCCGTCGGTGCAGGGCATGACCTGCAATGGTGGAAGGAGTTCTTCTCGGTCGTCCGGATGGTTGGCTACGACGGCTGGGTCAGCCTTGAGATGGAAGATTTCACCATGTCCACGGAGGCCGGTGTCCAGTCTTCCATCGATGCCCTTCAAGCGACGATCAGCCGATAATGGTACCTTACAAGTTCATCATCACGATCGAACTTCTTCCGGGGACGCGGGACGACATCCTCGCCCACGTCCTAAGGTTTAAGCTGCGACAAAGCTGGTTGCCTGGCTCCTGCCGAGCACGTTTCGCAGGACACATGCAACGCTTCATTGCGTTTCGGTCGCTGGCCGTTCCACAAATACGATCCAACCTCGCCGATACGAAAGGATGATATCTCAATAAGAAAATTGTGCCTCTGGCGCCTTGCCGCGGTTCGGGGCATCCTGTGATGGCCGAAAATTGTACTTTATGGCAGTTGGAGGAATACCGATGCGCTGTTTTACCGTACTTGGACCCTCGCAGACCGGAAAATCGACGGTCGTTGAAAAGCTCAGTTCTCTTGAGGGACCACCGCGAAAATCCAGCTCTCCTTACGGGCTGAACCTGACGGAATTTACCTTTTCAAACGAAACCTGGTGTGCACTGGACGCGCCGGGGCCTAACGAAGCGCTGGCGCATGTGCAGCACGCACTTCTTGCCAGCGATGCCTGCATCCTGTGCATCTCACCTGCTCCCGAGGAGGCCGTGCTCGCAGCGCCCTACCTGCGCGTGATCGAAGCGTCGGGGACGCCCTGCATCCTCTTCGTCAACCGGATGGATGAACCGAGAGGGCGGTTGAGGGATGTGATCGCAGCGCTTCAGGATTATGCCAATCACGCTCTTCTGCTTCGCCAGATCCCGATTCGCGAAGGGGACAGGATCGTCGGTAGCTGCGATCTGATTTCAGAACGGGCATGGCGCTATCGGGAAGGCCAGACTTCGGCGCTGATCGCAATCCCCGAAAGTACCGCCGAACGCGAGCATGAAGCGCGCACCGAGCTCCTGGAACACCTGTCCGAATTCGACGATTGGCTCCTCGAGGAACTTATAGAGGATCGGGAACCGGCGAGCGACACGCTTTATGCCATCTCATCGCGGGTTCTCAGGGAAAACAGGATTATCCCGGTGCTGATCGGTTCAGCAGGTCACGGCAACGGCATGATGAGGCTGATGAAGGCGCTGCGCCACGAGGCGCCGCCGGTCGCGGCTCTTCGCCAGCGTCTTGCTGGTGCGTGCGCCGTCGACGAGGGAAAGCTGGCAGCCGTAAGCTTTCATGCCTATCACCGTCAGAACATCGGCAAGACGGTGCTGGTGCGTGCGCTTGGCGAGGGTCTGCGGCAAGGCGCATTACTCGGCGGCTCCAGCCTCGGCGCCGTGCAGGATCCGGCAAACGGGCGGTCCAATGCGGCGGTCGTACCTGCGCCGGGGGATGTCTTCGCGGCGGTCAAGTCGGACCACCTGCCGGTTCCTTCGCTGTTGACGTCAGACGCAACGCTCGCGCCGCCCGAGTGGACGGAGCCACCCACGCCGATGCTGGAAAGAATCCTGATCCCGGGCAGCGAACGCGATGAAAACAAGCTCTCCGAAACGCTGGCAAAACTTTCCGAGACGGATCGCGGCCTGATTGTCTTGCAAGAGGAGGGTACCGGTGCCCAGCTTGTGCGCGCCCAAGGGCCGGTGCATCTGCGCGATCTCTGCCGAACCCTGGCCGAAGTCTTTCATATCGATGTGACCGACCGGACGCCTAGCCCGATCTACCGCGAGACGATCGCGAAATCCTCGGATGTTCATTACCGCCATCGCAAACAGACCGGCGGCGCCGGGCAATTCGCGGATGTGAAGCTGAACATTCATCCCAATGCACGTGGCCAGGGTTTCACCTTCAACGAAACGGTCAAGGGCGGCGTCGTTCCGCGCAACTACATCCCTGCTGTCGAAGCGGGCGCGCGAGAGGCGATGGAAAAGGGGCCGCTCGGTTTCCAGGTCATCGATGTCGGCGTAACCCTGCAGGACGGCCAGCACCATGCCGTCGACAGTTCGGAACATGCCTTCCGGACTGCCTCGAAAATGGGCGTGCGGCAGGCGCTTTCCGAAAGCTCGACCGTCTTGATGCAGCCGATCTTCCGCAGCGAAATCCACATACCTTCGGTCTATTCGGGCAATCTCGTCCAGATCGTTTCCGCCCTGAAGGGTCAGGTTCTCGGTTTCGATCGGGATGAAGCGTCCAAGGGATGGGACATCTTCCGCGCACTCGTTCCGGGCAGCGCACTCGACGAGCTGGCGCGGTCACTGCGCTCGGCGACGCAGGGCATCGGCTATTTTTCCAAGGCCTTCGATCATTTCGAGGAGCTTTATGGCAAGGAGGCGGATGCCGTCATCAAGGCGCACGAGACCGCGCGGGTCGAGCACTGAAGCGTTTGTGGGAGGTGACATATGTGCCGCGGCCGTCGTGACGGCCGCGGATGGTTTGGCTGACCTTCATCTTTATTGACCGAACCGCCATCCTATCCCGCGCTTCGAAATGGATGTGCCGAAATCGAGCTGAATTTCCCTTAATTTATATCACGATATGATATATAATGCGGATCGTGTTCGAGGTTGTTGTTGCAATCAGGTGGTTGCGATGCTGCAGTTCAAAAGAACCGGGTTAAATTTGAGACGACATGACGGAAGGCCCAGTGACGGCAAGCCGGCAGGCGCGCTGCTGAGATTGCATGCTCCAATGGTGGCGCTGGCTTTCATAAGGAAGGATATACAAAGCATTAGGTCGGTCGGGGGACCTTTGGCACGGATCATCATTCCTCTTCTTATAGTCCTGTGCTCGATTGTCGCTGGTGTTGCCGTCGCAATGCATATAAGCGAGCAGCCCGGTTATTCGGCGAGGGTGAATATGTCGCCGCCGATAATGTCGGAATAGTCGATCGTAGCGCCAGAAACCTGGCTGGTGCCGAGCGTGTCAGGTGACCTGGTTGAGCAGCCACTCCTGGAACTTTTTTGTCGTCGACGACTGTTGCTTCATTTCGGGCGTCACGATGTAGTAATTGTTGGTGGTAGCCATCGGCCTATCCCACACAATTTGAAGGCGTCCCGAAGCGATCTCCTCTTCGATTAGATATTTCGGAAGCAGAGCAAAACCGAGCCCGAGTATCGCGGCCTCGATGATCATGCTGAACTGATCGAACCGGCTTCCATGATATGGACTGAACCCCTCACAGCCGTTCAACTGGAACCATTCGGCCCATAGTCTTGGCCGCGTCGCCAAATGAAGGAGCGGCCCCTGTTCCAAATCCTCTACCTGAGTGATGGGGAACGAGTCCAACAGCGACGCACTGGCAACGGGGACAATGATCTCACTGCAAAGATAAGTGCAGGTTGCGTGCGCCCAAACCGGCTGCCCATAGTGGATCGCAAGATCGAAATCCTCCAGCGTTAGATCGAACGGCTCCGAGCGTGAGGCGATATTGAAGACCGTGTTCGGATTATCCTTCAGGAAATCAGGAAGACGTCGAAGAAGCCAACGGTTTCCAAATGTCGGAAGCGTGGCGATGGACAGGACATTCTTGCCATCCGAAGAAGCCATTGCCCGCAGCACCATTTCTTCGGTGCGCGCCAAAATCCGTCTCACTTCTGGCAGCATCGCTTTGCCGGCGGAAGACAGAACCACGCGTTTTCTGATCCTCTCGAACAGATTGACGCGCAATTGCTCCTCAAGCGTCCGGATCTGGCGGCTGACTGCGCTTTGGGTGAGGTTCAGCTCCAGCGCCGCTTGCGTAAAGCTTCCATGGCGCGCTGCGCACTCGAATGCCTGGAGAACGGCTAGGTCGGGGATCACGGAACGGCTTAAGTTCATTCCTTACTCGCATCAACTAGGTCGAATTCATCGCAAGATTGGGTTCTGTTTTCGGCATATCATGAAAATCAAGAATGAATAATCCTTTTGCTGAGGTGCGACACGATGACAAACGCGAGCTTCGTCAAGGCCCATACGATCCGCTCGGATTTTTCTGCTGCCATGTCCGCCATGTATCGCAAGGAAGTGCCGGCCTATGGTACCCTGATGTCGCTCGTGGCCCGGGTGAACGATGAGACCCTTGCCGCCGATCCGCTGTTGAAGGCGCGCCTGGAAGCAACGGATTCTCTCAGTCGCATTTCCGAGGAGCGTCACGGCGCCATCCGTCTCGGCACGGCACAGGAGCTCGCGATGATGCGCCGCGTCTTCGCGGTCATGGGCATGTATCCGGTCGGCTATTACGATTTGTCGACAGCGGGCGTCCCCGTCCACTCCACCGCTTTCCGCCCGGTCGGCGAGGAAAGTTTGAAGCGCAATCCGTTCCGTGTCTTCACGTCACTGCTCCGCCTCGATCTGATCGCTGACGAGACGCTGCGCAAGGAAGCCGCCGAAGTCCTCGCAGCCCGCAAGATCTTTACGGACGAGGCGGTACGGCTCGTCGAGAAGGCGGAACGGGATGGCGGCCTCGGTGCTACCGATGCGACGCGGTTTGTCCAGGAAGTGCTGGAAACCTTCCGTTGGCATGATCGAGCCATCGTCAGCGCCGGCATGTACAAGCGCCTGCATGATGCCCATCGGCTAGTCGCCGACGTCGTCTCCTTCAAGGGACCGCATATCAACCATTTGACGCCTCGTACGCTCGATATCGACAAGGTTCAGGCGTTGATGCCGGAAGAAGGAATAGCGCCGAAAGCGATCGTTGAGGGCCCGCCGACCCGCAAGTGCCCGATCCTGCTGCGCCAAACCTCCTTCAAGGCGCTGGAAGAAGCCGTTTCATTCGCCAGCGAGCAGGGCACCTGGCAGGCTGGCTCGCACACTGCCCGTTTCGGCGAGATCGAACAGCGCGGCGTCGCGCTGACGCCGAAAGGCCGCGCCCTCTACGACAAGCTCCTGAACGACACCCGCGCCCGCGTCCGCCCGGCCGCCGACGGTTCTAACGCCAGTGAATATGAAGCAGCACTTGCCGATGTCTTCCAGGCGTTTCCGGACGATTGGAATGGCGTCCGCAAGGCCGGTCTCGGTTATTTCAGCTATTCGCTGACGGATAAGGGCAAGGCTGTCTTGAATCGAAATACCGACCTTGAAACGGCAATCGAAGACGGCCTCGTTCAGTTCGATCCGATCGTTTACGAGGACTTCCTGCCGGTCAGCGCCGCCGGCATCTTCCAGTCGAACCTCGGCGACGACGCGGCGCAGGAATTCGTCGCAAGCCCCAATCAGGTGATGTTCGAACACGACCTGGGTGCCCCGGTTCTCGATGAATTCGCGCATTACGCAGCCATCGAGCGGGCCTCTCTGGCAATGTGCATGACTGTCGTCAACACGGCTGCCGCTGCGGAATGACAGGCGACCGATGATCGAGGCACGCCATATCGAAGCACTCAAGAGCCTGCTCGGCGAGAAAGGCCTTCTCACCGACGCAGCCGACCTCGCGGCTTACGAGACCGGTGCGCGCTACGATCGCGGGAAGGCGGCATTTGTGGCACGCCCAGCCTCGACGAAAGAGGTTTCTGCGGTTGTGGCCTATTGTGTCAAGAACAACCTCGCGCTCGTGCCGCAGTCGGGCAATACCGGACTCGTCTCGGGCTCGACGCCGGACGATAGCGGCAATCAGGGTGTCCTCAGCCTCGATCGCCTGACCGGCATTTACGAGCTCGATCGAGTGAACCGTACGGTGAAAGTCGGCGCTGGTCTCCATCTTTCCGATCTCAATGGGAAGCTAAGGGATAGTGGCCTCTTTTTTCCGATTGATCTTGGGGCAGACCCGCTCGTCGGCGGCATGATTGCGACAAATACCGGCGGCTCGCGATTCCTGCGCTATGGCGACGTGCGTCGCAACACGCTCGGCGTGACGGTCGTGCTTGCAGATGAAGCCGGCACTGTTCTCGATCTTTCGTCCAGCCTGCGCAAAAACAATACCGGCGTCGATTGGAAGCACCTTTTCATCGGCACGTCCGGCGCCTTCGGCGTAATTACCGAATGCGTGCTGAACCTCGAACCGGTACCGCGCCAGACAGCGACGGCTTTGCTCGTGCCGACGTTGGGCGAGCAGGTTCCAGCCCTTCTCGTTGCGATGGAGGAAGCGCTCGGCAGCTACCTTTCCGCCTTCGAAGGCATGTCCGGCAATGCGATCCGTGCAGCGCTCGATCATGTGCCGTCGCTGCGCAATCCGTTTCAGGGCGGCATCGTGCCGGAATTCGTGATCCTTGCGGAGATTTCGCGGTCCAATCCGACGCGCGACGGCGAGCAACCGCTCGACAGTGTGCTGGAAGAGGTGCTGGCTTCCCTATGGGAGCGTGAGGATTCCCTGCTTGCCGATGCTCTCGTCGGGCCGCCACATGAGATCTGGGCTCTGCGTCACGCGCTATCGGAAGGCGTGAAGCACATGGGACGGCTGATCGCCTTCGATCTATCCTTCCGCCGCGGCGACATCATGCGTTTCCTCACTCACATGCGGGCCGAAATGCCTAAGTCCTTTCCAGGGATAACGATCTGCGACTTCGGCCATATCGGCGACGGCGGCGTGCACTTCAATCTCGTCGTAGAAAAGACTGACCCTCGGCTTGCCGACACCGGTTTCGAGATGGCGTTGCGGGAATGGGTTTTTACCGTTGCCGTCGAAGAGTTCGGCGGCAGCTTCAGCGCCGAACATGCGATCGGCCGCAAGAACCAGGCTTACTATGACAAATATACCCCTGCCGAGATTCGCCTGTTGGCATCCGGGCTGAAAGCAATCACCTCACCTGGCGCGCTCGGCGCGATGACCTTCTGAAATCTGCGATATCCGCGGCATTCCAAGACAGCAAGAATGGAGACAGATCATGACCATCGACGTGAAAACGGAAACCGCCCGCCTTCTCGACAAGCTGGGTGTTGATCGCGCCGCCTGGATCGGCGGCGACATGGCGTCCTACACCCCTGTGACGGGCGAAGAGATTGCCAAGGTGAAAACCGTATCCGCCGATGAAGCCGGCAAGGCGATCGAAGCCGCACATGAGGCCTTCAAGGTGTGGCGTCTGGTGCCTGCGCCGAAGCGCGGCGAACTGGTTCGGCTTCTCGGCGAAGAATTGCGTGCCGCCAAGGCCGATCTCGGACGCCTCGTCTCGATCGAAGCCGGCAAGATCATTTCGGAAGGTCTCGGTGAGGTCCAGGAAATGATCGACATCTGCGATTTCGCAGTCGGTCTGTCTCGCCAGCTCTACGGCCTGACGATCGCGACCGAGCGCCCTGGCCATCGCATGATGGAAACCTGGCATCCCCTGGGTGTGGTCGGCATCATCTCGGCCTTCAATTTTCCGGTCGCCGTGTGGTCGTGGAATGCGGCACTTGCGCTCGTCTGCGGCAACCCCGTCGTGTGGAAGCCCTCGGAAAAGACACCGCTGACGGCCCTTGCCTGTCAGGCGGTCCTCGAGCGCGCCCTTGCCCGTTTCGGCGAGGCGCCGAAGAGCCTGAGCCAGGTGCTGATCGGCGATCGTGCCATTGGCGAGGTTCTGGTCGATCACGAGAAGGTCGCGCTTGTTTCGGCCACCGGTTCCACGCGTATGGGCAAGGAAGTCGGCCCGCGCCTCGCCAAGCGTTTCGCCCGCTCGATCCTCGAGCTTGGCGGCAACAATGCCGGCATTGTCTGCCCCTCTGCCGATCTCGACATGGCGCTGCGCGCCATCGCCTTCGGCGCCATGGGGACGGCCGGGCAGCGCTGCACGACGCTGCGCCGCCTCTTCGTGCATGAGAACATCTACGATCAGCTCGTTCCGCGGCTGAAGAAGGCCTATGCCAGCGTTTCCGTGGGCAATCCGCTGGAAACCAGCGCCCTCATCGGTCCACTGATCGACAAGGCAGCCTTCGATAACATGCAGAAGGCGCTATCGGCAGCCAGGGCTGAAGGCGGCTCCGTCACCGGCGGCGAGCGTGTTGCGGCTGCGAGCCAGGATACGGCTTACTATGTCCAGCCGGCGATCGTCGAGATGCCGAAGCAGGCGGGGCCGGTGCTTGAAGAGACCTTCGCGCCGATCCTCTACGTGATGGAATATTCCGACTTCGACCAGGTGCTCGAAGAGCACAATGCCGTTGCGGCCGGCTTGTCATCTTCCATCTTCACGCTGAACATGCAGGAGGCCGAGCGTTTCCTGTCGGCCGATGGGTCGGACTGCGGCATCGCCAATGTCAATATCGGCACCTCTGGCGCTGAAATCGGCGGCGCATTCGGCGGCGAGAAGGAGACCGGCGGCGGGCGTGAGTCCGGCTCGGACGCATGGCGCGCCTATATGCGCCGTGCCACCAATACGGTGAATTATTCGAAGGCTCTGCCGCTTGCCCAGGGCGTCTCCTTCGACATCGAATAACGAGTGGGGTTGAGCCGATGACCATGAATACACAAATCGACGCGACGAGCTTCAGGCCGGCTTCGCGGATCGCGTCGATCGGCGTCTCGAAGATCCTGCAGATCGGCGCGCGTGCCAACGCGATGAAGCGCGACGGTCTGCCGGTCATCATCCTTGGTGCCGGCGAACCCGATTTCGACACGCCTGACAACGTGAAAGAAGCCGCCAAGGCGGCGATCGACCGCGGTGAGACCAAATACACCGCGCTCGACGGCACGCCGGAACTGAAGAAGGCGATCGCCGCGAAATTTCAGCGGGAAAACGGTATCGACTACGCGCTCGACGAAATCACCGTCGCGACCGGGGCGAAGCAGATCCTGTTCAATGCCTTCATGGCAAGCATCGATCCGGGCGACGAGGTCATCATCCCCACGCCCTATTGGACCTCCTATTCTGACATCGTGGAGATCTGCGGCGGCGTGCCGGTGCTTATCCCTTGCGACGCTGAAGTCGGGTTCCGTCTCAAGGCCGATCAACTCGAAAAGGCGATCACGCCCCGGACGCGGTGGGTGTTGTTCAACTCGCCATCCAATCCATCGGGTGCCGCCTATAGCGAAGCCGACTACCGGCCGCTCATCGAAGTGCTGCTTCGCTATCCGCATGTCTGGCTGATGGTCGACGATATGTACGAGCACATCGTCTATGACGGCTTCAAGTTCGTAACGCCGGTCGCGATCGAACGGCGGCTGAAGGAGCGTACGCTGACGATCAACGGCGTTTCGAAAGCCTACGCGATGACCGGCTGGCGCATCGGCTATTCCGGCGGCCCGAAAGCGTTGATCAAGGCGATGGCGGTGATCCAGAGCCAGGCGACGTCTTGCCCTTGTTCCGTCAGCCAGGCGGCCTCCGTCGAGGCGCTGAACGGCCCGCAGGACTTTCTCAAGGAACGTCAGGCGAGCTTCAAGCACCGTCGCGACCTTGTCGTCTCCGCCCTCCACGCAATCCCTGGCATCACCTGCCGCGTCCCTGAGGGCGCCTTCTACACCTTCGCCGGCTGCGGCGGCGTGATCGGCAAGACGACGCCTAAGGGCAAACGCATCGAGGCCGACAGCGACTTCACCGATTATCTGCTGGAAGAAGCCCATGTTGCCGTGGTCCCCGGCTCCGCCTTCGGACTGTCGCCCTATTTTCGGATCTCCTACGCCACCTCGGAGACGGAGTTGGCCGAAGCGCTGCGCCGGATCTCAGAGGCTTGCTCTAAACTGCAATGAATGAGGCGGGTCGTCCGTTAGAATCCGGAAACGGGCCCGGAATGTTGAGAAGGCAAGATGACCGCAGAATCCATTCTTTGGCGCGCAAGCGCACGTGAACACAGTGACGCCTTACCGTTGGATCGCGATCTGACGGTAGATCTCGTCATCGTGGGTGGCGGGTTCACAGGATTGGCGGCAGCACTCGAGGCCGCTTCGCAGGGAGCTTCAGTTTGCGTTCTCGAGGCCGAGACCGTCGGCCACGGTGGTTCCGGCCGCAACGTCGGATTGGTCAATGCCGGATTGTGGTTGCCGCCCGACACCGTCATCGCGCAGATGGGGGAAGCGCCTGGGCGTCGGCTGATCGACGTTCTAGCGGACGCGCCGCGCAGGGTCTTCAGCCTGATCGAACGCGAACAGATCGACTGTGAAGCAACGCGGAATGGAACCTTGCACCTGGCTCATTCCAAATCTGGGCTGAGAGATATCGAGGAACGCCATCGCCAGGGCAATCGCTACGGCGCTCCGCTGAAGTTGCTCGATGCTGCTGAAACAAGTCGGCGCACGGGAACAAGCGCCTATTACGGTTCTTTGCTCGATCCTCGCGCTGGCACCATTCAACCTCTGTCCTATTGCCGAGGACTTGCGCGTGCCGCGCAAAAGAAAGGGGCGACAATCCACAGCAAGTCGCCCGTCTCTTCGATAAACCGGCAGAACGATCTCTGGGTGGTGGAGGCCAACGGTTACACAGTGCGGGGAAAAGCGTTGCTCTTGGCGACGAATGCCTATCAGCTCGGCATCAAGGTGCCTTTCAGCCCGCAATATACGCCCGTGAGCTACTGCCAGTTCGCCACGGAACCCATGCCTGAAATAGCGCGAAGCCAGATATTGGCGGGCGGCGAAGGCTGCTGGGACACGGCGCCTGTGATGTCCTCGTTCCGCGTCGACCGTTCCGGGAGGATGATCGTCGGCGGGGTCGGCAATACCGAGGGGCCGGGGGCTGGTATCCATCGTGCTTGGGCGAGGCGCAAGCTTCGAAAGCTCTTCCCGGCGATCGCTAACCTCAAGTTCGAATATGTTTGGCGGGGCAGGATCGCGATGACGGACGACCACGTGCCGAAAGTCATTGCGTTCGGGCCGAACGCCTACGCGTGTTTCGGCTATTCCGGTCGGGGCATCGGACCAGGCACCGTATTCGGTACGCAGGCTGCGATTGCGCTTCTCGACGGCAATCCCGATCCGCTTCCGATCGATCCGATCGAGCATTACGCGGAGCGTTTCAGTGGCATCAAGGCCACCTATTACGAACTCGGTGCGACACTGATGCACCTGGTCTCTCCGGCTGTTCAATAAAGGGATCGTACGGCCGGGCGCATCAATCGAAACATTATTCAGCGTCTGCGGATCCCTGATTACGATCGACATGCAGGACGATCTTCTCGGGACGCTCGCCGTCCTTTCGCAAGAGGATGATTACGGTGCATTTCTCGTCACCCTGGCGAAATGACAGGAGCCGTCCTCTGGTCGTCGACAGGACGTGTTCCACCACGTCGGTGCAATCGGCCAAGCGATCCATTGCAGGAGCTGGCCGCAGCGCCTGCGCATTCGCCGGCGTAGCCAGAACCGAAACAATCGTCAAAGCGTTCCAAAACGAATTCATATCATCTCGGCACCTTATCGGAGACACGCTGCGAAACGGGCTTGACGGGTCCGCTCGTAACCTCGACAGCATAATTCCTGCTTCTGCTTTGCTCAACACCTTGGCAAGGCGTCAACACGGGTCCGACTGAGTGTCAGCGTCCACTGGTTCGGACCTCCCTCATCGTGAACATAAACAGATCGTCCATCGTTTTCGGCGACTTTGAGCAGCATCACCACCCAGTCCGAAGGCGCTTCTCCTGGAAGCTTCTGCCGTTCCAGCCACCGAATGAGATATCCTAAGTCGCCATAACCTATTTTAGGTTCAACGCGTGGCCGATAGAGCGCCCAGAGATAAACGATCACATAGATCCTCTTTATAGTGTGCCGCTGCTGACGACTGGTTGAAATCCGCGCCGCTCCCGTCAAAGAATCGACGGAAAACACGCGAATTAGACTTCCTTTCGAGTTGGCCTGGCGGGATCCAGATCCTGGATATCCTCTGCAGATCCACTCAACAATACATCTCCACCTTTGTTGATCAGGCTGCCGTGAATCGTTCCGCAAACGATCGCGGCCGCGCCCTTCTCGATAACGAGATCGCGGCCAATGCTTCCATAGAGTTCGAACCGTCGGCCGGCAGGAACCGTTAACGTGCCCGCGATAGACCCAAAGAACCGTACGTCGCGATCCAATACGATCGATCCATCGATATTCACATTGAGATCGTCCAAGCGATGCCCCTTTCGGTTACGAAATTTTGGGATAAGGTTCGCGAGCGCGCTGCAGTGGTGGCACCCTGGCGCGTATGGACCTAGCCTAAGCGCTCAGCGTGGCGCGCCCGCGAACGTCCTCCCAATGCGGACGCCATGAAAATATATCATACCATGATATAAAGAAAGGAAAATGTGTATGCCCTCAGCCATGCGGCGAGATTGGGCTAGGTGTAAAAAGCCGTCGGTCGGTATTGCATAGGCCATTCGGCATATGCTGGCCGTTCGGCAGACACTATGCGGCGGGCGCAACCATCCCTGTACAGGTGGCGCGAGTATCGCCGGAAACGACAAAATCAATTGATGGGGGTTAAAATGAAAATATCTCCGCTTGCTGCTTTCGCAATTGCTCTTATGGCGACGCCGGCCCTGGCTGAACAATGCGCGCCGATCACCAAACCGCAGGTGGAGCGGTTGTTTGATCGCTGGAACGCATCCCTGGCGACGCTCGACCCCGAAAAGGTCGTCGAAAACTATGCTCCTGACGCCGTCCTGTTGCCGACCTTGTCGAACAAGCCGCGGCTGACGCAGAAGGAGCGCAGGGAATATTTCGTGGGCTTCCTGAAGAAGCATCCGCAGGGGAAGATCAACAGCCGTACGATCAAAATCG
Source organism: Rhizobium sp. CB3090 (assembly GCF_029714285.1). Classification (NCBI taxonomy): domain Bacteria; kingdom Pseudomonadati; phylum Pseudomonadota; class Alphaproteobacteria; order Hyphomicrobiales; family Rhizobiaceae; genus Rhizobium; species Rhizobium sp. CB3090. The sequence continues at coordinate 27,215 of NZ_CP121663.1, forward strand.
GCTGTAATGACGCGCTCGATATCGGCCTCTACACCTTCACCTTGAAGGATGGCGCCAAGGTTCCGGCGCGCTACACCTTCACTTACGAATTCAAGCACGGCAAATGGCTGATCTCCTCGCATCACTCCTCGGCTATGCCGGAGAAGCACTCGAGTTAAGCGGCTTGAGGCGGGAACACCTTCAAGCGATCGATACGATCTCCAGTTCATGATCGCCGACCACGACTATGTCGCCAACAAATTTTCCCAAGAGAGATTGGGCGACGGGTGAAACGTAAGAGATCGTCCCCTGTTTGGGCTCGGCTTCGTCTTCTCCGACGATGCGATAGGTCTGCACGCGTCCGTCATCGCGGCTGAAGGTGACTATGCTGCCGAAGACGACGGTCTCATGGGACACCGGGGCTGGTATCATCTCAGCGGTGCGAACCCTCTCGGCGAAATAACGCAGGTCGCGAAGGGGGACTGCCGCCTGCCGCCGACGCTCGTTCACATCCTCGACAGCGCTTGCGGCTTCGTACCGGTCGCGGGCTTCCTGAAGCGCAGCATTGAGCGCCTTCCATCCCGCTTCGGTAACCAGATTCGGATGGGGCGAGATAGCGCGGTCGGGGAGCTGCGTCTCCGCAGCCGTTTCCGCGCTTTCCTCTTTTGTAAATGCGACAGCCAAAGCAAGCTCCGAAAAAATGAATGTCCTCTATTAGACGATATAGTTGGGCTATCGCGGAAGCCAAGACGACGGGGTGCAGACCTTGGGGAAAAGGTCGCATCGGCTTTATCGCAAATGTTCTCCTCGGCATCGACCACTTGCCGAGGAATTGAGCCCTTGGTTGTGACGACGCGTTGGCGGACTCGACGATGTCCTTCAAGACCTGACGTGCCCATATCCTGATGAGCGAATGGTTCACCACAACGGCGGGCGACAAATTCCCCATTCCTCCAGCTTCTGGAAAAACTTTCTCCATCAGGCAATGGCTGCAAAACAAATAGCCTATTAAATTCATAGATTATATAGCAATACTTAAGCATCAAGGCTTCGTGCCCAGCTAGTTGTAATGTGGAGAGGAACCATGAAGAGACAGATCAAGCTCGGTGCATTTCTTCCCGGCGGCGGCCAGCATATCGCATCCTGGCGCCATCCGGACCAGCCCGTCGACGGGGCGGTCAATCTCAAGTTCCACATCGAGCTTGCGCAGGCGGCCGAACGCGGCCTTTTCGATGCCTACTTCCTGGCAGACGGGCTTGCTATCTCCTTTGGCGGCGGCGTGGAGGGTGGCAATGCGAGGGTAGCAGGCTTCGAGCCGGTCACATTGTTTTCGGCATTGGCGCCGTTTACCAAGCACATCGGCTTCATCGCGACCTCATCGACGACCTACGAGGAGCCTTACTCTGTTGCGCGCAAATTCGCATCGCTCGACTTGATCTCCGGCGGCCGCGCCGGCTGGAACGTTGTCACGACTGCCACCGAAGCCGCCGCGAGGAATTTCAATCTTGAGCGGCAGCACCCCCATGCAACCCGTTATAAGCGGGCGGCCGAACATGTCGAGGTCGTCAAGAAGCTTTGGGAAAGCTTTGACGATGACGCCTTCATTCGCGATCGGGCAAGCGGCGTTTATTTCGATATAAACAAGGTGCACCGTACCAATCACCGCGGCGAACATTTCCAGGTCGAAGGGCCATTGAATGTCCCGCGTTCGCCGCAGGGTCATCCTGTCATCGTGCAGGCTGGCCAGTCGGACGATGGGCGCGGACTTGCCGCGGCCAACGCCGAAGTGATTTTCACGGCGCACCAGAAGCTCGACACCGCTCAGGAATTCTATCGCGATATCAAAGCGCGTGCGCGCAGCCTCGGTCGCGATCCCTCGCATGTGCTCATCATGCCGGGCGTCTCGCCCTTTGTCGGCCGCACGGAGGCGGAAGCGCGCGAGAAATACGAGCGGCTCACAAGCCTGATCGTCGAGGAGGATGGGCTCGCGCTGATCAGCGGGCTCACTGGCGGCGAGCTCGATCTCAGAGGCGCCGATCTCGACGGTCCGCTGCCTCCGGCGCCGCCGACTGAGGGCATGAAGAGCCGTCAGGAACTGATCCGGCGCATTGCGGACGAGAACAATTTCTCCATTCGCCAGCTTTATCAATGGATCGCTTCTGCACGTGGCCATTTCACCATCGTCGGCTCTGCCGTCCAGGTCGCGGATACCCTGCAGGAATGGTTCGAGAACGAAGGCGCGGACGGCTTCAACATCCTGCCGCCATGGCTGCCGACCGGCCTTAACGATTTCGTGGAACTCGTCATTCCCGAGCTGCAGCGCCGGGGCCTGTTCCGCACCGCCTATGAAGGCAAGACTCTCCGAGAAAATCTGGGCCTGCCTTTTCCGCAAAATCGGTGGGCCGCCGCCTACACCGAAGCCGCCGAATAACCGAGACAGCAAGGGGAAAAGCTCATGGCGCTTGATACTGAACAGCAGGCTCTCCTGGGGAGCTATCGCGAAACATATATCTCGCAGAGCAGGCTGATACGGCAAGCAGGAGCGCTGTTGCGCGGTTTCGTATCGCGCTACGGCCTGATCATTGTTTTCGTTGCTCTCTGGCAGGTCTCGCCGTCGCTTGGCTGGAGCAACCCGGCGGTTCTTCCGCCACCGGATGCGATCCTGCGGGCCCTCTGGAACGGGGTCAGCGGCGGACCGCTGCTCGGCGACATCGCCATCAGCCTCCAGCGCGCCGGCATCGCATTTGGCGCAGCCGTCGGCGTCGGTATTCCGCTCGGGCTCTTCATGGGGCAGATCCGAATTGTCGAACGCAGCCTCGATCCGATCCTGCAACTGTTTCGGCAGACATCCGCACTCGCGCTCTATCCGGTATTCATTTTATTGCTCGGCCTCGGCGAGGCATCGAAAATCTTCGTGATCTTCTGGGCAACTCTGTTTCCGACGCTTCTCGCCACCATTGGAGGCGTCAAACAGGTGGACGCCAAGCTGGTGGAAATGGCGCGTGTCTACGGTGCCAAGCCGCTTACGGTGTTTCGCCGCGTCGTCCTGCCAGCCGCCCTGCCGCAGATCTTTGTTGGATTGCGGCTAAGTGCCACCACCTCGCTTCTGCTGCTCATCGCCGCAGAAATGATCGGCGCCAATTCCGGCGTCGGGTTTCAGGTGATGAATGCGCAGTACAATTTCCAGATCCCGCTGATGTTCGCGGCAATTCTGTTGCTCGCGCTTCTGGGATTGTCGGCCAACTTCATCCTCGAGGCGTTGCAGGCCCGGCTCTGCCGTTGGGCCAGCCCCAGGACTGAAGGCTGAAACGCGCCACCATTTTCCATCTCATCCGATCTATGGAGTTCACATGCAGATTTCGCGTCGTTCTTTCGGCATCGCCGCGGTCGCAGCCGGCATGCTTCTGGTCGTCCCGGCAAGCGTTACCTTTGCAGCCGAGACAGATCAGGTCACCATCCGCTACCTCGCAAGCCAGGGTGGTCTTTCTGCCCATGAGCTTGCCGATGCGCTCGGCTATTTCAAGGACACCGGCCTGACACTCAAGGATGTCGGCTATGCTCAGGGCGGTCCGGCCTCCCTCTTCGCGCTGGCGTCGGGCAATGTCGAAGTCGGAGGCGCTGCGACCGCGGCGGTGCTGAACTCGATAGCCGGTGGCAACGATTTCGTCGCAGCCTATCCTTCGAACGGTATCGACAAGACCACCGAAAGCATCTTCTATTCGCTTGAGGGCAGCCCGATCAAATCGATCAAGGATCTGGCCGGCAAGACGATTGCCGTCAATACGCTTGGTGCCCATCTCGATTATACGGTGCGCGAGGCGCTTCATTCCGTCGGATTGCCCGAAAATGCGGCCAAGCTGGTCGTCGTTCCGGGTGCGCAGCTCGAACAGGTTCTGCGTTCCAAGCAGGTCGATGTCTCCGCCTTCGGCTACTGGCAGAAGACCTATGAAGGCGTGGCACTGAAAAATGGTGGCCTCCAGAAGATCTTCGGCGACACCGACGTGCTCGGTGAGATCGCCGGCGGCTTTACGGTGCTGCGCCGCGATTGGATCAAGCAACACCCGCAAGCGGCCAAGATCTTCGTTGAGAAGTCGCAGGCCGCGCTCGAATACGCTCGTCTTCATCCTGAGGAAACCAAAGCGGTGATCGCCAAGGTTCTCGCCTCGCGCGGCGAGAATGCCGACATTGCGCAATATTTCACCGGCTATGGCGTGCGTGAAGGTGGCAAGGCCGTACCGCGCGACCTGCAATTCTGGATCGACATCCTCGCCCGTGGCGGCGTTCTCAAGCCGGGGCAGATCAAGGCGGAAGACATTCTCTACGATCCGGCGAATTTCGCCGTCGCCGGCAACTGAGAAGGAGTGGGCCAATGGCTGTTGCTGAACTGACCCTGCGCGGAGAGGTGACGATCAAGAACCTCTCCAAATCCTACTCGATCAACGGCCGCCATCTCAATGTGCTGCAAGGGATCAGCAACCACATTCGCGCCGGCGAAAGCCTGGCGATCGTGGGAGCTTCGGGTTCCGGCAAGACGACCCTGCTCAGGGTTCTCGCTGGGCTCGAGAACGCGGACAGAGGCGATGTGCTGATCGACGGGCAGCCCGTTCATGGCGTAGGGGCGGATCGCGCGGTGATCTTCCAGGAGCCGAGGCTTCTGCCCTGGCTCACCGTGCTCGACAACGTCGCCTTCCCGCTCGAAAACCAGGGTCTGAAGAAGAGCGAGGCGAGGGCGCGTGCGCGCCGCTATGTCCAACTCGTAGGCCTCAGCGATTTCGCCGACGCCCTGCCGTCGCAGCTTTCGGGCGGTATGGCTCAGCGCGTCGGCATTGCGAGGGCGCTCGCGGTGAAACCTGAAATCCTGTTGCTCGACGAGCCGTTCGGCGCACTCGACGCCATGACCAAGATCACCATGCAGGAAGAGCTCGCTCGCATCTGGCGGGAGGAAAAGGTGACGATGATCCTCGTCACGCACGACCTGGAGGAGGCGGTCTATCTCGCTGACCGAGTCCTCATCCTTTCCAAGGAAAAGGGTGGGCGTACCCGCGAGATCGACATCGATCTTCCGCGACCCCGCAACCGAAGCGAGGCGCGCTTCGTCAAGTTTCGAGAACAACTGCTGAACGCTTTCGGGCTGCATTGAAGGTTGGCTAAGCGTGGCGGCCGAATGACCACTCGCCGGTTCGATGCTGCATTAAAATATTTAAATGACATCCGCCGGTCCGGCGTGGCAGGGTTTAGTTCCGGGTAATACCGGACGAGCACTATGACCTAACCTCCCTCTGCCGTCGCCGGCGGAGGGTTTTTTGTTGTTGCGGCGCAAAGCCGGTTCGCCGCAGGATCGTATGGCAGCTTAATGATGCAGGTCGATCGGCGCCTTGTGGAAGACATCGTCTGAGGGTGGAATCGCTTGGCGCTCAATCATGCGATGAACATAAGGCGGGTCGCTGCCGCCGTGGAGTGCCCGCAGCCGATCCATATTTTCCGCATCCGCCTGAGTGCGTCGCTGGTTGTGGCGGATGTATTCGACCCAGGTCGGTGTGTGGTAGGTTTCCGTCCAGATGCCGGGGTTTTCCAGATCGCGCATCAGCGCCCAGTTTCTGGCGCCATCGCGGATACGGATCCGCCGCCGCTGGGCCATCAGCTTCAGGAATTCCGGCAGATCCTGGTCGCCGATCTGATAATCGACAAGGATGACGATCGGGCCGCTGCGCGGCGTGATGTCCAGGCCGAGGGCAGGTTCGATGAAGCGGTTCAAAGGATCGAGATTTAGCGAGGCAAAGGCCGGCATCGAGAAACGCAGGCCGATGACGATGCCGACCAGCATGACCGCTGCCGAGCCATAGAGCGCTTCCGAGACACCGAAACGATCGGCTGCAACACCCCAGAGCCAGCTGCCGCCGGCAATGCCGCCAAAGGTCACCGTCTGATAGAGCGACAGGGCGCGGCCCACGACCCAGCGCGGCGTCGATAGCTGGACGATCGTATTGAAGAGCGAAAGGGCAAGTACCCAGCAGGCCCCGGAAACGAGCAGGCCGACACAGGTGAGGATAATGAAAGGGCTCAAGGCGGTCAGCATCATGCTGCCCGCAAACCCGGCGAAGGAATAGCGGATGATCAGCTCGCTGCTCATCGCCTCGCGAAGCCTAGCATTCAGCGCACCACCGCCGATCGCTCCGATGCCGAAGGATCCCAGCATGAAACCATAGGCCAGCGGTCCGCCGGAAACGAGATTGATCGCGACGATCGGCAGGAGAGCCAATACCGAACTGGCTCCGATGCCGAAGATGAAGCCGCGGACGAGTACTTTTTCAAGATTCGGCGACATCGAAATGTAGCGGAGCCCGGCAAAGATCGCGCTGCCCAGATTTTCACGCGGCAGCGTCGATGTCGAAGGAGCGGGTTTCCAGCGCATCAGCGCATAGATGAGCGCAAAATAGCTGACGGCATTGACTGCAAAGGCAGCCGCAGCGCCGGCGGCCGCGACGATGATGCCGCCGATCGCCGGGCCGACACTTCGGGTCATGTTGAAGCCCATGCTATTCAGCGTCACGGCATCCGGCAGATCCTCCCGAGGCACCATGTCTCCGACCGACGCCTGCCAGGAGGGATTGTTGAGCGCCGTTCCGCAGCCGATCAGGAAGGTAAAGAGCAGAAGCAGCCAGGGAGTGATCCAGCCCAGCAGAGCACACAGGGTCAGGATTGCCGAAACGGCCAGCATCAGACATTGCGCCGTCAGCATTATCCGGCGGCGGTCGAAATTGTCGGCAAGGGCACCGGAAACCAGTGAAAACAGCATGATCGGCAAGGCAGTCGAGGTTTGGACCAGCGCCACCATGTCTTCCGACGCCGTGATGGTCGTCATCATCCAGGCAGCGCCAACGGCTTGGACCAGCCCGCCGAAATTCGACGCAAGGCTCGCGAGCCAGATCCGGCGATAGGTCTCGTGCTTAAGCGGTTTGAACGTCGACGAATTCGATGACAAGGTTCCTCCAGCAGCTCTGATTCCCGCTCCGCTGCAATATATGACGAAGCTTTGCAGTGGCTAGGACGGATTCGCAGCCGAGCGCGGCGACGCCTTCAGTCGCATGCTCGTTTCGTGCAATGACGGCGAGCAGCTTCTGATTGCAGGCTGGTGAACAATAAAGGCGCGGTCGGATGCAGCGGAAATGAGCGGTCCTTAAAAAGGAACCGCTGGTAGCAGATCAAACACACAAAACGTCCAGCAATATCTGCTAATGGATCTTTCTTTCGACCTCTGTTGCCACGCTGAGCATTTGAAGCAGATATCGTATCAATGCGACGTCCTCGGTGGATGTCTGGTTTTCAAAGACCTGCGTGATGATAGCGTTCAAATTATTGGCCTGATCGTGCACCAGTTCCTTAATATAGCTTTCGGGTTCCGCAAAAATTACAGTTTGATTTTGTTTATCGCTTGTCATCTTACACCAGCTTGTCCTGAAGCGTCTTTCCGGTTTGCCCGGCATTCTGCAGCTTTCAATTCTCGATCGAATTGATCGATCATACGTTGTACCCATGGCTCATTGTAAACGTCATCGCCGTCTCGACGGCGATCGCGCTCTTCAGTGGATCTAATCTGCTCGACCAGTGCTCGCAGCAGTCGCATTACCCCCTCATTTCAGCTCGTTGCCGGAACTGAGTGACCTCGCAAATCTCTTTGAAATCCGTCGGTCGCATCTCAGCAACAGGCACTTGCAGCGCCTCCCGTTCGCACGATATTGCCTTGCTCCAAGCCGGTTCGCGCTCGCAGATGTGGCCATTGCTGTCACTTAGCCAAATAGGCGCTTTCATTCGTCTTGTGGTTTGAACGAGCTCTTGTATGAGCCAGGTAGGGCAAGTGGCTCAAAGTAATCTCGGGCTTCAGCGGGTTATGAAGCTCCGGTTCCAGCAAGAGGGTTGTTCCTTCGATGGAATAGAGTTGATGATGCCGTATCAAGCCGGCCACGGAGGGCTTGGCTTGGATCGGCACAACTATGCCGTCCTCGAGCAGGGACGGCGATCCGAGTTTGGTTACCTGCCAGCCTGTCGAAATCAAAAGATCCACCAATTTCGGGTGCGTTTCGACGATCAGCGAAGTGATGCCTGCAACAAGGCAAAACTCCATTACGCCCGTCATCAGGATATGGGAAGCCGGCACCTCATTGATGAGTATTTCGCCTTTCGCGACAACGCATCGGGTCCATTCAAAAATGTCCGGCGAACGTGGCCATGTTTGGCCGTTCATGATCTGGGGATATACGTCCGATAACAAATGCGGCTCTGTCGTGGGGAGCAATCGCGTATATCCAACGACCGCGTCTTCGTGAAAGAGGGCAAGATGCAGGGCTCGCTCGTGATCGAACTGGTCGATTTCCAATCCGTCGCTTCGGCGAATGGCTTCCCAACCGAGCCTTTCCACAAATTGCTCGTGTCGAAAGCGCCAAATTTTCTCCATTGCTTGTCCGTTCGATGCCGAACGACCGACGTAGAGTCTTATCATCCTTGCCCCTGATTTTAGGGCAAGAATGCATGATAGTCCCCGCCATTTAAATGAGTAAAAATACCCAGCTTTCTGACCTAGGCCGAGGCCGTTCCATGAACTTAGCTGAGCATTAGCAGGGGCAGCTCAAGGCGACACGTTGACGCGCAACCTGGCGCGAAGGCATGCTGACTTACCTGCAGCTCAACCCCGTAAGACAATTCAGCGAAGTATTCCGAAGCGAAAACTTTCCGCTATCATCTGCGCCGCATTCACGACGTTAAGCTTGCGCTGGACATTCAGGATCTCGTTCTGGATGGTTCGGTGCGAGCGTCCCAGAATTTCGGCGATCTCGATGGCTGTCTTTCCGGCTGCGCACCACTGAATGATTTCACGCTCCCGCGCCGTGATCCGCAACGGGCTCCGGTCCCGCGCCCTTGCCTCTTTTGCCATAAGACCGCGCAGTGTGTTGTGCGCATAGATCGATAGAATATGCAGCGCGCCTCTGGCGGCGTTGGAGAGGTCCACCTTTTCCGCACCGAATGTAACGATCGCTTGGAAGCCGCTCGCTGAGTGCAACGGCACGCTGTAGCCGTCTTTCATTTTGAATTCTCTGGCTTCGTTCATGACGCGGCGTGCGTGACGGCCGAGCTCTTGATCTCGCAGTGCCTCCGACCAAACGAAAGCGCCGTCCTGCATTTTAGAGAGCTGGATGACGGGATCGGCGTGGACATAGTTGTGCGAAACATAATGTTCGAACCACTCCGACGGCCAAGCATTCAACATGAAGTAGGAATCAATGCGCTCGGTGGGCAAGGGTATGCCGGAAATTGCAAAGCAGCTAAAACCAAAATGGCGTGCGGACTTGTCCAGAGAGCCGAGTACGTCTTCCTTGCTTTTTGCGGCCGCGGTTTCCGACAAAAAGTCGAACATTACGTTTGCAGTTGCCACGGCTTCACTGTTCACTCGCCCCTCCCCAGGATTTCGAATAATCCTAGCGCATATTAGCTCAAGGAAGTATTATTTTCATGACCATTTCGGGTTAATGCCGGCATTATATGATGTTTTTATAATAAAACCTGAGTCCGAGCGAGAAGGTCATTGGTGGAGAGGCGGTCTCGCATGATCGCGCTGACATGCGGCAGGTTCTTTGTCCAATCGAGAACGCGCTCAAAGGTAGGCAAAATTGCTTATTTACCGTTGCGTAAGGTAGTTGTTAAATCCGATACAAGGGAAGGAAACTGCAGCTGCAGGGTGCGGGCATACCGAGGGCCAAAGATGGTCTCTCGTATGAAGCTATGGCGTGCGAAATGGGCATCGTCCGGCCCGCTTTAAGGCATCTGGAAAGAAATTCCAAATAGCTGTGCAGGCAGGATCAACCTGCCGCGTGGACGTTCATGCCGACGGAAGCGCTAACTCTCGTCGACACCAACATAAAGTTGCAACTTTCGGATTCGACCTCGACATTAGCTGGTCGATGAGCGGCACGGCTGCGACTTCACCGCTGCCAGGAGAAAGCCAGCAACGGGTACGCAGCATGGGCGACCTGTTTCGGACCGTTTGATATGTGACTGATGGGAAGAGGCGCATGCTGCCTCATCGATCAGTCTTCAGGCCAGAATGATGTGACGTTGCTCCGCGGGGTATTCGTACTCTCGTGCCGTAATGCCATGTCTGAATTGCAAAAATCGAACCCATGGCAAGGCCTTGCGTCACGGTCAGAGACGACCGTGCGGGGTGCAGCGATTACGTTTGCGGCAAGCACAGAGGGCGTGATGAACAATCTTAAGGGATCTTGGAGACTGCTGGCTTGGCGCAGGACGACCAGCAAAGGAGATGTTTCCTATCCGCTTGGGGAGGACGCATCGGGTTTGCTTGTCTACACGTCGACCGGCAGGATGATGGTGCAAATGACGGCCGCACATCGTCCGGTTTTGGAAACAACCGATCCTCTCGGCGGTAGTGCCGAGGAGCGGGCGGCGGCCTATTCGACTTGTCTGGGTTATTTCGGCAGCTACAGGGTTGCCGATGGCAAGGTCACGCATAGGATCGAAGGCAGCTCCTTTCCCAATTGGTCGGAAACCGAGCAGGTCCGCCCTTACGAGCTTAGGGGCGATGAGCTGATCTTGCGCACGCCCCCCTCCGAGAGCGGTGGAGTAATCACCGTCAACGAAATCTCCTGGATCCGCGACAAGGGACCAGCCGGCGCCTGACTCACTTGGGCGCGGCTGCGCCTCATTCATGCAATTCGAGCGGAGGAACAGATGAACATCACCAGAACCATCCATCATACGGCCCGTGCTCGGGCAGGAGTGCCGCTTGCTTTGGGAAGGCAGCACCCGAAAGCGGCCTATCAACAAACCGATCTGGCAGCTCTTGCCAATTACCTCATCCTCCTGATGCTGCGCAACGTCACGAGCGACGGCTATATCATCGAGGATCCTGCCAATCCCGGGCAATATTCGGCGCCCGGATGCGTCGTCGCCGCGCCTTCTTTTCCCGCCAATACTCCCGGCGTCGATCAGGACTATGTCTATAATTGGGTGCGCGACGCTGCGATCACCGCCATCGAGATCGCCGCTGCCGGATTGCCTCTGGCTCCAGGCAGCGGCATGCCCAGTCTGATCGACTACGCCAGTTTCGCCAGGCTCTGTCAGACGAACGCCCATCCGACACTGGGGCATGCATGCTTTACCGTGGCCGGGCAACCGCGTCCGTGGACCGAACAGAACGATGGACCTGCCATTCAAAGCCTCGCTCTCCTGCAGGCCTATCCTCAGTTGGACACAGCGACCCAAGCCACTGCCAGGCAAGTCATCGAAACGAATGTCTCTTATCTCCTCGGTGTTTACCAGCAGCCCACGACCAATCTGTGGGAGGAGCACGAAGGTCTGTCCTTCTTTGCGCGCTCGGTTCAGCTTCGCTGTCTCCGGGAGGTTGCCGCCAATAGCTACGGCATTGGCGTTACAGCGGATATAAAAACGGCAATTGCCTGGCTCGAAAGCGCCCTTCAGGATCATTGGAACGGTTCATATTATGTGACGATGCTGGCGCCGGGCGCCGGTCCCGGCGTCTCAGTTGTTCCCGAAGAGCTTGGCTACGACCCGAACATCGACATCGTTTCGGCCTGCGTCTACGGAGCGGTGCCGGCAACCGATACAAAATTGCTTGCAACGGCAGCCCGGCTGCGAAGCCAGTGGGCGGATCCCAATTCCAGTGCGTTCTACCCGATCAATGCCGGAGATCAGACACGTGGGATCGGTCCCCTCTTGGGCCGCTATCCCGGCGACACTTATGACGGAGATGTCGCCCATCCCGTGGCTGGGGGGCATCCCTGGGCGCTGTGCACATGCAACTTTGCGGAACTTTACTATCGTCTCGCCAACGACATCGATCACGCCGGGACGGTTCCTTTGGATAGCCTGTCCCAGGATTTCTTCGCGCAGGTTGGGGTGACGAGCACGACCTCCGCCTCCGATACCGCAACCGCCCTCAGAAGCGCGGGCGATGCCATGCTGCGCGCGGTCATCTACCACAGCGATCGTTATGAACTGAGCGAACAGTTCGATGGCACGTCCGGCTATGAAAAGAGCGTGCACAATCTGACATGGAGCTACGCATCATTTCTGTCTGCCGTACGCGTCAGAACCAGCGGAAACAAGCTGTCCGGTAAGGTAGCCGGCAAGTCCGCGCGGGCCGCCGGGAGCAGAAAATGAGCGAGCGACTGGCAAGCTTCATTGCCCTCTCAAGCGCGCTGACCGGTTTCAACGCCATGAAGTTACACGCGACCGATCTGGCTGAAACCTATCTCGGCGTGCTGGATCAGATCGTTCCCACCGACATCGTGAACGATCTGCTCGACAGCTTCCGAGAATTGCCGGCGAACGGGGATGGTGGGCCATTACCGGCAATTCTCAGGGATCCGCAACTTGGGCCGATCGCGCGCAATGTGATCATGCTTTGGTACTGCGGCACCTGGCAACAATTGCCTGAGGGATGGCGCACCGCCTTTGGGGCATCGCCGCTCGATAAAACCCATCTGGTCTCCGGTGCGGCCTATCAGGCCGGCCTGCAGTGGCTGGCGGCGGGAGCCCATCCGCCGGGAGCCAAGCAGCAAGGTTTCGGTGCATGGGCGCTGGCGCCCGCGGGGGGAAGACATGGCGAACGAGATGTCCTTTGACGTGGTGATCGTTGGCGCGGGTGTTGCCGGCGCCATGATCGCAAAGCGTTTGACCAGGGCGGACATGCGGGTTCTGCTGCTTGAGGCGGGACCTGGCACGACGCGCAGTTTCGATGAATACACGCAGCATCTGGAGCATTTTTACGCCGCAAACAGCAAGGGCCCGGAATCGCCGTGGCCGCCGGCCGTCGCCGCGCCGCAACCCGACACAGCCGATTTGCAATCGAACAACGGCTACTTCGTTCAACGCGGCCCCAATCTCTACGGCAGCAGCTATACGCGGCTGTTGGGCGGATCGACCCTGCACTGGCTTGGCGTGTCGCTGCGGATGTTGCCGGAAGATTTTCGCATGCGATCGCTGCACGGGGTCGGGCGGGACTGGCCCATCGGCTATGACGCGATCGCTCCTTACTACGAGCAGGCCGAACATGAGATCGGCGTTTCCGCCGATGTCTCCGAACAGCACTATCTCGGGCTTAGCTTCTCGGATGGTTACGACTATCCGATGCAGCGCGTCCCGCCCAGTTTTTCGGACAAAACGCTCGGGGCGGCCGTTGACGGCATGGAGGTTGAGCTTCAGGAGGAGTCGTTCCGGCTCAGGGTTCGAAGCTATCCGGCGGCTCGCAATTCATTGCCACGCAAGTCCTATCGGCCGGTCGGCACCGGCTATCTTGGAGAGCGCTGCGAGGGCAATACGTCCTGTACGCCAATCTGTCCGGTGCAGGCGAAATACAATGCCGGCAAAACCCTCGCTCAGGCGGATTTGAACCGGTTGACCGTCCTGACCCAGGCGGTCGCCTCAAAGATCCATATCGATCCGGTAAGCGGCGAAGTGCAAGGGATCGAGTATCAACGCTACGAGGATCAGACCTCGTCGGAGGCAAAGACCTTCGTCGCAAAGGCTCGCGTCTACGTTTTGGCGGCGCATGCCGTGGAAAATGCCAAGCTCATGCTGGCCTCGGGTATCGACGGCCCGCGCGGTCAAGTCGGCAAGACCCTTATGGATCATCCGACGCTTTACGCCTGGGGGCTCGCGCCCCATTCGATCGGCGCCTACAGAGGCCCGCAGTCGACGGCCGGCATCGAGGATTTGAGGGGCGGCGCGTTTCGCTCGAAACATGCGGCTTTCCGCTTCGACATCGGCAATGACGGCTGGCGGGCGAGTACCGGAGCTCCCGATACGGCGGTCTATCAGGCTGTGATGAATGGCGGGCTCTATGGCTCGGCGCTGCGCGGCGAACTCGAGGCGACGCTGCCGCGCCAGATGCGCTTTTCGCTTGCGGTCGAACAGCTTCCCGACGCTGCCAACAGCGTCAGCATCGATCCTCGTTATCGCGATGCACTCGGCAATCCGCGCCCCGTGATCGACTACAGGATCGATGACTACACGCTGGCCGGAATGGCGGCCGCCTCGCGCGTTGCCGAAGCCGTGTTTCGTCGAGCCGGGATAAAGGATTGCACGGACCCCGATAAGGGAAGCTGGTTTCCGACTGTCTACTATGAGGGGCGCGCCTTTCGCTACCATGGAATGGGGCATTTTGCCGGCACGCATGCCATGGGCGCAGACCCCAGCGGCTCCGTCATCGATGCGGACCAGCGCGCCTGGGAACATAGGAACCTTTTTGTCGTCGGTTCCGGCAGTTTTCCGACGCTTGGCACATCCAATCCCACGCTGACCTTATCGGCTTTGGCATTGCGGACGGCCGATCGGTTGATCGCGAGTTTCGCCCACTGATCGCATTTGCATGTGCCGGCGAAAGCCGGCGGACGACTTCATCTATCAGGAGCGGTCCTTCGATCGCGCCACGCAAAAAAAGGGAGCAAGCAGAATGCATCGATCATGTCGGCTGCGCGCCAACCGGAAAGAAGGCCGGGAGAGTAGCCATCGTTTTTCGTCGCATGGGATGGAGGTGCGCCATGCTGTTTGCCATTGACTCCGCGCGAAGGACCGACATCGGAGCCGTCGCGTCGGACAGAAATTATGATGCGGTTATCGTCGGCACCGGCATCTCCGGCGCCATCATCGCCAATGAGCTCTGCAGGGCGGGCAAGCGTGTCCTCGTGCTGGAAGCCGGATCCGGAACGAACCGGAGCCTGGACGGATACGATGCACTGGTGACCAACTTCTATAAAGCCGCCAGCAAGGACAACCAGTCGCCCTATCCAGTCAATCCCAATGTTCCGATGCCGCGTAGCCCGGAGCTGCGCAAGCTTCAACCGGGCGAAACCAACGCTTTGACGTACATGGTGCAATCCGGCCCCTATGTGACCGATACGACCTATACGCGGATTTTCGGTGGCACGACCATGCACTGGGAAGCCAAAACGCCCCGACTGCTGCAGGAGGACTTCAAGTCGAACGCTCTTTACGGTCAAGGTCTCGATTGGCCGCTGGACTATCGCGACATCGAGGCGGACTATCAAACCGCGGAGCGCGAGATCGGCGTGTCGGCCGATGTCGAGGATCAGAGCTATCTCGATATCACCTTTCCCCAGGGTTACGTCTATCCCATGCGGGGTCTGCCGCTTTCCTATCTCGACCAGATGGTGGCCAAAGGCATCGACGGAACCACGGTCGAACTCTACGGAGAAACCTATCCCGTCAAGGTGCGGCCCTATCCCCAGGGACGCAACGGCATCCCCAATCCTGCCTATGACGGCGGCAAAGGATATGTGCCGATCGGTGCGGTCAATACGCATGAGGTCGAGGAGGGGGGACGCTGCCAGGGCAATACGAACTGCGTTCCGATCTGTCCGGTGCAGGCACGTTACCATTCCGGGAAAACGCTGGCGAAAGCACTCCAAACCGGCCGGGTCGATCTTCTCGCACAGGCCGTCGCCTCGCGTGTTCTGATCGATTCCGACACGGGCCGCGCCAGTGCGCTCGAGGTCAAGGTCTATAAGGATGCGGCCTCGCCCGACTATGAAACGATCACCGTCAAAGGCAAGATTTTCGTGCTGGCTGCAGGCGCCATCGAAACGCCGCGGTTGATGCTGGCATCAGGTCTGCAGAGTTCGAGCGGCTTGATCGGCCGCAACCTGATGGATCACGCCTATTTGCTGAGCTGGGCTCTGATGCCGGAGGTTTGCGGCACCATGCGCGGCACAAGTTGTACCGGAGGCATCGTGGATCTGCGCGGCGGCGCCTTCAGGCGGCATCAGGCGGCCTTCAGCGTCGATATTCACAATGATGGTTGGGGCTGGGCTGTCGGCTCGCCTTATTCCGACGTCACCGAACTCGTCGACCAGCACAATCGCTTCGGCGGCGATCTAAGGCAGGGCCTGATCGACCGCATTTCGCGCCAATTGCTGCTCGCCTTCATGATCGAAGTGATGCCGGTCGAGAGCAATCGCGTCTCCGTCGATCCGCAATATACCGACAAGCTCGGCAACATGCGGCCCGTGGTTTCGTTCACGGTTCCGGAATACACGATGCGCGGTGCTGCCTATGCGCGCGAGTTCGCAAAGACCATGTTTGCCCGGCTCGGCGCTGCGGATCACACCCGCTACGACACCAGCGACTACGGCTATGTGAACTATGAGGGCGAAGGCTACGCCATCCGCGGCGGCAACCACCTGGCCGGCACCCACATCATGGGATCGGACAAGCATAGGTCGGCCGTAAACATCGACCAGCGCTCCTGGGACCACGACAATCTCTATCTGGTCGGCGGTGGCAGCATGCCCACCATCGGCACGGCCAACGTCACCTTGACCCTCGCCGCGCTGTGCTACCGCAGCGCCCGAGCAATGCTGAAACAGTTGCAACGATAGGGCTCGGACCGGTTCCGCGCGCATAACAATCGGAGAAGCCAGGATGTCTGATACGATTACGACGATCGATGCTCTCAAAGAGCATCTGTACCTAGCAATGCAATTGGAACATGCAACGATTCCGCCGTACCTGACGGCGCTTTATTCGATCAAGCCCGGCACCAATGTGGATGCCGTGCAGGTCCTTCGGGTGGTCGCGGTCGAGGAAATGCTGCATCTGACGATCGCAGCAAATCTTCTGAACGCCATCGGCGGAACCCCTGACCTTACGAGGCCGGGATTCGTGCCTTCCTATCCCGCTCATCTTCCCGATGGTGAAACGGATTTCAAAGTGAGTCTGGCGCCGTTCACCAAGGAAACGCTGGCGATCTTCAAGAAGATCGAGCGTCCTCGTCTCGCCCCCGGATCGAAGAAGCTCGTCAAGCGCCTGTACCGTGGAAGCGTAACCGTGCTTGGAACCTATCCGGGCGCTGACGACATGCAATATTACAGCATCGGCGATTTCTACGCCGCCATCGAAGATGGATTCGATCGCCTTGAAAAGGAAGCCAAGGTTGCCGGCAAGACGATCTTCATCGGGGATCGCAAGCGCCAGGTCACATCGGAATATTACTACTCCGGCGGTGGCGAGCTCTTTCCCGTCACTGATATCGGAAGCGCAAAGAAGGCGATCCGGCTCGTCATGGAGCAGGGTGAAGGTGCCGGCGGCGGCATCTACGACCATGAGAGAGAACTCGCGCATTACTACCGCTTCGACGAGCTGGACAGAGAGCGCTACTACCAGCCGGAGGACACGGCCGGCCATCCGACCGGCCCCACCTTCAGCGTCGACTGGCATGCTGTTTATCCGGTCAAAACCGATCTGAAACTCGGCGACATCGACCGTAAGAAGAGCCCGGAACTCTATGAGGCCGCGCTTTCGTTCAACCAGACGTATGCGGAGTTCCTGGGACAATTGACGCAAGCCTTCAACGGTCAGCCGCAGTTGCTGCTGCAGGCTGTGCCCAGAATGTTCGAATTCAGGAACCTGATGGGAGACCTGATCCGCAATCCCTTGCCCGACAGCGGCGGCCACTATGCGATGGCGACCTTCGAGATTGGCGACAATCAGGTGCTGCGCACCGTGGCGATCGAGGAGGCGGGAGCATGAGTATCGAAGATCCGCACCGCTTTCTTGCTTTCTCGACAGAGGTGACCGCCTTTGCCACCTTCGATTTGTGGGCCACAGGCCAGGTCGAAGCCTACCTCGCGACCGTCAATAGCGCGATTGGCGGCGCTATCCTGGCTGAACTCCTTTCCACCTACGAAAAGATCTGTCTGGAGACGGAAGGCCAAGCTTTGTCCGAGCGAAAGGCACGTCTGCGCCGACAGATCTTTGGAAGCGAGAAACTTGGCCCGGTTGCCCGCAACATCATCAAGCTCTGGTACGTCGGCACTTGGTACGAACTGCCGACCGCCTGGAGCGAGGCGTTTGGTGCGAACCCCAAGGATGTGCCCTTCGTCGTTTCGGCGGCTGCCTATGCCGAAGGCCTGATGTGGAAGGCAATTGGAGCCCATCCGGCGGGCGCGAAAGCTCCTGGTTATGGTTCATGGGCGTCCCCGCCAACGATTCCGGCCTTCGCGGGCGAGCCTGCGATTGCGCAAGTCAAGGAAGTCCAAGTCAACCGCAACGAAGGATTGGCAAGATGAGCACCCAAACACCGCGACTCTCACCCGAAAAAGTCTGGCTCGGCATCACGCCGACGCTTTGGTGGAACGACGACTTCATCAACATCGACATCGGCATTCCCTTCGAACAATGCATCAGTGAAATGGCGCTCGCCGGCTATGTCGGCTGCAGCATTGGCCACAAATATCCGACCGATCCCAAGGTCTTGAGAGCGGCGCTCGAGCTGCGTGGTTTGCGCGTTTCGGAACCATGGGTCAGCACCTATTTCACGATTGAAGCCATGAAAGAGCAGACAATCGCGAAAGTCCGCCAGCAACTCGCCTTTCTGGAGGAGATGGAGCGCGGTAGCACGGACCCCAGGAGAGCCGATCTTGTGGTGGCCGAGTTCGGCCATGCGGTCAATCCGCTGCCATTCGCACTGTTCCCCAATTGCCCGACGCTGACAGACGTACAGTGGATTCGCTTGGTGGACGGTCTGCATGAGATCGGCAGGATTGCCAGGGAAGAGGGTCGGCGCCTTTGCTATCATCCGCATCTCGGCACCGGCGTTATGATCGCTTCTGCTGTCGACAGGCTGATGGAAAGGACCGATCCAGATCTGATCCATCTGTTGTTGGACACCGCCCATCTTGCAGCCGCCGGCGTCGATCCGCTGGCTGTCACCAAAAAATATGCCCGCCGGATCAAGCACATCCATCTGAAGGATATTCGAGCCGATGTCGTGAGCCGTGTCCATGAAAAAGGGCTCTCCTTCGAAGCAGCCATCGAGGCCGGCATATTCACCGTTCCCGGTGACGGCTCGATAAAAACCTTCCCGCAAATTCTTGCGACGCTCGCCGAGGCCGATTTCGCCGGTTGGCTGGTGATCGAGGCCGAGCAGGATCCAGCCAAGGCCAATCCGCTCCAATACGCCAAGATGGCGCGTGCCTATCTGCACGAGACGCTTGGGTGGTAGCGATGGACAAGGGCGCAAAAAGAGAGATCCTGCTGAGCCTGTTCATGTTTACGGCGGACCTGCGGCCGAATGATCGGGCCTATACCCAAACCCTGATCGACCACATCAAAGCCCTGCTCGCTATGGGCTATGACGGTTTCGACTTGCCGATCGCCGCCCAGCAGACCGGCGACCATAAGGCCGAGATCGAAAGTTATGCCCGTTTCAGGCAGGCCTTGGACGCCGCCGGCCTGGAACCGGTACGATTCACGACCAATGTTGGGACAACGCGGACCTTCGATCCCACCTCGCCTTTCCGGGAGCAGAGGGAAGGCGCATTGGCCTATTTGAAGTCCCGCGTCGATATTACGTCGATCCTTGGCGGCAAGACTGTCATGGCGGGTCCGATCGTTTTCCCATATGGCGTCTTCCCGACCCTAGATTCCGGCACGCCGCTGTGGAGCGATGCGCTGCAGGATTGGCTTGAATCTCGCTATGAGCTCGCGCGCCCGATCATCGAGGAGCTCGCCAACTATGCAGAGAAGAAGGCCGTCAAGCTCGCGATCGAGCCGGTGGACCATTGGGAAACACCGGCACCGAACATGGTCTCGGATGTGCTGGGTTTCCTGGAAGGGGTAGCCAGTTCCCAGGCGGGCTTGACCATCGATAGCGCCCATGTGCTGCTTGGAAGCAGCGGGCCTGCAGCTTTCCAGGCCGACCTGCGCGCCACCGTGGCGCAGCGACGTTTGAACTACATACATATTTCTGCGCCAGATCGAGGGGCGTTGAAGGATAGCTGGATTCCCTGGGAAAGCTTTCTTACGCCGATCCTGCCGGTCTATGACGGCCCATTCCTGATCGAGGTATTCAACGCGGTCCCGGCTTTTCTCAGCGGCCTGCATCTGACCCGTCGCAAATTCTGGATTCCTGGCGAAGACCAGCCTGTGGCAGGCGTGTCCAGCGCCTACGACGTCGCCCGCGATGGTTTGGAAACCGTCCGGGAGGAATTCGCCAAGCTTGAATATCTTTCGGCGCTTTAACCCGGCCGGCTAAATCGGCCACGGCCACACAAAGGACAGGTGACGACGATGAACGACATACAGCCTTCCGGACTTCACACGAGGGGCCTGACCACGTTGCGGCGCGCAGCAACCTCGCAGCAGGTCACCGCCGATCGGCTCGGAGCCCTGGCGGATCTTCCGGGCTTTTGGGAAGGGACGGGTTTCAGCCTTATTGCGCGTCCTGATTATTCCGGTCGCAGCGAAAACGGCATCTTCCTGCAACTCAATCTATTGCATGAAACGATCGAATTCACTTCGATCGGCTCTCCGGTCTTCAATCGCGGCAGCGAACAGGGCGATATCGCTATTTATGGCGTCACCTATCTGCATCGCGTCACGGACGGCACCAATGGCGGCGCGTTGCATATCGAACCAGGCATGTGGTTGAACATCCCGGCGACTACCGCGCCGAAGGCCGATGCCAGCATCGCGCGGTTGGGTACGATTCCACACGGCAACGCCTTCTGTACGGTTGGTTTCGTGCAGCATGCCGAGTTCGACAAGGTGCCGGACATTCCGCCGGCCAATACGATACCCTTCGTTATAGGCGGCGAGCCGCCGGCGTCCGGCAGCCGGAATCCATATCCCCAATATGACCTTGCCATTCCGAGCAGTTTTCGAACAAGTCCGGTCCCCCCAGGCGTCACACAGGCGATGATCGATGATCCCAATCAGGTGCTGCGGGATACCCTGAACCATCAGGTCTTCGAGCAGGGTCAGACCCTCAAGCAGATTACACGGTTGATAACCTCGACGGCCGGCGGCATTGCAAATATTCCATTCATCACCACCAATGCCAATACGCTCGACCTCGATTCCGTCTTCGCCATCGAAACCGTCGTCGACAATCTGGGTAACGAGTTCATGCAATTGCAATACTCGCAAACCGGTTTGCTGAATTTCAAAGGCAAGAGCTTTCCGCATGTGACGGTCGGAACATTGATCAAGGCATTTTAGGCTGGTTTGGTGGATGGCGCTCGGAGGCTGCCCTCAGCGAAGATAATGGATATGCGGCCGCAAGTGATGCGGCGATGTCTCCACGCGAGCTTCGACCGAAAAGACGTTTCTCAGAAGCTCTTCGGTCAACACCACCTCTGGCGAACCCGAAGCGACGATCCTGCCTTGCTGCATGATGATCAGTTGGTCGCAGAACATGGCCGCGTGGTTCAGATCATGCAAAGCGATGATGCTGGTAACGGGAAGGTCGCCGACGAGCCGCATCAGGCTGATTTGATACTGGATATCGAGATGATTAGTCGGTTCGTCGAGGATCAGTTCCTGCGGGGATTGCGCCAGGGCTCTCGCCAGGTGCGTGCGCTGCTTTTCGCCACCCGATAGGCTCTGCCAGCGATCATTGCGTTTCTCCGTCATACCAGCCCGTTCCAGCGCGCCTTCGACGGCCTCTTCGTCGGCCGCGGTCCAGCCCGAAAACATCGACAGATGCGGAAACCGGCCGAGCTTTACGACGTCGATGACCCGCAGATTGGCATTGGTCGTGGCATGCTGTTCGACGAAGGCGACGCGCTGAGCGACTGAGCGTCGGCTAATGGTCTTGATGTCCCTTTGGTCGAGCGTAATGCGTCCGGCATGCGGTCGCTTCAGACCGGCGAGAAGACGAAGGAGCGAGGTTTTGCCGGAGCCATTGGGGCCGAGCAGGCCGAGCATCTTGCCGGGTTGCGCCTCAAATGAGACGCCGTCAAGAACGGTCTTCCTACCAATTCTCCAGACGAGGTTATCTGCCTTGATGGTCATGACGCACGCTGGAACCGGTAGAGAATGATCGAGAAGATGGGCACGCCCACCAGCGCCGTAACGACGCCGATCGGCAGGACCTGATGCGGAACGAGGACACGCGATGCAATGTCTGCCAGCACCATGAGGATCGCGCCCGCCACGGCGCAGGTCGGAAGCAGGCGGATATGCAGCGGCCCGACGAGAAAGCGCGCCGCGTGCGGCACAACGAGGCCGAAGAAGCCGATCGAGCCTACTATGCTGACGATCGTTGCCGTCATCATTGCCGTCAGAACGAAAAGTGCGATCCGCGCCCTGCCAACATTGACGCCAAGTGAGGATGCCGCCTCGTCGCCGAAGGCAAAGGCATCCAACACGCGGGCATAAAACAGGCAGGCGACGAGTCCGAAGCCGACCACAATCGAGACCAGCATGAATTCGGGCCACCGCACGCCGCCGAAACTGCCGAGCAGCCAGAACATCACATCGCGGGCTTGCTGCGCATTGCCCGACGTCGTCACGATATAGGAGGTCGCGGCATTGAAGAGCTGCGATGCGGCGACACCGGCGAGAATGGTGCGGTCGGCCCCGCCGCGTGTGCCATTCGATAGCAATGCCACCAGGAGAAAGGCCGCGAAGGCGCCGGCAAAAGCCCCGGCAGACAGGGATACTGCGCCGGCACCGACCCCGAGGATGACAATCGCAACGGCGCCGGTGGAGGCGCCGGCCGAGATGCCGAGAACATAGGGTTCGGCAAGCGGGTTGCGCAGCAGCGACTGCATGATCGCTCCCGAGAGCGCGAGGCCTGCGCCGCAGAAGACCGCCACCAGTGCCCGGCTGAGACGGTAGTCCCAGATGACAGCCTCATGGATCTTGTTGAGCTCCACCGCCGTCCATCCCATTCGATTGGTTACGGCCGAGAAGGTGGTGACGAGCGGGATCGGCAGATCGCCGATCCCGACGCTGATCCCAACGACGAGGCCGATGGCGGCGAATGAAACCAGCAGCAGAAGGCCGAAGGCAAGAACCCGCTGAAGAGGGCGACGCGTATCGGTCACTTCAGAAGACCAAGCGCCTTCAACTGCTCCGCCACCTGTTCGGCACCATAGACCGTCCGAACGGTGGGGTTCATGGCTTGGCCGTCCATGACCACGATCGCCTTGTTCTTGACAGCCGAGATTTGGCTGACCGCCGGGTCGGTGGTCAAGAAGTTGATCTTGGCGTCAGCCTTGTCGAGTTCCCAACGGTTGCGGTCGAGATTGGCAACGACGATGACGTCCGGGTTGGCAGCGATGATGCTTTCCCATCCAAGCGTCGGCCATTCCGCCTCTGCCGTCACCGCGTTATGCCCGCCGAGCAGGTCGGCGATAAAGCCGGAAGCGGCATTCTTGCCGCCGAGATAGGCGTCGGCCGACGGGCTGGGGCTCGAGAACCAGAAGACGTAGGAGAGGTTCTTGCCGTCTTTCGAAACGCTGGAGCGAAGTGCTGCCTCACGCGCCTTGAAATCGGCAATCAGCGCCTGGCCGCGATCGGCGACGTCGAAGATTTGCGACAGCTCGTCGATTTCCCTGTAGAGAAGGTCCGTGTTCCATAGCTGAGCACGGCTGCCATATTGGTCCTTGACCTCTTTGGTGCTGAGGCAGGTGCTGGGGGAGAGATAGGTCGGGATGCCGACCTTGTCATAATCCTCGCGCTTGGCGACTTTGCTGCTCGGCCCCATCAGGCTCGGCAAAGCCGCCGCCACGAAATCGGGATTTTCCGCAAGGATGGATTCGAAGGTCGGGAATTCGACTGTCAGCAGTTTCACCTTGTCATTGGCTTCGGCAAGCTGCGGCAATACCTTGCTCGGCCAGAAGGCAGTGCCGACCATCTTATCCTGAAGGCCCAACAGCAGCAGGATCTCCGCGCTGTTCTGGCCAAGGCCGATCGCCCGTTCAGGCGCCTTCTGGAAGGTCACCTGCACGCCGCAATTCTCGATCGTCAGCGGAAATTTCGTTGCGGCAAATGCCGAGGATCCGGTGGAGCTGAGCGCGGCGCAGAGGCCGGAAATGGCGAAAAATGATTTCAATAGGGTCACAAGAAAGATCCTGATTGTTCTATGGCCCGAGGGGCTGGGTGCAATTGCCGGCGGTATAACCTCTGAGCGGCATCAAAAACAAGACTTTCCTAATCATATTTTATTAGGCGTGAGAATATCACCACTTCGTCGTCCGGTTCGTTTGGGGACAGATCGCTGTCACCATTCGGCCATGCTGTCGAAGCCGCAATCTGCAAGGCCGGCGTAGCAAAGCTGACCAGCGCAATCGCTATGGGAAGAGTTTAGTTTTCTAGCAGCGATCAATGGCGTTGAGTCTTTCTCGCAACACCCGCTCGACAATTCGCAATTCGAAGGGTTTCGGCTGGATTCCGGCGATTCAGTCGAGGTATTCGTCGGATCAAGAGGCGATTCGCAAAGGCAGGACAACGGCTGAAGGCATCCGCCCGTATCTCCTTAAGACAGGATAGTCATGAACGCGGACATGATAGCCGCATGGGCGGCGCAGAATGGATTCCATTCACTCGATTCGTCGAATTTTCGGCGGCAAGACGATGCGCGCACGATCACGATCGAGATAAAGAGAATGTCGGTCGTGCTGATCGACGAGAGACCAGGATCGCGGCCGCGCCTCGTCTCGCGACTGTTCAAAGATATGCGCACTGCAATCGAGAGCGGCCGGTTCGAAGGACTTCTGCCGGTCGGCCACCTGCCATAGGCCTCTGCACGGAGTTTGAATAAGGCAATTCGGCGCTTCATCCCTATGGATTTGACAGGTTGCGCCCTCTGAGAGCCGTATGATCCTCCTTGCGGCGGTCGACCTCGCGCCATTGCTGCGCTCGCCGTCGAAGCGTCGAAATTGAACGGGCTCCATCATTCTTTGTTATCGGTTTCCTCATAACATGTTTACAACTAGGGTCGTGGGGTAGGGGAACAGATGATCGCTCGGCTGGTATTTATTGCCATATTCTTTGCTAGCTCGCTTGGCCTGGCAACCGCAGGCGATCAGCTTCGCATCGCCACTGAAGGCGCATACCCGCCCTTCAATTTCAAGGACACGGCCGGGCAACTCGCCGGATTCGATGTCGACATCGCCAAAGCTCTCTGTCAGCAGATGCAAACCGAATGTTCGCTCGTCGCTGTGCCCTGGACGGAGATCATTCAGGGTTTGGCGGACGATAAGTATGATCTCATCGTCGCCAGCATGGCCTTTACAGAAGAGCGAGCCCAGAAAATGGAGTTTTCTGCGCCGTATTATCGCTCTCATTCGGTATTGATAGGCGACTCGGAAAAATTCCAGGACAGTGCGCCGGCAGCACTCGCAGGCGTTCGCATTGCGGCGGCAACGGGAACCATTCAGGCGGAATATTTGCAGAAGGCCTATGGCGCAAGCAAGCTTGAGTTGACGAAAGACCAGCCTGCCGCGCAACGCTTGCTTCTGGACAATCAGGCAGACCTTTTGATCGGCGATGCCATCGAGCTTCTGAGCTTCCTGCAGACGCCCGAAGGTGCGCGCTTTGGTTATGTGGGAGATCCGATCTCCACCGACTTTCTTCAGAGCTCGGCGCATATCACCGCGAAAAAGGGCAATGTCGAACTCATTCAGAAGGTGAACGACTCTCTGAAGCAGATAAAGCTCAATGGCGTCTATGACCGCATCAACGATGCCTACTTCCCCTTCAGCATCTATTGAGCCACGGGTATGGGTGAAATCAAAGGGTCGAGAAGACGCCAGCTCTCGCTGAGTTCCGTCGGTCGATTTGTTCTGCTCGGCGTCATCGTCTATTCGCTGGTCGCCGGCGGGATTTCGCTCGTCCTGTTGAACAGAATCGAGACCCAGGCAGACTTTACCCGTGATACGCAAATTCCGCTCATCCTGACGCAAACGCGGAACGCCGTAAAAATCGAACGTCTATCTTCTCTCCTGCGCTCCATCTATCTCGCGAAGGACCGCAGATTGGAGCGGCAGCTCCAATTGCAGATTCAGGCCCTCGCGCAAGGCTTCTCGTTCGATCAAAATGCCCGTCTGATCGAAGGGTCACGGCAAGTCGCCGATGAAACCAAGATAATCGCAAAACTTCGTCAGGAAGCCCGCGACTTGCGAGAGGGCCAGCCGTCGTCCTCCGCCACGCAAGCCACGATGGATGCTGACGATGTCGATAAGATAACGACACAGGCATATGATCGAGCTATGCACACTATCGACGCGATGGCCTCACAATTGAGCGGCGATGCTGCCGTCGTAGCCGACGACCTCGCCCGTGAAATCCAGCGCAGCGCAGGGCATATGCAGATTGGATGGATTTTGATCCTGCTGGTTCCAAGCCTCTTTGCCACCGCCTTGCTGGTCGCTGCAAGACGTCATCTTACTGCGCCTATCGTCGCCGCGATCGATAATCTGGAGCGAATTGGAAAGCACGAGCAGGTCGTCCGTCTAGAGCGCGCCCCGCTCATCGCAGAACTGGCAATGATCGATGCGGCAATCGTCGCCTATGGAGAGGTCTCAGACGATCTGCACCGCACCAATGCCATTCTGCATGGCCTGGCGGAACAGGATCCGTTGACGGGACTGGCAAATCGCCGGACCTTCGAGAACTATCTCACCTCGGCCTTGAGCCGGCGAACCGCCGCCCCTGATCTTGCGATTGTCATGGTCGACGTCGATCATTTCAAATCCGTGAATGATACGTTCGGCCATCTGGTTGGCGACAAAGCTCTCGCAGCCGTCGCCAACGTGCTGACCAGCTTGCCTTGGCACGCCAATAGTCTCGTTGCACGATATGGCGGCGAGGAGTTCGTCGTCGTCCTGGAAGACTGCTCGCAGCAGCAGGCGATCGAGCGCGCGGAAAGCTTGAGGCGTTCCATTCAGGAACTTTCGATCGAGACGCATGCGGGAGCACCTTTACGCCTGACCGCCAGCTTCGGTCTCGCCATGGCCAACCATGGCGGCCATGCGCCGGCGGAAATTGTTGCCGCCGCTGACGGTGCCCTTTACAGCGCAAAGAGAAGCGGTCGCAACAACGTGCAGGTCGCATTGTGGCCCGGCGAGATGTCAAAGGCTGGCTAAGTTTTGCGGCCTCCATGACGTCGCCTTCGATCTCGCCGCCGCACGTCCCAAGCGCTGTGCACTTGGTCCTGAAATTGCGGGTGAAGCAGCAGACATCAGCTACTGCCTACGCGGACTATGGGCAGTTTGATGACGTTGCAGGGTTGGCTGCTTGATCCTGCTTCAAAGTCGTAGTGTTCTTCGATGTCGACATTCCGTTGCAGTCGCTCGCTTTTCCGTTGTCTTTGGTGGTGGTGCTACCCGCAGTACCACCGGTACTGTTGGTGCCGCTGGTGGTGTTGGCTCCAGAGCCATTGTTGCTGTTGGTGCCATTGTCAGATCCGGAACCTGAACTTGTCGACGTCCCGGAGCTGGTTCCGGAACCAGATCCGCTACCGGAGGTGCCGGACTGCTGGGCCAATGCCGATGTTGCAAGGCCGATGGAAAGAGCTGACACAGCCAGGATTTTTAAGAACATGATTTTCTCCTTGGATGTTCTCTGATTGCCGACCTCGAACAAACACCGGCCCGGCATGTTCCAAAGTTTCCCCGTCGGCGATCCCTGAAACGAGTCATTCTTCGCCGGTGCGCAGGATCCATCTCGTTCAACGCATCGGAAATCAGAAGGGATATGGAAACGTTACCACATTTCTTGACTCACAATCTCGACCCGTCTAAGTTTGATATGGAAACGTTACCATGTGGGAGGAATGGAATGAAATCCGCACGGCTCAATCGCCTTTTTGGCGTGTCCGGAAATTGTTTCGACGTTGCCATCGATCACGGTATGTTCAACGAGCGGACTTTTCTCGCCGGCATCGAGGACATGAAGACGGCCATCAAGGTGATTGCCGATGCCGCGCCCGATGCCATTCAACTTCCGCCGGGCACGGCGCCTCTGCTGCAGGCGATCCCCGGCAAGCAACGTCCTGCATTGGTCCTGCGCACCGATATTGCCAATATCTACGGCAACCCGCTGCCTTCGGCGCTTTTTTCGGAAATGATCGACCGGGCCGTCGAACAGGCCATAGCGCTGGATGCCGCCTGCGTCGTGGTCAATCTCCTGATGCTGCCGGACCAGCCGGAAGTCTATCGCGCCTGCGTGCGCAACGTGAACAGTCTGAAGCGCGAATGCGAGATCTATGGCATGCCGCTGATGGTCGAACCCCTTGTCATGCAGGATAATTCCAAGGGCGCCTACATGGTCGATGGCGCGATCGACAAGATCCTGCCGCTGGTGCGTCAGGCGGCCGAACTCGGCGCCGACATTATCAAAGCCGACCCATGCGACAATGTCGATGAATATCACCGCGTCGTAGAGATCGCCCAAGGGCTCCCTGTACTGGTGCGCGGCGGTGGCCGCGTTTCGGATCACGAAATTCTGGCCCGCACAAAGCAGTTGATGGAGCAGGGCGCTCGCGGCATCGTCTATGGCCGCAACGTCATTCAGCATAATAATCCCGGCGGTATGACGCGAGCTTTGATGGCAATTGTCCATGACAAGGCGTCCGTCGAACAAGCCTCCGGGTACCTCGCCTGAACGCGTTCGTAGGGAGGACATGTCATGACGAAAGTATTCCGCTTCGGCGTCATCGGCTGCGGTCTGATGGGGCGCGAGTTCGCAAGCGCTGCGGCGCGTTGGCTGCATTTGGTCGATGTGAAGGCGCGCCCGGAAATCATCGCTGTCTGCGATACCAACACGACGCTGCTCGACTGGTTCAGGGATAATGTGCCGACGGTTCGGCAATTCACCGCCGACTATGGGGAGCTTCTGGCCAATCCCGAAGTCGATGCCATCTATTGCGCTGTCCCGCATGTGCTGCACCAGCAATTTTACATCGATGTCCTGAAGGCAGGGAAGCATCTTCTCGGCGAAAAGCCGTTCGGCATGGATGCCGCCCAGAACCGGGAGATCATGGCTGAACTCGCCAAGCATCCTGATCTCCTGGTTCGCTGCTCGTCGGAGATGCCGTTCTTCCCCGGCGCGCAGAAGGTCATCGCGCTCGCAAAAAGCGGCGAGATGGGGGACATCCTCGAAGTCGAGGCGGGTTTCCTGCATTCCTCGGATATCGACCGGCAAAAGCCGATCAACTGGAAGCGCATGGCCGATATCAACGGCGAATATGGCTGCATGGGCGATCTCGGCATGCATGTGCTGCACGTGCCGCTGCGCCTCGGCTGGCGTCCGGCAACCCTGCATGCGCAACTGGTCAAGAAGGTCACCGAGCGACCTGACGGCAAGGGCGGCATGCTGCCCTGCACCACCTGGGATAATGCGACGATCAGCAGCCGCGTGCGCACCGGGGATCAGGATTTTCCGATGGTGCTGAAAACCTGGCGCATTGCGCCCGGGGAATCCAACACCTGGTACATTCGCATTCTCGGCATGAAGAAGAGCGCATTCTTCAGCACGAAGTCGCCGCGGCAATGGCAGTGGATGGACTATAATGGTGGTGCTCAGGCCTGGAGCACTGAGGATCTCGGATATGGTTCGCTGTTTCCGGCGATTACCGGCAAGATCTTCGAATTCGGTTTTGCCGATGCCATACAGCAGATGTGGGCAGCCTTCGTCGACGAGCTTGCGGGAGGCAATGCCAACGGTTTTGGCTGTGCGGCGCCGGAAGAAGCACATGCGCACCATGCGGTGCTGACGGCCGCCCTGAAATCCGGCCGCGAGGATGCTGTCGTGCCTGTTGAATATGACGGAGTGACAGTCTGATGAAGCGCTCCGAAATCAATGCCGCGCTGCGGCGCGCGAGCGAAACCCTCGAACGCTGGCATTGGTCCTTGCCGGAATGGGGATATTGGACGGCGGCGGAGTTTGCCTCTCGTCCCGAGTCCGCAAGCTATCTGCGTGCCCATCAGCTCGGTTGGGATGTCACCGATTTCGGCTCGAACCGCTTTGCCGAATGCGGTCTCGTCTTGTTCTGCCTGCGCAACGGTATCGTCGGGGTCGAGGGCGAGCGCACCTATGCCGAAAAGCTGCTCTTCGTCGAGGAAGGCCAGCTTACGCCGACGCATCGTCACGCGTCGAAGATGGAAGACATCATCAACCGCGCCGGCGGCGATCTCGTCATCGAATTCGCCGCGGCCGATACTGACGGTAATGCGCTGAAAGATGATGTGACGGTTCCGGTCGACGGATTGCCGTGCCGGCTTTCCGCATGGGAGCCGTTGGTTCTCAGGCCCGGCCAGAGCGTGACGATCCGCACCGGGCTTTATCATCGCTTCTACGGCAGGAAAGGGGGCGGGCCTGTCTTTGTCGGCGAGGTCAGCCAGGTCAACGACGATAACAACGACAACTTCTTTCTGGAGCCGATCGGGCGCTTTGCCGCGATCGAGGAAGATGAGCCGCCGCTCAGACCCCTGTGGAACGAGGGAAGCGGCTGATGCAAGCGGGGGAGGAGGCTCACAGTCGCGACAGTCAGAAGCACGGCGGTATCGTCTGCGCAGGAAACTTCATTGTCGATCGCGTCCACACCCTGTCCTATTGGCCGGAACAGGGCAATCTCGCTTATATACTGCACCAGGATTTGGGCGTCGGGGGCGGGGCGGCCAATGTCGTCACCGACCTCGCCTCGCTCGGATTTTCAGGAAAGCTGGCGGCGGCAGGATGCATTGGCGCTGATCAGGACGGAGAGATCGTCAAGACCCGCCTTGCGAATGCCGGCATTGATGTCGGGGGACTTCTGGCGCTCGCCGATCAAGTGACGGCTCACACGCATGTCATGAACGTGCCGGGCCAGAACCGCACCTTTTTTTACCATGGCGGCGCCAACGATGCGCTCACGGATGCGCATATCTCGCCCCCGACCTTCGCCAAAGCCGGTTACCGGCTCTTCTACCTCGGCTATCTGATGCTGCTGCCCGGGCTCGACCGGATCGACCCGGATGGCCGTTCGGGGGCATCGCGCCTGCTGGAGGCCGCGCAACGCGCGGGGCTCACGACCTGCGTGGATTTCGTATCGAGCGAAGATCCGGAATTCGCTGCCAAGGTTGGCGTCGCGCTGCCCTTCTGCGATTTCCTGATCATCAACGAGATGGAGGCAGGCCGGGCAACGGGCGTTATCGTTCGTGATGCAAAAGGAAATCTGATCGAGCCCGGCCTTTTCGAGGCGGGGGAACGCCTGCTTGCGGCGGGTGTCACCAAAGGCGCGGTCATCCATGCCCCGGAAATCTGTTTCTGGTTCGCTCCAGGTGCTTCGCCGATCGTCACGCGTTCGCGGCCCGTCGACCCGAATGATATCGTCAGCACCGTCGGCGCGGGAGACGCCTTCTGTGCCGCCGTGCTCTACGGCCTGCACGAGAACTGGCCTGTCGAGCGGATCTGCGCCGTCGCCCACGGTGCGGCCGCGCAATGCCTAGCGGGCGCAACAGCCACCGATGGCATCCCCAACATGACGGTTCTGCTGGAGGACATGCAGGAGCTGACATGAATCAATCCGCAACAGCGGCCGCATCGGCGATCCGTGGCGGCACGACGATCAAGGAGTTGATGCGATGACCACTGTGCAGACATCTCGGCTTTCCGGAAAAGTGGCATTGGTCACGGGGGGCGCGAGCGGTATCGGCAAGGCTGTCTGTGAACGCTTCGCGGCGGAAGGCGCGAAGGTCATCGTGGCGGATCTGGACGGCGAACGATGTGCTGGGGTTGCAGAAGCGATCGGTCCCGATGCGTGGAGTGTGGCGCTCGACGTCACCAGCCAGGAGAGTATCGACGCTGCCGTGCGCTTTTCGCTAGAGACCGCCGGCCAGATCGACATCCTGGTGAACGCCGCTGGCATTTATGAAGTCCAATCCATTCTGGAGATATCGCGTGAGCGGACAGCCAGGGTCTTTCAGGTGAATATCGAAGGCGTGATCTTCATGACGCAGGCCGTTGCCCGCCATATGGTGGAGAGAGGCCAAGGCGGACGCATCATTAACTTCTCGTCTCAGGCTGGCCGCCGCGGCGAGGGGCCGGCTGTGGCTTACTGCGCCTCCAAGGCAGCCGTCATCAGCATCACGCAAAGCTGCGCTCTGGAACTGATCCGTTACGGGATCAACGTGAACGCCATCGCTCCCGGCGTGGTCGACACGCCGATGTGGGATGTCGTCGACGCGAAACTTGGGAGCCGCGAAGGTTTACAGCCCGGCGAGGTGAAACGCCGCGTGGCCGCCGCCGTTCCAGCCGGGCGATTTGGTAGACCTGAGGAGCAGGCTGCCATGGCTGCCTTTCTGGCCGGGCCGGATGCGGCATATATCGTGGCGCAGTGCTACAATGTCGATGGCGGCAATGTCATGGGCTGATCGTTCGGGCGGGACCTTCCCAGGCCTGCGATATGAAAGCCTCAGTGAGGAGGAGAGGAATGAAAGCTGTCCGCTTGGAGTCGATCAGGTCCATGACCATGCGCAGCGTCGAGAAGCCGGTTGCGCAGTCGGGCGAATTGCTTGTCCGGGTCCTTGCCGCCGGCATCTGCGGCTCCGATCGCCACATGTATAAAGGCGAGTATCCGACGGCAATTCCGGTCACGATGGGCCATGAATTTTGCGGCATAATCGAAGCGGTGGGCGATGAGGTCGCGGGTTTTACCGGCGGTGAGTTGGTGACCGTGGATCCCAATATTGCCTGTGGCCGCTGTCATGCCTGCACGCGCGGGCGGGTGAACTTGTGCGAGGGTCTGACCGCGATCGGCGTTACGCGAGATGGCGGCTTTGCGGAATATGCGGCGGTGCCG
Source organism: Rhizobium sp. CB3090 (assembly GCF_029714285.1). NCBI lineage: Bacteria > Pseudomonadati > Pseudomonadota > Alphaproteobacteria > Hyphomicrobiales > Rhizobiaceae > Rhizobium > Rhizobium sp. CB3090. The sequence goes on from NZ_CP121663.1 coordinate 59,817, forward strand.
TACCGGCAGGCATTCATGCTGCCGGCCGATCTCAACCCCGTGCATGGCGCTTTCTGCGAGCCGCTTGCCTGCTGCCTTCATGCGATCGACAAGGCCGAGATTCGTGCTGGCCAGAGCGTCGCGATCCTCGGAGGGGGCGTGATCGGGCTGCTCATGGTGCAATTGGCCCGCTTGGCTGGCGCAAGCCAGGTGATCCTGATCACGCGGCAGCTATCGAGACGGCAGACCGCGTTGCGCCTGGGCGCGACGCATGCCTTCGACCCAACCGCTTCGGACGCGGTCGCGGCTGTTCGGGACGTCAGCCATGGCGGTTCGGATGTCGTCATCGAATGCGCCGGCGTTCCCGACACCTTGCAGACCGGTTCGCGAATGACGCGGCGCGGCGGCGTCTTCGTGCTTTTCGGGGTGACACCTAGAGGTGTCGAGGTGCCCATTCTGCCGTTCGATCTGCTCGTCAACGAAGTCGATATAAGACCGGCCTATCTCAATCCGTTCACCCATTCGCGGGCTGCAGCATTGGTCGCGAGCGGGGCGCTGGAGCTGGATATGCTGGTGACCAAGACCATCGGTCTGGAAGAGGTCGCGGAGATCGTGGGCAGCGCGCCGTTGCCAGGCGAGATCAAGGTCATCGTCCGGCCCGAATCTCGCGCTGAACAGCACCGAGCATTACTCAACCGGCTTCGTCATCCTCCATCACGGGAGCGGCGCGAAATCTCTGTTTACGAGCTCGCTCCCATAAAGGTGAAACCAGGCGTTTTCCAAGGTGGCATGATCGACGACTGAGACAGCATGCGGCAAATCTCGTCCCCGCGGACCGTCGCGTGCGATGCGACACGAATATCCGCGCGCTGATGTCCTTGCATAGCTTCGACAGCCTTGTGCGCAAGGCACGCTAAAGCTTGATGCACGATCAATATCCCTACTGCCTAGAGCATAGGCCAGCCGGAGTGAAACACGCTCCAGAGCAATTCCAGGAAAAGTGCGAAGCGATTTTCCGTCCGGAATGCGTAAAAACAAAGAGATAGAGCGGGAAAGCGATTCCGTAAAACGCTGAACCGCTCTGGAACGACGGAGGTATGATGACCACTGCATTGCCGATTATCTGTAACGGTACGCCGAAATCGGGCACGCATGCGCTTTTGCAGGCGGTAGAGGCCATAGGGTTTGAAAAATATGCGTTCGTGCGCGCTCTGCCTAAGGATCAGCCCTGTTACGCACGTCGGATAAATTACAATGAAGAATCGATCTTCCTGTCGCAACAGGCGAAGAGAAACTTCGACAATTACCTCAAGGATGCACCCAAGATTCACGGATATAACGATGTCTCTGGGCTCCTGCATGGCGCTCCATCTCGGATGGTCGTCCATGGCCATGTATGCTGGAACAAACGTGCGTTGCTGCGCGGTATGACGACAGTGACGATCATCCGTAATCCGCGCGACAATTTCCTGAGTTGGGCGCGCTGGTTTGGCCCCAATGCCTCGGGCGAATTCTTCTCGACCTATGCCTCGTTCATGTCCTGGCGAAAAGATAACCTGTTCATCTACGAACGTCTGTGGGAGCCGGATCATATCATCGCGCTAGGGAATGTTCTCGGCCATGGCATCACATCGCATCAGGTGAAAGAAATCGTTCTCAAATCGCACGGCAAGTCGCTGACATGGACTAACAAACCCAGCGATCACCAGTCTGCCTGGAACAGGGATCTGGCCAGCTTCTGGCGCGCGCATCGCGGCGAGCGCCTTGATGCCGCCTACGAGGAGATCGCATCGGAATGGGACGCCGACCGCTTCCATTAAGGAAGTCATCGGCTGGTGGGGCCGAGCTTCGGGCCAGGCCAAGGCCCCATTCCGTTTCAGCCCCGAACAGGCCCTGTCGAGTCCCGGTGGATCAGGGTAACGGGCACCTTCATGACGGCCCCTGGTCGCGGTTCGTGCCCCGCTTGGTGTTCCGCGATCAGCGTTTCCAAACGACGTGCCGCCAGTTGCCCGACATCGCGGATGGGCTGTGCGACCGTTGTCAGCCGCGGAAAGACGTAGGCTGCCTCCGGCAGGTCGTCGAAACCGATCACGGAATAATCGCCCGGAACGGAGACGCCGCGATCAAGGACGGCATGGATTGCCGCGATCGCTGAAATATCGGTCGTGCCGATGATGGCAGTGATCTCCGGGTGCGTTGCCAGCAGATCCTGCGCCAGCGGGTATGTTGCCGCGAAGCTGTGCTCCTCGGCCATCCTCACGGCAGTAGGCGCGATCCCGTGTTTTGCCATTTCCGTCGAAATACCCCGGAGGCGAAGCTGAACAGGCTGGCTATGAGCTGGTGCGCCGACGATGGCGATAGATCGGTGGCCGAGGCCGATCAGGTGACGCGCCATCAGCCGTCCGCCTTCCTCATGATCGGCCATGACCGCGTCGTCGGCAATGCCGCTCAATTCACGGTCGATCGCGACGATCGGTATATGGGCATCCCGCAGGATCTCGAAGTGCTCGATGTTGCCAAAGGCACTGGCCACGATGACGCCATCGACGCGCTGAGCAAGCAGCATGGACATGTAGCGCGCCTCATGATCCATGTTCTCCGCTGTACTGCAGATCAGCGTCTGGTAGCCGCGCTGGAACAATTGCTGTTCGATGGCATGGGCCAGAATCCCGAAGAAGGGCACGTCGATCGAGGGCAGCATCAGCCCGATCATCCGGCTCGGCGCACCCCGCAGCATGCGTGCGCCTTTGCTCGGCGTGTAATTCAGAGCCCGAATGGCCGCTTCCACCCGATCCCTGAGTTCGGGCGAGGCATAGCCACTGTTGTTGAGCACGCGCGAGACCGACGAGACCGATGTTCTCGCGAGTTTGGCGATATGTCTGATGCTGGTCGTCACGTGCTCGTATTTCTTTCCCGGGTCTCCGGACAGTCATGAGACGAGCTGCGGAAATTCACCCTATGTCGTCATTGACTTAATCATCAGCAGGAGACGGCATCAAGCGCAAGTCGAGTTGATCAAAGACCTTTCTGTCGCCAACCCGATTATATTCCCCGAGCTACTCATGGAAAGTGCGGTGCGAAAATTCTCTCATGGCTCTTGGCGCCGGCGCGCCATGTTATCCTCTTGGCGTAGAAGCGCTCATCTTTTCACTGTGCATCGCCGCTCCAAATATCATTGATTATCCGCTCGGATTGTCTTGGTCCACGATCCGAGTTCGTGACCTTGATCAAGGAGACGCCCCATGACCGCGCCGCACCCGTCAAAAACCCGTGTCGGAAACCAGATCCTGCATCCGGAAACCCAGATGCTCAACTATGGCTATGATCCCGAACTCTCCGAGGGCGCCGTCAAGCCGCCTGTCTTCCTGACATCGACCTTCGTCTTCAAATCCGCCGAGGACGGCCGCGACTTTTTCGACTACGTCTCGGGTCGGAAGGTGCCGCCGGAGGGAAGAGGCGCAGGCCTCGTCTATTCGCGCTTCAATCACCCGAACAGCGAGATCGTCGAGGATCGTCTCGCCGTTTATGAAGGCACGGAAAGCGGCGCGGTGTTCTCCTCCGGCATGTCGGCCATCGCCACCACCCTGCTTACATTCGTCCGTCCGGGTGACGCCATTCTTCATTCGCAGCCGCTCTATGGCGGCACGGAAACCTTGCTCGCCAAGACATTCCTCAATCTTGGCGTCTCCGCCGTGGGGTTCGCAGACGGTGTCGAGGAAGCTTCCGTCCGGGCCGCGGCCGAGGACGCGATGGCTAAGGGACGCATTTCCGTCATTCTCATCGAGACGCCAGCCAATCCGACCAACACTCTCGTCGACATAGCGATGATCCGGCGCATAGCGGATGCGATCGGTGAGAAGCAGGGGCACCGGCCGATCTTCGTGTGCGATAACACCCTTCTTGGCCCCGTCTTCCAGCGGCCGATCGACCACGGCGCGGATATCTCGCTTTACTCGCTGACGAAGTATGTCGGCGGCCATTCCGACCTGATCGCCGGCGCCGTGCTCGGCAGAAAGGCGATCATTGCCCAGGTAAAGGCCCTCAGAGGCTCGATAGGCACCCAGCTCGATCCCCATTCGTGCTGGATGCTGGGGCGGTCTTTGGAGACGCTGCAGATCCGCATGGAACGCGCAAACAGCAACGCAATGGCCGTAGCGGACTTCCTGCACAATCATGCCAAGGTCGAACAGATCCACTATTTGTCCTATGCCGATGCGAGCTCGGCTACGGGCCGCACGTTCGCAGCTCAGTGCACCGGCGCCGGTTCGACGTTCTCCTTCGATATCAAGGGCGGCCAACCTGCTTCGTTCAGGTTTCTGAACGCATTGCAGGTCTTCAAACTCGCCGTCAGCCTCGGCGGGACGGAATCCCTGGCCTCGCATCCGGCGACGATGACGCATTCAGGCGTGCCGGCCGACGTGCGTCAGCGCATCGGAGTCCTGGACTCGACGATCCGCCTTTCGATCGGCATCGAACATCCTGACGATCTTATCGCCGATCTGGGTCAGGCGCTCGACGAAGCGTAATGCCAAGTTGCGGCGTGAAGAATCCAAGCTGATTGGAAGCCTGACAACAGGTCATGATCATGCTGGCTGATTTGAGGCAATGCTGCTACTGCCACCGCCTTTTGAAGGCTGGGCCGGTCCGTTGACCGACCCAGCAAAGCTGCGATCAATAATAGCGCCAACGGCCATGGTACCGCTCACGATGCACCCAATACCGGCGGCCGTCCCAATAGCCTCGCCCATGATAATAAACGCCGACCCTCGGCCCCCCTGGCGGCACGACAACAACCGTGCCGCCAGTGGCGACGTTCGGACGGCAATGGCCATAAGGGCCGCGGTGATATCCGGCGCCGCAGCCTTGAGCTGCGTTGGCTGTAGAAGCGATTGCGAGTAATGCCCCTACGGAAGTGAGGGCTATGATAAGCAGCTTTTTCATCATGTCTTCCTCTGATCACATCCGAAACGCACCTTGCATCCGGAATACACACCCTAACGCTGAATCCCGTCATTTTGTCGTGCACGCCAAAAAATTTTTGGAATTGGCCGGGCAACAGCGCGCTCCGGTAAAATTCCACATCCGCCGATGCTTAGCCGCGCCGCGCCGCTTCGATTACCGCGACGTCAATCTTCTTCATGGTCATCATCGCATCGAAAGCACGCTTTGCTTGATCGCCACCCTCCACGAGCGCTTCCATCAAGACGCGTGGCGTGATCTGCCAGGACACACCCCACTTGTCTTTGCACCAGCCACACTCACTTTCCCGGCCGCCATTGCCGACGATGGCGTTCCAGTAGCGGTCGGTTTCTTCCTGATCGTCCGTTGCGATCTGAAATGAGAAGGCTTCGTTGTGTGTGATCGCGGGACCACCGTTCAGACCGATACAAGGGATCCCCGCAACGGTGAATTCGACAACCAGAACGTCTCCCTGTTTACCCTCCGGATAGTTTCCAGGTGCACGAATGATGGCACCGACCGAACTATCGGGAAAAGTCTCGGCATAAAAGCGGGCGGCGGCTTCCGCGTCCTTGTCGTACCATACGCAGATTGTGTTCTTCGCCATTGCGTTATCCTTTCGCTCCTCGTTTCTGTTCCGTGCTGAAATAAGAGGCAAACCGTCTTTCTCCAGTCCGCATCCGTCATTTTAGGCGTCTGGATGATCGAGGTGTCGGGCCTTTCCAAAGGAGCGTCAACCCACCGGTTGGGTCGTAAGCGTTCCGGGCTGAGGTCAATTGATTTCATCCGGGATAGAAATGCAGCGGCGAACCTCGGAACAAGATCCGCTTCCGGCCATTTGACGTTCCATGAAAACCTACGCTCTGATCGCGCTTCTCATGCTCACGCCCTCGTTTGGCGGTGCAGCCGCGCAAGAGTTCGGTCCCCAGACAATCAACACAGCGTCCCTTACTTCCGTCGTGCCAGAGCATTCAGCCAAGGCATCCAAGGAGCCGGATGCCGCGATCATTCGTCTCCAGGTGCTGCTCGATCGAGCGGGCGCGTCTCCTGGCGTGATCGACGGCTTCTATGGCGACAATGTCAGCAAGGCCATAGCGGGCTTCGAGGCGATGAACCATCTTCCGGTCGATGGAAAGCTCGATCCCGACGTGATCGCCCGCCTCGAGACCGACGCTCCGATCACCCAGACTTACCTCATCATGCCTGAGGATGCCACGGGACTCGTCGACCGCATTCCCGACGATTATGGTGAAAAAGCGAAGATGAAGAGCATGGGATATACCAGCGTGGCGGAGCGGCTTTCGGAACGGTTCCATATGGCTACCGGCCTGCTGAACAAGCTCAATCCAGACTCGGACTTTGCTCCCGGCAAGACGGTTTTGGTGGTGTCGCCCGGTTCGCCGAAGGAAGGCCATGTCAAGCGTATCGAGGTCGACAAGAAGACCGGACAAGTGCTGGCCTATGATCGAAACGACGCGTTATTGGCGGTCTATCCAGCGACCATCGGCAGCAAGGACAATCCTTCGCCGTCAGGAACCCATAAGGTGAAGGGCGTCTCAAGGATGCCGGTCTATCGGTATGACCCGAAACTCAACTTCAAGCAGGGCAAGAACAAGAAGGTTCTCATCATACCCAAGGGGCCGAATGGGCCCGTCGGCAGCATATGGATCGATCTGGACAAACCCACTTACGGAATTCATGGAACGCCCGATCCGGAGCTCATCGACAAGGGCCAGTCGCACGGCTGCGTCCGCCTGACCAACTGGGACGCCGAGGAACTGGCCGGCATGGTCAAGCCTGGCGTCGTCGTTCACTTCGCCAACTGAGGCCAATTCTTACATACTCGTCGGGGCCATCTTGAATGATTGTCCCTCCCGAATGGACCTGCGCCGTCCGAATGCTCCGGCGCAGGTCCGCTGCTTTGCACTATGCCGACGTCTTTTCTGTCTTTTCTCTCGGTATCCGGAACCAGGTCACGTAGAGAGCGGGCAGGAACAACAGCGTCAGAACGGTACCGACCACGATGCCGCCCATCATGGCATAGGCCATCGGTCCCCAGAACACCTCGCGGGAAATGGGGATCAACGCCAGGGTGGCGGCGGCAGCCGTCAGCATGATCGGCCGCATGCGATGTTCGGTTGCCTCGATCACGGCATGCCAGGCACTGACTCCCGATTTTCTGAGATCCTCGATCTGCACGACGAGAATGACCGAGTTTCGGATCAGGATGCCGATCAGCGCCAGCACGCCCAATATCGCCACGAAGCCGAGTGGCGCATTGCTCATCAGCAGGGCGGCAACCACGCCGATGAGAGCCGTGGGGGCGACCGCAAAGACAAGGAACAGCCGGCTGAAGCTCTGCAACTGGATCATGAGGATTGTCGCCATGACGAAAATCATCATGGGTGCGACAGCGGCGATCGGTCCTTGTGCCTTGGCACTTTCCTCGACTGCACCGCCGACGACGACCGAGTAGCCGACCGGCAATGCCTTCCTGAATTGCTCGACCTTCTCGTCGAGTTGCTGGACGACGGTTGCCGGCTGGACGTCGCCGGTCACGCCTGCCTTGATCGTGATCGTCGGGATGCGCGATCGGCGCCAGATGGTCGGCTGCTCCAGCTCGTAGCGGAAGGTCGCTACGGCCGACAGAGGAACCGCCTTCCCGTTGGCGGCCGGCAGTTGCAGGTTCTGCAGCGTTTCGATGGAGCCGCGTTCCGACGTCTGGGCCCGTCCGATCACGTCGATCAGGTAGATGTCATCGCGGATTTGGGTGCTGCTCGATCCTTCGACGATGCCGTTGAGGGCGGTGGCGATGTCTTCGGACGAGACGCCGAGCTGGCGCGCCTTGTCTTGCAGCACGTCGACCTTGATGACGCGGGCGGGCTCGTTCCAATCGAAGTTGATGCCGTTGAGCAATGGGTTGTCACCCATGATGCCCGCGAAGTCCTGCGCTATGCTGCGGACCTTTTGAATATCCGGGCCGCTGATCCTGTATTGAACAGGCTTGCCGACCGGCGGGCCGATATCCAGCAGCTTCACGAAGGCGTCCGTTCCGGGGAAAGTCTTCTTGAGATAGTCTTGAAGCTCTGCCCGCACCTTGTCGCGCACATCCAGCCCCTTCGTTACGATGACCGTCTGGCCGAAGGTCACGTCAGGCGTCTGCACGTCGAAGGAGAGGATGAAACGCGGCGCACCCTGGCCGACATAGCTGGACCAGTGATCGATGCCCGGATTGTTGGCCAGCATTTCCCGCTCGAACTGGGCCATCTGGCGGTTCGTTTCGGTGATCGAGCTGTTGTGCGGCAGGTTCCAGTCGACGATCAGTTCCGGGCGGTCCGATGACGGGAAGAACTGTTGCTGCACATAGCCCATGCCGAAGATGGAAAATCCAAAGGCAAGGATGGTCAGAGCGATGGTCGCCCAACGGAAGCGCATCGCGATCTTGAGAGTTCCCGAGAACAGGGAACCGAACCAGCCCTTCTTCTCGTGATGCTTCTTCATGGTCTTGGGCAGGATCGTCACCCCGAGCAACGGGGTGAAGAGAACCGCAACGATCCAGGAAACGACCAGCGATACGGCAATCACGACGAAGAGAGTAAAGGTGAACTCGCCGGCAGCACTGTCGTTGAGGCCGATCGGAATGAAGCCCGCGACGGTGACGAGCGTGCCGGTCAGCATGGGGAAGGCTGTCGAGGTATAAACGTAGGTGGCCGCCTTGCGCAGGTCGTCGCCGACCTCCAGACGTGCCACCATCATTTCGACGGCAATCATGGCGTCGTCGACCAATAGGCCGAGTGCGATGATCAGGGCACCGAGCGAGATGCGCTGCAGTGAAATGCCCGAATAGCTCATCACCAGGAATGTAATGGCAAGGACGAGCGGAATGGAGATTGCGACGACCAGGCCCGCTCTCAGCCCAAGGCTGATGAAGCTGATCGCAAGCACAATGGCGATTGCTTCGAAGAGCGCGCGCGTAAAGCCGGAAACAGCTTCATCGACCACGGCCGGCTGATCGGAAACCTGATGAACATCGACACCCACCGGCAAAACGCCGACGATCTCGTCGACCTTCTTGTCCAGAGCCTTGCCGAATTCGAGCAGATTGGCGCCTTGTTTCATGCCGATCGCCACGCCAATGGCCGGCTGGCCATTGAAGCGGAAAAGCGACGACGGCGGATCGACATAGCCGCGCTTGATCGTCGCGACATCGGTCAGTGGAAAGAAGCGGTCGTTGACCCTGAGGTTGATCGCCCGCAGGCTATCCTCCGACGCGAACTGGCCACCGACGCGAAGCGCGATGCGCTCGGGTCCCGCCTCGACGAAGCCGGATTGGGTGACGGCGTTTTGTGCCTGCAGCGTCGAGATGATGGACTGGCGATCGATGCCGAGCGCGGCGATCTTGCGGGTAGAGAATTCGAGATAGACCGCTTCGTTCTGCGCACCGATGATATCGACCTTGCCGACGTTCGGAACGGTGAGAATCCGGGCGCGCGCATCTTCTACGAGATCGCGAAGCTGCCTCTGGGAGAGGCCGTCGCTGGTGAAGGCGAAGATATTGCCATAGACGTCGCCGAAGCGGTCATTGAAGAAGGGCCCCACCACCCCGGACGGAAAATTGCCCTGTATGTCCGCGACCATGTTGCGAACGCGGACCCAGGTGCTTTCCACGTTCTTGGCCTTTGTCGTCGGAAGCAGTTCGACAAAGATGGTCGTCTGCCCCGCAGTGGTGACGCTGCGGGTGTGGTCCAGGGATTCGAGCTCTTCCAGCTTCTTTTCGATGCGATCGGTCACCTGCTTGGTGACTTCCTCAGCGGAAGCGCCCGGCCATTGCGCTTGGATAACCATGGTCTTGATGGTGAAAGAAGGGTCTTCTTCGCGGCCGAGTCCCATATAGGAAAACACGCCGGCGAGAATGAAGACGATCATGAAGTACCAGATCATCGAACGGTGTTCGAGCGCCCAGTCGGAGAGGTTGAAGGTCTTCAAAGTTGGTTCTCCTGCGTGAGTTTGACCTTCTGGCCTTCGGTCAGGTGATGAACGCCGGCTATCGCAACCTGATCGCCGACCTTGAGGCCGCCGAGGATACGTACCCGGTCCGGATCGCTGAAGGAGCTATCCAGGGTTACGGCCTTGCGGAATATCGCCGCTTTTTCAGGGTCGATCACCCAGACGCCCGGCTGGCCGTCTTTGTCCAGAATGGCGGTCGATGGGAGAGAGATGGTCGGCGCGCTGTCGACGACAGCGCTAGCCGTGATGATCGAGCCCAGGCGGAACGCATCCGGCGGATTGGTAAGCGTGATCTTTGTGCGCCTAGTCCGCGTGGTCGCTTCCGCTTCAGGCGCAATTTCGCGCACAATGCCTGTGACCCTTATGGTCGGATCAAGCTGCAGAGCGATCTCGAACGGCGAACCCGGCTTCAGACCGTCGAGGCTTGCTTCCGGGATGTCGATGACCGCTTCACGCACGTCCGGACGAGCGATGGTCAGGACAGTCTGTCCCGCCGAAACGACCTGCCCAATCTCCGCTGAAGTTGCGGTGACGACGCCATCGAACTCCGCTTTCAATTGAGCATAGCCAAGCTGTTCTTCCGCTTTCGCCAGATTGGCTTGTGCCTTGGCGACGGAAGCGGCGGCTGACTTTTTCGCCTGTTCCGCGCTTTCGAGAGCGGCCTCGCTGCCCGATCGGGATTCGGCAAGCACGCGCTGGCGCTCCTCCGATGTCGAAGCGTTGGTCAATTGCGCCTGGCTGTTTGAAAGATCGGCGCGGGCGCTGCGGACGGCAAGCTCGAGTGAAAGGGGATCGATGGCTGCGACCACCTGTCCCTTCGTGACGAGATCGCCGACATTGACATCACGTGCGACGATCCGGCCCAGGACGCGAAAACCCAGTTCTGTTTCGATCCTCGGCTCGATCGTGCCGGGTAGGTGGAGGCTGATCACAGGCTCGGGTTTGATGAAGGTCGATAGAACCGGCCGCACTTTCTGTTCCGTCTCGGCGGGCTTGGCGTCGCAGGACGTCAGCATGGATGTAGCCAGCAGCAGGGATGCTGCAATCAAGAAGTTTCTCATTTCGCGGCCTCTTGGGAATGGTCGACGTGCTGACCGGGGCGCAGGAATTTGCCGCCTTCGGCAACCACGATCTCATGTGGTTTGAGCCCGGCGCTGACTGCGAACTGTCCGGTGTCATATTCCGCGACTTGAATTTTGCGTAAGGAGACCTCGCTCGTGGCGGGGTCGACGACCCAGACTGCCGGCTGGCCGCCCGCCGATGCCATAGCGCCCCACGGAAGCACGATCGCTTCCGCCGACGGCATGCTGAATGTCCCGGTGACAGCCGCTCCGAGCGGCATGCCGGCGCCATCTTCCAGCCCGACCTTGACCCTTATCGTGCCCGTGGCACCATCGATCGTCGGCGATATTTCCCGCACCGCCGCCGAGACCCGCTTGGAGGCATTGGAAATGAGAGCGACCTCGACCTGCTTGTCGGGCTGTTCCTTGATAAACAGGGACTCAAAGACATTGAAGACGGCATCGCGCGGGCCATCGTGGGCGAGCGTGAATACGGTCTGCGCGGCCTGCGCCACCTGACCGACCTCGGCATTGCGTTCCGTGATGATCCCGTCCGCGTCGGCGCGAAGTTCGGTGTAGGAAAGAGCGTCCTTGGCGGTTTCAAGCTGAGCCTTGGCTGCCTCCTCGGTTCCCTGAGCGGTCAGGAGCGTCTCCCGGGCAGCATCATAGGCGGCTCGAGTCGTCACTTGGTTTTTGAAGAGGCTTTCCTGGCGTGCGTCCGCCAATTGTGCCTGCGTCAACTGTGCTTCGGCTGCCTGAAGGCTTGCCATCGCCACATCAACGTCCGCCCGCTGCTCTTGTGGATCTATCTTGGCCAGCAGGTCGCCCGCTTTGACTTTCGCTCCGACATCCACGTTTCGCTCGATGATCCGACCGCTGACGCGGAACGAAAGCTCCGATTCAATCCGGGCCTTCACTTCGCCAGTGACGGTCGTCTTTGCGGTGGGTTTGCTGAGCGCTGCCTCAACGGTTCTGACGCTCTGCGGCACCTGTGTGACCTGCTTCTTGTTTTGATCGCATGAAGCGAGCGCGAGCGTCAGCGCGAACCCCATGATGATTGCCCATTTACCCATTTCATCCCCTCGATCGCGGATTTCATGTTCGTGTTCCGCCAAATATTATTGACTGACTGATTAGTCAATGAAATAATTGATGACTATGGAAGCGATTGTGTCGAAGTATCCCAAGCCAGGGAGGACGTAACATGTCAGCAGGAAAGCAGGCGGGGCTGCGGGCGCAGCGGAAAGCGCAACGACCCAATGAGATACTTGATGCGGCCTTCGAGGAATTCGTCGAGCGGGGCTATGTGGCGACACGCGTCGAGGACATCGCCAGTCGCGTTGGCGTCACGAAGGGGACGATCTATTTCTATTTCGAAACGAAGGAGCGGCTGTTTGAGGAGATGATCCGCCATCTCTCCGTTTCGTTCGCCGATGTCAGCGCCTATGCAAAGACATTGAGCGGACCTTATACGGAGAGGATCAAGGCCTTCCTGCGCATGTCCTATGATCGCCTCGTATTGGACCGGAAGACGAGGGAGCTCCTACGCTTCGTGATTGCCGAGGGCTCCCGGTTTCCTCAGGTCGTGGATCGCCATCACGACGAATTCGTCGTCCCGCTCATGAACGCCGCGCAAAAGCTTTTTGAAGAGGGCGTCGCCGCCGGCGAGCTGAGAGCTGCGCCAGCGATCAAGATTCCGGATACGGTGATAGGGTCGGCCGTGATGTTATGCATATCGCAGATGATCTTCGCAGATCGCAAACCACAGGATGTCGACGCATTTTTCGAAGCGCATGTGGATATCATTCTCCACGGATTGATCGCTAAGGACTGAGTTGGCGGAGCTGCAAGAGGAGGTTGGCGCACCTAGCTAGCGATCTCGCGCGATATTGCCGATGTCAGGTTGCTGGAGCGGGCCGCGCGCCTCTCCAGTCACGATCTGAATAGAGTCCTCCTCGTGCCGTTTCAGAACCTAAGCGTCCCTTTCCATCGCGTGCTCGCAGCAGGCGCTGTCCTGATATGGGTGCATTCTCCTTAAGGCGAACCGGTATAGTTCGGATGGCTTGCCGATCCTACCCAAATTGCCGCGTCGGAGGCGGATTGAAATATATCGTATTACGACATATTTTAAGGGTCGGAGGATAAGTAATGACCGAAACGACCATAAAATTGAATGAGGATCTGGAACTGTTTGCCAAGCGCCTTTCCCGTGGGCGCAAGCTGAGGCACTCACTACAACATTCGCCAACGGCCGACGAGCTTGCTCAGCTCAGGCAAGCGCTGGACCTGCGGCTCCAATCAGGCTCCATGGACTTGAAGCTGTTGGCTTTGGAATGGCGATATGATGTGGCGCTTCTGCTCGACCATCTGCGCCATTGGATGTATGAAGTTGACAGCGATTTCAGTCATTGATGGTGAGAGGCTGGCTATTTGCCGCCACATCCTATCGGCCGTCCCTTAAGCTTCAATTGCCGGCTATAACGTGCGGGTTCGCCCGAATGAGCGCAGCAGAAGATTGACTGAGACGGCGACCTTGTCGATGTCGCGGATGTCCTGCGAATATTGACCGGTGTAGAGCTTCACGATCATTTTGTCGCGATCAGATTTGCTGAGATCGAAATGCAGGTGAAGATAATAGGCTTGTCTGTCGCCGCCACGGGCTATGCTTCTGCGCCGTTGTGTGACCTGTTTCAGTTCTGCTTTGAACGGTGCGAAGCCATCAAGCTTCAGCGAAACCAGGCTGGACTGAAAACGGGATTCGGTGGGCACTGCGACCACTGCCTTGTCCAGCGCCAAACTGACGACCTGGCCAGGGATATCGTCCACCTTGGCGGTCTCATCAAGTTTGAACGCATCAAACAACCGTCGGGGTTTTTCAAAGCAGATCAGAGACGCTATCCCCAAAACGATGACATTGATGCCGGCCCACAAGGCAGCTATCGGCGAAAACTGGCCTTGAATATGAGTTGTCTCCGGCACGATATTGATCAATAGGCCGACGACGGTGACCGCGATCAGGCTTGAGATCCAGGTGAAAGTATATTTGTCGAACTGGTTCGCCTCGTTGCCGCTGCCCTTCGGCGTCACCCTGAACGGTTTGCCGAACGGCCGAATAAGGCTGGACACAACGGTCGGCAGCATTCGGAACGTCGCAAATGTACCGACCGCGCTTGAAATGATCGGCAGGTAACGTGTCGGCGTTATCCAGAGCATGAGAAGGAAATAGGCCGTCAGCAGCGGCAGTTGATAGGAGACGTAATCGGAAATATCGGTGAAATAAAGCGGCAGCAGCCCGAACCACAGATAGACGATCGGGACGATCAATATCATGAAACGGACCAGATATTGCACCAGCCACGATGCCGGCAGGAACATGATGCGTTGAAACAGCGACAATCCCGGACCGCGCAGCGGGCCGTTGTGCAGAAACAACGTCTGAATACCGCCCTGACACCACCGCTCGCGCTGCACGAAATAGCCGGTGAGATTCTCGGCGGCTAATCCCATCGATAAGCGCTCGTTCAGATAGCGCGTCTTGTAGCCCATGTTGAGCATGGACAGCGTCGTCAGCAAATCCTCCGTGATGGATTCCGTTGGAAAGCCGCCAATAGCGTCGACAGCCTTGCGGCGGGCGATCGAACATGAGCCGCAACAAAAACTGACGTCCCACACGTCTCTGCTGGGAGCGATCTCGTCAAAAAACAAGCGCTGCTCATCCGGCCAGATTTTCTCCAGACCGAGGTTCGACTGCACCGGATCGGCATTGAAAAAATGTTGGGGCGTCTGGACGATGCCAATGCTTTCATCGGAAAAGAACGGCAGCGTCCGGCGCAGAAAATGTCGATAGGGCACGAAATCGGCGTCGAAGACGGCGATGAAGTCGCCCGAACTGACCTTCAGCCCATTGTTCATGTTGCCGGCTTTGGCGTGCGCATTATCGCCGCGTGTGACGTGAATTGCGTTCTTTTCCTCGCAGAAATCCTTGAGCCAATCGCGACGCTTGTCGTCGAGCACATATACCTTCAGCTTGTCGGCGGGGTAATCGAGCGACAACGCGCCGACGATGGTTCTTTCAAGCACGTCGAGCGGCTCGTTGTAGGTGGGAATGAAGATATCCACCGTCGGCAGTTCTCGCTCCTCGCGTGCAAAGAAGGTGCGCGCCAGTTTGTCAGCTTCCGCGCTTCGATCGACGTAGCGGCTCATCAGGACAAGGAAAAGCACAACCTCCGTAAAGGCCAGCATCTCGACGATGAAGACAAACCATACCCAATAAAAATTGACGCCGTCATAGGGGTAGGGAAGAACGGTTTCGGTCAGCCGCCAAAGCATATAGCGTAATGCGATCGCTCCGACGAAGGCGCAGGTAATTGCCCGTGTCCAGGTATGGTGACGCGACCAATTGAACGGCCCCAACAGAAAAAGGGCTAAAACGACGAAGGTCGGCGCCAGCGCTAGAAGATACTGAACCACAGGCTTTTAACCCAATTCGACAAGCCAACACCGTGTTTGGGAAAGCGTACCTGGACCGTTCGACCGACCTGGCAAAAATTCGCAAAATCGTCGTTCATGAAGGATGGCTCCAGGCGAACCCGAATGCGGGCATTGCGCTGGGACGAAGCCGGTAGACTGGCCGCAAAGGAATCGCTTTCGACCGCCGCTGAGCTGCCTTTTACCGACGCTACCGTGCCATTGAAGACGTCGCTGCGCCCGAACAGCCGCACCTGCGCAGAAAGCCCAGGATAAATCTCGTCATAGTCGACCTCGGGAACGAGAATATCGACAAACATTTCCCGGCAGTCGAGGAGACGCATCAGCTCGCTGTTGAGCACGACATTCGAGCCGTTGACGATCGTCCTGCTCCAAACCACACCGTCGAATGGCGCTGCCGCGGTCGCGGATTCAAGGGTATCGACGCGGCTCCGTTCTACGATCAATTGTTTTTCAACTTCGGCAGCTCGTGTCTCATTTTCCGCTATGCGTGAGTTCAAGTCACCGATCCGGACGATAACCTCGTCCTGGCGTTGCCGCGAATAAGGCACGTCATTCTGCCCGTCGCCGAACACAAAAATACCCTGGCGAAGCGCGGTGAGCCTTTGTTCCAACTGATCGACGGTCAGATTGCTGATTTCGACCTCACCGCCGGTCGCGGCTCCTGCGGCGCGGGCGGCGTCGACCATCCTCTGGGTGAGAATACCTTTCGACTCCAGGTCCATCCGGCGGCTCAGGTCGACCTGGGCGGCAAGATCCTGAGCTTGCGAAACTTGCACTTTCTTTTTCAGGATCTCCACTTCGCGTTCCAGATTGGAAATTGTGGCTTCCCTGAAGATGTCCAGGCGTTTGGATAGCTGTTCGCGAAGCGCGGTAAGCGCGTCCCGCTCGGTCTTCAGGGCCACTACGCGGTCGCGCGCCGTGTTGCGATCCGCTTCGAGCGAAGCAAGGATTGCACGATTGACGCGTGGGTTGCTGATTTCTGCGACCGCTTGGCCCTCTTTGACAGGCGTGCCTACCTTAGCGGGCTCTCCTGAAATCATACCGTCAATGGGCGAATTGACGATGGCGAAGCGGGCATTGACTGTACCGTCTCGGCTCGTGAAGCCGGTGATTGCCGGTAACGAGACGACGACAGCGATCGCCAGCAGCACGAGGCCGATAACAATTCGTGTAATGCGATGATTCAAAATCATGTTGCTAGACAAAGAACCCGCGTTGAAAACCCTTCGCGCCGAATGGCAGCGGTGATAGATACAACTAACTCTTGCGTAATTTAGCGTAATGAAAATTAGCTAGCAAGTGTGGGTCGCGAAATATGGATAACGGAAAAAGCGACGCCGCGGCACGGAATTAGCTGGACGTTAACGCGCGGTCTTCCGCAAAAGAATAACGTCTGCGAGAGAGCCGTACGAGTGACGGATCACCGGTCCAAGAAATGACTTTGCATGAGCAGGCTCTCATCGGGCAAGCAGCGACCGCTGTTGCCGTGAAGACCATTTGCCCGATAAAAATGCTCTTCCGCTTCACTGTGACGAGCATCCCGCGGAAGACATGCGTTTTGCGCCCTAGAACTCCTCCCAGGAGGTCGCGGCATTTGCCGCTGCTGCTCTCCCTCCAAAAGCGCCTGCCAGCTTCGCCGACAGTCTGCGTGCCGGCGACTCGACGGGCCTGTGCTGCTGATGTGCTTCTGCGACAGGGGCTACGGCCGGTTGATTGGCTGCGCCGATCCGGAAGCGGCCGAGAAGATTGAAGAGAGCTTCGGCTTCGTTCGCAAGGCTATGGCTGGCGGCGTTGGATTCCACGACCATGGACGTATTCTGTTGCGTGCCCTGATCTATGGTGTTGACTGCCTGGTTGATTTCCTTGAGGCCGATTGCCTGTTCTCGCGACGCTTCGACGATCGCCGCCACGTTGGCATTTATGGCCTCCACCTGCCGGCCGATCTGATCGAGCGCCTGACCGGTTTCCCCGACGAGGGCCACGCCATTCTTCACCTGCTCGCCGGAGGTGTTGATCAACGTCTTGATCTCCTTGGCAGCACCCGCCGAGCGTTGCGCAAGCTCGCGCACTTCCTGAGCGACGACGGCAAAGCCCTTGCCGGCTTCCCCGGCCCGCGCCGCCTCGACACCTGCATTCAGCGCCAGAAGGTTCGTTTGGAAAGCGATATCGTCGATGACGCCGATGATGTTTGAAATCTCGTTTGAAGATGCTTCGATCTCACCCATCGCCGCGATCGCGCGGCGGACGATCTCGCCTGATTTTTCTGCATTTTCGCGAGCTGTCACGACGAGCCGGCCGGCTTCATCCGCACGGCGGCTGGAATCCGTGACAGTGGTGGTGATCTGTTCGAGGGCTGCCGCGGTCTCCTCGACAGAAGCGGCTTGCTGTTCCGTCCGTTTGGACAGGTCGCCCGTCGCCGAGCTGACCCGGTTGGAATCGGTCGCAATTGCCTGCGCGTTCTGGCCGACCTCGCGCAGAGCATCCTCAAGCTGTTCTACCGCGGCGTTGAAGTCTCGGCGCACGACGTCGAGCTGCGGTGCGAAGGCGACATCTATCCGGTGTGTGAGGTTGCTGTTGGCAAGTTGGCCGAGACCGTCGGCGAGTGCATCGACCGCGAACTTGATATCTGCCGCCTCCCGCGCACGGATACGCTCCTGCTCCGCCCGTTCCCGTTCGGAAAGCGCGCGATTGACTTCCGCCTCCGTCTCGAGCCGCTGGTGCTCCTGAGCCTTGGTTTTGAACACGGCAACCGACTTCGCCATCGCGCCGATTTCATCGGAGCGTTCGGAATGCGGCACTTCTTTGGTGTAGTCGCCACCGGCAAGCACGCCCATATAGGCCCTCATGCTTTCCAGGGGCACGATCGCCCTGCGTCGCAAAAGGAGTGTTCCGCCAATCAGCAGTAGTATGGATCCGCCAGCAGCAGAGAGCGAGAATATCGTCCAGCGATGGATCTCTTCGCGCGCACCCGTCTCCTGACCCGAGAGAAAATCGTTCGAGCTGGTCACCAGTTCCTCGACGGCGTCCTGATGCAAGTGGAACGTGCCTTTGAGATGGACGAGCAGCTCCTTGACCTTTGCCGTATCCTTAGCCGCCAGTGCGGGGAGAACCTCGCCGTCCATTTCCTGCCAGAAGACATCGGATTTGGTCAGCACCGCATTGGCCAGTTGATCCTTCAAACCCTGCGGCAAGCTTGAGGTTTTCCAGTAAGCGCGACGCTCATTGTAGTCTTGTTGGAGCTTGGCGATTTTGGCCGCATTCGCGTCGGCAAGCTCCGGAAAATCACTGGCTTCCAAAGCCAACATATAGGATTCCACCACGAAAAGCGGCGGCGGCAGGATATCGGCAACGAGATCCTTTCCATTGACGACCTGCTCATAGATCGGCCCGTTCACTTTGAGCCGGTTCAAGGCGATTTGCTGCAACCCTACCGAGCCAACAAGCCCTATGGTCATCACGACACCGAAAGCAATAAGGCTCTTTGCAATACTGATGTTCATAAAAGTTGCCCTAATAAAAATGGGTTTCAACTAGAGCTATTTGCTTAAATTGTATTTAATAATGAATGAATTTTTCAGAAATATTCATAAAGCGGATATGTTTGGCGTCTTCTGCCGTGGTTTCGATGAAGCCTTGAACCATGGGTGACAGGCTCAACAGCTTGTTTTGTGCTTCTCGCCGGGTTCCCCGGTGCTTTTCCGATCCGAATGACGCACAAGTCCATGTTCACTTCGTTGTCGCAATCGCAGCGTCTTCCTGCGCCTGAAATACGGGTGACTCCTGGTCACCTACGAATGGCTGTTCCGCCCACGAGAGCCGCTTGTAAAACCATCTGAAGCTGTCATCCTTGTCTTGGTGCCCAATCATCATCCTTGGTAGCTCTTTCAAGCTAAATAAGGCCTTTGCATGCAACCTGACGCGCATCGGAGCGTTACACCGAAGCGTCAATATGAGGATACTTCTAGCCAGGGAAAGATTTTCTCGATGATGTTGGAAGACTTGTATCGTTTGCTAAGAAGCAGTCATGTCCAAGCACAAGGCGTCGTTGATACGATGACCCAGCCGGTGGTCGTCTTGGACCAGGGTTTTTGTGTAGCGACTGCCAACAACGCTTTTATCCGCACCTTTAAAGTCGAGCGCGACGACATTTTGGGGCGCAGTTTCTTTGACCTCGGTAACGGTCAATGGGACATTGAAGAGCTTCGGCAACTCATTGCTTTGGTCATTCCAAAAGCGTCTGCCGTCATCGGATTTGAAGTGACGCACGACTTCCCCGTGATCGGTCGGCGGACTTTCCTCGTCGATGCGCGTCGCCTCATTCACCCCGACGACAACAGCACCAACATCCTCGTGCTTTTCGACGACGTTACCGAGCGACAGCGCCATGAAGCGGAACAAAACTTCATCATCTCCGAAAGCCGGCACCGCATGAAAAACCTGTTCGCAGTCGTGCGTGCGATTGCGATGCAAACAGGTACCGAAGACCGGACCGCAAATGAATATCGCGATGCCTTCCTGGGGCGGGTGGAGGTCGCTCTACGCGCCCAGGAATTCGTTTCAAACAAAGGAACGGCTGATCTTGCGGCTTTGCTGAAAAACTCAGTCGGTGAAACCGGCATGGATCGGATTCATTTCGACGGCCCGACTGTCCAGTTGTCGAGTTCCAAGGTCCTTCCGGTAAGCATGATCATCCATGAACTGGCCACCAACGCAGTAAAATACGGTGCTTTGTCTGTTCCAGAAGGTGAAATCCATATGAAGTGGTCGCTTGAAACCGGCCCAAAGGACCGAACCTACCTGAAATATGAGTGGCGGGAGGAGAACGGGCCGGCCGTGAGAGCGCCAATGCGCAAAGGCTACGGCACGGAATTAATCGAGGGCAGCGCTGCCCATTTGGGCGGAGAGGCGGAACTTATCTATGGTGCTACTGGTTTGAGAGCAACGATCAAACTCCCGATGTGAGGATCTGATGAGCGGACCTGCGAAAGGAGACGATGAACGCAGGCGCCTCATCCTCATCGTTGAAGACGAGTTCTTCATAGCGATGGATCTCAGGGCAGCGTTGATCAAGGAAGGCTTCCGCGTGCTCGGACCAGTTGGTTCAGTCCAAGGTGCCGTCGATCTCCTGGAAGAAGAACGTCCCGATGCAGCGGTCCTGGATGTCAGTCTGGGCGATGGAAAGGTGACGCCTGTCGCAATTCTATTGAAGTCCCTGGGCGTGCCGTTCGTCCTGGCAAGCGCATGCGAAAGGTCCGAACTCGCCCGGGATGCAATCCTTGCCAGCGCCGTCAATGTTGGAAAACCAACCGAGATGAAACACCTGCTCGATGCGATCCAGGCTCTTGGGATATAGAACTGGAGCGGAATGTCGGCTGCGCCTGCTCAACCCAGCCAATAGCGCGGCCCTGGTCCCTTCCGTCCTGCCACATCGGCGGGGTTCGCCAGGTTGCACCGGTCGATCGACAGGCAGCCGCAGCCGATGCACTCCGTCAGTCCAGACCGCAGGCGCTGCAGCTCGCTTATGCGCTCATCGATGCGCTTTGCCCATGCGCCCGACAAGTGCGACCAATCCCGACGCGACGGCACTCTATCGGCCGGCAACTTGGCAAGCTCGGCGCCGATCTCCTCGAGCGTCAGCCCGATCCGTTGGGCGAAGGCGATGAAGGCGATCCGGCGCAATACGGACCGGTGATAGCGCCTGTGCCCAGAACCGGCGCGTTCGGATGCGATCAGCCCACGCTCCTCGTAGAAGCGCAGGGCCGATGAGGCAATGCCGCTGCGTCGTGACACGTCGGTGATGGTCAGCATCGGGTCCATGCGTAAAGAAAAGCACGATTCCCGCTTGACTTCAAGTTAACTTGAACTTGTAGCAGTTGTTCGTACTCATTGAAGGAGCACCGGCAATGCATACGAATTACGGTTTTCAGGGACTTCGCGTTGCGGTCACGGGGGGCACTTCCGGCCTTGGGCTGGCGCTTGTGCGGCAGCTTGCCGCGAAAGGCGCCCGTGTCGCTTTTGTCGCTCGCACCGCCGAGAAGGTCGAACGCGTTGCGGCCGAGACGGGCGCGCATGGCATTGTTGCCGACATAGGCAAGAAGGGCGAGATCTACCCCATCGCGATGCAGGTCACGGCCAATCTCGGCGGGCTCGAGGTCCTGATCAACAATGCGTCGTGCCTCGGTCCGGTCCCTCTGGCGCTTCTGGCCGATACCGAGTGCGAGGAGCTGGAAGCAGCACTTGCGGTCAACCTCGTCGGCGTGTTCCGGCTGACGAAAGCGCTGTTCGGTGCGCTTGCCGCGTCTGCACGCGAGGGCCGCGGCGCGCTGGTGATCAACATCTCCAGCGACGCGGCGGTCAACGCCTATTCCGGCTGGGGGGCGTATGGAGCCAGCAAGGCCGCACTTGCCCATCTTACGGCGATTTGGGATGAGGAGGCGAAAGCCGACGGTGTAAGGCTTCTGGCGGTTGATCCCGGCGATATGGGCACGCCGCTTCATGCACAGGCGGTTCCGGACGCTGATCCGTCGACCTTGAAGGCCCCAGACCTCGCTGCGGCGGAGATCATCGAGAAGATGCTCAACGCGTTGCCGGTCCGTGCTGGGCTCATGGCTGGAGGACAGGCATGATCGCCGCCGACCGTTCCGACCCATACTCCGCCAAGCTGCTCGTGGTCGAGGCGGGTGGTACGATGCGCCACCTGCCGCGCAGTAGGCTTGCGACGCAGTTCAATCCCGGCGATCTGGTTGTCGCCAATGACGCCGCGACCTTGCCTGCCAGTTTGCGCGGTATGCATGTCCCGAGCAGCAAAGCGGTCGAGATCCGCCTGGCGGGCTGGTTATCGCTTCCCGATCCCAGCCGCTTCGTAGCGATTGCCTTCGGCCCGGGCGATCATCGGACACGCACGGAAGACCGGCTGCCTCCGCCTGCGCTTTCAATAGGCGACGGCCTCCGGCTCGGTCCACTTGAAGCAATGGTCGAGCGCCTCCTCGACCATCCTCGACTTCTTGAACTGCGCTTCCTCGGTAATCACGCAGCGATATTTGCGGGACTGGCGCAGCACGGCCGGCCGATCCAATATGCGCACGTTCCCGAGCTCTTGGTACTGTGGGATGTCTGGACGAAGATTGCCGCCCGCCCGTTCGCATTCGAGGCGCCGTCGGCAGGCTTCGCGCTTGACTGGCGCATGCTTCAGGCTTGGCGTCGGCGCGGCATCGACTTCGCAGCACTCACGCATGCCGCAGGCATTTCCTCCACCGGCGATCCCGCGCTCGACGCGCGTCTCCCTTTCGACGAGCCATACCACATCCCCGAATGCACCGTCGCGCAGGTTGCGCAAGCAAAACTCCGCGGCGGCCGTATCATCGCGATCGGCACTAGCGTCGTGCGCGCGCTCGAGGCAGCCGCCAGTCCCGATGGCAGCGTTCGTGCCGGAAATGGCGTCGCAACCGGACGCATCGCGCAGAGCACGCCGCTCCGTGTAGTCGATGCGATTCTCACAGGCGTCCACCAGCCCGGTGAAAGCCATTTCGAGCTCCTGCGCGCCTTCGCCGACGATGCCCTGCTCACCAAGACTTCCGCAGCGCTTACCGCAGGCGGCTATCGCACGCATGAATTCGGCGATTCCGTGCTGTATAATTTGCCGGCCGGCGCCGCTGCCGGCGAACGGAGCCCGACTGAAGTGCTTGAGACGAAGCCAGAGAGATCACCATGATTCTCGAAAAGGCCCAAGCTCAAAGGCGTGCCCTTACTGGGTGATGATGTTCACCGCCAGAACCGCTTCGCGTCCAGCACGTCGTCAAGCGAAACCTGCGCATCGTCTATCAAAGCATCCTTGTCCGCATGCGAGAGAACGCTGTCAGAAGCTGGATGGTCCGCCAGACCATGCTTGCGCAGAACGTCAGGCCCGGTTGCAAGATCGTTCAGCGATCCAAGATGGTCCTGAAGCTCCTCCATTGCGCCGATGAAACGTCGATGGCGACGGGCGCCGCGCTTGTCGTCGAACAGCGATCCAAAGAACTCGGCCGCATAGCGCAGCTTCTTCGCGTCCTTGCGAGCCTGGTGGCGTTGCTGATCGTCGACTTTCGCGAGCGCCTGCCCGTGCTTCTTCAGCTTCTTGCGCATCCGATTGAGCGCCATTTCCGCAAATTCCGGCGCCGGCAGCTCCCGAACATCCTCAGTCTCCGGCAGCGAAAGATATTCGCCACATCGAAGCCACTCGTTAAAGTCCAGCATGAGCGCGCGGGCGCGACTGGAGTCCAATACCTCGACCACTTCGTCGTAAGCGGCTTCACGAGCGTCCTTCAGCCGATCCCGCAGGTCTGGGTCCGCCGCCTTTGCCAGCAGCACATCCAGATTGCGCCCCTCTCCAAGCACTCCGGCCAACCAGCGGAGCTCGTCCTTCAGCCGCTGCGGCTCATCACCCGGAAGCAATCGCTTGAAGAGCGAGAAGTCCGAGCGCAGGCGACGCAACGCCACGCGGGCCTGGTGCAGCGCTTCGGCATTTCTTTGCCGCAGCAGAACGTCCTCGTTCAAGCGAAAGTGCCGGAAGCACGAGGCGGCAATCGTTTGAAAAGCATCGGACGCACGCATGTCCTGATCGAGGTAGAGACGCTCCGCCTTGAATACGGATTTCTGTTGCTCGATCAGCGCGAAGCCCCTTTCTGCCTTGGAACGAACGCCAAAACGAATGGGAGCGATCGCTTCGATCTTGCGCGCGAATACGAACAAATCCTTCTGGTTGCCACCCTTCAGCTCTAGCTCGGCTTCCCGCACGGCGGAGTTCCGGTCACCGGAAATGACCGATCCCTGGTCGATCACCACCTCGATCTGGGAGCCATTTTCCTCCACAGTCCAAAGGCGCCTCTCGATTTCCACGTTGAATGCGGGCTGCAGGGCAAGTCCGTCACCTAATTCGGTCTTCAGCGGACTGGAATTGTCGACGACGGGCGTGTCCCCTTCGATGGGGGTCTCCCATTCCGATCGGGCAAAAATAGTCTGGCTCCGGCCCACCGCTTTCACAGTCTGGACATGGACATCGCCGGTCCGACGGATGCGAAGGGTGAATCCGTTCTGGAGAAGCTTGTGGTCGTCGGTGTCGAAATAGGTTGAAGTCTGTTTCAGTACCTTGTCGGGGTGGGCAAGGGGATTGAACCCCAGCAACCGCCTTGCGGCTTTGGTGGAAAGTTCAAGCTTCAGTTCGACTTCAGACGACATGCAAGACCCCCGGCGCATATTTGATACCCCATAAGAACCTATAACGCCTCAAGTGGTGATTGGTTCAGCCAAGTCACTGCTCCTTGTCATAGGGCACGCCATATCTCGTATTTGCCGAGCAGCGCTGTCGGCGCCCAGTAGAAGCCCAGCCAGCCCTTCTTTTGCTCATACGCCTTCGCCATCGAGGCGTCGAGGCCGGCGGCCGAGCCGGTATGTCATGTGCGCCGACGGCGCAGATGAAATTTCCTTCCTATTCGGCCCCCGCGCTCCATTCCCGGTAGGCCAAATGGAGCTTCGCTCCAATGGTGGTCAGAGGCTGTGGCGGCAGGGATGTCGGAGCGGCCAATTGACGGTAGACGCGACCAAGTTCGGACTCGTGCCCCAGGGCAAGCTCTGCGGCAGCGATACCGGCCGCCGTGGAATTCGAGGCTCCAAGGCCGTTGCAGCCGCATGCCGCGAAGACGTCACGTTCGATTTCCCCGAAGGCCGGAACATGATTGCGGGTGAGCGCCATCGCGCCGGCCCACCGGTACTGCATTCCGACACCGCCCAAGGCGGGGAAACGATGGGCAAACTTCCCATCGTGCAGCCGGCCGGCTCTGCGAATTGCGGCGTCGCTGACTGCGATGCCCGGATTGTAGCTGTAACGCGATCGCACCAGGATTCGATCACCGCCGGCGGTGGGAAGCCGTCGTACCGTTGTACCCATCGGCAGAGCCGGCGTGGCCGCCCATTTTCGCTCGCCGCCTAATCGTGACGGATCGAACTCCTCAGTAAGGGACGCATAGGTGAAGACATGCAGCAGTCGTCCCCGGAAGAAGCCGAAGCTTTCTGCGTGCCCATTGTTGGCCATGATGATCTTGGCCGCCTGCACCGATCCCTGCGGGGTTTTCACCAACCAGCCTGCGCCATAGCGTCCGAAGGAGAGGGCAGGCGTTTGCTCGAACAGCGAGACCGGTTCCTTCAGGCAGTCGGCGACCCCGCGTATGTATGCGGCGGGTTGGATGATGACCGTGCCAGGCGTAAAGAGACCGGAAGTGAAGGCTTTCGATCCGGTCACCGCCTCGATTTCGCTGGTTTTGAGAAGGCGATGAGCTTCGCCCATATTGGATAGCTGCCCGGAATAGGCTTTCAGGCGCTCGTCGCCGTCCGCGCTCATCGCCACGCTGTAGCGGCCGCAAGGATCGAAAATGTCCTTGCCCCAACCGTTTTCCGCCGCCATCTCCGTAGCCAGGGCGACCGCAGACCGCTGTATCAGAACGGATTGTCTGAACTTGGCCTCCGACTCGCCGCTGAAATCGTCGGAGGAAACCTCGTGGGGAAGATCGATGATGAACCCCGAGTTTGCCCCCGCCGGCCCTTCGCCGACGACACCAGCCTCAAGGACGGCCACACGGACGGTAGGGTCCAGTTGCGAAATGCGGCGGGCGGCGGAAAGCCCCGCGAAGCCGCCGCCGATGATTGCGACGTCGACAGTGATAGGGCCGTGCAAGGCTGGTCGTGGCGTCCGCGGCGGGAGCGTTGCGACCCAGCCCGAGACGCCTGCGCGTTTCGGGAGCCTGGATGCCACATAGACATTTCCCACGGTTTCGCCCACGTCAGATTGCTTCCCGCTCCATGAGCGCTTCGAGAGATTTACGGAGAAGCGGAACCTTCTCGGAGGCGAGCCCGCGGAAGGGCTTTCTCGGCACGCCTGCGCCATAACCGGTCAGTTCGGCTGCCGTGTAGACGGATTGCACGTAGTCACCTTCCCAGATCAGCCCCATAGCCGGCTCCAGGATCTTCCAGAGTTCGCGGACCTCGTCCCACTTGCGCTCCGCCGCCGCATTGACGAGCGCGACGCAGGTTCGCGGAGCGAAGTTCGCACCGCCCCAGATCAAACCGTCGCATCCCGCATAGAGTGCATAGGGAACGAGAGGGTCGGCGCCGTTCATCACGAACCGGCCGGTGCGGATGAGCGCCGCTTGCTTCGCCAGATCTCCGCCGCTGTCTTTCACGGCGCAGAATCCAGGAATTTCGTTCAGCTTCTCCAGAAGTTCAGGCGTGATCGCCACGCCGACGGCCTGGGGTACATTGTAGCCGATGACGGGAAGCCCCGCCTTCGCAACCTCGCTATAGAAATCAAGGATCCCCTGATCGTCGGTCGGCCCTTCGAAGAACGGTGGAAGAACCATGACGCCTTCGGCGCCGGCATCGCGCGCGCGGACCGTTCGCTCCACCACGTCCTCTATCAGGAGAGCGGATGTCTGAGCGATCACCTTTGCCCGACCGTCGACGATACGGGCGCCGCGCTTGATCAGTTCCTCGGATTCTTCCTTGGAAAGATAGACGTGCATTCCGGTGCCGGAGCTAAGCAGGAAGCTTCTGACGCCCGCTGCGAGATAGCGCTCGACATTGTGTTCGAGCCTGCCGTAGTCGATGCGTCCGGTATCGTCGAACGGCGTGGCGATGGCGAGGTTGAGGCCTGGAAACGGGAAGTCAGACATTCTTGTTGTGTCCCCCGATGTTTAGGTTGCTGAAAGATCGAGGCAAATGGCCTCGAACTGAGTGTACCGGCTCGGAGGTCGAGCAGAAAGCCGACGTCGCCCGTGCGCGCCGACTCTCGTGCTGCTTGCTGCCAGCGTGGCCCGAATGTCCATTAACGCTCAATGACGAGATCGCTTAGAGGCTTGGAACAACAGGGAAGGAACATTCCCGCGTCGATCTCGCGTTGGCGGATACCGCCGTTGTGCTTCATATCCACCGAGCCGGACACCAATTTCGATTTGCAGGTGCCGCAGACGCCGTTGGCGCAGGATGAGGGAATCCTGACACCGGCCTTCTTGGCGCAGCTCAGGATCGTCTGCTCGTCGGCCACCTCGATCTTGCGCGCCTGCTTCGAGAACTCGACCTGGTAAACCTTTGCAACCGGTGCTGCCGGAGCGGCGACCTTATCCTCGTCGATGACAGCGGCGTCGAAGCTCTCTTCGATATAGCTCGACGGGGGCACACCGAGATCCGCAGCGATTGCGCGGGCTGCGGCCATGAAGGGCGCGGGGCCGCAGCACATCACGGTCCGCTCGGCGAGATCAGGAACTGCAAGCTTCATGAATTCGGGGGAGATCCGGCCCGTCAGGCCGGACCAGGACGGTTCTCCAGCCACGACCTCGGGAAGGAAATGCAGCCTGACTGTCTTCATCCTTGCGGCGAGGTTCAAAAGCTCTTTGCGAAAGATGAAATCCCGTGGAGAGCGGGCGGCGTGCATGAAGACGATGTCGGCAGGGCGGCATGTATCGCCGAAGTCCCGGAGGATGGACATGACCGGCGTGATGCCCGATCCGCCGGAGAGCAGCAGGAACTTGCCAGCCGTGTTGGGTCGAACGAAGTGGCCCAGCGGCCCCTGCGCCTTGACGGCGGTTCCGACGGCCATGCTGTCGTGAAGCCAGTTCGAAACCCGCCCATTCGCAACTCGCTTCACCGTCACAGTAAAAGCATTTGTGCGCTGCGGCGAGGACGAGATGCTGTAACAGCGGCTCTCGGTGTCCGCACCGATGGCAAAGTCGAACAGAAAGTACTGTCCGGCCTGGAAGGCGAAATGCTTGCCCTGGGGAGAGGCAAACGTGAAACTCTTCACGTCATGCGTCTCCTGATGAACGTCTATACAGACGAGGGTGTCATCACGCTCGATATCCCAGAACTCCGCCCTCTGCGGAGCCAACGAAGTCTGCATCGCATTAGTATCCATTAGCGCGCATCCGGTCGATGTACCACGTTGCGAATTTGTCGAGGGTGGTCTCTGAGAAGCGCGAATAAGGGCCGGGAAGGTAGGCCGAATCGAGAGCGCCGGCATGTGCCCTGGCAACGAGCTCGGCGTCCTGATCGGTCGTCGCGATCCAGACGTCGGTCAACTTCTGCAGATCATAGTCCACGCCCTCGACGGCATCCTTGTGGACCAGCCACTTGGTACGAACCAGCGTCTTTCCAGCCGAAAGCGGAATGACGATCGAGACGACGGCGTGGTCGCCCATGAAGTGATTCCAGCTATTGTGACCCCAAAGATGGGTGTCGCCGAGGTCCTTCCGCGTGATGCTGCCGAGGAGCTTGGAGGACGCGGCCGTCGCATCGGGCGTCTGGGATTCGCCGGCGCCGGCGATGATGAGGCGCTGGGTCCTGAAGTTCGTGGCGCAATCCACGAGCTGCTCGACGGCGGCGGACGGAAAACCATCCGCTTCCCAGCTTTTGGTGCGCTCGGCATAGAGTGCTTCGTGCTCCCTTGCCTCTTCCAGATCTTCCGGGCTCAATGCCTCTGGATCGAAGCCGAAGTCGAGATCGACGAAGGATACACACAGCTCCGGATGGTTGGCGGAGCAGTGATAGCACTCGCGATTATTTTCAATCGTGAGCTTCCAGTTGCCATCCTCGATGACATCTGTTTGGTGAGCCACCTTGGCGTTGCGGATATCGTAGGGAGCCAGGCGCTCCGTCATAACCTGTTCGAGCAGATCGATGTCCTCGGGAGGATTGTCGGACAGGCAGGCGTAGATCAGGCCGCCGATCGACTTGAAGTTCACGGGGCGCAGGCTCTTGCAGCTCTTGTCGAAGTCTGAGCCCATGTGAGGCGCATATGTCAGTTCGCCATCAAGCTCATAAGTCCATTGATGATAGGGACAGACCAGCTTCGAAATAACCGTCGATCCCGCGTTCAGGATGCGGGAGCCGCGATGACGGCAGACATTGTGAACGACGCGGATCTGGTTGTCGTCATCCCGCAAAATGGCCAGGCTGCTGTTTCCGATGTCGACGACCATGGCATCGCCCGGCTCCGGCACATCGCAGTCGAGACCGATGCAGATCCAATGCTTCCTGAAAAAGACATCGAGGTCGGCCTGGAAAACATCGTCTCTGGTGTAGAGTCCGGCGGGAAGCGAATGACCCTCGGCTCGGCTGTCCAGCAGCGAGGAAATTGGCGAAGCGAATGTCTGTAGCATGATCTTACCTTATGCGTTGGATACACAATTCTTCGCCGAACTGATCGGTCCTTCAACGGCATAAATTTGCAGCCTTCACATAATCTGTAGTAATGTCACGTCGGGCGATGGGAACGTCGCCGTTAGAAGGGTTGGCGCATATGAATATTCGCAGAAAGCTCCCGCCGCTGGCGGCGCTTATGGCCTTTGAGGCCGCGGCACGGGTCAGGAGCTTTACGAAAGCGGCCGCGGAATTGGGCGTGACGCAGGCCGCGGTCAGCCGACAGATCCATCTGATGGAAGAAACTCTCGGATTTCCGCTTTTTCGGCGTCTGCACCGGAGCATCGAGCTGACCGACAAAGGGCAGGTACTCTCGACCGCGGCGACTTCAGCGTTCAATCTCATGGCCGACACCATCGGCGAACTGACGAGAGAAGACGACGAGGGAGCCTTGTCGATTTCGGCAACGGTGTCGATCTCGCATTTCTGGCTCATGCCGAAGATTGCGTCGTTCTCGCGCCTTTACCCCGATAGCCGGCTTCGGATCGTCTCCCAGAACGACGCTGCGGGGCTCGGGGGAAGCGATCTTGCCATAAGATACGGAAACGGGGTGTGGTCGGATGGCAGGGCCGAATATCTTTTCGACGACGAATTGTTTCCCGTCTGCAGTCCGGAATACGCCGCGAAACTGGGCGGCGCTCCGGCGCTGGAGGACATCGCACGGCAGCCGCTCATCAGCTACGACAGCCAGAATCCAAGCTGGATCGGCTGGGAAGAATGGCTTGCAGCCTTCTCGATCAAGCTGGCGAAGGCTCCTTCAGGACTGCGCACGAGTTTCTATACCGAGGCCGTTTACGCAGCGCTCAGCGGGCAGGGAATTGCTTTGGGGTGGAAGCGGCTCGTGCAAAATCTCCTGGATACCAAGTCTCTGATCCGCCTGACGGAGCAATCCATCGTCACAAGGGATGGATATTTTCTGATCGTGCCGCCAAGAAGTGCCAACAACGCAAGGGCCCTGCAATTTATCGAATGGCTTAAAGCGGAGGCTGCCGACTAGCAATTCCAGCAAAAGTGTGAAGCGGTTTTGCGTCCGAAATTGCGTGAAAGCAAAAGAATAGGCGCATTTCCATGGCTCCGTTTAAAGCGGAAATGCGCCAGGGGCAGAGCGCGCGCAATTGTGCATAATACCGCGCATTTCAGCCATCACAGTTCCAAGGCTGCCTTCCTGCCCTCGTAGAAAGCATAGGGAGCCTGGCGCGGGGCGGCACAGTCCCCGATCGAGATGACCCGGTGCTCCGACGAGCGTAGTTCGTCTGCAAGCACTGTCATGGACATGTTGGTCGTCGCGAGCACGAGACAGTCGCCCTCAATAAAGCGTCTGTCGCCGGTATTGTGATCGAGCAAGGTTGCGCCATTGCCGTGCCATTCGAGAATGCTGACCTCCAGCAGCCAATTGACTCCCAATTTGGCCAGGATGCGCCGAAGCGGAACGTCGGCGGTCGTGCGCTGCAGTTCTTTTCCGATCAAGGGATCAGGTGAGAGCATGGTAACCTGGTGACCTTCTTCGGCGAGCTTCCATGCCGTCCCACCGCCACGCCAGCCACCCCCTTCGTCGAACAGGAGCACACGTTTGCCTGGCCGGACCTGACGGGCCATCACCGCTTCGATCGAGAAGACATCGCCTTTTTCCAGACCTGGCAGAACATCCACTGCCGGCAGAGCCTTCTGAAACCCGGTTTCGGGCGCATACGAACCGGTGGCAAGAATGACGACATCGACGCCGAACTGCGGGATATCAGCGGAATCGACATAGCAGTTGAGCCGAACATCCACTTCAAGGCGATCCAATTGCCGTTCGTACCATCCGATGAGGTCAAGGATCTGCGCTCGTCGCGGCTGCATCCCGGCAAGGAGGAAATTGCCACCCAACCGACTTGTAGCTTCGGCAAGGACGACGCTGTGGCCGCGTTCGGCCGCTACCCTAGCAGCCTCAAGCCCGGCGGGGCCGCCGCCAATCACCAACACTTTCTTCGGATTGGCGGCTGGCGTGAAGCGATCGCCACCCCACTCGAACTCCCGGCCAGCCGACGGATTGATGAGACAGCTTATCCAATAGTCGCGCGAACGCCGGCCCCAGCACATCTGGTTGCAGGAAATACAGCCTCTGATGTCCTCCGCTCGACCTTCATTCGCTTTGGTCGCCAGATGTGGATCGGCTATCTGTCCCCGCACGATCGACACGAGATCGGCCGCACCTTCGCCCAGCACTGTCTCGGCGTTTTCCGGCGTTCGGATATGGCTTTCCGCGATCACCAGCGCTTTCTTGACGGCGCGCTTGATCGTCGCGGCAAGATCCACGCCGAGCTTTTCCGGATAGAGGAATGTCGGCATCAATTTGTGGAAATCGAGGTATCCACCGGATCCGCAGGTCACATAATCGACCAGACCAAGTTGGTCGTGAAGGCCAACGATTTCGGCAAGCTCGTCTCGTGTCAGTGCAACGCTATGGTCTGGCTCATCGCTGATGGCAAGACCGATGATGAAGTCGGGGCCGCACAGCGCACGGATGCGTGACATGATTTCTCGGGAAAATCTCGTGCGATTTTCAATCGACCCGCCCCATTCGTCCTCACGGCGGTTGGACCAAGGCGTCCAGAATTGATCCACGAGGCCAAGATAAGCGGCCCATACTTCAACGCCATCGAAGCCGGCTTCCTTGCAGCGGCGGGCCGCCTGAACAAAGCCGTCGATCGTTTCCCAAATCTCAGCTTCGCTCATGGCATGGGAGCCATCGCTGTCATGGTAGCTGGGCAGGCCCGAGGGCGACCAGTGCGGATGATAGGAATTGTCGGAGTCGCCATGCGCCCCGATGTGATAGAGTTGCTGAATGGCGACGGCGCCATTGTCTTTGATCGCGTCGGCGACCCGCTTGAAATGGGGAATGACGCTGTCGTCACAGGGCCGAAAGTTTCCGCGCGTGAGCACCGCCGCCGGGTGCACCGGCATGGGTTCGACGACGATCATTGCCGCTCCGCCGATGGCGCGCTCGGCATAATAGGCTATATGGCGTTCGCCGGGAAGGCCGCCTTCAGCCATGTTGGCGGTATGCGCTCCAAAGACGATCCTGTTGCGCAGACGGTGCCCCGCAAGCTCAATCGTCGAAAACAGATGAGGGAAAGGCTTTGACAACGGTCGCTCCCCGGGAATGAACGATGAAATGGCCAAACTGCGATGCCTTCGCGTGGCATCTCATGGCTTCAGTGCTTTCGTTTGACCCCATGGGAACCTCCCGAAATGCTCTCTCGAACGTGATGCACCGTCTTCCAGACGGCGAAGAACACTAGAGGGATGGCCGCCAAAACGGAGAGTTTCGCAACGTGAGGATCGAGGCCAAACTCGGCAACGCTTTCGGAGACCATCTTGAACAGAGCCACGAAATAGTAGGTTATCGCGATGACCGAGAAGCCTTCGACCGCCTGCTGGATGTGCGTCTGGATACGGGTTCGCTCATCAAGGGACGTGAGCAGTGACGCGTTTTGATCTTCGAGCTGCACCTGAACAGTGGTTCTCAGCAAATCTCCGGCCAAACTCACACGCTCGGCAAGTTCATCAAGGCGCCGCTCGGCCGCTTGAAAGGAGCGTACCGCCGGTTGGAATCGACGATCGATAAATGTTCCGATTCGCTGCCGCTGCTCGACACGCTCCTCACGCAACTCCTTCAGCCGGCTTGCAACGATCTCGGCATAGGCTCTCGTCGCACCGAACCGGTGTCTGGCGGTCGCCGAAAAATTCAGGAGATCCGAGGATAGCTTGGTGACTTCAGACAGAAGAGCTTTTTCGACCTTATCGGCGCTCTGCATATGTCGGATCAGGCGATCGAGACGCTGGTCGAACTCGGCAAGCTTTGTAACGGTTTCTCGGGCCATCGGCGTCGCGAGCAACGCCATCATCCTATATGTTTCGATCTCAAGGAGACGTCGCACCATCCGCCCGGCGCGGTAGGCATTGAGGTTCCTGTTGAAGAGCAGGATTTCGACGAAGCCGTTTCCGCCTATCCGGAAGGTGGAAAGAGCCTCCGCGTCACCGCCGCCAACCTGAGAAGCCACGAAATCCGCTTTCGGCCTTTCCAACCGCACATCGCCTTTTTCCTCTCGGACGGTGACGCGCACCGCAGCGATGATTTTTCCTTTGACGGTGTCACAGAACTCTTGAAAGGGCTCGGGCGGGCCTTCGCCTTGCGCCTTCACTATCGGGACGACGAATGTCAATGTGAGGAACTCGGTGTGCAACTCCCACTTCAGGCGCCCACCGCCGAACCGGCCGATGCCATGCTTGCCCTGTTGCGTCGTCGATACTTCCTCCAGCCGCATAAGATCATCCGAGACGGGAGGAGGGCCATCTTCACCGATGACGGCGACGTGCCAGACATCGACGTCGCCCTCGAAATATAGCGAAGGCCGCGCGTGGAGTTCGTTATGAAGTTCCTCGCGGAGGGGATGCTCCAGGAGCAGGCACATCGTAGCGCTCATGAAGCTGTCGCAAGTGACGGACTGCCGGCGGATATGTCGTGCGAGCTGACCAATGCGCGGGTGAGTTGCCGGAGATTCACGGTTCCGATTGGCTCGCCCTTGTCTCCGACGACGACGATATCCTCGTCCGGGCCGGACACGAGGGTTCGCACGGCGTCTTCGATGGTCGTACGAGCCGAAATCGTTTTACCGGGGTGCTGCACGCCGGCTTGAGCGGGGCTCATAACCGCCTCGACATGAACCACGCGTCCCCTGTTCACCTCTTTGACGAAATTCGCGACATAGTCGTCGGCCGGCCGCAGGACGATGTCCTGGCTCGTGCCCTGCTGTATGATTTGTCCGTCCCGCAAAATGGCGATCTGATCGCCGAGACGAAGCGCCTCGTCGAGATCGTGGGTGATAAACACGATCGTCTTCTTGATCTCCTTTTGGAGGTCAAGGAGGACGGTCTGCATGTCCATGCGGATCAAGGGATCGAGCGCGGAATAGGCTTCGTCCATCAGAAGAACGGGCGCGTCGTTGGAGAGCGCACGCGCTAGGCCGACGCGCTGCTGCATGCCGCCCGACAACTGATTTGGATATTTCTGCTCGAAGCCGTTGAGACCGACGCGTTCCAACCATCTCATGGCAGTGTCGACACGTTTTGATCGGTCCATGCCCTGCACTTCGAGGCCGAACATGGCGTTGTCGAGCACATTGCGATGAGGCAGAAGCGCGAATTTCTGGAATACCATCGCGGTCTGATGCCTGCGGAACTCGCGCAGTTCGCTCTCGCTCATCTTCACCACATCGACACCATCCACCAGCACTTCCCCGGCCGTCGGGTCGATCAACCGGTTGATGTGCCGGATCAAGGTCGATTTTCCCGAGCCGGAAAGGCCCATGATGACTTGAATGAAGCCCGATGGGATCTCGATGTTGATGTCACGCAATCCGAGAACGTGGCCATGCTTCTCGTTGAGCTCAGTCTTGCTCAGTCCCTTTTGAACAGCATCGATATATGCTTTGGGGTTTGGACCGAAGATCTTGTAGAGATGCTTGATCTCGATGCCGCCGAAGTGATGGTCAGCCATGAATGGTCTCCCGGTGCTTCTGGAGCCGCTTGCCGTAGGACTGACTGACTCGATCGAAGATGATGGCGATGCCGACAATGGCAAGGCCGTTGAAAATGCCCAGGGTGAAGTACTGGTTGGCAATTGCCTTGAGCACAGGTTGGCCAAGCCCCTGAACGCCGATCATGGATGCAACCACGACCATGGCGAGAGCCATCATGATCGTCTGGTTGATGCCTGCCATGATCGTGGGGAGGGCGAGCGGCAATTGCACCTTGAACAATTTCTGCGAATTCGAGGTCCCGAATGCATCCGCCGCCTCCAGCACGTCCCTGTCCACCAGCCGAATTCCGAGATTGGTGAGCCTGATCATCGGGGGAATGGCGTAGATGACCACGGCGATGAGGCCGGGAACCTTGCCGATCCCGAGCAACATGACCACTGGGATGAGATAGACGAAACTCGGCATCGTCTGCATCACGTCGAGGATGGGGTTGACCACCTTCTGAACGCTGTCCGAGCGCGCCATCAAAATGCCGATGGGGATACCGATGGCAATGGAGAGCACCGTGCAGACGAAAATCATGGATATCGTGTGCATGGTATCATCCCACATGTCGAAATAGCCGATCAGCAGGAGAGTCACGAGACAGCCCAAAACCACCTTCAAGCTGCGGCTCGCAAACCAGGCGATCGCGAGGATGATTGCGATAATGATCGGCCATGGCGTTTGCGTCATGAAGCGATCGGCCGCGATCAGAAAATGTTGCAGAGGAGAAAAAAAGCTTTCGATCGCGTCGCCATAGCCGCGGGTGAATGTTCGAAAGCCGTCATCGATCGCTTTTTTCAGGGTGCGAAGCGCATCGTCGTCCATATGTGGGAATTTATAAAACCATTCCATTTTTTGTTCCCCTTTTCTCAAAGGCAGCCGTGGCGGTTTTTTTATTTTATCGCCCGGTAAGAAGCGGTGCGCTATCCGCGCACCGCATGCTTACGATTATAGAGCAGCTTCGACTTTCTTAGCCGCTTCCGGCGAAACCCACTTGGTCCAGACGTCCTTGTTTTCCTTCAAGAACTGCTTGGCGCCGTCTTCGCCGCTCGCCTGATTGTCGGTCATCCAGGCCATCAGCTTGTTGACGGTGTCATTGCTCCAGGAGCGCTTCTTGAGGTAGTCCATCACGTCAGGGCCGGCCTTTTCGGAGAAGGACTTCGCAACCAGAGTTACGACATGGTCCGTGGGCCAGGCATTCGGCTTCGGATCGGGGCAGTCAGCCACGGTGTTGCAGCGCTTCCATTCGGCCGCATCGGCAGGCACGCCGGCATCGAGCTTCACCATCGCATATTTGCCGAGAAGAGCGGTCGGTGCCCAATAGTAGCCCACCCAGCCTTCCTTGCGCTCATAGGCCTTGGCGATCGAGCCGTCGAGGCCGGCGGCAGAACCGGTGTCGACCAGCGTGAAGCCCGCCTTCTGAGCTCCAAAGGCCTTATAGAGCTGCGAGGTGACGACCGTGCCGCCCCAGCCCTGCGGACCGTTGAAAATGGCACCCTTCTTGGCGTCTTCCGGATCGGGGAAGAGTTCGGGATGCTTCAGCATGTCCGGGATTGTCTTGATGTCCGGATGAGCGTCGGCGATATATTTCGGGATCCACCACCCTTGAACGCCGCCGTCGGGAAGCGGCGAGCCAACTTGAACGATGCGCCCTTCCTCGGTTCCCTTCTTGACGACATCGGGAAGAAGATCGATCCAGGCTTCCGGCGCGATATCCGGCTGGCCCTTTTCAGCCATGGAGGTGATCGTCGGGACCGTGTCGCCGACAGTGATCTCGGCGCTGCAACCATACCCTTCGTTGAGGATGATCTTGTCGAGGTTCGAGAGAACCTCCGCGCTTTGCCAGTTCATGCTGGC
Organism: Rhizobium sp. CB3090; assembly: GCF_029714285.1. Lineage (NCBI taxonomy): Bacteria > Pseudomonadati > Pseudomonadota > Alphaproteobacteria > Hyphomicrobiales > Rhizobiaceae > Rhizobium > Rhizobium sp. CB3090. Next base: position 96,961 of record NZ_CP121663.1, read on the forward strand.
GATGGTGACGCTCCCGCATTCTGCGGCGCTCGCATACGAGGCGCCCCCCAGCAGGCCAAACATCATGCAGGTCGAAGCCAATAGTTTTTTCATTATCGTTCCCTTTGTTTTGCGGCACATCTTGGCGAGCGGGGCGCCGCATAAACCCGCTCTTGCGGTTGTCAGGATGCGTCTCCCATACTTACCGATTTGATAAAGGCGGCGGCCAAACCCTTCGAAACTGCGGAATTGAAACCGGCAGCGCGCATTTCTTCGATCGCCGCCGCGGTCGTGCCCCGGTAGTCGATAAAGGTGCGCACGATGTCGCTTGGACATTCTTCGCGTTGCTCCAGCAGACGACCGGTCCCTGTCAGCAGAGCAAGGACAGCTCGTCGAGCCACATCGGCGGCAAGACCATGCTCCACCGCATCGTCCATCATCGCTGCGGCCAACAATGCAGGAAAGGCAGGCCCAGAACCAGTGAGGCCGGTCAGGTAGTCGATGTCGCGCTCGCTAGCCACCTCGTCTTGAACGCCGCAAGCGTCAAAGATGGCCCGGACGATCGCACGGTCATCTTCGCCCACGCCGCTCGATGCGATCCATGGCGTGTAGGACTTCGAAACTTCGGCTGCCGCATTCGGAAGCGTCCGCACGGCGCGTTCGGTCCGGTGATGTGCACAGAGCGCTGCGATACGAATGCCCGCCATGACGGAGATGACGAGTTTGCCGCCCGCGTCGACCAATATTGCGGGCCAGTCTTCCGGTCGTACGGAAAGAATGATCACATCCGATCGATTGGCGAGCTCCTGATTGTCCATCGTCCAGAATGAACCGGCAAAACGCTCCGGCCTGCCCCGGCGATAAGACAGCGAGAGGTCTACAGGGCTGACGATGCCCGCCTCGAGAACAGAAGCGGCAATGGCACTGCCGAGCCAGCCGGCCCCGCCAATTATGCCAATTCTCAACGAGCCGCTCATTGTCCGCCTCCTCCTAGTCGGGCTTGTATCCATGCCTTGCGTAGAAGCGATCAAGCTCCCGCTGCTGCGGGACTTCGCCAGTGTAGATCGCAATGTATTCCGGGATTCTTTTCATACGGAGGGCGATGTCTTCGTTGGACTGCATGGATATATATCCGATCTGCACCAGATAGGTGGTTCGAGCGCGGACATCGGCCGTGATCTCCGAAAGGCCGAAACGCATAAACATGCGGCAGAGCGCCTCCATGCGGGCCCTGTCGGCCTTCTGAACTTCGGCGAGAATTTCCTCCGACTGGAGTGCCCAGCTTCGAACGGCGAATTCGAACTTGCTGTCGAAGAGCTTGTCGTTGAGCCAGCAATCGAAGACGTTGAGCATCGCCTCCGCGAGCGATTCCGCGTAAGCTTCGGATTGCTGAACGATGCCTCCCGTATTCTTGTCCCGCCAACGCGCTATCAGCGACGCCAGCAATTGTTCGCGGTCCTGGAAGAACCAGTAGAAGCTTGTTCGCGAGAGGTTCAGTCTCTTCGCCAATGGAAGAATCTTGACCGAGTCGACACCAGACGAGAGCAAAGAGTCATACGCGGCTTCCAGCCACGCCTCCTGTGATCCCCGCCAGCCACTGTCATTCAGAGTTTGCTCCATGAGACATCTCCTAGCAAATTGTTAAATGTCGCACAAGAAAAATGTACATATGTGTCAATGATAATGACTTTGGTGTTTTAATTATTGACACATATGTACATTATGCTTAGCGTCCCCGGTCGACATACGTAATCTGGAGCACGGCACATGTCGAACGATCCTCTTCTTCAGCCCTATCAGCTTAAGCACCTCACACTGCGCAATCGCATCATCGTGACGTCTCACGAGCCCGCATATCCTGAAGACGGTATGCCGAAAGAACGGTACCGCGCCTACACGGTGGAAAGAGCAAAGGGCGGCGTCGCCCTGACGATGACGGCCGGATCCGCTGCGGTTTCGAGGGACAGCCCGCCGGTTTTCAACAACCTGCTCGCCTATAAGGATGAGATCGTTCCCTGGATCCGGGAAATGACGGATGCGGTTCACGAGCAGGGTGCTGCGATCATGATCCAGTTGACGCATCTCGGGCGACGGACGCGCTGGGACAAGGGCGACTGGCTGCCGGTCGTGGCTCCGTCGCATCACCGCGAGGCGTCGCATCGTGCGTTTCCGAAGAAGATCGAAGATTGGGATATCGAACGCATCATCAAGGATTTCGCGGACGCCGCCGAACGGATGAAGGCGGGCGGTATGGATGGCGTCGAGCTGGAAGCCTACGGCCATCTGATTGACCAGTTCGCTTCGCCGCTCACCAATGAACTCGATGCCCCTTACGGCGGCTCGCTCGAAAACCGCATGCGCTTCTGTTTCGATGTCTTCAAGGCCATGCGTAAACGGGTGGGCGACGACTTCATTCTGGGCGTGCGCTACACCGCCGACGAATGTCTTCCCGGCGGCACCAGCAAGGCCGACGGCATCGAAATTTCGAAGCGCCTGAAGGAAAGCGGCCTCATCGACTACCTGAATATCATCCGCGGACATATCGATACGGATCCTGGCTTGACTGACGTTATCCCGATCCAGGGCATGGCTAATTCGCCGCATCTCGATTTCGCCGGCGAGATTCGCGTCGCGACGAATTTCCCGACCTTCCACGCGGCAAAGATTCCGGATGTTGCGACGGCTCGCCATGCCATTGCAGCCGGAAAGGTCGACATGGTCGGCATGACCCGCGCCCACATGACCGATCCGCATATTGTCCGGAAGATCATTGAGAAGCGCGAGGAGGACATCCGTCCCTGCGTCGGCGCGAACTACTGTCTCGACCGCATCTATCAGGGAGGCGCTGCCTACTGTATCCACAACGCCGCGACCGGCCGCGAGCAGACGATGCCCCACATCGTCGCAAAGGCGGACGTTCGAAAAAAGGTTGTCGTCGTCGGCGCCGGTCCTGCCGGTCTCGAAGCAGCCCGCGTGGCGGGGGAACGCGGGCACGATGTCGTCGTCTTCGAGGCTGCGCCGCATGCGGGCGGGCAGATTCGACTGACCGCCCAAAGCGAACGCCGCCGGGAAATGATCAGCATCATCGATTGGCGCATGAGCCAATGCGAGAAATACGGCGTCAGGTTCCATTTCAACACCTGGGCGGAAGCGGAAACCGTTAACGCGGAGAAACCCGACGTCGTCATCATTGCGACAGGCGGCCTGCCGCATACGGAGGTTCTGTCGAAGGGCAACGAACTCGTCGTGTCCTCGTGGGACATCATCTCCGGCGACGTGAAACCCGGCACGAACGTTCTGATCTTCGATGACGCTGGCGATCATGCGGGCTTGCAGGCTGCCGAATTCCTGGCAAAGGCGGGAGCGAAGGTCGAGATCATGACGCCAGACCGCTCGTTCGCGCCGGAAGTCATGGCGATGAACCTCGTTCCCTATATGCGCTCGCTGCAGAAGCTCGATGTCACCTTTACGGTTACGTTCCGGCTGGAATCCGCCGAGAAGAATGGCAATCAGATCGTCGCCCATGTCGGAAGTGACTATGGCGGCATCGCCAAGCAGCGCCACGTCGACCAGATCGTCGTGAACCACGGCACTATCCCGCTCGACGAGCTGTATTTTGAGTTGAAGCCGCTTTCGAGCAATCTCGGCGAGATTTCGCACGACCAGCTCCTTGCCGGAAAGCCTCAGTCAGTCAATCACAATCCCGAAGGCAAGTTCCAATTGTTCCGCATCGGTGACGCCGTGGCCGCCCGTAACACGCATGCGGCGATTTACGACGGTCTGAGGATTGCGAAAGACATCTGAGATCGAGAGCCCGTCGCGGATCTGTCTGGGGAGGAGACGGAATGGTTGAAAGAAGTGAATATCTCCAACGATTTGTCGATGCTGCTTTCGTAGCCTTCGACAAGTTCGCTGGGGATCCGGAGGCTCGCCGCTCGATCCCGCAGATCTTTGCAGCCTTGAAACATCCTGGACAGCAGCGCGAAGGTCTTGGCAGCCGCCTAGCTGTCTGCGAGCTGCTGCCCGCAGCGCTTTCCATCCAGACATCGGATCCTGCCTTGCGGCAATTGATCGACTGCTTCAAAGGCGTCGAACGCAAGCTCGAATGGCACCGAAAGACGACGCGTGTTGATACGGCCAGCGAGAACTTTGCAGATGGCCATGCGAACGCGATGATCATCGGCCCCGGCGGGCTTGAAGAGCGTAACGATCTCTGGCTTGGCGTCACCTTGATGGCGCCGCATGTGCGCTATCCGGATCATGATCACGCGCCGGAGGAAGTCTATCTTGTCCTGTCCGAGGGCGAGTTCCGGCAAGGGGACGGAGACTGGTTTTCGCCTGGGATTGCCGGGTCGTTCTACAATGTCCCGCAAATCAAACATGCCATGAGGTCGGTCGACACGCCTCTCTTCGCCTTCTGGGCACTGCTTGCTGAACGGCCGCATTGAATGCGCAACAATCTTCGGAACAAATAAAAGGGGTCCGCCATGAAAATTCTCGTCCCAGTGAAGCGGGTTGTTGATTACAACGTCAAGATCCGGGTGAAGCCGGATGGCACGGGCGTCGAGCTCGCCAACGTCAAGATGTCGATGAACCCGTTCGACGAGATCTCGGTCGAGGAAGCGCTCAGGCTGAAGGAGGCCGGTAAGGCCGAGGAAGTGGTGGTGGTGTCGATCGGTCCGGCCAAGGCCGAGGAGACGCTGCGCACCGCCCTTGCCATGGGTGCGGACCGGGCGATCCTGGTCGAGACCGACGATGCCGTCGAGCCGCTGGCCGTCGCGAAGATCCTCAAGGGTGTGGCCGATGCCGAACAGCCGGGTCTGATCATCGTCGGCAAGCAGGCGATCGATGATGACTCGAACCAGACCGGCCAGATGCTGGCGGCATTGCTCGGCACGGCGCAGGCAACCTTCGCCTCGAAGATCGAGATCGGCGAGGGAAGCGCTCAGGTCACCCGCGAGGTCGACGGCGGCCTGCAGACGATCGAGGTCAAGCTGCCGGCGGTAGTGACGACGGACCTTCGCCTCAACGAGCCGCGTTATGCCTCGCTGCCGAACATCATGAAGGCGAAGAAGAAGCCGCTCGACAAGAAGAGCCCGGCCGACTTCGGCGTTTCGACCGAGCCGCGCCTGAAGGTGCTGAAGACCGAAGAGCCGTCCGGCCGCAAGGCGGGCGTCAAGGTCAAGTCGGTCGCCGAGCTCGTCGAAAAGCTTAAAGTCGAAGCCGGTGTGCTTTAAACCAGTCCGAACGAGGAGTTAGACATCATGGCCATTCTTCTTCTGGCTGACCACGACAACCAAAGCCTGTCCGACCAGACCGCCAAGGCGCTGACGGCTGCCGTAAAGATCGGCGGCGACGTGCATGTGCTGGTGGCCGGCAAAGCCGCCAAGGCTGCCGCCGATGCCGCGGCAAGGCTCTCCGGCGTCTCCAAGGTGCTGCTCGCCGAAAGCGACGAGCTTGCCAACAATCTCGCCGAGCCGTTGGCCGATCTCATCGTGTCGCTGGCGGCAAGCTACGACACCATCCTGACGGCCGCGACCTCGGTCGGCAAGAACGTCATGCCGCGGGTTGCCGCCCTGCTCGATGTCGCCCAGGTCTCGGAAATCATCGAGGTGGTGTCATCCGATACCTTCAAGCGGCCGATCTATGCCGGCAATGCCATCCAGACGGTGCAGGCAAGCGACGCCAAGCGAGTGATCACCGTGCGCACCGCCTCGTTTGCCTCGGCCGCAGAGGGCGGTTCGGCTGCGATCGAAGCCATCCCGGCGGTCGCCAATCCCGGCCTGTCGACCTTCGTCAAGGACGCACTGTCGACCTCGGACCGTCCGGAACTGACCTCTGCGAAGATCATCATCTCCGGCGGCCGCGCCCTCGGTTCGGCGGAGAAGTTCAAGGAAGTGATCCTGCCGGTTGCCGACAAGCTAGGGGCTGCCGTTGGCGCTTCCCGCGCTGCCGTCGATGCCGGCTATGCGCCGAACGACTGGCAGGTCGGCCAGACCGGCAAGGTGGTGGCCCCGCAGCTCTATATCGCCTGCGGCATTTCCGGAGCGATCCAGCATCTGGCCGGCATGAAGGACTCAAAGGTCATCGTCGCCATCAACAAGGACGAGGAGGCGCCGATCTTCCAGATCGCCGACTACGGCCTCGTCGCCGACCTCTTCGAGGCATTGCCGGAACTCGAAAAGGCGCTGTGATCGCGCCGATCGACATTACTGGACCACTTGAACGCGAGGCTGGCGCGTTGCTCATACCACCGCTGAGCTTAAGATGGCTTTCACTGAGGGAGGAACATCATGATAGCCGCGATCGTCATGACAGCAACGGTGGCCCAGCCAATTGATTTCGCGGCGTTACCTATGGATCTTAACTCGGCGAGAGCCGAGCGACTTTGACTTTTGTCAACTGCCGCGACGCGCCCGCAAAGATTCTCAGCCATTCGCGCATTCCGGTTCTCGTTTATCGCTGAGAGAACAGGAGCTATCCATTCTGCGAAAACTATCCACATCACGCAACCGATGATGCCCATCGCGTTATAGAAAACATTTTATTAACGGTTGCAGATGTTGAATAGGCTCAGCGACCAAACGTCTCGGAGGATGCAGTTTTCTGCAACTGTGACACCAGCGTCGCTTATTTCCGCTCGAATGAATTGCGGCGGTTCCTTCCCATGAAAACTCGAAACATCGGCATGAAGCCTCCCCGTTTCATATAATCAGGAGCTTGTTGTGCCGCCCTCTTCAGCCATCACTGCCAATGGCACCAAAGACGAGCCCTTGCGGAGAAAAGTGGACATGCCGCACACTGGGCCGAATGCGCCTGTCGAAGTTGCTGCCGAAATAATGCTTGGATACCTGCGCAACCGCATGGTCAATGTCACAAACTATCTTGAGGCGCTCTGTGCGCAAACGCTTCGCGAAGCCCATGGCGCCACCACGTTGTCGCCGGTTGCCAGCGATAGTTCTTTTTCCCAAATTCCGTGAAATTGTTTCGCATGCAGCGGAGACCCTTTCTCCAACGATGAACTCCGCGGACGCGAAACCTATTCGACGGCTTGTCCATTTTCGGGCATGACGCCCGTTCCACAACAATGAGGTGATAGGGAAGTTATTGAAACTGTTCCTATTCTTTCCCACACCGTCAATCAAAGCCGCCGCGCTCAGCGGTTTGCAATCTCACTTTCACTTTGAAGAGGCTGTTGCCATGTCCAACATCAGGCATTTCAGAACATCGCTTAAGATATCGATCATCTTCGCCATACTGCTCGTCGTCGCTTGCACGGTGAACCTGCTCAATTATCGCAGCATCCATTACGTCGATCAGACGAATACCTGGATACAGCACACCAATGACGTGCTGCGCGCCACCAACGGCGTGCTGCTGAGCATGGTGAACCAGGAGACCGGCGTTCGAGGGTTTCTCGTCTCCGGCAAGGACGATTTTCTCGCGCCATATCGCAATGGTATCAAGGACTATGAAAGCGCCTTTGCGCAAGTGAAGGAACTTACGGCCGACAATCCTGCTCAGCAGCAACGGCTCGCGGCACTGAACGAGCGCGCACAGGGTTGGCGCAACGACGTCGCCGAAAAGGAGATCGCGCTCATGCGCGAGCCTAAGACGGTGGAAGAGGCTCGATCGATGGAAGCAGGCGGCGCCGGCAAGAGCTACATGGACGGCTTACGGGGGTTGATCAACGAGATTCAGGACGCCGAGCGGGCTCTCATGGTCGAACGCAGCGCCGCCGGAAAGGCTGCAGTATCCTCGTCGGATTTGGTGAGTATCGGTGGCTTGATCGGCATGTCAGCCTTCGCACTGATCGCCGGGTTTGCCCTCTATCGCGGCATTGCGACACCGATTGCCAATACGACGAACATCATGCGCGCCCTTGCCGACGGCAATCTTGATGTCGCGGTACCCTTCACCGATCTCAGGAACGAACTCGGCGAGATGGCGCGTGCGGTCGAGGTGTTCAAGCAGAGCGGCATCAAAGTGCGCGAAATGAACGCGCAGGAGGCGGCCTTGCAGGCCAAGAGCGCCGACCTGCAGTCGAGCATCGGTCAGGTCGTCTCGGCGGCGGTTGCCGGCGATTTCACCCGCCGCATCACCAAAGACTACGACAATCCCGACCTCAATCGCTTTGCCACGCAGGTCAACGAACTGGTGACCTCCGTCGACCGTGGCGTTGCCGAAACCCGCCGTGTCATCGCGGCGCTGGCCGAAGGCGATCTGACGGACAGCATGCGCGGCGATTTCCAGGGTGCCTTTGGCGAGCTCCGGGATAATGTCAATCAGACGATGGCGAATCTGCGGGCGGTGCTCGGCGAGGTACGGGCAGCCATCGACACGATCAACAGCGGCGCCGGCGAGATGAGAACGGCTTCGGGGGATCTGTCCAAGCGTACGGAACAGCAAGCCGCCTCTCTGGAGGAGACCTCCTCCGCGCTGGAAGAGATCACCGTGGCGGTGAAGAGCTCGACCGAGCGGGCGCTGGAAGCGAGCCACATGGTCGATGAAGCAAGGCGCAGCACCGAACAGTCGAGCGCCGTCGTCAAGGACGCGGTCTCGGCAATGGGGCGCATCGAGCAGGCCTCCGGCGAAATTGGCCAGATCATCAACGTCATCGACGAGATCGCCTTCCAGACGAACCTCCTGGCGCTCAACGCCGGTGTCGAGGCGGCGCGCGCCGGGGATGCCGGCAAGGGCTTTGCCGTCGTCGCTCAAGAGGTGCGCGAACTGGCGCAACGCTCTGCCAATGCGGCCAAGGACATCAAGACGCTGATCTCACGTTCGGGCGGCGAGGTCGAATCCGGCGTCAAGCTGGTTACGGCGACCGGCGAGGCGCTGACGCTGATCCAGGGCCATGTCGTCAAGATCAACGAGCATGTCCATTCGATCGCCACGGCCGCCAAGGAGCAGTCGACGGGACTTTCCGAAGTCAGCACCGCCGTCAACCAGATGGATCAGACCACGCAGCAGAACGCGGCGATGGTCGAGGAATCGACGGCGTCGACGAACAGACTCGCCGACGAGGCGGCAAACCTCGCCCGGCTGATCGCCCGCTTCAGGCTCGACGGCGGACAATCGGCGCCGCGCGCTGCGACATCCGACAACCGTCCGGTCGCTTCGCCCGCCCGGGCGCTCGGCCGCAGGCTCTCAAGCGCTTTCTCCGGAAATGCCGCACTGGCCGCCAAGAGCGAGTGGGAGGAATTCTGATGAGCGAAATCGAAGCGGTCATGAGTCGCCGGGAGACATTGGAGATCATCGCCTTTCACCTCGGTGATCAGCAGTTCTGCATCAGGACCACTTCGATCCGGGAAATCCGGGGATGGGCAGCGGCAACGCCGCTGCCCCATGCCCCACCCGAGATCATGGGCGTGATGAACCTGCGCGGCACAGTTATTCCGATCATCGATCTGGCCGCCAAACTCGGCATGCGCAGCCATATCGATAACCGCCGCGCGGCAATCGTCGTCGCCGAAGTCGGAAAGAGCACGGTCGGCCTGGTGGTCGATCAGGTCTCCGACATCCTGTCGATCTCGGCCGATCTCGTTCAACCCTTGCCAGCTTTCGCTCGAACCTTCGATTCCGCTTATGCCCACGGCATTATCCCGCTCGACCGGGGCATGGTCTGCTTCCTCAATCTCGATCAGATGTTCGCAAACCTCGAAAGTGCAGTAGAGCTTACCTAGGCTCAAGCAGCCCGGCGCATAACTAACGGCAGACCCAGGCGTATCCTTGCTGGAGCTGCGAAATGGGGAAGCTCAAGGCGTCTTGACTGTGAGGCGCATTATCCATGGCAATGCGGACCGAGCAAGCTTCCGCGCCTGCCGCTTCCCGGCGGATCGACTCGATATGGGCGATGACAGCCGCGAAAGCCATTTCTGGTGAGAAGTCCGACGGTCGCAGGCCCGCGCCTGCGACATGCACCCGCTCCTGCGGCCCGACAATATCAGCTCAGGCTCGAGGCAAATTTGTCCCAGCCTTCCTTGACCGTTTCCATCGCGACGTTGGTGGATGTGCTTGCAACGTGCGGCAGGGTCGAAATCCGCTCTCCCAGCACTCGACGATACCGTCCGATATCGCGCGTCCTGATTTTGAGCAGGTAGTCGAACCTGCCGGCGATCATGTGGCACTCCTCGACTTCCCTGATCTTCTTCACGGCATCGTTGAAGCTTTTGAGAGCATCCTCCCGCGTGTTCGAAAGCTTCACCTCCACGAACGCGATGTGGTCGAGCTGCATCTTCGCCGGATTGAGGACCGCTTTGAACCCTTCGATGTATCCGTCATTGATGAGCCTTTTGAAGCGAAGCTGACACGGCGTCTTGGATAGGCCGACGCGGGCGGCCAGATCGGTGATCGACAGCCTGCCATCCTGGGCCAACGCTTCGAGGATCTTCCTATCGAATTGGTCTAAATCACTAAAAAAGTTGGCTTCACTAGGCACAATTTCAGCTCCAGGCGGCAATAATAAGTGCATATAACCTGAAAATCGATGTTTTCAAGTGAGAATGGCGCCGCCCTGCCGTGCTAGATTTCGGCAGGATTTGGAGGAAGTCGTCATGGCACCGCCTGCAAAGCAATCGGCATCTGAATGCGGCATCGAACAACACTATGATTTGAGGTTTCCGATGACACATGAGACAATTCGCCAGCGTCAGGAGATTGACCTGTCCGCAAACTATCGGCCTATCGCTCTCTCCGCCGTAAAGGCCGCAGTCAGCGTCATGCCGACGAAGAACCAGGACGAGCCGCGGAAGGATTCCCTGAAGCTTCTTCTTCCGGAAAATCTCCCGGAATCCTAAGCGCTGAAAGCCTTCGATCCAGATCACCATCGCCAATAGGTTTGCAAATGCTCAAAGTCGTCGCCGACATCGCCAATTCCGACCCCAATTCGCCCCAGCCATTTGCGCAATTCGCGCCTCCGATCAAAGAGCAATCCGACCTGCGCAGAGCGATCACGGCCGCCTATCGCCGCCCGGAGACCGAGTGTTTGCCTCCGCTTGTCGAGGCGGCAAGGATTCCCGCCGACATAAAAGCATCGGTACGGGCGACGGCCCGCAAGCTGATCGAGGCGCTCCGTGCGAAGCATAAGGGCACGGGCGTCGAGGGTCTCGTTCATGAGTATTCGCTCTCCAGCCAGGAAGGCGTAGCTCTCATGTGTCTTGCCGAGGCGCTCCTGCGCATTCCGGACACGGCGACCCGCGATGCCTTGATCCGGGATAAAATCGCGGAAGGCGACTGGAAGTCCCATATCGGCGGCGGACGTTCGCTTTTCGTCAACGCGGCGACATGGGGCCTCGTCGTCACTGGAAAGCTGACAGGGACCGTCAATGACCGCAGCCTCTCCGCCGCTTTGACGCGGCTGATCGCCCGCTGCGGCGAACCCGTCATCCGCCGCGGCGTCGACATGGCGATGCGCATGATGGGCGAGCAATTCGTCACCGGCGAGACGATCGAAGAGGCGTTGAAGCGCGCCCATCCCCTTGAGGTACGAGGCTTCCGCTACTCCTATGACATGCTCGGTGAGGCAGCGACCACGGCTGCCGACGCCCGCCGTTACTATCGCGACTATGAGAACGCCATTCATGCGATCGGAAAGGCTTCCGGCGGTCGCGGCGTTTTTGAGGGTCCTGGCATTTCGATCAAGCTCTCGGCTCTTCATCCGCGCTATGCCCGCACGCAGTCGGACCGCGTCATGGGAGAGCTGCTTCCCCGCGTTCGCGAGCTGGCGCTGCTCGCCCGCAAATACGATATAGGCCTGAACATCGATGCCGAGGAGGCGGATCGCCTCGAACTGTCGCTCGACCTGCTGGAAGAGCTTAGCTTCGACCAGGAGCTCAAGGGCTGGAACGGCCTGGGCTTTGTCGTCCAGGCCTACGGCAAGCGCTGCCCCTTCGTGCTCGATTACATCATCGACCTCGCCCGTCGCTCCGGCCGGCGCATGATGGTGCGGCTGGTGAAGGGCGCCTATTGGGATGCCGAAATCAAGCGAGCTCAGCTTGATGGTCTTCCAGACTTCCCTGTCTACACGCGAAAAATCCACACGGATGTCGCCTACGTCGCCTGTGCCCGCAAGCTGCTCGCGGCGATCGACGCCGTCTTTCCGCAATTCGCGACCCATAATGCCCAGACGCTGGCCACCATCTACCATCTGGCCGGCCCGGACTTCCAGATCGGCAAATACGAGTTTCAGTGCCTGCATGGCATGGGCGAACCTCTTTATGACGAAGTCGTCGGTAAGCAGAAGCTGGATCGCCCGTGCCGCATCTATGCCCCGGTCGGCACGCACGAGACGCTGCTTGCCTATCTGGTTCGGCGCCTGCTCGAAAACGGCGCCAATTCCTCCTTCGTCAACAGAATCTCGGATGCGAATGTCTCGATCGACGAACTCGTGGCCGATCCGGTCGATCTCGTCGAAGCAAACTCGCCGGTTGGCAAGCCGCATGACCTGATCGCCCTGCCTCGCAATCTCTATGGAGGCGAAAGGCAGAACTCGTCCGGAATCGATCTTTCGAACGAAGCCGAACTTGAGGCGCTTGCGGCCAATCTTGTCGCGACGACGCAACAGTCATGGCACGCTTTTCCTCTCCTCGCCGACGGATCTGTCGAGGGAGAGACGAGACCTATCCTCAATCCTGCCGACCACGGCGACGCCGTCGGCCAAGTGACCGAAGTCGGGATCGATACCGCTGCGAAGATCGCCCGGCTTGCGGCAGAGGGTGCGCAACAATGGGCTGCCGTTTCTCCGGCAGACCGCGCCGCGTGCCTCGAGCGTGCCGCCGACATTATGCAGTCGCGGATCGAGACGCTGATGGGCATCATCATGCGTGAGGCAGGCAAATCGGCGGCAAACGCGATCGGCGAAGTGCGCGAAGCGGTCGACTTCCTTCGCTACTACGCCGCGCAGGCGCGCCGAACGCTCGGCCCATCGCACGCGCCGCTTGGCCCGATCGTCTGCATCAGCCCGTGGAACTTCCCGCTCGCCATTTTCACGGGCCAGGTCGCGGCGGCGCTGGTCGCCGGCAACTCGGTCATGGCGAAGCCGGCGGGTGTCACGCCGATCATCGCATTCGAGAGCGTGAAGATCCTGCATGAGGGGGGCGTACCCAGGGGCGCACTGCAGTTCGTGCCGGGCAGCGGCCGCCTTGGCGCCGCGCTGATCGACGCGCCGGAGACCGCGGGCGTCATGTTCACCGGCTCCACCGGCGTCGCGAGGCTTATCCAGGCGCAGCTTGCGAAGCGACTGTCGAAGTTTGGAAAGCCGATCCCGCTGATCGCCGAGACTGGCGGCCAGAATGGCATGATCGTCGACTCGTCGGCCCTGGCCGAGCAGGTCGTCGGCGACGTCATCGCATCGGCCTTCGACAGCGCCGGTCAGCGCTGCTCTGCACTGCGCGTCTTGTGTTTGCAGGAGGAGATTGCCGACCGAACCCTGGACATGCTGAAGGGCGCGCTCCAGGAACTGAGTATCGGCCGGACGGATAAGCTCAGCGTAGACGTCGGGCCAGTCATTACCGATGAGGCCAGGGCGGAAATCGACGCCCATATCGAGAAGATGCGCGGCCTCGGCTGTAAAGTGGAGCAGTTGCCGCTGCCGGAGGCCGCGCCGCTCGGCACCTTTGTGCCGCCGACCATCATAGAGTTGAAGACGCTTTCGGACCTGACGAAGGAAATCTTCGGCCCCGTGCTGCACGTCATCCGTTACCGCCGCCAGGATCTGGACCGGCTGATCGACGATATCAACGGCTCCGGCTATGGCTTGACGTTTGGTCTGCATACACGCCTGGATGAGACGATCGCCCGTGTCACCGGGCGGATCAAGGCCGGCAATCTCTATGTCAACCGCAACATCATCGGCGCCGTCGTCGGCGTTCAGCCATTCGGTGGACGCGGACTTTCGGGAACGGGGCCGAAAGCGGGCGGTCCGCTCTATATCGGCCGTCTGGTCCAAAAAGCGCCGGTTCCGCCGCAGCACAGCTCCTTCCATATCGATCCCGCGCTTTCGGATTTCGCCCTCTGGCTCTCCGGAAAAGGCCAAAGCGACGACGCCGAGACAGCACGCGAACTCGGGAGTCTTTCCGCGGTGGGTCTCGAAAAGGAACTTGCCGGCCCTGTCGGCGAACAGAACATCTACGCACTCCATCCCCGCGGTCGGGTGCTTCTCGCTCCCGCAACGGAGCGAGGCCTGTATCGCCAAATCGCGGCGGCGCTCGCGACCGGCAACCACCTTGTCATCGATGAAAGCACCGGACTCCGTTCATCGCTTGCCGGCCTTCCGGAGAGCCTAGCCGCGCGTCTGGCATGGACGACTGACTGGAATGCCGATGGTCCCTTTGCCGCCGCTCTGGTGGAAGGAGACGCAAAACGGGTCCTTGAGATCAACCAGCGGATCGCCGCGCTTGACGGGCCGCTTGTCCTTGTCCAGTCGGCGACGACGACGGAGCTCGAGAGCGATATCGAGGCCTATTGCCTCAACTGGCTTGTCGAGGAGGTTTCAACCTCGATCAACACGGCTGCCGCGGGCGGCAATGCCAGCTTGATGACGATCGGATAAGTCCCTTACATCTGGCGGCGGCCCTCGAAATGCCGGGAGCCGCCGCGGTTCATCCAAAACGATCGCTGTCTCGATGGGCAGCGCCAAACGCGTCCCGCCAAGGGCTTTTGTCGTTGGCCTACTTGTAGGTGATCGTGTTGCCGACCCTTGGACGATTGAAGAAATGGCGATCGAAGGTGTAGCCATCCGTGCCGGTAACGGACGCAAAGAATGCCGAGACAGGGGTTGTCAATGTATATTGCACCCGCGTTAGCACGACCTGAACGCCGGTTTCCTGTATCGTCGAAGGTATAGCGATTGAGCTTGTCGTGCCGGAGCTAAGGGCTGTCGTATTGAGCGCGGCAGACCAGTTGACCGTTGCGCTGCCGGTGCTGCTGATATCGTTCACCGAGACCGTGATCGTAAGCCCCGTGGTGTCATAAGGCTGCAGGATGAAGCTGGCGCCGGTAAGAAGCTTTGCGACATCAGCTTTTGTCCAGGTGCCCTGCTGTGAAATCATGTCGCCCGTAGTGGAGGCGATCTCATCCATCTTTCGGCTGACCGTGAGCGCATGGCCGAGATCAATCGCTCCAAACAGCAGAACCACCAAGAGCGGCAATACAAGAGCGAATTCCACCCCCGAGGCCCCCGACCGATCGCGCACCAGGCATTGAACGCAGAATTTGGGGATGCAGAATTTGGCCGAGCGGCGAGAGGACAGGCTCCGTTTCGGGATCATGTTAGAAGGGCTCGTTGCGGAACAGAACGGAAGAGCCGAGCAGATAGCGGCCATCGGATAGCTCGGCGCTTGACAAGGTGAAAAAATTGACGACGGCGGTCCAGGGCAGAAATGCCTGAACGAGGATGTAGTCAGTGCCCTTGCCGATATTATAGGTTTCGGTGACGGCGAGATTGCCGCTGCTGTCGATGGGGTTGGTGCTGGCGACGGTTGATATGTCGGAAAGCACGTCGACCTTTACCAAGAGATTGCCGGAGCATTCGAACGCCAAAAGCATGTCGTCACAAATTTGGGTTTTGAAATCGGCCAATGTGATCTTTGAGGAGGCGGCCTCGCCGGTACGGATCATTCGCGAGATCTTCTGCACCGAAGCATCCAATGCAGAGTCGATGAAAAACATCAGCGACACTTCGATGATCGCGAATATGAACATGAACAGCGGCAGGGCCAGGATCGCGAATTCGATCGCGGCCACGCCGCGGCGATCAGCGAGGAGACAGCGCAGAAGTGCAAACGGTTTTGCCTGCCTCATTGGGTCAGCCGGACGGATGTGAGATATTGGGTGAAAAGCGCTGACAAGCCTGTCGTGATGTCGGCTGACGATGATGCGGAAATAAACAAGCTCTTCGAAGATGCGCAGTCGGCAAGCGCATAGGGGATGTAGTCTCGCCGCGTGATGCTGGTCGATACGCCGCTATCCATGGTGCCGCCCCAAGTGCTCTTCCACTTGGCGCTCGCCATGGTCGAGCCGACAGTTGCGTTATAACCCCAGTCCGTGGTGATCGGCAGATATTCGGTATAAAGAACCGCCATGGTGGCGGACTGGTTCTTGATGTATGCACACCAGTCCGGATTGAGCGGCGCCACCTTGTTCCAGTATTTTCCAGACACGGCTGTCTTACCGCTCCATGTCACCCCGGTGGTTACCCATTCGCGCTGCGATTGCACGCCGTCCGTCAGCAGAAGAACCAATTTGAGCGGTTTGGACGAGGAGGTGCCATCGCCACCAGTCCCGACCATCTTCTTCAGCGCGGTCAAGGAAACGTCAAAATAGGTATAGGTCGTCGAGCTTGCGCTTGTGAGGCCGTAACTGTCGTCAACCAGGCGTTTGTGTGCAGTCGCGGTATCCAGCGTCGGAGCCAGAACTTCCGTAGCTGTGTCACCCAAGCTGTATAGTCCGACCTTGATTCGCTGATGCGTCTCGTCGGACGCGTTGATCATGTTGAGCACTTCATCGACTGCGTCCACGGCAACGTCAGCACGCAGCTTTATTTTCATTGTCGTACTATATTTGTAGTTGTCGGGATATGTTGCGCCGCCGACTGTGTGCGTATCGCCCGTGTGGCAAGCAAACTGACACCCGATGCCCTTGTACATTGTCTGCTGGCCTGCCGTCGTTGCCGCCAGAAGCATCGAAGGGGATTTGTCGATAACGATGTAAACGTTGAGATAGGACGTCGCCGGCCCTTCGACGGCACTTGATACACTGACAGGAACAGTCGTGATATTCGCGAGCTGCATCAAAGTCGTGGGAACAGTGCCGCTCGCCGTCGCCGTTATGCGATGGTTGGTCGTATCGATCTCGATGTCGCCGAGCGAATAACTGCTTTCCACTTGCGCATGGAACCAGTCGGACACTTTTTGCTTGAGAGCGTCGGAGTCATCGGTGTCGATCTGTTTGACGGCGGCGATTAGGGCCGCGTCAAGATCGGCCTGCATACTCTGCCTGACATTGTAGGCCCGGATGTAGTCGAAGCTCGCGCCAACGGCGAGGATCATAGGCACCATGGTAAGGGCAACAACGATTGCGACGTTGCCGCCTCTGTCTCTTCGCAGACCGCGAACGGTCTCGAAGAGCCGCCTAAGTGACCATGAAAAACCCGAGCTCAAAACCACCATCACTTATTTCATAAAATTAGTGATAACGATAACATGCCGAAGAGGGTTAATCTTTTGTGCACCCCTTGAATACTGCGGGGGAAAGTGCGCTACCGACCTGCTGTTTCCTGCGCATATTGTACATGCCTGCGGATTTTGGATATTAATATGATAATATCGAGAGTCCCTATCTGAGACGTAGAGGCCGTCCGGAGGACCGCATTACAGCGATCCTCCGCTGGTCTTGTTTCAAGCCCGTGCCGGAGTCCTTGCCGGCACGACGGCATTGACCGCGACCGCGACGGCGATGTTTGCAGCAAGCGCAAGCAGTCCGGTATAGACGGTGAACGGTTCTCCGCCGAGGCTGATCAGGTGCAAAGGCTTCCAGCCGGCATCCCAGACGAGGAGAGTGCCGCCGACGAAGCCGACGAACCAGCCGGCGAGCAGGCCCGGTGCACGGAACCAGTTGGTGTAGAGACCGAAGACCAGCGCCGGCAGCGTCTGCAGAATCCAGATGCCGCCCAGCAATTGCAGGTCGAGCGCGAACTGCGTCGGCAGGAAGATGATGACCAGCAGGGCACCCACCTTGACCACGAGCGAAGTCATCTTGGCCACCTTGGCTTCGCCCGCGCTGCTTACTTTTGGATCGACATAGGCTTTCCAGAAATTGCGGGTGAAGAGATTGGCAGCGCCGATGCTCATCACCGCAGCCGGAACCAGGGCGCCGATCGCGATCGCCGCGAAGGCGAAGCCGGCAAACCAGCCCGAGAACAGCGTCTTGAACAGGGCAGGCACGACATCGTTGGGGCTGTCGAGTTTCAGGCCGGCCGCATGGCCCATATAGCCGAGCAGGGCGAGAAGGCCGAGCAGCAGCGTATAGGCCGGCAGCAGGACGGCATTCTTGCGAATGGTCTTGCCGCTGTTGGAGGCGAAGATACCGGTCAGCGTATGCGGGTACATGAAGGCAGCGAGAGCCGAGCCCAAAGCGAGCGTTGCGTAGGCGACATATTGATTGCCGCCCAGGAGAATATTTCCCGATCCCTTGGCCTGGAATGCGGCGTCGGCTGCAGCAAAGACATTGGCGTAGCCACCGAGTTTTGAGGGAATGAGCGCCACAGCAGCAATGACCACGACATAGATCATGATGTCCTTGACGAAGGCGATCAGTGCCGGAGCGCGCAGACCTGCAGAATAGGTGTAGAGCGCCAGCACGATAAAGGCGATCGCCAGCGGCAGTTCGCCATGCAGGCCAAGTGCCTTCAGGACCGTGGTCATGCCGACGAGCTGCAGCGCGATGTACGGCATGGTCGCAATGACGCCAGTTGCCGCGACGGCGAGTTCGAGCGCGCGTGAACCATACTGGCCATGCACGACGTCGCCGGCGGTCACGTAGCCGAAATCCCTCGCCCGTTTCCAGAGAACCGGCATCACCATGAAGACGAAGGGATAGACGACGATCGTATAGGGCAGGGCAAAAAAGCCATAGGCGCCGACCGTATAGACGAGCGCTGGAACGGCGATCACCGTATAGGCCGTATAGAAGTCGCCGCCGACCAGGAACCAGGTGATCCAGGTGCCGAAGCTGCGGCCACCCAGGCCCCACTCGTCGATATGAGCAAGTGTGGTTGGTTTGCGCCAGCGGGACGCGACGAAGCCCAAAATCGTGACAAGCGCGAAGAAGAAGAGGAAGACGGCAAGCGCCGTGCTGTCGATGTCAGTCGTCATGGCGCACGCTCCGATAGGCGATGAAGGTCAGCGTCGCGGTGATCGGCACCCAGGCGAGCTGGTACCAGTAGAAAAAGGGAAAACCGAACAGGGCCGGCTCGCGAGTATTGTAAAAGGATGGCCAGAGCAGGCCGATATAAGGAATGACGAGCAGCCAGAGCGCTGCCTTGCTTCGTGGTTTTTCCATGTCGGATACCTTCCGGGCGCCACATGTGGCGGCAAGTTGCGGTTATCAGCGTGGAAGGTGGGCCTGTCAGTCGCTAGCCGAAGGCAAACCCGGCCCGTGCCGTGGCAACCGGTTTCCCGGCTGAACGGAAGCAGACGTAATGCATTTGAAATCCTCCCAACGGCTCGCTTTCAAGCCAGCCGCAGTGAAGTCCTATGGCGACCGTTTTCGTCAGACAAGATGTCAGAAAGGGAAATGGCTGAGGCCTACCCAGAAGTGGGTAGAACGCGATTCATCGCGTTTTGAGGCTGATGCCGTGATCGAGCGCGTAGCGGATAAGGCCCGCGGTCGTCGCAATGTTGAGCTTCTTCTTGACGTTCTTGCGATGCGTCTCCGCCGTAGCGGGCGTTATGCCAAGGGCCTCGGCCATCTCCTTGTTGCTGCTTCCGGAAACGATGAGGCCGAGAACGTCGCGCTCGCGCGGCGTCAGGGGATCCGTGTCCTCTTCGCTCTTGCGCTCCATCAGCACATCGACGACACCCGATGAGAAGTATGTGCCGCCTTGAGCTATCGTCTCGATGGCCAAGACGATTTCGTCGGTCGAGACATCTTTGAGGATGTAGCCGGCGGCGCCACGCATCACAGAGGAAGAGATGTATTCCCGGCTGTCATGCATGGAGAGCATGACGACGCGGGTCTCGGGCAATTCGTTTCGAAAGAGCTCGATGGCGTCGATCCCGTTCAGCTTCGGCATGTTGATGTCCATCAGCACGACCTCGGGGCGCGTGTCGCGGCCGATGTCGAGGCCAGTCTGTGCAA
This sequence comes from Rhizobium sp. CB3090, assembly GCF_029714285.1. Classification (NCBI taxonomy): domain Bacteria; kingdom Pseudomonadati; phylum Pseudomonadota; class Alphaproteobacteria; order Hyphomicrobiales; family Rhizobiaceae; genus Rhizobium; species Rhizobium sp. CB3090. Next base: position 116,797 of record NZ_CP121663.1, read on the forward strand.
GCCCGGCCGTTCCGACGACCTCTATGTGATCGTAGGTTTCGAGCACGGCTTTCAGCCCATCGATCACCAGCGGATGGTTGTCGATCAGCAATACTTTGATTCTAGGACGCGCCGTCATGCAGCTTCGACCTGATCGCGGGGCTGCAGATTGGCCGATTTCGGCATCATCGCCGTTAGCGTTGTGCCGGTGGCCGTGCTGTCGATCAGAAGCAGACCACGGAAATGCGCCATTCGCTCCTGCATGTTGCGAAGGCCTAGACCGTGCCCGCCTGCACCGGAGGCTTTGGCATCGCCGAAGCCCGTGCCATTGTCGGAGATGGTCATGCGTGCTCGCCCACCGTCACTCCAGAGCCTGACTGCAAGGCGGCTCGCGCCGGAATGCCGCTCGACATTGTTGAACGCTTCCTGAGCGACGCGATAAAGAGCAGTGCTGGCCTCGGGCTTGAGCCGATCGACGAAACCGGACGCTTCGATTTCGGTCACAATCCCGCTCCGCTCCTGGAAGTTATGGCAAAAAGCCTCGAGTGCCGCGGTCAGACCCATGTCGTCGAGCACACGCGGACGAAGATCGTGCGACAGCCGCCGGATCTCCTTGATCGCGCCATTCAACGCCTCAACGCCACGCTCGATCGTCAGCGCCGCATCGTTGACGTCGGTCCTGACCTTGCGGCCGGCGAGATCCATGGCATAGCGGACACCGACGAGGTTTTGCGAAACCCCGTCATGCAGCTCGCGGGCAAGCCGGGCGCGTTCCTCCTCCTGTGTGTCGATAACCCGCTGGGTCAGCTCCTTAAGCCTGCCATCGGCCATGCGTCGTTCATGGAAAGTGAGCAGCATGCAGGTGGTGAAGACGACGATGACTGCGGGAACGGCAATCATCGCCACGATGATAAAGGTGCTTTTGATGCTGGCGCGCATGCTGGCATTGGCAGCCGCCGTCTGTGCGTAGACGTCGTCGAGATAGACGCCGGTTCCCAAGACCCAGCGCCATTTGTCGAGGCCGACGACGAAGGACAGTTTATCGGCCACCTGGCCGCTGGATGGCTTTTGCCACTCGTATTGGTGCAGGCCACCGCCCGCCTTTGCCGTCGCGATCAGCTCGGCGATCACCTTGTCTCCGTTCGGATCGGTCAGATCGAGCCAATTGCGGCCGGGCCGAAAGCTCTGGCGCGGATGGACGATATTGTTTCCGTCATAGTCGTAGACAAAGAAATATCCGTCCTTGCCATAGTCGAGCGAAGCCAGGATCGCCGCGACCTTTTCCTTGGCGGCCTGATCGTCCGCAGCCGCATCTCCATAGGTCGCCTGGATCGCCGAAAGGGCCAGATGGGTCAGATTGAGGATTTCCGTTTCCTTGGACTTCAGCATGTTCTGTTCGAAGGTCGCGATATTGACTTGCGTGAGGTTCGCCGATTGCCAAGTGATGAAGCTCGTGATCGCCAGTATCGCGATCACAAGCGGAATGATCGCCAGCGCAATGATCTGGTGCCTTAGCGACAAGAGATGGTCCTCCCAAGATTTCCCGGCCGATTTCGTCCGCTACTCTACTCTTCACGGACCGCCGAAACATCTTGCACTAAAGCGGCAAGGATAATGCGTGGTCAAGTATAGCGCCTGCCGAGCAAGTCACTTGTCGCTGAATGGAGTGGGTAGATGATAGCGAGTCCGGGCCGAAGAGTATGGCAATAGTGTTGCTTTCTCGCAACGATTCCGCCTGATATTCTACAATGTGAAATTGCATGCTTGCCGATTGGCCGATCTCGTGTAACATAGCCGCATCCGCAATCAAATCAGAGGAGGCGTGAAATGAAATCCATTCTCGTGTTTAATCGCTTCTCTGGCGGAACAGCCATGGTGGTGTCGATGCGACATGTATCAAACCAAAGCCACTACGGTCATCCAGGCTACTAAGCCTTCGGATTTTCTGCCCGTTTAGTATTTCCCTCATTATCTTGACGTGACCGGCTACCGGAGCGTTCGCTCGCGTTTCCGCGTCTGTATCCGCGCGTCTTTTGACCTTCGAAAGGACCTGGCTGCATAGTTGCGCCGGGAAAGAAACTATGCGTGAAGCACAATCCTTAGTTGCCGGCACTCTTGCGGCGACCGTTGATGAACTTTGCCTGAAATTCGGCGTCCGGAAGACCGCGTTTGCGTTGTTCCTCGCCGCGTGGAGGCATCAGCAAACGGTAAATCAAACCTCTCAACTGTCCAATCGTATGCGCCAGGATATCTGCCTTCCGGACGGTGAGGAAACGTCCGGATTTCCTGTTTGGAATCTCCGGGTATGGTAAAGGGTCGAACTGACTACGGGGCGAGGGGTGTCAGATACGCCTCTCGCTCCATTCCCGGCCGGCTCAGCGCAGGTCTGGAATGTTATGCAGGCATGGCACGCCCGCAATTGGGCGTCCTGCCTGCATTTATCTATAATGATTAGGCGGCGGACATTTCCCGCGTCGCCAGGTCGCGCTGACGAGCCAAATAGGCGATCAGATCTTCGATCGTCACCAGAAGAAGACCGTGCCGTTCGGCAAACTTCTCAAGATCCGGAAGCCGCGCCATGGTGCCGTCGTCATTGGCAACTTCGCAGATCACCCCCGATCCCGAATGGCCGGCAAGTCTTGCGAGATCGACGGCTGCCTCGGTATGGCCGGGACGTCCAAGCACGCCCGCCGGGTGTGCGCGTAGCGGAAAAATATGCCCCGGGCGGGCAAAGTCGTCAGGCTTCGTGCCTTTTGTGACGAGGGCGCGGACCGTTGCCGCGCGATCGGCTGCGGAAATCCCTGTCGTCGTTTCCGGAATATAGTCCACGGACACCGTGAAGGCGGTCTTCAGAAGCTCGGTATTGCGCGGAACCATGAGGGGAATGTCGAGCTCATCCAGCCTTTCACCTTCCATTGCCACACAGATCAGTCCGCGTGCGTAATTCATCATGAAGGCAATTGCCGCAGGCGTGATAGCATCAGACGCAATCACAAGGTCGCCCTCGTTTTCCCGATCCTGATCATCAACGACAACAACGATCTCGCCACGCGAAATCGCCGCGATTGCATCTTCGATTTTAGAAATTGCCATGCACTTTGCCTTTCAAGGGTTAGCCGCTTTCGCAGCATCCAAGACTTCTTTCGAAGTCACTGTTTATCCCTTGGGCGAACAAGCCTGCGGACGCGCAACAACACCGGTTGCGCTCGCACGGTTGCTCTCTTCCATCCGGACTTTAACCGTCGGCCCCGGCCTCTCACCGGGTCTGCTGACCCTCCGCGATCCACGGAGGCGCTCGCGGGCTCCGAGTTTCCTCGATACCGCCGGTGGGGAGTTTCACCCCGCCCTGAGAACGCGGATAAGATAGGCGATCGATATGGCCTCCCGCAAGAGGGCAGTTTCCCTCTCACTGTTCTTTATGCGACGCAACCGATGAACAGATTGTTTTCTCTTAACCGACCGCGGTCAGGACATGATGAGACCGCCATCGACATTGATCGTCTGCCCTGTGATGTAGGCCGCATCGTCACTCGCGAGAAAGGTGACGAGGCCGGCGACGTCTTCGCCTGAACCGGCGCGCTTCATCGGAATGCCTTCGACCCACTCCTTCATCAACTCGCCCGGACCGTAATTGCCGAGCAGCTTGCCCCAGGCCTGATCATTATAGGCCCACATGTCCGTCTCGATGATGCCAGGGCAGAAGGCATTGACGGTTATGTTTTCGGTGGCGACTTCCTTTGCGAGGCTCTGCGTGATCCCGACCACGCCCATCTTCGAGGCGGCATAGTGCGGCGTATAAATGAAGCCGTCGCGTGCCTGCCCCGATGCCGTGTTGATGATACGTCCGCCGCGACCATGCTTGCGCATGCGCAGGATCGCTTCCTGCGCGCATAGGAAGACCCCCTTGGTATTGACCGCCATGACCTTATCCCACTCGCCTTCGGTCATGTCTTCAATCCGTGCGATCGTAATGACGCCGGCATTCTGGATCGATACGTCGACCGAACCAAAGGCATTTTCCGCCGCGTCATAAAGAGCCTTCACGCTTGCTTTGTCCGTGACGTCGCCGACGAAAGAGATCGCTTTGCCGCCGTCCTTCCTGATCTGCTCGGCAACGGAGTGCACCGACTCTTCATTGGCGGAAACGACGAGATTTGCACCTTCTTTCGCAAAGCGTCTTGCGATGGCGGCACCGATGCCCCGGCTACCTCCAGTGATGACGACGGTCTTGTTTTCGAAGCGGTTCATTTGGATTTCTCCCAGTCAATCGTTATCACCAGCAGCAGAAGCCGCCGTCGACCAGCAGGTCGACACCCGTGACAAAGCTTGCCGCCTCCGAAAGCAGGAATACGGCAGGGCCAACCATCTCATCGACCGTTGCCATGCGCTGCATCGGGGTCTGCTCTTCAAACAGCTTTGTCTGGTGGACCATCTCCGGCCGGGTGTTCATCGGCGTCGCGGTATAGCCGGGGGAGATCGTGTTGACGCGAATGCCGCGGCCGACCCATTCCATCGCCAGCGACTTCGACATGTGGATGACGCCGGCCTTGGAGGCGTTGTAATGGCATTGGTTCAGGCCGCGATTGACGATGACGCCCGACATGGACGCAATGTTCACGATCGATCCCTTGCCCCTCTTGAGCATCGAGCGCGCTTCGGCCTGGCAGGACAGGAAGACGCCCTTGAGATTGATGTCCATCAGCGTCTGATATTGCTCTTCCTCCATCTCCTCGGCAGGATTGGCGTTCGCGATGCCTGCTGCATTGAGTGCGAGGGAGAGGGGACCAAGTTCGACATCCGCGCGTTCTACCGCTTCGGCAAGCGCTGCCTTGTTGGTCACGTCAGCGGCAATCTGGATGGAGCGGCGGCCCGCCTTGCGAACGAATTCGGCGGTCTGCGACAGGCCATCGTCGTTGCGGCGGTCAAGCAATGCGACATCCGCGCCGCATTGCGCCAGGCCGATGGCGATGCGCTGGCCGATACCGCTGCCGGCGCCGGTCACGAAGGCAACCTGGCCGGAGAGATCGAAAAGCTTGGGAGCATTCAGAGTGATGTCAGGCATCGCTCTTCCTTTCTTGTTGTCACTTTAGATTGTAGCCAATTCCATGACGGAGACGTCGTTTGCCCGGTCGCGCTCCAGAATCCCGGCCTGTCTTCCCTGCGCGAGGACCAGGATGCGGTTCGATACGCCGAGGACCTCTTCCAGATCGGAGCTGACCACGATGACGGCCACGCCCCTGTTCGCAAGACCGACAATAATGTCGTAGATGCCGGCACGGGCGCCGACATCGATGCCTCGGGTCGGTTCATCGAGCACGACCACTTTGGGATCGCGCATTAACCATTTTGCAATGACGATCTTTTGCTGGTTGCCGCCCGAAAGGTCGGAGGCAAGCTGCTCGCCACGGCCCTTGATGCCGAAGGTGGAAATGGCCTTCTTTGCGAAATCCCGCTTCATCGCGGACGTGATCCAGCCGCCTCCGAACCGATCGAGGTTTGGATAAACGAGGTTTTCAGCGATGCGGTGGTTGACGACCAATCCCTGCAGCTTACGGTCCTCCGGCACCATAACGATGCCTCTCGCCACGGCGTCGGCCGGACTACGCAATTTCAGCGGCTCGCCATTGAGGCGCACTGCACCGGATTTGATCGGATCCGCTCCGGAGATGGCGCGCACCAATTCGGTTCGTCCCGCGCCAACCAGGCCGGCTATACCCAGAATTTCGCCTGCCCTGACCTCGAAACTGATATCGCGGAATGAATCGTCCACCGAGGTCAATTCTTTGACTTGTAGCACCGGACGGTCCTGTGGCACCGGCAAAGTCGGGAACATCCTGTCGAGCGAACGGCCGACCATGCTTTCAACGATCGTGCGAACAGGGGTCGAGCTATCGGCAAATTCCTGAACGCGTTCGCCGTCGCGAAGGACGACGATGCGATCGGTGATTTGTTTGATCTCTTCCATTCGGTGCGAGATGTAGATGATCCCGACGCCTTCGGCGCGCAGTTTTCTGACCTGCTCGAAGAGCGCCTCCGTTTCCGCACCGCCGAGTGCCGCCGTCGGTTCGTCGAGGATCAGCAGTTTTGCATCGAGCGCCAGGGCCTTGGCAATTTCAATAAGCTGCTGGTTGGCGGTCGACAGCCCTGCCACCTTGCGCGTTGCAGGAATATGCAGGTTCAGGCGCGAAAGCTGCTCTTGAGCACGTTTGACCATTTGTGCCCGGTCGACGACGCCATTCTTCATCGGCCATCGGCCGATGAAGACGTTTTCGGCGATCGTCAGTTCGGGAAGCAATTGTAACTCCTGGTGGATCAGGACTACGCCCTTGTCGATCGCCTCTCTCGGGTTGGCAGGGGCATAGGGCTGCCCCTGCCATGTCATGGAACCTTCGGAAGGCGTGCGCGATCCGGCGATGATGCCCGACAGGGTCGATTTTCCCGCGCCGTTTTCGCCGAGCAAGGCGACGACCTCGCCCGGGAAGACATCGAGACTGACGTTCTTCAGGACTTCCAGAGGACCGTAGCGCTTGGAAATACCCCTGAGTGTGAGCACCGGATCAGTCATCGCACCGCTCCCTTGGTTATGCTTATGGATGGTTGGCGATAAAGCCGGCCACGTTATCCTTGGTGGTCAGGGTCGCATCCAAAAGCTGCACCGGAGGCACTTTCTCGCCGCCGACGATCTTAACAGCATTGGCAACGGCATCGCGGCCCATTTTCTGGGTCTGCTGCGTCGCGGTCACATCGAAGACGCCGTTCTTCAGCGCTTCGAGAGCTGCGGTGTCGCCATCGAAACCACCGAGGGCAATCTTCTGCGAGGGATTTGCGACCTTGATGGCCTGCGCAGCACCAAGAGCGAGTGCGTCGGCCTGTGCGAAGACGATCGAAACGTCCGGATTGGCCTGCAGCATGTTCTGCATGATCTGGAAGCCTTCATCCTGGCTCCAGATGTTCGACCACTGCTCCGAAACGATCTTCACGCCCGGATTTGCCTTGACGGCCTCCATGCAGCCCTTGGTGCGATCGACTTCCGGCGTCGTGCCCTTCTGACCATGGATGATCACCATGTTGCCCTTACCGCCGGCCTTCTCGATGATGTATTTGCAGACGGCGTTTGCCGACGCGACGGAATCCGTAGCCAGGAAGGTATCGCCAGGCGCGCCGTCGGCGTTGCGGTCGACGTTGATGACCGGCACGTTCGACTGATGGGCGAGCTTCACCGGAATGGTTGCGGCGGCGGCACCGGCCGGAATGTAGATGAGCGCATCGATGTTCTGCGTGAGAAGATCCTGGACCTGGTTGACCTGGGTCGGACCGTCGCCCTTTGCGTCAACGGTGATGACTTCGATGCCGCGGGTCTTGGCTTCCGCTTCGACAGCCTGCTTGATCTGGTTGAAGAAGTTTGCCTGAAGGTTGGCGACCGCGAGGCCGAGTTTCTTGACTTCCTTGGCCTGAACCGATCCCAGCGACAGTGCGAGTATGGCTGCCGTGGTCAAGAGAGTGCGGGAAAGTTTCATGAGTTCCTCCTTTGGTTTCAATGCGCCCTTGGAAACGTCCTCCGCCCTCGGGCTTTCACAATCCCCGTCCGTGCGACGGAAGGGGAATTCCGGCTATCGGCCTTAGCGGCCTGTCTTATGCCTTCCTCCGGCGCAGCGTTTCAGCGCCGACTGCAAGAACGATGACGACACCGATGATCACTTGCTGCAGGAATGGGGAGACGTTGAGCAGGTTCAGGCCATTGCGTAAAACGCCGATGATAAGCACGCCGATCAGTGTTCCGCCGATGCCGCCGGCGCCGCCCGACAGAGACGTTCCTCCGATGACGACGGCCGCAATGGTGTCGAGCTCGTAGCCAAAGCCGCTTGAAGGCTGGACGGCATCCAGGCGCGCGGCAAGGACGATCCCGGCAACGCCCGCCAAGACGGCGCAGACGACATAGACGCCGATCGTGACCACCGGCACATTGATACCGGCCAGGCGGGCGACCTCGGGATTGCCGCCGATCGCATACAGCATGCGCCCTTCGGAGCGGTATTTGAGAAAGAGCCAGGAGACGATGACGATCGCCAGCATCAGGAAGACCGTCGCGGTCAAGACGCCGAAGTGACGATCGATCGCCAGCATGGTGAACCAGTCGGGAAAGCCGACGATCTGCTGGCCATCGGTAATCATATTGGCAATGCCACGGGCGACCGACATCATCGCAAGAGTGGCAATGAAGGCGGGCACACGGAAACTCGTCACCATCACGCCGACGATCAGGCCGCTCACCGCTGAAGCCAGGAGTGCCAGCGGGATCGCGACGGCCATCGGCAAGCCGGCAACATTCGCGACCCAGCCCATCACCATCATCGACAGCGCGAGAACCGAGCCGACGGAAAGATCGATGCCGCCGATCAGAATGACGAACGTCATACCCACGGACATGACGCCGAGCACAGTAATCTGATCGAGGATGTTGAGCGCATTGCGCACCGAAAGAAACCGGTCCGTCGCAACGCTCAGGAACATGCAGAGTATCAGCAAGCCGATGAGCGGACCCGTGGCTCCGCTGAGCCATGCAAGTGAGGTTCGCGGCTGCTGGCTTTGTTCGTTGACGCCCAATGCTGACATGGCTCCTCCACCCCTATACTCGCTTCGGATGATTTTCCTTCAAGCGTGCATATTTATGCATTCATGCTGGAAAATTCATTACCAACTCATATTTGGGCTGTCAAGCACTGAAAATGGCGCATAGCTTTCCATTGGAACTGTGCTTCATCGATAAATAGGCTTGACTGAATGAACTTTTATGCAAAAATATCTACGACTGAATAATTATGCAACGAGGGAGCATCATGCAAGTTAAGGAACTTGAGCGCGTCGCGCGCCAGATACGCCTGCGCGACCTGCAAGCGGTTTATGACGCAGGTGCGGGACATATTGGCGGTGAGATGTCGGCGATCGACATCCTGACTGCTCTCTATTTTCGCGTTCTGAAGATCTATCCCAGCGAACCGAAGCGGCCCGATCGTGATCGGTTCATTCTGTCGAAGGGCCACACCGCCTGCGCGCTGTACATCACTCTCGCAAAGCGCGGGTTCATTTCGGAGGAGGAGATATCGACATTCCTGCAGCCGCATTCGCGGCTCAACGGCCATCCCAATTGCAACAAGGTTCCAGGCGTCGAAACCAACACCGGTCCCTTGGGGCACGGGCTGCCGGTCGCCGTCGGCGTTTCGAAGGCCGGTAAGCTGACCGGCGCCGGCTATCACACCTATGTCATGACCGGGGACGGCGAGATGCAGGAGGGATCGAACTGGGAAGCCATAATGGCCGCATCGCAGTTTAATCTGGACAATCTGACCCTGATCGTCGATCACAATCGTTTCCAGCAGGGCGCGGCACTCGCCGATACCAACAATGTCGCCCCGCTAAGGCCGAAACTCGAAGCATTCGGCTGGGAAGTCAGCGAAATCAACGGCAACGAAATGGCGCAAATCGTTCCCGCGCTGGAGCATCGCAGCACCCGTCCGCACTGCATCGTCGCCCATACGAACAAGGGCCATGGCATCTCCTTCATGCAGGATCGGGTGGATTGGCATCATAAGGTGCCGAACAAGGAACAATACGAACAGGCTGTCGCAGAACTGTCGGAGGCACTCTAATGGACGCATCCAACTCGAACACCAATCTCTACGACTGCCGTGACGCTTTCGCTGCGACTTTGGAGGCGCTGGCGGCTGGCGAGCGGACGATCATTGCGGTCTGCAACGATTCCGTCGGCTCATCCAAGCTCGGCGGCTTCAAGTCCAAATTTCCGGAACGATTGGTCAATGTCGGCATTGCCGAACAAAACATGGTCGGCGTCGGAGCGGGGCTGGCAAACGGCGGACAGATTCCATTCGTCTGTGGGGCCGCATGCTTCCTGACGGGTCGTGCGCTGGAGCAGATCAAAGCCGACATTTCCTATTCGAATGCGAACGTCAAACTGATCGGCATTTCCTCCGGCATGGCCTATGGCGAGCTCGGTCCGACACATCATTCCATCGAGGATTTCGCCTGGACGCGAGTCCTGCCGAACCTTCCGGTCATCGCGCCATGCGATCGCATTGAAACGGCTGCTGCCGTGAAATGGGCGGCAAGCTATGCCGGCCCCTGTTTCCTGCGCCTGTCGCGCGTCGGTGTTCCCGACCTGCTGCCGGACGATCACAAGTTCGAACTCGGCAAAGCCAATGTGTTGCGCGAGGGGGGGGATGTGACCCTGATTGCCAACGGCACGCTGACGCATCGCATCCTCAAGGCCGCAGAAATCCTCGCAACCCAGGGGATCGACGCCCGTGTTCTCAACATGGCAACCGTGCGGCCGATCGACGAACAGGCTATCATCGCCGCTGCAAAGGAAACTGGCGCTATCGTGACCGCCGAGGAGCATTCGATTTATGGCGGTCTCGGTTCGGCGGTCGCCGAAGTGGTCGTCGACCATGCACCCGTTCCGATGAAGCGTCTGGGCGTTCCTGGTATCTATGCTCCGACAGGCTCGGCTGAATTCCTTCTGGATGAATTCGGAATGGCGCCTGATGCCATTGCCCAGGCAGCATCGGCACTTCTCAAGAGGAAGTGACCTGACGCTGACGGCGTGCTTGCCGGGGCATCGCGCTGAATGCCCCGGGTCATTCTTGGAGGAAAGATTTTATGCGAGCCATCCTGGCAATCGATCAGGGTACGACGAATTCTAAAGCCATTCTGGTATCGGAAAAGGGCGAACTCATTTCTCGCGGTGCCGCCCCCGTCGGCATCAGCTATCCGCAACCAGGCTGGGTCGAGCAGGATGCAAATCGCATCTGGCAATCGGTGTGCGAGGCGGTTGGTGCTTGCATCGAAGCTGCGCCGGCAAAGGTTGCGATTGAAGCGGTTGCGATTTCCAATCAGCGGGAATCGGTGACGATTTGGGATGGCGATACGGGGGAGGCGCTCGGCCCCGTCGTGAGCTGGCAGTGCCGCCGCACGGCTTCCGATTGCGAAAGGCTGATCGGGCTTGGGCATTCGCAACGGATCCAGGAGACCACGGGCTTGCCGATCGATCCGATGTTTCCCGGCTCGAAGATGAAATGGCTGCTGGATCGCGCGCCGGCCAGACGCACTGAGCGCATCGGCACCGTGGATAGCTGGCTTGTTCACTGCCTGACAGGTGGCAGAAAGCATGTCTGCGATGCGTCGAATGCGGCCCGCAGCCAGCTCTTCGATCTCAAGACCCAGCGTTGGAGCGAAGAGCTTTGTGCCTTGTTCGGCGTGGACAAAAACCTGCTGCCCGAAGTTCTCGATAGCGCGGGGCAATTCGGAACGACCACGGGCCTTGCGGGGGTGCCGGACGGAACGCCGATTTGTTCTGCCATCGGCGATAGCCATGCCGCTCTTTTCGGGCATGGGGCCCATAGAGCGGGGGACGGCAAAGTGACATTCGGCACGGGTTCGTCGGTCATGACGACATTGCCGCGTTTTATCGCACCGCAACATGGGATCACGACGACCGTTGCCTGGCGCATCGCTGGAAACCCGACTTTCGCTTTCGAAGGCAATATCCTCGTTTCAGCGGCAAGCCTGCCGTGGATGACGGAAATTCTCGGCCTTCCCGACGTTACGGCTCTTGTCGATCTGGCTGCAACGGCCGAGCCGGGCGGCCCCGGCTTCGTTCCCGCCTTTGTCGGTCTCGGTGCGCCCCATTGGAATTCGGATGCGCGCGCTCTGTTTTCGCAAATCAACTTCAGCACCACGCGGGCGCAATTGGCGAGAGCCGTTACCGACTCCATCGCCCTTCAGGTGCACGATGTCTTCTGTGCGATGCAGAAGCAGAACGCGGGGAGCATCGGCTCTCTTTATGTGGACGGAGGACCCAGCCAGAACACGTTTCTCATGCAGTGTGTCGCTGATCTGTTGGGGCATGCGGTCATTCAATGCGCAGCACCCGAAGCGTCCGCGCTGGGGGCGGCCTATCTTGCCGGCCTATCGTTGGGCATGTGGGCGGATCTTGACGCCATCGGCCGCCTTCCTCGGCAGAGCACAATCATCAAGCCGCAGGCAAATGACAACGCGGAAAAGTTTAAAACGTGGAATGATGCGATTGCACGCTCGACGTTCGAACCGCCGCCCGCTATTGGTGAATAAAAATTCACCGACGGAACAAATATGGGACGGATCAACGAGCTTCGCCTGATTTCTCGTGTGGCGCAGATGTATCACATCGAGCGCAAGCGGCAGGCTGACATTGCCCAGCATCTGAGGTTGTCGCAGGCGACCGTCTCGCGAATGCTGAAGCGCGCGGAAGCCGAAGACATCGTGCGGACCACGGTGATCCCGCCTGTCGGGACCTATACAGAGCTTGAATCGGCACTCCGGGAACGCTTCAATCTCCCCGAAGCGATCGTCGTGGAATGTTCCGAAGACCGAGAAGGTGCCATCATGGCGCGGATTGGCGAAGCCGCCGCTCACCTTCTCGAAGTCACCCTGTCCGAAGGTGAAATTATCGGCGTTTCAAGCTGGAGCCAGACGATCTTTAAAATGGTGGAGAATATCCACCCGCAAAAAAGCGCCCAGGCAAAATATATCGTCCAGACGCTCGGCGGAATGGGCGATCCCTCCGTTCAGACCCATGCGACGCAGCTAACCACAAGGCTGGCCCGCCTGACGGGCGCAGAACCCAAACTCCTTCCGGTCCAAGGCGTGACAAGTTCGCGGGAAGCCAAGCTGCTGATGATGGCCGATCCTTTCGTGCGGGAAACCATCGAGCTTTTCGGCGCAATCAGCGTCGCAATCGTTGGTATCGGCGCGGTCGAACCGTCAGAGCTTCTCGCACGATCCGGAAATATTTTTTCGTCGCGCGAATTGGCCGATCTCGCGGATGCAGGAGCGGTCGGCGATATTTCCCTGCGGTTTTTCGATGGCAAAGGCAGGCCGGTCAAAACGCCGCTTGATGAGAGGGTAATCGGCATCTCGCTCGACGAGCTTGCCAAGGTCGATCGGGTGATTGCGCTTGCGGGAGGCGAAAAGAAAACCGCGGCGATCGCCGGCGCACTGCGCATAGGTGTGATCGACACCTTGGTCACCGACAAATTCACTGCCCAGCGGCTGATCGATCAGCCAGCTTAGGCTTGCGCGATTAGTTCCGAGACGTAACTCACGCTGCCGAGGTGTGTTGACGGAGCGTCTCGCCGATCTCAGTGGACGACATGGGCTTGCCGACCAGGTAGCCTTGCAATTGGTCGCAACCCGAGGCGCGCAGTATCTCCGCTTGGCGAGGGTTCTCGATACCCTCCGCGGTCACCGGAATGTCAAGGGCGGTTGCCAAAGCGACCGTGGCACGCAGGATATCGATGCCGTTGGCGTTCTCTTCCAGGCCCAATACCAGGGACCGGTCGATTTTCATGCGATCGAACCCGAACTGCCGCAAGGCACCGATACTTGCATAGCCGCAGCCAAAATCATCAAGCGCGATTTTGATGCCGATACGCCTGAGCACGTCTATTGAGCGGCGTGCCTGGTCAGGATTCGTCATTAGGACGCCCTCGGTTATTTCCAGTGTCAAGCGGCTAGGATCGAAGCCGGATTCATCGAGGACTGCAATGACCTGTGCAGCGAAGTCCGGATTGCAGAGCTGAACGGGCGAGACATTGACCGAAAGCGCCAGGCCCGGCCACGCCTTCGCATGATGAATCGACGCCCGTAGCATATGAACGCCCAAAGCATCGATAAGGCCGGACTTTTCGGCTAGCGGAATAAAAACTTCTGGGCTGATGCTCCCGGCCGCGCCGCGCCAGCGTGCCAGAGCCTCAAGACCGATAATTGCACCGGTGGATGCCGACACCAGGGGCTGGAAAAACGGTTCGATCGCGCCATTGTCGATGGCATTTCTCAACTCGCTTTCCAATTCGGCGACACGCTGGCGTTCGCGATCCAGCCCGCGATCGTAGGTAACGGCCTGGCCCTTGCCATTTTCCTTGGCGCGGTAGAGAGCCATGTCGGCTCTGCGAAGAAGCTCAAGTGACGTTATATCGCCGACGCGGCTTGCCATGCCGATGCTCGTCCCCACTTCGATCGTTCGTCCGCCGATTTTGAAGGGAGTGCGAAAAAGCTTAAGGATGGAGTCCTCTATATCCCGATGTGAAGCGGATCCGAACTGCACCAACGCGAATTCGTCACCCCCTAGTCTTGCCGAGGCATGGATTTCGGGATGACAGTCTTGCAGAGCTTTTGCGACGATCCGGATAAGCTGGTCTCCGACCGCATGTCCCCATGCATCGTTGACGGCCTTGAAACCGTCGAGATCGATCATATAGAGCGATACTGCGGAGTAGCTGCTGTCCAATCGATCAAGCATGTCAAGAATGCCGTGTCTGTTGAACAGGCCGCTCAAACTGTCATGACTTGCTTCAAACCTGGCCGCCTCAGTCAAACGGCGAAGACGCCCGGCCTCCGACGTACCTGCAAGCAAGACGGCTGCCAGAAAAAGGACGAGTATGCTGGCTGCGGCGATCACGTAGGGCCGAACCCCGTTGAAAATGGCGTTTCCCGGAGCTTTGCTTGGCCAAACCAGATAGCCAATGATCGCACCGTCCATGTCCTTGATGGGAGAATTCAGTTCATTCGGTTCGGGCGTCCCCTGGAGGCGCAGGCCGTCGAGCTCGTGTTCATCCGAGAGTGCATCGACGACTTCCGGGGTCAACTCTTTAAAAAAGGTCAAAACGCTGAGATTCGAAAGCTCGCCAGTCGGGCTGAAGGGCTGGATCGCCTGTGATGCCACAAGCAGGATTCCCGTCTCGGTCTTGAAGAAATTGAGCAAAGGCGCCGGCTGCGGCTTTGCGGCTGCCTCCATCTGGCGGTCGAAGGTCTCTCCGAAATAGTCGCGCGGCTGAAACGGTTTGCCCTTCAGATAGGCGGAAACCGCACTGCCATCAGGCCCAATTACAACGGCCCCATCATAGAGGGAATAATCCGCGCTGGTCTTGCCCCAATTTTCATAGGCCCAATCAGCGGCGGCAGGCGTGCCGATGGCCTTATAGGCATCATCCCAGACGGCATTATCTTTGATTGTGGCACCCAGCTTGGCCATGAACGAAACGATCGCGGCATGGGCGGCGCGGTCTGCTCGCGCGTCGTCGATTGCGTTCGCCGATCGCGTCATCGTCGTAACCACATGTGCTACGAGGCCGGTCAAGACCAGCGCAACGGCGAGAAAGCACACCGTTATAGCGCTCACGGAAGATGTGTGGGTACGGAACTGGCGGGGCGTCAAATCGGAAGACATGGGGATACGCAAACAGGGATTGACGGATCATGCCTTTGCGAGACGGCAGGAGACATCATGTCCGCTATGCGCTGCGATGTAAGTTCTAACGCCCGAGGTTATAAACTATTGTTAACGGCGGCAGCGCAAATGTTGCCTTTACAGCAAACCATGCGCGAATCGGCTACGCACGGCGCAATTTGCTCGGCCGGCATGGCTCGATGGAAGCGGACTGGCCGGCGGGATATCAGCCGCGTTCAGATCCGAATGCAGGGCTGACAGTCTTGCAGATCGACGCGGGTTGAATTGCCAACCGCCGATAGTGTGTGGTACGCCATAATACGATTCTTATGAAATCGATGCCGAACGGAAGTCGAGCTTGCGAAACACGTCCAACATTTGAGGTGCAGGAATGAGCGGTGCCCTGAAGGACGCAGCGATCAGAGTGGAGCGTCCCGCAAAGACGTTGCGAGAGCTTGCTCTCGACAAGGTTCGCGAGGCCATCGTGAACGGGTATTTTCGCCCGGGAGATCGACTTGTCGAACGTGACATGTGTGCCCAGCTCGGTGTGAGCCGGACGATCGTGCGCGAAGTTCTGCGGCATCTGGAATCGGAAGGGCTGGTTGCCAATCTGCCGAACAAAGGCCCGATTGTCGCCCAGCTCGATCTCGACGAGGCCAAGCAGATCTATGAGATCCGCGGTGTGCTCGAGGGTATGGCGGCGCGATTATGCGCGCAGCGCGGAAGTCCCGAGATTGTCGCGGCGCTGGAAACGTCGCTGCAGGGAATCCGCGACAGCTACCGCGACAAGGACATGCCCGGAGTGCTGGCGCACACGTCTTCTTTCTATCAAACCCTATTCACCATGGTCGACAGACATGTCGCCTGGGGTGTCGTCAACCTCCTCACGGTGCGAATAAACCATCTGCGGTCGATGACGATCAAGACGAAGAACCGCGACATCGAGGGCCCGCGCCAGATGGCGAAGATCGTGGAAGCGATCCGCCGTGGTGACGGGGAGGGGGCCTACAAGGCTGCCATGGACCACGTTGCCGCCGCCAGCGCCATTGCGGAAGCGGTTCTATCCGCAAAGGAATCCGCCGGATAGGCCGGTGAAGGCTCTCCGGTATGCAGCCCGGAGCGACTGGAGCCTCTTTCGACTTTCTCTTTCGATCTGCTTCGGCACGCGAGTTTCCACGTGGGGGCGCCCCTGACTCCCCAAAAGATGGCAAAGCAATATTGCAAGCTTGACACCTAACTTTGCTCAATGTGATGGTATGCCATATTAAATAATAAGGTGGAGCATCGTATGAAGTGCATTGCATGCCTCCCAACGCCCACCCGTATGCAAAGATATCCGAGCAGCCAGCGCCAAAGCCGCGCCAGACGCCGCGTTTGGAGAGAGCGGGCGGGCTGACTGATATCCGTCCGAAGTGGCTTACATCGACGTTGAAGTCTTCGTGATCTGAAGGAGGCGTATGTCGGCGGCTTCGTTCGCGCTCCGGCAAGCATTTGATTTTGCTGAGTTATTTTTATGTTTACGTTGAATCTTTGCAGCGGAAAGGAATCGGCTTGACACTTTTATATTATGGCATACCATAATACATAACGTCAAAACTGAGGTGTTCGATGACCATTCAAATTCGCAAGACCGGGCTGCAGATCGAGACGACGCTGATCGAGGGTGGCAAGGCGGCGCAGGTTCCGCTGAAGCTGTTTACCGCTTACGCCGTCGTGAAGAATCCTTGGGCGGGACGCGGTTTCGTCGAAGACCTGAAGCCCGAAATTCACGCGGCTGCGCCTGTTCTCGGCGAGCTTTTGACCAAGATGATCATCGAGGCCGTCGGCTCCGGCGGCGCGGTCGAAGGGTATGGAAAATCCGCAGTGGTCGGTCTGGACGGCGAGCTCGAGCATGCCTCGGCACTGATCCACACGCTTCGCTTCGGCAATCACTATCGTCATGCCGTTGGCGCGAAATCCTACCTCGCCTTCTGCAATACGCGCGGCCCTGCCAATGCGCCGATCATGATCCCGCTGATGGACAAAAACGATGAAGGGCGCCGCTCGCATTATCTGACGATCCAGACCGCAATCCCGGATGCGCCTGCAGCCGATGAAATTGTCGTGGCGCTTGGCGCATCCGTGGGTGGACGTCCGCATCATCGCATTGGCGACCGTTACCAGGATCTCAAGGATCTGGGCCAGGACGTCGCCAATCCCGCCGGCGTTTGAAAAGGCTGGATGCTGACATGCTGACCGTTGGATCAACTGCGCCGGGCGCTTCCGCAAAGACCAACTGGGTCTTTGTAAGGAACAAGACTGCGGGTGGAACGGCCTATCACGAAGCCGGCAACGGCGAGCCGCTTGTCCTGATTCATGGTGTCGGCATGCGGCTTGAAGCCTGGGCGCCCCAGATTCTGGCCCTGTCGGCAAGCCATCGCGTGATCGCTGTCGACATGCCCGGCCATGGTGAAACTGCCCGCCTACCGGTCGGAAGTCGCCTTGAGCAATTCGTCGCGTGGTTCGGGAAGTTCCTGGACGAAATGGCGATTGAGACCGCAAATATCGCCGGCCACTCGATGGGTGCGCTTGTGTCCGGAGGTGCGGCGGCAACGTTCGGCAACCGAATCAAGCGCGTGGCGTATCTCAACGGCGTCTACCGGCGTGACCCGGAGGCAAAAGCGGCGGTGCTGGCGCGTGCCGCGGCCATTCCGCTGATGGGTGTGGATAAGGAAGGCCCGTTGCTTCGATGGTTCGGCGACGATCCCGACAGCGTTGTCGCGCGCGACCTGACGCGGAATTGGCTGAACCTCGTCGATCCTGAGGGGTATGCTGTCGCTTATTCGGCATTTGCCGAAGGAGACGAGACCTATGCCGATCGCTGGAAGGACGTGGCAGCCCCGGCGCTGTTTCTGACGGGATCGGATGATCCCAATTCGACGCCGCTGATGGCGACCCAAATGGCGGCAATTGCTCCCAATGGCTGGGCGCGGATCGTCGAGGGCCATCGTCACATGGTCAATCTGACGGCCCCCGACATCGTCAATGCGCTGCTCGTCGAATGGCTTTCAGAGGGGAGGATGTGAAATGACCGTACAGCAAGCGGACCCAAGAGCACTGCGCGATGCCTTCGGCGCATTTGCGACAGGGGTAACGGTCGTGACAGCCCAGGATGCGGACGGAAAGCCCATTGGCTTTACGGCGAATTCCTTTACATCGGTGTCGCTCGATCCGCCTCTTTTGCTTGTTTGCCTGGCCAAGACCTCCCGCAATTACGGGACCATGACGGGTGCGAAGCATTTCGCCGTCAATGTTCTCTCCGAAGGTCAGAAGGATGTCTCCAACACGTTTGCGCGGCCGGTCGAAGACCGGTTCGCCGCGGTCGACTGGCAAGCAGGCGCTGCCGGCTGCCCGATCCTGGCGAATGTCTCGGCGTGGTTCGAATGCGCTACAGAAAAGCTGGTCGAAGCGGGCGATCACGTCATCCTGATGGGGCGGATCGAAGCCTTCGAAAACAGCGGACTGAACGGATTGGGTTATGCCCGCGGCGGCTATTTCACGCCGATCCTCGCCAGCAAAGCCGTTTCGGCGGCGGCGGAAGGCAATATCGAACTCGGAGCCGTTCTGGAGCGTCATGGCGAGGTTCTTCTTATCGGTGATGATGTCTTTTCACTGCCGACCTGCGACGGCAAGGACGGAAGCCCCGCTGACATACTTCGGGACTATCTGGAAGAGCTCACCGGTCTTTCGGTGACCATCGGCTTCCTCTACTCGGTCTACGAGGGCAAGAGCGATGGAAAGCAACACATTGTCTACCGCGCCTTCGCCTCGGAAGGCGAGCCGCGCAATGGCAGGTTCTTGAAGCCCGATTCGCTGGCCAAGACCCATTTCAAGACAAGTTCGACTGCCGACATCGTTGCGCGCTTCGCGGTGGAGAGCCAACTCGGCAATTTTGGCGTTTATTTCGGCGACGAGACCGTCGGCACGGTCCGTTCGGTTCCAACAAAGGCGGCACAGCCATGAAATTCTCTCTTTTCGTTCACATGGAGCGCCTCGACGCCAGCCAGAGCCACAAGAGCCTATATGAGGAGTTCGTCGCTCTCTGCGAGATCGCCGATAAGGGTGGCATGCATGCCATTTGGACAGGCGAGCATCACGGCATGGATTTCACCATTGCACCCAATCCTTTCGTGACCATTGCCGATCTGGCGCGCCGCACATCGCGGGCAAGGCTCGGCACGGGGACGGTGATCGCGCCCTTCTGGCATCCGATCAAGCTCGCCGGCGAAGCGGCCATGACCGACATCATCTGTGACGGAAGGCTCGATATCGGTATTGCGCGCGGCGCTTATTCCTTCGAATACGAGCGCCTGCTGCCGGGTCTCGACGCCTGGGGCGCCGGCCAGCGCATGCGCGAGCTCATTCCGGCGATCAAGGGCATATGGAATGGCGATTACGCCCATGATGGGGAGTTTTATAAGTTCCCGTCGACTACTTCGGCGCCGAAGCCCCTGCAACAGCCGAACCCACCGATCTGGGTTGCTGCGCGCGATCCGAATTCGCATGAGTTCGCCGTCGCCAATGGCTGCAATGTCCAGGTGACGCCGCTCTGGCAGGGCGATGAGGAAGTTGCGGCACTGATGGGCCGTTTCAATGATGCCTGCGCCAAGAACCCGGACATCGACCGGCCCAAGATCATGCTGCTGCGCCATACCTATGTCGGCTCGACGGAGGCGGACATAGCACAGGCCGCCCATGAACTGAGCGTCTATTACAACTACTTCTTCGCCTGGTTCAAGAACGAGAAGCCCATCAAGCAGGGCCTGATCGAGCGGATACCCGAAGAGGAGATCGGCGCGAACGCGATGCTTTCCGATGCGGTTATGCGCAGCAACAACGTCGTCGGCAATGCCGAGACCGTCATTGCCCGGCTCAAGGCCTATGAAGCCATGGGCTACGACGAATATTCCTTCTGGATCGATACGGGCATGTCCTTCGAGCGGAAGAAAGCGTCACTCGAACGCTTTATCGCCGAGGTCATGCCGGCATTTGCGGAGTGAACCCCATGCAGCGTTTCCAGTGTTACATCGATGGCGAATTTCTGGACGGAGAGGCCCGCTATCGGAGCATCGATCCTGCCACCGGCAAGGACTGGGCGGATATGCCGGAAGCGCGTGAGGGGGATGTCGATCGGGCGGTCAATGCGGCCGAAAAGGCGCTCTATGAAGGCCCCTGGTCGAAACTGACCGCCACGCAACGCGGCAAGCTTCTGTATAAGCTTGCCGATCTGGTTGCTGCCAATGCTCAGAAGCTCGCCGAACTGGAGACGCGCGACACCGGCAAGATCATCCGCGAGACCTCTGCGCAGATCGCCTATGTCGCCGACTACTACCGTTATTATGCCGGCATCGCCGATAAGATCGAAGGCTCCTACCTGCCGATCGACAAGCCCGACATGGATGTCTGGCTTCGCCGTGAGCCGATCGGCGTCGTAGCCATGGTCGTGCCCTGGAACAGCCAGTTGTTCCTCTCCGCCGTCAAAATAGGTCCGGCGCTGGCGGCCGGCTGCACGATGGTCGTCAAGGCGTCCGAGGATGGGCCGGCGCCGCTTTTGGAATTCGCTCGCCTCGTTCATGAGGCAGGCTTTCCGGCGGGTGTCGTCAACATCATCACCGGTTTTGGTGCGTCGTGCGGCGCAGCCCTTAGCCGGCATCCGAAGATCGCACATGTCGCCTTCACCGGCGGGCCGGAAACGGCGCGCCATATCGTGCGAAATTCGGCCGAAAACCTTGCCTCGACATCCCTGGAGCTTGGCGGCAAATCGCCCTTCATCGTCTTTGCCGACGCCGATCTCGAAAGCGCCGCCAATGCCCAGGTCGCGGGCATCTTCGCCGCGACCGGACAAAGCTGCGTCGCCGGTTCACGGTTGATCGTGGAGCGGAGCATCAAGGACCGGTTCCTGAATCTCTTGAAGGACAAGGCGGAGGCGATCCGTGTCGGCACGCCGTTGGACATGGCGACTGAAGTGGGTCCGCTTGCGACGAAGCGCCAGCAGGATCACGTTGCCGCACTCATCCACAAATCCGTTCAAAGCGGCGCCCGCATTGTCACGGGTGGGCAAATGCCGGAAGGCGAGGGCTTTTACTTCCCGCCGACGATTCTTGACTGTGACGGCGTGGCATCCCCCTCGCTTGCCGAGGAGTTCTTCGGTCCTGTGCTGTCCGTCGTCGCATTCGACACCGAAGCCGATGCGCTGAGGCTCGCCAATGATACCCGCTACGGCCTGGCTTCCGGCGTCTTCACCCAGAACCTCACCCGCGCCCATCGCCTGATGAAAGGCATTCGCGCCGGTATCGTCTGGGTCAATACCTATCGCGCCGTATCGCCGATCGCACCCTTTGGCGGATTTGGTCTTTCCGGCCACGGCCGGGAAGGCGGCCTGGCTGCGGCGCTCGATTATACCCGCACGAAGACGATCTGGCTCAGGACGTCGGACGATCCGATCCCCGATCCTTTCGTCATGAGGTGATGCCGATGTTCTATGAAATCCGGACCTATCGGCTGAAGAACGGTGCGATCCCGCAATATCTGAAGGTCGTCGAGGAAGAAGGGATCGCCATTCAGAAAGCACATCTCGGCAATCTGGTCGGCTATTTCTATTCGGAGATCGGGACCATCAACGAGATCGTTCATATCTGGGCCTATGCGAGCCTCGACGATCGCGAGGAAAGGCGCCAGAGGTTGGCGTCCGATCCACAATGGCAGGCTTTCCTGCCGAAGATACGCGACCTGATCGAAGTGGCCGAGAACAAGATTATGAAGCCGGCGAATTTCTCTCCTCTCGGGAAGAGCGCGCCAGCCGCATAAAACATGCCTGTAAGACAACAATACAAGGACAAGGGAACATGAAAAGAACAATTGCACTCGCGGCTTTCGCCGCAATACTGGCTGTGTCGGGGACTGCAAAGGCCGATACGCTCGTCTTCACGAGCTGGGGAGGAACGACTCAGGACGCGCAAAAAGTCGCCTGGGCCAATCCGTTCACGGACAAGACCGGCATCGTCATCGCACAGGACGGACCTACCGATTACGGCAAGCTGAAAGCTATGGTCGAAGCGGGCCAGGTCAGCTGGGATGTCGTCGACGTCGAAGGCGACTACGCCGCACAGGCAGGCAAAGACGGGCTGCTGGAAAAGCTGGATTTTTCGGTCATCGACAAGTCCAAGCTCGATCCCCGTTTCGTCACCGACTATTCCGTCGGCAGCTTTTACTATTCCTTCGTGATCGGCTGCAATGCGGATGCCGTGAAAGCCTGCCCCAAGACCTGGGCCGATCTCTTCGATACAACGAAATTTCCCGGCAAGCGCACCTTCTACAAGTGGTCGGCTCCGGGCGTGATCGAAGCGGCTCTGCTCGCTGACGGCGTTCCCGCAGACAAGCTTTACCCGCTCGATCTCGATCGCGCTTTCAAGAAGCTGGACACGATCAAATCGGATATCATCTGGTGGTCCAGCGGCGCTCAGTCGCAACAGCTTCTCGCATCCGCCGAGGCGCCCTTCGGCAGCCTGTGGAATGGCCGCATGACCGCACTCGCCGCCAGCGGCGTCAAGACGGAAACCTCCTGGGAACAGAACATCACGGCCGCCGATTCACTCGTCGTTCCAAAGGGGGCGCCGAACTTTGAAGCCGCGATGAAGTTCATTGCACTGGCAACGTCGGCCCAACCCCAAGCCGATCTGGCGAAGGCGACCGGCTACGCGCCGATCAATATCGACTCGGCCAAATTGATGGATCCGGCGACGGCCAAGACCTTGCCGGATCAGCAGACCGCCAGCCAGGTCAATGCCAGCATGGCTTATTGGGCCGAAAATCGCGATGCCATCGGCAAGCGGTGGTACGCTTGGCAGGCCAAGTAAGCTGAAGAAACTCCGAGGCAGCACCGCGAGCGTCATTCTGCTCGCGGTGTGTGGCGCAGGTTCTAAATCTTCCTGGGAGCTGGCGCCGTTGTCTGATCCTACGGCGGGAAAGGATTGCCATGTCGACCTATATTGACGTCGCCAGTGAAACTGCGACTACATCCAAGGCCATCAGGCCTACGGGCTTCGGCGAAATCATACCGGCGCTGCTTTTCGTCGGGATCTTCTTCATTGTCCCGGTCGTCGCGCTCCTGTTGCGAAGCGTGTTGGAACCGGTTGTCGGCTTCGGCAACTATGCCGAACTGCTGGGATCGGCGACTTATCTGAAGATATTCGCCAATACCTTCATCGTCTCCGGTCTGGTCACCGCGATTTCGCTGCTGATCGGCTTTCCCGTCGCCTGGACGCTGGCAATCATGCCCTCAAGACTGGCTTCGCTGATTTTCGCAGTCCTGTTGCTATCCATGTGGACCAATCTGCTGGCCCGAACCTATGCCTGGATGGTCCTGCTTCAACGCACCGGACTGATCAACAAGATGTTGATGGGAATGGGACTGATCGACCAGCCGCTGCCGCTCGTCAACAACCTGACCGGTGTGACGATCGGCATGACCTATATCATGCTGCCGTTCATCATCCTGCCGCTCTACGGCGTCATCAAGAAGATCGACCCGACGGTCCTGCAGGCGGCAGCACTTTGCGGAGCGAACCGCTGGCAATGTCTGACCCGCGTCCTTCTGCCTTTGGCCGCGAGAGGCATGGTCGCCGGTGCGTTGATGGTCTTCGTCATGTCGCTTGGCTACTACGTTACCCCGTCGCTTCTCGGCGGAACGGCGAACATGATGCTGGCCGAACTCATCGCCCAGTTCGTGCAGTCCCTGGTCAACTGGGGAATGGGCGGTGCGGCGGCCCTGGTCCTCCTTGTCGTCACGCTTTCGCTCTATGCCGTCCAGCTACGGCTGTTCGGTGTGCAGAACACGGGAGGGCGTTGACATGCTGCTCAATTTCGATCGCCTCGGCTGGTGGAAGTATGTGCTTGTGGCGGTGACCATCGTGACGGCTGCCTTCCTGCTGCTGCCCATCCTCTTCATCGCCGCGCTTTCCTTCGGATCTTCGCAGTGGCTGATCTTTCCGCCTCCGGGCTGGACGCTGCAATGGTACAGCCAGCTTTTCGCCGATCCGCAATGGCTGGCATCGGCCTGGACGAGCTTCAGGATCGCCTCGATCGTCACGGTTCTTTCCGTGTTACTGGGGCTGGTCACCTCCTTCGGCCTGGTGCGCGGAACCTTCATGTTCCGCGACGCGCTGAAAGCGCTTTTCCTGACGCCGATGATCCTGCCCGTCGTCGTCCTTGCCGTTGCCCTTTACGCCTTCTTCCTGAGGATGGGTCTCGGCGGCACCCTGATCGGCTTTGTCATTTCACACCTCGTTCTGGCACTGCCCTTCTCCATTCTTTCCATTTCCAACGCGCTCGAAGGCTTCGACAAATCGATCGAGGATGCAGCGGTGCTCTGCGGCGCCTCGCCCCTTGAGGCGAAGATCAGGGTGACCCTACCGGCCATCAGCCATGGACTGTTTTCGGCCGCGGTTTTCTCGTTCCTGACATCCTGGGACGAAGTGGTGGTGGCGATCTTCATGGCAAGCCCCACGCTACAGACGTTGCCGGTGAAAGTATGGGCCACCCTCCGGCAAGATCTGACGCCGGTCATCGCTGCGGCATCGTCCCTTCTCATCCTCTTGACGATCACTTTGATGGCGCTTGTCGCTATTGCACGCAAGGTACTGAAATCATGAACGAGTCTTTCCTACAGATCAGAGGCATCCGCAAGGAATACGGTCCTGTCGTCGCGGTGCAAGATGTCAATCTCGAGGTTCAGCGTGGCGAGTTCCTGACCTTTCTCGGACCGTCCGGTTCGGGCAAAAGCACGACGCTCTACATCTTGGCCGGCTTCGAAAACCCGACGAAAGGCGACATACTCCTCAATGGACAAACGCTGCTGTCTACGCCGTCGCATAAGCGCAATATCGGCATGGTCTTCCAGCGCTATACCCTGTTTCCGCATTTGACGGTCGGCGAAAACATCGCTTTTCCCCTTAAGGTACGGCGCAAATCCAAGGCGGAAGTCGACAGCAAGGTGAAGGAAATGCTGCGGCTTGTCCGGCTTGAAGGATTCGAGGATCGCAAGCCTGCGCAGATGTCGGGGGGCCAGCAGCAGCGCGTCGCGCTCGCCAGGGCTCTCGCCTATGACCCGCCGGTGCTTTTGATGGACGAGCCGCTTTCTGCGCTCGACAAGAAGCTTCGTGAGGAAATTCAGCACGAGATACGCCGGATCCACCAGCAGACCGAGGTGACGATCCTTTACGTCACGCACGATCAGGAGGAAGCATTGCGTCTTTCCGATCGCATTGCCGTCTTCTCCAAGGGCGTCATCGACCAAATCGGAACCGGGCCGGAACTTTACGCCAATCCCCGCACGCGCTTTGTTGCCGAATTCATCGGCGACAGCGATTTTATCTCCTGCGATCTGCTGTCATCGACGGATGGGCACGCGACGATCTCGCTGGGCGGCGACGCGGTCTTCAGAATCCCCGTGCATGGCAATGCCATTTCCGGCAAGAGGGGAGCCTTGATGCTGAGGCCCGAACGCATTCGGTTGTCGCGAAACCGCGTGCAGAAAGGCAGCCTCGCGGCAACTGTCAGCGATATCACTTTCCTCGGCAACAATGTTCATGTTGCCACCGAGACTGCCGGCGGTGAGGCATTGGCGGTGCGTCTTCCCTTCGGCCATGAGGCCATCACAGGGCTCAGCCGCGGCGAACAGGTGCATTTGGATTTCGATCCGGATGCCGCTCACGTATTTTGCTGAAAGTCGTCAGATGAAGCTCAATGATCTCTCACTCTTTCGCCAGGCGTGTCCGATCGCGGGCAATTGGATCGAAGCGAAGGATCATCAGGCGACGACCATCCGCAATCCGGCCACAGGCGAGGCGCTCGGCGCAGTTCCGGATCTCGGTGCGGCGGAAACCGAGGAGGCAATCCGGACCGCCGTCGTCGCTCAGAAGCTCTGGGCAAAGAAGACCGCGGGGGAGCGCGCTGCCATACTGAAGGTGTGGCATCGCCTGATGATCGAAAATATCGATGATCTGGCAATGATCCTGACGCTGGAGCAGGGAAAGCCCTTGGCCGAGGCTAAGGGGGAGATTGCCTATGGCGCGAGCTTCATCGAATGGTTTGCCGAGGAGGCGAGACGCATCAACGGCGAAACCATACCCGGCCATCAGCATGACAAGCGGATACTTGTCCTGCGCCAGCCGGCGGGCGTCGTCGCTGCGATCACGCCCTGGAATTTTCCAAATGCCATGGTGACCCGCAAGGTCGGCCCGGCGCTTGCCGCCGGCTGCGCAGTTGTTCTGAAGCCAGCGCCGCAGACGCCTTTTTCCGCAATCGCGCTTGCCGTCCTTGGTGAGCGCGCGGGTCTGCCGCCGGGTCTCCTCAACATCGTCACCGGTGATGCTGTAGCGATTGGCGGAGCGTTGACCGCAAGCCCGGCGATCAGGGTTCTGACCTTCACCGGCTCCACACGCACGGGCGAACTGCTTTATCGGCAATGTGCGCCGACGATCAAGAAACTCGGTCTCGAGCTTGGCGGCAATGCCCCATTCATCGTGTTTGACGACGCGGACCTCGACGCTGCGGTCGAGGGTGCGATTATCGCCAAATTTCGCAACAACGGACAAACCTGCGTTTGCGCCAACCGCCTGTATGTCCAGGATAGCGTCTACGAAGCCTTCGCGGCCAAACTCGCCGACGCCGTTGCAAAATTGAAGGTGGGCAACGGGCTCGATCAAGGCGTCGTTCTTGGCCCGCTGATCGACCAGAACGCCGTCCTCAAGGTTGAAGTGCACATTCGCGATGCGGTGGCCAATGGCGCCGAAGTCATCTCAGGCGGCAACCGTCACCCGCTTGGCGGCAACTTCTTTGAGCCGACCGTCCTTCGCAACGTCGACGACAGCATGCAGCTTGCCCGCGAGGAAACCTTTGGGCCCGTCGCGCCGCTCTTCCGCTTCCGCAACGAGAGCGACGTCATCGAACAGGCAAATGACACCGAGTTCGGTCTTGCCTCCTATTTCTATGCGCGCGATTTGTCGCGCGTATTCCGGGTGGCGGAAGCACTGGAATACGGGATGGTGGGTGTCAACACCGGCCTGATTTCCACCGCCGAGGCCCCCTTCGGAGGCGTGAAAATGTCCGGCTTGGGCCGCGAAGGCTCGCGCCACGGCATCGAAGAATATACCGAACTGAAATATGTTTGTTTGGGCGGTATATCGTAGAGCTGCCTTCGGCAGCGAACGGCGCCACAGTTTCATAGGGATGGTTCCTTCGCATTACTCCATCAGGTGATCGAAGCTGTGCCGCCGGAAAGAGGGGAAAGGCGGCCATCGCCGTCGTCGCGAACAGGCGGAAGAACGATTTCCACCACAAGGCCATTCGGCGTCCGATCCAGCAACGTCAGTTTCCCGCCATGACCTTTCCTGATGATGCCCTCCGCAGTCGGAAGCCCAAGGCCAAAACTGCCTCCGACTCCGGTCGTGCGAGCCTCATCCGCTTTGAAGAAGGGCTCCAACACCCGAGCCCTGAGCTCATCCGTCAGGCCCGGACCATTATCGCTCACTCTTACGAATATCCCTTCGTCGCCCGCGTCCTGCAATTCGATATCGATTTGGGTCGCATAGCGGGAAGCGTTTTCAACCAGATTGGATATCGCCCTCGTAATCGCCTCGGATTTGCACATGTATTTTAGCCGTCGAGGCCCGGAAAACCGGACATCGATGCCGGTTTCCGAGAAGTCCGTCGCAATCGTTTGCAGCAGGCTCGACAGGTCCACTTTCCGGGACGGGACGTTGTGGCCTGCGTTTGTGAGAAACGCCAGACTCTCGTTGATCATGCCATCGAGCACGGTCAGATCATGGAGCATCTTGCGCTGAAGCTCGGGCTGCTCGCAGCGCTCCGCGCGCATTCGCAATCGCGTTAGAGGTGTTCTGAGATCGTGGCTGATCGAACTCAGCATTCGCGTCCGACTTTCCGCCATTTGCAATATCCGGCTGCGCATGGTGTTGAGCGATGCGGCGAGGCTTCGAATCTCGGAGCTGCCTTCCGCCACGAACGGCTTTTCCAGACTGTCATCGGTACTTGCGCGTTCCGCCGCCGCTGCAAAGCGGCCCATCGGCCTGATGATCAGCCAACTGCTGACATAGGCGAGCACGATCAGCGGAATGACAATTTTCAGAATTCCACTTGCGACTGCGGGGAAGAACCACAAGGACCGGGAGAAGACGGGCATATGAAAAACAAGAGCCCGTTCCTGGTCGACCTTCACGATGAGGGGAACGGATATCGCTTCCTTATCAAAAAGATGACGCAGGCCGTCGAAGAAGTCGTCTTCCAGAGCGCGTCGCGTTCTCGCGAGAATGTCGGCCGATGTCGCCTCGGCCTCGTCGCGCGTAGAGAGCTGGCCTGCCGGCAGCTTTTCCACCGAGATGTGCAATTTCGCGGCCAAGCTCAGAGCTGCTGCCTCCTCTTCAGGAGAACGGGCCTCTCGGAATTGATCGGCCACACGCTCGATCCGTCCCGCCAGCAAGCCGATCGCCATGCCTTTGTCGTGACGCCCGTAGATAAACGGCTCTGTGGTCGCAGCGACCACGGACACGAGAACGATCAGCAGGAATGCCAGCACGAGGATCTGAGTGCGGATGGAGGCCATGCGGAGACTTTTCACGGCAATTTCTCCACCATGACTGCGAAGAGATAGCCGCCCAGCCGGACAGTCTTGATGAACGTCGGGTCCTTGAGGTTCGGTTCGATCTTCTGTCGTATCCTGCTGATGTGGACATCGATGCTGCGTTCGACCGGTCCGGCCGATCCGGCATGCGTCATGGACAGAAGCTGGTCGCGGGTCAGCACTTTGTTCGGATTGGTGCAGAACGCCCAGAGAAGATCGAACTCGGCTGTCGTCATCGACACTTCATCGCCTTCGGCGTCGAACAGTTGCCGGCTGTTCGGATCGATGCGCCATCCTGCAAAAGTCAGTGGTCCGGATACCTCTTCCTCTCGCCGGGAAAAAGACGCGCGGCGCAGAATGCTTTTGATGCGGGCGAGCAGTTCGCGGGAGTTGAATGGCTTGGTGACATAATCATCGGCACCCAGTTCAAGCCCAAGAATACGATCGATATCCTCCCGCCGTGCGGTCAACATCAAAATGGGGATGGAGCGCGTCGCCCGAAGACGCATGCAAATGCTGAATCCATCCTCACCCGGCAGCATGCCGTCAAGCACGATCAGGTCGAACCTATGAAGACGGAGCAGTCGGTCCATCTCGGCGCCATTGGCGACAGATTGGGCAGTGAAACCGTTGTCGGTCACCAACTCGACCAGCATGGCTGCGATATCGGCGTCGTCTTCGACGATGAGAATATTGGATTGCTCGTAAAGCGCCATTTCAAGTGCCTTTCCGTGGTTCGAGTGAGCCCCTCGAGCCTCCGTCATTTCAGCAATGATTATGTTTGCATGCGGGTAGATCACGCCAGCAACTCCGATGACTGGAAGTCATAAAGATAGCAAAGGAATTCGTGGCGCTGTGTTTGGAAATGTTGAGATATGTTGCGGAGCTGACGGAGTCTCGGGGGCTGTCGAGATGGAGGCGTGCAGGAAAATCGTGATTTGGTTCGGGATGGCCGGGCGATCGGACAACCTTCGCATACGTCCTCGCAACATAACTTAACATCAAAAGACACTCCGCAATCTCGGCTCGGGGCATGGTGCATCGTCACGAGCGGGTCGAGCGCTTTGCCTCGCCCTCTCCCTCGCAAACAAGATGGGGCATCCCTATGGATTTCAGAATATTCGCTTTCGGCGCCTTCGTTCTCTCCCTGGCAGCGCCGGCCATGGCTGCCGACATGACCTTCCAGCAGCCTGCACCGCAGCCGGAGCAACAGAACTATTCGACCTTTGACTGGTCCGGCTTCTATCTTGGTGCCCAGGGCGGATATACTTGGAATAAAGCAACCTATTTGGGCCTGGATCAGACCCTCAACAGCGGATCGGCTGGAGTCCATGCCGGCTATAACTTTCAAACCGGAAGCATCGTTTACGGCATCGAGAACGACTTCAACTACAACTTCGAAAAAGGTGACGAAGCCAAACTCGAATGGGATGCCTCCGGCCGCGCCCGCGTGGGCTACGCGCGGGACCGAAATCTCATTTTCGCGACGGCGGGTCTTGCGGCGGCGGGCGGCAAGGTCGATGTTCCCGCAGTCGGCAAAAAAGACGATATCCTGATCGGCTGGACGGCAGGTGGCGGCATTGAGCACGCGCTCACCGACAATATCCTCGTACGCGGCGAATATCGCTATTCCGATTTCGGGAACAAGGACTTTGGTTCTGGAATCGGGAAAGTCTCGGCCGACCAGCAAAAGATTACTATTGGTGCAAGCTACAAGTTCTGAGAGACGGCTTGGAACATTTTCTGATCGCTGCTTCGCCCAAACTATTGCGGGCGAAGACATCGAGCCGCCAGTTACATGGCACGCACGCGTTCATGAAAGAACGGCCGGCAAACTTGAGCGCGAGATCATAATCTCTCTGGCTCAAGTTGCCGACAGTTAGGAACTACTGAATGTAAATGGCTGCCGTCATTTTCAATCAGACGGTAAGCAGGTCGCTCGTCGTGGTGTCATCCTGGTAGTTCGAGGCGAACAGCGAGCTGAAATCCGGAGCTGGCGGCGGTCCAGCCTTCATCGCGGTCTCGAACTGGCTCTCGGTCAGGGAGCCCGAACTTGTCGTATCGAGACTTTCGAACATATTCGTTGCCTGGTCCTCGCTCACGTCAGACGGACGCGCGGCGACGAATTCGGCTTCGCTGACGCTGCCATCACCATCCGTATCCATTGCGGTGAACGTGCTGGAGATCTGGCTGTCGTCCGGCGCTTCCTCAGAGGGCGGAGCCGGCGGCTGTCCATTGGACTGCATCGCGCTTGCCAACTGGTCCGTCGTCAACGATCCGCTGTTGCTGGTATCGAAGCTTTGAAACAGCGTAGTCGCCTGATCTTCGCTCACGTCGGACGGACGCGCGGCGACGAATTCCGCTTCGGTGATGCTGCCGTCACCATTCGTATCCATCTTAGCGATCATATCGCTCTGGCTGCCGCCCTGACCGTTGGGTCCGCCAGACTGCTGAGCAGACGATGTACTGCTGGAGCTGTCATCCGAATCCGAGCTGGAATCGTCGCCCGAAGCGTTTGCCTGCAGATTGAGCATGATGTTCATGAGCTGCGAAACAAGCTGCTCGGCCGTCGATATCAAGGACTGATCATCCGTCGAAGAAGACGAAGAGGACGATGAGCTTTTGCTGGACGAACTGCTGCCGAGAATGGAAGACACGGAATCGTCCGATGAGGACGATGTCGAGCCGGATCTTTGATACTGATAGTAATTATTTGATAAAACAGATGAAATGCTCGTCAAGGGGGCCTCCAGATGCGAGCGTTGCACGGACTCCGGTTTTTACGCTTACATGACTCTACGCTTGCCATGCCGCGTTGGATGAACGCGGCAGTGCGTCTTTCGACATCAATGCAGACGGATAGAGTTGCCGAATACTGGAGGCCAAGCTTTTTCCGGATCCTCGCTTGCGCCGAAGCGCGCCTGGAAGACGGATGAAAAGATAAGCCATGACAGTTGCCGCCATCATGGCGTTATCCGCAGTCCG
Organism: Rhizobium sp. CB3090; assembly: GCF_029714285.1. Lineage (NCBI taxonomy): Bacteria > Pseudomonadati > Pseudomonadota > Alphaproteobacteria > Hyphomicrobiales > Rhizobiaceae > Rhizobium > Rhizobium sp. CB3090. The sequence continues at coordinate 148,716 of NZ_CP121663.1, forward strand.
CATTCTCGATCTGGTACTCCCCAACGGCCTGAAACTGCACAGGCAAACTTGTGCGAACCTTGTAAAGTCCGGCCGTTATGCCGATTTCGAGTTCCTTAGCTGGGGGCGTTGGGGCTGCGAGAGGCATGGATCACATCGAGCTGCCAAGCCGAGTTCGCCAGAAACAAAATTCAATAATTCGGCACACACAGAAACAACGAATCTTCCTAGATTCCGCCGGGGCGCCCGTAACGGAAAAGGGATATGGCGAATGACGGAAAATCGACTGGTCTTCATAGCCACCCCCTGTTTCGGCGGCATGGTTGCCAAGGACTATATGCAATCCATCATTTCGCTGATGCAGGTCGGTGGGCAATCCGGTGTGCAATTGACGCTGGCGTTGCTCGGCAACGATGCGCTGATCACCCGCAGCCGCAACACGCTCGTATCGCATTTTCTCAATGATACAGCGGCGACCCATATGCTGTTCATCGATGCGGATATCAGCTTCGAACCGGAACAGGTGATGCGGCTGTTGAGTGCCGACAAGGATGTGGTCGCGGCTATGTATCCCATCAAGGACTACGACTGGAGCAATGCTGCAAAGGCACCCTCACGGAGCGCTGAAACTCTGGCGGAAGCGGCATTGCATTACGTAGGCACGCCGCTGACCGGTCCGGGCGCTGAACGGGATGGCGATTTCGTCACCGCGATCTATGCGGGCACCGGCATGCTTCTCATCAAGCGCGCCGTCATCGAAAAGATGATCGCAGCCTATCCCGACTTGCGTTACGACGCGATCCACGCCTATCCCGGCACCAAACGCACGCCGGCCACGCAATATGCGCTGTTCGAGTGCCTTATCGAGGAACAAACCGGCATCTACCTCAGCGAAGACTTTGCCTTCTGTCATCGCTGGCGAGCTCTTGGCGGAGAGATTTGGCTTGATACCGGCAGCAAGCTCAGCCACACCGGCGCTCATCGTTTCGCTGGCAACCCTCGGCCGCGTTATGACGCGATAGGCGCCTGAAAAAGCGCCGAACGACCCGTTCACGAACGGCACTACCGGCCCGCTACGGGTTCTCAGCCTTTTCTTCGCAGCATCATCATGAGGAAAGGCGCACCGACGATCGCCGAGACGAGGCCGGCGGGTATCTGGTATGGCCAGACGATGGTGCGGCCGATGAAGTCTGCAAACACCATCAGCGCGCCGCCGATGGCGGCTGCTCCCACCATTTGCGGCAGCGCACGGACGAGCCCGGCTTCCCTTGCCAGGTGAGGCCCCATCAGGCCGATAAATGTCAATGGGCCGACGCTCAACGTTGCGGCCGCGCTCATCAGGCCCGCAAGGCCGAACAGCGCGAAACGGGACTTGCGTAAGGGAACGCCGATGGCTGCCGCCTGCGATGGGCCGAGCGGCAAGATGTCCAACCAGCGTCGAGCGAGGAAAGCAGCCGCGGTCAGAATCACGGCCGCAGTGGTAACGGTCATGGCGGTACGGGCGTCGACGCCGTAGGTCGAACCGCTCATCCAGCGCATCAGGAGGACAGCGCGCGGATCGCCGGTGGAGCTGAGGACACCGACAATGGCATCCACCATGGCGCTCAAGGAGATGCCGGCAAGCAGCACACGCTCCGGCGCCAGCCCCGTGCGCATCGCGCTGAGCAGGATCATGGCGAGCACGAGAAGCGCGCCTATGGCCGCGAAGGCCATTTGCCCGAAAAGCCCGGGAACAATGATAAAGACGGCAACTGCCACGCCGAAGGTCGCGCCCGCGCTGACGCCGAGCAACTCAGGGCTCGCCATCTCATTACCGGTGATCCTCTGTAGGATGACGCCTGCGACGGCGAGCATCGCGCCGGAGGATAACGCGGCAAAAACCTTGGGGAGGCGCATCGGAACGATCTCGCCAAAGAGCGCCCCATGAGGGAAGCCCCAGCTTCCGTCGACGCCGCGTCCGAGGAACACACCGATGGCGAGCGCGACAAACAAACCGACGAGAGCAATGGCAAGCACGCCCGTTCTGGCCGATGTCCACGAGCGAGCTCTCTCTTTCAACTGCAGCGCTCGATGCCGGACTTTCAACCTGGGAAGCAGCAGCAGAAGCAAGGGCGAACCGAAGATCGCCGTGACCGCACCCGTGGGCAGGAACTCTCCCAATTTGCCCGCAATCAACTGAATGGCAGTATCCGCAATCAGCAGCAGCCCAGCGCCGATCAAGGGTGACCACAACAGCAATTGCTGCGGTCGCCGTGCCCCGGAAAGCCTGGCAATCGTCGGCGCAACCAGACCAATGAAGCCGATAACCCCGACAGCGCTGGTCACAACAGCGGCAAGCGCTACCGCGCCGCCAACGACGATGAAGCGCAGCCGGGTAAGGCGGACGCCGAGCGCCGACGCGGTGCCCTCACCGAGATCGAGGAGGGAGAGCGGCCGCATGACGAGCGCGCAGATGACTGCGATGACCGCCGTCTTCCAAAGGAGCGACAGCGGAATGACCCAGCTCTGCTGTGCAAGCGATCCCGCACCCCAGATGAAGAGGCTGACGAGATAGCGCTCGTTGAGAAGAGTGAGGATTGCCGACAAGGCGCCGCACCACAGGCTGATGACCAGGCCCGACAAGACCAGCGAAAAGGGTGAAAAGCCGCGCTGTGCCCCGAGGCTCATGACGATGCAAGCGACCACTGTGCTTCCCGCGAGTGCAACCATGTCCCGGCCCAACCCGAGCAAACCCGGGAAGAACAAGCTCGTGACGACCAGCGCCAGATTGGCACCAGCGGAAATTCCGAGCGTCGTCGGATCGGCAAGGGGATTGCGCAAAACCTGTTGGAGAAGTGCACCAGCAAGCGAAAGCGCTGCCCCGGCGAGCAGGGCCGTCGCAAGGCGAGGGAGCGTCGAATAGAAAAGAACCATCCTCGGCACGTCATAGCTCGTCTGGCTCATGGCTTCCAACAAGGGGGAAATGAGGAACCACGACAGGAGGCTGCCGGCGCCGAGGAGCACCAGCGCGACGATTGCGGGTCCGAAGGCGAACTTTCCAAAAATCCTGTTCATTCCTTGGGATCCAAAAGATCGGTCAGAAGGCGGCCGAACCGCAGCGCCTCGTTGACCATGCCGAACATCAAAGCAGGCGGAAGAATTGAAAGATGTCCCGGTCGCGCGAAGGGGAGGCTTTGCCAAAGAGGACTCTGCTTGATTTTGGGCAGGACATCTGCCGGTACAGGCTCGAAGGCGATCAGACGCGCATCGGGATCGGCGACACGAGAGAGATCCTCGATGGCGATCGTTTGGAAGCCCCAGTAGTTCGATTCCTCGGTCCAGGCGTTTCGTACGCCGATGCGCTCCAGAACGTTGTGATAGAGCCCTGGCCGCGCATAAATTCTGGCGTGGCGAGCGTCCATGAAGTTGATGAGCGCCACGGAGGGAAGGGATTTTGCGGCAAGACGGGTGCGGCATTCGGTGAAGAAGGCGTCCGCGCGCTGGAGAAAACCTTCCGCCTCCGCTTCCCGGTCGATCGCTGCCGCTAGTTTTCGTGTGGCCGCGATGGCCGCCGGCAATATGGGGCCGATATCGGGCGCGTAAATCTCAAGGCGGACGACCTTCGCGACTTGCTTCAGCTTCGGCAGCAGTTCGTCGAGATAGGGCGTCGTCAGAATGATGTCCGGCTTAAGGGCAACAAGGAGTTCGAAATTGACCTCCCATGAGCTACCCAGGTTCACGACGGACTGAGGCATTGCCGGTTCGACCACCCATTTATCCCAATCGGCCAGATCGGACACCGCCAACGGAACGATGCCGAGCGAAAGAAGCGTCGATACGAGACCGTAGTCGAGGCTGACGATCCGCGGTGCGGATTGCGCAAAAGCCGGGGCATTGCCCGCCACCGCCGCGGCGGCCATTGTCCGCAAGAGCGCCCGACGTGACAGTGGGGAAAAAGGAACCGAGTTAGCAGGCATAGGCGAGCGGATAGCCGGTCTTCGGCGCGGCGATTACATCCATGTCGATTCCGTAGATATCCTGCAGCCGCTCGCGCATCAGGATCTGATCCGGCCTTCCGCTGGCGACGACGCGTCCACGTTTCAGCGCGCTGATGCGATCACAGAAACGGGCAGCCATGTTGATGTCGTGAAGGACGATGACCACGCTCAGGCCCTTTTCATGGGAGAGCCTGCGTATCAAAGATAGGACCTCGATCTGGTGCGCAATGTCGAGCGCCGCGGTCGGCTCGTCCAGCAGCAGGCATTCGGTATCCTGCGCGACGAGCATGGCGAGCCAGGTTCGCTGCCTTTCGCCGCCGGAAAGCGTCGCCACGATGCGGTCGGCGAGCGGTTCCAGATGCGTCAGGGCAAGCGCTTGCTCCACCTTTTCTCCATCTCTCCTGGAAAAGCGCCCGAGCGGGCCATGCCAAGGATAGCGCCCGCAGCGCACCAGCTCCCGAACCGTCATGTCGGTGCTGGCGCTCACATCCTGCGGCAGATAGGCGACCGAGCGCGCAAAGGCGCGTTCCGGAAACGAGCTGATATCCCGACCGGCATAGCGGGCCGAACCTGCCGTAGGCTGAAGCTGTCGGCCGAGAATTTTCAGCAGGCTCGATTTTCCCGAACCGTTATGCCCGACCAACGCGACGAACTCGCCTTTTGGAAACGAAAGATCGACATCGCTCAGGATGTCGGTTCCGTCGATCGAAAGCGAAATGCGATGCGTCGCGAACGCCTCGGTCGGCGCGCTTGCGCCGGCGATGTCTTTGCGATTTTCCACGTGTCGTCCCTCGCGGCAAGGTGCCTGTCGGTACTAAAGATGACTGCTGTAATCAAGTATTATTTCCTACGCCTGCAATCCTAGCTTAGGTTGCCGCTGGCGTATCGATGAAATCGAGAAGGTGGCTAATGGCGGTGCTGCGGTAGCCTCTCCAGCCGAGCGTCGGACATCCGATTTTTTAAGTTGACTCTTTTGGTTATGTTTATATTTTGCGCCCAACGCAGGCGGATCGCCGGGGACCGCTGCTCCGCTGCGTGACCAGAAAATGACAAACAGGAGTGGCTTTGCATGGTGATCATCCGGCAGGCAGGATTTCGCGCGTCCTTAAATTGCGCGGATCGGCGTCATGTGGCGTGGCATCTGATTGCCAGCGGTGCTTTGACGGCCGTTTCCCTGACCTTGGCGCCGGCGTCTTGGGCGCAGGACTCCGCAACCGAACTTCCGAAGATCGTCGTGGTCGGCAAATCCGACCGCGCAATCGGCCCTGACGCCACCATTGTCGCCACGGAAACGACGACCGGCACCAAGACGGACACCCCGATCATCGATATCCCTGCAGCAGTTTCGGTCGTGACGGAAAAGGAGCTCGAGGAGCGCCATGTCGACAATCTGCAGCAAGCCGTGGCCTACACGGCAGGCGTCTTCTCCGACGAGTTCGGGAATGACGACCGTTATGACTATTTCCGCATTCGCGGCTTCGATCAGACGGCGCTGGGCACTTACCGCGACGGGCTTACGGCACGCATTCCAGCCTGGTATACGGCAAGCCGCCTTGAGCCCTACGGCTTGCAGCGCGTTGAAGTCCTGAAGGGATCGACGTCGACGCTTTTTGGTCTCAACGCTCCGGGCGGTCTCATCAATGCGATCACGAAGCGGCCGCCGGAGGAAAAGCAGGGCGAGGTCTACACATCCTTCGGCGATGGAACCAAGGAGGTCGGTACCGACTTCGGCGGACCGCTCGATGCCGACGGAGTCTGGAGCTACCGGTTTACCGGCCTCGCCAAGGACGGAGATCTCGGCTGGGTCTATTCCAACGACGACCGTCTCTATGTCGCGCCGGCTCTGACCATCAAGCCCGAGGAAGGAACATCGCTCACCATCCTTACCGACTACTACAAGCGGAACGGGACTGGCGCGCGCGGGTTTCCGACCGGCGCCAACCTGAATATCAATACCTTCCTGGGCGAACCGGACTTCAATCGCTTCAACACCCGTCAAAGCGATATCGGTTATCAGTTCGAGCATGAAATCGACGATGGCCTGACCTTCCGCTCCAATGCCCGTTACACGCATCTCAGCCTCGATTATGCCGAGGTCTACGGAGCCTCCCTCGATCCGACCGCCGACCGTCAAGCGTTCTCGGTGGATGGCCTGTCGAACCGCTATGTGATCGACAACCAGCTTCAATACGATACGGGGTGGAAAGCCTTCGACAGCAAGACGCTTGTCGGCATCGACTACGCCAACGACAACACCCGCGAAAACATCCAGTATGGCACGGCGGGACCGATCGACATCTACAACCCCGTCTATTGCGGTCTCTCCTGCATCAATCTCAACCCTTATGTGAACTGGCGCGTCAAGCAGCAGGCCATCGGGCTCTATGCGCAGGAGCAATTGACCTTCGACGATCGTTGGATCGCGACGCTGGGCGGCCGCTGGGACCATGTCCATACGACCGCTGACTATGTCGACCTCGGTACCAGGGACGACAATACCGAATCCGCCTTCACCAAACGCGTCGGGCTGACCTACAAGATCAACTCCAATCTTGCCGCCTATGTGAATTATTCGGAAAGCTTCCAGCCTATCGTGACGCCATCGGCCAATGGCTATGCATTGAGCGGTTCGCTCAAGCCTCAAAGGGGCGAGCAGTACGAGGTCGGGTTGAAGTATCAGCCCGACAATTTCGATGGACTGTTTAGCGCTGCCCTGTTCGATCTGACCCAGACAAATGTACCGACCTATGTGACGCCGCTCATTCAGGAGCAGATCGGCAAAGTGGGCGTGCGCGGCATCGAGTTGGAGGGCAAAGCGGCACTGAACGATCGTGTCAACCTGACACTCGCTTATTCCTACTGGGATGCCGAGATCCGTGAGGATGGAACGGGTGGAAATATCGGCAACAGGCCGCAGCGCGTCCCGAGGCATCTCGCCTCGGCGTGGCTCGACTACACGATCCCGGGAGAGGGGCAACGCGGCGACCTGACCCTCGGCGGCGGGGTGCGTTATATCGGGCAGACCTATGGCGATGACGCCAACACGGTCTCGGTCGGCGGATATACCGTGTTCGATGCAGCGGTCAGCTACAATGTGACCAAGAATGCCAAGCTGGCGGTCAATGCCACAAATCTCTTCGACCGCAAGTATGTCGCAAGCAGCTACTACGGCACTGAATACTATGGCGATCGACGCAAGGTCGTCGGTACGCTGAAATATACCTGGTGAGATAAGCGATTGGTTCGGCCCCAAGCCTTGTCAACGCAGCCGAGACCGTCCGCATCCCAGGATGCGGACGGCGTTCGCGATCTCGGAGAGCTCTTGGTTCGCCATTGTGGGGAGAAATACAGCTTCTGCCGCGGAAAATTCTTGCTGGACGCGCCGGCTGGCTGCGATGTCATCGCATGCTCCGCGCTTTGCGAAGCGGATTGTTTCAATGGCATCATCGACCGCTATGGGACGGCGTTCTTGCCGGCCGATCGTCGCGCAATCGTCTCCCTCTGGACCCTTTATTATTTCAGTATCTTGACCATCAACACCGCGCTCGCATGGCTCGAGCTCAGACGCTGCCTGCCGGTCTCGCTTGACGAGGTCTCAGTGTGTCTCGACCGGGAAACAGCAGCTCCGGTATCGTTTCTTTTGCCTGATCTCGGACAGGTGCGGGAGCTCGATATCCACGCAGCGATGCGGCCCCTTCTGCGGCAGCATATAGCACCCTTGACCGAAGCGATTTCCCATCACGCACATCTGAGCGCGAAGCTGCTTTGGGGAAATGCGGCTGGTTATCTCGACTGGATCATCGATGAAACAGGCCGTCAAAGTACTCCCGCATTGGCGGAGGAAGGGGTGCCGCTGTTTTCCGACCCTAAGTTTCCCGACGGCGAGAAGAACCCCTTATGTGGTACCCTTCGCGGCATGACGGACGAGAGCGGCCTTCAATTCAAACGTCGCAAAGTGTGTTGTCTGCGCTACTGCCTTCCGGATGTCGGCGGATGCGGTCTTAGCTGCCCGTTGCCGCAGGGACGGCGATAAGCTGGAAGCAAGGCCTCCCCGTGGTGACACAAAGGTGGCATTATATTTGAAGTGCGCGTGGTCGATCGGCATTTGTCATCTCTGCCGTCCGAAAGTGCAAGTACAGAGATTTACTTCAGCCGACGGTAGTGTCTGCAACGACACCTTTCTCGCGTGAAATCGCAACGGAACCGTTCTGGCCGATGAATGCTTCCATAATGGAAAAACGGCGAGCCGCGCCTAGATGAATTATGGAGGAGGAGAATGCATTATGAACGTACTGATTGTCGAAGACGAGGGACTCGTCGCCTTCCAACTCAAGAAAATAGCCGTTGACGCGGGGTTCTCGGTCCTCGGCCCGGCATCCGGCGTCGAGCAGGCATTGGCCTATGCCAGACGAGCCGAGATCGCTTTGGTCGATATCGGCCTTTCGGAGGGTAAAAGCGGCCCCCAGCTCGCCCGCCGGCTGATCGACCGCTTTCATACGACGGTTATTTTCGTAACGGGAATACCCGAGGCGATCCGGCAGGGATTCGGCGGCGCCTTCGCGATTATTCCGAAGCCGTTCAGCGACAGGCAGGTTGCCGAAGCCCTGGGCCGTGCCCGCGACATGCGGATGGGCCTGGAAAACCAAACCATGCTTCACAGGTCATGAGGCTGAGCAGCGGACGATTATCTAGATCAAATGCTTCGACCGTCAAAAAAAGAGTCGAAGTCCGCTCTCCCGATGCCGTCTTATTCGCGATACCAGCGCAGCGACAGACAGGAAAGACCTGCATCGATCCTGCCGATTTCAGCCGTCTTCATTGCCACAATCCTGTAGCCGAGCTTATCGAGCATCTCGAGGGTACGCGGATGATCGGAAGGAACCATGAGGACGTCATTGACGCGCAGCGCATTCGCAGCCGCCTCTTCGCCTTCAGGAATGATGATCTGCTTGAAATCCTTGAAGACGCCGGAGCGTGCAAGGCGGGCGGTCGAGAGCACCGTTTCCTCGTCCAGCAGCGAGCAGTCGGTCTTGAAATGAAGCACACCTTCCGGCGTGGCAACAAGCTCGGCTTTGCGGCCGAGCTCGTCGATGCAGCCGGCAAGAGCCTCCGCGCCCTTCTTGTCGGTTCGTGCCGAAAGACCGATCATAACGCTCTTCGGCGTCGTCAAGACATCACCGCCGTCAACATAACCATGACCCGGGAGATCGAGGACGGTATCGAACATATCCTGCAAGGTGGATGCGATTGCCGCTGACTCGCCTACGCGGCTTGCTGCACCCGGGCGAAGCAGGATCGCGCCTTCAGTGAACACGAGTGCGGGATCCTCGACGAAGATGGAATCGGGAAAGGCCTCCAGCGCCGGCAGGATGGTCACCTTAACGCCAGCTTCGCGCATAGCAGCGATGTAGTCATCATGCTCCGACTTCACGCCGTCATAGGTAGGGCTGGCATGGTCCCCGGCGCGCAGGCCATCGACGACCGAGCGCGATGGCTCGCGAACGATGGCGGAGTTGAAATGATAAACCGATCTGGGTGAGGACATTTCCAAATACCTTTTCTTGCCGTGCAACGCGTTTCTATCGCTTATCGACGGTGGTCGATAGTTCCCGTTTGCGGCCGTCAGAGCTACCGGCCTCTGCCAAAGAGGACGATATTGGTCCAAATTTTCTGTCGGGAGCTTAAGATCGCTCGGTCCGGTCGATTTTCCGGTTGCAATAATCGTGGTGCTTAAAATCCACAGGCATGCATCCGTCCGGGCGCTAGCGCTCGTTCCCGAGACGGATTCGTGCGCAGCAAGAATGAACCGTTCAAGGCATCAATCGTCAATCCGAAATCCGACCTTCATCACCACCTGATAATGTGCGACCGCGCCATCCCTAATGTGCCCCCTGATTTGTTCCACCTCGAACCAGTCGAGATTTCTCATGGTCTTCGAAGCCCGCGCAATCGCCGTTTCGATCGCGTCGGTCACCGAGGTCTGGGAACTGCCGATAAGTTCCACTTTCTTATAGACATGATCGTTCACGTTATCCTCCCACATTCGTGCAAACTATGTTTCGCTTCGAACTTCCGGACCGTGTTCCTGTGGCCGGCTTAAGAGACGTCTGTTGTTCCAGCGTCTCGCACTCACGATCCGGCAACAATGGTCCTTTGTCAAACAGTCCGAATCGCACTTGAGGCGGTTGCGCTGGCGCGATCAAGCAGACCAGTCTTTTGCTCAACATTTCCGCCATCGGGATTTTTGTAAACCAATGTTTCCAGCGGGAGTTTTCGCTGGTTTTGCCTGCGAAAAACCTTCTTTTGGAGAGGAGTTTGTATAAAAGTCTCAAAGAACTGGAATGATGGCTATGACTGTGACCGCCGCGTCCGATATCTTGATTGTCGATGACGACCACGAAATCCGCACGCTTCTGAGCCGCTACCTCGAGGAGCAGGGCTTTCGCGTATCGACGGCAAGCGACCTTCGCGGCTGCAACGACGCCCTTAATCGGCGTTCCCCCGATCTCCTTGTTTTGGACGTCATGCTGCCCGACGGATCGGGCCTTGATCTTTGCCGCGATCTGCGGAACCGCCGTCCCCGTGTCCCGATCATCCTCCTGACCGCTCTCAAGGAAGATATCGATCGGATATTGGGGCTTGAAATCGGGGCAGACGACTATCTCGGCAAGCCGTTCAACCCGCGAGAATTGGCGGCGCGTATCCGAGCGGTCCTGCGCCGGGTAAACGAGGATCCGTCCCCCGAGCCGGAGCAGCGCCGCTTCCATTTTGCCGAGATGACGCTCGATCCGCAGCTTCGCCGCGTCACGAGGGACAATGGCGAGGTTATCTCGCTGACCGGAGCCGAATTCGATCTGCTCAAGGCCTTTATCGAACGCGCCGGCCGGCTGCTGTCCCGAGATCAATTGCTCGACCTGACGCAGGGGCGTGATCGTGATCCTGCCGATCGTTCGATCGACGTGCTGATGAGCCGGTTGCGTCGCAAGCTGGGGGAGACGGCCGAAGAGCCAGTGTTCAGAACGGTCCGAAACGGCGGCTATCAGCTCGTCGTGCCGGTGACGGCTGTCAAGGGCGATCCATGAAGTCCCTGGGCGCCCGCCTGGCGCTTCTCTTGCTGACGGCCATTGTTCTGGTGGTTATCACGTCGTCTTTTGTAGCAAGCCTTGTGATGCGAGGACCGCGCCCGGAAGTAACCATGGAGCCGATGGCGCGCCAGCTCTCCATACTCGCGAAATTTGCGGAGGCAGACAAGGCTGCGGCGATCTCTGCCGGCCTGGTCATTGCCCCCGCTCCCGCGGCCGGGCGCCGGGATGACGGGCTTTCCGACTTCCTGATGGAAAGCCTGCGTCGAACCGGCGAGCCGCGGGAAGCGACCATATCCCGCAAGCCGAGGGGAGGCACGATTGCCTCGCTCAGGCTTCCGGATGGCAATTGGATCGTGATGCCGATCTCGGAACTCGGTCCGCCTCCCGGAGGGTGGAAGATTCTCGCAGGCTGGCTGGGCCTCATCATTACGGGAAGCGTGCTGATTTCCATATTTGCCGCATCGAAGATCATGAAGCCGCTCCGCCTGCTTGAACGAGCCTCGGCCGAGATCGGCCCGGACGGGACGCTCCCGCACGTTCCGGAAACCGGTCCGGGGGAGATTCGTGTCACGGCACGGGCTCTCAACGAACTATCGGCAAGGGTGAAGGCTGCAACGGAGAGCCGGATGCGGCTGGTCGCAGCCGCCGGGCATGATCTTAGAACCCCCATGACGCGTATGCGATTGCGTGCCGAATTCATCAAGGACGATGAAGATCGGCTGAAATGGCTCGCCGATCTCGAAGAACTTGACACGATTGCCGACAGCGCCATCGGATTGGTGCGGGAAGAAATCTCCAAGGACAGCCTGCAGTGCATAAGGCTCGATACGATCGTCGCAAACATTGTGACGGAGCTGACCACGATGGGCATGGATATCAGAGTCAGCGAGCTGCAGCCCTCGACGATTTCTGCAGGCCGTTTGGCGATCACAAGGGCCCTGCGCAACCTCTTGATCAACGCTGCAACGCATGGTGAATCGGCAGTCGTTACCGTTACTCACCCCGGCGACAAGGCCGTGGTCACAATCGTCGATACAGGGCCCGGCATTCCCGAAGAACGCTTGAGCCAAGTCTTCGAGCCCTTCTTTCGCATCGATATGGCACGGCAACGGTCTTTCCCCGGAGCAGGCCTTGGAATGGCCATCGCCAAGGAAATCGTTTCCAGGTTCGAAGGGGAGATCACCGTACGCAACCGGCAACCCAGGGGGCTGGAGCAGCTGGTCGCTTTCAAGATGGGCAGCGATAAACTCGCCGCCGGTTGAGAGACCGCCTTTATTCAATATTGGGCGACCATTTCACGTCTGGATCGTTGCTTCGCTATCGGAAAAATCGGCCGTGATTTGAAGTGCATCAAATGAAAATAAATAGTCAAAAGAACAAAATTGATTGTAACTTTGCCAATTTCAAATGTTGTAGCCACAGAAATCATAAGAGATGACAGTAAACGTCATGTTGTAGATAAATGTATCGAAAGTTGTACTAGATAAATGTAGGAAAGTTCGGCTATATTAGAAACGTCCGGACAAGAAATTTCCCAAAAATGCCTTGTTTCGGCAACGTTCGGAAATGCTTCTGAAGATGGTTGCTGTAAATTCACATGCGGTCCTGAGCGCTCTGCTCTGGTCACCCGCATGCCGGCTTCGTCAGACGCCCCCAACATGAATGGCGAAGCCGGTTCTTCTTTCCTTACGAACAGCGGATGATCGGTCTTGTGACGCCGGGATCCTGCGCCAGCCCACGATCAATCTCTCGAGAGGGCTGCCACGGGATCGAGCCTCGAGGCGTTGCGCGCCGGCAGGTAGCCGAAGGTGAGGCCGATCACGCAGGAACAGGTGAACGCAAACGCGATCGTAGTTCCCGAATAGACCAGGGCGAAGTTCGACCCCAGACGATTGAAGGCGAGGCCGAAGCCGAGTGCGAGAGCAATTCCAAGCGTACCGCCCAACATGCACACCAGCACCGCCTCGATCAGAAATTGCTGCAAGATATCCTGATGACGGGCGCCGACCGCCATGCGAACGCCGATCTCGGCGATGCGCTCGGACACCGAGACGAGCATGATGTTCATGACGCCGATGCCTCCGACAAGCAGCGAAATGACGGCAATTGTGGAGACGAGCAGGGTCATCGTTCGCGTCGTGCTGGTGATCGTCTGCCGGATGTCGTCGGTATTCAGCGTGAAGAAATCCTGGGTGCCGTGACGGCGTTCCAGGAATTGCGTCACGGCGGCTTCGGCTGTCGAACTTTCGGTATCGTCATTGACGCGCAGGGTGATGCTGCGCAGCGACATGTCACCAAGGAACCGGGCTTGCACGCTGGTATAGGGAAGATAGATCGAAAGATTGTCGCTGGCACCGAAACCACCCTGTTGCGAGGCGATGACGCCGATGACACGGATGGGCACCTTGCCGACGAACATCACCTGTCCGGTGGGATCGAGGCCCTTGCTCGTAAACAGGGTTGTCGCCGTATTCTGGTCGATCACGGCATCCTGCACCATCCGTCGCACGCCGTCGGCGTCGAACAGTCGACCTGCGACGAGCTTCGAACCCTTCACCGAGAAATAGGCATCACCAACGCCATTGATCAGCGCGTTGGCCTCCGTGGAGCCGAACCGGACCGTGCTGCTGGTCGAAACGGTCGGCGTGACGGCGCCGATATAGGTCAGTTTGGCCAAGGCATCAGCATCGGCGACCACCAAGGTCTTGATGCGGCCCGAGCGGGTATCTCCGAAGCTCTTGCCAGGAAAAATCTCCAGCGTGTTGGTGCCGAGACTGTTGATATTCGCCAGCACTTTGCGCTGCGATCCCTCGCCCAGCGCAACGACGCTGGCGACCGAAGCGATGCCGATGATAATGCCGAGCATGGTGAGGAAGGTGCGTAACCGATGTGCCCTCAGGGCAAGCGCCGCCATGAAAAAGGCTTCGCGCAGGCGGTTGCCCAGCTCGCGCCAACCGCTGGTGCTGCCGCCGCGCCGCATCTCGGACATGGAGCCATGATGCTGGGAATTTCGAGTATTTTTATCGGCTGAGCGCCTGTCGGCGACGATATGGCCGTCGGAGATTTCGATGACACGCTGCGCACGGGCGGCGACCTTCATGTCATGGGTGACGATCACAATGGTATGGCCTTCGGCATGCAGCTCGGAGAGAATGCCAAGCACTTCCTCACCGCTTTGCTGATCGAGCGCACCAGTCGGCTCGTCGGCGAGGATGACGTTGCCGTTGTTCATCAAGGCACGCGCGATGGAGACACGCTGCTGCTGGCCGCCGGAAAGCTGACCCGGCTTGTGTCCGGTCCTGTCACCCATGCCAAGGCGGTGGAGAAGCGCCGCGGCGCGGGCATGTCGTAGCTGGTTGGGCTGGTCCGCATAGATCGCCGGCACCTCGACATTGCCGAGCGCGGTCAGTTCTGAGAGCAGGTGATAGCGCTGGAAGATAAAGCCAAAATGCTCCCGCCGCAGCCTCGAAAGCGCGTCGCTATCGAGCCGATGTGTCTCCGAACCGCCGATCGCATAAGTACCGGCGGTGGGGCGATCGAGCAGACCTATGATGTTCATCAGCGTTGATTTGCCGGAGCCGGAGGGGCCGACGATGGCGACCATTTCACCCTCGGCAATCGATAGATCGATGTCCTTGAGCACCGCAATGATGTTGTCGCCGGATTGGTACTCCCGGCAGACACCTTTCAGTTCTAAGAGTGGGGCGGTCATCGGTCAGAAACCCATCGGCGGCGGTCCGCCGCCCATGCTGCTTTTCGCCGTGGTCGTGCTCGCTTCGCCGATAACGACGCGTTCGCCTTCCGAAAGGCCCGACCGCACCTCGGCGGTGACATTGTTGTTGAGGCCAATGGTGATTTTTCTGGAGGCCTGTTTGCCGTCCGCGTCGACCACCTGCACGCTATACGTACCGTCAGTGTCCTTCGCGCCAAGCGCCGATGATGGAATGATCAGTGCATGTTTGGCCGCGCCGAGCACGATATGGACCTCGGCCGACATATAGGTGCGGAAGCGGTTATCCTGGTTAGATACGGCGAAGATGCCGTTGTAGTAGATTGCCGAAGACGATGAAGAAGAGGTCGTGGTGTTGCTGGATGAGGTCGTGCTGGAAGACGTGACGCTGCTGTCGCTGGTGATCGATTCCGGAGCCGGCTCGATCGATTGCAGCACGGCGTCATAACGGGTCGCGGGATCGCCGAGGATGGTGAAATAGATCGGCTGGCCCACCTTGACCTTGACGATGTCGGCTTCCGATATCTCGGTGCGAACGATCATCGTGTCGAGCTGGCCGAGAATGACGATCGTCGGTGCCGACTGGGCGGCGTTGACGGTCTGGCCTTGCTGATTGACGATGGCAAGCACGGTCCCGTCCATTGGGGCGGTAATTCGCGTGTAGGATAGATTGGCTTGTGCCGTCTCCACAGCGACCTCCGCAGCCATGATCTGTGCGTCGAGCGCGGCGATCTGGGCGGTGATCTTCTTGACGCTCGCCTCCGCACTATCGAGATCGGCCTTGGAGCCGGCTTGATTGCGAAAGACGGTCTGTTGCCGCGTCAGTGTCAGTTGCGCATTGGCAAGATCGGCTTCGCTTTCTTCACGCTGCGCTTTGACATTGGCGAGCGAGGCCTGGGCTGTCCTCAGGTCGTTGTTTTGCGTCGTGGAGTCGATCTCGGCAATCAGCGTATCCTTCTTGATCTCATCGCCGAGCTTGACATTCAGTGCGGTGATCCGACCCGAGACCTGCGCGCCAACGGCAACGAGCTTGCTCGGCTTGAATGTGCCCGAGGCAAGCACGGCTTCCTCGACATCGCCCCGTGTCACCATGGCAGTGATGGCGGAAGGGTTTTCCTGGGCAAAGATGCCGCCGCGAAGCAGCAGTGCACCGGTGCAGGCGAGCAGGGTTAACGCGGCCAAGGCTAGCGCCAGACGCCTATACCGCTTGTTTTGCGACGTGCCCAGCGGCCGCGCGCGCAGCACGGTTCCATCAGCGTGTTTCAGTTCGGTTTGTGCCCTCATCGGGTCTGGAAAGTTCAACATGGAATTATCTGGCTGCGGTCAGGTGCGGACCGGTGTTGGTGTCGATCACGGCGGGTTCAGAGATATCGAGGTCGCCCTCCCAACCGCCACCGAGGGCCTTATTGAGGGCGACATAGTCGGTAGCGATCGATGCCTGGCTCTCGATCAGAGCTTCTTCGGCGCTGTAAAGTGACCGCTCGGCGTCAAGCACATCGAGGAAATCGGTCACGCCGGCTTGATTGAGTGTGCGGGACAGATCCGTTGCCCGGCGATAGGAGCTGGCCGAAGCACTGAGCTTGCTGTGTTTCAACCGTTCCTGGGTCAGCGATACCACTGCATTTTCGACATCTTCCATGGCAGAGAGAACGGCAGACTGGTATGCGATATAATATTGGTCGCGTTGTGCTTTGGCGACGTCGACCGCCGCCATGAGCTGACCACCCTGGAAGATCGGCACGGTAAGCGACGGACCGAACGACCAGCCGATGGTCGATTTCTTGCCGAGATCCGCAATGCTGGTCGCAGTCGATGCGATATCGCCTGTGATCGAAATCGACGGATAGCGATTGGCTTCGGCCTGACCGATCTTCGCCGTGTATTGAGCTAGCTGCCGCTCGGCGAGGCGGACATCGGGCCGAGTATTCAGAATGTCGGCTGGGATGCCGGTCGAAACCGCGATCTTCGGGTTTGGGATGGGACCTCCCGCTTTCAACCGCTCCTCAAGTGCTGCTGGCGGCTTGCCGAGCAATACGCTGAGACGATGGACCGCTGTAGCATAGGAGATCTCATAGGTCGGGATGTCGGCTTCCGTGCTGCTTGCCAGCGCATCGGCCTTGGCGGTATCAACGCCGGTGGCGCTTCCGGCCTTGTATTCGGCCTGCGTCAGAGCCGCCGTCTTGCGCTGCGAGACCGCGGTGCGTCGTGCAAGATCGCGCAGCGCCTGATATTCGCGGGCCTGAACATAGTAGGAGGCGACATCGCCGACGAGGGTCAGCATCGTATCGCGCAGCTCTTCCTCGGCGGCATCCACGCCATATTTTGCAGCCTCCGCCGCGCGCTTATTGCCGCCGAAAAGGTCTAATTCCCAGCTTGCATCGAATCCAGGCTGGTATTGCGAATAGATCGTCGCCACCGAATTTGTATCGGATGCTGCTGTGCGGGTCCGCGCCGCCGACGCCGTTCCCTCAAAAGAGGGCAGCAGCGCACCCTTCTGTTCACGGTAGCTGGCACGCGCCTCGCGGATCTTCGCCTTGGCTGAAGCGACATCAAGGTTGCCCGCGACCGCCTCCTCGATCAATGCATCGAGCGTCGGGTCCTTGAGCTGCTTCCACCACCGAGACAGCGCCGGAGGTTTTGCGGGCTGGCTCGGCAGTTTGGTGCCCCAATGCGAGGGAACAGTAAGATCCGGCTTGCGATAATCTGGCCCGACCACGCAGCCAGTCAGTGCCGCTGAAAGCACGATAGAAGCAGCGATAATCGGAAGCTGTTTAGGGAAATGCGAATATATCTGCAAAGGGCGTATCTCTGGTTTACTCGGCATCCGCGCAGAGATTGGTCCGGGATGCCGGGCGGGGCGCCCCGGACCCTTCAGCCTTTTTACGGGCCGCTCCGTCCAATCGACAAGGACCGCACGAACTGCGTCCGGGGGGCCGGTCCTCGTCGGATGGAGAAGGAGGTAAAGTGGATTATCCATGAAGGCGGAAGCCTCGGGCTTCTAACGAAATCCGTGAGGGCCTGGACCGAGGGATCGCTCGGCATCCTCAAGCTTATCAAGCTGATAAGCTGTCAGAACGGTGCGAAGCGCAGCCGCCTTGTCTTTCAACACGCGGGCCTTGACGGCTCGGTCCAGAACGCGGTCGGCGATCTCTTCCCCGAACAGTCCGGACGGCTTTCCCGCAGCGACGTCAGAACCTGACGGCTTCGTTTCGGGCGCGGAAAAAGGTCCTGGCGGCATAGGATGGGGAAAATCGAGAAAGTCCGTCAGTGCAACGGTGTAGTCCCTCCAGGCATCAAGCTGCGCGACATGGATGCCGATCATTGTCTCCATCGCCGACAGTCTGCTCGCGAGTTCTAATGTGGGATCCGGCCGATGAGGGAAATCGGCAGCCATTTCGGGCGGCGGCGGAGGGAAGGGCAAGCCGGTTCCGAATGCCATTCCATGGCCGCCCAACCGAGGGTCGCGACCAAAACCGGGGCACCGCCCTATTTCCGTACCCATTCCCACCGGCAGAGATTCCATCCTCTCAGCGCCGACGGGGGTCTGCTCGATGGCCGGGATTGGCGGCTGTTCGGCAAGCGCCGGAACGTTCACGCCGCTAATGGCTGTTGAGATTAAAGTTGCGACAATACGCAAGTGCCTCATGATCAGTGCCTTCGAATCCGCTTCAATTCACTGATGCAAAGCTAGCCAGAGCACATAAACGGCATGCGTCTTTACGTTTCCGAGTATTTCTTCGCGGGAGATTGTTGCGAACGAAGTTTGCTACGACCCTTCCAGCAAAAATTCGTTACAAAATTTTTCTTCGCTCGTTGACGGCCTTTGGCCTAGACGAAATAACCGCTGGAGGAACATCCGCGAAGGCTTGGCATCGGTGTCTTCTCGGCAGAGCTAGAAGATTGCGTGATGCCGCCGAGATTCAGACTTCGTCAAAGAATTAAAGCTAAGTTCTTTTAAAATTTTGGAAAAGTGATTGTGGCCTGGCAAGTACTGATCGGCAATATCGCTGCCGTTTCGCTCCTCATTTCGGTGTGGATGCACCTTCACTACCGACTCTACCGCCTTACTGAGGTTCAAGCCCAAATCGCCTTTGGCTTGATGATGGGGCTTGGAGCGATCGTTTCCATGGCGCTCTCCGTCGAAATCGACAGCGGTTACTATCTCGATCTGCGCTCCACCTTGCTCGCCGTGTCGGCGGTTTATGGCGGCCCGTGGGCTATCCTGGTCACAGGCACGCTTACGGCCATCTACAGGATCTTCATGGGCGGCGCAGGCCTTCAGCCGGGCCTGATTTCGATCGTGGTGGTGTCGCTCTTCGCGGCATCCTTATATTTTCTGCTCCGTCGACAGCCGATGGATCTGAAAAGGATAGTGGCGACTGCCTTCATCGTCACAGCCGTCTCTTTGGCTGTGGGCTTAGTATATCGGGGTAATGACTCCCCGATCATGGCCCTTGGCTTCACCGTTATAGGGTTCGTTGGAACCTTGGCCGCGGCCTCCGTTATCACTTATTTCCACGCCTTCACCGCCGAGCGAGACATTCTGCGGGCCGCACTTACTCAAGCGCCTGACCTTTATTATGTCAAAGACCGTAAGAGCCGTTTCCTGGTCGCCAACCTGAATGTCGCACGAAACCATGGCCGCACGAAATCGTCGGAGATGGTCGGCCTGACCGATTTCGATCTCTATCCCAGTGAAATGGCTCAGGCGCTTTTTGATCGCGAACAGGAGATCATGTCGACGGGAAATCCGATGGTGGATTTCGAGGAGCCTTTTGTAATCGAGGACGGGCGAGAGCGCTGGTTTCTGACGTCAAAGGTTCCTTTGCGAAATCGCCACGGCGATTTCATCGGGCTCGCGGGGGTGACGCGTGATGTCACCGAGAAAAAGCGCCTGACACAGGAGGCCGTCGAGAGCAAGAATGTGCTTTTGCAAGCGATGGCGGAAATGTCGGATGGGCTTGCCATGTTCAATCCGGACGGCAGGCTGGTGTTCTGCAACGACCAGTATCGCGCCGCATTTCCTCGCTCGGGATATGCCAGACAGCCGGGTACCCACATTTCGGATATTGTCCGGGCCGTGGTGCGGAATGCCGAAAGGATCGATGTCAGTCCGGATGTCAGTGAGGAATGGATACAGGCCTCCGCTGCGCAGCTTTTCCTGACGCGCGATACTGAAATTCCTCTGTTTGACGGGCGCTGGCTCAGCCTGCGCACCCGGCTGGCATCCGACGGATCTGCGTTGGTGGTCGTCTCGGACATCACATCGATGAAGCGTTCCGAGGAACAATTGAAGCAACTTGCCCAGAAGATGACAGGGCTTGCCTACACCGATGCGCTGACCGGCATTGCAAATCGACGGGTATTCGACGAAGTGATCCTGACGGAGTTTGCCCGCGCACGTCGCAACGGTTCTCCTCTTAGCCTGCTGCTCATGGATATCGATCATTTCAAGAGTTACAACGATACCTACGGTCATCTTGAGGGAGATAAATGCCTTAAGGCGATCGGCAACGTGCTCCGTTCGGTGGTCATGCGAACGTCCGACCTCGCGGCTCGTTTCGGAGGCGAGGAATTTGCGATCGTTCTGCCTGGAACAGACAGAGACGGCGCCTTGGCCCTCGCCGAGCTCCTGCGCTCTGCACTGCATCAACTGGCAATACCGCACAGGGCAAGCAGCAAATCGATCGTGACGACCAGCATTGGAGTGGCGAACATGTTCGATGGATCGACATTCGCAAGCGCTGCCGAGTTGGTGGAGGCTGCGGACCAGGCACTTTATGATGCCAAGACGAAGGGCCGTGATTGCATTGCCGCGGCCGGCGACAAGGCAACGGCCGCATAGTTGGAGTTTTAAATTCGCCGTCAGGTCCGGTCCCGGGAACAAAGGACGCGATCAAAAGTTCGATGCTCGGTGAGCGACTCCCTTGGCTCGCCAACGTGCCGCTTCCCAGTGCGGCCATCAGAAGACTGTTTGCGGAACGCTTCCGGTGTCAACGCAGCCTTCTACAAAGCGCGGCAGGGAACACGCCATGCGCCCTTCCCACTGTCCCCTGCCGTGTCTGACATCATTATTGAAAAGATATTATCCTTCGCCGGCTCGAAAATCGCGGTTGCGCTGATCGAGCCGGCAAACATTTCATCGAGTGGCTTCCTGCGTCCGCGGGGCGGCACGGAGTTCGTTCACGAGGATGGCAGCGGCCCCGATTGCCGCCGGAACGGCGAGTGCGCAGAAGATGCCACGGAAGTCCCAGCCGAAGCCGAGCAACAAACCACCGATCGATGAACCCAGAATGCTGCCCAGCCGGCCGACGCCCAGCATCCAGCTCACACCGGTCGCGCGGGCAAAGGTGGGATAGCGGCCCGGGGCATAGGCGTTGAGGCCGGTCTGGCCGCCGCTCATGAAAAAGCCGACCGTGCCGACGATCAGTGCGAGAGCTGCAGAGGTCAGGCCGGTGAAAGCGAGCGCGATCAGAGCTATGGCACCGAGGAGATACGATAGGGAGATCGCGCTCTTCGATCCCATGCTATGCATGGCAAAGCCCACGACAACCGCGCCGATCGTGCCACCGAGCTGGAACATGGCGGTCACATTGGCCGCGGTTTCGATCGGCATTCCGGCATCCTTGATCATTGTGGGAAGCCAGCTTGTCGTCAGATAGATAACCAGCAGACCCATGAAGTAGCACATCCAGAGAGACAGTGTGCGGATGATGAATGTGGATGTGAAGAGGAGCGCAACAGGCTGCGCCGCCGTCACCGGTTCGTCTTCCAGCGTAAATTCGGATACGGTTCTCAGATCCTGACCGGTCACGCCGGCGAGCTGGTTTCGGATGCGATCGGCAGGAGCACCGCGGACGACCATGAAGCGGGCCGATTCCGGAAGCAGGAAAAACAGGATCACGGCAAGCGCGAGCGGCACGATGCCGCCGAACACGAGCACCGAATGCCAGCCGAACTTCGGAAGCAGATATGCGGCGACAAAGCCGATGATCGCCGAGCCGAAGTTGAAGCCGGTGAACATGATTGCCAGAAGAACGGAGCGCTTATGCTCGGGCACGTATTCGGACAGCAGCGTTGTCGTGTTGGGCATCGCAGCGCCGAGGCCAAGGCCCGTCAGGAGACGGAGCACGGCCATCTCCATGGGGCTTTGAGTGAGCGCGGTGAGCAGGCTCAGGAGGCCGAAGGCGAAGACCGAGCCGAGCAGCACCCGGCGCCGTCCGAACCAATCGGAAGACGAGCCTGCAAAGATCGCGCCAATGGCGAGGCCAACCGGTGCTGCGGCCATTACGAGACCGAAAGCGGGCTTGGAAATGCCCCAGTCGCCCGTGATGGAGGGCGCGAGAAAGCCCATGATGGCGACGTCCATACCGTCGCAGAAGACGATGAGGAAGCAGAGAACAGTCAGTGTCCATTGCATTCGCGACATCGGGCGGCTGTTGATGTAAGACCTGATCTCCAGGACGGTTGGCTGTGTCATGTGCTCCTCCGACATGATGGTGCGCGTGTCCGTACGAGGAAATGGCTTCGTGAAAGCGCTTGATCGACGCTCGCCGTCAGCCTCCTCCAGCCCTGCGCTTCGTTGACGGGCCAAGCAGTACGCGTCTTGCGCCACCACCTCCAATCCAATCAGAGGTTCAAGGCATAAGCCGCAGCTATAGGGTGCCTGCATTGTTAGCGGCTCGTAACATCGCGCTACAACCCGAAGTAACCGCGGGTTGGTGCGGCCCGCTGAGGGGGCCACTGCCATGCGGCGCTGGCATCAATACGGCGCACATGCTGCGCGCGCGTCCGTTCGAGGAACAGGTCTTAAGGGAAGGCTATAGGTGGCGGCTTTGTGTTGCTTCTGCTTCTGCTCGGATATCGTCGAGAAAGGCCGCTTGAGCTGCCGTCGGCAGCCACCCTTTCCGCATCGTGATGCCGATAGGCCGTTCGGTGTGGCGCAGATCGAACGGCAGGGACGTCATTAGGCCTCGTTCGATCTCCGCTGCCGCCTGGCCACCCGAAACGAAACCGAGATGGTCGCTCTGGTCGAGCAGTTCGCGCATCAGGATCAGCGAGCTCGACTCGACCACGCTTTTCGGTCCCTGAGGCTGCCCTTGGAAAAGGGCGTCGAAGTGGGTTCTTATCGGAGTGCCGATCGTTGCAACCACCCAAGGATAGGAGGCGAGATCGCCTACGGATATCGGGGATTTTCCAACGAGGGGATGGCGCTTGCCTGCGACGATCACCACGATATCATTGAATAGCGTTTCCTGCTCGACGTCGTCGATGGGAAGCGGATTGCGCATCGCTCCGATCAAGAAATCGATCTCGCCGCGTCTCAGACCGCCGAGCAGTTCGGCATAGACGCCCTCAACGATCTTGATCGGCAGCTTCGGCCGCTTCTTACGAAACCGGGCGATGGCCGACGGCAGGATGAACGAGCGCGATAGAGGCATGCCGCCCACGACGATCAGTCCAGCCTCCTGCGCGCGGGCCTCGGCGAGATCCGCCTCTGCCTGATGCAATTCGGCGAAGGCAAGGCGGGTCGCCTGCGCCAGGTTCTGCGCCAGGCGCGTGGCAACCATCCCATAGGAGGTTCTTTCGAATAAAGGACGCGCAGCCTCTTTTTCGAGTTGGCTGACGGCGCGATGGACGGTCGGTTGCGCCACCCCGAGCCGTCGCGCCGCAAGCGTGAAATTCTCCAGCTCCCTGACTGCGACGAGGGCTTCGAGTTGCGCCGAAGTTGCCGTGACCTTGAGCCTCGGTGCAAGCTCCGCCAGCGCCGGATCGAGATAGGAGAAGGCACGCCTCACGCGCAGGTACAGCAGCTTGCCCTGGTCGTTGACGAATAGGCCATGCGGCGAACGCGTGAACAACGCATATCCCAGCGTCTTTTCGATCTTTGAGATGGCCTGCGTGACCGCCGGCTGGGATATATGGCAAATCTCGGCGGCGCGCGTGACAGAGCCGGTTTCCACGACGGCCAGAAAGACGCGCAGATGCCGCAGATTGTGCCTCATCGGACCACTGCTGCTCCCTTGCCCCTTTCCTCATCCATCCGTTCGAGGATGCTGTCGGCTCGGCTTCCGAGGTCATCGATATCTGCCGGCACGGAGAGCGCAGCGATCTCGTCCTGCCAATCGGCAATGGCTGCCGACATTCTATCCGGAAGTCCGAGATCGCGAACGGTGGCGGCAACTTCGCGCATCTCGGCTGCCCGACGCGCGCCATGTACCATCATCCTTTCGAGGTTGTAGGAGCTGCGCCTGGCCCAATCTATCCCGGGATCGGATGCCTGCAGGGAAGCGATGACGGCATTCTCCACCCCGACGCGGCGGGCCGCGAGCATCGATTCCGCCGTCAGGGCCTCCATGCCTTTGATGATGACGGACCGCAGCATCTTGATCGATGAGGCTTGCCCCACTTTCTTACCCACGGATTTCGGCTTCATCCCGAAATGTTCAAGCGCCTCGATGGCCGCTTGGGCATGGGGACCTGAGACCAAAAGAGGCGTGAGGTGGCGGGCCGGATGCACGGGCGACATGACGGCGACGTCGACATAACGGCCGCCTGCCGCTTCGATCGCCTCGGCTGCGATAATCTTGGCAGATGGAGAGCAGGAATTGCAGTCGAAATAGAGCGCACCGGCTTCGAGCCAGCCAGCGGCGTCCCTTGCTGCAGGCAAAGCCTGATCGGCTGTGATGAGGCTGAAGATAATCCCTGCACCGGAGAGCGCCTGTCGGGCCTCATCGGCATGCCGCACGTCGAGTTCGGCGCATGCCGCTACGATTTGGCTGGCGCTATGCGGATCGGCGATCTTGATGTCATAGGCGATAAAGACGGCGCCGTCAGGTCGTGTCCAGCCCGATGCAAATGCGCGTGCTGCTTCGCCGAATCCGATCATGCCGATCTTTAAGTGGTTCATCATCTGCGATCCCGTGCCCGTTCAATCCAGCTATGCCCGCTTTAGACCGAGAAAGGTCGCGTCGCCATGCATTATAGCCAAAACTTATGGGAAAGGCGTCGAAAGAAAATTGGCAAACCGGCCGTTCGGAGCGACATACGATTTCGAAAAAGCTGGAGGTTTCCATGTCCGAGAAGAATACCGCGTTGGTGATCAGCGCCCATGCCGCAGATTTCGTCTGGCGCTGTGGTGGTGCGATCGCTCTGCATGCCGACAAAGGTTATGACGTGACCGTCGTCTGCCTGTCCTTCGGCGAGCGAGGCGAATCCGCCAAGCTCTGGAAACAGAAGGATATGACGCTCGAGCGTGTAAAGGCGGCGCGGCGCGCCGAATCGGAAAAGGCCGCGCAGGCGCTCGGCGTCCATGACCTGATCTGCTTCGATCTCGGGGACTACCCCCTGCGCATGACGGATGACGACAAGTATCGGCTCGTCGACGTGATCCGCAAGGTGCAGCCTTCTTTCATGCTGAGCCACTCGCAATACGATCCCTACAATACCGACCACATGTATGCCACGCAGGTCGCGCTCGAAACCCGCATGATCGCGCAGGCCTGGGGCCACAATCCCGGCGAAAGCGTTCTCGGTGCGCCGCAGCTCTACCTGTTCGAGCCGCACCAGACGGAGCAGATGGGCTGGAAGCCGGACGTGTTCCTAGACATCACCTCCGTATGGGATAAGAAGCGGGCCGCCATCGAATGTATGGAAGGGCAGGAGCATCTCTGGGAGTTTTATACCCGCGTCGCCCAGAACCGAGCCAATCATTTCCAGCGCAATTCCGGCGGCCAGTCCGGCGGCCGCGCGGCCAAATATGCGGAAGGCTTCCAGTCGGTTTTCCCGCGTACGGTCGACGAGCTTTGATGACGCTCTCGGGAGGAGCCTGACATGGAATCGTGTTTCGACATCGCTCACCTCGCTCATGTGGAGATGTTCACCGACAAATATGGCGAGAGCCTCGATTTCTTCGTTAATGTCTATGGATTGACCTTGGCGGGCGAGGACGAGCGTTCCGCCTATTTGCGCGGCTGGGACGATTATGAGTTCCACACCCTGAAATTGACGCGCCATGAGACGACCGGGATCGGACACGTTGCCTACCGGGTTTCTTCGCCGGAAGCGCTTGAACGAAGGGTCAAGGCGATCGAGGCGAGCGGTTACGATGTGCTCGGCTGGGTGGACGGCGATATGGGCCATGGCAGGGCATTCCGGTTCAGGGATCCTTTCGGCCATATTTTCGAAATCTATTGGGAGACGGTCCGCTACGATCCACCACCGCAGGAGAGGCCGAAGCTTAAGAACCTCGCTCAGCGTTATCATGCGCGGGGCTGCCATCCGCGCCGCCTCGATCACCTGAACCTGCTGGCCGCCGACGTATCCGAGTTCCGCAGGTTCATGCAGACCTGTCTCGGCTCACGCGTGACCGAGATGATCCAGCTCGACAACGGTCGCCTCGGCGGGTGCTGGTTCACGGTCAACAACAAGACCTATGACCTTGCCTGCACCGAAGAACACGGCGGCGGCGATGGGCGTCTGCACCATGTAACGTATGCAACCGATACGCGCGAAGAAATCCTGCGCGCTGCCGATATCTTTCTCGAAAACGGCATCCACATCGAGACCGGGCCGCACAAGCACGCAATCCAGGGGACCTTCTTCCTCTATGTCTGGGAGCCTGCAGGCAATCGTGTCGAGCTCGCCAATTCCGGCGCACGGCTGATCCTCGCGCCTGACTGGCAACCCATCGTCTGGACCGAGGCTGAACGAAAAAAGGGCCAGGCCTGGGGTTTGAAGACGATCGAAACCTTCCATACCCACGGGACACCGCCCGTCAAGAAGCAAGGAGACCACTGATGGGAGTCGTCGTTCAGAACGTTGCGCGCGCCGAAGCTGACCTGATCGGAAGACTTGCCAAGGCGGGTGTCGCAACCGTCCACGAGGCGCAGGGACGTAAGGGAATGCTGGCGAGCTACATGCGGCCGATCTATTCCGGCGTACAGGTCGCGGGATCGGCGGTGACGATTTCAGCCGCTCCGGGCGACAACTGGATGGTCCATGTGGCGATCGAGCAGCTCAGGCACGGGGACATCCTTGTCCTTGCGCCGACATCGCCTTGTGACGCCGGTTATTTCGGCGACCTGCTCGCGACATCGGCCATGGCGCGCGGCTGCCGCGGTCTCGTCATTGACGCCGGCGTTCGCGATGTGCGGGACCTGACGCAGATGGGTTTTCCCGTCTGGTCAAAGGCGGTTTCCGCGCAGGGCACCGTCAAGGAGACCCTCGGCTCGGTGAATGTCCCGGTCGTCTGCGCAGGCGCCCATATCGAGGCCGGCGATATCATCGTTGCCGATGACGACGGCGTCTGTGTCGTCAAGCGTGCCGAAGCGGCCGATGTGGTGGCAGCGGCAGAGAAACGGCTTGCCAACGAAGAAGCCAAGCGCAAGCGTTTGGCATCCGGAGAATTGGGCCTCGATATCTACGGCATGCGCGAGACGCTGGCGGCAAAGGGGCTCAAATATGTATGAGGAGGGCATCCCTTGTTTGTGGATGCGGGGCGGCACATCGAAGGGCGCCTATTTCCTGGCGGAGCACCTGCCGACCGACAAGGCGGAACGCGACGATCTGCTGCTGAGGATCATGGGCTCGCCCGATCCGCGCCAGATCGATGGTATCGGCGGGGCGGATCCGCTGACGTCGAAGGTCGCAGTGCTTTCTGCATCCACGCGCCAGGACGCGGATGTGGATTACCTGTTCCTGCAGGTCTTCGTTGACCAGGCATTGGTGAGCGATGCCCAGGGATGCGGCAACATTCTTGCAGGCGTCGGCCCCGTCGCCATAGAGCGCGGTCTGGTGACCCCGACTGGAGACCTTACTGAAGTGCGCATCCACATGCTCAATTCGGGCGAGGTCGCGGTCGCCAAGATCGAGACGCCGAGCGGGCGGGTGAATTACACGGGGACGGTTTCGATCGCGGGTGTGCCGGGCACGCATGCCGCCGTTCCGCTGCTGTTCACGAACATTGCCGGGACAATGTGCGGCGCACTGCTGCCGACGGGTAACGAGGTCGATATCATCGATGGTGTCGAAGCGACCCTCATCGATAACGGCATGCCCTGCGTGATCATGCGGGCGTCGGATTTCGGCCTGACTGGAATGGAGAACCGCGAGGAACTTGAAGCGAATGCCGAGGTCAAATCACGGATCGAGGCGATCCGCCTCAAGAGCGGACCGATGATGCAACTCGGCGAGGTCTCAACCGCATCCGTTCCGAAAATGATCCTGATTTCTTCGCCTGCAAATGGTGGGGCGATCTCCACGCGCAGTTTCATTCCACACCGCGTCCATGCCTCCATCGGTGTTCTTGCGGCGGTCACGGTCGCGACGGCCACACGTCTGAAAAATAGCCCGGCGGGAAAGCTGGTGAACGCGCCGTCAGGCGGCCGCTACGAAATCGAGCATCCGACGGGAAGCATGGAGGTATTCCTGGATCTGGACAGCCGGGGAGAGATAAGGGGAGCCGGCACGATCCGCACGGCGCGAAAGCTGTTCGACGGCAGGGTTTTCCCGCGCTGAAGGTGCTCAAGTAGGGAGAGCTGTAATCAGTCTTCTTCTGTGAGGAGAATATTATTTAGCGATAATTAAATAAAGAAATCTCTTGGATGGAGATATATTCGAGAAGCTGCACTTGCATATAAGATATGCTTAAGGACATTGGTTATCATAAAGTAAAATTTAACTAAAATCTCATTATAAATCCTTAGTTCGATGAACGCCCTGGGGTGGATAATGAGGAAAACCATACTTGCTGCTTTCGTGATGGCGATGTGCGCCTCCACTGCGAGCGCACAAACGATCGGTGTATCAATGTCCGATCTGGATAAATTCCGGACCGCATTGCTCAACGGTGTCCTTTCGCATGGAAAAACGATCTCCGGGCTGAAGCTGGTTACGCAGAATGCCAAGGGCGATAATGAGCTTCAAAAGAAGCAAGTGCAGCAGCTTATCGCCGATAAGGTAGACGCCATCATCGTGGCCGTCTCCGACGGCGACCTCGGACCGCAGATGACCAAGCTTGCGGCGGACGCCCATATTCCGCTCGTCTATATCAACAACGTTCCCTCGAACCTGTCGGACCTGCCGGAAAACCAAGTCGTGGTTGCGTCGGACGAAAAGGAATCCGGAACCCTGGAGACGAAGGAAGTCTGCTCTCTCATGAAGGGCAAGGGACGTGTCGTGGTGCTGATGGGTGAGCCCTTCCACCAAGCCGCCCGCGCCCGCACTCAGGATATCGACAATGTCATTGCCACGCCCGAATGCAAGGGCATGCAGGTTGTCGAGCGGCAAGCCGCCTATTGGTCGCGTGACTACGCCGATCAGCAGATGCAGGAATGGCTGACGGCCGGGGTGAAGTTCGACGCGGTCATCGCCAACAACGACGAGATGGCGCTCGGCGCCATCCGGGCCATGAAGCGCAATGACATGGCGATGAAGGACGTCATCGTCGCCGGCGTCGATGCAACGGACGACGCGCTTGCGGCGATGGAGGCGGGCGATCTCGATGTGACCATCCTGCAGAGCGCGGTCGGACAGGGCGGGACGGCGGTCGATGCCGCAATCAAGCTCATCAATGGCCAGCAAGTGCCCCGAGTGAACAATGTTCCGTTCGAACTCGTAACACCCCAGAACATCGCCCAATACCTGCCGAAGAGCCAGTGAGCAAAAGAGGATTATGATGTTGCGCTTTTGGAATAAACTCGGCATCCGCGCACAGATCACGGCCGGCTTCCTGCCGCTGATCCTGCTCATGAGCTTGCTGTCGGTCAACGCGATTTCCGGTATGAGCGGACTGTCGTCCATCTTCTCCTCTTACCGCAACACCGCGGGTCAGAGCCTTGCTATCTCCGACCACAGCAATCAGCTTCACGAAATCCAGATGTCGGTGGAAGCCTTCAGATCCAACCCGACACAGGATGTCGTTGACCGTTTCCGTGCAGGGGTTAAGGCATTTGCAGCCGACGACCAACGCTTTGCCGGCAATAGCTCTCTGGAAACGGGCATGGCGACTATCCGCCAAGATGTTGACGCCTATGGCAAGGCTTTCGAGCAGATCGTAACCCTTCAAGCCCGACGCGAGGCTCTGATCGCCAAGGTCACCGAGTTCGGACCCTGGACAAGCATTGCGCTCAATGACGTCATGCGCAGTGCCTGGAGGCAGAACGACGTGACGCTGCTGCATATGACCGGAGCGACACTCGAAGCCTTGAACCGCAGCCTCTATTTCTCGGAGCGTTTTATTCATTCCGGTGATCTGGCATCCTACGATACCGCGCAGGCGGCGCTGAACGACGCCATGGCCTTGAACGACGTGGCCGCCAAGGCGGCCAAAAACGAGCTGCAGCACAAACGCATTCTCGGTGCTGGTCAGCTCATGCAGAACTATACCGGCCGCCTTGGCGATGTGAGGGATGTGTCGCTGGCGACCAACAAGATCCGCGACAGCGAACTCAACGTTCTGGCGCCGAAAATCGCCACAGGCTTCAGAGATTTGCAGGCAACCGTCATGGATGCACAAAAATCGCTCGACAGTTCGGTCGATGCGACGGTTGCGTCCGCGACCCGCTCGACGTTGGTGATCAGCGGACTTCTGATCGTGATCGGTCTCGTGCTCGCCTATTTCATCGGTCAGTTGATTTCCTCTGCCGTCCGCAAGATGGCACGGACAATGGAACGTCTTGCCCGCGGTGACGACACGATGACGATAGACGGCACCGAGCATCGTCACGAACTCGGCGCCATGGCACGTTCGTTGAAGGTCTTCCAGGAGACGGGACATGCCAAGGTCGTCGCGGAAGCCAATGCCGAGCGCGCTCGGCTTGCCGCCGAAGAAGAGCGCTTGCACCAAGAAGCTGCGCGACTTTCCGATGCCCAGGTGATGGAGCACGCCTTCCAGCAGATTTCTCGCGGTCTCGATGCCCTCGCGAAGGGTGACCTTACGGTGCGCGTCGGTGAGGTTGACGGCCGCTACGTCCGCATTCGGGATCATTTCAACAGCGCCGTTTCCAGCCTGGAAGAGGCCGTGGACTCTGTCATCCGCGCGGTCGGCACGATCCGCTCAGGCCTCACGGAAATCTCCTCCGCATCGCACGATCTTGCACGTCGTACGGAACAGCAAGCCGCTTCGCTAGAAGAAACGGTCGCGGCGCTTGGTGATGTCGCGCGAGGCGTCAATGGTACGGCGGAGGGAGCAAGCCATGCTCAGAACGCCGTGGCGACAGCACGTGCCAATGCGGAGAACGGCGGCGCGATCGTCGCCCGCGCGATCGCCGCGATGACGGAGATTCAAAATTCTTCGTCCAAGATCGGCAATATTATCGGCGTTATCGACGAAATCGCCTTCCAGACCAACCTGCTCGCCCTCAACGCCGGTGTGGAAGCGGCGCGCGCAGGAGAGGCAGGCAAAGGCTTTGCCGTTGTCGCCCAAGAGGTTCGCGAACTCGCACAGCGCTCGGCCAGTGCCGCGAGGGAGATCAAGGAGCTGATCTCCACTTCTTCCGCCCAGGTCAGGACCGGTGTGCAGCTTGTCGGCGAATCCGGCACTTCGCTCGAACAAATCGTCGAGCAGGTCATTGCCATGAGTTCGACCGTCGCGCAGATCGCCGTCGCGGCTCGCGAACAGGCAGCAAGCTTGCGAGAGGTCTCGGCTGCCGGTGATCAAATGGACAAGGTGACCCAGCAAAACGCAGCCATGGTGGAAGAAACCACGGCAGCCGCCCAGAGCCTGACTCAGGAGACCGAGAACCTCGCCGACCTGGTACAGCGTTTCAGGACACGCAGCGCGGCTCAATCCGAGCGCCGCCTCTACGCAATGGCGTCTTAGTGCTTGGGCGAAACAGCCTCTGAAATATCTGAGCCCGCTGCGCGATAAGCAAGGCGGGCTCGTTGATATAAACAATGCAGCTTATGTGTTCGGCGAGCCTGCCTTGTAAAGCACTACCCGGTTACGACCGGACTGTTTGGCAAGGTAAAGGGCCTCATCAGCCCGGTTCTGAAGTTGCTCCGGCGAGACGGTGTTGACATCAGATGTATGGACTACCCCGATGCTGACGGTAACGCACGGCGACATTGCGGATGCAGGGTTTGGGAGAGAAGCAGTTTCCACGCCTTCCCGAATTCGTTCGGCGACAGAGATTGCCTCTTGCTCATTCACGCCTGGAAGCACAATCAGAAACTCTTCGCCGCCGTAGCGTGACACACGATCGCGATTTCCTCTCATGCTGCTTTGAATAATGCCGGCAACTTTTACAAGGCAGCGGTCCCCCTCACTGTGGCCGAGGTTATCATTCAGCAGCTTGAAGTGATCGATGTCGCACATCAGCATGGCAATCCCCTCTGGGTGTCGGCTATCCCCGTTCCAGAGGCGGTTGAGCATTTCCATCATCCATCTTCGATTGGCGATGCCGGTCAGGGGATCCGTTCTCGCAAGAAGTTCGAGCCGGGCATTCGCATCCGCCAATTCCGCTACTCGGCTTGTGTCACGTAGTTCAAGAAGAAAGGTCTTCTGAGCCAAAATCGTCATAGTGCGCCGTGCTACCACCGTTGCGACGATGCCGCTGGCGAAGAATAACGTCGCAGCCTCCGAGCTTCCCAATTCGATGTGTGGGTTGTGCATCTGGAAAAACAAATAAAGACCAAGCGCCATGACCGCGATCATCGTCGTCCAAACCAGCGGTATGGCAAAGATGATGATCGCGGTAACCGCGACGAACAGCATGATGGTCAGATGCCGTTCGTAGAACTCGCCTCCCGCATTCACGCCTACCAGGGCTACGGACAGAAGGATAAAGAACATACCGACAATCAAGACGATCCGTTGGAGCTGGAAAGCGCGTGGAATTCTCCAGATAAAGGCAGTGGCCAGAGCGGCCGGAGGAAGGATACAGGCCGGCGGAAGCATAGACAGCGCTACCGCCCTTGGAAGCAGCATGGCGTTGAGCCCCAATGTCAGCACATCTATCAGGGCGACCCAAATCATCCAGGAACGAATGATCTTGGCCGTTCGAAACCAGGAGCGCTCTTGAAAGAGGCAATAAAGCTCGCCTTTCAGGCTGATATCGCGGGTACGCCCCCTCAGAAAGCGTTCCACCTCGGCCATAATAACAGGATTTGGCGCCTGGAGCGGCATCTGGGTGGGCGTGTCCGCAGAGTTCGCCGAAACTTTGTTCTCCCCTACATCCATCCTTGTCAACATAGCGGAACATCTCTCGCAAGCAAGAATGATGAGGCGAGACCGGCGGCAAGTCGATCACTTAGCCACTTGGCTTTTGCGCTCCGGAAATTCCTGTCGCGCTTGCAGAGAACGAAGCTTCAGGAGAATACAAGCGTCCGTGTTGCAAAAATACACGCGGCTCACCAAAAACGAGCACGAAATCCACGCTGCGACAGTTCTAACTATCCGTGTGTCGAATGAAGTCTGCTATTGAGCAGGTCAAGCCGATGACCGGCCGCACCGTCTCAGGTGCTGTTTCATGATTTTGATGTTTTGTCGGTGAGCAAGTGTCGTCTTGCTCAATCGAATAGCTTTGACTTTAGGAAGCCTTGCATGACGTTTGCTGTTTTGAATGACATGTTTTCCGCCAAGAATCTCGCATCCGTAATTCTACTGTCATCCGCCCTTTATGCATCGTCGGGCATGGCTCAGGAGCTGTCGGCGGCAGGTGCGACCGCCCCGGCCAATGCAGGCGCTCAACAGAGTTCCGCTACGACATCTGCCGATCAGCAACAGCCGGCGCCGCAAGCCCGCGTGCAGAAATTCGACGACTGGTATTATCGCTGTGTCGATGGCAAGGCGCCCGACGGGTCGGCGACGACAAGTTGCGAAGTGGCTCAGATCGCGACGGTGAAGCAGGGTGAACAGGACGTCAACATCCTGACCTTGGCGATCGCCAAGGCGCCGGCGCCCGCTCAGGCGTCCTCGCCGAAGAAGGGCAGCAAAACGGTGCAGAGCGATCTCGTGCTGACGGCGCTTGTGCCGCTCAACATGTATCTGCCGGCAGGGCTCAGCATCGATGCGAGCGATAAGCCTGTCATCCAGCTTGCCTATCGCAACTGCAACCAGGCAGGTTGCTGGTCGCAGCAGAAGCTGGACGCGAAAATGGTCGCAGCACTTTCAAAGGCGGCGGACGGGGTTGGTCACGTACAGATGATGAATGGTCAGAAGGTCAACATCAAATTCTCCTTGAAGGGACTGGCCTCGGCCTTGGATGCACTGCAGAAACCCGCTTCCAACTGACGGCACGACGGGAACGATCCCATGACATCGGCCCGGCAACCAACGGCTGCTCTCTGCAGCCTTGCCTCCACGGCGTCCCTTTCCATCGTGCATGTCATTGTGTTGCTCACGACGGCTTTGGCGGCATCGATGGCGGCTGCGCAGCAATCGCCGAATGACGATTTCGCGCGCCGGCACGCGCAGCAGACCGAACAGCAGCGCCTGGAGGCGCTTCGCAAGAGCACGCCGAAACCGTCAGAGGCGCCAACCGAGCAGCAGGAAGGGGGAGCAAAAAAAGGCGGCCCCTGTTTCGCGGTCACCGATGTCGAGGTGGAGGGCGTCACTCGATTAAAGGGCGCCGATGTTGACAAGGTCACGGCACCCTATCGCAACCGCTGTGTCGGTGTCGGAGATATCAACACGCTGTTGCGTGACCTGACCCAGCTCTATCTCGACAGAGGCTTCGTGACCTCGCGCCTCTACGTGCCGGCGCAAGACATCGCCAAGACGAAGACATTGCGTCTGGTCGCAGTCGAGGGCACGTTGTCCGATATCTATATCAACGGCAAGCCGGCGCCTGTTTCCGGTGTGATGGGCTCCGGCATGCTTGCCACCGCCTTTCCCGGCCTGAAGAACCATATCGTCAATCTGCGCGACATCGAGCAGGGCCTCGACCAGATCAACCGGCTGAATTCCAACAATGCCAAAACGGCAATGTTGCCCGGCAAGGCCAACGGTACGTCGATCCTCAATATTGAGAACAAGCCCAGTCACCCCTGGCACCTCTCGGTCGGCAACAGCAATCTCGGCCAGGCGCAAACGGGCTATTCCAAGACTTCTGCCTCGATCGGCTACGACAGTCTCTTTGGGGTGAATGACCAGTGGAGCTTCGGCTACGAGCATACGGGCCCGAACTACCCCTGGCGTGATGACGGCCAAGGCCGGAGCGATAGCTATACCGGCAATGTCAGCGTCCCCTATGGTTATTGGACGCTCTCGGCAAACGGTGCCTTGTACGGCTATGACAGCTCGGTTCCCGGCAATTTCGGGACCTTGCAGACATCGGGCGATTCCAAGCAGCTCGGCGTCGATGCCGACCGCGTCATCTTCCGCGACAAGGATTCGATCACCACCCTAAACAGCGGCTTGACCTATAAGGAAACCAACAACTTCCTGCTCGGCAGCAAGATCGAAGTCGGCAGCCGCAAATATACGGTGGGCGATCTCGGCATCTCGCACTCGCGGCGCATGCTTGGCGGCCTCTGGGTCTTCGATCTTTCCTACAGCCAGGGCCTTAACCTTTTCGACGCCGTCGATCCGGGTGATGCCGGCGCGGGCAACGCCGATCCGCGGTTCTCGAAATTCACCGGCACGATCACCACGACCCGGCCGTTCCAGCTCGGCGAACAGCACTTCGAGATCAACTCGATCGTGACCGGCCAATATTCGCCGGACAATCTGTTTGGGGCCGAACAGATATCGCTCGGCAGCTATTCCACCGTGCGCGGCACGCGCGAAAGCATGCTTTTCGGCAACAACGGCTTTTTCGCGCGCAACGACTTAGTCTGGCGTACGCAGCCCTTTGCCGACAATGCGGCGCTTTCGAAAATGTTCGGCGAGTTCCGTCCCTATCTCGGGCTCGACTACGGCCGGATCGCCTCTGAGATGCGTCATCAGATCGAGGGCGGCGACATGCTCGGCTGGACGGTCGGTGCGAAGCTCGCGGGCGGCAATCTCAATCTCGACATCGGCTATTCCGACGTGCTGGCCGGCACTGTCGATAAAAAGGATGGGGGGCTTCTCTTCGTCAGCTCCTCCGTAAAATGGTAACCAGAATTTTAGAGGAAAATCATGGGTTTATTCATTCGGAAAGATAACAAGGCGACCTCTTCGGTATCGCTTCCCGCGACTGCACTTCTTTGTTGTGCCATCGTGCTTTCGAGCTGCGGCGGCCGCGAAGCGCATCCGATTGCCTCGACCAACGTCGGCGACAGCGGAATGGATTGCGGCGGGATCTCGCGCGAATTCGAAGCCAACGAACGGCGGATCCTCGCAACCGTCAAGGAGCGTTCGCAAGCTCAAGGCAAAAACGTCATTCTGGGCGCCACCGGCGTTCTTCTCTTCTGGCCGGCGCTGTTCTTCATGGATCCCAAATCCCCGGAAAAGGTCGAGATCGACGCCTTGCGCAATCGCAACCAGGTGCTGACCCAACTTGCCCGCTCGCGAAAGTGCCCAGTGCCGAAGTCGCAATTGGATGAAGTCTACAAGAAGCTCGACGGCGGTGTGAAGACACCCGCGGCCAAGAGAGGCGGCTGAGGCGACGGGCAAGCCGCAGGTTGCTCCGCCTGTAGGCGGGGCGCCACATTGCGGCGCCGCAAGACCTCACACGCTTGGAAAAATCATCCAGCACGCGTGTTTGGCTCAGAGTTACCAATAGTTATTAGTGTAAAATTCACACAGGCTTTACCAAATTTACGCGAACTCCCTCAAGGCTGCTCTCCATATCCGTGTAATGAATTGACCTTCGCGGCTAAGTCCATCAAGGAAAAATCTTCAAATGGTGCCGCATGACGCGGCCCGGGCGAGGTGAGACGCAGGCTACATTTTTGGCGGAAACCGCCGACGTAG
This sequence comes from Rhizobium sp. CB3090, assembly GCF_029714285.1. NCBI lineage: Bacteria > Pseudomonadati > Pseudomonadota > Alphaproteobacteria > Hyphomicrobiales > Rhizobiaceae > Rhizobium > Rhizobium sp. CB3090. Next base: position 185,328 of record NZ_CP121663.1, read on the forward strand.
CCCGACCTCAGAAGGGCAAGAACGTATCGTGCGCGCACATCCAAGGCAGGATTCCGGCAAGACATTCAGAGAGCGGATCGCTTTGCGATCGCCCGCAGGCAACGTCATTCACCGTCTCGCGCGCCTCGGACATCAATCGCTTGCCGTCACCCTCAGCGCCCTCCTATTTCTACAGCCGGCGATTGCGAATGCTCAATCGATTTCGGCAAGCACGACCGCCCCTGTTGTCAACCAGCCGAGCATCGGTGCTGCTCCAAACGGCGTGCCGCTCGTCGACATCGTCACGCCGAATGCGAGCGGCCTGTCACACAACAAATACGACAACTTCAATGTCGGAACCCAGGGCGCGATCCTCAACAATTTCAAGGGCGAGCAAGGCACCTCGAACCTTGGCGGCGTAACGCCGGGCAATCCGAACCTCAATGCCTCGAACCCCGCTTCGGTGATCCTCAACGAAGTCACCAGCGGCAATCGCTCGGCGCTCAATGGCCCGACGGAAGTGTTCGGCACCAAGGCCGATGTCATAATAGCAAATCCTAATGGAATAACCTGCAATGGCTGCGGCTTCATCAATACACCGCATGCGACGCTGACGACCGGTGTTCCTACTATCGGCGCCGACGGCAGCCTGACCGGCTTCACCGTCAATGGTGGCGACGTCACCTTCGAAGGGGCAGGGGGCAACTTCGCCGCCGCTCCTGGCTCGGTTGACCTATTCGATGTCGTTGCGCGCAACATCCACGTCAATGCGGCGATCTACGGCAAAACCATCCGGCTGACGGGCGGCGCGAGCCAATACAACTATGCGACCGATGAGGCGACGGCGCTGACGGCCACGTCGGGCACGCCGGAATACGCCATCGACGGTACCGCGCTCGGCGCCATGCAGGCCGACCGCATCAAGATCGTCGTCACCGAGAAGGGTGCCGGCGTCAATATGAGCGGCGACATGGCCGCCAATGCCGGCGAACTGTCGCTCTCGGCCGACGGCAAGATCTCGATCGGCAATGCCTCGGGCAGCCAGGGTGTCACCATCACCTCGAAGAACAAGGTGACGGCCGCCAAGGTGACCTCGAAGGCAAAGGTCGCCATTCAGGCCGATCAGGGGATCACCCTGCAATCGGTGGCGGCCGACGATGATATTGCCCTGTCGAGCGGCAGCGGCCTGTTGAGTGTTGCGGGTGACAGCAACAGCGCCGCCAATCTCGCAATGACATCGGCCGGCGGCATTGCTGCTGCCAATGTGACGGCCGGCGGACCAGCAACGCTGTCGGCCTCTGCCGGCAATATCGGCCTGACGGGAGCGGCCAACAGCACGGGTGCGCTGTCGATCACCGCGACCTCCGGTTCGATCACGGCCGCCTCGCTCCTGAGCTACAACAATATCGGCCTCAATGCCGGCCTCGATATCGCCGTTGCCGACACCGTCTTTGCTCAAGGTACGATTACCGCCACCGGCCGGTCGATATCGACCGGCGCCACCGTTTCCGGTCTCGACATTGCCGCCACCCAGGCAGGTGGCACGACCGTGCTGGCGAGTGCCGCCGACCTGCAACTGATGGCAACAGGCGGTGCGGTCAGTGCCGCAAGCCTGCTCTCCTCCGGCAATATCACAGTCGATGCGACTTCCCTGACGGCCCAGACGATCACGGCGCATGGTGCCGTCGGCATCGATGCCGCCACCAACGTTTCGGGCCAGCTCCTTGCCTCCGGTGATGTCTCCATCAATGGCCAAGGCATTCAGGCGGCGACGATCGCCTCCGGCGTCGACTTCTCCGCCACCGATGCGGCGGGTGGCAGCATCGCTCTTGGTTCCTCCGGCACCCTCAATCTGACTGCCGGCGCCGGTACCATCACCGCCGGCACGCTGCTGTCGGCCGGCGATCTGACGGCTGAGGCTGCGCTGCTGAAGACCGACAATCTCACCAGCCACGGCAAGGTCGGCATCGACGGCGGCGTTGATGTCGCCAGCCAACTGCTCGGCGCCGGCGCGATCACCATCAACGGCAACGCCAATGGCGTCAGCGCCGATCTTCTCGCCTCCGGCGTGGACTTTGCCGCGACCAAATCGGCCGGCGGCAATATAGTGCTCGCGAGTAGTGGCGATCTGACCATCAATGACAGCGCCGGCGGCATCCAGGCCGGCACCATCCTGACAGCCGGCGCAATCGATGCCGTCGGCCAGACGATTAGCGCCGACAACATTACCGGCCATAAGGACATCACGCTCGCTGGCGCTACCAGCACAACGGCCGGCAACGGTCGCGTGGACATCAACGGCAAGGTCCTCGGCGCTGGCAATGTCGGCATCACCGGCTCTAGCATCGCGGCCGACGCCATCGTCTCCGGCGTCGATATCACCGCCACCGATGCCGCCGGCGGCAGGATCGTGCTTGGCACAACGGCAGCCGGGACCGGCAATCTGACATTGACGGCCTCCGGCGCGCTCAGCGCCGGGACGCTGCTGTCGTCAGGCGATCTCAATGCCAATGCCGCGACCATTGCGGCCGACGACATCTCGGCCCATGGCGACATGACGCTCGGCGGCGCAATCAGCGTTACCGACCAGATCCTCGGCGCTGGCAACGTATCGATCACCGGCCAGAGCCTTTCCGCTCAGACCTTCGTTGCCGGCATCGACTTTGATGCGACTAGTGCCGCCAGCGGCAATATCGTGCTTGGTCAGAGCGGCGATCTATCGGTCTCAACCAACGGCGCATCCACAGCATCGACCATACAGGCCGCTGGTACGATCGACATCAGTGCGGCCTCCGTTACCGCCGACGCGATCACCGGGCATAAGGACATCACGCTTTCCGGTGCGACCGATGTCAGCGGCCAGGTCCTCGGCGGCGGCGATGTCGGCATCTCTGGTTCAAGTATCAAGGCCGACGCTATCGTTTCCGGGGTTGATTTCGGCGCGACGGCTGCTTCTGGCGGCATCGTGCTCGCCAGCAGCGGCGACCTGACGCTTGCCTCGACCGGCAATATCGATGCTGGAACGTTGCTCTCGGCGGGCGATCTTAATGCCAGCGCCGCGGCCATCACAGCCGACAATATTTCGGCCCATGGCGAGATGACGCTCGGCGGCGTCATCAACGTCGCGGATCAGATTCTCGGCGCGGGCAACGTGCTGATCACCGGCCAGAGCTTGGCCGCCCAGACCCTTGTCGCGGGTCTCGACTTCGACGCCACCGATGCCGCGGGCGGCAATATCGTGCTTGGCCAGGCCGGCGATCTCACAGTGTCGGTCAGCGGTGCGATGGCCGCGTCAACCATCCAGGCGGCCGGCACCCTCGATGCGGGCGGTGGCACCATCACTGCGGATGCTGTCACGGGCCACACGAACATCACGCTTTCCGGCGCTACCGGTACGACGGCCGCGAGCGGCCGCGTGAATGTCAACAGTCAAGTCCTTGGCGGCGGCGACATCAACATATCGGGTTCCGGCATCGCCGCCGGCGCCATTGTTTCCGGTGTCGATTTCGCCGCGACGGCAGCCGCCAATGGCAGCATCGTCCAGACGACTAGCGGCAATCTGACGCTCGCCTCAAGCGGAGTAATCGACGCCGGAACACTGCAATCGGCTGGCGTCCTTTCAGCAGCCGGCACTACCCTGACTGCAGATGCGATTATCGCGCATGGCGACATGGCGCTCGGCGGTGCCATCGCCATTACTGACCAGATCCTCGGCGGCGGAAATGTGCTGATCACCGGCGAGAGCCTGTCAGCGCAGACTCTTGTAGCCGGCCTCGACTTCGGTGCTACCGATGCCGCCGGCGGCAATATCGTGCTCGGCCAGGCCGGCGACCTGACGGTCTCTGTCGCCGGCGCGGTGGCCGCTTCGACCATGCAGGCGGCCGGCAACATAGATGCCAGCGGTTCGACCATCACCGCCGAGGCCATCACGGGCCACAGGAACATCACGCTTTCCGGCACGACAGATGTCAGCAGTCAGGTTCTCGGCGGCAACGACGTCAGCATTTCCGGCGCGAGCATTGTTGCCGGTGCTGTCGTTTCCGGCGTCGATTTCGCCGCGACGGCTGCGTCCGGCGGCGGCATCGTGCTCACCGGCAGCGGCGATCTGACACTGACCGCCTCCGGCGCGCTGAGCGTCGGCACGCTGTTGTCAGCCAGCAATCTCCATGCTACCGGCGCGACCATCACGGCGGACAGCGTCAGCGCACATGGCGATATCATGCTCGGCGGCGCGATCAGCGTCACAGATCAGATTCTCGGCGCCGGCAATGTGCTGATCACCGGTCAGAGCCTGGCGGCTCAGACTCTCGTTGCCGGCATCGACTTTGACGCCACCAATGCGGCCAGCGGCAATATCGTGTTAGGCCAGGCCGGTGACCTCTCGGTCTCGTTGAGCGGCGCGGTAGCCGCCTCGACCATACAGGCCGCCGGCAGCATCGACGCCAACGCTGCCACCATCACCGCCGATGCCATCACTGGCCACAGGAACATCACGCTTTCCGGCACGACAGATGTCAGCAGCCAGGTTCTCGGCGGCAACGACGTCAGCATCTCCGGCTCCGGCATCGCCGCCGGTGCTGTGGTTTCGGGCGTCGATTTCGCGGCAACTGCTGCGGCCACTGGCAATATCGTACTGGCGGGCAGCGGCGATCTGAGTCTCGTCTCAAGCGGCAGCGTCACTGCCGGCACGCTGTTGTCGGCCGGCGATCTCAGTGCTACCGGCGCGACTATCACGGCAGACAGCGTCATCGCCCATGGCGATATGACGCTCGGCGGTGCGATCAGCGTTACAAATCAGATTCTCGGCGCCGGCAATGTCCTGATCACCGGCCAAAGCCTGACGGCTCATACCCTCGTCTCCGGCATCGACTTTGACGCCACCAATGCGGCTGGCGGCAATATCGTGCTTGGCCAGGCAGGTGACCTGACCGTCGCGGTCAGCGGCGGCATGGCGGTACCGACCGTGCAGGCCGCCGGTGCGATCGATGCCAGCGCAGCGACCATCACAGCCGATGCTATCACCGGCCATAAGGACGTCACGCTCTCTGGCGCGACCACCATCAATGGTCAAATCCTTGGCGGCAATGATATCAACATCTCCGGCTCCAGCATCAAGGCTGGCACAGTCGTCTCTGGTGTCGACTTCGCCGCGACTGCCGCCGGCGGCGGCAACATCGTGCTCGCCAGCAGCGGCGACGTTACGCTTGCCTCAACCGGCAATATCAACGCCGGCACGCTGCTGTCGGCCGGCGATCTCAGTGCGACTGGTTCGACCATCACAGCGGACAGCGTGACGGCGCATGGCGATATCACGCTCGGCGGCGCGATCAGTATTGCTGACCAAATCCTCGGCTCCAGTAATGTGTTGATTACCGGCCAGAGTCTTTCCACGCAGACCCTTGTCGCAGGCATCGACTTTGACGCCACCGATGCCGCCGGCGGCAATATCGTGCTTGGTCAAAGCGGCGACCTTTCAGTCTCGGTCAGTGATGCGGTAGCAGCCTCGACGATACAGGCCGCTGGTACGATCGACATCAACGGCGCAAGCATTACCGCCGACGCAGTTACCGGGCATAAGGACATCACCCTTTCTGGCGCGACAGCCGGAAGCGGTCGCGTTGACGTCAACGCCCAAATCCTTGGCGCCGGCGACGTCAGCATCTCCGGCTCCAGCATCAAGGCTGAAACGGTTGTCTCCGGCGTTGACTTCACCGCGACTGCCGCTGGCGGCGGCGATATCGCGCTCGCCAGCAGTGGTGACGTGACGCTTGCCTCGACTGGCAATATAGACGCCGGTACATTGCTGTCGGCCGGCGATCTCAGTGCCAGCGGCACCACCGTCACCGCCGATGCCGTCACGGCGCATGGCGACGTGATGCTCGGGGGCGGCATCAGCGTTAGCGGTCAAATTCTTGGTGCCGACAATATCTCGATCACCGGCCAAAGCCTATCCGCGCAGACTCTTATTGCCGGCATCGATTTCGACGCTACCGATGCCGCCGGCGGCAATGTCGTGCTTGGTCAAGGCGGCGATCTGACGGTGTCGATCAGTGGCGGCGCGGCGGCCTCGACTATCCAAGCCGCCGGCGCAATCGACGTTACTGCAGCTTCCGTTACCGCCGATGCGATCACCGGGCATAAAAACATTGCCATTTCCGGTGCTACAGATGTCAGCGGCCAAATCCTCGGCGGTGGCGACATCGGCATCTCCGGTTCCAGCATCACGGCCGGCGCACTCGTTTCCGGCGTCGACTTTGCGGCGACGGCTGCGGCTGGAGGCAATATCGCACTCGCCAACAGCGGTGACCTGACGCTTGCCTCGACCGGTACTATCAATGCCGGCACGCTGCTCTCGGCCAGTGGTCTCAGCGTGGCTGGTTCGACAATCACTGCCGATGCGGTCACAGCCCATCGCAACGTTGCGCTCGATGGCGCCACGGCCATCAGCGGTCAGATCCTCGGCTCCGGCAATGTCCTCATCACCGGCCAGAGCCTGTCGGCTCAGACCGTCGTTGCCGGCATCGACTTCGATGCCTCCAATGCCTCCGGCGGCGACATTCTGCTCGGATCGAGCGGCGACCTGACGGTCGCAGTCAGCGGCGCCGCGGCCGCATCCACCGTGCAGGCGGCGGGTACGATCGACATCAATGCGGCGACGATTACCGCCGATGCGATCACCGGGCATAAAAACATTGCCATTTCCGGTAAGACGACCGGAAGCGGTCTTGTGGACGTCACCGGCCAAATCCTCGGCGGCGGCGATATCGGCATCTCCGGCTCGGGCATTTCCGCCGGTGCCATCGTCTCCGGCGTCGATTTCGCCGCAACGGCTATCGCGGGCGGCAATATCGTCCAGACGTCAAGTGGCGACGTGCAGCTCGCCTCGACAGGCGATCTCGCCGTCGGCACCTTGCTATCGGCGGGCAATCTCACCGCGCAAGCGCTCAACCTGACGGCAAGCAGCATCACCGGCCATGGCGCCGTCGATCTCACGGCCAGCGGCACGGCGATCGGAACCGGTCGCGTCGATGTCAGCGGCCAGGTGTTGTCGGCCGGTAACCTTGCGATCGACGGCGCCAGCCTCAATGCCGGCCTTCTCGTCTCCGGCGTCGATTTCACCGCGACCGCGGCCTCCGGCGGCAATGTCGTCCTGGGATCGTCCGGCGCCATGGACCTGACCCTCTCCGGCAATGCCGTGGCCGGCACCATCCTGTCGGCGGGCGATTTAACGGCAACGGCGACCGGTCTCCAGGCGGGCAGCATCACCAGCCATGGCAAGGTCGATGTGGTCGGCAACGTCGATGTCACCAGCCAAATTCTCGCCGCCGGCGACCTGACGCTCAATGGCGGCAGCATCAAAGCGCCGGTGCTGATCTCCGGCATCGACTTTGCCCCCACCACTGTCGCCGGCGGCAATATCGTGCTGGCGCAATCCGGCGCCATGGGCCTCACCGCGACCGGCGATATCGTCTCGCAAACCATGCTGTCGGCCGGCGACTTTGCCGCACGAGCTGGCAATCTTACGGCCGACAGCATCACCAGCCACGGCAAAGTGGCGATCACCGCTAGCGGCAATCTCGACATCAGCAACCAGGTGCTTGCCGCTGGCAACCTTTCAATCACCGGCGGCAGCATCAGCGCCCCAACCCTGATCTCCGGCATCGATTTCACCGCCACCAATGCCGCCAGCGGCAGCATAGTGCTGGCATCGTCCGGTGACATGCAGCTTACCGCCTCGGCCGGTATTGCAACGTCGACCATGCTGTCGGCCGGTGATATCGACGCCGCTGCTTCAACCATTGCAGCCGGTGCCGTCACCGCGCATGGCGACGCCACCTTTGCCGGCAGCAACAGCGTCAATGTCACCGGCCAACTCCTTGCAGCCGACGACGCCGCGCTCTCCGGCCAGACAGTGCATCTGGGCCAGGCCGTCACCGGCGTCGACTTCGCCGCCACCGCGCAATCATCCAACGGCGCCATAGCTCTCGGATCCGGTGGCAATCTCGACATCACCGCAGCAAGCGCCACAGCCAACACGCTGATCGTCGCAGGCAGCCTCGATGTGGTGGCGAGCGCCTTTACCGGCGGCAACATCACCAGCCACGGCGCGGTCTCGATCGGTTCGTCCAGCAGTCCCGGCGCGGTTGCGATCAATGGTCAGCTTCTTGGCGGAAGCAACGTCTCGATCACCGGATCGAGCATCAGCGGCAATGTCATCGTCGCCGGCGTCGATTTTGCCGCGACCAGCCAATCGGCCACCGGCAACATCGTCCTTGGCCAGACGGGTGATCTCACCTTGAGGGCCACCTCCGGCAGCATAGCCGTCAACAGCCTGATGACGGCCGGCAGCATCGCAGCCACTGCGGCCAACAATGTCAGCGCGAATGCCGTCGCCCATGGCGACCTGACGATGACCGCCGGCAATGCGATTACCCTCGCCGGCCAGTCGCTTGCGGCGCGCAACGCCACTTTGTCCGCCCGCTCGATGACGATCGATACGCTGGTTTCCGGCGTCGACTTTGCCGCCACCAGTGCGGCGTCCGGCGGCAGCCTGATGCTGCAGCGCACCGGCACAATGACGCTTGCCGCCGCCAGCGGCAGCATCAACGCCAATGCGCTGCTCTCCGGCGGCAATTTGGCCGCCACGGCAACGCAGAACATCGGCTATGCCAGCCTGCAGAGCCTCGGCAATGCCACGCTGACTGCCCCCGGCGCTATCAGCTATACCAGCACCACCCGCGTCGGCGGCAATCTGACGCTCAACACCGGAGTTCTTGATCTCTCCGGCAGCAGGGGCAGCCTGATTGCCAGCGGCGGCACGCTGATCGTCAATGCCTCGTCGGCCAATCTTTCCGGCAGCAATCTCGTCTTCGGCGGCTTGGGGCTCAACCTTTCCGGCAATGCCGACCTCTCCAATGCCGATATCAGCACCGTTACCAATGCCGGCGGTTCCGGCGATATCGCCATCTCCGCCGCGGGCCTTACGACGACGGCCGGCACCTCGCTGCTGGCCGCGCACGACCTGACGCTCAGCCTGCCGTCGCTGGCCAACACCGGTCAGCTTGCTGCCGGCAACAATCTCACCTTCAACATTGCAGGAGATTTCTACAACAGCCCCTCCGGCCTCGTCTTCTCGGGCTACAACGCCAACCTCTTCGTCGGTGGCGTGCTCACCAATGACCAAGGCGCGATCCTGTCCGGCAACGGCCTTGCTATCGCCGGGCCGGGCGGCAGCGGACGCAATGGTGCCGTCGTCAACTCCGCCGGCCTCATCCAGTCCGGCGGGAGCATGTCGATCCTGACTAACGGGTTGACCAACACCACGACCTCCGGACCGACGATCCAGCGCAATGTGCAGATATCCGACGATATCCTGCACGCCTATGACCTCATCGATGGTGACGGCACCACGACTACCCTTGTTCACCAGTTCGTCGACGAGGACAGGCTCATCAGCTCAGCCGGCCCCGCAGCCAAGATCCGAGCGGGTGGCCCTCTCACGATTGACGCAACCAACCTCACGAACGCCTACAGCTCGATCGAGACCGACAGCAACATGCTGCTCACCGTCGCGGGCACGCTGACCAATGACGGAGCCACCCTCAACCGCATTACCGAGGTAACCTGTAACAGCTCGACGCCTTGCCAGTATTACCCGGATGAGACGGTTGAGACGACGACGCTGAACTGCAGTGGACCCAACCGGGGATGCCTCGAATTCACCAGCACGACCTATCAGCCCAATCCCAACGGCACGCGCGATCCCTCGAAGGATCTGAACCCCGGCACGACTGTCACCGGCGTTGCAGCGACGGGGGCGATCTCCGGCGTTATCGAGGCACGCGGCGCTCTCACCATCAACGGTGGCGGTGCGGTCAACAACGTTGCCGCCAACGGATCGATCGCGGGTCAGGTGGCAATCGACGCACCTGCGACGACCAACAATCCGCTCGGCGCACTGAACAGCATGACCGCCGGCGGTGCCTTGTTCAACGTCAACGCCACCCTTGCCAATGTCGCCGCCAATGGCGGTGCCAGCCTTAGCAGCGGCCCGTCGCTGGCAAGCACCAGCACGACGATCGGCGGCGGCCCGGCAATCAGCGGCACCACCCTGACGGCAGGAAGCGCCTCGATCAGCGGCGGCAGTTTGTCGGTCAATGGCAGCGCCTCGGTTAGCGGCAACGGCGTGATGGCTGCTACAGGCGCCATAATCAGCGGCAGCAGTTTGACAGCGGCTGGCGGTGCTTCGGTCAGCGGCAATGGCCTAACGACCGCCGGCGGTACATCTGTCAGCGGTACCGGCGTCACAGCAGCGAGCGGGCCTTCGATCAGTGGCAACGGCGTGACGGCAGCCGGCGGTACGGCAATCAGCGGCAACGGCCTGACGGCAGGCAACGCCTCGGTCAATCCCAACAGCCTGATGGGCAAGCTCACCGCTGCCATCGGCAATAGCGGCAATCTCGCCCAAATCCTGCAGGTAAACGGCGCTCAGCTCGCCTCGGTTGCCAAGCCGCAGTCCGGTGGCGTCGGCGGCACGGTTCCAGGCCAGGTCTTCCTGTTCGAGACGCGGGCAGCTTTCCTTGACGTCTCGACCTTCTACGGCTCGGCTTACTTCATCGACCGCATCGGCTACACGCCCGAGACGAAAGTTCCGTTCCTCGGTGACGCCTATTTCGACAATCAGTTCATCGACGAGCAGATGCGGCAACTGGTCGGCGATGGTCTCGGCGCCGGCTCCTTCATCCCCGGCAACAACGCCACCGAGCAGATGAAGACGCTGCTCGACAATGGTGTGGCCTATGCCGAGGCCCACGGCCTTTCCCTTGGCCAGGCGCTCACGCCGGAACAGGCGGCATCGCTCACCCAGTCGATCGTCATCTATCAGGCCGAGATCATCGACGGCGCACAGGTGCTCGTGCCGGTCGTCTATCTCTCCGCCGCAGACCGCGCGAAGGTCAACGGTTCAGCCGCCGTCATCGCCGGCAACACGGTCAGCATCGATGCCGGCTCCGTCAATAATTCCGGCGCCATCGCCGCCGCCGACGGCATGACCATCAACGCCACCGACATCAAGGCCAATGGCGGCGTCTTCCTCGCCGGCGGCAACATGAACCTCAATGCCGCCAACGGCATCACGCTCGCCGCCCAGACGATGAACATCGGCGGCCAGACGGTCGTCGCATCTAGTGGCGGGATCACCGCCGGCGGCAATCTGAAGGTGGATGCCGGCGCCAGCAGCCTGACGCTTTCCGGCACCAAGGTGGCGGCCGGCGGCTCGGCGCAGCTTTCCGGCCAAACCGTGACGCTCGGCGCCATCAAACAGGACAATGGCGGCGTGCAAACGCTCGTCGGCACCACGGTGACGACCGGCGGCAATCTCACCGTCGCCGGCGCGAGCGGCGTCAACATCATCGCCAGCTCCGCCAAGGTCGGCGGCGACCTCTCCGTCACATCTACAAGCGGTTCGGTCAACATCATCTCCGCCGGCGTCCAGAACACCACGGTCGACATCAGCCGTGGCACGACCCTCAAGACCACCAGCCAGACGCAACTTGGTTCGTCGCTCACCGCCAGCGGCGCCATGCTGGTGTCGGGCAACCAGGGTGTTTTGATCGCAGGCTCGTCGCTCGATGCCACGGGCAATCTCGGCATCGTCTCGACCAACGGCAACATCGCGATCACGGCGTCTGAGGATCAGACCACCAGCCAGTCGAAAACCAAACCCGGCACTTCCAACGGCTATAAGGGCAGCCAGTCGTCCTCGACCGCACTCACGAGCAATGGGTCCTCGATTACCTCCGAGAACGGCGGAGTGAATATCCAGGCCGACACTGGCAACATCAGCGTTATCGGCTCCGATATCGCTGCCAAGGGCGGCACGACAACCCTTATTGCCAAGGGTGACATCACCATCGGCGAAGCAACCGACAGCGCCTCTTCCTCCGGCAAGTCGGGCTCGAAGAAGACGAGCGAAGCGACGACGACGGCTGAGGGTTCGTCGATCTCAGGCCAGACCGGCGTCAGCATCGTGTCCACCGGTGGCAACGTCACGATCTCCGCCTCTGATGTCACGGCAGGCGATGCGACCCATACGGCGGACGCCAATATCAGTGCCGCCGGCAACATCGTCATCGCCTCCGGCAAGGATACGGACGAGACCACCTCCGACAGCAAGTCCAGCGGCTTCCTGTCTTCATCCAAGACCCACACCCACACCTATGACGAAGATACCGTCGGCTCCTCCATCTCGGCATCCGGCAACATCAACGTCGCTGCCGGCGGTGAGACCGTCGTCTCCGGCTCCAATATCGCCGCCGGCGACAATCTCAGCCTCTCCGGCTCGACCGTTACCATCATGGGGGCAGAGGAGGAGCACGAGAGCGACAAGCAGACCAAGAAGTCCGGCATCGGCGTGGGGTCCGGTGGCGGGTTCATCTCGATCTATGGATCGAAGGATTCGAAGAGAAGTCAGAGTGAGACTGACAATATAGGCTCGACGCTTTCGTCGGGCGGCACGACGACGATCACCTCGACGCAAGGCGACGTCAACATCTTCGGCTCGTCATCGCATTCCGGCGACGGCACGGTGATTTCGTCGGCGCGCGACGTCAACATCGCACCGGGCGCAGAAGAACAGTCTTCCTCCAGTCAGACCAAGCGCTCCGGCTTCGGCATCGATTTCTCCGTCGGCAGCGGCAGCGTCTCGGTCGGCATTGGCGTCGGCACCTCGGAAGAGAAACGGTCGAAGGATGCCAATATCAAAGCGGTCAGCTCGCTCGACAGCGACGGCAGCATTACCATCGCTGCCAACCGCAACATCAATGACCAGTCCGGAAAGATCATGGCCGCAGGCGCGATCGGTCTGATCGCAGGCGATGACGTCAACATGCTCTTGAGTAACGACGTCACAAATGCCTCCGAGATGCAGAAGAAGAGCTTTGCGGGTGTCAGCCTGACGGTCCAGTCGTCGCTGATTTCAGCGGGCCAGCAAGCGATGCAAGCAGGTAGTCTGCTTTCCGGGAATAACGGTATCTACGGTATCGCCCCGGCGGTGCTGGCCGGAGTCAAGGGTTATCAGGCGATATCGTCGACGATGGCCGCCATTGGCGCGAAGCCGAATCCAGAGACCGGCCTCAAGCCAGCTATCGCCGGGATTTCACTGACGGCAGGCTACAGCTTCAGTGAAAGTTCCTCGCAGTCAACGACCTCAATCCCCGTTCCACCCGAGATCCGCGGCAGCTCGGTGACCATCGTCGCCCAATCCGGTGCCGTGGTTGGCCGCGGCGTGCAGATCAGCGCGGGCATGGGCAAGGATGGCAAGACACCAAGTCTTTCCACCGATCCGGATAACGGAAGCGTGCTGATTTCCGCGGCTGGAAACGTCGATCTCGAAAGCGTCCAAGCCACCAGCGATAGTAAGAGCAGGAGCAAATCGGGCAGTGTGAGCGTCGGAATTGCCGCGAGTATCGATGCCAGCCACAACATCTTCAACGCTGGCCCGACCGCCGACGCAAGCTACAGCTCCGGCAAGGAGACAGCCGGCTCGGTCACTCAGGTCAATTCGAATGTCACCGGCATAAATGCGGTCACAATCGTTTCCGGCGACACGCTGACGCTGGGGGGCGGCGTGCTGTCTGGCAACAGAGTCAGTGCCAGTGCTACCAATGGCATCGTCATCGAGAGCCGCCAGGACATCGCATCCTATGACGAGAAGACGAAGAGTGCCCAACTTGGCATCAGTTCGGGTGGCATTAGCGGCGGCTACAATCAGGGCACCATCACGGGCGATTATGCCAACGTATCCCAGCAGAGTGGCATCTTTGCAGGTTCCGGCGGCTATCACGTCAACACCGACGGCAGCATCGATCTCATCGGCGGGTTTATCGGCTCAACCGCCGATCCGATGAACAACGATCTGGCCGCCAACCAGATTCTTTATTCCAATATCGAAAACTCAATGTGGGCCTCCTCGACAAGTTACGGCTTCAGCCTGATCGGGGCCGGCATCCCAGTCCCGGTCGTTGGCCAGCCCGCCAAGCAGGACGATCACGGCGAGACGCTGGCGACGATTACGCCTGGCAACTGGAACCTGGCGAACCAGCAGCAGGATCTGTCCGACCTTAACACCGATGCCTTCAAAGCGAACAATACAGTTGATCCTTTCGACATCGACAAACTGAAAGCCCAACAGCAAAGCGCTGCGGCATTGTCGGCGCTCCTCAACATGGGGGTTGGTGAGCTTTCAGAGCGACTCGGCTTTGCCGAAGGATCTCCCGAAAAGGTTGCTCTGCACGCTGCAGTGGGCGCGATTGTCTCGCAGCTAGCCGGCAGCAACGTTGGTGCCGGTGCTCTCAGCGGCGCCCTGAGTGAAATCGCCAATGGCGTGCTTCAACAGGTCTTGCAAGCCGATCCCAATCTCACAGATACGCAGAAAAGCGCCATTACCCAATGGGTGGCGGCGGCTATCGGCGCTGTTGCCGGTGGCGGAACGGGTGCCGCCGCCGCCCTCGACAATGTCAATTACAACTATCTGACGCATAAGGAGCGGCAGGAACTTGCCCGGGCATTGGCGGACTGCAGCCCCAAAGACTCCGAATCCCCGGCCTGCAGTCGAGTTAAGGAGCTTCAGGCCCTTACAATCAGCCGCGACGAGAGGCTTGATAGCTGCGTTGGCAATTCCTCGGCCTTATGTGTCAAGGCTCGTACCGATCTTCGAATTGCGGCTGCAGAGTATCTTGATGCCGCCCTGACGGGAGATGGCGAGGGCGATGAGATGTCGCTCCTCGAACGGCATATGGTGTTCCTGAAGGCATGGCAATATGCCGACAGCAGCGATGCCCAAAACGGTCAGGATTTCAAGGACGAAGCCTCCAAACTGAAGAGTGATGCCGCCAAAGCTCTTCTGACCGGTTCAAAGGATCAGATCGCCAGCATCATTCGCGATCCGGTCATTGGTGGGGTGATTGCGTGGGGCGGCACCGGTAGCGCCAGGAGCATTATTGGTGAAGGCGCGGGAAGCCCTGGATCGAAGGGAGGAAACTCGCCAGGGCAAATTGCAGACACGCCTACAAATAGCCCTTCAGGAAGTTGGACTGTGGTTACTGAAGCGATGTCACCGCGGGCACAAGCGTACCAGGCGCAGATTACCGGAACCACCGGAAGGGTATACATTGTAAATGGCGTAAAATTTGACGGTGTGAGTGCCAGTGGCACTTTGCTCGAGGCGAAGGGACCTGGCTATGCAACATTTGTGGACAAAGCCACCGGGAGTTTCAAATCGTGGTTTTCGGGAGCAGATGACCTTATTAGTCAAGCCCAACGGCAGACAGCTGCGGCCGGCGGGAATCCTGTCACTTGGAGCGTAGCGGAATCTAGCGCGGCCACTGCAATTCAAAATTTGCTGAAAGCAAACAACATAACGGGTATCACAGTCAACTTCATACCACCGCTATAGGAGCTATGTATTGGAGAGTTATTTTGCCGCCGCTTACTGGCCTTCTCGTAGGGAAACTCTCGAAGGGTGTGCTGAACGCGCGACATACTTCCTCAGCGACCTCGCGGGCATCTCGGATACGCTTCGCGGCTGGCGCAAGAAGGCCAAGAGCCGAAAGGCAGCACTCGCGCAAAAAGTGATTTCCGCCGAGGATAGCAATGATATGCGCGCACTTTTGGAGAATGGACGCAGCAGGCGGGACATGGATCGTTCCGTCATCGAAGAACTAGGATACGGAATCGGATTATGGAATGGTCAAGCCGGCTCGGATGAAGCATCCCTTTCGGTTAGGTGTGGCGTTTATGATGTGAGCGGCATGTCAAATGCCGTTGTTTTGAGTCTTCCCCGCAGCTTTGATCTCACCTCTGGAAAGGGCGTGTTGGCTCTTGCGAGATCGTTTGCCGAGGCTTGGGAACCAGAACGGTTTATATTGACTTCATTCAGCCGCAACGGAGAAGAAGTTGATAAAGCTCAAGCAAAGGGCCAATCTTGGCAGCCATTTTTAGACATAGCCCTTTATTTACAAAAGCCGTTGGTGCCTTCCTTTCAAGCGAGGACGGGAGATGCAATTTACGAGCTCAATCACGGTCGCGTATTTTTGAGTCACTCGTTATCGCCTGCGGATTGAGCCGCGTCCGCCTGACCTTATCGGGACCAGAAAAAGATTTGCTCCGCCGGACTGGCTCCACGGTTCCGGCACCAAGATTGCGGCCGGCGGCTCAGCGCAGCTTTCCGGCCAGACCGTGACGCTCGGCGCCGTCAAACAGGACAATGGCGGCGTGCAAACGCTCGTCGGCACCACGGTCGCGACCGGCGGCAATCTCGGCATCGCCGGGACGAATGGCGTCAACGTCATCGCCAGTTCCGCCAAGGTCGGCGGCGATCTCTCCGTCACATCCGCGAGCGGTTCGGTCAACATCATCTCCGCCGGCGTCGAGAATACCACGGTCGACATTAGAGCATTTCATGTTTTATTTGAAGCGTATCCGGCATTGACAAGATAGTTGGTGCACTCGTGTGGACCGATTGTCTGGACGAGTGAGCCGAGATATCGCCAGGTGTCGTCGACGGTGCGCTTTTGCGCTTTTCGCATCCAATGCTTGATCTTGGCGAAGGCCTGTTCGATTGGATTGAGGTCAGGTGAATAAGGCGGCAGAAACCAGAGCCTTGCGCCGGCGGCCTTGATCAACTGGCGTATCTGCGCGGATTTGTGGCTACCCAGATTGTCCATGATGACGATGTCGCCTGGTCGCAGCGTCGGGACGAGTTGTTGCTCGACATAGGCCTTGAAACATTGGCCATTGATCGGGCCGTCGAAGACGCAGGGTGCGGTGAGACAATCGGCCCGAGCGCGCCGATGAAAGTCAATGTGCGCCAATGGCCATGCGGAGCAAAACCACTGACCTGCCACGGGTAATTTCCTCCAGATTGCATTAGAGTCCGGCCCATCAAAGGACGGACGAATGAAGAAGCAGAGATTTACTGAAGAGCAGATTATTGCGGTGCTGAAGGAGCAGGAGGCTGGCGCGAAGGTGGCCGACCTCTGCCGCAAGCATGGGATTTCGGACGCGACATTTTACAATTGGAAAGCCAAATACGGCGGCATGGAGATTTCCGAGGCGAAGCGCCTGAAGGCTCTCGAAGAAGAGAACGCCAAGCTGAAGAAGTTGCTCGCCGAGCAGATGCTGGATGCTGCTGCACTCCGCGAGCTTCTTGCAAAAAAATGGTAGGGCCCGCCGCCAAGCGTGAAGCCGTCGCGCATCTGAAGGCCGTCATGGGCCTCTCGGAGCGGCGGGCCTGCCAGATCATATCGGCTGACCGGAAGATGGTGCGGTATCGGTCACGCCGTCCGTCAGAGGCCGAACTGCGGACAAGACTGCGCGACCTCGCCAACGAGCGGCGGCGTTTCGGCTACCGGCGACTGTTTGTCCTGCTCAGGCGGGAGGGAGAGCCGTCCGGTGTCAACCGCGTCTACCGGCTATACCGAGAGGAAGGCCTGTCGGTTCGCAAGAGGAAGGCCAGGCGGCGTGCCGTCGGAACGCGTGCGCCGATACTCGTCGAAGCCAAGGCCAATGCCCGTTGGTCGCTGGATTTCGTGCACGATCAGTTCGCCTGCGGAAGAAGATTTCGTGTGCTCAACATTGTTGATGACGTGACGCGCGAATGCCTGGCGGCGATCCCGGACACCTCGATCTCCGGCCGTCGTGTTGCTCGCGAATTGACGGCGCTCCTCGAGCGGCGAGGCAAACCCGGCATGATTGTCTCCGACCACGGCACGGAATTCACGTCGAACGCGATCCTCGCTTGGTCAAAGGAGCACAAGGTCGAGTGGCACCACATCGCACCGGGAAAGCCCATGCAGACGGCTATATTGAATCCTTCAACGGACGGATGCGCGACGAGCTGCTGAACGAAAGCCTGTTCTTCGGTCTCGATCATGCCCGCAACGCCATCGCCGAATGGGCGCACGATTATAATCATTCCCGGCCGCACTCATCGCTCGGATATCAGACCCCGGCCAGCTATGCCGGAACCATTGCCGCAACCGGCTTCAACGCTGCGCAAGATGAAGGCTACGCGTTTCCGCCGGTTGCTCCCACCGCGCCAAGTGGCGTATCGAAAACCGCCGGGGCTCTAATCGCCGTTGGATGAAAGTTCAGTGGCATGTATGGACGCGTGGCAAGGGGCAAGTTGGTGTTTCTGACGGATTGGTCGGGTGCAGGCATGTATTCGGCCTTTGAATGCGGCGTGTTCATGCCGCTGGCCCTGATGTAGTCCGCGGATCGGATCCCAGACAGGTCAACGCGCTTTCAAGCGGCACCCACTGATCGGGTTTGTCCGATCCCGGCTCGACCGTTCGCCATCACGCCATCAGCACCTCACCAGTTTCTGCATCCTCTGTGAGCATTCAAACGGCGGCGGTCGCCTCAAAGCGCCTGCCCGTCGTCATCAACGCCCAGACGATCCGCGCCATCTTGTTTGCCAAAGCAACAGCGACGACGTTGTACGGCTTCTTCGCCAGAAGCTCGGCAGCCCAACGCGTCGGCGCCGTTTTGCCGTTCCGGCTGAAGCGGAGGACCGCGTGCGCCCCGACGACGAGAAGCCGGCGGAGATAAGGGTCGCCTTGTTTGCTGATCCTTCCGAGGCGGTCCTTGCCACCCGATGAGTTTTGCCGCGGCACCAGGCCTATCCATGCCGCCAGTTGTCGGCCGGATTTGAAGAGCGACGCGTCGGTCACCGTTGCGGCAATTGCGCTGGCAGTGATCGGGCCAATTCCAGGGATCGCCTCAAGGCGGCGGCTCAGTTCGTTCGAGCGATGCCAAGCATGAATTTGGCGATCCAACTCGCTGACCTTCTCGTGCACCTCCCGCAACTGCCCGATCAGTGGAAGAAGCGCGGACCGCGCAAGCGGCGGGATCAGATCGTGATCATCGTCGTCGACCAACGCCATCAGCATTCCGACGCCGGCAAGGCCCTGTCGCGTTACGATGCCGAACTCCGCCAAGTGGCCGCGAAAGGCGTTCACCAGCATTGTCCGCTGCCGGATCAAAAGCTCGCGGACCCGATGCAGCATCAGCACGCCCTGTTGCTCCTCGCTCTTCACTGGAACAAAGCGCATCGTCGGCCGCGTCACCGCCTCGCAAATCGCCTCAGCATCCGTGGCGTCATTCTTCTGCCGCTTCACGTATGGCTTGACGTAAGATGCCGGCATCAGCCGAACCTCGTGACCCAGCGCCATAAGAACCCGAGCCCAGTGGTGTCCAGTCGCGCATGCCTCGATTCCGATCAGGCATGGCGGCAATGCTTTGAAGAATCCAACGACATCGTCGCGGCGCAGCTTGCGGCGGCACACGATCGCGCCAGCACCATTGATCCCGTGAACCTGAAATACATGCTTGGCGATATCCAGACCAATTATGGTAATCTTCTCCATGGACGGCTCTCCCTTATGTGACTTTCGACAGCCACACTTTGGCACATTGCGATGCCGGGAGCGGAGGCCGTCCACCACATCAGGTCAGCCGATCTCCGACAGGCGGCCACAATCGGGCGGTTACGTTACACCAGCGACGGCAGGATGCCGATCGATAACAACATTTTGGAACGCGAAATCAGAGTTTTTGCGACCGGAAGAAAATCGTGGCTGTTCAGCGATACCGCTGAAGGAGCCAGGGCCAGCGCCTTGATCTACAGTCTCATGCTGACTTGCCGCGCCTGTGGCGTCGACCCGCTCGCCTGGCTGCGCCACGTGCTCACAGAGTTGCCGCAGCGCGAAGAAGCGGCCGAAATCGGCGACCTGATGCCGTTCAACTTCGCCAGAACCGAAGCCGCCTGACATAATACGGTTCCAAAAGTTGAGCCGATGCCAATCAAGCGTTGGCGTCAACGTGCGGCGAAAATCGCGCTTACGTTCGGGGCACGACCATGCTCGGCCAAGAGTTCGAAATCGGATGCAGGATCTTCATTTTGTCGAGAAGCCTAGGCGACACCCGGACATGCCGAGCAGCTTTAACGAAATCAACGACGCTGCGGCACGCTCAAGCTCCCAAACGATCTCTTCTTAAGCCGATAGCGGCCTCGAAAACTCCGGCCAGCTTTTCCGAGCTTTTTCCCCAATTAAAACGCTGAGCGTTTGTGCGTGCTTCTGTCGCGAGCCGCTCCAGCAATATCGTCTCGGTGCCCAATCTCTTAAGTCCATCGGCGACGGATGAGACGTCAAATGGATTAACAAGGAATGCAGCCTTCCCACCCACCTCCGGCATGGAAGATATGTTCGAGGTGAGAACCGGAATGCCCAGAGAGTTGGCTTCGATAATCGGGAAGCCGAAGCCTTCGTAGAGCGACGGCATTGCCAGGAAGCGTGCGTTTTCGTAAAGCGTTCGCAGATCCGCATCAGCGACGTAGCCGGTCAAGCGAACATCCTTCTCGAGCCTTAGCTCACCTATTCTACGTGCCAGATCGGGAAGCTTCCACCCAGCGCCGCCGGCCACTACCATCAGCAAATTATCCCTGACGTTCTGCGGCAGCGATGCGTACGCCAGCAGCAAATTCGGCAAATTCTTGCGAGGCTCGAGTGTGCCTACGAAAAGAGCATATTCGCGGTCTATCCGATTGGACTGCAAAATTGTCGATTGCGAAGCGGCAGGCAGTGACGTCAATCCGGGATATATAACTTCGATTTTTCCCAGACCGGGAAAATGACGCTCGATCTGTTTCGCGGTCGAATAGGAATCCGCGACGATCCGATCCGCTGAGCGTAGTGCGGGCTTCATCAACAAGCGATCGCCCAGCCAGCTCCGGAGCCGCATGGTTTCTCCGGCGTCGACCCAGACCAGATCATGGATCGTCACCACGCGTGGGATTTCCGAACTCAAAAAATGAGGGAGGCGATGCGCGGGTCCCCAAAACACGTCCAAACCATCGGCTTTTGCCGATTTCGGCAGCGTAGTCTGAGCCCAGATATTTCGCTTCAAAGTTCCCGAGGCATTGCCGATCCGGTAATCCACATTGTCGAGCTGCGGCAGAGGGTTGGGCGGATCGGAGGGCAGATAGATAACGACATGATGACCCGCGGCCGCAAGGCTACGGCACATCTCGATGACATAGCGGCCAAGGCCGGTGACGTTCGAGGCTAGTGTGCGGCCGTTAACTCCTATCTTCATTCTTTTCTTGCACCTGCTGAATGGCACGTAACTCCGTTACCATCGATAAGACCCTTCTCAGAAATTCGCCCGAACTCTCCTTCCACGTCAGGATCTTGATTTGTGGTGACGTGGAATTCTTGGCTGCGGGGGTCTTTAGCCATGCCCTGACTGCATTCGCCAAGTCCTCGCCGGCCATACCCGAGAAATAATGCGAGCTCTCTCCGGCAACCTCGCGAAAAACCGGGATGTCTCTTGCGATCACAGGACGATTATGGCTGGCGGCTTCAATGATCGGTAGACCGAAGCCTTCGCCTTGTGATGCGGCAATCAGGCAATTCGAAGCGGCGTAGATCTTCTCCAAATATTCGTCGCTTATGTTCGACAGCCAGAACAGGCGATGACCCAATTCTTTATGGTCTCTTAGCCGTTCAATGAGTTCTTCAACCATCCAGCCTTGCTTGCCGACAAGCACTAGATTCAAATCCTCGCCGGCTTGCCAGAGAATCTCAAAAGCCTCCAGTATCTGGGCATGTGATTTTCGTGGCTCTATGGTCCCAACTGCCAGGAAGGTTTTGCGCGACGCCAATATTTTCAAGACCTCCGCGGAATCTGCCGGCATGCCGCGCGATGGTTGGCTGTTCTCGATGTCAGCGCCGAGATGGAACCAGCCCACTTTCGGTGTCCGGCCGATTTTAGAGGCATTTTCCTCCATCCAGGTCGCAACCTCTTCGGCGACCGCACCCGATATGCACATCAGCGCGTCGGCTGAGCGGCTCACGCCCGTGAGCCAATTCGTGTGTAGCGAAAAACCGACCTCGGGGAAGAACTGCGGAAACTTGATTGGCAGAAGATCGTAAACTACGAAGATCACTGCGACACCGAAACGCCGCATCCGGTCGAGCAGGCCCGCTTGGTCTATCGGAATGCCGTGCTGTAGGTCGAGGCCAACAAAGATATCTCCGGCGCCGAAATCAATCTTCCTGTCTTCCAACAGATTTGAAGGGCACCCGAGAAACCTTGTGGTGAAGGACCTCGCATAATAGTATCCTTCGTGACCGGGGAGGCTGTAGACAGGCTCAATCCGATAACCCGGAACTTGCGTTTTCAGCAATTCCATTAGGATGCTTCGGACCACCCGCTGAATCCCCGTACGCGAGTCGCGCTGCACGAGTTCCGAAATATCCACGAATATGCTGCGCTGGCTAGCAAATGCCATATGATTGGTAGCGAGGGCATCAGCGATGCGATGGAGATGCTGGGTAGCGTCGGGTGGAACTTCAATGTCGGTTAGCCGGGTGAGGGCCTTGTTGAGCGTTACGGCAGGTGACGTCGAGTAAACATCCTCAATCACTTGGTAGTATTTCTCGGCCACGAGATGGGGCTGCAAGTTCGCGTGAACATAATCTTTTCCGCGCATGCCCAATGTCATTCTCTTCACCGGATCCGCATAGAGAGTCTCTAACGCGGCGGCGAGTTGCGCCGGAGAAAAATCATCCTCCAGCATCTCGACACAGTCATCCGGCAGTTCCGCCATTGCTCCATGAGAATTGACGATCGTTGCAAGCCCACTTCCCATACAATCGTTAACGGCTGCCGAGGTTTCTCCGCGCGAAAAGGACCTTAACTGGACAGCCACATCGGCTGCTGCGAGATATTTGCGATAGTCTTCGGGTGACGCGAATCCAGTTATCTTAATCCGCGATGTCGGGCGCGACTTTCCTATGAGGTCTCGTATCTTCAAACCAAAGTCGCCGTCAGCTTCTGTTCCAACGAATACGAGGTGACAGTTCTCAAGCCGGGACAGCTTCGACTCCATCCAAGCGGAAATAAGTCTGTCGTTGAGTTTTAGACGGCCCATCGCCCCGAATGAACAGACAACAAAATCATTATTGGCAAAACCGAGTTGCTCTCGGACCACCGCTCTTTCCGGAGTGTCGGGCGTCTTTCGCAGCAACGGGACTTTTTGCCATTGGTCAGCTAATCGGTTCCCGTAGAACTCTCTTGCAAGCTCTTTCGAGTGTTCGCTATGGACGATCACACCCAGAGCATGCCGAATGGCGGGCATGTTCGTCGGATATTTGTAGACGACCGAAGCGGTATCTTTAACCTCACGAAGCTCAGCCAGCGCGGCGTACCCATGAGAATCGTATAGTGCCCGTTCCCAAAAACCGGCCAATCCATCATGGATTGTCATATGAGCAATAATGCCGCTTAGGTAAAAATCATGTAATACTATAACGCCAGGGAAGTTGCACAACAACGCAAACATGTGACTGTGAAACGCCGAGTTTCCGAAGTGATAAAAAATCCTGTCGTACTCAAAGGCGTGCTCCTTGAACCAATCGACAGTGCGAATGGGGCAATTCTCAATGATCCACGAATCCGATATGCTCTTTTGATCGGAAACGACGTCTATTTCATAGAACTTCTGAAGCTCGGGAAGGAGTTCGGCACTATAGTCCGCAATTCCACTACGGGACGGTGGTAGCGGAGAAATGTAAGCCAAACGCGGCCGCGTGGGCGTTTGAACGGACGCCACGGTTTTCTTGTCCTGCTCCCGTTTCGCAAACAGATCCTCGTAGGCTTCCCAGGCGCGACGAGCGCTTTCGTTCCAGCTGAATTTTTTGGCCTGTTCCAGCCCATGTTGCGACAAGGCATTTCGATAGTCAGCGTCTGTCAATACTTGCTGCAAACGACCAACAAAATCTCGCTCGTTGGAAGGATCAAAAAGTGCGTCTTTGGTTCCAATTACCTCCGGTATGCTTGAAACATTCGAACCGATTGTTGCGACGCCACACTGCATTGCTTCAAGTGCCGGCAGACCAAATCCTTCATGCAGCGACGGAAAACAGAAGGCTTTGCAGGTATTGTAAAGAGCAACCAGATCGTCTTCAGGCACAAAGCCGGTCATGACAAAATCGTCTTCGGCTAAGCCCTGCTTTTTGGCATGGCTTTTCAGTAAGGCCATGTCCTGTGGCCGTGCTGAACAGACAATTGCAAGTTGATGCTGTTTGCGAACCTCACTCGGCAGCTTGGCAAAGGCAGTGATCAGGCCATCAATGTTTTTTCGATGATCGATCCCGCCAGTGTACATGACGAATGGCCTGGAAAGCCCATAGCGGCCACGGAGATTGGCAATCTCCGCCTCGGTAAATGCAATTGGACGGAAGATCGGCTGCGCCGCTGACGATATCGTTACAACCCGATGTTCGGGCATTCCCAGCAAATCCAGGGCCTCACGGCGGGACGATTCAGAGTTGGCGAGTAGAACGCCGGCCTTCTGAAGCTCGATGATCCTACTATCGTACCAGGCCTCCAACCGCTTGTTGGTTAGATATTTGTCTCGATAAATATACGGAATGAGATCATGAAGAATTATGCCGGTGGCGCTGTATGGTATAAAATTTCCGAGTGACACCGTAGCGTCGTCACCGAAGCCTTCAAAAAGGCTCCCGAGGTGAAGCACATCCGGGTTGAGGCTCGCCAACCAGGCTTCACGAATGATCTCGGTGGAACGCATCCGCCATTCATTAGCAGGATCGACGTAAGCGCTCGGAAGAATAGGCTTCCAGCAGGTGAAGTTCGCGGCAGGAATAACCGATGCGAACTGTGTTCGGATGGGCTCGATACTATCGGGAAAAGCATCTGTTACTGACACATGAAACTCATGCGAACCTGCGGTCCGAGCCATCGCTTCCGCAAGCGAAAGCGTATATCTTCCAATACCGCGACCGCGACTGTTCTGGCTTTGACCGCCAACCAAATCAACCAGAAGCTTCATTTACGCTTGCTTTCCCGGATTTTGCTTATAAGTGCGTGCGAGCGTCAATCGCTGGAAGAGTTCTTCCGCATACTCGGTTGCCCTGCCGGTCTCCACGGCCATCGCTGCTTGTGGGGGAGCTACTAGATGGGTGCCCGAAGCCGCACGCCGAAGATGCAGCTCCAATCCGGGAAAGAGCCGGATCAGTCGCTTCGCCAGCCTATATAGCGCCGGGCGGCGAACGACACGACGCACGAGCGCACCAGCAGTCTTCCAAAAAAGCCGATGCGGTCGCGATCCCGGTTTAAACTTCACCCAGGAGCTGAAACCCAGGGAAAGCCATCGGACAGAAGGCTTCACCAAGCGAAGAGGAGTCGTCAGTTTCCATGAAAGGCTCTGGAATGTTCTGGCCAATTCCCATTTCAAACGATCTACATCCGCGTGCAATCGACGCAGCTCTTCTTCCAGGGCTTTCTTTTGCGCGCGCAATTCGGAAGCGTTCGCCTCCAGTGTTTGCAATTGCCAGGTGACATTTGTGAGCCGTTCGGCACTTTCTGCAGCGGCTACATTCTTTTTATATTTGAGCTCGTCTATCGTTAGCTTCAGGGGTAAGGCATAGGGCGTCGTACGCGAAAGGGTAAACTCGTCAAATACATTCGCGCCGGGCCCAAAAAATTGCGCCAATTCAAGATGTTCTGCACTTACATAAAATCTGCTCAGGCCATCGAAATAAATAAATCGATATCCCTTCTTTAGCAAAAGGGGCTCCCAACCAGCGTAATTTTCTTTTTGAGTATTAGGTTCCGTGCTTTCTACGACAACAATCCAAGGTCGGGCAGCGGAGGGCTCCCAACTACTAAGCACCGAGGCCTCCATTCCCTCAACGTCAACCTTAAGCCAATGAATTGGCCTGTCCCCAGCCTCGTCAAACAAGGCCGACAAGGGCATCATCGATACATCAATCTCTCGTACCGCCCGGCCTTCGGCTTCGTGGGTCTTGGCGATTCCGGCATCACTCGTGCTCAAGCCCGTTTCCGGAATTTCAAAAAATCGTAGACTACCCTGGCCTTCTCCAACGGCAACTTGAAAAACCTTTTCGTCCGGTCGATCTAGTCGAACCTTCTCGGCATAATAGGTTGTTGCTTCCGCATGAATGCCGCGCCATCCATTCTCGTAGAAGCTCCGGCTGACTGAATCGACAATGGGATCTTGGGCGCCAACATCGATATAGAAGCCTTTTTTGATATGCTTCAGTGCTCGCCAGAGAATAACATCCTCGAAATTTTGCGCGTAAGAAACAAACATCATAATTCCGGGAACAATGAATGACGGGCGGTATTCCGGCTTATATGAGGTAGCACGACGTTCCTGTCCTGATCGAAAAAGCTCGCGACAATGAGGCCATCGCCGCTGAATGATTCCTGAACATCATGCTCGACCAATATGCGTCCGCCCAGCGATATGATCTTTTCAACACAATCGCGATGCGTCGTCTTCGAGCCCGAAATGGAACTATGATGTGTCGAAGCGACGAGAAATCGGACCCGTCCTCCTTCGATTGCCCGCGCCATGGAACCCAGAAATGGCAACTCCGCTCCTTGCGCGTCGATGTGAAGAACTTCCACTACACTGTCGCCAGCAAGTCTCAAAATCGAATTCATATTGAAGCAGGGTAGCGTCAACTCGGCGCCTAAACTTTCTGCGTGAGCCGCGAATGTGGCTTCCTCCTTTTCCCCGACCCATGCACTTTCCAGCACTACCCTTTGTTGCATGCCGTTCAAGGCAATGTTTTTTTCTCCAACGGTGCGATTTCTCGGGTCAGGCTCGACACAGATGGCGCGAGATCCTGGCACATCGTGGAGATACCAAAGACTGTAGTAGGTCCAAAATGCGCCAAGTTCCACTATAAGCGAGTTGTTCCTGCACAGCCGCAACAAGCTGTCGAAAATAAGCTCCTCTTGAGGCTCATGATGTCCACGAAGCGCGCGTATCACATGCGCCATCCAATCTCCATAGTAACCGCCAGCAACGACTTTAATGCCATTGTGCATAATCTGCACTGGGCCGCTTTCGGATTCTATAATTCGCCCGGCGTTTGCGACCTTGGGGATATGTTCGCAATCTTTGCAGCCGATGGTCATCAGGGTTCGTTCGAGGACGTCCATCAATCTACTCTCATAATTCTAATCTGAGCCTGAAGGGCATTGGAGCCCACGAAATATGGCAGCGACGCATTCACCACGTCGAAGACCAGCACATTATCCTGCCATTCATAGTTTGCATCCAGATGGGTGTCCGAACCTGTTGCGGCCGTCGTTACGCTGAAGGATCCCGGTCCGAGATTACAATCAAACTCCAAATCGAAGCGAATAAGCTGACCGGCAGGTTGGTTGAATAGTGTCTGATCGGTGTGCCAGGTATTGGTTCCCCATACCACGTGCCCCGTTCGGTCTCGCAACATGACGCCGAGAACCACTTGTGGTACTTCCCGGCGGACCTCCAGTTCGATACGCAGGATGAGTTTCTGACCGACGAATGCCGTCGAAACAGACGCAAGGCTCTCTCGGTCCAGGAGGTCAACATTTCTTACAGCTATATCGAACGTGCCCGAGCGCGTCTTCAGCCATCCGTTGCTGTCGCGGCTCTGCTGTATGGTCTGTTTGCTGTTTTCACGATCTGCCACCATCGCGTTGTAGTAATCCACTACTTCGTCAGGTGGACCATCTTTGATAATCTTCCCTTTATCGAGGAGAAGCACTCGCTCGCATAGTGCTTTGACGTCCCCGAGGCTATGTGTAACGAGCAGAATAGCCGTTCCTTCAGCCTTGAACTGTCTTATTTTGTCAAAGCTCTTGTGCTGAAAATAGCTGTCGCCCACCGACAGCACTTCATCGACAATAAGAATGTCCGGGCGGCTGGCTGTCGCGAGTGCAAAGGCCAGTCTCGCCTGCATGCCGCTCGAATAGACGCGAACCGGCTGATCGAAAAATTCGCCAATTTCGGCAAACGCCTCAATCTCCGGCATAAGCTTGCTAAGCTCTAGGCCCGAGAATCCCATAAGGCCACCTGCCTGGTAAATATTCTGACGACCCGTAAATTCCGGATTGAAACCAAGGCCTAGCTCAAGAATGGCACTAGTGCGCCCCGAAACACGAACGTTACCGCTGGTCGGCCGTACGGTTCCGGTGACGATCTTTAGCAAGGTGCTCTTGCCGGCCCCATTTTGACCGATCAATGCAACAGCCTCTCCTTGACGCATTTCAAAAGAGATGTCGCGACTAGCCCAAAATTCCGAAGTCGGCGCAAAAGAAGCGCCAAACCAATTAGCGAACCGCAGCAGATTGCTTTTATAGGTCGGATAACGTTTGGAGACGTTTTCCACGTTGAGCACCGAACTCATCAGAGTGCATCCACTAGATCGGCGCTGGCCCGCCGGAAGAGAGTGAATGCCAGAAACACCATGATCGCGCCCACCGCAACCGACGGCAAGATTCCCATCCATGAGGGGGGCTCATTTAACAGCAAGGCATTCTGATAAAGATTCACTAATGAGGTCATCGGATTGAAGCGTAGCAAGTTCTGGAAACCTTCAGGTACTGCCGATTTGACATAAACGATAGGCGTGAACCAGAACCATAATTGCATGATGACGGTCATTGCCTGCGCGACATCGCGCACGAAGACGTTCAGGACGCCTAGGAAGACGCCTATGCCGAAAGCCAAAGCAGAGATCAATAGCATTCCAGGAATCAGATAAAGCCACGCTACACCGGGGTATTGTCCGAAAAACAGGAAGATAACCGCAATTGAGGCAAGTAGGAGAACGTGGTTGATGATCGCGCTGCCCCAGACAATGATCGGCAGGCAGAGCCGTGGAAAGGAGATTTTCTTTAAGGCGGCTGCTTGCTCGATAAAGACGTTCATGCTGCGCACCAGAATTTCGCTGAACAAGCCCCAAGCCGCCATGCCTGAGAGAAGATAGATGGGGTAGGCGGCAGGGCTTGTCATATTCGGCATCTTTGCGCGCATGACCTCAGATAGAACGATCGAAAATATCAGCGCTTGAGCTAAAGGATGTAGGATAAACCACATTGCCCCAAGACGCGATCGCGCAAAACGCCCCCGCAACTCCCCCTTTATTGAAGCGATGATGAAATGTCGGTAGTTCCAGATGCTTTTCAGCAAATCCTCATCTCCGGCCCTTAGGCATGTGGCGCACGGCGGATGCCGGCATTACCGCGACTGCACTCGCTGACGCCACTCAGTGAGGACATCGTTAAGTGTGTTGCGCAACTCAATTTTCGGCTTCCATCCAAAAGCGGTAAATGCAGCGTGATTTTGACCGGACGCCGTCGGCACCTCCGACCCCCTCAAGCGAAGCGGGTCAATTTCGACATTCACCTGTAGTCCTGACAGCTCTACGAGCAGGTCGAGTATTTGGCGAATCTGCGTCGGTTGGCCTAAGGACAGATTGAAAGCCTTGCCAAGAACGTCGGCCCCCGAATCGGCGAGTGCCGCGTCGGCATAGGCGCGCACGACATCCCTGACATCAAGAAAATCTCGAAATCCGGACAAATTTCCGACGCTGAGCGTCGGAGAACGAAGGCCTGCTTCAATCTCCGCAATTTGCTTCGCAAATGCAGGCACCACATAGGCGTCGGTTTGGCCCGGCCCAGTATGATTGAACGGACGGAAGCGGATTGTCTTCAGTCCCTCATATGCGAGCTGGCCGAGCAGCATATCTGCAGCGGCCTTCGTCGCGCCATAAACGCCCATGGGCTTAAGGGCGGTATCTTCGTCGACCGGCGCGCCCGCCTTGTCGATAAATGAGGCACCATAAGCCTCTGAACTGCCTGCAAAAATGAAGCATGCATCCGGCGCGAGCTCCATCGCCGCGTAAGCAAGATTCATGGTTCCGCGAAAGTTTACATCCCAGGCACGATCGGGAGCCTTACGGGCATCGCTGGGAGCAGCAATTGCAGCAAGATGAATGATCGCGGAGGGACGAGAGGTGTCGATAAGCTCCATTGCCTGGTGCTTATCGGAGACATCCGCCATTAGAACCGATGTGGCACCATGACCTGCGGTCAACACCGTCAAATCGATGCCGCCTTGAAGCCGGCGTGTCTCAAGTTCGCGTTGCAGCCAGGTGCCAACGAAGCCGTTGGCACCTGTTATGAGAAGACGATGTTCGCGAGGCATGGACAGTCCCTAGGAGTTGGAACCAGGTATCACTTCTCAAGCCGCTTCAAATCGGCTTCAACCATCTCGACGATCATTTCTTCGAGCGTGATTTTGGCTTCCCAGCCAAATTTTTGCCGAGCCTTGGTTGAATCGCCGAGCAGAACATCCACTTCGGCGGGACGGAAGAGCTCGGGATCGATGATGAGATGTTCGTCTATGTCGAGGCCGGCATGTCGGAAAGCGATCGCGCACATATCTCGTACAGTTGTCGTCCGGCCTGTCGCAATGACGTAATCGTCGGCGACTTCCTGCTGCAGCATCTGCCACATGGCGCGGACATAATCCTTGGAATGACCCCAATCGCGCTTTGCATCTATATTTCCAAGGCGCAGTTCAGTCGCGAGGCCGAGCTTAATACGGGCGACGCCGTCAGTGACCTTCCTGGTCACGAATTCAATGCCGCGCAGGGGAGATTCGTGATTGAACAAGATACCGCTCGATGCGTGTAGGCCAAAACTTTCGCGATAGTTGACCGTCAGCCAATGACCGTAGAGTTTCGCGACCGCATAAGGCGACCGCGGATAGAACGGAGTCGTCTCCGATTGCATTGGCTCCTGAATAAGGCCATACATTTCGGACGAGGATGCCTGATAAAAACGAGCGCCGGGGCTCTCCAGACGTAAGGCTTCAAGCATATTCGTCACACCGAGACCGGTAACTTGCCCCGTCAAAAAAGGCTGCTGCCAAGAGGATCTTACAAATGACTGCGCAGCAAGGTTGTAGACCTCGTCCGGCTTGACGTCCCGCATGGTTCGAACGAGGCCGGAAAGATCCTGGAGGTCGCCGTCGACAATTTGAACATCACGCTCGATCCCCAGCCATTGGAGGCGGCTAAGATTGACGTCTGAAGTGCTTGATCGCCGAGCAAGGCCGTAAACTTCGTAACCCTTTTGCAACAGCAATTCTGCAAGATAGGCGCCGTCCTGACCCGTAATGCCTGTTATCAACACTTTTTTCGCCAATTTCATTCTCCTTTCGGCGCGACCCTAATGAAGTCAGACTAGCCTTTTCAGAGGCCTGACGGGGCGGTTTTGATTTATCCCGCACCGTTTAGCCTTTCTCTAATACGAAAACAACGACCAAAGCGGTTTTGCCACGACCGAACTTCTCGTCGCGCTTGACCCTTCCTCGCAGATGGTCGAAAAGGGACGTTCGCTCTGCCTTGCAATGGGGGCAAGCTCCCTTGGCAGTATCGTCCGCCGCAATAAGTCAACGAGATGAAAAAAGAAACTCCGCGTTATTATCAGTTAACATCGATCCTGTGCTCTGTTTTATCTTTCGTTGTTATAGCTTATTCAATGAGAGGCTATATTAACCAAAATAACCTTGAGGTCGGTGACTTTGCGGCAAACAGCTTGTTGGTTCAGCAGGCCAAAGAGCATCTGCTTCTGTTTGGAAATTATTCCAGGGTTGGATTCAATCATCCTGGACCCGCGATCATCTACGTCCTTGCAGCAGGAGAAGTCATATTATTCGATTACCTAAAGCTCGTTAGATCCGCTTTTTCAGGACAACTTGTTGCTGTTGCTCTCTATAATTCTATTTGGATAGTTTTAATTTGGAGAGCTTTATATTTTTCTCTCGGGCGGATAGGCGCTGCTGCGGCGTCGTTGTGCGTTTTTTTGTTGCTGTCTGCCTTGTTAGATCATCAGGTTTTCGGTGGCATTTGGTTTCCTCATCTTTATTTCTTTCCCTTTTGCCTGGTCCTGTTCTCCTCGAGCGTTATAGTGAGAGGAGAGTTGCGCTTCCTCCCCAGTTTTGCACTCGCGTGCGGCGTTCTGTTTAATGGACACGTGTCCTTCATTCCTTTTCTCTCGTTCTTCACCCTTCTCCTCGTCGGATATACATTTTGGATTGAGGGAAGAGCACCTTCTTCCTTGATCAATGCGCTCTTGGCGCGAGGAAACGCGCCCGTTGTGCTTTGTTCGTGTGCAATTGTATTATTTTTCTTTTTGCCGCTCATTATTCTCACCATCTCGCAATTTCCAGGCCCGCTGGCCTCTTATGCTTCATTCGGCGGAGCGCATAAGACAAACAGCCTCGGCCCCTCAATTCACTTTGTCAGTGTCTATTGGGGAGGTGTTCCAGCAATGATTTCGGCCCTGCTGTCGAGCGTGTTACTTTTTCATGTGCGTAAAATTC
Organism: Rhizobium sp. CB3090; assembly: GCF_029714285.1. NCBI lineage: Bacteria > Pseudomonadati > Pseudomonadota > Alphaproteobacteria > Hyphomicrobiales > Rhizobiaceae > Rhizobium > Rhizobium sp. CB3090. The sequence goes on from NZ_CP121663.1 coordinate 217,591, forward strand.
GCGGCGATTTACCTCCAGAGATTCGTAACGCCGTCGCCGTTGTGGGGGCTGCAACCCTCGCTTTGCTATTTTATGCCAAATACGGCATCGATTATTTAAATCAGGAATACATCGGAGAGTATTACTACGCTGTTCCGGCCTTCCTAGGTTGCTTTACGTTTATTGCCGCGAGCGCTTTCGTAAGCAATCGAGTGCGGGCTATTTTCGATATTTGCATCGCAGTCCTATGTGCAGTGATCGTATTTTCGCAGATCAAGAAGCCCGTCAGTTATGATTTCGCTTATAATCAGCCCTCGGCCGCAGAAATACACAACACGTTGGTCGCCCTGCGAGCTCCAAAGAAGCTGGCCTTGGATCTCATTGACACGGAAGACTGGGGGAATGTCTGGTCAACGATACTGGGCGCTCAGATACTCGCCGAGAGAAGCAAGCAGGGACAATTCTGTATTAACCGTGGCTGGCATATTTCATTCACTTTGGCAGCTAGATGTTCGCCCGAGGAGTTGCGATCTGGCTCCCGCTATATTGTTACAGCAGAATCAACCGCACAGCGTCCGAAAGACGATCATGAAATCGACGTCGGGGGACTTCGCATCATTCGTCGGCTCCCGCCGAGTCTCGATGATAAGGGGACGATAACAGTCGCAAAATCACCCCTTTTGTTTAGCGACTACCTGTTGCAGATGGGTTGGTCTCCGGTTCAATCGGATTTCGTGTGGACGACGGCCGACGAAGCTCAACTCTCGCTTCCGTTGGGGCAGAACTTTTCGGGAGACGTTTTGTTAGACATGGCCGCTTACCTGCCGCAGGCTGATAGTACGCAAGAAGTGCAGCTTGTCGACGATCAAGGACATGCGTCAACTGCACTGTTTTCTCAAGCGGACAACAGAAAGATAATAAGGCTGCACATTTTGCAAGCAGCCGGCAATCCAGTCACGTTTACTTTGAAGATCAAGGCTCCGATTGTACCGAGTGCGTTAGGGTTGGGTCGTGACCAACGACGTCTGGGCGTCTCGCTTTACGGCCTTGAGATTGTCTCTTCGCGGCAATAGTGCTTCTCGCCGGAACAATCTCGCTGTAAGGGGAAGTCTCATGGTTTGCACCCACCGAGCGAGGCTGAAGTGGATTTAGAGCGGCAAATTACCTTTGGAGCCAGTATGCAGGAAGCTGCACGCAGAGACAGTGACGTCGACGGTGCAAAATCGAGCGAATTGTCGGCAAATAGATTTCCCATAGTTGTCGATCTCGATGATACATTGATCGTTACTGATACACTGTACGAACAAATTGCAATTGGCTTGTTCACCAAACCTCTTCGCGTCGTAAGTGCGTTTGCCCGCCTCGCAAGGGGGCGTGCAGCGTTAAAGGCCGCTCTTGCTCATGAAATCGATCTAACCCACGTGGAGCTTCCGATCCGACAGGATTTGGTGCATTGGCTACATGAGCAGGCGGAACGTGGCCACGAGATTCATCTTTGCTCCGCCGCTAGCCAACCGATCGTCGAAACCGTAGCAAAGCGGCTTGGTATTTTTGCTAGCGCGGTCGGCTCGTCCCAGGCAAATCTGAAAGGCAAATCAAAAGCCAACTATTTGAAAGGGCGCTTTCCGGAAGGCTTCGTCTATGTCGGGGACAGTTCGGCTGATCTTGCTGTTTGGAAAGAGGCGAGTGCAATTGTGCTGGCTGGGACAGCGCCATCTGTCGCCAAAACAGCCCGCGGCTTGGGCAAGCCGATAGAAGCTGAATTTCAAAACCCTTCTTTGTCAGTGAAGAATTTCCTGAAGGCGCTGCGCGTCCACCATTGGTCCAAAAACGTCCTGATATTCCTGCCGCTAATTCTTGGGCACGCGTGGAATGATATTCCACTAATTATTCATACGATGCTGGCCTTCATTTGCCTGCTAATGGTAACCTCAGCGACCTATCTTCTGAACGACATAGCCGATCTTGATGCAGACCGTCGCCATTGGTCGAAACGGAATCGGGCGCTCGCAAGCGGTCGCATGTCAATCCCATTTGGCTTTGCGCTCTCGGGCACACTGCTGGTCGTAGCCTTCCTCTCCGCGATCATAATTACTCCTGTTTTTGCCGCCGCACTTGGAAGTTATCTTGTCATCACCGGCTCTTATTCGCTCGGTTTGAAGCGGATCCCACTGCTCGACACGCTAATCATTGGCGTCCTGTTTACTATCAGACTTGTGATGGGAATCGTCCTCTTCAGCCAACCCAGTCCGGCTTGGCTTCTGACATTTTCCGTGTTTTTCTTTTTCTCGCTGGCAGTCGCCAAAAGACATACCGAAATCGTTCGAGCCGCTGTCACGGGATCGCACAGCTTAGCCAGCCGCGGCTATCGCGTTGAGGATGCCCCCTTGACACTCACACTTGGTGTGTCGTCTGCTATCGCGTCCCTCGTAGTCCTTGTACTTTTCATTATCGGCGAAATGCTGCCGGCACATGTCTATAACCATCCACAGATATTGGCAGGAATGCCGCTCATCCTTTCAATCTGGCTTGGGCGTATATGGCTGCTCGCCCATCGCGGCGACATGAACGATGATCCGGTGAGTTTCGCCCTTCGCGACCGCACTAGCCTTATACTTGGTGGTTTTGCTGCCCTCCTTTTTCTGGCGGCTTTATGATTCGATTTTCCTCATCCGAAGACATCCGATCTTGGGGCGGCGTGTTGCAGGCGCGACACAATGTTGCCCGACCACAGTGGCGAGACGAGTTACCGGAGGTCCTTGCGGTGGCGCGGCACAGTGGGTCACCGATTCTGGCGACCGGTCTGCGTCGGTCCTATGGCGATACGGGCCTCAATCCGGATGGCGCAATTTTGGATATGACCGCTCTTGATAGGGCGATCTTCTTCGATCCGGATTCCGGCATTCTACGGGCCGAAGCTGGCGTGTCGTTCGACATGCTTTTAAAGATGTTAATACGGAGGGGTTTCTTTCTGCCCGTCACTCCAGGCACCCGATTTGTGACGTTGGGTGGGGCGATCGCCAACGATGTGCATGGTAAGAACCATCATAGTGCCGGAACGTTGGGGCGCTGGGTGCGGCGCATCGGACTGTTGCGGTCTGATGGTTTAGAGATCGAATTGACCCCTCAGGAAAACACTGGGCTCTTTGGAGCAACGATTGGCGGGCTGGGGTTAACGGGCGTGATCACCTGGGCCGAGATCGAAACGGTCAGGATCGCCAGCGCTATAATGGACGTCGAAAACATTCCATTCGAAAATCTAGATGAATTCTTCCAGATCGCCAGGCAAAGCGATGGCGAGTATGAATATACCGTTGCGTGGGTTGATTGCCTCGCCAAAGGGAAAGATCTAGGTCGCGGTCTATTTACGCGTGGAAATCATGCGTCGAAAGGCGCGCGGTTGCCTACCAAGGCAGATCCCAAACTGACGATTCCCTTTAATTTTCCAAGCCTCGTTCTCAATAAGCTGTCCTTAGGTGCATTCAACAGCTTGTATTACTGGAAGGGCAAACGTAATGCGGGTGGCAGCAAGGTCCCGATCCACCCGTTTTTCTATCCGCTAGATTCGATCGGCCATTGGTATCGAATGTATGGTAGGCGCGGTATGTATCAGTATCAGTCTGCCGTCCCACCTGAGAGTGAAAGGGACGCCACCAAAGCGATGTTGGAACTGATTTCGGCAGCGGGCGAGGGGTCGTTTCTCGCTGTGCTCAAGACCTTTGGTGACAAATCTTCGCTCGGGATGCTGTCTTTTCCTCGACCCGGAACAACGTTGGCCTTGGATTTTCCGAACCGTGGTTCGTCGACTCTCCGGCTGATGGGGCGGCTCGACGCAATAGTGCGTGAAGCTGGGGGCAGGCTTTATCCTGCCAAGGACGGAAGAATGCCGGCTGATATGTTCCGTGCCGGTTATCCTCATTGGCAGGATTTTGCCAAATATATAGACCCCGCGTTCGAATCCCATTTTTGGAGGAGAGTCGGACAATGAACAGGAGTGCAGCGTTTTGCGTTTGATCATCTTGGGCGCGACTTCTGCTATCGCAGAGGCCACGGCGCGGCTTTACGCTGCCGAAGGAGCCGACATATTGCTTGTTGGACGTCAGACAGAAAGACTGTCTGCTACCGCTGCCGATCTCAAGATGCGTGGCGCTCACAGTGCTGAAATTGCCATTCTCGATCTCGCTCAAACCCCAGGCGGGGTGGACGAAATCTTTCGCAACTTGGTCCGGCAACTGGGTGGCGCTGATCACGTCCTCATTGCGTACGGCATCCTTGGCGAGCAGGCTGATGCTGAGAGGGACCTCTCGATCGCCGAGGAGATCGTGAGGATTAACTTCAACTCGGCTGCTGCCTGGTGTCTTGCGGCTGCCACTTTCTTGGAAGAACAAGGACGTGGCTCCTTGATTGTCCTGGGCTCGGTTGCTGGTGATCGCGGCCGACGAGCCAATTTCGTTTATGGGGCTGCTAAAGCAGGTTTGGCGGCTCTTGTCGAAGGCATTTCTCATCGCTTCGCAGATCGGGGTCCCCGCGCTGTCATCGTTAAGCCTGGCCCGACGATTACACCGATGACGGAGCAATTTGACCGGAAGGGCCTGCTTTGGGCTTCAGCGTCGCAAGTCGCCGCGGTCGTTCGTCGCGCTGCCGACCGCGGCGGTCCGGTCGTTTACGCGCCGTGGTTCTGGCGCTACATCATGCTGATCATCCGCGCGATGCCGGCTCGTGTATTCAATCGGATGAACATATGACTGAGAAAATCGTAATCACTGGTGCTGCAGGTCTTGTCGGCCAAAATCTGATCGCTAGACTGAAAGCGAACTCCGATCTGAGGATTGTCGGTATCGACAAACAGCCCGCCAATACGGCGCTTCTGCGTCGGATTCATCCTGAAATCGAGGTAATAGAGGCGGATCTTGCTCAGTCCGGCCCATGGACTGACGCCCTTGCAAATGCGGATGCACTTGTTCTCAATCAAGCGCAGATCGGCGGGTTAGTCGAGCAGGACTTTGTCGACAATAATGTAATTGCTACCAAGCGCATCGTGGCCGCGATGCGGGAGCATAAAACGCCGTATTTTGTCCAAATCTCCTCTTCAGTCGTTAACTCTAAGGCTGATGATTTTTACACGCGTTCAAAGACGGCGCAGGAAGAGTTTATCAACACGGTGGAGGACATTCCGCATATTGTGTTGCGTCCGACGCTCATGTTCGGCTGGTTCGACCGCAAGCATCTCGGTTGGCTGCGCCGCTTCATGGATCGTACGGCGATATTCCCAATTCCAGGAAACGGCAAATTCATCCGTCAGCCGCTTTATGTCGGTGATTTTGCTGCGATTATCGCTTCCAGTCTGGCAAGCCGCAAGACGGGCACCTTTGATATTTCAGGCCGCGAGCAAATCTACTATGGAGATTTGATCAAACTAATCCACGATATTGTGAAGCCCAAAGCCAAGATCGTCCATATTCCCTACGGTCTGTTTTGGGCGCTGTTATTCATCTACGGAAAATTTAGCAAGATTCCGCCGTTCACGACGAGTCAGCTAGAGGCGCTTGTCATTCCCGAAACTTTTCCCGTAATCGACTGGGAAAACACCTTTGGAATTACCGCTACTCCCTTGCGGCAGGCAGTGAGCGAAACTTTCCTGGATCCCCGCTATGCGGGCATTGTTCTTGATTTCTGAGGGACAACATGAGCCGGATTATCGTTATAGGTGCAGGCCCGATGGGCTTGGCGGCAGCCCACCGGGCCGCCAATTTGGGGCACGAGGTCGATCTCGTCGAAGCGGATTCTGTTCCGGGTGGGATGGCCGCGCATTTTGACTTTGACGGTCTCTCTATCGAGCGCTTTTACCATTTCGTATGTAAATCGGATGCGCCCACTTTCGCATTGATGAAGGAGCTAGGTATCCAAGATAAGATGCGCTGGGCACAGACCTCAATGGGTTACTATATGAACGGAAAGGTACATCCTTGGGGCGATCCTATCGCGCTGCTAACCTTCCCGCATCTGAGCCTTGCTGCAAAAATTCGGACAGGCTTGCAGATGTTTCTCACGACGAAGCGCAAGGACTTTGCTTCGATCGAGGCCTTAACTGCGCGCCAATGGCTTGAGGGCGGCTCAGGCAGGGAAGTCTACGGCAAAATGTGGAAGCGGCTCATGGAGCTGAAATTCTACGAACTGTCGGACGATATCTCCGCATCGTGGATAGCGACGCGTGTGAAGCGTATTGGCAATTCGCGCCGCTCGATTTTCCAGGAGGAACTTGGGTATATTGAGGGCGGCAGCCAGACACTCGTTGATGCCCTGGTCTCTGCATTTGTCGCCAAGGGCGGCAGGCTTCACCTTTCTTCTCCCGCCGAGAAGGTCAAGACTGAAAATGGCAGGGTCACTGGTGTGACAGCAGGGGGGCGTTTCTTTCCGGCGGATGCCGTGATTTCGACTGTTCCGACGCCGTTAATTTCGAAGCTGGTACCCGATATGCCGGCGGATTGGTTGCAGAAATATGACGCTATTCGCAACATTGGCGTGGTCTGCTTACTGTTCAAGCTGAAGAAATCGGTGACGAAGAACTTCTGGATCAATATCGTTGATCCAAATATCGAGATACCTGGCTTGATCGAATTTTCTAATCTTCGGCCGATCGAAGACAGGGTCGTTTATGTCCCCTATTACATGCCGACGACGCAGCCCAAATGGCGGTGGACCGACAAGCAATTCATCGACGAGGCCTTCGGCTATATTAGACGGGTAAATCCGACTATCCAGCAGGATGATATGGTAGGTGCGACCGTTGGCAGGCTTCGCTATGCACAGCCCGTTTGCGAACCAAATTTTCGCGAAAGGTTGCCGCCGATCCAGACCGCGATTTCTGGACTTCAGATCGCTGATACCTGTTTTTACTATCCTGAGGACCGAGGCGTTGCTGAAAGTATTCGGTATGGCAGGATGATGGCGGAGGCGGTCTGATGGAGGTTGTGTCAAATAGGGAGCGTTTCGGCTCACCTTTTCTGCGTTTCATCCTTTCCGGCGGCATTGCTGCGGCAGTGAATATTCTGTCGCGCGTCGCTCTTTCGCAGCTCTTGTCCTATAGCGTCGCGATTGTCATCGCATACTTGATCGGCATGACGACGGCTTACATGCTTATGAAGCGCTTCGTCTTCGAAGACTCAGGTAAGACGGTTACTCAGGAATATATTCGCTTCGGAATAGTCAATATTGTTGCACTGATTCAGGTTTGGCTTGTCAGTATCTTTCTCGTCCATTGGATATTCCCCGCTCTCGAATTTCAATGGCATGCCGAAACCGTGGCGCATGTCATAGGCGTGGTGAGCCCTGTCGTGACCAGCTACGCGGCACACAAGTACTTTACTTTCGCGTCCGTCGCCGAGTAAGAAATAGCCACTAACTAGGAACTCTGGGCTACGAAACAATCTCTTTCTGACTCTGATAGCGTCCTCGACAACGCCTCTAATATTTTGGAATTCTCTTCCCAGTTAATCGCCGGGCGTATGTGCATGCTTCGTAAGCGCGATTTTCCCCGCACCTTTCTGCAATTGATTGAGCTTTGGCATGAGGTGTCCACCAAAATAGGTGGACACCAAGTGATGGAAGAAGGTCAAAAACTTGCCGTGCGGCTGGTCGGTCGGAATGGGAGACGCCGTTTCGATCAAAGTTCGAAAGACCGCCTTATTGCGTATCCATACGCCGGGGACCGCGGAACTGGGTCGCGCGCTCGGTCATTGCTGATGTATGCTGCGGATAAGATTCAGGCGGTGATGTGAGCAGAGGCTTTTTCGGCCTGGCGCCGCCTTTTCCACTCCCATGGGAGCAGTTCGTGCAAGCGAGAGACGGGCAGATCGGCGATGCGGGCGAAGACAACGGCAAGCCATGCCTTTGGGTCGACATCGTTGAGGCGGCAGGTGGTGATGACGGTCAGCATGACGGCGGCACGGTCGGCCCCACGCTGGGAACCGGCGAAGGTCCAGTTTTTCCTTCCTAACGCCACACCGCGCAACGCTCTTTCCGCTGCATTGTTCGTAAGACAGACCGTATCCGTCCGAGCGAGACCGCCTGTGAATATTGAGTAAAACAGTTCAGACCCTGTCCTTATTCCCATGCATAAGGACAGTTGGATGGATGGAGGTTTTGGGAGGAGACAGCGGGTCTCGGGTGAGCCGTATCGAGGTGATCCACACCGGTCGGCGGCGTCGCTCTAGTACTACAGTTGCGTTTGATTTGAAATCATGATTCATTTCCCGCATTTGACGGGAGGGAATCGAATGTCGGTAGCGGGTTGGTCCGGGTCCATGCTGGCGTGGCAGCGTGAGCTCGATGCCTTGAAGGTGCGGTTGGGTCCGGTGTTTGGTCGCCGCGAATTGCGCGTATCGTGTGGTGCCTTTCTGGATGGGTTATTGTCGGGAGCAGAGCGCAAGACCGGCTGGTTGATGGCTGAACAGGCAGGACTGGATCGCCCTTATCGGATGCAGTCGCTGCTGGGGTGCAGCCATTGGGATGCTGACGCATTGCGCGATGCGGTGCGCGCTTATGCAATGGAGTCTCTAGGTGACGCGGACGGCGTTCTTGTGGTCGATGAGACCGGCTTCCTGAAGAAAGGCGTTCATTCGGTGGGTGTCGCGCGACAATATTCCGGCACGGCCGGCCGGATTGAGAACTGTCAGGTCGGTGTTTTCCTTGCCTATGCAAGCCGCTACGGTCAGACCCTGATCGATCGGCAGCTTTATCTGCCGAAGGGGTGGGCTGAAGATGAAGCGCGCCGTACTTCGGCTCACGTCCCCCAGTCCCAGACCTTCGCGACCAAACCGACCATCGCTGCCAAGCTCATAGCCGATGCGCTGGATGCCGGCGTGCCTTGTGCCTGGGTATTGGCCGATGCGCTCTATGGTTCGGATTCGAAGCTACGCCGGATGCTGGAAAGCCGTGGCCAGCCTTATGTTCTAGCAGTTCGCTCCAACCATTGCCTGCGCTTCGTGCGCGAGCAATGCTTCGAGCAAACTGATCCGGAGACGATGGCCGCGGAATTAGAGGCGGAGGCCTGGTCAAGTCATCCAGCAGGCGAAGGCGCCAAAGGCCTTCGGCTTTATGATTGGGCCCGTATTCCTCTCAGCTCTCGTCCTGATGCACAATGGGAGCGCTGGCTTCTGATCCGCCGCAGCCGACGCGAACCCGATGCGCGCGCCTATTATTTTGTCTTTGCGCCTGCCGGTACGGAACTGAGCGAGTTGGCTGGCGCTGCCGGGCTGCGTTGGACGGTAGAAGAATGCTTCCAGCGTGCGAAGGACGACCTCGGCCTGGATCATTGCGAGGCGCGATCCTGGCATGCCTGGAACCGGCACATGACGCTCGTCATGGCGGCCGCTGCATTCCTCGCCAAGCTCGGCGCCGACCTACGCCGTACCGCTGCTGGCAAACCGAACGAAACGAGTCCAAACCCGCCAATCGCCGCCTGACCAACACCCTGGCGCTCCTGCCTAGCGTCGCAGAGATCCGCTATATGATCAAACGGCTCTTACTGCCGCCCCCAATCAGAGTTCGCCTGATCTTGGCATGGTCGCTCTGGCGACGCATGCATCAAGCGTCCGCAACCCTCGCTCACTACAGAGCCAGGAATCAAACGCAACTGTAGTACTAGTGAGGATGAGAAGCTGCGGATTGTCGCAGAAAGCTTTGCGGGGAGAGGCCAGGCGTCGGCCACGGCCCGTCAGTACGGCATCAGCCGCTCGCTGTTGAACCGTTGGCGCAAATCGGTTCGCCAGGGTTTGCACAGCCAGAAACAAACCGATGGTTTTGTGCCGGCGTTCGTCATGCCGGAAACTTTTGTGCCGGTGAAGCAGGTCACTCCACCTGCTGCGATGGAGCATCCGGTGGCGCCTCCTTCCGGCCGCATGGAGAATTGTTGCGGCGAACGGCCGTCGTGTGGTCGTGGACGGCAGCGTTGACGTTGAGGCGCTGCTGCGGATCATGCGGGGACTGGAGACGTTGCGGTGATCACGCTTCCTTCCGGTCAAATGTGCGGGTGTGGATTGCAACGGGCCATACGGACATGCGGTGTGGGTTTCCATCCCTTGCGTTGCGGGTGCAGGAGGTGCTGAAACTGAACCCTCTGGACGGCAATCTTTTTGTGTTCCGCGGACGCAGCGGATCGCTGCTAAAAGTGATCTGGAGTGACGGCCAGGGCAGCTGCCTTTTTACAAACGATCTGCGTTCATACTACGCCTCTTTCATCTTCAGTTGACAGTTTTGCCTGGCTGGCACTTTGTACGCGTGCGGCTGCCCGATCAACGAGCCGGTTCCATCGGCTGCATTGCTTCTGCGGCAGGTCTCCATCGGGGATTTCGTACAGGCAATGGTGTCCGTTGGAGGCATGGCTGGCGATGAGGCCATGCTTGGCCCATCTGGTGACGGTTTGTTCGTGGACATTGAGACGCACTGCCGCTTCCTGTTTTGTCAGCATTCCGCGCTCGCGTAGGCGATCATGGCGTGGGCGCAGCTTGTATTGGTGCACGAGATAGGCAACTCGCAAGGGCGTGAAGCGGGCGTCTTGGCGACCGCGGCGCCCGGCCTCGCCCAGGCGATATCCTTGCTGGTTGAGGAGTTCGGCGATTTCGGAATAGACGTGGTCGTCAAGGAGCCTGTCGACCAATTCGACGACGCCGGGTTGTGTCGTTATCTGCTGGGCGGAGGATTTGGGGCTCTTGGTGGTAAGCGTCTGGATTTTGCCACCCTTGAATCGAACGTGAACCTTGGTCGTTCCTTTCGCCGGTAGCTTGACGAGGGTGACGTCCTCGATGATGTGGGCAAGCAGTCGCTTGCGTTCGCGGTTCGGGGTATCCGGGTCCGCCCAAAGCTTTTTGAAGTCCGCCGTCATTGCGACCAACCGCTCATGGACAGCTTTATCGAGAATGAATTGATCGTGCTCGCGGGCGCGCTCGCGCTCTTCGCGGGCATTGGCCAGGATGCGGAGCTTGTCGTTCCATTCGCCTTCGAGCGTGTCGGCGACGAGGCGGTTATTGGAGTCTACGAGCATGAAACGGCGCTGGCGAGATCGGCTTCTGTTTGGGCGCGCTCGATCGCGCGGCAGCGCAGCCGATCCGCTTCTTCATGACGGGCTTCGATCTCCTTACGGACTTCGAGCACCAGTTCGACGGCGGCCGGCGTCATCTGTTCAGCAACCAGCATGCCAACGGCCTGGTCGACGGGAGGCCCTGCTATCGACTGTGACCTGATGTGGTGGACGGCCTCCGCTCCCGGCATCGCAATGTGCCAAAGTGTGGCTGTCGAAAGTCACATAAGGGAGAGCCGTCCATGGAGAAGATTACCATAATTGGTCTGGATATCGCCAAGCATGTATTTCAGGTTCACGGGATCAATGGTGCTGGCGCGATCGTGTGCCGCCGCAAGCTGCGCCGCGACGATGTCGTTGGATTCTTCAAAGCATTGCCGCCATGCCTGATCGGAATCGAGGCATGCGCGACTGGACACCACTGGGCTCGGGTTCTTATGGCGCTGGGTCACGAGGTTCGGCTGATGCCGGCATCTTACGTCAAGCCATACGTGAAGCGGCAGAAGAATGACGCCACGGATGCTGAGGCGATTTGCGAGGCGGTGACGCGGCCGACGATGCGCTTTGTTCCAGTGAAGAGCGAGGAGCAACAGGGCGTGCTGATGCTGCATCGGGTCCGCGAGCTTTTGATCCGGCAGCGGACAATGCTGGTGAACGCCTTTCGCGGCCACTTGGCGGAGTTCGGCATCGTAACGCGACAGGGCCTTGCCGGCGTCGGAATGCTGATGGCGTTGGTCGACGACGATGATCACGATCTGATCCCGCCGCTTGCGCGGTCCGCGCTTCTTCCACTGATCGGGCAGTTGCGGGAGGTGCACGAGAAGGTCAGCGAGTTGGATCGCCAAATTCATGCTTGGCATCGCTCGAACGAACTGAGCCGCCGCCTTGAGGCGATCCCTGGAATTGGCCCGATCACTGCCAGCGCAATTGCCGCAACGGTGACCGACGCGTCGCTCTTCAAATCCGGCCGACAACTGGCGGCATGGATAGGCCTGGTGCCGCGGCAAAACTCATCGGGTGGCAAGGACCGCCTCGGAAGGATCAGCAAACAAGGCGACCCTTATCTCCGCCGGCTTCTCGTCGTCGGGGCGCACGCGGTCCTCCGCTTCAGCCGGAACGGCAAAACGGCGCCGACGCGTTGGGCTGCCGAGCTTCTGGCGAAGAAGCCGTACAACGTCGTCGCTGTTGCTTTGGCAAACAAGATGGCGCGGATCGTCTGGGCGTTGATGACGACGGGCAGGCGCTTTGAGGCGACCGCCGCCGTTTGAATGCTCACAGAGGATGCAGAAACTGGTGAGGTGCTGATGGCGTGATGGCGAACGGTCGAGCCGGGATCGGACAAACCCGATCAGTGGGTGCCGCTTGAAAGCGCGTTGACCTGTCTGGGATCCGATCCGCGGACTACATCAGGGCCAGCGGCATGAACACGCCGCATTCAAAGGCCGAATACATGCCTGCACCCGACCAATCCGTCAGAAACACCAACTTGCCCCTTGCCACGCGTCCATACATGCCACTGAACTTTCATCCAACGGCGATTAGAGCCCCGGCGGTTTTCGATACGCCACTTGGCGCGGTGGGAGCAACCGGCGGAAACGCGTAGCCTTCATCTTGCGCAGCGTTGAAGCCGGTTGCGGCAATGGTTCCGGCATAGCTGGCCGGGGTCTGATATCCGAGCGATGAGTGCGGCCGGGAATGATTATAATCGTGCGCCCATTCGGCGATGGCGTTGCGGGCATGATCGAGACCGAAGAACAGGCTTTCGTTCAGCAGCTCGTCGCGCATCCGTCCGTTGAAGGATTCAATATAGCCGTCTGCATGGGCTTTCCCGGTGCGATGTGGTGCCACTCGACCTTGTGCTCCTTTGACCAAGCGAGGATCGCGTTCGACGTGAATTCCGTGCCGTGGTCGGAGACAATCATGCCGGGTTTGCCTCGCCGCTCGAGGAGCGCCGTCAATTCGCGAGCAACACGACGGCCGGAGATCGAGGTGTCCGGGATCGCCGCCAGGCATTCGCGCGTCACGTCATCAACAATGTTGAGCACACGAAATCTTCTTCCGCAGGCGAACTGATCGTGCACGAAATCCAGCGACCAACGGGCATTGGCCTTGGCTTCGACGAGTATCGGCGCACGCGTTCCGACGGCACGCCGCCTGGCCTTCCTCTTGCGAACCGACAGGCCTTCCTCTCGGTATAGCCGGTAGACGCGGTTGACACCGGACGGCTCTCCCTCCCGCCTGAGCAGGACAAACAGTCGCCGGTAGCCGAAACGCCGCCGCTCGTTGGCGAGGTCGCGCAGTCTTGTCCGCAGTTCGGCCTCTGACGGACGGCGTGACCGATACCGCACCATCTTCCGGTCAGCCGATATGATCTGGCAGGCCCGCCGCTCCGAGAGGCCCATGACGGCCTTCAGATGCGCGACGGCTTCACGCTTGGCGGCGGGCCCTACCATTTTTTGCAAGAAGCTCGCGGAGTGCAGCAGCATCCAGCATCTGCTCGGCGAGCAACTTCTTCAGCTTGGCGTTCTCTTCTTCGAGAGCCTTCAGGCGCTTCGCCTCGGAAATCTCCATGCCGCCGTATTTGGCTTTCCAATTGTAAAATGTCGCGTCCGAAATCCCATGCTTGCGGCAGAGGTCGGCCACCTTCGCGCCAGCCTCCTGCTCCTTCAGCACCGCAATAATCTGCTCTTCAGTAAATCTCTGCTTCTTCATTCGTCCGTCCTTTGATGGGCCGGACTCTAATGCAATCTGGAGGAAATTACCCGTGGCAGGTCACCATCGACGGTGCGTCGAAATTGTCGCCGGCCATAACTATAGGCGCCGGCGTAGCGCGGATTGTTCAGGACACGCATCGCCGTCGATGCGGTCAGCGGCCGAAACACCGTCTGACTGTTGTGCAGGCGCGATGGGAACAGAAGGCCTTCCTTGCGAAAGACCTTGACGGTCTGGGAGGCGGATCCGACGCGAGAGAACGTCTCAAAGAAATGAACGATCGTCTCTCTGACTTGCAGGTCCGGATCAAGCATCACATTGCCGGACGGGTCATAGACCAGCCCGGTCGGCAGGGGACAACGGAACTCGCCGCGCCTCACCTTGTTGAGGATGCCGCCGCGCAATCTTGCCTTGATCACATGCAGTTCGGCCTCACTCATTGTTCCCTTCAGGCCCAACAAGAGGCGATCGTTGAAGCTTGCCGGATCGTAGACGCCATCTTCGTCGAGGATCAGAGTGTCGGCAAGAGCGCAAATCTCGAGCAGCCGCTGCCAATCGGCATTGTTGCGGGCCAGACGGGAGACCTCCAGGCCCATGACGATCCCGGCATGCCCTATGCCGACGTCGCTGACCAGCCGCTGAAACCCCTCGCGCCATGCCGCCGATGCGCCGGATTCGCCCTGATCATTGTCGATGACGACAATCTGCTCGTCGTGCCAACGAGAGCGACAGCGCGCCCCCGAAGCGCATACTGCCGCCGGGTACTCTCGGCGTTCTCGACGACCTGGCGCATTGAAGACTGGCGGATGTACAGATAGGCGCTACGTTCAAGGTGATGAGACTGAACTTTGAGATGTGCATTCATAGTAATCTCCGCAGGTGAATGCTCGTGGCGATTGTTGCAAGGACATGAACGACGGCGCTGTGTCCGCCGTGCGCTGAGCTGACGGCTGTCGGCGGATCAATCTTCGCGTGGGGGGAGCTTGCGATTGCGGTCAGCGCCTGGACCCATCCCCACATGCCCCGGCGCCGAAAAAGCATGAGGCCACCGCGGGCCTTGAACGGCAGCACTTCGCCGAGAGCTGCGCCACGCAGCACCTCGTACTGAGCCGCAATGGTCGACGGCAAGATCGAGCATGCTGACGTCACGGCAATGTTTATCTGCCGGTTTTTTTTAGTACCCGCTCGATCGTTCTGGATGAAGCTCGATAGCGAGCTCGCGGCGTACCAGCTTCGCCAGTTCCCGGGCACGAACGGGTTCGCCTGGGACCAGCCGTGCTTGCAGGAATGCCAGGACTGCATCGATCTTGTGGGGGCCGCGCGGCCCCGTCTTTGCCGGCACCAGTCCGGCAATCCCGGCCAGGTCGAAGTTCGCCTCGGCCTGATAGTAGGTCGGCCTGGAGACCCCATATTCGTCGGAGGCCTCCGTCACCGACACCTTGTCGATCGAGACGCGACGCAGCATCTCGTATTTGACCTGCACAACGTCGAGCGGATCGAAGAACTCGCTGCCTTGGAACTTCGGATCGCGCACCTTGTCCGGGGTTGGATTGAAGGTGCCCTCTTCGATAAGGACGTCTGTCTTGGATCGCTTGCTGTCGTGCTTGGCAGACATCGCTGGCTCCGACCGCGCGAATCGGCATTAACGTAAGTAAAATTACGCCGCTATGTGTGGCTGCGTCAAGACTGCATTCAGGCTTGATGTCTGCAATATTGCCATTAAAGCGCGCATTATTGATCATGCAAGTTCCTCGTGCGGCGTAATTCGCTTTACACGCGCGGCATAATTGCCTTTATAGATCGCCCCGTGGTCACGCCGCCGATTTGCTGGAAAGGCGATCGACCAGATCCGCGAGTTCCATCAAATCGGCGAACCGCACAAGCGCCCGTCCATTGCCCATGACCACCTCCGGATCCGCACTGACAAGATCAGTCCATTGGGGGGGAAGCGACCAAACGGAAGCATCTTCCGTCTGCAGCAAGAGCCGTTCACCATGCCGATTGTAGCGCTTGCCGACGCACGGCAACTGCTGTGCGAATAAAGGATGAAACGGATGCGTGACCCGCACTAACTGCTGATCTGCGCCGGCCGCGGCTGCATTCCCTTGTGAGGTACAAAATCTTGCAGAAAGGGCGGTTTCCATGGCCCTTGGCAGCAGATGGAGCAGCCCGGTTGACGTCTGCTCAACTGGCAATGCTGTGGGAAGGGATTGATTGGCGACGGCCCGACTGGGGCGTTCCTCCGGCCCGTGTCGGTTGACTTTATCTCACTGAATCTGCGTGTTTTTATGGATATTGACCCTGACCTGTGGTAGTCAGGTTCATGTCAAACGCGAGCCAAAATCTTCCCGATGATCGGCCTTCCTGAAGGCGATGATCGCCTCGCTTGAGGCGAAGAACGCGAAGATGTCTGCGACCTTGCAGGCGCATGATCAGTTGATCCAGTCCTTGCGGCTGCGCATCGCCAGGCTGAAGAAACATGGCTTCGGCAAATCGTCGGAAAAGATCGAACGGGAAATCCAGCAGTTGGAACTGGCGCTGGAGGACCTGATGATTGCCGCCTCGGAAAGCAGCATCGAGCCGCTCGACGAGGTCGAAGAAGCTGAGCCTACCGAGCCAGTGGCAAGCACGCCCGAAAAGACCATGCGCCGCCGTCCGCGCGTGTCGGACAAGGCCGCTCGCGAGCGCAGGGAACTCGATCCTGGGACGCACTGCCCCGATTGCGGTGGCGAACTGCGGCGTGTCGGTGAAGACGTCAGCGAAATCCTCGACGTGATCGCCGCACAGATGAAGGTCATCGAGATCGCCCGGCTGAAGAAGTCCTGCCGCTGCTGCGAGAAGATGGTGCAGTTGCCCTTGCCCAGCCGTCCGATACCGGGCAGCATGGCGGGCGCTGGACTGCTCGCCTACATCCTGGTCTCGAAGTTTGACGACCACCTGCCGCTCTATCGCCTGAACGAAATCTTCGCCCGCATGGGCGTTGATATCCCCGACAGCACGCTGGTCGATTGGTGTGGCCGCGCCATGCGGGTGCTCCTGCCGCTGATCGAGTTGGTCGAGGCGGCGATCATGAGCAGCGACCTTCTCCACGCCGACGACACGCCGATCCGGGTTCTGGATCGTTCTTTGCGCGACAAGGGGCTGGGGAAAGGGGTAAAGAAGGGCCGGCTCTGGACCTATGTCCGGGACCAACGTCCATGGGCGGGCATAGCTCCGCCCGGTGCGGTCTATTATTTTGCTCCCGACTGGAAGGAAGAGCACGTTCACCGTCACCTAGACCAAGCGAGCGGCATCCTTCAGGCCGACGGCTACAAAGGCTATGCGAAGTTATATGAGGCCGGACCGGACGGGAAACGCCGCTTCCGGGAGACTTCATGCTGGGCGCATTGGCGGCGCGACTTCCACGATATCTGGACCTCGAACAAATCCGAGATAGCCCGCGAAGCTCTCGACCGTATCGGCGCGCTTACGACATCGAGCGCGAGGTTGCAGGCAAGTCTGCCGATATCCGTCTTGCCGCGCGCCAGAAGCACAGCAAGGCAAAGGTCGAAGCATTCCGCGTCTGGGCCGAAGCGCAACTGACCCGTATCCCCGGCAAGAGCGATCTGGCGGGCGCTTTCCGGTACGGCTTGAGCAGGTGGTCTTCATTCTGCCTGTTCCTGGAAGACGGCCGTGTCGCAATCGATAACAATGCCGCCGAGCGGGCGTTGCGTCCGATAGGCGTTGGAAGACGCAACTGGCTCTTCGCAGGGGCCGATACAGGAGCAGAGACCCTGGCACGGGCCATGACGATCATCGAGACGGCCAAGATGAATGGCCTTGATCCGCAGGCCTATCTGGCTGACGTGCTCGACCGCATTCAGGATCACAAGATCAATCGCCTCGCGGAGCTGCTTCCATGGAACTGGAAGCCGACAGCGGCAATCATCTGCGCCGAGGCCGCTTGATGGCAACGGTCAGCTTCGTCTTCACCATCGACTATATCGCCGAAATCCTCGATGAGGACGTCGACCTCCTCAGGGAGATCATCAGCAATGATGACAACCTGACCTATGGGAATATCATCAGCGTCGTGACGGAGATGACGAGAGCACACCCGCTCTGACAGACGATGGCATTGACCAACTTAGGCAGATGCTGACTGAGGCGCGTCGGTCAGCCGGAAAATGGCAGGAGTTCCTCGATTGCTTTGTCTTCGACGAAGAGATCGCCGCACGCGTCAAGACATATTCCCCGCGGTAGCAATCGGGCCGTTACCATTTAAATTATTAATAATTTCAATAGGTTAGTTGCATAATTTCTATTACGCTACAAATGTTATAACATAACCTACTAAAATATGACTAACCTTCCCCACTGGGGATCTTGGTTGCCGTCGATCGATAGCGCTTGCGTCGCCAATTTTTTCGGTGCTGGTCGTGATCGTGCCCTTGGCGACAACGGCGCCGCTGGCATTGGTCTCGGTCACAGTTGCAACTGTCGAGCCATCCGCCTGATGCTGTGACTGTATGGCGACCTCATAGGTGCCGTCGCCGTCATAGTCATACTTGACCGTTTTCGTGCGGCCATCTGCGGAACTGTCGGTCTCAACCTTAGCGGCAATCGCCTGCTTCCAGTATACCTTGCCAGCCAGAAGATAGTTGGTCTTCTGTGCTGTCGCGTTGCTCTACCCCCAATCGCTGGTTATACTGTTTTTGTAAAACAGTTTAACGACGGAGTAGCGCCATGGATGACGGCCTCGGAATCTGCCAGAGATGCCAGCAGAAGCCTGCTGAGATCGTGCTGAAGATCGGCATGCATGTCCGCAAGGATGGTCGGACAGCCTACGCGCCTGATCGCGCGCTCTGCCTCGCCTGCGAGAAGATCGAACACTGGCAGGAACCCGAGCACGAGGTCAAGATCCTTGAAGACCATTGACCTCATGTACCAGACCATGCTTGCCGAGCTGGGCCAGCGCTCGCTCGACGCCGCATGGACGGCCGACTTTCCTCCAGAGGGTCGGTTCACGCCCGCAAACATCAAGGGTCGCAAATACTGGTATTTCGATATCCCGGATGGCCATGGGGGGACGACACGTCGCTACGTCGGTCCCGCCGACGATCCGGACATCGCGCAGCGGGTCGCCGACCACAAGCGGGAGAAGGATGACCTTCGCGCCCGCAGGCGCATGGTGTCTTCGCTCACCCGCGAGGGCGGCCTGATCGCGCCCGACGCCATGTCGGGTGACGTCGTCGAGGCTCTGGCGGACGCCGGCCTCTTTCGGCTCCGCGGTGTCCTCATCGGCAGGCTCGCTTTCCAGACCTATAGCGGCCTTCTCGGCGTCCGCCTCCCTATGGCGGCCATCATCACGGGTGATGCAGATGTCGCTCAGGATTACGCCATCAGCCATGAGGTCCAAGACAGCCTGCCTCCGATCGTCGTGCTGCTGCGGGAAGTCGATCCGACGTTCCGCCCGGTGCCCCATCGATCGGGTGGCGCGGCGTCGTCCGCGTTCGTGACGGACAGCGGCTACCGGGTCGAATTCCTGACTTCGAACCGCGGCTCCGACGATTACATCGACCAGCCGTCCAAGATGCCGGCGCTGGGCGGCGCCAGCGCGGATCCGCTCCGATTCCTCGACTTCCTGATCAGGGATCCCGTTCGGACAATCCTCCTTCACAAGAGCGGCGTCCCCGTGACTGTCCCTGATCCGTCCCGGTACGCGATCCACAAGCTGATAGTCGCCAGCCGCCGTCATAACGACGGGCAGGGGCCGGCTAAGCGCGAGAAGGACATCCGACAAGCTGCGCTACTGTTCGAAGCCCTCGAACAGACGCGGCGATCCGCAGACCTGGCGATCGCTTTCAAGGAAGCATGGGAGCGTGGTCCTGCATGGCAAGAGGGCATCGACGCAGGGACCCGCATGTTTTCTGAAGAGGAGTTCGAACGGTTCGCCAGAGTGCTCGCCGATGGTGCGAAGAAAATCCGGGAGCAGATCGAGCTTCCGTCCAGGGAATAGGGGGCAGGACGGTCTTAGGACATGTCTCCGGACCGTGGAGAAGTGGCCGGCTGTTCCAGCATGGTAAACGCTCGTTAACCACGCTCGGGCTATATTCTGTCCATACGACCGTACCGGAGACCGTCCATGGACTATGAAAGCCTCACATACAAGGAGCTGGCTGACCGGCTTGGCGTGAAGATCGAATCCGCCCGGAAGCAGGTCCAGCGGAAACGCTGGCAGCGCGTGACCGGCAACGATGGCACCGTCAGAATCCAGGTGCCCGTCGAGTTTCTGCAGATGTCCCTGGACGGTCGTAGCGACGATATCTCGGACGGTCCTGAGGACAGGCTGGCTCCGGAACTGCTTATGAAGGCGCTGGAGACCCAGATCGACGGCCTGAAGGATCTCGTCGAGGCAGAGAGGCGTCGTGCGGACACCGAAGGCCTCCGGGCAGACGCCGAGAGCAAGCGGGCTGAAGCAGAAGGCAGGCGAGCCGACGCGGCCGAGGCTGACCGCGATGCATGGCGACAACAAGCGCAGTAGGGGCAGCGCGGCTTCTTCAAGCGGATGTTCGGCTGACAGGTCGTATGGACAGTCCCTGCGACAACCTTTACGACAGTGGAGGGTGAACACGGGGGCAGGGATGTTAAAGCGGACGGGAATCTACGTCGCCATGGGGGCGGCACGGGGGGCAGCTTGGTGGCTGAAGAGGTCTACGCAATTCCCGACTACGCGATGTGGCTGGGCACCCTGGCCATCGCCGGCATCGCCACCTCCTACAACATCGACAATAGGCTCCAAGCCCTTGAGGCGAGGGTGGTCCTCCCAAAGGATCACAGCGACCTCATCGCCCTGCTGAAAGGCGAACGCCACAAGCCGGAACACAAGCAACCAGAATCTCTCGCGGCCGGCGGCGCGCTCGTTTCATGGATCCGACCAGCGCACGAGATCCTGTTCGAGGACTTTCGCTGGTTCGCCGCCGTCATGAACCAGAACATCTCCGATCCGTGGGCTGTCGAGGAGTTGCATGACACCGACATCCATGGATATTCCGGCCCGGAGATCGGCCGCAAATAGGGTAGGGACCATCCGTGACCGTTGGCCTCGGTAGTCTGTTCTCGCCGGAGCGCTTCGAAGCCGAAAGATCGGCGAGGGTGGAAATCGTCCTGCATAATCTGCGCTTCATCCCGTATGGCGACGCACGCTCTCTTATCTACCAGATAGCCTTCTTCACCGCCTCCTTCAAAACCGAAGATGCCGACGCCTGCCGCGCAAAGGCGTCAGCCTCCGCGGCCGAAGCTCTTGGTGCATACCTATGGGAAACCGTCCGCGAGCCCTTAACACCCCAGCCGTAGAGCGGCGCCATGTTGGTCTTAATCCAGGTTTCGTCGATGAACACGAGCCTTTGAGGATCAAGTCGCGTCTGCCATGACTGCCAGCGCTTGCGTCGACGGACGATGTCAGCGCGCGCCTGCTCAAGGGCAAACATCGTTTATGGAATGGCTCGCCCACTCAGCCTCCTGCACAATGGCGCGGGATCAATCGAGAAAGGGACAGGGTCATGCAGATCGCATTATTGGGAATCGACCTCGGTAAGAATAGCTGCAGCGTGGCAGGGATCGATGCGGCCGGTCAGGTCCTTCTGCGCCGGCGACTTCACCGCGACAGCATTGCAAAACTGGCTGCAAAGTTTCCTCGGTGCATCGTCGCTATGGAAGCGTGCTGCGGCGCTCATCATCTCGGCCGCGTGCTGCGAAAGCAAGGGCATATTGTTCGTCTCATGTCGCCAGAATACGTGCGCCCCTATGTGAAGGCGCAGAAGAATGACGACCGTGACGCTGAGGCAATTGCTGAAGCGGCGACCCGACCAACCATGCGGCTCGTCGAACTCAAGACCGAGGAGCAACTCGACCTGCAGAGCCTTCATCGCGCCAGAGATCGTTTGGTTGGCGAGCGAACCGCCCTCATCAATCAACTGCGTGCAATTCTCCTGGAGCGCGGCATCACCGTTCCGCAGGGGCGCAAGAAGCTTGAGAGCATCCTACCGCAGGTGATCGAAAGCAGCGGCGATCTGTTGAGTGATCGAATTCGCCGTTTGCTCGAAGAGATGTGGCGGGATCTTCGCGGTCTCTCCGAGAGCATCTCATCATTTGATGATGAGTTCACTGCCTTTTCTCGCAATGATGCCTCATGTCAGAGACTGGAATCGATCCCCGGCATAGGATCGTTGAACGCAACTGCTTTTGTGGCTGCGATCGACCAGGCGCAAGCCTTCGCTCGTGGCCGAGATCTTGCGGCCTGGCTCGGGCTGGTACCGCGGCAGATGACGACAGGAGGCAGACCCAAGCTTTTGGGCATCACCAAACGTGGGAACGGGTACCTGCGTCGCATGCTGATCCATGGGGCCAGGGCCGCCATGCCGCATCTTGCACGAACCCAGACCGCAACTGGAGCGTGGCTACGAGGACTGATCGCGCGCGCTCATCCAAACATCGTTATCGTCGCATTGGCGGCAAAGATGGCGCGCATCATTTGGGCAGTGTTGCAGAAACGTGTGATGTTCGAACACACAGCCGCCGTGTCGTAGTCGAGGCGTTGCTGCCTCGCGAGTATCTGCGGGTGGAATGAGGAAGATGGCCTGACAGTTAGACGACGCCTTGAAAACCCGATCAAAAAGATGGCGGACCTCGCCGGAGCGTTTATGAGGATCAAGGCGTGCGGAGCTCCATCTTGGCCAAGGCATGCCTTGAGACCGGATACGTTGGTGCAGATTGATCAGGCTCTTTCAGACCACTTGCAGACGGGCGAGCCATACGTTTTTTGAAGCGCAGCCCCTCGCGGCGCATGAACTGCCAGATGGCGTCATGCGAGACGATGACGCCTCTTGCCGCTAGTTCGTCCTTGAGGCCGTGCAGGCTGATCTGCGGGCTCTGCGCAATCCGCTCGGCAATGAAAGCGCGATGCGGTTCTAAAAGACGTTTGCGATGCCCGCCCATCTGACCGGGCGCGATGGAGCCGCTGCGGCGATAGCGCTGCGACCACTTCACGACAGATGAGACTGAGACACCAAACCGCGCCGCCACTGAGCGGCAGCTCTCTCCCGCCGCAGCAGCGCCCACAACACGTTCACGCAGATCATTCGAAAGAGGTGCGACCATCGATGCTGACCTCCTCTCAGCCAGCATCTTGAATCACATTCGACAACAAAAGGGAATCCGCGATTCAAATAAAATCAGAAACGCTCTAGTACTACAGTTGCGTTTGATTCCTGGCTCTGTAGTGAGCGAGGGTTGCGGACGCTTGATGCATGCGTCGCCAGAGCGACCATGCCAAGATCAGGCGAACTCTGATTGGGGGCGGCAGTAAGAGCCGTTTGATCATATAGCGGATCTCTGCGACGCTAGGCAGGAGCGCCAGGGTGTTGGTCAGGCGGCGATTGGCGGGTTTGGACTCGTTTCGTTCGGTTTGCCAGCAGCGGTACGGCGTAGGTCGGCGCCGAGCTTGGCGAGGAATGCAGCGGCCGCCATGACGAGCGTCATGTGCCGGTTCCAGGCATGCCAGGATCGCGCCTCGCAATGATCCAGGCCGAGGTCGTCCTTCGCACGCTGGAAGCATTCTTCTACCGTCCAACGCAGCCCGGCAGCGCCAGCCAACTCGCTCAGTTCCGTACCGGCAGGCGCAAAGACAAAATAATAGGCGCGCGCATCGGGTTCGCGTCGGCTGCGGCGGATCAGAAGCCAGCGCTCCCATTGTGCATCAGGACGAGAGCTGAGAGGAATACGGGCCCAATCATAAAGCCGAAGGCCTTTGGCGCCTTCGCCTGCTGGATGACTTGACCAGGCCTCCGCCTCTAATTCCGCGGCCATCGTCTCCGGATCAGTTTGCTCGAAGCATTGCTCGCGCACGAAGCGCAGGCAATGGTTGGAGCGAACTGCTAGAACATAAGGCTGGCCACGGCTTTCCAGCATCCGGCGTAGCTTCGAATCCGAACCATAGAGCGCATCGGCCAATACCCAGGCACAAGGCACGCCGGCATCCAGCGCATCGGCTATGAGCTTGGCAGCGATGGTCGGTTTGGTCGCGAAGGTCTGGGACTGGGGGACGTGAGCCGAAGTACGGCGCGCTTCATCTTCAGCCCACCCCTTCGGCAGATAAAGCTGCCGATCGATCAGGGTCTGACCGTAGCGGCTTGCATAGGCAAGGAAAACACCGACCTGACAGTTCTCAATCCGGCCGGCCGTGCCGGAATATTGTCGCGCGACACCCACCGAATGAACGCCTTTCTTCAGGAAGCCGGTCTCATCGACCACAAGAACGCCGTCCGCGTCACCTAGAGACTCCATTGCATAAGCGCGCACCGCATCGCGCAATGCGTCAGCATCCCAATGGCTGCGCCCCAGCAGCGACTGCATCCGATAAGGGCGATCCAGTCCTGCCTGTTCAGCCATCAACCAGCCGGTCTTGCGCTCTGCTCCCGACAATAACCCATCCAGAAAGGCACCACACGATACGCGCAATTCGCGGCGACCAAACACCGGACCCAACCGCACCTTCAAGGCATCGAGCTCACGCTGCCACGCCAGCATGGACCCGGACCAACCCGCTACCGACATTCGATTCCCTCCCGTCAAATGCGGGAAATGAATCATGATTTCAAATCAAACGCAACTGTAGTACTAGGCTGTGGTGACGATTTAACTATTTAAGCCAGATCATGATGCTTGCGATCTTGATGAAGCCGAGGAAGTTGGCGGCGAGTTTGTCGTATCGCGTTGCGATGCGACGCCACTGTTTGAGCTTGGCAAAGAAGCTCTCGATGCCCCATCGCTGTTTATAAGCAATGCGATCATAGCCATGCTGATACTTGCGATGACGACGCGGCGGGATGACCGGCTCGCCGCCTTGGTCAAGGATGATGTCGTGCAGGCTGTCGGCATCGTAGGCGCGGTCAGCGAGCACCTGGTTGGCAGGCAATCCCCGCACGAGATCACAGGCCGGCGCCATATCGTTCTGCTGGCCTGGGCCAAGGTGGAAACGAACCGGTAGCCCGAGTGCATCCACTACTGCATGGATTTTGCTACCAAATCCGCCACGGGAACGACCGAGAGCCTGGGCTTTCGTTCCCCCCTTTTACGGCGCCCGCCAGCCGCTTGTGCCTGCGCCCGGATCACCGTGGCATCGATCGACAGCCACTCCATGTCCGGAGCGGCTGTCACCGCTTCGAAAATCCGGTCGAATACGCCCTGTTCGATCCAGCGATAGTAACGTCGTTTGACCGTCTGATAGGGGCCGAAACGATCTTCAGGCAAGTCACGCCAACGTGCACCGGATCGGGCCAGCCACAAGATCGCATCGAAGAACCGGCGCCCGTCGCTGCGGGGGCCGCGTCGACCTTTGCGCCCGCCGGGAACGAACGGCTTCAGACGCTCCCACTGATCATCTCGAAGAATTTCACCATCCATCGCCGACCTCCAAAAGTCAGCGTTGAATCTGATTTGCTCCCAAAACGGAACCCCAATTCCTTAATTCGTCACTACAGCCTAGCCTACGGTCGGGCTGACGGCCAGTTCCCAAATTTCCGGAAGAAAGCGCGAGAGAACGCAGCCGTACTGCCGAACCCGACCTGACGTGCTACCGTCTTCACCTTCGCCCCTTTCGCGAGCTTTCGCCGAGCCAGCACCAAGCGCCATCCGGTCAAATAAGCCTGCGGCGTAGTACCGACGACGTTGCGAAACACCGCCATAAAATGGCTTCGTGACATCGCCGCCGTCGCGGCAAGATCGTCACTGTTCCAGGCTCGCGTCGGCGCATCGTGCATTGCCACCAACGCCCGGTGTAACGAGGGATGAGACAGGCCCGCCAGCAGGCCGGGTTCGGTCGCGCCACGGTCGATCGCCGACCTTAGGATAAGCAGAACGATGACTTCGCAAAGCCGGTTAAGGGCGGCACTGCGTCCGCAGCGGGATTCCAACGCTTCTGCCATGAAGGCGGCCGTGGTGTCGCGAAGGGTTGGAATGTTGTTGACGTCGACGACCACCTGGTCCGGCAACGCGTTCATCAGCGGGTTATGCACTCCCTCGAAATCGACCGCCGCGGTTATCAAGGCCAACCCATCGGGAGGCGTGTCTCCCCGTGGCTGAAGGATAATCTTTTCGGCTGAGCCGCCTGGTTCACCGACCACGAACAGCCGGGCACGGCCATTGCTCATCGGTGTGGGGGCGAGCGACGCCTCTAGTTCGAAGGCGTCAAAGAAGGCAGTTAAGCGATCGACTTTTGGGAGGATATTCGGATTTTCGATCATGATTTTCGGACCAATGATGATCATAATCATGGGATGGTCAGGTCATGACGTCAACACTGCGTCGGACGATTTATCTAAAGGAGTTGATCGATGTTGGTCCCGAGAGCACTGGCCCCCAACTTGACCGTCAAGACGCTTCGGCACGGAAAGTTCGATCTAACACGCGAAAATCCGTCGGTCATGACGCTCGTGTGCTTCTACCGTGGCCTTCACTGCCCCGTCTGCGGAAACTATCTCAAAGAGTTGGAGCGGCTGACGCCCGCCTTCGAAGAGCGTGGGGTGAGCACAATTGCCATAAGCTCCGACGGGGAGGAACGCGCCCGACAAATGGCTGACAAGGTGGGTGCCGAACACCTGCGCATCGGTTATGGCCTGTCCTTGGGCCTGGCTCGGCAATGGGGACTCTATATTTCCGCCTCGCGCGGAAAGACTTCGATCGCCATCGAGGAGCCTGCGCTCTTCTCGGAACCAGGCGTGTTCTTGATCAGGCCGGATCAGACCGTTTACTGGCTCTCGTTGCAATCCATGCCGTTCGCGCGGCCGAATTTCGCCGAGATGGTGCAGGCATTGGATTTCGTGATCAAAAACGACTACCCGGCGAGAGGCGAATATACGGGTGAGGCCTAATTAACTCGGGTTGGTCGCAGCCGGTCGCCGGAAGACGGCCCTGGCTACGATCACCTTGTCCCGGACGACGCAGCCTTCGGCGTGATCATTGACCAGGCCTATAGCCTGCATGAACGCGTAGACGGTGGTGGGGCCGACGGAGGATCAACCGCGCTTCTTGAGGTCTTTCGACATGGTGATGGACGCGGCCGAGACAGACGCCGTCTGTGGTGCCACCAGCCCGTTTGCTTTCGGCTCGATGTGCGTTCGAGGTGAGCGACGGCAAGGG
Organism: Rhizobium sp. CB3090; assembly: GCF_029714285.1. Lineage (NCBI taxonomy): Bacteria > Pseudomonadati > Pseudomonadota > Alphaproteobacteria > Hyphomicrobiales > Rhizobiaceae > Rhizobium > Rhizobium sp. CB3090. The sequence goes on from NZ_CP121663.1 coordinate 244,535, forward strand.
ATCGGCTTGGCACAAAGTCGATGTCCAATCTTTCGTTCATCCTGACGAGAGCCCCGAATCCTGGGACGATCCATTCGATTGGGTGGTGATGCGCCTGTCCGAACCTGTAACCGAATTCGAACCGTATCTTTTGCCTTCGAGACCTGTCTCAGTGGGCGATAAGATCACGACAGCCTCCATTCGGCAGGGCGACTTCTTGCCCGATGATTGGAACGAGCGTGTTCTGGGCGATTGCCGTGTCCGATCGGTCGAAAATACGGACGGTATCATTGCTAGTGGTCTTCGCACTGATTGTTCTGCTGACAAGGGATCATCGGGCAGTCCATTGCTTCGCGAAGGACCCGGAGGGTTGGAAGCCATCGGCATCACGACGTCCGGCACTAGTTCATGCCGAAAGTTTAGTCGCACGCGCTGCTATCCGTTTGCTGCGGATTTGGGGCCCGAACTGATCAAGGCCGTGCACAAACTTGCTGGAGACTAGGTCCCGAGCTTGGTGCTTGAACTGAATGGGCAGGTTTGCGATGCGAAGTTTTTTGGAAATGTAGGGTGGTCAGTTCTGATCCCTTCAACTGCAATCTACCGCTGATGTGCTCGCGGCGCTAACCTGGTTATCGGGGGGCTTCACGTCCCCCTAACTCATCGCGACTAAAACCTAAGCTCAAGTGCGTGTGGTTAAGGTTGAGAGCTGATCGGTGTCGTAGCGGCTTCGCAGATCGGCGAGGACTTCTGGATCGGGGGCGCCGTGTGCGGCAAGCTTCGCGAGCTCCTCGAAGTAATGCTCATGGCCGGGCGGTGAGACTGTCATCAACACCCGGGCTGGTTTCTCACTGACATTGGTAATGTTGTGCGGCACGCCCGGAGGGATGAACAAATAAGTTCCGGGCGCCGCACGGACGCTCCTGTCGCCGACGTGCCACTCACATTCGCCCTCGAGCAAGTAGAAGGTTTTTTCTTGCAGCCGATGAACATAGTACCCAGTGGCGAACCCCGGGGGAATCGTCCAATCGAACATGCTCGTGTGCTTAGTATTTTCGCCGGTGACGAGAAAGTGCATCGGATGACCGCGCAGTATCACTCCGTTCTTCTCATCGGGCATGCGGATGATGGCTTCGGCGCTCATTTTGGCCTCCATTGACAATGTGTTTGCTGCTGCGAATATCGGCACAAGGTCGGCGCCCGGTGCCGGAAAGTCGTGAATCCGTTCCTAAAAATCTGCTAAAAGTGCTGAATGATGATTGGGAGCGACATCTACCAGTTTGGCCCGTTCCGCCTCGACCCGGCGGCAGGCATTTTGTATCGAGGGGACGAGCCAACTATGCTTGGGCGTCACGCCGTCGCGCTGATGCGGCGGCTGCTCGATAACGCCGGAACACCGGTGTCGAAAGACGCGCTGGTCGAAGCCGGTTGGGGCGAATTGGCGGTCGCTGACAACAACTTAACGGTCCAAATCGCAGCCTTGCGCAGAGTGCTGGCGAAAGAGGATGCCAAGAGGTGGGTCGAGACGATACCGCGGAATGGCTATCGATATGTCGGGCCGGCAGTTGTCGCAAATGTTCGGGATGCGCCAATCGCCTACCGCGCCGCGCCAGTACTGGCACTTCCCGAGAAGCACTCGGTTGCTGTTCTGCCATTTTCGAACCTGAGCGGCGATCCGGAGCAGGAATATTTCGCCGATGGGATGGTCGACTACATTATCACCGGCCTTGCACGCATTAAGTGGCTGTTCGTCATCGCGCGAAATTCTAGCTTCGCCTATAAGGGGCGAATTGCGGACGTAAGACAGGTCGGCCGGGAGCTTGGGGTGCGCTATGTGCTGGAAGGCAGCGTGCGCAGATCTGGCGGCAGCGTGCGAGTGATCGGCCAGATGATCGATACGTCGACTGGAGCCCATGTATGGGCCGAACGCTATGACCGCAATTCCGCGGATATTTTTGCGCTTCAGGACGAGATTGCGCTCTCCGTAGTGGGTGCAATCGCGCCGAGCGTGCGAAAAGCAGAGATTGAACGTGTCAGGCGGAAACGGCCCGAAAGCCTTGATGCCTACGATCTCATGCTCCAGGCCCAGCCTGACGTTGATTCAGGGATGCTGGAGCAGGTGACAAGAGCGCTGACGCTTCTTGAGCGGGCTATTGCGCTCGAGCCTGCGTACGCATTGGCGCACGGCAATGCCGCGATGTGTCATCATTGTTTGTTTCTCCGCGCTGGCCTGCAGGAGGTCAATCGCATCGCCTCAATTCACCATGCCCGATTGGCTATCGCCAATGGCCAAGACGATGCACTGGCTCTAACATGGGCAGGGTTTTCGATCGTATGGATGCGCACGATCCCGCCGCTGCTTTCGCGGCGTTGGAGGCAGCGCTGGCAATCAGCCCGTCGTCGGCACTGACCTATATTCTCGGCAGCGTCGTTCTCGGCTGGAGTGGCGAGGCCGAGCGGGCAATAGAATGGAGTGAACGAGGCGTGCGGCTAAGCCTGTTTGATTCCTGGGTGTGGGCGGCGTTTGACGCGCAGGCAATGAGTCATCTGCTGCGCGGTCGCTATGAGGATAGCTGTCGCGCCTACAAGTCCGTCCAAGCCAATCCCGCACACAGCATCACTTATGTGCAGCTGGCTGCCGCGCTGGCCAAACTTGGTCGGCTGGACGAAGCAAGGGCGGCGGCGGCGCGCGTGCTTGAGCTCCAACCGTTCTTTCGCTACGGTCGGCAGTTTGCTGGGGTTAACTGTTCCCCAGAGCTCGCCTCAATACTCGGCGACGCCCTGCGTACCGCCAGATTGCTGGAATAGCGTCGCGTCAGGCAAGCCTAACGGGACCGCACGGAAGGCCAGGCAGACTTTATCAAGCATCTCATCCGCCTGCGCCGCATCGATGGTCTTTACCCATGTCGGATCGGACATCCAAATAGCCGGCGGGTCCAAAATCAAGATCTACGTGACGATCCATATCTTGGATCAGTCTGCTAATGATACCAATTGAAACCGCCGTCATCGATCTGCAACGACTCTCATTGCCATCGCGACAACCTCCTCGAGCGTTACTCGGTCCGGTGTACCGAGCCATCCGGCGACAAAATGGAGATCGGGGAGGTTAGCAGAGATATCTAGTTCTATGAGTGAACCGGAGGCAAGCTCCTCATGAACAATCTCGGATGGAATAACTGCAATGCCAATACTATCGAGCGCCATGCGCACCAGCGTGGAAAGCGATGAACTCGCGTAAATTCGCGGTGTCGGAAGATTTGGATTGGAAAACAGCTCAACGACCTGCACGTAGGGTTGCGTGTTCCGTGCGAAGGTTAGTATCGGCCATCGAGCCAGATCCGAAAGAGATCCACCGCCCAAATCGGCGCTGATGCGTGGGCTGGCTACAAAGCAAAGCGGAAAGCGACACAAAGGCTGCTGAATGACAGACGGCGCACTCAGCGGGCCCACCAAAAAGGCTAGGTCAATCTTTTGCTGCAACAGTCTCTCGCGCAGGTTTGTCGAAATATCCACCTCTATTTCCAGCGCAAGCTTCGGGTATGTCATGCTGACCTGTTCAAGAAAGGCGGGGAGCCACGTGTGAACTATGGTTTCGGCCACGCCAAGCTTGAAAATGCCATGTAGGCTCGAGCGATCGGCGACGGCATTCAGCATCTCCGCTCGTAGGCGAAGAAGGCGCTCCGCATAATCGAGGACTTCCCTGCCCGGAGGTGTCATGCAAAGGGCTCTGCTCGAGCGATCAAAGAGTTGTGTCCCAAGCTCTTCCTCCAATTGCGCCACTCGAACAGAAATGGCCGGCTGGGTCGTGTTCAGTTTGTCAGCGGCGGCTCTGAAACTTTGAAGGCGCGCAATCCAAACTACCGTTTCAAGTGCTTTGAAGTCGACCATAACTGACCCAACCTATAAATAAAATTTATCAAACGTGATCAAAAATGACAATTTGAAATCATCAGAAATTTAAACAATCCTCTTGCATGCCAATCAAGGGGATTTCGATGACAGCGCGACCTCATTTTGCATTCAATGTTCTTTTGACTCCGCAAGCGGTGCGCTCTGCCTGTCGGAGCGGGAGTTGGTCCAAGGAAACAAGTGGCATGGCGCCTGGCTATGTCCAGGCCAACCTCGTCATTCTGCCGAGCGCGCTCGCGGATGACTTCCTGCGCTTCTGCGTGCGTAACCAGAAATCATGTCCGCTAGTTGGCGTTTCCGATAAAGGGTCTCCGCATCTTCCAGATCTCGGCATCGACCTCGACATCCGAACGGACGCGCCGCAGTATCGCATCTGGGAGGACGGGAAACTCGTTGCTGAGCCGAATGACATCAGTGCATGGTGGAACGATGACCTTGTCACATTTGCGATTGGCTGTTCTTTCTCTTTCGAAGAAGCGCTAGTGGCTGAAGGAATCGCCCTTCGTCATGTCAATGAACAGCGCAACGTAGCGATGTACCGGACCAACATCATGTGCACACCCGTTGGGCCATTCTCTGGACCGATGATCGTTTCCATGCGTCCACTCAAGCCGGCCGATGCCATTCGAGCTGTCCAGATCACATCGCGCATGCCAGCCGTCCATGGCGCCCCCATACACATCGGGTTGCCGTCCGCCATTGGCATCGGCGACATTGAACAGCCGGACTATGGCGATCCGGTGAAGGTGATGCCGGATGAACTTCCGGTCTTTTGGGCATGCGGCGTCACGCCACAATCGGTCATCCAAACGGCGCGTCCCAACTTCGCGATCACGCACGCGCCAGGATGCATGCTCGTGACGGACAAGTCGAACTCGGAACTCACCGCATTCTAATGGATAAAAATGCCGACCGACGGCAGAGTCAAAGAAGCGGAACATAAAAACAGAATGATCTCAACAAGGGGAACAAAATGGCACACAATTCAGCAGTCGCAACGTCCACCCAGAGGCTAAGCTGGTATGGCGAACTCACGCCTTCTGGTAAGCGAACGTTCTGGGCCTGCTTCCTGGGGTATGCACTCGACGCCTTCGACGTCCAGATCTACAGCCTCGCCATACCGGCAATCGTCGCTAGTTTATCGCTCACGAACACGGATGTCGGCGTCATCGCGACCGTCACGCTTCTGGCGTCCGCATTTGGGGGATGGTTCGCCGGCATTCTGGCGGATCGTTTCGGTCGTGTGCGCACGCTTCAAGTTACCGTTGTCTGGTTTGCTTTTTTTACTTTTCTGAGCGGCTTTGCGCAAAATTTTGAGCAACTGCTGGTTTGTCGGGCTTTAATGGGCCTGGGTTTTGGCGGCGAATGGTCGGCAGGCGCCGTTTTGATGGCAGAAGTCATTGCCACGCGCCACCGTGGCAAAGCCGTCGGGATGGTGCAGAGTGCCTGGTCGGTTGGCTGGGGTGTCGCCGTGCTGCTGTCCACTGTCTTCTTCAGCCTGTTGTCGCAGGATGAAGCCTGGCGCATGCTTTTCTGGGCTGGCATTGCCCCAGCGATCGTGGCGATCATCGTGCGACGGTTCGTTCATGAACCGGAGGTCTATGTTGCATCTCGCACTCAGATTGCGGCGAGCGGAGGGGTCGCAAAGGTCGCGGAGATTTTCTCGCGGCCTCTGATCGGCCGCACCATGCTTCTGTCGCTGATGACGACCGGCGCCCAGGGTGGCTATTATGCCATCGCGACATGGCTGCCGAGCTTTCTTAAATCGGAAAAGCAATTGAGTGTGATCGGTAGCGGTGGTTACCTCGTCGTCATTATTCTGGGGTCCTTCTTCGGCTATGTCGTGGGTGCCTATCTTTCCGATGTTATCGGCCGCCGGAGAAAGTTTATTGTTTTTGCCGTAGGCGCGATATTGACGGTCATCACCTATACATATCTGCCGATCAGCAACAGTTTGATGCTCTTCCTGGGTTTTCCACTCGGCTTCTTCGCCTCGGGCATTTTCGCGGGCATGGGTGCCTTTCTGAGCGAGAATTTCGCCACACGGACACGTGCGGCCGGCCAGGGCTTCACCTATAATTTCGGTCGTGGAGTCGCGGCGATGAATCCAACGCTGGTAGGTTTGGCGACCGCGGTCATGCCGCTTGGCAAGGCAATCGCCATCTTTGCGGTGGTTGCCTATGCGCTTGTCATCCTCGCCGTACTCGCTCTCCCCGAGACGCACGGTCAGGATTTGCCGACGGACTGATTTCAAACGGCGAACTGCTTTCAGTCCATCAATCCTCGTTTCTTTCTCTTCATTATGACCAAAGAACCGCGCGCGGCGCGGAAGGATGAACCATGACTAAAACACACTGGGACTTTTGGATCGACCGTGGCGGCACGTTTACGGACGTCATCGGGCGCGATCCTCATGGACGGCTGCATGCGCGTAAGATGTTGTCTGAAAATCCCGGCGCCTATCGCGATGCTGCCGTGGCCGGGATTCGTGTTCTACTGGGGCTTTGCGACGGAGAGCCGATCCCGAGCGGGGCGATCGGGGAGGTAAGGATGGGCACCACGGTCGCAACCAACGCCTTGCTCGAGCGCAAGGGAGAACCGACGGCACTCGTTACGACCCGCGGCTTTCGCGATGCTCTTGAAATCGGATATCAGGCCCGATCTGATATTTTCGCCAAGCGCATCGTGAAACCCGAGCTCCTATACGGCTTCGTTGCCGAGCTCGACGAGCGCGTGCTCTCGGACGGCACGGTCGACAAGGAGCTAGACGAGGGCGAAGTTCGCGCAATCCTCGAAGACATCCGGGCGCGACAATTTCATGCGGTCGCAATTGTTTTGATGCACGCCTATCGTTTTCCGGGCCATGAGCAAACAGTGGCCCGGATCGCACGCGAGATTGGCTTTGCCCAAGTTTCCGTAAGTCACGAAGTTTCGCCACTCGTGAAGTTCGTCGGACGCGGCGATACAACGGTCGTGGATGCCTATCTCTCACCGGTCCTCCGCCGCTACGTCGCCCAAGTTGCTGATGAGCTTGATATCGATCGAACCGGTGTTCGGTTGACGTTCATGGCCTCATCGGGCGGCTTAACCGCTGCCGACCTCTTCCAAGGCAAGGATGCAATTCTCTCCGGTCCGGCAGGAGGCGTTGTCGCGCTTGCACAGACGGCCGCGGATGCCGGTTTTTCGAAAGTTATCGGCTTCGATATGGGCGGCACCTCGACGGACGTCGCGCACTATGACGGAGAATACGAGCGCGCTTTCGAAACTGAAGTTGCCGGAGTGCGCATGCGTGCCCCCATGATGCAAATCCATACGGTCGCCGCTGGTGGAGGCTCGCTGCTTCAATATGACGGATCCCGGTTCCGCGTCGGGCCGGATTCGGCTGGCGCCAATCCTGGTCCCAAAGGCTACCGCAAGGGAGGCCCCTTGGCCGTCACGGACGCCAATATTATGGTCGGAAAGCTGATGCCCGAGATGTTCCCAGCGATCTTTGGTGAGAATCAGGACCAACTTCTCGATTATGAGTCCGTCAAAACGGCCTTCGAGAGCCTCGCCGAAGAGATCGGTGACGGTCGAAGCGGAGAAGCGGTCGCAGACGGGTTCCTAAAAATAGCAGTCGCCAATATGGCGGAGGCGGTTAAGAAAATTTCCATCGCCCGCGGCTATGATGTCAGCGGCTATGCACTCAACGCCTTCGGCGGAGCCAGCGGTCAGCATGCCTGCCTCGTGGCCGACGCATTGGGCATGACAAATGTGCTTATTCATCCCTTTTCAGGTCTTTTGTCGGCCTATGGCATGGGGCTTGCGGACGTTCGCGCGATGCGGCAAGCCTCTCTCGATATGCCGCTCTCTGCCGGAAACGTCGAAGCTATGGTCAAGGCAGCGCGATCGCTATGCGACGAGGCAAGTCGGGAGGTATCGGCACAGGGTATCGCCACTACGGACATTGCCGTTCATGTTCGCTTGCACCTCCGATATGCCGACGCCGACACCACACTTGAGATCGGCGTCGGGCGAATGAGCCCATCGGCCGAGGCAATTGGTGCACATCTGTTCGACCTAGAGGTCTTGCGCACCGCGTTTGAGGCGGCTCACAAAGCGCGGTTCGGCTTTCTGGACCAGACCAAGTCTCTGATCCTCGAAACGCTTTCCGTTGAGGCCGTCGGCGGCAATCGCGAGATCAACCATGAACCGACGCTGGTCAGTGCTGATGCGCAACCGGAGCCGACAACGCAAACCCGTTTTTTCTCGGATGGGAAATGGCAGAACGCTTCGGTCTACCGCCGCGAAAGGCTATCAGCCGGCCACGTCATCAAAGGACCGGCCTTGCTGATCGAACCAAACCAGACCGTGGTCGTGGAAGAGGGTTGGACCGCCACGCTGACGGCAAAGGATCACATTGTCCTCGAACGTACTGCTACTGGGGCCAAGCCCATGGCTCTCGGCACTACGGCCGATCCCGTCATGCTCGAGATTTTCAGCAATCTCTTCATGTCGATTGCCGAGCAAATGGGATTTACGCTTCAAAACACGGCCTCCTCCGTCAACATAAAAGAACGCCTCGATTTTTCTTGTGCGATCTTTGATTGCAACGGCGCTCTCGTCGCCAACGCCCCACACGTTCCGGTGCATCTTGGGTCAATGGATCGCTCTGTCGAGGCGATCATTGCCGGCAACACCATGATCCGTCCGGGCGACGTTTTCGCCATCAATGCGCCATATAACGGCGGGACGCACTTGCCGGACATTACCGTCTGCACGCCGATCTTCGACGAACTTGGCAGCAATATTCGGTTTTGGGTGGCCTCACGAGGCCATCATGCCGATATCGGTGGAACTGCGCCGGGATCTATGTCGCCTGAGGCACGTACTATTGAGGAGGAGGGCGTCTATATCGACAACTTCAAACTCGTCGACCAGGGACGGTTCAGGACTGAGGAATTGATCGAGTTGCTGACCAGCGCCCGCTATCCAGTTCGAAACGTCGTCCAAAACATCGCCGATCTGAAGGCGCAAATCGCCGCCAATCAGAAGGGCGCCGACGAACTCAAGAAAATGGCAGCACAATATGGTATCGACACCGTGCAGGCCTATATGTCACATGTGCAGGACAATGCCGCCGAGAACGTGCGACGTTTGATTGCTCGTTTGCACGATTGTGAATTCACCTATCCCATGGATCAAGGTTGCGAGATCAAGGTTCGCATCGCTATCGATCGCGAACGACGTCAAGCCACCGTCGATTTTTCCGGCACGTCCCCGCAGCAGCCAGACAATTTCAACGCACCCGAACCGATCACCCGTGCCGCGGTTCTGTATGTCTTTCGTGTCATGCTGGAGGACCAGGTCCCGATGAACGCCGGCTGTCTGCGACCTATAAAAATCATTGTTCCAGAAGGATCGATGCTTGCGCCTCGCCACCCTGCTGCCGTTGTCGCGGGCAATGTGGAGGTCAGTCAAGCGGTGACGAACTGCCTGTTCGGTGCTCTGGGAACATTAACCGCGTCGCAAGGCACGATGAATAACCTGACCTTTGGGGATGCTGAACACCAATATTATGAAACCCTGTGCTCCGGTGCACCCGCAGGCGCCGGTTTCGGTGGGGTAGCGGGCGTCCACACCCACATGACAAATTCGCGGCTCACAGATCCTGAAATTCTCGAATTGCGGTTTCCGGTCGTGCTCGAGGATTTCCATATCCGATCCGGTTCTGGAGGCAACGGCAAATGGAAGGGCGGGGATGGGACGAGCCGCACCATCCGTTTCCGCCGTTCGATGCAGTGCGCGATCCTTTCGGGTCATCGTCGGATTCAGCCGTTCGGGCTTGCAGGCGGTGAACCCGGAGAGGTGGGGAAAAATCTGATCCGGCGCGTGAATGGGCGTACGGAGACCCTGCTCGGCTGCGTGCAAACTGTCGTCGAGGCGGGCGAGGCGATCACGATCATCACGCCGACCAGCGGTGGCTACGGATCCCCCGTGGAATAAGTTGCCCGCATCTGCCTGCGAGACACTCGTCGCGGGGGATGATACCAGGCGCCGCCGCCAATGGCGTTCCCGCAGTCCGCCCATTGCAAACATGAAGACTTATCGTCGTGTCCTTCTACGATTCTCTTCATGTTTGAGATGATGGCGTATTCCTTGTCCTGCGAAAGGCTCATCCGAAAACCGTCCGATGATGTGAAGATGGACATGGGGGACGGTCTGCCCCGCAACCTGTCCGATGTTCCATCCGACGTTGTAGCCTTGCGGCCCCTCCACATCGAGGAGCAGCTTGGCTCTGTTGACAAGATCGAATGTGTCGAGCCACTCGTTTTGAGTTAAGTCGAAGACCGCAGCGACGTGCCGAAAGGGAATGATCATTCCCGAGCATCGCAGCACCGGATCAAGGCTGCGTAGGAAATATGCGCTGCGGTTTTCCAGCAAAGTAGCCTGCTTGCCAGAACGATTGGAAAGACAAAAGGGACACCGTGAGATCATGCTTGGACTCCAGGATAGCTTACGGCAGACCTGAGCATAGAGGCGAAGAGTTTGTGAAGACACGATGCCGCAATGGCCGCAAATGGCACGACCTTGGTTTGATTTCTTGCACATGCTAGATAGGGGCGGCTGAGACCGGTGCCATGCCCGAGCGCCGCCTCAGCAACCTCGCAACCGCAGCCAGAAATTGAGCGCCAGCTATGACGGCTGGATCAAACCCGAACGTTGCGCACACACGTGCAAGTCCGTCACCAACGCCGATCTTGTCTGTTTCCCTCGCGGTCAAAGAAATGCAGGTTCTCGGCAGACGCCGCGATGACCAGCTCGGAATCGATCGCTAACCGGGAGCGACCAGGGACACGAAAGACAACGGTCTGGCCGTCATGCAGGCTGCCATAGACGTAACTTTCCGCGCCCACCAACTCCACTGCCTGGACGCGAGCAGGGGCACTGAAGGCAGCGTCACGTATCTTATCGGCGAGGCGAAAGTCCTCCGGCCGGATTCCGATTGTCACATCGCAGGCATTCTGGCTTCCGGCTGAGGTCAGGACGGCACCGCTTTTTTCCGTGATCCTGTGGTCGCCAGCGATCGCTGCAGGCGCTTGATCTCAACGCGCATCTGCACGCGCAACTTCGCATCGAGATTTGACAGTGGCTCGTCGAACAAAAAAGCAGCCGGCTCGCGGACGATGGCGCGGCCCATCGCCACACGCTGCCGCTGACCGCCGGAGAGCTGACGTGGTTTGCGCTCAAGGAAGGGTTCGATCTCGAGCGAGCGAGCTGCTGATTGGATGCGCTGCTCTATCTCGGCTGTTGGGACATTCCTGTTCTTTAGGCCATATGCCAGATTCTGGCGGACGGTCATATGCGGATAAAGCGCGTAGTTCTGGAAGACCATGGCAATGTCGCGCTCTGAGGGTTCCAGATGATTGACGACGCGACCGCCTATGTTGATTTCGCCGGATGTGATGGCTTCCAGGCCCGCGATCATACGCAAGAGCGTGGACTTGCCGCATCCGGAAGGTCCGACCAGCACGACAAGTTCGCCATCGGCGATATCGAGCGACACGCCCTTGATTGCATCGACGTTGCCGCCATAGCTTTTGCGGACATCCTTGAGGGTAATCCCAGCCATTACTTCTCCGTTTCCACCAGACCTTTGACGAACCAGCGCTGCATCAGCACCACGACGAGAATGGGCGGGATGATCGCCAGGATCGCCGTCACCATCACGAAATTCCAGGGCGTCGCCGCGTCTGCGAAATCCACCATTTTCCTGAGCCCGATGATGATCGTCGACATCTTCGCGTCATTGGTGACGAGGAGCGGCCACAAATATTGCGTCCAGCCATAGATGAAGAGGATCACGAACAGGGCGGCGATATTGGTCTTCGACAGTGGCAGCAGAATATCGCGCATGAAGCGGAAGGGACCGGCATTGTCGATGCGGGCGGCCTCCAGCAATTCACCCGGCACCGTCAGAAAGAATTGCCGGAACAGGAAGGTCGCCGTTGCTGACGCCATCAGCGGCAGTGTCAGGCCGGCATAGGTGTCGATCATGCCGAGATCGACGATGACCTTGTAGGTCGGCAGGATGCGTGAAGCCACAGGACGACGCTCCGCTCGACTTGATCTTCTTGGCGGCGTCGAAGACTTCCGGCCAGGTTTTTGGCGGATTCTGCGGATCGAGTCCCGCTTTCTTGAAGGTGTCCTTGTTGTAGTAGAGGATCGGCGACGAGGAATTATAGGGGAACGACAGCATCGTGCCGTCGGCCTTGGAATAGTAGGAGACTATGCCCGGCAAATATTGTGATTTGTCGAACGCGTAGCCACCCTTCTTCAGCACATCGGCCGCGGGCATGATTGCACCCTCGGCGCCCATCATCACGCCGCTGCCGGCGTCGAAGGACCTGTAGGATGGCCGGCGACCTATCAGCGACCCCTTGGACGAACCGCGTTCGCAAGGAATCAGGAACTCATCGGATTTTCTGTCGTTTCCTGGTTCAGGCGGGAGTTGCGCTGTTCCTGTTGATATCTCATACCGAGGCTCAATGATGTTGACTCAACGGATTCCGTTTTTGGTCAAATCATGATTCAACATGGCGGAAGGAGATTTCGCCATGGGAACAGCACTGAAGATCCGCGAGGACTATACGGCTGATGAATTGCGTCGGCTGGCGAGGCAGAGCCGGGATGCAGATTGGTCCCGCCGGTTGCTTGCCTTGTCGGTCATTTACGAGGGCGGTTCGCGGAGCCAGGCGGCGTCGATTGGCGGGGTGGGTTTGCAGATCATCCGCGATTGGGTTGAGCGTTTCAATCTGCACGGTCCTGATGGTCTGAAGACAGGCAAGGCGACGGGGCGGGAGCCCTTGCTCGATGACAAGCAGCGCAAGGCGCTTGCCGAGGCGGTCGAGAAAGGTCCTGTTCCCTATCTCGATGGCGTCGTGCGCTGGAGGCTCGTTGATCTGGTGCAATGGCTTTGGCAGGAGCATCGTGTCTTGGTGAGCCGCCAGACGCTGGGGCGCGAGTTGAATGCCATGGGCTATCGCAAACTCACCGCACGTCCCAAGCACCATGCACAAGACCCGCAAGCGATCGAGGAATTTAAAAAAACTTCCCCGCCGCAGTGGCGGAAATCGCTGCCGGAGCCGCTAAAGGAAAACGAATAGAAATCTGGTTCCAGGACGAAGCCCGCATCGGCCAGAAGAACAAGATCACCCGTCGCTGGGCCAAGCGCGGAACACGGCCCTCAGCGCCGCACGACCAGCGCACGAGATCGGCCTATATCTTCGGTGCGATTTGCCCGAAGCTCGGCAAGGCCGCCGCACTCGTCATGCCGTGGTGCGACACCTATGCCATGAACCAGCATCTGATGGAAATCTCCCGCCATGTCGCCGAAGACGCCCACGCTATCCTCATCATGGATCAGGCGGGCTGGCACATGTCCAACAATCTCACCGTGCCCGAAAACGTCACCATCTTGCCGCTGCCGCCAAAGTCGCCCGAACTCAACCCGGTTGAAAACCTCTGGCAGTTCATGCGCGAAAACTGGCTCTCCAACCGCGTCTTCAAATCTTACGAGGACATCGTCGATCACTGCTGCGATGCTTGGCACAAGCTCCAACGCCAGCCTTGGCGCGTCATGTCAATCGGCCACAGAAAATGGGCCGATGAGTTCTAATCATTGAGCGTTGGTATCACAGGGCGTCCGGAGAGGAGAAGCCTCCACGGCTAACGCTGCGATCGGTGTGCCTTTACCGTGAGCTTCCGGCCAACATCCAGGAGCATGTTGGCCCCCGCAATCAAGTCCGCATCGGGTGTACTTTCCTTCGGATTGTGGCTGATACCGCCAATGCTGGGGACGAAGATCATCGCAGCGGGCGCGATCCTCGCGATCATCTGGGCATCATGCCCGGCACCGGAGGTCATGCGCCGGCAGGGGCGGCCGCGACTCTTCGCAGCGCATTCGATCATCTCGACGATATTGCGATCGAACCGCACCGGCTCGAAACGAGCCAGACGTTCGACTTTGATCGAGACGCCTCCCTGCTGTTCAAGCTCCTCCAGAAAGGCAGCCAGCGCGGCCTCTTCCTGCTGCAGGCGGCTCTCGTCCGGATCCCGCAGATCGACGGTGAAAACAGCCCGTGACGGGATGACGTTGATGGCGTTTGGCTGGAACTCCATGCATCCGACCATAGCGACGGTCGGGGTATTCGAGTTCTTCGCCCGATCCCAAAGGAAGGTAATGACTCTTGCGGCGACATAGCCAGCGTCGCGTCTCCTCGAGATCGGCGTGGTTCGCGTCGCCCTCGATCGTCACCTTTTGCCAGGATATGCCCTTCAGGTTTTCGACGGCACCGATCTGGACGCCTTCGCGTTCAAGCACCGGACCCTGCTCGATGTGCAGCTCGATATAGGCATACGGACGCATGAAGCCCGGTTCATGCTCTCCATTATAGCCGATGCGTTCCAGTTCGCTGCCAAGGACGCTGTCGTCCGTGCCGACCGTCGCCAGCGCGATCTCGACATCGAGCTCGCCCGCGGAGTCCGTAGCGGCGAGACGGACGAGTTGACCAGTGCCATCGCGGCCGACGTTTCCGAGTTCCGCGAGACGGCCAAGCAGCCGTTCGGGGTTGATGGAGTTGTCGCTCATCCCACGACCTCCTCTGCATTCTTCGACAGCACGTCTGATGGCGTCGCTCCGACGATCTTTTCGTAAAGGTTCGGATCCGTCGCGCCTTCGGTGTTGATCAGGAATATGCGCGACTGCTGGCTGAGACCGATCTTGTCGCGCAGTGCCTTGTCGGCGGCCAGGTTCAGAAGGGCAGCGAGCCCGACGCCGCCGCTTTCGCCCGCGACCACCGCGGGGTCGGAGCCTCTGGGATTGGCCAGGAGCTTCATGGCCGCGATCGCCTCGGAATCTTCGACGGTCATGAATGCATCGGCGGCATGCGAAAGGATGCGCCAGGCGACCAAGGACGGCTCGTAGCATTCAAGCATCGCCATCACCGTTGCTTCGCCATGCTCGATCTTGACTGGATGACCGGCACGAGCGGTCTCGAAAAGGCAGGCTGCGCGAGACGGATCAACGACGACGAAGTAGGGGCGAGCGTCACCGAAGAGGATGGAGAAATGGCCGGCCACCGTCGCAGCGATGCCGCCGACACCTGCCTGAACGAACACATGGGTCGGTGGCTCCGGCATCTGCCGAAGTGCTTCGCTGAGAAGGGCGGTGTATCCTTGCATGACGAAGCCGGGGATGCGTTCGTAGCCGGGCCAGGACGTGTCCGAGACGGTGATCCAGCCCTTTTCTTCGGCAACACGGGCGGCCTCGCGAACCGAGTCGTCGTAGTTGCCGCTCACGCGGATCATGTCGGCCCCGTAGCGTGCGATTGCGGCAACGCGTTGTGCGCTGACGCCCGAGTGGACGAAGATCGAGCATTTCGCGCCGACGAGTTGCGCGCCCATGGCCACCGAGCGGCCATGGTTTCCGTCGGTTGCGCAGGCGAATGTCATCTTGGCGGCCACGGCCTTCACGTCGCCCTTGGGCAGCTCGGAAACGTCAACTTCTCGACCAAGCGCCTTCGAGGCTTCCTCAAGCACAAGCCGGATTACGGCATAGGAGCCGCCAAGCGCCTTGAAGCTTCCAAGGCCGAGCCGATGACCTTCGTCCTTGATGAGAACCGACCCAACGCCGATTTCGCGCGCGAGTGCCGGCAGGGATACCAGGGGAGTGACCTTGTGGTTTTCGCGATGTTTCAGGAAGCGCTCGACTTCGTTTGCTGCATGGACACTCAGAATGTCGGCGTCTGCGGCCTGCAAGGGCGTACGATGATCGGCTTGGTCATTCAGGATGAACATTGTCGAAGCGTCCTCTTCGAGTTGACAGTGAATAACAATTACTTCATCTCGACTGAGAAAAGCGCTCCATTTTGGGGCCACTTATGCAACATTCGCTCGCTATGGCGGCGAAGCTTGAATTGCCCGTGAAGATGAAATCCCAGAGTCCACCGAGGAACGGAACATGCCGAAAAAGGTGCCTGCCGACATGATCGAGCTCGATCGCTTCGATCTCGCGATCCTCGAAATTCTGCAGCGCGACAACAAAACGCCGCAGCGGTTGATCGCGGAGCTGATCGGCCTTTCCGCCCCGGCGATCCAGCGGCGTGTGAAACGGATGGAGGAGACCGGGACGATCATGGCCAATGTCGCGGTCGTCAACCCTTCACACGTTCGCCAAGAGATCACGGTGTTCGTCGAAGTGGAGATGAATAACGAGTATCAGGACATGCACGACCAGGCCAAGAAGGCCTTTGGCGAAGCGCCCGAGGTGCAGCAGTGCTACTACGTCACCGGGGAGGTGGACTTTATTCTCTTGGTCGTCGTCCGGACGATGGCGGACTACGAGGCCATGACCAGACGCTTGTTCTTCGCCAACAACAACGTCAAGCGCTTCCGCAGCTTCGTCGCGATGGACAGGGTGAAAGTAGGCCTGAACGTTCCTCTGGATACTCGGCGAGACCGCATCTGAGGGGCGGCTCGTGGTGGTTGTCTCGATGCCTGCTGGAAAGCTGGTCAAAAAGAACGACGGTGAATGCACCCTTGCAAACTCGACGATATAGTCGCGAACGACGAGGCGCCGGCGCGATCCTGAACGATATGGGGAGGAAATCATGAGCAATCACTTGTTGGATGCGATCCGCAATGCGGGACGCGGCGACTCGGTTTTCATGGAGCTTGCCAATAGACGGACATGGACCTACCGGCAGGTCCTGTCCTTTTCTGCTCGCCTGGCGCACGCGATTTCGTCGCTCGGCGTGCAGGCAGGGGACAGGGTAGCCGTGCAGGTCGAAAAGAGTCCCGAAGCCCTTATTCTTTACCTTGCCTGTGTTCGGTGCGGTGCCGTCTACCTTCCGCTCAACACCGCCTATACGCTGGCGGAACTGGAGTATTTCATCAGTGACGCCGAGCCTCGGCTGGTGATCGTCGCGCCTGCGGCGAAGGGGGCCGTCTCCGCGATAGCGGCGGTTCACGGCGCTATCGTCGAGACAATGGATGCCGACGGCGGCGGATCGTTGATCGAAATCGCCAACGCCAAGACGGAGGATTTTGCGGAGATTTATCGTGGCGCGGACGACCTCGCGGCAATCCTCTACACATCCGGAACCACCGGTCGTTCGAAGGGTGCGATGCTCACGCATGGAAACCTGCTCTCCAATGCATTGACCTTGCGTGACTATTGGCGGTTCACATCGGCCGACCGGCTCATACATGCTTTGCCGATCTTCCA
Organism: Rhizobium sp. CB3090; assembly: GCF_029714285.1. Classification (NCBI taxonomy): domain Bacteria; kingdom Pseudomonadati; phylum Pseudomonadota; class Alphaproteobacteria; order Hyphomicrobiales; family Rhizobiaceae; genus Rhizobium; species Rhizobium sp. CB3090. The sequence continues at coordinate 261,690 of NZ_CP121663.1, forward strand.
TACTCACGGACTGTTCGTCGCGACGAATGTGGCGCTGCTGGCGGGCGCCTCGATGTTCCTGCTTCCGAAGTTCGATCCGGATGAAGTCCTTTCGCTTATGCCGCGATCGACGGTACTCATGGGGGTTCCGACGTTCTATACGCGCCTCCTGCAAAACCCGCGTCTCGACAGGGACGCAGCCGCAAACATGCGTCTTTTCGTATCGGGCTCCGCCCCGCTGCTTGCCGAAACCCACGTCGATTTCCGCCGCCGTACCGGTCATGCAATCCTTGAGCGTTATGGCATGACCGAAACGAACATGAACACGTCGAACCCCTATGATGGCGAGCGTATCGCCGGCACGGTCGGTTTGCCGTTGCCCGGCGTGACCGTCCGTGTCTTCGACACGGCTACCGGGGAGCCATTGCCTGTGGACGAGACGGGTATGATCGAGATCAAGGGGCCGAACGTGTTCAAGGGCTATTGGCGCATGCCGGAAAAGACGGCCGCCGAGTTCACTTCGGACGGCTTCTTCATTACCGGCGACCTCGGAAAGATCGACGAGAGGGGTTATGTCCACATTGTCGGGCGCGGCAAGGACCTGGTGATCTCCGGCGGATACAATATCTATCCGAAGGAGGTCGAAGGGGAGATCGATCAGATCGAGGGCGTGCTCGAAAGCGCCGTCGTCGGCGTCCCGCATCCAGACCTTGGCGAGGGCGTAACGGCTGTCGTCGTGCGCAGGCCGGGTGCATTGGTCGACGAAGCCGCAGTGCTAAAGGCTCTCGCTCACCGTCTTGCACGCTACAAGCAGCCGAAGCGGGTGATGTTCGTCGACGAACTTCCACGGAACACAATGGGAAAGGTCCAGAAAAATGTGCTGCGCGAGCAGTACGCCGGTCTCTTCGCGGATGGTTGATACTGGAACCCCGAGCTTGGCATTCTCCAAGGAGCAGCCGAGAGCGAGAAAAGTTCTCAGTCGATGCGAAGACGTTCGCGTACGAACGCGCAGTGCAGGCTCGCTCCCAAAGGCAGGAGCGCATCGTTGAAGTCGAAGTTCGGATTATGGAGCGGAGCGGAATCCTCCCCGTTTCCCATGAACACGAAGCAGCCGGGAACATGGTCCAGGAAACGTGCGAAGTCTTCGGAAGCTGTCATCGGCTCGCGGGCAATGCGGACCCTATCATCGCCTAGAACCTTGCGGGCTGCGGCGAAAGACGCATTCACGAGTTCCTCGTCGTTCGAGGTGGGAACGAATTCCCTGGTGTAGTTGATCTCGACCGCCAGGTTGTAGGCGAGAGCCGTTCCTTCGGCGATGATGCGCATCTGCTTTTCAATGTCGCTGCTCACCTCCGGGCGGAAGCTCCGTGCATCGCCCAATATTCGGGCAAGGCCGGGAAGCGCATTTCGCGTTCCGTCCGTCAAAAGCTCCGTTACCGAGACGACCGCGATGTCGCCGGGGCTTAGCCGTCGCGAGACGATCGTCTGCAGATTGGTGACAAGGGCGCACGCCGCAACGAGAACTTCGCTTCCTGCCTGCGGTTTGGAGGCGTGACCTCCGACCCCGCGCAGAATGATCTCGAAATTGTCTTCGGCCGACATGATCGGGCCGACCTTGGTCTCGAAGGTACCGACGGGCATTCCCGGCATGTTGTGGATGCCGAATATTTCCTCGAATGGAAAGCGTTCGAGAAGCCCGTCCGACAACATGGCAAGAGCGCCTTTTCCCCATTCCTCGGCGGGCTGGAATATGAACCGGACGGTCCCGTCGAAATTATCATCTTCGACGAGCATCTTGGCCGCGCCGAGAAGCATAGCGGTGTGGCCGTCATGCCCGCACGCATGCATGAGGCCCGGCCTCTGCGATTTGTAGCTGAAGCTGTTGTTCTCGGGGATTTTTAGCGCGTCCATATCCGCTCTGAGGGCGATCGAACGATTACCCGTTCCCCGCGTCAGAGTACCCACGACTCCCGTCCCGCCGACGCCCTCGACGACGTCGTCCAGTCCGAACTCGCGCAGTTTCGCAGCGACGAACGCGGCCGTTCCTTTTTCCTCGAAACCGAATTCTGGATGGGTGTGCAGATGACGGCGCCAGGCAGTCATTTCCCCGTGCAGTTGCTGCATCTCGAAACCCATTCGTTTCCTCGCGTAAGACGTTGATACGCCATCCGGCACCCGAAACTCTGCTTGGTCGAGGAACATGCTGGCAGGTTCCGGCTGCGACGGCTCTTTCAACGAGTAGCGCATTCCCGATGATTTAACCGCTGTATTTTAGTCGCCGTTTTGAAACAAAAACTCGGTTGCGCTGCCGAAAAACGAGAGGCGGACGCTTCTCTGGGCCACTGGCGGCGCGCTCAAGGGTCCTTGAGCACGCCTCTCGACATCAAAACTGCTCCCAATCGGCCTTGCTGGCCAAGGCTGCATTGCCGGAGAAGGCGCTTGCGAGTTTGCGGCCGAGTGCTCGCGCTGGTGATGCGACCGGCTTGGTGGTCTCAGCGATTGCGCGCGGTGCCATTCCTGCCTCCAGTTTGAAACGAGCAACGAGATCGCGAAGTTTCACCGCCTCGTCTGCCAGGCTGTTGGTAGCGGCGGTGGATTCCTCCACCATGGCCGCGTTCTGCTGTGTGACCTGGTCCATCTGATTGACGGCGGTGCTGACCTCCGAAAGGCCCGTCGATTGTTCCTTGGCGGCAGTTGCGATCGAATGTACGTGATCATTGATCTTCACCACATGATCCTGGATCGATGTGAGCGCCGTGCCGGTTGCCGTCACCAGCTTGACGCCGGAGTTCACCTCTTCGCCCGACCGGTTGACCAGCGCCTTGATATCCTTGGCGGCGTTTGCCGATCGCTGTGCCAATTCCCGCACTTCTTGCGCAACAACGGCAAAACCCTTCCCAGCTTCACCGGCACGTGCAGCCTCGACGCCGGCATTTAAAGCAAGCAGATTGGTCTGGAAGGCGATCTCGTCGATGACGTTGATAATCTGGCCGATCTCGCCGGAGGCTTGCTCGATCCGGCCCATGGCTGAAACCGCCTGCTTGACGATGGCGCTTGACTGTTCAGTGCTCCTGCGCGCTTCGTCGACCATATGGCTTGCTTCGAGCGCCCGTTCGGTCGAGTTCTTCACGGCGACCGTGATTTCCTCAAGCGCCGAAGAGGTTTCCTCCAGCGCGGCTGCCTGCTGCTCCGTTCGTTTTGAAAGATCGCCGGATGCCAGCCGCATCTCGCCGGAACTGCCGCTGATCGCCTCGATTGCAGCGCGGACCTCGCCGAGTACGGAGCGCAAATTGCCCATCGTCGTGTTGACGTTATTCTTCAGTTCGCCGAAAGCGCCCTGGAATTCGCCACGCATTGTCCCCGTCAGATCGCCTTCGGCCAGTGCGGCGACGACGCGACGGGTCTCGGCGACACCTTGGTCGACCGAGGTGACAAGCTCGTTGACGCTCGTGGCAAAGCGGTCGAGATCGGCATTGTCATAGATCTTGGTGATGCGCTGCGTGAAATCGCCGGCGACCGCTGCCGATACGACTGCTCCGATGCTTAGCTGCAGATCGGCGCTTTTTGCATGCAGCGCCGCTTCCTGGGCATTCAATTCCCGCACTTTAATGCCGTTCTGCTTGAACACCTCTACAGCACGCGCCATTGCACCGATTTCGTCGCTGCGGCCGACGTAGGGGATGCTTGCGGCAAGATCTCCGTCGGCCAGCAGATCCATACTGCCGGTCAGCTTATTGATCGGCCGAGCGATGCTTTTGGCCCCGAAAACGGCGGCCGCAATCAATGTTGCTATAACCAGGAGGCCGACGCCGAGATTGAGTAACAAAAGGAGGCTGGCGGCCGCATTTGCCTCATCGTCGGCCTGTGCCGCCATCGTCTTTGCCGTGTCAACACCCTCATCGAACAGTTTGGACGCCTCATCCGCAATAGTTGTCTGCTTTGTCTGGAGTTCCGCCGCTTTTCCATTGATAGCGGGATCGTCGTTTTTGATCTGCGACTTTGCTTTCATGACTGAGACCATGTCGTTCGTCGCAGTAAAAAGGCTCTCGGTCAGGGCTTTGAGCCGTTCTATCCGATCGCTGTTGACCTGCAGTGTCAGATTGCTTTCGGCGTCATCCAGATATTTCACAACTGAGTGATGCCGAGCGGCTATGTAGTCGATGGCACTGGTGAGTTCCTGCTCCGAGGACGCAAGGCGCAGATCGCGCGCGCCGATCAGCATGCCACGCAACGATGCCTTTGCATCGACGAGATCGCGGGAGACAATCAACTGGCTTTTCAGATAGGCCGAGCGTTCTTCAATCGCCCGACCGCCGTAGAGCACAATCAAAAGCATAGCCGCGACCATGAAGATGCTGATCGCGGAAAGCGCGGCCAATTTGGCACCGATGCGGGACGAAATGGATGATAGCATTCGTAATACTCTCAATCGCTTGCGAGATGCCGTCATAGGGCTCGCAGAAGCTAGAATATCGTCCTGCATCATGCATGCGATGTGCCAATATTGTGCGGCGTAGAAAGGCTGTTCCGCCACAAGAAATCGAATAAGTAACTGACCTAAAAGTAAACATTCGCCATTTATGACTCGCGACCCATAAGGTTCTTGCGCAAATTGGCCAATATTGCGCAAAGTGGCCATTCAGGCATAAGTTGCAACGCTGCCGAGTTGAGGAGCATGAATCCTGTTTATACCGTTCGCCCGTGCGGTTGTGCGCTGGATACGGAAATATCGGCCGCTTCCAGCGCAGCATTGCTCACGGCGCGCATTGCTGCGAGAGCCGGAGAGCAAAATGCGGGATAACAGGTTGGTCTATAAGTCGCTATTCCTCGACGGCGACTGTGTTACTCGTTGACGGGTCTGCGCTGCTTTGTGGCATTGGACGGCATTTCGCCGAAGGACCTGCGATAAAGTGCTGCAAAGCGCCCCATATGGGAGAACCCCCAACTCTGCGCGATCTTCGCAATTGATAGAGATGTGGTCGGATCCATCAGCGCGTTGCGAGCGCCCTCCAAACGGATTGTCCGTAAATAATTGAGAGGCGTCGTACCTTTGAATTGCTGAAAGGCAGCTTGCAGCGATCGAATGCTTGTGCCGGCTGCCTCCGCGATATCGGCAGTATTCATCGGCGATGCGACGTTCGCGTGCATATACTCGATTGCTCTCTTCAAATGCTTGGGTATCGCCGGGGACGCCAATTTTGCGAGCCGCCCTGAATAATTATTCGGGACCGTTTCCAGCAACATGATCATCATTGCATTCAATAGATGTTCGATGAGCGTCGACGGGGAACGGTCAAACAGGCTTGTGTCGAGACAACTCCAAACGAGGGTTCCCAGCATCGCTATCTGGGACCCTTTTGCGGTAGCCAGATTAATTTTGCCTGTAAAGCTGATGTCGTTGACAACGGGCGCGTCCAGCAAGGTGCTCAATTGTCGGATCATCGCGGACTTTTCGAACGCTATGCCAACGTGGCCGAGGTCTACATGAGGTGTCAGCGTTTGAAAGCTTGACATGTCGCCCAATAGGACGGTTGGCGGCTTCGGAGTACCCTGTCTGTCGCTGGTTCCTATTGCTCTCGTATCCAAAAATGGAACGTAGAGCACAAAGACGTCCGGTCCGTCTGAAAGTTTCATTATTATTTCGGAATGGCGTCTTCCATTCCAGATTCTGTAGTGCCCGACGTGGCAATACCGGTCTTCAAGGGAGATCGGCATATCTCGGCGTGACGCTTTCATCATGAAGGGCGTCACGCACCATGCACAGAGCTTGGACCCTTTGTCGAATTTAACTCTGTAACCGGCATGATCTGCGTATCTCAATTCTGCTTGCGGCATTGGAAATTATCAAGGCCTATCCACGGGATAGAGGATTACGCGTCAGCGAATCCGGCTTCGGATATGTCGGACTGAGTGCCGTCCGTACAGCAATCCGATATACGCACTGCGCATCGGGTATCCGCTAAGCGCAAAATAATCTTCTCGCAGTTGCAGCATTTTCCTCTTGGCAGATCATCGGCCTGCACATCGGCCGGTTGCGAACAGGAAAATTTGCTTCCGCCACGTCGGCAAAACCAGACACGCGTGCGTCGGGTTCGGTGGAATTGAAAACAAGCACCGGCATCATCTCTCTCTGAGGATGGTGCGGGTGGGGTTCGGCCAACGGCCGCCCATTCATGTAGTTTATTTAAGCCAATGGTTGTCTTTATGTTCTTGCTTCGGCTGGAAGTTGATTCCGGCCGAAGCGAGTTGTCAGAATATCCGCCACTGCAGGTTCTATGACGGAAAGCGTCGGCGAGCTTGTATTTGAAGCGGGTAATGTTTCAGGCGAACCGCTATGCCGCCGATGCCCGCTCGATATTGGCGAACATTTGATCGAGGTTGAGGAAGCAGACCATGCCTTGGTCGAGTGGGATAATTCCATACGAGAAGGTCGGGTCGAACTCGGTGCCGAAGTCCGGCACCGGCTGGATTTGTTCATTGCCGATCGACAGGATGTCCGAGACGCGATCGACCACCAGGCCGGTCGTGTTTTCTCCGACCTCTGCAACGACGATGGCGCTGCGGCTGGTGTGCACGGAGCTGTGCACGCCGAGCTTGGCTGCAAGATTGATGATCGGGATAACCGAGCCCCTGAGGTTCATCATGCCGAGAACATGGGGTGGCGCGTGGGGCAGCGGCGTTGCCGCTGCCCATGCCCGGATTTCCCGGATCGATGTCGTCTTGATGCAGAACTGCTGGTCACCGAGGTGGAAGGCAATGATTTCCAGCGTTGTTGCCTGACCTTGGATTGAAGCTGCCGCCTCCATCAGAAGTCCTCCCATTCCTTGGTTGCTGCCGCCGTCGCCGCCTTGCCGCCGAAGGCGCGGGCGAGCTTGTTGCCGAGGGCGCGGGCGGGAGAGGCAACCGGCTTTGCCGTTTCGCGGGCGACTCGCGGGCCGGCGGCACCGTCCAACTGGAAGCCGGCGATGAGACTGCGCAGCTTCACCGCCTCCTGGGCAAGGCTAGAGGCGGCGGCGGTCGATTGTTCCACCATGGCGGCGTTCTGCTGGGTCGTCTGATCCATCGAATTGACCGCCGTGTTGATCTCGGCAAGACCCGTCGATTGTTCTTTCGCCGAGACGGCGATGGCGTTCATGTGACTGTTGACCTGGCCGATGAAGCCGCCGATGACGTTCAGCGCTTCGCCAGTATCGCGCACCAGCTTCACGCCGCTTTCGACTTCGGCTGTCGAGGTCTGGATCAACCCCTTGATTTCCTTGGCCGCCTGCGCCGAGCGTTGAGCGAGTTCGCGGACTTCCTGGGCAACGACGGCAAAGCCCTTACCGGCTTCACCGGCGCGCGCCGCTTCGACGCCTGCGTTGAGGGCCAGAAGATTGGTCTGGAAGGCGATCTCGTCGATGACGCCGATGATATTGGAAATCTGCTGCGAGCTTTCCTCGATGCGCCGCATTGCCTCCTCGGCATGGGAGACGACTTCGGCAGATTTCTGAGCGCTCTGGTTGGCCTGGGTGGCGACCGTGCGGGCCTCTTCGGTCAGCTTCGTCGACGAGCCGACATTGGCGACGATCTGATCGAGTGCGGCGGCGGTTTCCTCGAGCGAGGAAGCCTGCTGCTCCGTGCGCTTGGAAAGATCCTGCGCGCCTGACGAAATCTCGCGCGTGCCGTGGTCCATCGCGTCGACACTTTCGGCGATCGTCGATAGTGCTGCGCCGAGCTGGCGGACGGATCGGTTGAAATCCTGGCGAAGCGGCTCGAAGTCCGCCGCGAAGGTCTCGTTGATCTGGAAGGCGAGATCGCCGGCGGCGAGCCGCTTCAGACCAGCTGCAAGGTTTTCGGATGCAAAGCGCAACTGTGCGGCTTCCTGCTCGGTGCGACGCTGCACCTCGGCACGCTCGGCTTCTTGAACGCTGCGGGAAGCGGCGGCTTCCTCCTCGAGGCGCGTGTTGGCGACTGCATTCTGTTGGAAGACCTTAACGGCCTCATACATGGCGCCTATTTCATCGTGGCGCATTTTGAGGTCGATATCGACATTCGTATCGCCGTCGGCAAGTCGCCGCATCACGGCGGTCATCGTCTTGATGGGCTTGGCAACCCCGAGCATCAATACGATCGCCGATACGAACAGGACGACGATGACGCTTACGCCAATGACCAACGAGACGGTTTCGGCGCTTGAAACGGCAGCCGCCAAAGCCGTTTTCGCTTCCTCGGTAAACTGGCGAGCGTTCTTGATAGAGGCTTCTGTTGCAGTGCGCGTGCGCTCCATGACCTGATCGATGTCCGTTTTAGCCACGACAGCCAATGCTGCATCGGTCTCCGCCTGACTCAAGGGAGCGCCGTTCTTTTTCGCGATAGCTGCGGTCAGAGCGGAGGCACGTTTCGCTATGAGGCCCTCATACTCGCGCATGCCATTGCGGATATCTTTCAAGGCATCCGGTTTCAGAGCGATGTTGATGGGCTGCTCAAGGTCATCCCATGCCTGTTGACTGCGTGATTTGGCCTGGTTCAGCGCTGCCTCAACATCCGGAACGGACGTGCCGGAGCTGATTTCGTTAGAGGCCGTCCGCATTTCCGCGAGAGATACGGCGGCGGCCTGAATGCCATTGAGAATCGTTTGCTCACGCGACGCGGCCGCGTTCGCGGAACTGATTTCGCTGCTGGCTATCTGCTGATTGATGAGAATAGCTGCGATCAGGACGATGCCGATACCGGATGAAATTGCAAGCTTGGTGCCGATCTTGAGGTTTGCCAAGAAGGACATAATCAAAATTCCTTTATGTTTGAGCGCCGGCAGCCTCCCCCCTGCAGCCGGACGCGTTGAACTGTTTTTCGTTAGAGATAAAAGAGGCAGTGAGCCTTTACGCGGTTTGCACCGATCGCCCGTCTACGTTCATTGGATGATGCGGCATGGTGCCGGCGTGTGCTTTAGCGATGTACAGAGCGCTTCCAGGTAGTTCGTCGCGTTGATGAGAAGCTGATGTCTTTTCGTCAATAAATGCAGAAGTTCCAGTTCCTCGGATGCCACCGGAATATCCAGGGCATAGACATCCGGTTGCTTGCGCTTTTGGGATGGAAACGGAACAAGATTCGGCATGGGCATTCCAGAAATGAAAACAGAGGCGCCACCGTCATTGGGCTCTTTGGGGATTGGTGGAAAAAGCCGCCTCAAATCATTTGTGCAGCGTGAGTAGGCTTTCGACCGCGACACAGGACATCGCAGCAATGGCGCCTATGTTGGACGAATTGACGCCAACTATTAACAAAGGTTGGATTTTTGCCGGTTTGCTGTGACCATCACTCTTGCGAAGGAACTTTGCTGCGCTCTCTGGATATCGTGATGAAAGCTGGATAAACGGGCTGGGCCAATAGCGGACGGTATTTGCGGAAGCATGCCCCGCGTCCATTCCTGCATAACTCCATTTCAATTTAAATTCTTGCCCGAGCAAGCTGCATCCAGCCATGCGAGCCAATCGTGCATCGGGTGCGATGCTGCAGCACAGAATTTGATAGGAGAGGATATATTGTGAGCACACATGTTGCCCGTCAGCCGACGAATCCGCGACCGGATGCGGAGCATGGTCCGCCTCGATTTGGCGATACTGGTGCCTATGCTGGGAGCTGCGAAATACCTGTTGCGCAACGACCTGGTTTCGCCCGCCCCTCTTTGCCGCATAAAGATTCTGGTCGGCGATCTCCAGAATTTCGTTGGGTAAATTGGCGGACAGGGTACCGGCGACACCTATGCTGATCGTGACGTGCAACCCGTTGCAGATAGTCGACCAGTCCCAATGTTCAACAGCAGAACGCTGCCGCTCGCAGACATCGGCCGCACCACGCGGCGGGCCGGCCAGCAGGACGACGAACTCCTCGCCGCCAAAGCGAATTGCCTGGTCGGTAATCCGCAACTGGTTGCGCAATATGGTTCCAATGGCGCTCAGAACCTGGTCGCCGATCATGTGGGAGAAGTTGTCGTTGATCGACTTGAAATGATCGACATCCAGCATCGCGATGGAATATGGACGCTTGTCAGATGTCAGTTCCTTAAAGCGGCTGTCGAGATATTTGCGGTTATAGAGCCCGGTCAGCGCGTCCAGATAAACGGCATTGGCGAGGATATCGGTTTCCTTCTGCAGTTTCTGATAGGAGGCCTCCAGCGTGTCGGCGCGCTGAACCTGTTCGCCGATCTGCGGCAGCTGCTCAATCTTACCTACGTGTTCATCGCCCACGACCTGGCGGTGGTCCGGCAGGTGTCGAGCCGGGTGGCAGTCATGTATCTTGGATCGATCGTCGAGATCGGCGAGACGGATGCGCTCTATGGCGCGCCACGCCATCCCTATACGCGGGCGCTGCTTTCGGCCGTTCCGCAGCCGCACGACCGCGGCAAGCGGGAGCGCATCCTGCTGGATGCTGAGATACCGAGCCCGCTCAACCCGCCCAGGGGCTGCAAATTCTCGACCCGCTGCCCATGCGCCAAGCCGCTTTGCCACGAGGTAAGGCCGCCGCTAACTGGCGAGGCGGGCGGCCGCAGCGTCACCTGTCACTTTCCGTTTGCGTAACGGCGGCAAGGCGCCTCGCGAGGAACAACTCGGTGATGGTGAGACCGATAGCGCAGAATATCCGTATTGCGTTATCTCATCCGTATTGCGCAGCGAAGGCGGCTCGCAAGGATGTGCTCAGCATTTTATTAAACTTCTCAAACGCTAATCGTCTTTAGCTTTTTAGCACCGGCCTTCTGATGTCGATGGCGCTGCGAGGGCTGTTGACTCCGCCCGAATGACTTGTGCGGCTTTCCTCAATGAGAATCGACCGGATGGATGACCTTCTGGTCACCGCTGCAGCCAGGAGGATATCCATGAAGCTGCCTTCGTTTTCGCGCAAGGCATCCTGTGGCGCATTCATCGCAGGCCAGCCGGCTGTTCGAACAAGCCTGCGGCCGATCGATGCGGCGCAAATCGAGCAGATGGCTCCGTCGGACCAACGTCATTCCTCTTTGGAGGGATACATCAGATCCATTGGGCGGCACTATGTCGCCGCGGTCATCGTCATGACGATGCTCATTGGCGCGACCTACCAGACCGTCGAGATCGCGCTCGATCGCCATTCGCTGCAGCAGGACATCAGCTATCTCACGGGGCGCCAATTCATCCGTTTCCAACAGCTTACCAATCAGACGCGCGCCATCATGAGCGCCTCGGCCAATCCGGACATGCCGGAATATATCATCAAGCCGATGGTCGAGGATGCTCGCAAGGCAATCGGTGACATCCGAGCCATGAGCGGACAACTGAACGAACTGCACGGTAAATTGGAACGGAATCTTCTTGAAAAGCTCAATCCGCGCGACGTCGCATCCGAAGAAATGCGCCTTGAACTCGCCGGGCGACTCGAGGATTTTCTCAAGCGGGCCGATAGGGTGGTGTCGGCAAAACTGGAAGATCGACGTCAGCGTTATTCTTTTTGGGGCCCGATCGATTTTGCCGCTTCTTCGGACAGCATGCTCATGCGCCAATTCAGTGCGTTGATCGACAGCGCACATGATCGCAGCGACGGCAGCATAGATCATGCGCGCCTGATCAGCGCCGTGCTTCTTGGTCTGACAGCGACCGCGCTTATTCTGGCGACCTCAATTCTTTTCATGCCGCTCCTAAGAAAGCTTCGCAACGAGCACCGGCGAACGATCGATTTTGAGTCCAAGTTGACCCATCAGGCGCATACCGATGCGCTCACCAGCCTCGGCAATCGCTCGTCCTTCAATGATGCTTTGAGCGCGTTTTTCCTGTCGCTCGATCGGAGCGGCACAGGCTTTTCGATGCTGCTGGTCGACCTCGATCATTTCAAGGGCATCAACGACAGTTTGGGGCACCCGGCGGGGGATGCGGTTCTTCGTCACGTTGCCCGCATACTTCAAGGAACCTTTCGCTCCACGGATATCGTGGCGAGACTCGGCGGCGACGAATTTGCCGTTCTGCTTCCTGGCCTTGCCGATATAGCAATGCTGGAAGCGCTCGCCGGGCGCGCAGTTGCAGCGATTGGAACGGAATTTTATTTTGACGGTCGTGGTTTACCGATCTCAGCCAGCATAGGCGGAGCGATTGCGCCCCAGCATGCGACAGAAGAGACCGCGCTCATGCGTGTGGCCGATCTCGCGCTTTATGCTGCGAAGGCCAAGCGCAATACCGTCGTGATCTTTGACGAAGCCTCGCTCGCACGGCGCCTTGAGGAGAACCAATTGGCAGCGGCTCTGGCTTTCGCCGCCGACCGTGACGAGTTCGTCGTTTACTATCAGCAGAAGGTCAATCTTCAAACTGGGGCGCATCTGGGCTTCGAAGCCTTGGTGCGCTGGAATCATCCCCGGCTTGGCATCTTGCCGCCAGGCCGCTTCTTGCCGCTCGTCGAAGGATCCCATTTGATCAGCAGTATGACGCGCTGTGTCGTCAACACAGCGGCACGTGATCTCAGGGCATGGAAGGCTGCTGGACTGCGCCCCGGATCGGTAGCCATCAACCTGCCGGAGGTCCTGCTGGTCGGTCGGGACGGCTACGATATCATTGCTGCGGCGATCAGGGCCAATGAGCTTGAATGGAGCGACTTTGCCGTCGAAGTGACAGAAGACGTTTTTCTCAATCGCGGCGCCACTCAGATATTGGAGACCATAACGCGCTTCAGGGAGCGGGGCATGTCGGTCTCGCTGGATGATTTCGGCACGGGTTTCGCATCACTTGTGCACCTGCGCGATTTTCCGTTCGATGAGCTCAAAATCGACCGCAGCTTCGTTGCCGATCTGGGCAGCGACATCCGGTCGGAGCAGATCGTGGGAGCGATGATCAATCTGGCTCGCAATCTGGGCAAACGCTGCGTTGCTGAAGGTATCGAAAGCAAGACTCAGCAGGATTTCCTGCTGCACGCAGGATGCGAGATCGGCCAAGGCTATTTGTTTGCCAAGCCTGAACCGGCCTCGGCCGCGGTCGAGCGTCTGACGGTCTCGAAGCGCGACATGCGCGTCGCATCACGACGAACGATGCGCATCGCGGGCTGACATTCAAAGAGGATTTCCGCATTCGGCGGATCGGGGAAAGTTATCGATGAGGGAAGAGGGGATGAATGGAATGAAGCGGGCATTGCTTGCGGTTGCTTTGGCCGTCACCGGTCCATCGACGCCGGCGCTCGCCGGCGATGGGATGTCGGTGGATGTCGTGCATTTCTGGATATCGAAAAGCGAGTCCGCCGCGCTCGATGTGTTTCGGAAAGCCTGGGTGGCGGCCGGCAATCGATGGACCGACATGCCCGCCGCGAACAAGGTTGCCGTTCAGCGCGCCGTCAGCGACCGTATCGCCAATGGCTATCCGCCGGCGGTGATGCAGTGGAACGCCAATGACGGATCGCGGGAACTGCCGCAGATGGGGATCGTCCAGGATATAGATGACGTCGCCGAGGCGGATCACTGGCGGGATGTCATGCCTGCCACGGTCCTTGACCGGATATCCTATCAGGGAAAGGTGTATTTCGCGCCGACCAATATCCATGCGGAAAACTGGCTATGGACAAGCAGGAAGATATTTGCCGATGCCGGCTTGAAGATGCCGACCTCCTGGGATGATATCTTCACCTTCGCCGAGAAGATTAAAGCCGCCGGGCATGTTCCGATTGCACTTGGCGGTACACGGTGGGAAGTGTCCCTCATATTCAACGACATCATCTATCACGAATTCGGACCGGAGGGATATGCACGTCTTATGAGCGGCGATGCGGCATTGGTCCAAGACCCACGTATGATCGAGGCCTTGGGAATGCTTTCGCGTTTGTCGGACTATGTTGAACCGTTCGCCAAGCGGAAAGACAAGACCTGGGCAGATGCCACGGCCGCAGTTGGCGCTGGCGAAGCCGGCATGCAGTTCATGGGAGACTGGGCAAAGGGCGAGCTTGTGGCGCGCGGCTATTTCGCCGATAAGGACTTCGACTGCTCCCTCGTTCCTGGCACCTCCATCGCCTATTTTATGGTGATCGATGCCTTCGCCTTTCCGCTGACGAATCGTGATGGCACGGCAGATGCCCAAAAAGCGTTCGCACGCATGATCCTGGATCGGGACAACCAGGTCGCCTTCAGCCGGATCAAGGGGTCTCTTCCTGTTCGCACGGACGTCGACCCGGCCGGTCTCGACCGTTGCGGCCAGCTAGGGTTGGAGATGATCAGGGCGAAGAAGGGCGAGGTGAGCGCTCAGTCCCAGGCAATGCCGAGCCAGATGTCAGAAGGCTGGATCGGCGTGGTTGGGGATTTTTTCAATGATAAAAATATGTCTCCCAGCGAGGCGCAGAAGCGGCTTTATGATATCTTGACGCAGCATTAATGCATGTCGCGCAAAAGTGTGCGGCGGTTTTGCGAGAACGACATGCAAAACAAAGCGCTAAAGCGTCGGAGCGAATCTGAAAGATCGCGACGAGCTTTAGGGGATGCCGCGAAGCTGAGTTCGCCAGGCCGAAATCAGCTTCGCGATATCGATCTTGTTCGTGGACGAAGGCGATTGGGAAATCCGCTTTGAAAGACAAGCGTGGAATTGCTTTAAGCCTTCAATGTTTGTGATGGCAGGTACCCAAAGCGCTTCTTGTATTCGGCTGCAAATCGGCCGAGATGCGAAAATCCCCATTTGGCGGCAACATCTGCAACGGTCTGTTTTGGGTCGGAAGCGAGCAAATCATTATGAGCGGCCGCCATGCGCATTTCATGCAGATAGGCCATGGGGCTGGTATTCCTGAACTGCCTGAAGCCCTGTTGCAGGGTTCGAACGCTGACCTTTGCGGCGGCCGCAATATCGTTGAGCGATATCGGCGCAGCAATATGCTCCTGCATGAAGTCGATGGCCCATTTGACGTGGCGTGGGGTCGGGGCCGGGGTAGGGCGTCCCAGTTCGTTCGAATAGCGATGCGGACAGTTCTCGAGAATGAGATAAGTCACGGCGTCGCAAAAAGAGGCCAGAGCCAAGGGCGACTGCCGCAGGGGGCCATCCTCGCGAAGGCCGCGATGAAGCTGCTCGACCAGATGCACCAATGCAAGCCCCGCATCCGACGTCAAATCGAAATGCGGATGGATATCGATCCTGCCGCTGATTGTCCGGTCAAGCATATGGCTCAGGTGGCCGGCGATCTTCGCCTTGTCGATGAATAGACCCAGATGATGACGCGGTCCGAACAGGCGGCCTTCGCCGGGGTCGCCTTCGAGAATGGTGCCGTGTCCAGGAGCCGACTCTATCGAGTTCCGTGGATGGTCGAAAATCGCATGTCCCTGCCTTGGCAAAAAAATGATCATCTTGTCGCTGGGCACCTCCCGCTTGACGGAAAGCGTCCCTTCGTAGGCGCAATCGGCTACGGCTACCGCCCCTGCAGAAAGAAAGTTGCAGCGGAACGAAATGGGACTGTTGTCCAGTGCGGCAACCTTGATCGGCGATCTTGGCGTCGACAATATTTCCGAGAGTTCATCCGGATCAGTACCGCTGAACACGGTTTCCGTACCAAACGAGACACCTCCAATGCCGCCCGTCGCCGGACCTTGGATGGAACCTCCACCGGCACGGGTACGAAAATTCGACGACATTCACAACCTCGAAAGAATGTACTTTATCTTTATAAGTACGTACCTCAAATTTCGCCTCAAGGCGGCGTTCCGGATCATAACCGGCGCTGACAGAGCCTCGTGGATATCCCCAAATTGGGACGAGTAAATGAATGATTCGTTAAGAATAACGACAAGTATGATTAAATTTAATCATATCCACAGTTCTGGTGCCGAACTCGCCGCCTGACAGTGTGCTTAGCGTCTGGTGAGAGCCGTTGAAGTCTGCGCTTTCCCGCTGTCGCGCAGCGCGCCAGTGGATCACTGTTATAACATCCTCCTCTCACGACAGTTAATCTGTTAGTTCTTCGCCGCCAGAATCGGGAATCGTTTGGTTTTTCAAAAAGGGGATTGCGATGGCCTCCGCTGATCGCACGGGCGACTTTACAGGCTACGTTGACCTTTCGTCTGTTCCGGCTGTCCGCAGGCTGCATAAAAACGTGCTCCTCGAGAGGCTGCGGAAGGCCATTTCGTTCGAGTACGTGGCGATTGGCGGCCTGGATCTGGAAGGCTATGAATTCGGCTGCAGCCAGTCGATCGACACCGATATACCGCCGCTCTACATGGACACCTACTTTGCCGAAAAGATGAGTCCCAGAGATCCGTTGGTCATGGCCGGCAAGACAAGGAAGACGGTCTACACGGAAGAAGAAGCCTTCGATTTGGTGCCCCCACCGCAGAGGCTACTTTATCTTTCGCGCGTGCATGGCGTGCGAAACAGGATATTGTTCCCCTTGTGCAGGAACGATGTCGTTTATGGCGCGGTATGTTTCACAAATGCACGGCCGTTTACGCAAGACGAGCGTGACTTCCTATCCATGATGGCCGAACCGCTGCATGGTGCCGTTACCAAACCCATCATGGACAGATTTGCCGCCAATCATCTTCGCCTGACCGGTGGCGAACTGCTTTGCTTGAAACTTGCCAGTCGCGGTTTGACGAGCGAGGAGATTGCCGATCAATCCTGCTACACACCGGAAACGATCAACAGCTATCTCAAATCGGCGACCCGGAAGCTTGGAGCATCCAATCGCGTTCAGGCAGTCGCCGCGGCGATAAGAAGGCATCTGATCGATTGATTCCCGCGCGCGTTTGATGTCTCATGAACCTATCAGCATAGGCGTCGCCCGCTTAGTTGACCGACCTCGCGGCGGTCGCAACCGGCATCCTCTGCTTCCCTTTCCAGCCCCAAAACGGCAGGTTCTGATCAATGGCCGAAAAACGCACGGTTATCCGATGCGCGCGGCGTAAGTCTTGATCGGCTGAGACGTTTACACATCGTTAACCATATGACCCCAAATCCTGGGTCATCCGATGAGGTTCGGTTTGTACCTCTTACCGCCATGAAGGCGGGTTTCGGAGCGCATATCGCGCGTCATCAAATTCGAAACCCGACTTTTTTGGGGGAGCAATGTCGAACCATTCTCATGCACATGCCGATCATCATAAACATCACGGTTCGGCCATTGGGCCGAGTGGAGCATCGTCGAAAAATCAGAATATCGAGCGCCGCCTGGAATTCATGGGCTTGGACGCGGAGGCCCGTACCAGCATTCGCTCGCTGAAGGCTCTGATCGAACGCGAGCTACCGCGTGGCCTGGACAAGTTCTACGCCGAGCTTCGCAAAAGCCCCGAAGTCAAGCGGTTCTTTTCGTCCGACGAGCACATTGCGCGCGCGAAGGGCGCGCAAGTGGGGCATTGGGTGAACATTTCCGACGGCAATTTCAATGAGGACTACGTCGGAAAGGTGCGCACGATCGGCACAGTTCACGCTCGGATCGGACTCGAACCACAATGGTACATCGGCGGCTACGCCATCATTCTCGATCATCTGATCGGCAGTGCTGTCGAGGAGATGTTTCCGAAGGGCGGACTATTCTCGAAAGGACCGATGAAACCTGGCGAATTCGGCAGGGCGCTTGCGAGCTTGGTAAAGGCGGTCATGCTGGATATGGACCTCGCCATCTCCGTCTATATCGATGAGGCCGAGGCCGCCAAACAGAAGGCGCAGGCAGAGGCGATTGCCGCGGAACAGAAGCTGGTATGTGATTGCTTCGGCAAGGCGATGGCAGCCATCGTCCGCAAAGACGTAAGCTATCGCATCAATGACGATCTGCCGGACGCCTATCACGGGCTGCGCGACGATTTCAACAATGCGCTTGCACAGTTGGCCGGCACGATAGGGCAGATCGAGGGTGCCGCGTCGCAGATTCACGGCGGATCGCAGGAGATACGTTCCGCAGCGGATGATCTTGCGAGGCGGACCGAGCAACAGGCATCTTCGATCGAGCAGACGGCTGCCGCATTGGAAGAGATCACGACAACGGTCAAGGATTCCGCTCGACGGGCAGAAGAAGCGGGCCAGCTTGTCGCTAAAGCGCGTATCGGCGCAGAGAAATCAGGTGAGATTGTCCGTCAGGCTGTCGCCGCCATGGGGGCGATCGACAATTCGTCTCGCGAGATCTCGAACATCATCGGTGTGATTGACGAGATTGCTTTCCAGACGAACTTGCTTGCATTGAATGCCGGTGTCGAAGCGGCGCGGGCAGGGGACGCGGGCAAGGGCTTTGCGGTCGTGGCGCAAGAAGTGCGAGAGCTTGCCCAGCGCTCCGCCAAGGCCGCAAAGGAAATCAAGGAGCTGATCAACAATTCCGGGGAGCAGGTCAAGTCCGGCGTCGGATTGGTTGGCGAGACCGGCTCTGCCCTCACGGTCATCGTCGATGAGGTGAAGGAAATCGACCACCATATCGGCGCGATCGTCGAAGCAGCTCGCGAACAATCGACCGCACTGCAAGAAATCAACACGGCCGTCAATACAATGGATCAAAGCACGCAGCAGAATGCCGCGATGGTTGAGGAGTCAACTGCGGCCAGCCACGCCCTCGTTCGGGAGGTCGGTCGCATCACGCAGTTATTGAGTGAGTTCAACATAGGCAACGGCCGGACCTCTGATGTGCAGTCGCGGCACAGGAAAACCGAGTCGCAGGCGTCCCCTTCGCCCGTGCGCGAGCTCAGATCCAAAATCGCCAAGGCCTACTCGACGCACGGCAATGCCGCGATTGCCAACGATAGCTGGGAAGAGTTTTGACCCCTCATACAATCTGCTTTCGATCCCAAAATACCGCCGGAGCCTGAAGCATGATCCCAAAAACTGCGTAGCGGCTTTTGGATAAGATCATGCAAAATCAAAGAGCTAGAGCATGACGATTCGGAGAAAATCGTCATGCTCTAGCTGGCTCTGGCCAGTAATTCTGAGGCAGCATGCCGGTGCGTCTCAATTCATGGAGTTTCAATGAGTACTGTTGTCCCCTTTCCTCTTAACAACGCTTCGGATGCTTTGAGGCTTTCCCGCGACGAGGTCGGCGCACTGCAAAAAATGCTAGATGCCCGTACGGAAATCGAGGATATCCTCAATCGATTGACCGCAATTCACAATGGAATAGCAGCGCTAGCGGCCGAGGAAACCGGTAATTCCTCCGAGGCCAAGCGCAGCGCGGGAGGGACGGCTTAGGTCTGAATATCGAAGGCACGTTCGATGCATGCTGGCTGTCGGAACGTGCCTTCAAGCGATTGCGAAGTTCGCCGGGGGGCGGCGTCCGAACCTGCGTGAGCAGGTGCGTAGAGTGGAAGAACTTCTCTTGATCGCTTCCAGATGTCGACAGTCAAAGCCGATTGATTCAAATGCTCGGTTTTCGCGCAAGCGTTGTTGAAGGTTTTCGCGTTAAGAATCGTCTTTGCAAGACCGTACTTCGAAAGACGATAAAGCCTCAAAAAATTAGTTTGTGAATTCCTCGGGGATGATATGCGAACGGTTCTGGGTGCATTTTCTATCGGCAGCCGTCATGGTGCAACCGTGATCCTGGAGGGGAGGTCAAACCTTCCCATAGGTAAAAAGCTTCGTGCCGCAATCCGTATTCCGGGTCGGGCAATTATCGAAACGACCGCGTATAAGGATTGGCCATATCCAAGGTCGGTTGCCTACGAGGGGTATCTTTTGACGGGAATCGAGAGAGCCGATCTGATCGACGGAACGGCCGTCGAGGTTGAGCTGCTGTCGAACGACAGTCAGATGTGAGAATGCGGTTGGGCTCTGGAGCCGGCGCTCATTGAAAGCCGCGGCAGCCTCTCCGTCGATTCACCGTATGAGGTGGACGAGTTCAAGCTCAATCCTCATGGAATCGTCAGACTTGCGACGAGCGCCGCTGGGTCGACGCAAATAAAATCGCCCCGGTGAAGGCACCAGGGCGATATTTGCGGCAGGTTACTCGTTCGAAGCCTCAACCGTCTTTGGGAGCGGGCCGATCGATCGGAAATAGCAGCAGGTCGTCCATCAGAATTCTTCCCATTCCTTCGCGGCGGCGGCCGTTGCAGCGCTGCGGCCACCGAAGGCGCCGGCGAGCTTCCGGCCAAGCACACGGGCGGGCGAGGCCACGGGCCTGCTGTTATGGCCTGCAGCCCGAGGCGCGGAGACGGTGTTGTCGAGCTTGAACCGAGCGATGAGGTCACGAAGCCTTGCCGCCTCTTGCGCGAGGCTCGATGCGGCGGCCGTCGATTCCTCCACCATGGCTGCGTTCTGCTGCGTGCTCTGATCCATCGAATTGACCGCCGTGTTGATCTCGACGAGTCCGGTGGATTGCTCCTTCGCAGAAGCGGCAATCGAGCTCATATGGCTGTTGATCTGGCCGATAAAGCCGCCGATGACATTCAATGCCTCGCCGGTGCTGTGCACCAGCTTGACGCCACTTTCCACTTCCGTCGACGAATTTTGGATCAGGCTCTTGATCTCCCTTGCCGCCTGGGCTGAACGTTGTGCCAGTTCACGCACCTCTTGCGCAACGACCGCGAAGCCCTTGCCCGCATCACCGGCGCGTGCCGCTTCGACGCCGGCATTGAGTGCCAGAAGATTGGTCTGAAAGGCAATTTCGTCGATAACGCC
Organism: Rhizobium sp. CB3090; assembly: GCF_029714285.1. NCBI lineage: Bacteria > Pseudomonadati > Pseudomonadota > Alphaproteobacteria > Hyphomicrobiales > Rhizobiaceae > Rhizobium > Rhizobium sp. CB3090. The sequence continues at coordinate 282,209 of NZ_CP121663.1, forward strand.
GATGATGTTGGAGATCTGCTGCGAGCTTTCTTCGATCCGCCGCATGGCCTCTTCGGCCTGCGAGACGACCTCCGCCGAGTTGCGAGCGCTCGAATTGGCCTGGGAGGCGACCCCGCGAGCCTCATCCGTCAGCTTCGTCGAGGAGCCGACATTGGCGGTGATCTGTTCCAGAGCCGCGGCCGTTTCTTCCAGCGAAGATGCCTGCTGCTCCGTCCGCTTGGCGAGGTCCTGGGCACCGGAGGCGATTTCGCGGGTGCCGTTGTCGATTGTGGCGATGCTGTCGGCGATCGCCGAGAGTGCCGTGCCGAGCTGGCGGACAGACTGGTTGAAGTCGTTGCGCAAGGGTTCGAAGTTTTCCGCAAACGCTTCCGTCAATTGAAATGCCAGATCGCCGGCGGCCAAGTGCTTGAGACCGACACCAAGGCGTTCGGAGGCAAAACGCAGTTCTTCGGCTTCCTTCTCGGTGCGTCTCTGCACCGCCGCCCGCTCGGCATCCTGCTGCTCGCGGGTCGCGTGCGCCTCGCGTTCGAGGCGGTCGTTGGTGAGCGCTGCCTGCCGGAACACATCGACTGCGGCCGCCATCGCACCGATCTCGTCGCGGCGGTGGCGATCGGGCACTTCAGCATTGGTGTCACCCGTGCTCAAACGTTGCATGTATGCGGTCATGCGCGAAAGCGGCTTGATCACGCGCAGCAGGCTCAAGATGACGGCCCCGAGAGCGACGAGCATCGCAATTCCGAGAGCCGACAATGTCGTTGCCTTGCTGGTGCCAATTGCGCTGTCGGCACCATCCAGGTTGGATTTGTTGTCGGCAACATTCTTGTCGACACCCTTCTGGATCGCATCCCCGGCCTTGGAGTAGGCCGTCTTGCCGTCTTCCATAATCAATGTAACGGCGTCGCTATCCCGACCTGCATCCTTCAGCGCTTTGGCACGCTGCCAAATCTGCTCATACTCCGCAGACGCGGTAGTATATTGTTGGAATATCGCTCGCTCCTCATCGGTGTTGATGATCGGCTGGTAGGCCGCGATGTCCTTGGCGATTTCCGATTGTGCCTGCTGCATTTCTGCGAGGATTTTTTGTTGGTTCGCACCGTTGGTCAGCATGTATGCCAGTTGTTTGACGCGGAGATCGCCATAGTCGGCATTAAGCTGGCCAAGGATGACCATTGAGGGAACTGTATCTTCCGCAATCGAGCGAGTCGCTCCGCCGATGACCGATAGCGACTGCATAGAAATTATGCCCTGAACGCCGACAATGGTGGCAAGAGCTCCGAAAAGTCCGAATAGCGTCATTCTAATATTGATGTGCATAACACTGCTCGCGCGTTCCTATAGATCAATGGACTCAAAGTATTACCCGCACAGTGGACATCGCAGTTGCGGTTGTAATTTTTAGTTAAAATACGCCGCAATCGAGCCGCGAGTTCCAAAGCGCTTCGCTATTTGTACATGCGTGCGCATAACGGATAGTCTTGGGATATCGCCCAAGATCTCTCGTCGATTTTTCACACGTAATAAGAGAAGAATCACGAATCATCTTCCCGACCGTGACTCGGTGACGATGTTAAGCCGTCTCGCCCGGCACGAGTAGGAATCCGACATCGACCGTCTGAGCTGGCGCATCCTCCAAAAGGAGTTCTGCTGCCAGCCTTCCTATTTCCACACGCCGCGTAAGAATGCTGGCGATGGGCTGCGGGGTGTGGCGGCAGATATCGAGAGCGTTAAAGCCGATGATCGCGAGCCGGTCCGGCACGGGAATTCCCTCGGACAGGCAATGGAAGTAGCCTCCAAGCGCCATGTCATCATTGGAGAAATATACGGCATCAACGTCAGGCGATCGGCTTAAAACACTTGCCAATCCCGCCTTTCCCTCGCTGACAGAGGAAGGGGCATTCCGGATTTCCCGATCTCTTAATGTAAGCCCCGCCCGGTCGAGCTGATCGACAAACCCTTCGAAGCGTTTGGCGCTGCGGGTGTCGCGTTCGATGTCGTGTCCGACATAAGCGATACGTGTATAGCCTTTTTCAATGAGATGAGCGGCTGTAGCCCTGCCGGCCGATCGGTGAGAGAAACCGACAGCGATATCGATCGGCTCTCCATCGATATCCAGCAATTCCAGAACACGGCATCCGGCGGCGCGAAGCAGCTTCCGCGTTCCCTGGGTATGTTCCAGGCCGACAAGCATGACCGCTTCCGGTCGCCACGCCAGAACGGCCGCGACAAGCGCCTCCTCCCGTACCGGATCATATTCGGTAACGGCGAAGACGGCCTGCTTCTGCCGCACTTCAAGCGCCCGGGTAATACCGCTCAAGACATCGGCGAAAACGATATTCGAAAGCGAAGGCACGATGATCGCCACCAAAGGCGTGCCCGTCGATGCCAAGGCTCCGGCGATCTTGTTCGGAACATAGCCAAGCTTTTCGACCGCCGCCATGACGCGCGCGCGGGTTTTCTCGGAAAAGGACCCATGATTGCGCAGCACGCGCGAGACCGTGCTTTCGCCAACGCCCGCAGCGTCCGCAACCTCGGCCAGTGTGATCGGAGTATTTTTCAGGTCCATTTTCCTTCCCCGGCGCGAGTTTTTCGCGAAATGCTCCTGCGAATGCCTCACCGATTTCACCTTATCAAACAAGATATTCGCAAGCCCCTGGGCTCTCCGAAAAAGGCGGTCTTCACAAGCATATTCGGAATGGACTTATTTATTCAATGGCAGCGCTGCCAAAAAATGCTTGGCAGCGCTGCCAAAATTCTTTATAAAGAATGGCAGCGCTGCCAATTATGGGGCGCGGGAGGCAAGACGAACCGCTTTTCATCGGAGGAGGAGAGCAATGACGGTGCTGGATCAGGCATCGGCCGCCCAAGCGGGCGTGTCCGAAGCTTTAGAAAATACTGCTTACAGGAAAGTGTTTTGGAGGATTATCCCCTTACTGATGTTCTGCTACGTGGTTGCATATCTCGACCGCGTCAATGTCGGCTTTGCCAAATTACAGATGTCCAGCGAGCTGGGCCTTTCGGAGGCCGCCTATGGGGCAGGCGCCGGCATTTTCTTTATCGGCTACTTCCTTTTCGAAGTGCCGAGCAATTTGCTGATGAACAAGGTCGGGGCACGGATTTGGATCGCCCGTGTCATGATCACCTGGGGTATCGTTTCCGCTGCTTTCGCATTCACGAGTTCGGAAACGATGTTCTACATTCTGCGTTTCCTGCTCGGTCTGGCGGAAGCCGGCTTTTTTCCAGGGATTATTCTTTATATGGCATCTTGGTATCCGTCCCATCGGCGCGCTAAGATCATTGCGACCTTCATGTCGGCCATCCCGGTTTCCGCCATCTTCGGGAACCCGCTTTCGGGCTGGATCATGGACAGTCTTCACACTTTCCACGGTATGTCCGGATGGCAATGGATGTTCCTGATCGAGGCCATTCCCGCTGTCCTGCTTGGTTTTGTCGTTCTCTTCTACCTCGACAACCGTATCGAAGATGCAAAATGGCTGAACCAACAGGAGAAAGATGTTCTGCGCGCCAACATGGAAGCTGAGAACCGGATCAAGACGGGGAGCCCCAGCAGCCTCGGCGCTACCCTGAGCGACCGCCGGGTGTGGCTGATGAGCCTCATTTACTTCTGCTTCGTGCTCGGCCAATACGGCTTGAACTTTTGGATGCCGACCCTTGTCAAGGCTTCCGGCGTTGTCGGCAATTTCCATGTCGGCCTGGTTTCGGCAATTCCCTACATCTGCACATTCGTCACCATGCTTGTTCTCGGACGCTCGTCTGACCACTTCCGCGAACGTCGCTGGCATCTCGTTGTCCCAGCCATGGTCGCTTGCTTTGGCTTCATCGCCGCAACCATGGCATCGAGCACCGGAATTGCCATCGCGGCACTCTCCCTGGCCGCTGCCGGTGCGATTACCTGCGCGCCGCTGTTCTGGTCCCTGCCAACGGCCTTTCTGGCCGGCACTGGCGCAGCCGCAGGCATTGCGTGGATCAATTCGGTCGGCAATCTTGCAGGTTTCCTGGGACCCTTCATTATCGGTTATCTCAAGGACACTACAGGCAGTAATTCCATCGGTATGTACTTCCTGGCGGCAGCATTGGTCGTCGGTTGCATGGCAACGCTTTCGGTGCCAGCAAAGACGGTAAACCGCTGAATGAGCGCCTCCCCGGCATCAGGCGTCGGGGAGCCACCCGTTGCATCATTAAGGATCATCATATGACTACCCTTCAGGAAAATGCGGAAACGTCCCAGGTGGCGGTGGTAATTGGTCTTGGAGCCATGGGCATGGGCATGGCCCTCTCGCTCAAGACGGCCGGCTTCGATGTGATCGGTGTCGATATTTCCGCAGATGCCGTTTCCCGCTTCGTGCAGGCAGGAGGCCGCACCGCTTCCAGCATCGCAGAAGCGGCAAAAGAAGCCGACATCGTCGTTTCGGTGGTTGTCAACGCGGCGCAGACGGAAAATGTCCTGTTCGGTACGGATGGTATTGCAGACCTCATGCGTCCCGGTTCCGTATTTATCTCGTCGGCAACGATGGATCCCGCCGTGGCCGGCAAGCTTGCCTCGCAGCTCGAGACAAGGGCCGTCCACTATCTCGACGCACCCATTTCGGGGGGAGCGGCGCGCGCCGCCAATGGAGAGCTGACGGTCATGGCCTCAGGCACGAAGGCTGCGTTCAGTGCCGCGCGCCGTGCGCTGGATGCCATGGCCGCCAAAGTCTATGAGCTTGGTGATACCGCCGGCGCCGGCGCGGCCTTCAAGATGATCAACCAGTTGCTCGCCGGCGTTCACATCGCCGCCGCCTGCGAGGCGATCTCGCTTGCCGCGAAACTGGGGCTCGACCTCGACAAGGTCTATGAGGTGATTACCGCATCCGCCGGCAATTCGTGGATGTTCGAAAACCGCATCCCCCATGTGCTCGCCGGCGATTACACACCGCTCAGCGCCATCGAGATTTTCGTCAAGGATCTCGGCATCATTCAGGATATGGCGCGGTCCGAACGCTATCCGGTGCCGCTTAGTGCTGCGGCATTGCAAATGTATCTCGCAGCCTCCGGCGCCGGCATGGGACGCGACGACGATTCTTCGCTCGCGCGCCTTTATGCGCAGCTTTCCGGCGCTTCGCTCCCAGAAAAGACGAGGTGAGCCATGCCTGCTTTCGCCGCGAACCTGACAATGATGTTCAACGAATGGTCGTTCCTCGATCGTTTCGATGCTGCCGCAGAGGCAGGATTCTCCGCTGTCGAATACCTGTTTCCCTATGATTTCAAACCGGAAGATATCCAGGAGCGGCTTCTCCGCAACGACTTGACCCAGGCACTTTTCAACATGCCTCCGGGTGATTGGGCCGCAGGCATGCGAGGGCTGGCATCCCTGTCGGGCCGCTTCGATGATGTAGCCGACGGTGTCACCCGCGCGCTCGTCTACGCCGAGGCCACCGGTGTAAAGAACATTCACCTGATGGCTGGATTGGGCGACCGCAGCGATCCGCAGGCGCAAGTAAACTATCGTCATGCGGTGGAGCATGCTGCTGAACGCCTCGCCGAAAAAGGGCTCAATCTTCTGCTGGAGCCCATCAACGGGCGTAACATGCCCGGTTATTTCCTCAATGATTTCCATGCGGCCGCGCAGATGATCGGTGAGTTCGGCCTTACCAATGTAAAGCTGCAGTTTGATATCTATCATTGCCAAATCATACATGGGGACGTGACGACACGCCTGCGGGAGCTGATGCCGATCAGCGGGCATGTGCAGATCGCCAGCGTGCCGTCGCGTCAGGAGCCCGACAGCGAAGAACTCAACTATCCATTCCTGTTTTCCGAGCTCGATCGGCTCGGCTACACGGGATATGTCGGCTGCGAGTATCATCCTCGCGGTCGAACGACGGACGGTTTGGGCTGGTTCGAACCTTACAAGCGGGGATGATCGATGGGTATTCTTCTTGGCGTCATAGCTGATGACTTCACCGGCGCAACCGACATCGCCAGCATTCTCGTCCGCGAAGGCATGCGGACCGTCATGTCGATCGGCCTTCCCACGCCGGCATTCGACGTTCGCGACGCGGATGCTGTCGTCGTTGCGCTAAAATCCCGTACCACATCGGCAACGGACGCTGTCACGCAATCGCTCGATGCATTGACGTGGCTACGGACGCACGGCGCCGAGCAGATTTTCTTTAAATACTGCTCGACATTCGACTCCACCGCCAAGGGGAATATCGGCCCGGTCGCAGATGCTTTGAGCGATGCGCTCGATGCGAAGGTTGCGGTTGTATGTCCCGCTTTCCCCAAGAACGGGCGGACGGTGTTCAACGGGCATCTTTTCGTCGGCAGGCAACTGCTACAGGATTCGCCGATGAAGGACCATCCGTTGACGCCAATGCGGCGTTCCGACTTGGTCGCGCTGATGGCCGAACAGTCCGTCCACGGCGTCGGCCTCGTTCCTCATGAGGTCGTCTCTGCGGGTGAAGGGGCGATCACGGAAGCTTTTGCCAGGAGCGCAGAGGCTGGACAACGTTACGTCGTCACCGACGCGATCCATGATGATCATCTCCGGGCGATCGGACGTGCCGTGCGAGGCCATAAGCTCGTAACCGGCGGTTCGGCGCTCGCCATGGGCCTGCCCGCCAATTTCGGCATTTCGCCACGCAAGCCGGCGGAACGCACATCCACATCTTCGGCGTCGCCGCGAACGGCCATCCTTGCGGGCAGTTGCTCCGCAGCCACGCGCCAGCAGCTTGCCAGGGCCAGGGCGCTTTGGCCGAGCCGCAGGATCGACCTGGACGCTATAGCCAATCAGCAGCCCGTCGTCGAAGAGACCCTTTCCTGGGCGCAAAGCCAACCGGCCGATCAACCCGTTGTGATCTACGGTTCCGCCGATCCGGCCGAGGTGGAAGAGAACCAGGCGAAATACGGGTCCCAGCAGGCGGGTGCCATGATGGAACATACGCTCGCCGCGATCGCGGAAGGACTCGTGGCGAACGGCGTCAGTCGATTGCTCGTGGCCGGGGGAGAGACGTCCGGTGCGGTGATTTCGGCGCTCAAGGTTCAGGGACTTTCCATCGGCACCGAAATTGCGCCCGGAGTGCCGTGGACGACGACGCTTTCGGATCGGCCATTGCAGGTGGCGCTCAAAAGCGGCAATTTTGGTGGTCTCGATTTCTTTGAACGTGCCCTGGACATTTCCGCATGAGCGAGACACGGATTCGCGATCAGATCGCCGGCTATGCAAAATCGCTGTTCGATCGTGGCTTAACGGCTGGATCGACCGGCAACATCAGCGTCCGCATCGATGATGGATGGCTGATGACTCCGACCGGATCGTCCATGGGAGCCATCGATCCATCCCGCATCGCCAAGCTGGATGAGGCGGGGCGACACGTTTCGGGTGACGCGCCCACCAAGGAAGCGTTTCTTCATCGCGTCATGTACGAGAAGCGGCCGCGCGCGCGGGCAGTCGTTCATCTGCATTCGACACATTCCGTCGCAGTCAGTTGCCTCTGCGGCCTTGACCACGATGATGTGCTGCCACCGCTTACCGCCTATTATGTCATGCGCGTCGGCCGTCTACCTCTCGTGCCCTACTATCCTCCTGGCGACGAAGCCCTGGCACAGGCCGTTGCGGAGCGGACTACCAAGAGCCATGCGGTGCTTCTCGCCAATCATGGCCCGATCGTCGCCGGTACCGATCTTTCCGACGCGGTTTATTCCATTGAGGAACTCGAAGAAACGGCCAAGCTGTTCCTGCTGTTGCGCGGCGAGAAAACCAGGCCCTTGAGTTGCGACGAAACGACCGAGCTGCAGCGGCGCTTCCCCGTCAAGTGTTAGGACCGACCGTCGCACGTTTTAAACTCAGTAAAGTGCTCGGATCAGTCGAGCGCACAGGCGAGACGGTTTTGCCCTGGCGAGTTGATCGTGTGAGATCTCCCATCGTCTGTGACCGCTGGTCATTGAAAGTTCTTCTGACCCCATCGTTCGGCCCATCGTGTACGGAGGAAGTCAGCCGAAAGCGGTTCTCATAGTATGGGCCGCGAAGAGGCACTCCGAAATACCGAGTACTCTGATGGACCTGTCGAAAATAAAGACGCTGATCGATTTTGTCGGACGATCGAACATTTCCGAGCTGACGGTAACGGAAAAGGACGTCACGGTTCGGATATTCCGGACACCGGATCGGGCGGCCTCCGCTGCTCCCGCGCAGGTTCCCGAGAAAGCAGCGGCTAGTCCCGTCGCATCCAGCAGCCATGTTTCGGCAAATGCACCGGCCTCGGCCATCACCGTGAAGGCGCCTCTCTTTGGCGTGCTGCACCGCGCACCGGCACCGAAGGAGGAGCCTTTCGTCAGGGTTGGCGACACAGTGGAGGAGGGGCAGACCCTTTTCATCATTGAAGCAATGAAGGTCTTCAACAAAATCGTCGCGCCGCATGCCGGCCGCATTCTGCGCCTGACGGATATCGATGGCAGTGAAGTCGAAACCGGCGACGTGCTGGCGGAGATTGCGTGATGGCAGCGCCTTTCGATAAGGTCGGTCTAGCGGAGCGACGTTTCGACACGGTTCTCATCGCCAATCGAGGCGAGATTGCAGTGCGAATTCAGCGCGCTTGTCGCGAACTTGGTCTGAAGATGGTAGCGATCTGCTCCGAAGCGGACAGGCAGGCAACCTATGGCAAGATGGCCGACCGCCTCCTGTGCATCGGTCCTTCGAGTGCGGCTCGGAGTTACCTCAATCAGGATGCGATCCTGCTTGCCGCGCGTCTGACCGGGGCCGGCGCCATCCATCCCGGTTACGGTTTTCTGTCCGAAAACGCTGCTTTCTCTGAAGCTGTCGAGAAGGCCGGTCTCGTCTTTATCGGTCCCGAGGCTTCCTCAATCGCAACCATGGGTGACAAGATATCGGCAAAGCGGGCGATGATCCTTGCCGGTGTGCCTTGCGTGCCCGGTCCCGACACGGCACTTCCGGATGATCCGGCTTCCATCGAGCGCATCGCGCTGGAAATCGGCTATCCCGTGATCATAAAGGCCGCCGGCGGCGGGGGCGGAAGAGGCATGCGGGTGGTTCCCGAAGCCGGCTCGCTGCACGAGGCCATTGCTCTGACGCGTGAGGAAGCGCGACAGGCCTTCGGTTCTCCGGCGCTCTACATGGAGAAGTTTCTCCAACATCCGCGCCATATCGAGATTCAGGTGCTCTGCGATATCTATGGCAATGCCATCTGGCTCGGACATCGCGATTGCTCGATGCAGCGTCGGCACCAGAAGGTCGTGGAAGAGGCGCCGGCACTGGGGATTTCACCGGAGATAATTAAGCCCGTCGGCATGGCCTGCGTCGAAGCGTGCCGGCAGATCGGCTATCGCGGCGTCGGGACCTTCGAGTTCCTTTACGAGAATGATGCGTTCTATTTCATCGAAATGAACACGCGCCTGCAGGTCGAGCATCCCGTCACCGAAATGACGAGCGGGGTCGATATTGTTCGCGCGCAGATAGAGGTCGCCCAAGGGTTTCGCCTGGAAACGGCCCAGGACGATGTAACCTGTATCGGCCATTCCTTCGAATGCCGCATCAATGCCGAGGATCCTGAAAGCTTCCTGCCTTCGGCAGGCACGATCTCCGATCTTGCCCTGCCGGAAGGGCTGGGCATCCGGGTCGATACCCATATCCATGCCGGCTATCGAATTTCGCCCTATTATGACTCGCTGATCGCCAAGCTGATCGTCCACGCGCCCAATCGGGCGGAAGCGATGGTGAAAATGCGCGAGGCGCTTGCCGCCACTCGAATAGAAGGGATTTCTACCAACCTGCCATTGCTTCGCGCATTGTTCGATGACGAAGGCTTCGCTCGCGGCGGGACGGATATCCACTACCTGCAGCAATGGCTCCAGCATCGGAGGGCGGCATGAGCGCGATCGACTTCAGCGATCCCTCAACCATCGCGGCGCTTACCGATGCATTGACCACAGCGGGGTTAGACGGTCTGGAAATATCGAGACCCGGCGGCAATCTGCGCATCGTGGTTTCCAAAGAGTCAGGCGCCCAAGTCAGCCTGACGGGAGACGCGCAGCCAGGCTTCGCCGCGATACCGGCGGCGACAGTCAAAGCGCCGATGGCAGGTCAGTTCTATGCGCTGCATCCCTCGGATTCCGAAGGAGGTGAGTGTCTGCCTCGTACTGTTGCCGACCAAGACGTAATCGGCTTCATCCGCATCGGTTCCGTATTGCTTCCGATCCCCGCTGGCCGATCCGGTTTGCTGACCAAGCAATTGGTAGAGCCCGACGCCCTGGTCGGATTTGGTGACCCCCTGTTCGAAATCGAGCCGATATCATGATTGCTACTTCGAACACTCTTAAGCCATTGCACGAAATCATCCCCGCCATCAAAGGCCGAGCGCGGGTTTCCTGTATTGGCACTCGATCTTTCCTCCTTGAAGCGCCGGGCGAATTCGATCTGCCCGCACAAAGATGGATCTGGTCCCTGGCGCAAACGGTAAAGGGCTGGGCTGATATTGCGGAAGTGATCCCCGGCATGACCAATCTGCTGGCGATCTTCAAGGAGACGCCCGAAGATCCCGACATCATTGCGACGCGTCTTCTCGATGCATGGAACAACGCCGAGAGCCTCGATCTGGCGGGGAAGGTCATCGAAATCCCCGTTCATTACGGCGGCTCTTACGCAATCGATCTTCCCGCTATCTGCGACTTCTGCGGATTGAGTGATCGCGAGGTGGTGCGCATTCACTACGAGGCGAGCTACCGCGTCTTTGCCTTGGGAAGTGCCCCCGGTTTCGGCTACCTGCATGGCCTCGATCCGCGCATTTACATGCCGCGCAAGACCGTTCCGTCATTGAGGATGGAGAAAGGCAGCGTAACGATCGGGGGAATGCAGACAGGCGTTGCGATGCTGACAGGCCCGAACGGCTGGAACTCCCTTGGCCACGCAGAGCTCCAGATGTTCGATCCGACCTCTGCGACACCAGCCCTGCTGGCGCCTGGCGATACCGTACGCTTCTTACCGGTGAGGATCGAGCTATGATCGAGATCGTCGAGGCCGGTCCCTTCAACACCGTCCAGGATCTTGGCCGACCTGGCTATCGCGATATCGGGGTTTCGGCCTGCGGCGCAATGGATCCTCTGGCCGTGAGGATCGGCAATATTCTCGTGGGCAATGAAGACAATGTTGCCGCGATAGAGGTTCAGACCTTTCCGTTCAAGCTGCGGTTCGAGGCCGGCGGTGTCTTTGCCGTCACGGGTGCGGACGGCCGTCCGATGCTGGACGGTCGGGAGCTGCTTGCCTGGTGTACACATATCGCCGAGCCGGGTCAGATTCTGGAGCTAAAGCAGCCGCCGAAATTGGCCCGCGCCTATATCGTGTTCCGTGGAGGGCTGGATGTGCCGGTCCTCATGGGTTCGCGGAGCACTTCGCTGCGCGGCGGCTTTGGCGGAAATGCCGGTCGCCCGCTCGTCAAAGGCGACAGGATTGGATTCGGCACGTCTTCAGATGCGCTGCCTCTGCCACCAAGCGGCATTGCCGTGGTCGAGCCGGCTGTGGCCTTACGCGATGTCTTTCCGGCTATGATTGACGGCGTGCTGCCGATCCGTGCGATAGCCGCCGGGGAGCATGAACTCTTCGCCGCCGATGGCGAGGCCTTCTGGAGCCAGACCTGGAGGATATCGTCGAGCAGCGACCGCACCGGTTATCGCCTCTCCGGCGAACCGATCAAACCGACGGCAACGGTCGAGATGCGCTCCCATGGCATCGTGCCCGGCGTGATCCAGGTTCCGCCCGGCGGCGAGCCGATCATTCAGATGAGCGACGCCAATACTGCAGGGGGCTATCCCAAGATTGCAGGCGTCATCGAATGCGATCTTTGGCGTCTCGGGCAAGCGCGGATCGGGAGTCGGCTGCGGTTCGTGCGCTCGACGCATGCAGAGGCACGCACGGTTGAGCAGGCCATTGCCCGGTATGTCGCGGATGTCAGGCAGACCTCGCAGATGGTCAAGCGCGCTTTGAAGGCGATGGGCTGACGGCAATCGCAAGGATCAAAGGGAGGAAACGATGAAAATCGATCTGAATTCCGACATGGGCGAGGGTTTCGGTCCTTATCGGCTATGTGATGACGAGGCGATGATGAAGATCGTTTCGTCGGCCAATATCGCCTGTGGTTTTCATGGCGGCGATCCGGACACGATGGCGCGCATGGTGCGTCTGGCGAAAGAAAACGGCGTCGGCATCGGCGCACATCCGGGCCTGCCGGATCGGTCTGGTTTCGGCCGGCGCGAGCTGCCGTTCCAGCCGGACGAGCTTCGACAGCAGATGCTCTATCAGCTTGGCGCATTGATCGCGATCGCCAAAAGCGAAGGCGTGACCGTCGGCCATTTCAGCTTTCATGCCGCCATGGGCAATATGGTCAATCGTAATGCCGCGCTCGCCGATCTGATGATGGATGCCATTGCCACCGTGGATCCGCGTCTTGTTGTGTTCGTGACACCTGACAGTGTAATCGAAAAGGCGGCAAAACGCGCGAAACTCAAGACGTTAGCGCTGTTTCTGGCCGATCGCGCCTATGATGCCCGCGGCGCGCTCGTTGCCCGCGGCCTGCCGGGGGCATTGGTCAAGGACGAGGCTTCTGTTCGGGCGCGGGTGCGCCGTTTTCTGGCGGACGGAACCGTCGAGGCCATCGATGGCACCACAATCCAGATGCCGGCGAGATCGATCCTCGTGCACAGCGATACGCCCGGCTCGCTGGAGCTCGCCCGTATCGTCCGCAGCGAAATCGAGGCTTCCGGCGCCACGCTCGCGCCTGCGGCCGAGCTTGCATCCTGATTTGCTTCCAGCAACCAAGTTTTCCATCTCAGCGAAAGATCACGTCGATGCCTTCCATAGCCGATCGCCTCAAGAACGTCTCCATATCCGCTTCTGCTGCCATGACTCAGCGCGCCAGGGAACTGGCCGCCAAGGGCATCAAAGTCGTCAGTCTTTCATCCGGGGAGCCGGACTTTCCAACGCCTGCCCACGCGATCGAGGCAGCGCATGCCGCAGCGCTGCGCGGCGATACGAAATATCCGCCGATGGACGGCACGCCGGCGCTGAAGGCCGCGATCAGCAGAAAGTTCAAGCGCGACAACAATCTCGACTACGATGCCAGCCAGATCGTCGTGTCCGGCGGCGGCAAGCAGGTGATCTTCAACGCGATGCTTGCCACCTGCAATCCCGGCGACGAGGTCGTCATTCCGACCCCGTCTTGGGTCAGCTACGCCGATATCGTCAAGTTTGCCGGCGGTGTCCCGGTCGCCGTGCCTTGCTTCGAACAGGCTGGCTTTAAGCTGCGTCCGGAGGATCTTGAGGCCGCGATCACACCGCGTACGAAATGGCTTATCCTGAACTTCCCGAACAATCCGACGGGTGCTGCCTGCTCGCGCGCGGAAATGGCTGCCATTGCCGAAGTCATGTTGCGCCATCCGAACGTCTGGATCCTGACTGACGATATCTACGAGCATCTGGTTTATGGCGGCTTCGAATTCTGCACGATCGCCGATGCGGAGCCCAAGCTTTATGATCGCGTCCTGACGATGAACGGTGTCTCCAAGGCCTATGCCATGACCGGCTGGCGATTGGGATATTGCGCCAGCGGATCGAAGGAATTGATTGCGGCGATCAGCAACGTCAACGGTCAGAACAGCGGCGGCACGACCACCGTCACACAAGCGGCGGCCATTGCGGCACTCGACGGGCCTCAAGACCTCCTCAAGGAGCGCGCGGCCATCTACAGGGAAAGGCGCGATTTTGTTCTCGATCAACTGTCGAAGATCGAGGGACTGCGCTGCCACAAGCCCGAGGGCGCCTTCTACATCTATCCCAACATGTCCGGTCTGATCGGCAAGACCACCAAGGGCGGACGCAAGATCGAGACGGATGTCGATTTCGTCATGGCACTTGTGGATGAGCACCACGTCGCGACGGTGCAGGGCGCTGCCTATGGCATGAGCCCCTATTTCCGCATCTCCTATGCGACAAGCATGGAAATGCTTGGCGAAGGCTGCGCCCGTATCGCCCAGTTCTGCCGCGATATGCGCTGATAGATGATCGGGCCGGTTTTCGGGTCGAAATCCGCCAACGCCTGCTGTCAGGCTTCAGAGCTTCAGGTGTTCGGTCAGCTCGACGAGGATGTCCTTGACGGCGAAGGCCGGCTCCGACAGGGAACTCTGATCGGATGTGCAAAGCGACAGCGTTTCCTCGATGCGAGGCGTGACCAGCCGGCAGACGAGAGGCTCGCTCGATTCCGACACGATGCGGTCGGCGATCGCCTTTGGCATGATGGTCGCGCCAAGGCCGGTGCCAACTGCGCGCGCCAGGGTTCTAACGATTTCGACTTCGGCGACGACTTTGAGATTGATCCGGCTGCGCGTGAAGGCGGCATCGACGGCCCGGCGTACGAAATTGTAAGCCGGCGGCAACAGCATCGGCATTCCATCCAGCGCGCTGACCGGCACGGGCTTCGGGTCTGAATCGATCGCGAAATTGCGGTGGGCAACGAAATAGAATTCCTCTCTGAGGATCGGTTCGAACCGTACGCCCTTGATCGGCCCGACGCCGTGGATCAACGCCATTTCCAGCCGACCGTTCATGATCATCTGACTGTAGGTCTGACCGACACTCTCCGTCAGATGCAGCAGAATCCCGGGGTGCCTCTTTCTTGTTTCCGCCAGAAGATCGACCGAAAGAGTGGCGGCACTGCTGAAAGGCACGAGGCCGACAGAAACCCGCCCCGCAAGCGAATTGCCGGCGGCGGCTGCATCCGTCTGTGCCTGTTCCATCTGGCGGAGAATGATCTGCGCATGCCGGTAGACCGCATGTCCGGCATCGGTCATGCTGACGCCCTGCTGGCTTCGGATCAGGAGTTTCTGGCCGAAATGCTCCTCGAGCGCCGCCAACTGCTGGCTGAGTGCCGGCTGGGCGAGGTGCAGGATATCGGCAGCCCGCGTGATGCTGCCGCTGTCCACGATGGCGATGAAGGATTTGAAACGTCTAATATCCATGGCATTGGGTGCTATTCTGTCTTTGCGGGCATGTTTGCAGACGCGCATCCGTTTTGCAACGCGGACTGATGCGGGAAAGCCATGCGGGCTCCGGCAAAAAGAGGCAATTGCCCGCGCCCGCGACCCGCTCGCCCGTGGCCGGCCAGTCTCCATAAAAGTTACTTATTACTCCAAAAGTAATCGGTCTTAGGCAAGCAGTTAAAGCTCCGCTAATCTCCATGGCAACAAAAAGGGGATCAGAATGCCATTCTCCGATTACAAGACCGCGTTGGTCACTGGCGCTTCCTCCGGCATCGGCGCAGCCGTCGTAGAGCGGCTTCGCCGCGAGAACATCGAAGTGCATGCGATTGCTCGCAGCGCCGGTCCGCTGAAGGAACTGGCGGAACGCACGGGATGCGTTGCACACGTCATCGATGTGACAGATCGCGCGGCCATTGCCGAACTCGCGAACCGCGTTCAGTTCGACATTCTGATCAACAATGCCGGCGTCGACCGGCCGAAAAAATTCCTTCAAGCCGACGAAGAGGACATAGACCTCCTCGTCGACGTCAATCTCCGCGCCGTCCTGCATATCTGCCGTCTGATCGTGCCGGGAATGGTGGCGCGCGACCGCGGCCATGTCGTCAACGTCTCCTCGATTGCCGGCAACTATAATTTCGGCGGCAACTCCACCTATCATGCCGTCAAAGCGGGCGTCGCCATGCTGTCGAACCAGTTGCGTATCGATGCGTTCGGCAAGCGCGTCCGCGTGACCGAAATCTGCCCCGGCCGCGTCGCGACCGATATTTTCAATCACGTCCATGGCAGCGACCCGAGTGTGCGCGAACGTTTCATCGACGGTTTCGAGCTGCCGCAAGCCGTCGATATCGCAGAGGCGATCGCCTTTGCTATCGCCGCGCCGGTCGCGGTCAATATCGGCCACATGGAAATCACCCCGACATTGCAGGTGATGGGCGGCCTTCAGACGGCAAAGCCAGAGACCCCAGCCGCCAAATCCGACGCGGAAGGTGCCAAGCGGTGAGCGGGTTCGATCTCTCGGCCATCCTGAGCAATCCGGACTATCTGACGATGCTCCTGCAGGGCATCGAGATGACTTTCGTCATCTACATCGGCTCCTGGCTGCTTGCCATGACGCTCGCCATTCTGCTTTTTGCGTTCCGCATGTCGCCACTTCGTATTGGTGACCCCGTCGTAAAAGCCTACGTCTCCTATCACCGCAATGTTCCGACCCTTGTGCAGCTCATGCTGTGGTATTTCGGGATCTATTCGCTGATGCCACAAGGCGCGACCGACTGGCTCGCCAACCATAATGCCGAGGCCATATTCGCAGTCATCGGGCTGGGTTTGTGTCAAGCGGCCTATTTCAGTGAGGACTTGCGTTCCGGCCTTCGTTCCGTCGGTCCAGGGCAGATGGAGGCCGCCAAAGCTCTCGGGCATGGCTACCTCTCCGCAATGCGTTTCGTGATCATGCCCCAGGGCCTGCGTAATGCACTGCCGCCACTGATCAATCACAGTGTATCCCTTTTCAAAAACAGCAGTCTCGCTATCGTCGTCGGTGCGTCTGAGCTTACGCATGCGATCAAGGAGATCGACAACGTCAGTTTCCGCACCTTTGAGATCTACCTGATCGGCACCGTAATCTATCTGTTCTTCTCCCTCATCATCATGGCGTTGGGTGCATATCTCTCCATGCGATCCGATCCGGTGCGGAGGGCGCGGGCATGATCCAGGACGTCATCAATATCATCCATGACTATTGGCTTCTGCTGCTGATCGGCCAGTATCCCAACGGCCCGCTGGGCGGTCTTGCCAATACGCTTATCCTTTCCGCACTCGCCATCGCGCTCGCATTCCCGGTCAGCATCCTGCTTGCAATGGCGCGCCTTTCCAAATGGGCGGTCCTCAGATGGCCGGTGACCGGTCTGGTCTACATCACACGCGGCGTTCCGCTGCTGATGCTGATCCTTTGGTCCTATTTCCTCGTTCCGTTATGGACCGGCGCCGACGTGCCAAGTTTCCTGATCATGCTGGTAACGCTTGTCATCTACGAAGGCGCGTTCTTGAGCGAGGTCGTGCGGGCCGGCATTGTTTCACTGGGCCAAGGGCAAATGGACGCCGCCAGGGCCCTCGGCCATAGTTATATCGGAGCGATGCGCTTCGTGATCCTGCCGCAGGCGCTCTACAATATGATCCCGAGCATGATTTCGACGTTCGTCTCGACGATCAAGGACACGACGCTTGGTTATGTCATCAACGTGCCGGATCTCACGTTCGCGGCAAGCCAGGTGAACAACCAACTTCTCTCGCAGCCCTTCCAGGTCTTCTTCATCCTCGCCGCGGTCTACTATCTCCTTTGCTGGAGCCTTACCCAAATCGCCAACAGCGTGGAAAAGCGAATTACTCGCCGACGCGCGGGGCCGAGCAAAGCTCGCCTTCGCACCGATGTCGTTCCTCTCAAAACATTTAGGGAGCAGCTATGAGCATCCCAGTTCCCGGGCCGCAGGACCCTCAGGAGATCCGTCTTCACGAGGTCTGCAAGAGCTACGGTCATTACCAGGTGTTGAAGAACATCAACGCCGATGTCAGCCGCGGCGAGGTCGTCGTCATTTGTGGGCCGTCCGGTTCCGGCAAGTCCACCCTGATCCGTACGGTCAACAGGCTGGAGGAGATCAACAGCGGTTCGATAGATTTCGAAGGCAAGAATATTCATGCTCCGATGAGCGGTTCTGAGCTAAACCGGCTACGTAGCCGGATCGGTTTCGTTTTTCAGAATTTCAACCTGTTTCCCCATTTGTCTGTCATCGACAACATTTCCATGTCGCCAATCCGGGTGAAGGGCGTGCCGGCGAACGTCGCGCGCGACAAGGCCGTTGCGCTGCTTCATCGCGTCGGCCTTGCCGACAAGGCAAATGCCTATCCCGGTCAGCTTTCGGGTGGTCAGCAGCAGCGTGTGGCCATCGCCCGCGCGCTCGCGATGGAGCCGCCTGTCATGCTCTTTGATGAACCGACGAGCGCGCTCGATCCGGAGATGGTGGGCGAGGTGCTGAGCGTCATGAAAAGCCTGGCGGCCGAAGGAATGACCATGCTCTGCGTCACGCATGAAATGGGCTTTGCCCGCGATGTGGCCGACCGCATTTGGTTCATCGATGCTGGTGAGATCCTGGAGACCGCTCCGCCGGAAGAGTTCTTTAAAAATCCCCGCCATCCCAGAGCTCAGCGCTTTCTTTCCGATCTGCGCCACTAGAGCAATTCCAGGAAAAGTGCATGAGCCGCTTTCCGTCCGGAATTGTGAAAAAACAAAGAGATAGAGCGGTTCCAAGATTCCGTGAAAAGCTGAACCGCTCTGGGCATCACAAATCATAACAAGGAGAACAGCAATGAACTGGAAATGCTTCACTATACCGCTGGCAGTCGCGGGCATCGCAGTCGCCATGCCGGCCAAGGCCGATCAACTCGACACGATCATGTCGGCAAAGACACTGCGCTGCGCGACCTATGCGGATGTCCCGCCGTTTTCCTCTCCTGATCCCAAGACCCGCGAAATGGTTGGGTTCGACGTCGATCTGTGCAAGGCGATCGCAAACGAACTCGGCGTGAAAGCCGAGATCAAGCCGATTTCGGTCGAGGCGCGCGTCCCTGAAGTCAAGCTTGGCCGCGTCGACATCACGGTCGCCAACCTTGCCTACACGCTGAGCCGCGCCGAGCAGATCCAGTTCAGCGATCCCTATTATGTTGCCAAGGAAATGCTCATTGTTCCCGCCGATGACGCCGGCAAGAAGAAGGCCGATTACGAAGGCCAGCGTCTTGCCTCGACCAAGGGCTCGACCTCGGAACTGGCGATCAAGCTCAACAAATCCGACCCGCTCACCTTCCAGGATACGGGATCTGCCTACCTCGCCGTTCAGCAGGGCAAGGCGCGCGGCATGGTGGCGAACACCATGACGACGACGCTGCTGGTCAACCAGTCGCAGACCAAGGGCAAGAAAATGCGCATGATCGACGAGCCGATGCTGTTGGAGCCGGTCGGTGTCGGCATGCAGAAGGACCAGCCTGCGCTAACCGCAAAGATCAACGCAATCCTGCACAAGCTCGACGACTCCGGCGAGATCAACAAGATCTGGGACAAATGGCTTGGCCCGAACACCGAATACAAGATGACCCGCAACGAGAAGGTCGTACCGATCTCCGAATTGAAGTTCGACCCGATCCCCTAACGCCGTTGTCGATCGCCGGCGGCAATGCCTGCCGCCGGCCTAACCATGAGAAGTTTCCATGACCCACATCAAAGATATCGCCGAACGACCGAGCAAAGCAGACATCGAGGCGCTCTCCAAATTTTCGCCCGCAACGATCCATGAGGCCCAGGGCCGCCGCGGCGCACTGTCCTCACGCTTGAAGCCCGTGGACTATCGCATGAAGCTTTGCGGCCCGGCCTTCACGGTGAAGTGCGCGCCGCGCGACAACATCATGCTGCAGCTTGCGATCAACTACGCAAGGCCGGGCGACATCATCGTCGTCTCCGCGGGCGAATATGAGGAAGCGGGCTCCTTCGGCGATGTTCTGGCCAATGCCTGCCTCGCCAAGGGCATCGGCGGATTGGTGACCGATACTGGCGTGCGCGATACGCTTCAGTTGCGGCAACTCGGATTTCCGGTCTTCTCGCTCAGCGTCTGCATCAAAGGCACGGTCAAGGAGACGATCGCAGCGGTCAACGATCCTGTCATCGTCGGCGGAGAGATCATCAATCCCGGCGATATCGTCGTCGGCGACGCGGACGGTCTCGTTGTCGTTCGTAGAGGAGACGCGCAAGAGGCAGCGCGGCTTTCGCAGGCGCGTGAGGATGCCGAGGCAGGCTATATCGAAGCCTACAAGCAAGGCAAATCGGTCATCGAAGTCAGCAAGCTTGAACCAGTGCTGAAAGCCAAGGGTCTCATCGTCGATATCTGACGGTATCTTTGAGCCATCCCCTCCCAAGCGGATAGCTCTCGGTTCGCTCGCATTCTACTCCTGGCGAGCGAACCGAAGCTCAACTTTTAGTGCGAGAGCCAATGTAAGACCGACCACGGCCACCGCAATTTCAGCGGTTTCCGGCAAAGACCGCACCCGCAGGATACGGCGCCTTCAGGAAAGCGACGCCACCGATATCTGTGGGCGCGCTCCATCTCACGCCTCGATCGACACATCTCCGATTGGCTGCGAGCAGCAGGCCAGGATGTAGCCTTCCTCGATTTCCTCATCGAGAATGCCGCCGTTGTGACGCATATCGACTTCGCCGGAAACCTTCATGATACGGCAAGTGCCGCATAGGCCACCCTCGCAGGCAGCACCGATGCGTACGCCGATGGCGCGGGCCGTCTGCAGGATCGTCTGGCCAGGCGGGCATTTTGCGTCCTTGCCGGCCATGGTGAAGGTGACCGTCGCAACCGCATCGGCATCGGTCTCGCCCGGGCCGGCGCGCACCGCAAGTTCCTCGGCGGCGGGTGCTGCCGCCGGCTGGAAGCTTTCCTCATGGTAACGGTCCATGTTGAAGCCGCAGACCTTCAACATGTCGCGCACGCCGCGCATGAAGGGCTCGGGACCGCAACAAAACACCGTGCGCTCGCGGAAGTCGGGGGTGAGCAATGAAAGACGAGCCGCATCGATGCGGCCACGCAGCCCATGCCAGCCGTCACGCGGATTGTGGTTCTTGACGATGAAGCCGAGCGAAAGCTTCGGCATCTGCGCCGCGAGACATTCAAGTTCCGTCTTGAAGAGCAGGTCGTCCGGTGTGCGGGCGCAGGAGATGAAGGCAACGTCCGCCTGCGGCGTGCAGTCTGCCATCCAGCGGATCATCGACATCATCGGTGTGATGCCGGAGCCGCCGGAGATGAAGAGATATTTTTCGCCGGGATGGCGCACGAATGAGAAGTCGCCGAGCGGCCCGAAGGCCTTCAGCTTCATACCTGGCCTCAGATTGTCGAACATCCAGCGCGTACCGATGCTCGTCGCCTGGGCCTTCACCGTCACGGAGACGGAAAAGGGTCGTGAGGGCGTCGACGACAGCGTATAGGTGCGGAATACCGGCTCGTTCTCGGAAACGGGTAACTCCAGGGTCACAAATTGGCCCGGCAAATATCGGAACCAATTGTCTCGGTCGGAGCGGAACGTGAAGGTCATTACGTCCGCCGTCTCCTCCGTGGCGGCGATGCACTCCAACAGGTCGTGGCGGTCATTCCACGGCTGCAGTTCGTCGAAGTGGCGAAATGTGCTGACGGTCGTCATATCATGCCACCTGCAACAGAGGCTTCTTCACGCCGTCGAGTCGATCGATCATGAAGTTGGAATACCATTCAACGAACTGCATGACGCCATTTTCGTCTTCCGGCGAGTAGGGGCCGGGTTCGTAAGCGGGCGAGCGGATGCCGAAGGCATTTTCTTCAACAATCCGACGGTCCTGATCGTTCGTCTCGGTCCAGACATGCGTAAGCTCATCAAGGCGGTAGTCGACGCCTTCGACCGCATCCTTGTTGACGAGCCATTTGGTCGTGACCTGCGTCCGTTCCGGCCCGAGCGGCAAAACGCGGAAGGTGACCGCGTGGTCTGCGAGCACGTGGTTCCAGGTGGTAGGATAGTGGAAGAGCAGGAGCGTGCCGATACCGCTTTCCAGCATGTCGTTGGCGAGCGGACGCTGCACTGCACGGGCACCTGACATGGTATAGCTCTCGGCGTTTTGGATGAGCGGCATGCGTGCGGCACGGAATTGGCCGGTCGGCGAGATGCGGAATTCGCTCGGAAGTCCCGCTGCCTCGCACTTAGCCCAGTGCTCGGCGATGACCGGATCATCCTTGGCACCCTGCACGCCGGTAGCACTTGGCGCCTCCGGATAAGTGCGGCAAAGTTCCGGGTGATTGGCGGCGCAGTGATAGCACTCGCGATTGTTTTCCCAGACGAGCTTCCAATTGCCTTTCTCGATGATCGTGCTTTCGAAAGCGACCTTCGTTTCGCCGAGACGATGTCGTGCAAGGTAGGGCTCGACGGTATCTCGGAAGGGCGCGAAATCCGGTGCCTGGTCGGCAAGGCAGATGAAGATGTATCCGCCGACGGTCTGGCAATGGATCGGCTTCAGGCCATGTTGGCTCTTGTCGAAATCCTCGGCCATATGGCGGGCGAACAGCAGGCTGCCATCCAGCTCATAGGTCCACTGGTGATAGGGACAAACAAGTTTCGCCGACGAGCCCCTGTCTTGCGCACAGACGCGCGAGCCGCGATGGCGACAGGAATTGTGCAGCGCGTGGATTGTTCCATTCCGGTCGCGGGTGACAACGACGGAATAGTCGCCGACCTGCGCCGTGAAATAATTGCCGGCCTTGGGGATTTCGCAGTCGTGACCGATGAACAGCCAGTCGCGATACCAGATGGTCTCCAAGTCGAGCTTGTAATAGTCGGGATCGGTGTAAAAAGCCTGCTCGAGGCTGTAACCTTGGCGCCGGTTCTTGAGCTTGCGGAGCACGTCGCTGGCAGTATCCATTCTCTTGATCCCCAAAGGGACTGTTGGATGGCATCGTCGGCATCGATACCGCAAAGCGGTACCCCCGCCTGATCGCCCATCGCAATCAGTCGTTTCATTTTTCGTCTCGAACTGGCTTCCGGGCTTCAGAACTGTCCGTTCGGACTTCGACAGGCCTTCCGAGGCAAACAGCCAGTGGAACTTTGTCGATATTCGCTCTGCTACCGTTACGAGGGCGGCGGCGAAGGTCGCCGGCTTTCCAATTATCCGCATCACCGTTCGATGCCGCACCCGAGAACGGCTTGAACATAACGCATCGCTTAACGCGCCCAAGCGTGCATCGCGACATTTGTGTCGCAGATTGAATATGGCGCATAGATTTAAAAAGAGCGCCCGCTTGGTGCGGTTTTTAAGCGCAACTCGTCGGCTGCACGAAAGACGCTGATGCTACTTTCAGAATGGTTGGCAAGCTGGATCTCTTCGGAAAGGGCCGGTTATTTTTCCGATATTCAAACAGTCGGAATTTGGTCGCGTCTCGGCCAACGACGTTTCGCAGATGGTGCGCTTGCTCACCTATCCGCCTTATTTAAGGGTTCAAGCCAATATGGCTAACCAGGTGGCTACAGGCGAAACTACAATCCGCCTGCGCCCAGACTTGGTCGTTAGTGCGAATTGACCATGGCCGTCGCCAGCTGGCGAAAATTCACGACTCCAAGCGGTTGACCCGTTGGTGCGACGACATGAACCTCTCCGTCAGGGGAAGAGCATAACAAGCGCACCGCTTCTTCAACTGTGGTGCCTGCTGCGATCGTTGGCCTGCCAGTCGGGGCTGCCGATGGTAGTGGCATCATGATAGCCTCGACCTGAACGACGCGCCCTCTGTTGACCTCTTTTACGAAATTGGCGACGTATTCGTCGGCCGGCCGCAGGACGATATCCTGGCTGGTACCCTGCTGGATGACTTCGCCGTCGCGCAGGATCGCGATCTGATCGCCGAGACGAAGCGCCTCGTCGAGGTCATGGGTGATGAAGACGATGGTTTTCTTGATCTCCTTCTGCAGATCCAGAAGAACCGTCTGCATGTCCATGCGGATCAGCGGATCGAGAGCCGAATAGGCCTCGTCCATCAGAAGAACGGGGGCGTCGTTGGCAAGCGCTCGGGCGAGGCCGACGCGCTGCTGCATGCCGCCCGAAAGCTGGTTGGGATATTTTTTCTCAAATCCCTTGAGGCCGACGCGCTCCAGCCAATTCATGGCAATGACAACGCTCTTCGCCCGGTCCATGCCCTGCACTTCGAGGCCGTAAACGGTGTTGTCGAGCACATTGCGATGAGGAAGGAGCGCGAACTTCTGGAACACCATTGCTGTCTGATGCCTGCGGAATTGCCGAAGCTTATCCGCATTCATCTTCACGATGTCGACGCCGTCCACCAGCATTTCACCGGCCGTTGGGTCGATGAGGCGATTGATATGCCGGATCAAGGTGGACTTGCCCGAGCCGGAAAGCCCCATGATGACCTGGATGCATCCCGAAGGAATTTCGAGGTTGATGTCCTTCAGCCCCAGAACGTGGCCATGCTTCTCATTGAGATCCGCTTTGGTCAGGCCGTTCTGAACGGCCTCGATATGGGCTTTGGGATTGGGTCCAAAGATCTTGTAGAGATGGCGGACCTTGATGCCGCCGAAATGATGATCAGCCATGGACGGTCTCCCGGTGTTTCTGGATTCTCTTGCCATAGGCCTGGCTCACACGGTCGAAGATGATGGCAATGCCGACGATCGCGAGGCCATTGAAAATACCGAGCGTGAAATACTGGTTGGCAATGGCCTTCAGAACCGGCTGACCGAGTCCCTGAACGCCGATCATCGAGGCAATGACGACCATCGCCAAAGCCATCATGATCGTCTGGTTGATACCGGCCATGATGGTGGGGAGGGCGAGCGGCAATTGCACCTTGAAAAGCTTCTGCCAGTTGGACGATCCAAAAGCATCGGCGGCCTCGAGAACGTCCTTGTCGACAAGGCGAATGCCAAGGTCAGTAAGTCTGATCATCGGCGGAATGGCATAGATGACCACGGCGATGAGGCCCGGCACTTTGCCGATCCCGAGCAACATGACCACGGGGATGAGATAGACGAAACTCGGCATCGTCTGCATGACGTCGAGGATGGGGTTGACCACCTTCTGTATGCGATCGGAGCGGGACATGATGATGCCCATCGGAATGCCGATGGCGATCGACAGCAGGGTGCACACGAAGATCATGGAGACCGTCCGCATGGTGTCGTCCCACATGTCGAAATAGCCGATCAGCAGGAGCGTCACGAGACAGCCGACGACGATTTTCATGCTTCGGCTTGCTGCCCAGGCGACCGCAAGAATGATCAGGGTGATGATCGGCCACGGCGTTTGCGTCATGAAACGATCGGCCGCGATCAGAAAGTGCTGCAGCGGAGAGAAAAAGCTTTCGATCGCGTCGCCATAGCCGCGGGTGAATGTTCGAAACGCTTCGTCGATACCCTTCTTCAGGCTGGCGAGTGTTTCATCGTTCATGTGTGGAAATTGGTAAAACCATTCCATTCGGTTCCCCTTTTTTAAAAAAGAAGCCGTGGCAAGTCTTTTTGATTTTATCGGCAGCTAGGAAGCGGTGCGCTTTTTGCGCACCGCATGATTTTGCGATTACAACGAAGCTTCGATTTTCTTTGCCGCTTCCGGCGAAACCCACTTCGTCCAGACGTCCTTGTTTTCCTTCAGGAAGTGCTTGGCACCGTCTTCGCCCGTTGCCTGATTGTCGGTCATCCAGGCCATCAGCTTGTTGACGGTGTCATTGCTCCAGGAGCGCTTCTTGAGGTAGTCGAGCACATCCGGGCCGGCCTTTTCGGAGAAGGACTTCGCAACCAGAGTTACGACGTGATCGACCGGCCATGCATTCGGCTTCGGGTCGGGGCAGTCAGCCACGGTGTTGCAGCGCTTCCATTCGGCCGCATCGGCAGGCACGCCCGCATCGAGCTTCACCATCGCATATTTGCCGAGAAGAGCGGTCGGTGCCCAATAGTAGCCCACCCAGCCTTCCTTGCGCTCATAGGCCTTGGCGATCGAGCCGTCGAGGCCCGCCGCAGAACCGGTGTCGACCAGCGTGAAGCCAGCCTTTTCCGCATTGAAGGCCTTATAATATTGCGAGGTGACGATCGTGCCGCCCCAGCCCTGCGGGCCGTTGAAAATGGCACCCTTCTTGGCGTCTTCCGGATCGGGGAAGAGTTCGGGATGCTTCAGCATGTCCGGGATTGTCTTGATGTCCGGATGAGCGTCGGCGACATATTTCGGGATCCACCATCCCTGTACACCGCCGTCGGGGAGGGACGTGCCGGCGACAACCAGCTTGCCTTCTTCCGTGCCCTTCTTGACGACTTCGGGAAGAAGATCGATCCAGGCTTCCGGCGCGATATCCGGCTGGCCCTTTTCAGCCATGGAGGTGATCGTCGGGACCGTGTCGCCGACGGTGATCTCGGCGCTGCAGCCATATCCTTCATTTAGAATGATCTTGTCGAGGTTCGAGAGAACCTCCGCGCTTTGCCAGTTCATGCTGGCGATGGTGACGCTCCCGCATTCTGCGGCGCTTGCAATCGAAGCTCCGCCGAGCAGGCCAAACATCAGGCATGTGGACGCAAGTAGTTTTTTCATTATCGCTCCCTCATTTTGCGGCATGTCTTGGACGAGCGGGTTGCGCCGCGTAAACCCGCTTCAACGGCTAGCAGGAGCTCCTCCTCCTGCGCTAGTCTAGAGCGGTCCAGCGTTTCACGGAATCGCTTTCCCGCTCTATCTCCTTGTTTTTACGCAATTCCGGACGGAAAACCGCTTCGCACTTTTCCTGGAATTGCTCTAAAGCTCCTGATGCGCCGGTGAACGGCAGCAAGCCTCGAGACTATACTGGTGTTCGCCGGACTGAATTATATTGGAAGTCGGGTCACCCTCGTTGTCGCGTGCCAAGACCTGCTGGATTGATGCTGCTGTTAGGGACAAATGCTCAACCAGCCCGCAAAGGGCATCAGGTTGCTCGAAAGCTGGGCACTCTATGCTGGCCATCATTGAAAGGGTAACTGACCTTTCGCACGTCGACGAATGTGGATCACCGCTCATGCCAGTCATATATACTCTGTGTTTGAAACAAATAGGATGTTTGCGACGATCGGGTGGTTATTTCGAGACAGTGACAGCAAAACAAGCAACAAGAATTATTCGGAGACACCAGCATCGCTTGGCGCTGCCGAGATGTGGCTGCGCCAAGCAATTGCTTCGATGAATGCCGTCAAAGTGACGGTACTTATGCACTGTTTCAGATCAAGCGCTTAGCTTTTCGGCTTCAGGCTTTCAGGATCATAGATCGGCTTGTAACCAACACCGACCACCTCGACCGGATAGGTCTCGGCGAAATATTCGATGTTCAGCTTGCGACCTTCCTGGCAATAGCTCCACGGCAGATAGGCGAGCGCAATATTCTTACCGATGGTTGGGCCAAAAGCGATCGAGGTCGTGTAGGAGCGGCGGCCGAGTTCGTCCACCAGCACCTCGCCGGTCTCCGGGTCCATGACCGGGAGGTTGCCGAGCGGATAGCGGGCGATACCCTTGCTGTCGACATTGTCGGTCATGACGAGGGTGCAGAGCACGGCCGGCTGATGGTCGCGCGCCTTGTACTCCAGATGTTTCGCCTTGCCGCGGAAGTCGGCTTCCTTGACCTTCGGGCGGGCGAGGTCGCATTCGAGCAGGTTGTACTGGGTCAGAAGATCTGCGTTCTGCAGGCGCAGGCTTTTTTCCATGCGGCGCGAGTTTGCATATGTTTCGACGCCGAAGGCCATGACACCCGTTGCACGGAGCGCATCCCAGACGGCAAGGCCATCCTCGTATGCCATGTGCAGTTCCCAGCCCTGCTCGCCGACATAAGAGATGCGGAAGGCAGTGACCCGCTTGCCCGCGATCTCGATAGGCTTGATCGCTGCAAAGGCGAAGTTCTCGGGGTCGAGCCCCGCCGGATCGGCAACGACCTTCTTCAGCGTGGCGCGGGCGTTCGGACCCCAGATGCCGATGGTGACGAACTTCTCGGAGACGTCCGTGACGGTGACGTCGAAGCCCTTATCCTCGGCAATACGTTTTATGTAGTGGAAATCGCGCGGACCAGCGTCGGCTCCGTCGATCACGCGGCAACGATCGGCCATGCGAATGACCGTCAAGTCGGCGCGCACCATGCCCTCGTCGTCGAGGAAGTGGGTATAGATGCCCTTGCCGATATTGGCGTCGCCGCCGATCTTTGCGGCGCAGACCCATTCCATAAGTTCGACATGGTCAGGCCCTTCGACGTCGAACATGTAGAAATGGCTGAGATTGACGATGCCGCAGTCCTCGCTCATCGCCAGATGCTCGGCATTGGAGACGCGCCAGAAGTGGCGATTGTCCCATTCGTTTTCGCGAACCGGAACCCGGTCGCCATACTTCTCCAGCAGATGTTCGTTGGCGGCGTAGCCGTGAGCACGCTCCCAACCGCCCAGCTCCATGAAATAGCCGCCAAGCTCCTTTTCGCGCTCGTAGAAAGGCGAGCGCTTGACGTTGCGGCCCGAGGCATAAGGTTCGCGCGTGTGGACCGCCGGGAAATAGATCTTCTGCGCGGCTTCGTAGCAGCGGCCTTCGATAAATTTCTCTTCGAGCTGGTGCGGGTAGAAGCGCGAATAGTCGATGCTGGCGTGGTCGATCTCGGTGCGACCATCGGTCATCCAGTCGGCAATCAACTTGCCGTAACCGGGACCGTCCTTGACCCAGATGGCGACACAGTACCAGAGGCCGCGCACCTTCTGGCTCTCGCCACACGACGGGCCGCCGGCGGCGGATACCTGCAGGAGACCGTTGAACGAGTGGCCCTCGTTATAGCCGAGCTCGCCGAGAATTGGCGTCAGCTCCATGGCGCGCTCGAGCGGTTCGAGAATCTGCTCCATGTCCAGATCGCGCTGCGAGGGCGAGAGGCGCGCCTCGTGTTTTTCGAGCAATTCGCGCGGATGGCACATGCGCGGATTGTCCTTCTCGTAGTAACCCCATTCGATCTGACCGCCTTCCGTGGTCTTCGGGTCGCCGGTGTCGCGCATATAGGCGGAGTTGCCCTGATCGCGCAGCAGTGGATAGCCGATTTCCTTGCCCGTGCCTTCGAATTCGTTGTAGGGGCCGAAGAAGGTGAGGGGGTGGTCGACCGGCATGACGGGCAGATCTTCGCCGACCATTTCGGCGATCAGGCGGCCCCACAGGCCGGCGCAGACGACGACATGGTCAGCCATGATGGTGCCGCGATGTGTGACGACGCCCTTGATGCGGCCGCCTTCGACGATCAGCGACTTGGCCGGTGTGTTGCCAAATACTTGAAGCTTGCCGGATTTCTCCGCGGCATCGACCAACTTGCCTGCAACGGTCTGCGAGCGCGGAACGACGAGCCCGGCATCCGGATCGAACATGCCGCCCATGACCTGATCTTCCTCGATCAGCGGGAACATCTTCTTGATCTCGGAGGGCGTCACGAGATGGGCGCGGGTGCCAAAGGATTTGGCGGACGTCACCTTGCGCTTGATTTCTTCCATCCAGGTATCGTCGCCGGTACGAGCGACTTCGAGACCGCCGATGCGGGCATAGTGGCCCATCTTTTCGAAGAAATCGATCGAGTACTGGGTCGTCCAGACCGAGAGATAGTCATGGCTTGTGGTGTAGCAAAAATCCGAGGCATGCGCCGTGGACCCGATGTCAGTAGGGATGCCCGACTTATCGATGCCAACGATGTTGTCCCAACCGCGTTCGATCAGATGATGCGCGATTGATGCACCAACGATACCTCCGAGGCCGACGATGACTACCCTCGCTCTTTCGGGAAACGCTGACATTTTTACCCCTCTTCGTTTCTATTGAGGTTGAAATTCACTCTATGATGCCGGGTCTAGCAATGTTTTCGACTGACCATGTGACAGAACCCGACAGCAGATGTTCAAAGCGGGCCATCCGAAGCTTACGCGTGATCCCGGTCTCGCCTTTACATACACCTCTCGGGCACGGCCGTTTCTCACGGGTACTGCAGCACGGCTCACTGCAGGCTAAATGTCACTGTCATTGCAGGGATGCCATCGATTTTCTGCACATTCCGAGCTTCAGCATGAGATTTCCCGTCGATTTTATGTCTCTCACCCCATGCGTTCCGAGGCATAGCTTCCCGGGCTTGCCGGGAAGACGATGGTGCGGTTGCCGTTGAGGAAGGTGCGGTAGTGGATATGCGCATGGATGGCCCGCGCCAGCACCTGGCTTTCGACATCGCGGCCGATCGACACATAGTCTTCCGCCGACTGCGCATGCGTGATGCGCGCCGTGTCCTGCTCGATGATCGGACCTTCGTCGAGATCGCCGGTGACGTAATGGGCCGTCGCGCCGATCAGCTTGACGCCGCGCTCATAGGCCTGCTTGTAGGGATTGGCGCCCTTGAAGCTCGGCAGGAAGGAATGGTGGATGTTGATGATCTTGCCCGACATCTTCTTGCACAGCGCATCCGACAGCACCTGCATGTAGCGGGCAAGCACGATGAGCTCCGTGCCGGTCTGCTCGACCAGCTCCATCAACTGGGCTTCGGCCTGCGGCTTGTTGTCCTTCGTCACCTTGATGTGGTGGAAGGGGATGTCGTGGTTGACCACCACCTTCTGGTAATCGAAATGGTTGGAGACGACGCCGACGATGTCGATCGGCAGCGCGCCGATCTTCCAGCGATAGAGCAGGTCGTTGAGGCAATGGCCGAAGCGCGACACCATCAACAGCACCTTCATGCGCTTCTGCGCGTCATAGATCTCGGCATCCATCTCGAATTTTTCGGCGACCGGCTTGAAGCCTTCGACCAGCTTCTGCTGGTTGACGCCTTCCTCGGAGATGAAGGAGACGCGCATGAAGAACTTGCCGGTATCGAGATCGTCGAACTGACTGGAGTCGAGCAGCGTGCAGCCTTGGTCGGCCAGATAATTCGCTATCGCCGCAACAATCCCACGCGTCGATTTGCAGGATACCCGTAGAACATATTGTTTCATCGGAAGAGGTCCAATCCGTTGATGCCGAATGTTGATGTCAGTGTCTTACGCATAACCTTGTCGCTGCCTCCCTTGGGCATCAGCGGTGCGCTGCTGTCAAGAACGCGCCACATAAAAGTCAGCCTGTCGCTTCTTCCCGCTTTCTGTCGGTATGCGCTTTCTGCGAAATTGGCGGAAGTATTGTGACAAATGTCGTGGCTGCACAGTACATTTGCGTCAAATTTGGACTATCACTACGACACTTCCAAAGGAAAGAAAAAGGCGGGGGCAACTTTGAAAATGGTGCAGGAGCCTCGACCCCAAGCGGCCGCCTCAAGAGCTTTGAGGAAGAGAGGTGATGGACCACGCCTTTCTGTGGGATTCATCCTCGCCAAGCGATTCACATTATGCGCCTTCGCCAATTTCGTTGACGTGCTGAGGCTCGCCGCCGATGAAGGTGACCGGAGCCGACCCATAATGTGCGAATGGGCAATTCTCTCGGATACGATGAGTGCAGTCCAGTCGAGTTGCGGCGTTTCCGTGCAGCCAAATGAAAGATTGGGGGATCCGACCAAATTCGACTACATTGTCGTTATCGGGGGACTGATCGACGAGATACCCAATATCAGCGCAAACTATATTCAGTATTTGCAGAAGGCGGCCGCTGCCGGCGTGCCGCTGGTCGGCATATGTACCGGGGCATTCATTCTCCACCGTGCCGGTTTGATGGACGGACATAAATGCTGCGTGAGCTGGTTCCACCACACGGATTTTCTTGAGCAGTTCGACGGTCTAACGCCGGTCTCCGACCAGATTTTCGTCATCGATAGAAATCGCCTCACATGTTCAGGCGGCGTAAGCTCCGCTCATCTTGCCGCGCATCTCGTCGAAAAACATGTTGGACGGGCACAGGCGAGCAAGAGCCTGCACATCATGATCATAGATGATGCTCTCCATCCGGAAAAACCGCAGCCGGGGATTCCAATCGATCTGAAGACGCAAGATCCGATGGTGAAACGCGCGTTGCTCATCATGCAGCAGAATATCGACACGCCTCTCTCGATCGGCGATATCGCGCGCCGCATGGGAAACAGCAAGCGACAACTGGAGAGGCATTTTCGAGCTGCGCTTGGCAACTCTCCCCAGACTGTTTTTCTCGGCGTGCGGCTTTCGTTGGCTCGCCGTCTGATCGAAACCACGCAGAAATCGGTGGCATCCATTGCCGTCGAATGCGGCTTCTGTGACTCGTCCCATCTCAGCCGCATGTTTCGTCGTCATTTCAATTGCGCGCCGCTTGATATCCGCAGATCGCAGGGGGTGCACGAAGATCTGCCGGATGAGCCGCGCGGACCCGCATATGCGTAAATGAAGTCCTCTGCGACAACGCCCGTAGATGCGCTCCGGAATGACCTTGTGGTGGCCAAGTATCGGTACGCATGGCGCATTCATTCAAGTCAACTGGCGCGAAAGTTCCGGAAGCATTTGCTGATGTAAGTATACTGCCGCCCAGTATTTCTCTTGAAGTGGCGGCTAACGACATGACGCGTTTTAGCGCATTTTCTCTCCTCAAGAATGCCCTGACCGGGCACAAACATTGGACCGAGCAATGGCCCGACAGCCAACCGAAGGCCGAATATGATGTGGTCATCGTCGGTGCGGGCGGCCATGGTCTCGGGGCGGCATATTATCTGGCAAAGCAGCATGGCATTACCAATGTCGCCGTGATCGACAAGGGCTGGCTCGGTGGCGGCAATACCGGCCGCAACACGACCATCATTCGCTCCAACTATCTCTACGACGAAAGTGCTCGCCTCTTCGATCACGCCGTCGACCTCTGGGAAGGACTGAGCCAGGAACTCAACTACAACGTCATGTATTCGCGCCGAGGCTGCTTGATGCTGGCGCATACGGTGCATGACGTGCAAAGCTTCAAGCGTCATATCCATGCGAACCGCCTCAACGGCGTCGACAATCGCTGGCTCAGCCCGGAAGAATGCAAGGAGTTCTGCCCGCCGCTGAGCCTCTCGCCCAATGCGCGCTATCCGATAATGGGTGGAGCCTTGCAGGAGCGCGCAGGTACGGCGCGTCACGATGCCGTGGCTTGGGGCTACGCGCGCGGCGCGGCGGCGCGCGGTGTCGATATCATACAGAACTGCCCTGTTATCGCTATCCGCCGCAAAGCAGACGGTTCCGTCGCAGGCGTGGAGACCGTCAAGGGGTTCATCAAGGCGAAGAAAGTCGCCGTTTCGGCGGCTGGTCATACTTCGGTCGTCATGGACACCGCCGGGGTGCAGTTGCCGCTTGAAAGCTTCCCGCTTCAGGCATTGGTTTCCGAACCGGTCAAGCCGATTTTCCCTTGCGTGGTGATGTCGAATGCCGTTCACGCCTATATCAGCCAGTCCGACAAGGGCGAGCTTGTCATCGGCTCCGGTACGGACCAGTACACGTCCTACTCGCAGCGCGGCGGACTGCCGCTGATCGAGCATACGATCGCCGCGATCGTCGAAATCTTTCCGATCTTCAACCGCATGCGGATGCTGCGCAAATGGGGCGGCATCGTCGATGTGACCCCCGATCGCTCCGCCATCCTCGGCAAGACGCCGGTCGAAGGTCTGTATGTCAATTGCGGCTGGGGCACCGGCGGGTTCAAAGCGACGCCGGGCGCGGCGCACACTTTCGCCTGGACCATCGCCAAGAACGAGCCTCACCCAATCAACGCACCATTCACGCTTGATCGTTTCCGTACCGGCCGCTTGATCGACGAGGCCGCCGCTGCGGCTGTGGCGCACTGAGGGACTTTACCGATGCTTTTGATCCGTTGCCCCTATTGCAATGAAACCTTGCCCGAGGCGGAATTCACCTATGCCGGCGAAGCGCACATTGCGCGCCCGCTTGATCCTTCCTCCCAGACCGACGCGCAGTGGCAGGAGTATCTCTTCATTCGAACCAACGTGAAAGGGCCGCACTACGAACGCTGGCGGCACCTGCATGGCTGTGGCCGGTTCTTCAACGCCGTGCGCGACACGGTCAGCGACCGCTTCCTGACAACCTATCCGGCGGGCAAGCCTCGCCCTGAACTTGCTCCGCTGCCCGGGGTGCAAACCGATCTTGAGGTGCTGAAATGAACCAATATCGTGTTTTCGGCCGTGGCCGCGTCGATCCCGGGCGTCCCGTCACCTTCACCTTTGACGGCAAGACCTATCGCGGCTTGAAGGGCGACACGGTCGCCTCCGCTCTCCTGGCGAATGGCGTCCATCTGATGGGGCGGTCGTTCAAATACCACCGTCCGCGCGGTCCCGTGGCAGCGGGATCCGAAGAGCCCAATGCGCTGATCGGCACGCGCCGCGGGCCTGGCCGGTTCGAGCCGAACACTCGGGCGACAGTGCATGAGATCTGGAACGGGCTCGAAACCACGTCACAGAACAGATACCCCAGCCTGAAATTCGACGTGGGTGCGGTCAATGATGCGGCCTATATGCTGTTTTCGGCCGGCTTCTACTACAAGACGTTCATGTGGCCGAAGAGCTTCTGGAACAAGGTTTATGAGCCCTTCATTCGGGCGGCAGCCGGTCTTGGCGTATCTCCGACCGAGAATGACCCTGACACTTACGCCTCGCGCAACATGCATTGCGACGTGCTGATTGTTGGTGCGGGAGCCGCCGGCTTAGCGGCGGCGCGTGCGGCTGCGGTCGATGGGCTGAAGGTCGTCATCGTGGACGAAAATGCCGAGGCGGGAGGCACGCTGCTGTCCGAGCCTCAGGTGCAGATCAATGGCCGCCCGGCATGGGACTGGCTGGCCGCGGAGTTGAAGGCGCTGAAGGGGCTGGGTGTCAGGATCATGACCCGCACCACGGCCATTGGCTACTACCACCAGAACATGATCGGACTGTGCGAACGCCTGACCGATCATCTGGAGGTTTTGCCCAAGGATACGCCGCGCGAGCGTCTATGGCGGGTGCGGGCACGACAGGTCGTGCTGGCGCAGGGCGCGCTGGAAAAGCCGCTGGTCTTTCACGGCAACGACCGTCCGGGTGTGATGCTGGCGGGAGCGGCGCAGACCTATCTGAACCGTTACGGTGTCAAGGTCGGCAATGCGCCTGTCGTCGTAACCAGCCATGACAGCGCCTGGCATGCCGCTTTCGATCTTCACGATGCCGGCGCGCGCATTCAAGCGATCGTAGATACCCGCGCCGATGTGCGGCAGGATCTGGTGAACCAGGCGCGTGCCCTGGGTATTCCGGTCAAGCTGTCCCATACGGTGACTGCGACGTCGGGGCGACTGCGCGTAAGCTCGGTCCGGGTGAATCCGGTTCGCGGCGGTTCCGTCGGCGCGGGACAGGCTATCAAATGCGATGCCCTGCTGATGTCGGGTGGTTGGACGCCGTCGCTGCATCTCTTTTCACATACCCAGGGCAAGATCGCGTGGGACGATGACCGCACCACCTTCCTGCCGGCGATGACACGCGAAGACTGCGTGATCGCAGGAGCAGGGCGAGGGCTCTGGGGCATCGAGGCGGCACTGAAGGACGGCGCCGAGCGTGGCCGCGAGGTCGCTACCGCGCTTGCCAAAACGGGCGCTCCCGTCAGCTATACGGTGGCCGCCGATCGCACGGGGAGCGGCGTGTCGCACACGGAACTGCCGACCGATCGCTATCCCGGTAAGGCAAAGGCCTTTGTCGACTATCAAAATGACGTGACGGCCAAGGACCTGCGCCTGGCGGTGCGCGAGGGAATGCGCTCGATCGAGCACGTGAAGCGCTACACCACCAACGGCATGGCGACCGATCAGGGCAAAATGTCCAACATCAACGGCCTGAACATCGCCGCCGACGCGCTTGGCAAACGCCAGCCCGAGGTCGGTCTGACAACGTTTCGGCCGCCTTATACGCCAACGACCTTCGGGGCGTTTGCAGGCTATCACCGCGGCGGTCATTTCGAGATCACCCGCAAGACTCAGATCGACGCCTGGGCCGAGGCGCATGGGGCGGTCTACGAACCGGTCGGACAATGGCGCCGCGCCCGGTATTTCCCCAAGCAGGGCGAGGATATGGATGCCGCCGTCAGCCGCGAGTGCCGCGCGGTGCGTGCAAGTGTGGGCATCTTCGACGCTTCCACTCTCGGCAAGATCGAAGTGGTCGGCCCGGATGCGGTCGAGTTCATGAACTGCATGTATACCAATCCCTGGACCAAGCTTGCGCCGGGACGCTGCCGCTACGGTTTGCTTCTCGGCGACGACGGCTACATCCGCGATGACGGCGTCATCGGGCGCATCACCAAGGACCGCTTCCATGTCACCACCACCACCGGCGGCGCGGCGCGTGTCCTGAACATGATGGAAGATTTCCTTCAGACCGAATGGCCCGACCTGAATGTCTGGCTGACCTCCACCACCGAGCAATGGTCCACCATCGCCCTCAACGGTCCGAATGCGGTGAAGCTGCTTGCCCCGCTGGTCGAGGGCCTGGACCTCACCGATGCCGCTTTCCCGCATATGTCCTGTGCGGAATGCACGGTCGCATGCATTCCCGCACGCCTATTCAGGGTCAGCTTCACCGGCGAGGTCGGGTTCGAGGTGAACGTGCCCGCTCCCCTCGGCCATAAGCTCTGGAAGATCCTGTGGGATGCGGGTCAGCAATACGGCATCACGCCTTATGGGACGGAGACCATGCACGTGCTGCGAGCCGAGAAGGGCTACATCATCGTCGGTCAGGATACCGACGGCACGGTCACCCCTTATGATGCGGGCATGGCATGGGCGGTGGGCAGCAACAAGCCCGACTTCGTCGGCAAGCGCGGTCTCGCCCGGCCCGATCTGGTGGCCAAGGGCCGCAAGCAGCTTGTGGGGCTGCTGACGGAGGACCGTTCCAAGCTCGAGGAGGGCGCGCAGATCGTTTTCGATGCAAAACAACCCATTCCGATGACGATGGTAGGGCATGTGACGTCGTCCTATCATTCGGACGCGGCGGGCCGGCCGATTGCGCTGGCGCTGGTCGAAGGCGGGCATGATCGAATGGGCGAGACCGTCCATATCCCGATGCCCGAGCGCACCATCGCCGCGAAAATCACCGGGACCGTCTTCGTCGATCCCGAAAACATCCGCCTGAAGATCTGATCCGGAGCCGAAGATGAGCGTAAAGATTTCTTCCCTCACCCCCGGCATTCTGGTCGAGACAAGAGCGGCGCGGGTCAGTATCCTGCCTGAACAGGGGCGCCTATCACTGCGCGCCCGCGGTGATTTCAGAGCCCTGAGCGCGGCCCTTGGTTTGCCCTTGCCCGACATCATAGGCCGGCGCGCCAGGAATGCCGAAACAGAGGTCGTTCGGCTCGGTCCTGACGAATGGACGATCCTGTCCTCCCCGGCACAAGTGGCTAAGCTGATCGCCGCATGCGCTTCAATCTATGAGGACCATCCGCACAGCCTGGTCGATATTTCCGGCCGTGAGG
This sequence comes from Rhizobium sp. CB3090, assembly GCF_029714285.1. Lineage (NCBI taxonomy): Bacteria > Pseudomonadati > Pseudomonadota > Alphaproteobacteria > Hyphomicrobiales > Rhizobiaceae > Rhizobium > Rhizobium sp. CB3090. Next base: position 319,226 of record NZ_CP121663.1, read on the forward strand.
TGACGCTGCTGATCGAAGGACCGGCGGCTGCGGAGCTTCTGACCCTTGGTTGCCCGCGCGACATCGAGACCATCCCCGTCGGCGAAAGCCGCAGGACGGTCTTCGACGGGGCAACGGTGGTGCTTTGGCGCGACGCGATAGACCGCTTCCGCATGGATATCTGGAACAGCTTCGCGCCGCATCTCGGCCATCTTCTGGAAACGGGCTGCAAGGAACTTGCCGCCGAACTCGCCTGATCCTTGCACGCATACTCGCGATGTTCGACTCTTTCCGGAGCCGAGCATTTCTGAAACTGTTGTCGACTGCGGTTCGCCGTATTCTGCAGGAATTGCGGTAAACATCATTTTGCCGAGAGGGTTCAGCGCTGCTCTGAAAAAGTTGAACGTGACCCTTGCAGATTGTGCTTCTCTTTGTGAGGGCTTGGTTCATGCGGCTGACGTATCTGGTATTCGGGTTGCTCGGTCTCTTCTGGGGATCGAACTTCATCTACATGAAATGGGCGGCGGAGCTGATCACTCCGGCGCAAATCACGCTCCTGCGGGTGTTCTTCGGGTTTATGCCATTGGCCATCGCAGCTTGGCGAAAAAGCGCGATCACACGGGACCAAGTTCGCCATCTGCCGCATTTTCTCGTTATGGCGATTCTGGCGACCGCCTTCTATTACTTCGCCATCGCGGAGGGCACGGCACTGCTTCCATCCGGCATTGCGGGTGTGTTAGGCGGTTCGATCTCACTCTTCACGACAGTCGCAACCGTTCTGTTTCTCCGTGCGGAGAAACCCAATGCCTTGATGATCGCGGGGGTGCTCATAGGCTTTGCTGGCATCATCCTGATTGCGCGCCCTTGGGAAGGATCGGACAGAACCATCGACATCCATGGCGTTTTCTGGATGTTGGCGGCCACCACGATCCTCGGTCTCTCCTATGTCTACGTCCGTCGCTTCTTGTCGCCCTTCAACCTGCCGCCGCTGGCGCTTGCGACCTGGCAGACCGGGCTTGCCCTGTTGGTTCTCCTGGCGCTTGTCGATCGAACAGGGATGGCAAACATCCTGCACGATTGGCATGCCACCGCCGGCGTCGCGATTGGGCTCGGTGTTCTGGGAACCGGAATGGCGTTCTTGATCTATTATTATCTTTTGCGAGAACTGGGTGCGGTCGCTGCTTCGGGTGCGACCTACATCACGCCCAATGTCGCACTCCTGATCGGCTGGTTCTCCGGCGAGAAAATCGGCATCTTGGAAATCGCGGCAATCATCCTGGTACTCGCCAGCATCGCGATGTTGCAGATCGGCCGGCAACGCACCGCAAAGAAAGCCGGACAGCTCAATCCCGCGGCGACCAAGTCGTAGCTACGGGAGGGCCTCGGCGATGGCTGCCACTGTTTGGAACACGGTCTAAAAGATTGAGCAATTGCGAGACTAAAGCTCGTCGCGATCTTTCAGATTCGCTCCGACGCTTTCGCTCCTTGTTTGTGCATGTCGTTTTCGCAAAACCGCTGCACACTTTTGCTCGACATGCATTAGGGCGAAGTGCGTTCAGACGCACTTCGCCCTAACTCTTGTTCGACGCGTCTTGTCGGACTTTGATGTTTGCGACAGGATCGCGAAACTTTAGTGCGAGAAGCCGGCGGCGGTCTCGCTGAGGCTCTTGCCCTTCGTCTCGGGTGCCAGCCATTGCGACAGGGCGGCTCCGACGCCGGCGATGCCGGCAGCAATCAGCATTGTTGCCGAGGTGCCGAGATTGGACATGGACCACGGCAGCAGGAAGGTGCCGAGCCCGGCCCCGACGCGGCTGACGGCGGCGGCAAAGCCCGTGCCGATTCCGCGGATTTCAGTCGGGAAGACCTCGCCCGGGTAGATGCTGGTCAGCGTGCCGTACCCCGCATTGAAGAAGGAGAATGTGAGGAACAGGGTTAGCACGACCATCGCTGGCGCGCCTGCCCATAGGCCGAGAACCGTAAGCAGGACAGCGGCAATCCATTGTGGTGGTGCGGTCAGCGTGCGACGGCCGAATTTTTCGATCAGCAGAACCGTGGTCACGCTTCCGGCCAAGGCCACAGCGGAGAGGCCAACCCCACCGGCCAGCCCGCCGCCCAGGCCGTATTTCTGCAGCACGCTGTCGGCGAATGTGGCGATCGCGAAGTACGGCGTGACAGCGCAGAACCAGAATCCCGATACGAAAAGCGTGGCCCGCCAATATCGGCCGGAAAACAGCATCCCGAAGCTGCCTTTCTGGTGACTACCTTCATGCTCCATATCGGCCGTGTCGGCGGAGCTTTCGAGATATCGGTTGGCGATCGCGCGGGCCTGTTCGGTACGCCCCTGGTTCCAAAGCCAGCGTGGCGATTCCGGCATGCCGAGCCGGCCGAGGAACAAGGCTACCGAGATCAGCGTGCTTGTGCCGAGGATCAGTCGCCAGCCGAGGTCCGTATTCTCGTTCAGCAAATAACCCACGATGAAGGCGATCATGAACCCGGCATACCAGGCTATCAGGGTGAGGCCCATGAGCCTTCCGCGCAGCCGGGCAGGCGAGAATTCCGACATCAATGGCCAGCCGACGGAATACTCGGCGCCGATCGCGATGCCCATCAGCAGGCGCACTATGAATAGCTGCATCGGCGAGTCCACGAAAAATTGCACGGTGCCGACGAAGAGCTGCATGATCGAGGACAACAGGAACAGCGCCATGTCCATCATGAATAGCGGTTTGCGGCCGTATTTGTCGCCCGCCCAGCCTCCCAGCGGAGAGCCGATCAGGATGCCGAACAATGCGCCCGCGGCGATCAGGCCTTCCCAGAATGGCGAAATGGCGAGATCAGCGGTCATTTTGCCGGACACCGGGCCGACGATTCCGAGGATATAGCCGTCCAAGAACATGCCGCCGGTAAGGACGATGATCATCCTCAGCATAAAGCGTCGTTTGAACGCCGCTGATGTTTCCTCCTCGGCGGTGTCGATCGAAATCGCTGCCGGTTTGTCCAATATTGACATAACGTTCCTCCTATTTTCTCTGGGAATGGATGGGTGGGAGCGCTCAGATCGTGCTTCATGGCAGTCAGCAGATTGCTCTTCCCGCCTGCTTGGCCGAGCGGTTACGCTCTGCTCGTTGTCGATCCGATGTTCGAAATCAGGATCGGACTTGTCGTCAGTCGAGAGACGCGCAGATGATCGTCGGAATGGCGCCGTGGACCGTGATTTCGGCGTCGGGCCGTAGCCCCAACGACAGGGCAGCTCCTCAGCATACGGCCGCCAGACGCCGGTCGTATCAATGCCGGGCCGAGGCGTGGCTGCCCTGGTTCGTGAATAGCTTTTTCACGGTGGAGAGCGGCAGAGATTTCAGTTCTGGGTAGTACCGGATATCTTCCATCGGCAGTTTCGCTGCTCGAAAATGTGAGTGCGGCCGAGTATGAAGGGATGGTTGTAGCCTTGCATGATTCCTCCGATGCATGCAGCGCGTCCGCGGTCGGACTGTTCCTCGCGCTTAAATTGCCGTTCTGGGGATGTGTGCACAACACTCGTTTAGGCAGAAAAGAATGCCTGATGTGCGGCCAGTGGATGGCCTGGATGGGTGGCGGCTGGAAGAGGTGGGTAGGTCCGGCCTACCCGGTGGGCGGTCAGTTCAGGTGTGGGCCGGTGCTCGGCGGCACAAAGGGGCAGTGGGCCGCTTGTGATTGTGGAGTTCGTACTCGCCGAAACGGCGGATGTCGTTTCAGGCCTGTAACCAGACACTCTGCTACCGGCCGGGCGGCTAATGCGCCCGGCCGGTAGCAATAGAGATCGCTAGGCTTTGGCTGCCGGAGCAAGCAGTCCGGCCTCCTTGAGCAGATTGTATTGCTTCAATGCGCTCTCGGCGAGCAGCGACCGATAGCGATCAATGATGCGCGCCCGGTGAGCATCGTCGGAGACCGCGTTCAGCGCACCTACGATCGACGCGATCTTCTCGCTTGCCAGGCGCAAGTCGGTCAATAGATTCACGTCATTGGCGACTTGGACGATGTCCGCCCGCGTTACATAGCCAATGCCCGGCGCAGTTCTCGCTCCCTTCGATACATAGCCCTCGGGAAGATCGCCCTTGAGATTTGTGATCGCCCGGTCCCGAATGGCATCGATGATCTGATCCACGGCTTGCTTGGCGCCGGCGACGCGCGTCGGGTGGTCGGTGTCGGCAGCGGCATGCGGCAAGAGTTCCAGCTTATCGGCATGTTTCGGCAAGAGGGAAAGATAGGGTTTCATCGGACCCGTCGGACCGTCTTCGCTTTTGAAGATATCCGCGTCGATCGCCGCATGCCGGACCTTGCCCGAAGCCAAGGCTTCGTCAAGCGCATTGACGTCAACGAGCTCGCCGCGGTCGTAGTTGATCAGAACGGCCCTGTCATTGAGCGCGAACAAGACGTTTCGATCGACCAATCCCGTGTTCGAAAATGCCCTCGTGACCGGATCCTGCCGACCGAGGCCCAGATGCACGGACAGAACGTCGGCTCCGCTGGCTGCGGCGACCGGGCTTTCTGCATATTCGTAGCCTTCAGCCAGAATATTGTCGCGATGGTTCGGGCGGGCATAAATGACCACGCTCATATGAAACGCCTTGGCGATCCGCGCGAGTTCGCGTCCGATGTTGCCGTAGCCGAGAATGGCGACCCTTTTGCCTTCGAGCTTTTCCGTCGGGTATTCCGCCAGGTTCTTGCCGGTGTCGAAATCGCCCTTGGTGACACGCTCATGCAGTTCGTCGACCGGAAGATCGGGCGTTACTTTGAGCAATGCCTTGATCGCCATCTGCGCCGTCGCCCGGCTATTGATCCCCGGTGTATTCATGAGCGGCGCCTCGCCGCCTTCGCCGTTAGGACCGCCCCAGGAGGCTGCGCCCATATTGCCGGTTCCAGTGCCGATGCGCACACCGCCAAGACGGAACTTGGCGTCGGACGGGATGAACGTCGCAGCGGCGATTACGGCATCGTATTGGCCCCGATCGGTTTGGGCCAGGATTTCATCGGCCTTGCTGAGGTGGGGCTGATAGAAGAAGTGGATCTTGCCGTCATTCGCCACGTCTGCGGTTTGGATCGACGTTTCATGGAAAACGCCACCCTTTTTGACGATATAGGCGGCGAGTTCGCTATGGTCGAGGCGTCCCTCAGCGCCGAAGCGCAGGCCGATGGCATCTGCGATCAATACATTGAAAGTGCCCGAACGTACGCTCTCTGCAGAGTCGCTTCCCGCTTCGGAATATTCGACCTGGCGACCTCTTCGCTCAAGCTCTTCCTCCAGGACAACGATCTTGGCCCGGAGATAGGCGTATTTTAGATTTTCGAGCAGTGCCGTGATGTCGGACGGTTCGCGAATGCCGCCAATCCATGCCCGGTAATCGCCGGGCGTTCCAGGGAAGGCGTTGACATATCGCGCCGCGTCAAGCCCGGTCTCGTGAGTGCCGTTCGGATGGGTGATACCCTCATAGCCCAATATCTGCTTCGAGCGAGCGATGATGCGGGCATGCAGGTCGGACGACGAGATGGCGCCATCGTTGACCTTCAGGAGCGTGACGGCAGCACCCCGACGTTCCTCTTCGCTGACAACCAGGCTGAACAACGGGTTCTTTTCCACCCACTCGTTGACGACTAGGCGATTGGCTGCCGAGCGCTTGTTGAGCTCGATCACAGAGCCCACGCGCCGTTCGGTCTGCAGCAGACCGAAGGTCGTCTCGGCAAATGCCAAAGTGCTGTAGGTGTTGATGACCCCGCCGAGCATCTTGTCTTCCTGAGCGTCGTAGAACGGGCCGGCATCGACCGAGCGCTTGCTGGAAAGCGGCTGCTTCGGATCGAGCGGCGGGGCGATTTTCAACTGACGCGGTATGGCCCAGGAGGGATTGCTCTGGTTGCGTTCGATCAGCGCCAGAGCAGCCGGCGTGAAGGACGCGATGAAGTAGCCGGAGATGCCGCCGATCGCTTTCTGGAACGGCATGAACAGGCAGCACTTCGCCATCACGGCGCGCACTGTCTCGGGCGACCAGGGCATTGCGCCAAGCATCGATGTGGCATCGAAGACCGCGTGCCGGTTTTCGGGATCGCCATCCAGCCACGCCAAAAGTTCGTTGATTTCTTCGTTGGTGTAGGAGTTCGCGCCGGTAGTTTCGTGGCCTACGCCGACGAAGATGGAGACGCCGAGCTCGGCAAGGTGCTTTGCAGACGGGATTGCGCCTTCTTTTTCCGCGAAATGGATACGGCTCTCATCGCCCTTTTCGGCAAAGCGGTGCATTTCGATAAGCTGAGTCGCCCAGGACTGCCGGAAAAAGCCAGAAGCTCCCGCGCCGCCGCTCTCCGGTCGCGGCGTGTCGACATAGACCCGCTGGCTCGCGTCGTTGGCATTCAACAAGTGCTGGACGCATACGGTATAGCCGCTATGGCCGCCACCGAGCCCGACGGCGATCCGGTTGGACTTGGGAAACTCAAAGTAGCGGTGAATGGCCCGCATCATATCCAGCAGGATCTTATCTGCTGGATAGCCGCGATGCATGCTTCGCGCCAGCTCCGCCGTCGTGAACGGGCCGATGTCTTTTCCGGTGTCGTCCAACTTTCGGTAGGTATTTTCGATCCAACGATCAAATTCAAAGCGCCGCAACCGACTGTCGACCTCATCGGTCGTAGCATCCGTTATCGGCCCAACGCCAAAGAAGGGGTTCGAGGGTATCGAAGGTGCACCATTCTTTGTCAGTTCAAGCGCATCAAGCCGATTGGCATGCAATTCTGCGTCGGAGATCATGTAAAACCCTCTACTCCCAATTCGGCAGCGCCGTCTGCGCTGGACCGTTCCGCGCCTAGTGTTGGAGAAATCATGAAAACGCGTCGTGCAGATTCGAACCTATTCGGACCAAAATGCGACATCGCATACGGCGTGGAGCCTGAAAAACGGGGGCGTCTCGCCAATTCGTTCCGTCTTCGTCGCGTCGTGATGTCAGTTAAAGCCGATGGGAGCATGGTTTTCCTTGGCCATCAGGCTAAAGTCCCATTCCCATTAGGACTTACGTCTGAAGGGACAATCTTTGGTCCGAATGGCATGGAATTGTACCGCCGCTGCTCCAGTTCCCTCCGGCGAAGAAAGCGGCGGGACGTCCGATCGCTTTTACGAAGCATGCGGAGAAGGTCGATAAACGTGAACGACGTCCTCGAAAGCGGCATCCTCGCCTCGGCTCTTGCCATGTTTTCCGGCGTCGTCACTGTATTGGACGACTTCGCCGCTAAGGGCGGCAATGATTGTGAGAAGTGAGCGGAGTGCCACAGTTGCGGTAGTGGTGCCGATGTTCAACGCCGAGCGAACGATCGGTGCGACATTGGAAAGTATCTGCCAGCAGACGCATCAGGCGTTGGACGTCATCGTTGTAGACGATGGTTCGTCGGATCGTTCGACGTCAATCGTGGCCGCTTATACGAAACAAGACCGGCGGATTCGGATTCTTCGGCAGACCAACAGTGGCGTCGCCGTAGCACGCAACAATGGTGCGGCTGCGACCGATGCAGAGTTTCTGGCGTTTGTCGATGCTGACGATTTATGGGCACCCTCAAAGATCGCTCTTCAATGGCAAGCCCTTGAGGAGGGCGGCCAGTCAGCAGGATTGGCCTATTGCTGGTACGCCCTTATCGACGAGAATAGCCGCGTATTCTCGCTTCATAACCGGCCGAGCGCCGAAGGACATGTGCTTCAGCATATGTGCCGAAATAATTTCGTCGGCAATGGCAGCTCTATGCTGATGCGTCGTACCGCGTTCGAAAAAGCCGGAAAATTCGACCCCTCACTAAAGGCACGGAAAGCCCAGGGCTGCGAGGATCTTCTGATTTGTCTCAGAATTGCGGAGAGCTACGAATTTCGCGTCGTACCGCAACACCTTGTCGGCTATCGCATTACCAACACGAACATGTCGAGCGACGTCAAGCAGATGCTTCGTTCGTGTGAAATCGTCCTTGCCGAGTATCGCAAAAAATATCCTGAGTACGGCATGGACCTCGACGCTCATTTGGTCGACATGATTCATTGGCTCGTCATCCGCGCCTTTGTCAGTGGGCGGTTCTTCGATGGCTGTGATTTGCTGAGGCGATATTTGGCCTTGGAGCCGCGTCTGGCGATTTCGAACCTGCCGAACATGCTCGACGTCTATTGCCGGGCGAGGCTGGTTCCCAATTGGATCAAGGCTCGCTTGAAGCGGTTGCGAAGCAACAACGCCGAATTCCGACCTCTTTACACGGAGACGGTCCAGTGACGGCGGGCGTCTCCCTCTTCAGGCGATTGCGACGGCTCTTCCGTTTGGCAGGGGCACCCGCGTGGGCTGGACCGACCATCGTGGGGCTTGGGCTCGCCGCGGCGGTCCTCGAAGGTGCCGGGCTTTTTCTCTTCATTCCACTCATTCAGAGCCTTGGCGCTTCAATGGCGCAGGGGGGAGAATGGCAGCGAATTTTCGACCGCCTTCTGGCGCCCATTCCTCAACAGCATTTGACCGCCTTCCTGGTCGGGGTGTTGTGCATCAGCATCCTTCTGAAGAATGCGGTCCATCTCATCAACACCTGGGTGACCCGATATGTCGACGGTCTGGTTGCGCATCGGCTAAGAGCGAGGGTCTTCGACCAGACGATAAGCTCGTGCATCGATTACAGAGTGGAAAATAAGCGATCGGACATTATCACGACAATTGCCAATAACACTTGGAAGGTCAGTCAGGCACTGAGCCTCGCCTACCGATTGATGATCTGCTTCTGCACGTTCGTCGTCTTCATTCTGCTTATGCTGCTGATTTCCGTCCGGCTGACTTTTTTCTCGATGATGTTCCTGCTGCTTGGTGCCATGGCCATTCGTCTGGCCACGCGCCAGGCAGACGAGACCGGCAAGGCCGTTGTCGAAGAGAACAAACAGTTCGGTCTGAGGATGTGGGAAAGCATCAATGCGCTGCAATTGATCCGCGCTTTCGCCCAGGAAGACTATGAGCGCAATCGCTTCCTGAAAACCTCGGACAATGTTCGGCGGCGCCTGCTGAAGCTCGATATGTTATGGGCGACGCCCGGGCCTGTCTCGGAAATCTCGATCACAATCCTGATCGGCGCACTCGTTCTCGTCGCTCAGTCGGTCGGCTTAGGCATCGCTGCATTGGCCGCCTTCCTGTCATTACTGTACCGCCTTCAAGGTCCCACCCGGGAGCTCCTGCAGTCGAAAATCGCACTGGACGGGCTTGCCGGCAGCATCGACGATGTTGACGATTTTCTGCAAACGACGGAGAGACCTTTTCTCTCAGAGGGACATCTGCCGGCGCCTCAGTTCGAGAATGCCGTCGAATTCCGGAATGTCTCGTTCCGCTATGCACCCGGCCAGCCGCTGGCCGTGGAAGAGGTCTCCTTCAGCATTCCTGCAGGCAAGACCACGGCGATCGTGGGGGAGTCGGGGGCAGGCAAATCGACGGTGATGGCTCTGCTTTTTCGCTTTATGGACCCCACGTCCGGCGCGATTCTCGCAGATGGCGTCCTCCTTCCCGAATTCGATCTTCGGAGTTGGCGCAAGCGTCTGTCATTGATGTCGCAGGAGGTTCATCTTTTCAACGACACGATTTCGGCCAACATCGCCTATGGCGACCTGGGGGCCGGCGAGGCGGAGATACGCAAAGCCGCCGAAATCGCCAAGGCGGATGACTTCATACAACTGCTTCCGGACGGCTACGAGACACGGATAGGCGACCAGGGCATGCGTCTGTCGGGCGGACAAAAGCAGCGCGTGGCACTGGCCCGAACAATACTTCGCAATCCCGATATTCTGCTCCTGGACGAGGCCACCAACGCGCTCGACGCCGAAACCGAACAGGCGTTTCAGCTTGCGCTCGATGAGTATTCGCATAACCGCACCGTCGTGGTGATCGCTCACCGGCTGTCGACCGTTCAGGCGGCTGACCAGATCATCGTGATGACAAAGGGACGGGTGGTCGAGGCCGGTTCGCCGGATGAGCTTTTCAAACGGCACGGGCACTTTTCCAGGCTTCACGAATTTCAGCAGGGTCGCCGCAATGGGCGGGAGTTAGGCGATGAGCTACAAACTTACTGACATCGAGTTGTCGGAGCCCTTGGCGCCGATCGAACTTTCGCCCGAACAGAACGGCGTCGGCTTGATTGCCCGGTGGCGGGGCCGGCTGATTGCATTTGAAATGATCGAACTACCAGCCGGATCGGTGCTGACGATCGAAAGGCTGAAAGCGCTTGCTGACGAACGCTTTGCCGAGCGCATCCTCGTCGTGAAGCTGGAAGAGGAGCTGAGGACACGGCAATCGATGGGGGCTGTGGCGCTGCCAAGCCTCAGCATTGCGATCTGCACCAAGGACCGGGCGCAGCGCCTTTCCCGCCTGTTGGCCTCGCTTGATCGGGTCCGGGCGGAAGCCGCCTTCCAGTTCGTCGAAATCATCGTGATCGATAATGCCTCGGTAGATACGACCACGCGCGATGCCGTCGCCACGTTCAGGGACATTGGCTATGTTTTCGAACCGAAGGCGGGGCTGGATTTCGCCCGAAACGCCGCTCTTCAGGCGGCCAAAGGCGATATCATCGCCTATCTAGATGATGACGTCGTGGTGGATCGCAATTGGCTTGCAGGCCTAGCTAAGGCGTGCCGGGACAATCCCGGCGTCGGTGGCTTTACAGGCTTGGTGCTGCCGTATCGCCTCGACACCGAGGCGCAGATCTTTTTCGAGCGGCGAGGAGGTTTCGGCCGAGGCTTTGCTCGAAGGGAGTTCCACCAAGCTCGCTTTGACAATCCGCTCCATCCCGTGGGGTCCGGTGTTCTCGGTGCCGGCTGCAACATGGCCTTTGACCGTGCACTGCTCATCGAGCTTGGCGGCTTCGATGAAGCGCTCGATACCGGGGCGCCGCTGCCTGGTGGCGGCGATCTCGATATTTTCTACCGCGTGCTGCGGTCCGGCCGTTCCATGATTTACGAGCCGGAATATGCCGTCTACCACGAGCATCGCGAAACCATTCCGCAGCTCAGACGCCAGTACTGGACCTGGGGTCTCGGCATGATGGCCTTTCTGGTCAAAAGTTATCGCACCGACGATGAAATGCGCGCGCGGCATCGCGCCATGGTCCGGTGGTGGTTCTTCGACCAGTTGAAGGCGCTTGCGCGCGCCGCAAGGCGGTTTCGCGGCCACGACCTGCGTTTCGGCGTGGCGGAGCTCTGGGGCGGAATCTACGGCCTTGCCGGCGAATATGATCGCTCGCGCGCTCGCATCCAGGCAATCCGGGAGCGTAATCCATGACCGCGGACAGTTTTGACGTAAGGCATGTCGATCTTGCTTCAGGCGATGCCGGCGGCCATGGCAGGCCCGCATTGTCGATCTTCTGGTGGAAAGACCTGCCGCTTGGAGCGCGGGCATCTCTGCAAGACGAACTGCCCTACGGTACCTCGCAGTTGCGCCAACTCACCGCCGAATATGCTGCGGCGCAATTGGAAGCGCGCGGCACCGGGCTAGGCGCACCATTGCGAGCCACCTATGAAGGATGGCCGAAGCCGGCACTCTTGCTCGATGCCGCGCTTAAAGCGGAAAATCTGGTCGAAACTCTCGATGAGTTCGCAATGCCGTCTTCGGCTCCGGCGGATGATATCTCCGTGGTGATCTGCACCCGCGATCGAGGTCCGGCGCTGGCCGAATGTCTTGGCAGCATTGCAGCGCAACGCAGTGCTCCGGGAGAGGTCATCGTCGTCGACAATTCCCGGGAAGGGAACGCGAAGGATGTGTGCGGCCAATTCCCCAGCGTCCGCTATGTCCATGAGCCGCGTGCTGGCTTGAGCCGCGCCAGAAACGCCGGAATTCGTGCAAGCCGGCTGAATATTATTGCCTTCACCGATGATGATGTCGAAGCTCATCCAGGCTGGACAGCAGAGATCGCGCATGCGTTTGCCGATCGGAATGTCGAGGCGCTCACAGGCCTTGTGCTGCCGGCGCGCCTCGATACGGCCGCGCAGCGCTGTTTTCAGTTCACCATGGGCGGGTTTGGCTCCACCTTCGTGCCGCTCACATTTGGCGGGCGCTTCTTTGAGGAGACACGACCAAGCGGGGCGCATGTCTGGAAGATCGGCGCCGGTGCCAACATGGCGTTTGAGAGATCCGTATTCGAACGGGTTGGTATGTTCGACGAGCGCCTCGGGGCAGGGGCGGCGGGATGCTCTGAAGACTCGGAACTTTGGTACCGGCTGCTGGCGACCGGTGGTGTCTGCCTCTACGAACCACGTGCCGTTGTTTTCCACCATCACCGAAGCGACTGGCCTGGGCTCAAGCGGCAGATGAGGGCCTATATGAAGGGCCATGTGGCGGCGCTTGTGGCGCAATACGACAATTTCGGCGATCGCGGAAATATCGTGCGCATCGGCAAGCAACTGCCGCTCTATTTCGTGAAGACTTTCGTCAGGTCACTTTTCGAGGGGCCGCCGGGCAGGCTCGGAATTTTGGCCTCCGAAATGCAGGGCTGGTTGGCCGGGCTGCAGTTTCTCATGCGCGTCGGCTGGAGAACGCGGCGAACCTCGATGCGCTCCGTCGCGACTGCCGACGAGGAAACAACATGATGACTAAAAAGGCACGCCTTGGTCAGTTTCTATCCAGGAACCCCTATCCGCACGGGTTGACAGACGGTCTGTTCTATCGCGAAAAGATGCGCGCCATCCACCGCGTCGCTCCGGCCGAGATCGGCGGCTCTGGCAGGGTATTGGAAATCGGCGGCGGCCGCAGCGGCCTTGCCAGCATCCTCTATCCGGAAGCGGAGATCATCACGCTCGATATCGACCCGGAGCTGGGTGAGCATCAGCCTTCCTGGGCGAGATCGATCTTTGTTTGCGGAGACGCCTGTTCGTTGCCGCTCGACGATGACAGTTTTGACGTCGTCACCATGTTCGACGTGCTGGAGCACATCGAGGATGATCGCCGCGCCGCGCAGGAGGCGTTACGCGTGGTGCGGCCCGGCGGTTATATCCTCATCTCTACCCCTGAGATGAATTGGCATTATCCCTATTTTAACGTGATGAAACCCCTTTGCCCGCATGAGAGCGAGTTGATGCGCGAATGGGGACATGTCCGGCGGGGATACCGCGACCCGCAACTGGCCGACCTTTTCAACAGGCGGCCGGAACGACGTGCTACATTCATCAATCCTGTCACGGCGTTCTTTCATGACGTCTCGTTCTCACGCATCGGACGTCGCCGCCGCAAGATACTCTATGCGCTGGCGGCGCCCGTAACGTTGGTTGGTTATCTCATGCACCGGCCATCCACGCGCGGCACCGAGACGGCTTTCGCTTGGCGCAAATGATCGGCGAGCGTATGCCACGGGTCATAGCCCTCTTTCCATGGGGCGACGTGATCGAGGAATTTCTCGACCCGATCGGGCTTGAGCTTCGGGATTTCGTCGAACGGATGACGGGAGGTTGGCTGTTCGGCTATTCCGCCGCCTTGAGCTCGATAGGCCACAAGCCGATCATCGTCTGCGCATCCGAGCGGGTAACCAGAATTGAGCGCTACGAGCATTCCGGCACAGGCACACCGATCTGGGTCGCCCCGGCAAGGCGCCCCCGGCAAGGTAATTCTCCTGCCGCCTACAGCCTGCGGCGCTGGATCAGTACGCCGCTTTCAGCCTTCCAACAAATTCTCGTGCGCTCCCGATGCGATCTGCTGCTTGCCCAGGAGTATGAGTATATTCGCTTCGATGCGCTTGCGTGGCTGGCGCGCCGTATCAACGTTCCCCTCTATGCCACCTTCCAAGGCGGGGATCGTACATTGTCCTGGGCCGAGGCCGTGGCGAGACAGCTTTCTCTGCGCGCTTGCCGTGGCCTGATCGTCGCTTCCTCGGCGGAACGCGAGCGCCTCACCAAAGCCTATCCGCGCATTGCGCTCGACATCGCTGACATCCCGAATCCGCTGGATACCGGGGAATGGCAGGCGATGGATCGTATAGAGGCGCGCAACAGCCTTGGCCTGACGCGGGATTGCTTCATCGTGCTCAATCACGGGCGCATCGATATCCGACGCAAGGGCCTCGATGTTCTCTTGAAGGCTTGGACGCACTTCGCGGACGATTCATCCAGTCAATTGGTAATTATTGGCTCGGGCCAGGACGGCGAGGCCTTCGCAAAGCTCGTGCGTGAAAGCGGCTTGTCGAATTTGCGGTGGCTTTCCGGCTACACGACGGACCGGCCGTTGATCCGGCGCTGGCTTTCGGCTGCGGATGCCTATGTCACGGCCTCCCGCGTCGAAGGCATGCCTGTCGCGCCATTGGAAGCCATGGCCTGTCGCCTTCCTGTTGTAGCCACGGATGCGCAGGGTTTGCCGGATATCCTGGCCAATGGAGAGGCCTCCGGCGGCCTGATGGTAGGGCAAGAGCGGCCGGAGGAAATTGCGCAGGCCCTGGCGCGATTGAAAGACGATAGAGTCCTTCGGGCACGGCTCGGCGCGGCCGGCAGAAAGCGAGTAACGGAAAAATTCTCGATCGAAGCGGTCGGCGCCGCTCTCGATGATTTTCTGACAGCGACACGTCGGTAGGGGTCACATCCGGCTGCGATACCAAGCAAGTGCCGTGTCGATGATCGCATCGATGTCGGAATGCCCGGGCACCCATCCAAGCTCCCGCTCGGCCTTAGCAGCCGAGGCGACGAGCGCCGGCGGATCGCCGGCTCTGCGGGGACCATAGGCAACGGGAACACTCTGTCCGGAAACGCGGCCGACGGCGTCGATCAGTTCCTTAACCGTCGTTCCGTTGCCTGTGCCGAGGTTGTAGACATGCACGCCTCGATCCCGCAATAGCTTTTCACCGCCAAGGACATGGGCATGCGCCAGATCGGTGACATGGATGTAATCGCGGACGGCGGTGCCGTCTCGCGTGTCGAAATCGGTGCCGTTGATGGTAAAGACCCGACCCGGTTTGATCGCCGCTTCTATGGCGAGTGGAACGACATGCGTCTCTGGCTCGTGCCGCTCGCCGATCTCGCCGTCAGGGTCGCAGCCGGCGGCATTGAAATAGCGCAGCATCACCACATTGAGGCCACGAGCGCGCGAGAAATCTTCCACCATCCGTTCGACCATGAACTTCGACCAACCATAGGGATTGACCGGCCACTGTGGATGAGTCTCATCGATCGGAGTGCGCACTGGGATGCCATAGGAAGCACAGGTACTTGAAAAGATCAGGCGGTCGATCCCGGCTTTCAGCATTTCCTCGATGAGCACCAGCGTCCCGAAAGTGTTGTTCCGGTAGTAGAGTTCCGGAAATTCGACGGATTCGCCGATATAGGCGTAGGCGGCGAAATGGGCCACGACATCGGGGCGGTACTTGCGCAACGCTGCCGCGAGCGTCTCGGCGTCGGCAATGTCACCCTCGACGAGCGGCCCCCATTTCACGGCGTCGCGCCAGCCGCGCGAGAGATTGTCATAGGTGACAACCGACCATCCCGCCTCGGCGAAAGCCTTGCAGCAATGGGAACCGATATAACCGGCCCCACCTGTGACGAGGACGGTCGTCATTCGGCAGCGATCGAATGCGAGCGGTCCGACGAAAGCAAGTCGTCGAAATAGGCGATCGTTCTGGCAAGCCCGTTCCGCAACTGGACCTTCGGTTTCCAGCCGAGTTCGCTCGTGGCGAGGCCGATGTCCGGCCGTCGCTGTCTGGGATCATCGGCAGGCAAGGGCATATATTTTATCTTCGATCGGCTCCCGGTCAGTTCTATGACGAGCGTGGCAAGCTCCAACATCGTAAACTCGACCGGATTGCCTAGATTAATCGGGCCGGTGACATCTTCCTTTGTCCCCATCAGACGAACCAGGCCGTCAATGAGGTCGTCGACATAACAGAACGACCGCGTCTGCTGGCCGTTGCCATAAACCGTTATCGGCTTGTTCTGCAGCGCCTGCACGATGAAGTTGGAAACGACACGGCCGTCATCGGGGCTCATTCTTGGACCGTAGGTGTTGAAGATGCGCGCCACCTTGATCTGGAGCCGGTGCTGGCGCCAGTAATCGAAGAACAGGGTCTCGGCGCAGCGCTTGCCCTCGTCGTAGCAGGATCGCGGTCCTATCGGGTTCACTTTTCCCCAATAGTCCTCCTGTTGAGGATGGATCTCGGGATCGCCATAGACTTCGGACGTGGAGGCCTGGAGGATTTTTGCGCCGACCCGCTTGGCGAGGCCCAGCATGTTGATCGCACCATGGACGCTGGTCTTGGTCGTCTGCACCGGATCATACTGGTAGTGAACCGGACTTGCCGGACAAGCGAGATTGTAGATCTCGTCGACCTCTACATAGAGGGGAAAGGTGATGTCGTGACGGACGATTTCGAAAGACCTGTTGTCCAGCAGGTGGGAGACGTTGCTCTTACGTCCCGTAAAGAAATTATCTACGCAAATAACCTCTTGTTTCTCTTCCAAAAGTCGTTCGCACAGGAATGAGCCGAGGAAACCTGCACCGCCCGTAACTAGGATTCGCTTTGTTTGTTGCATGGTCGACTATCCCGCAGCCAACACGGTGATGCTGCTACCGTCGAAAACCGCGACAAGCGCCAGGGCGAGGATGCTGTTTCCGGGGACGCCATTCATGTTCATCGACCTTCTCCGCATTCTTCGCAAAAGCGATCGGACATCCCGCCGCTTTCTTCGCCCGAGGGAACTGGAGCAGCGGTCGGTACAAATCCATGCCATTCGGACCAAAGATTGTCCCCTCGGACGTAAGTCTTGTCATGAGTAGGACTTTAGTCTGATGCGGGCGAGTCTGTGCGACCCGGTCCGCCGCAGTCGTGGTTCCAGGGTTGACATGGGCTGAGGCCCGGACATAGTCTTTGCGACATTCACCAGGGGGGTCCCGGCAAGGGGCTGAGATACTGCTAGGCAATGCGGCTTTGCCGATTGTGGGCGCAGTGACCCGTTGAACCTGATCCAGTTCATACTGGCGTAGGGACGGTGCAAGCGCTCGAGGCTTCGGATTCCGCGTGGATTCTATGCCGGCGTCTTTCCATCATTCCGGCTGATTGACTGGGTCTCCAACTGCAACTTGGAGCCTCAAACCATGAATATTGCCGCAAAGAACCTCACCCCGACCGTCACCACCGGCCCGCTGCCGGCATCGCAAAAAATCTATATCCCCGGAGACATACACACCGATATCCGCGTACCGATGCGCGAGATCAGCGTCCATCCGACGGCGGGCGAGCCGCCCGTTGTCGTCTACGATTCCTCCGGACCCTATACCGTCGAAGGTGCCGATATCCGCATCGAGCAGGGCCTGTCGCAGCTCCGTCGCGACTGGGTGCTCGCCCGCGGCGACGTCGAGGCCTATGAGGGCCGGCATGTGCGTCCCGAAGATAATGGCTTCGTCACCGGCGAGCGGTTGACGCCGGAGTTCCCGGCCAAGCGCCAGCCGCTACGGGCCAAGAATGGCAAGGCCGTGACCCAGCTCGCCTATGCACGCGCCGGTACCATCACGCCGGAAATGGAATTCATCGCCATCCGCGAAAATCTCGGCCGCAAGGCAAAGGCTGAAGCCCTGGTTCGTGATGGCGAGAGCTTCGGCGCCCATATTCCGGATCATGTGACCCCGGAATTCGTCCGCCAGGAGGTCGCCGCCGGCCGCGCGATCATCCCGGCCAACATCAATCACCCGGAAAGCGAGCCGATGATCATCGGCCGGAACTTCCTGGTGAAGATCAACGCCAATATCGGCAATTCCGCCGTCACCTCCTCGATGGCCGAGGAAGTCGAAAAGATGGTCTGGGCCGCCCGCTGGGGTGCTGATACCGTGATGGATCTCTCGACCGGCCGCAACATCCACAACATCCGCGAATGGATCATCCGCAATTCGCCGCTGCCGATCGGCACGGTGCCGCTCTATCAGGCGCTGGAAAAGGTCGAGGGCATCGCCGAAAATCTCACCTGGGAAGTCTATCGCGACACGCTGATCGAGCAGGCCGAACAGGGTGTCGACTATTTCACCATTCACGCTGGCGTGCGGCTGCATTACATTCCGCTGACCGTCAATCGCGTCACCGGTATCGTCTCGCGCGGCGGCTCGATCATGGCCAAGTGGTGTCTGCATCATCACAAGGAAAACTTCCTCTACGAGCATTTCGAGGAAATTTGCGACATTTGCCGTGCCTATGACGTCTCCTTCTCACTCGGCGACGGCCTGCGTCCTGGCTCGATCGCCGATGCCAACGATGCCGCGCAATTCGCCGAGCTTGAGACATTGGGCGAACTGACGAAGATCGCCTGGGCTAAAGATTGCCAGGTGATGATCGAAGGCCCCGGCCATGTTCCGATGCACAAGATCAAGGAGAACATGGACAAGCAGCTTGCCGTGTGCGGCGAGGCGCCTTTCTACACGCTCGGGCCGCTGACGACCGATATCGCGCCGGGCTACGATCACATCACCTCGGGCATCGGCGCGGCAATGATCGGCTGGTTCGGCACGGCCATGCTCTGCTACGTCACCCCGAAGGAACATCTGGGCCTGCCCGACCGCAACGACGTTAAGACCGGCGTCATCACCTACAAGATCGCCGCCCATGCGGCCGATCTTGCCAAGGGGCATCCGGCCGCCCAAGTCCGCGACGATGCACTGTCGCGTGCCCGCTTCGAATTCCGCTGGGAGGATCAGTTCAACTTGTCGCTTGATCCCGATACCGCCCGCAGCTTCCACGACGAAACCTTGCCGAAGGAGGCCCACAAGGTTGCGCATTTCTGCTCGATGTGCGGCCCGAAATTCTGCTCCATGCGCATTTCGCACGACATCCGCGCCGAGGCGCAGAAGGAAGGGCTGGAAGCGATGGCGGCGAAATATCGGGAAGGCGGCGACCTCTACATGCCGGTCGATGCCACCGCACATCCGGCAGAGTGAAATGCGCGTTCTCGTCAAAGGGGCCGGCGTCGCCGGCCGCACGGCCGCCCATGAACTGCTTCGGCGCGGTGCTGAGGTTACGATCGTAGATCCCAGCCAAAATTTCCGCCAAGCCGCCTCCTGGCTCGCCGGCGGCATGCTGGCGCCCTGGTGCGAATGCGAAAGTGCTGATGAAGCCGTTCTCGTGCGGGGCCGTGATTCAGCCGACCGATGGGAGGCGATTCTGCCTGGCAAGGTCGTTCGCAATGGAACGCTGGTCGTCACGCCGAACCGCGATCAAAACGAGCTGAAGCGATTTTCCAATCGCACGACCGGCTATCGCTGGTTGGAGGAAAGCGAAATCGCCACTCTCGAACCCTCCCTTGCCGGTCGTTTCCGGCAAGGTCTGTTTTTTCCGCAGGAAGCGCACCTTGATCCCCGCGAGGTATTGCAGTCGTTGAAAGACGATCTCGTGGCAAAGGGTATCACCTTCGCCGATGAAATTGCGGATGACGGCGAATTCACCGAAGTCGTCGATTGCACGGGCGCGTTCCGTATCGGTCAGAGCGGGGAATTGCGCGGCGTGCGGGGCGAAATGCTTTATCTGCGGACGGAGGAGGTCACGCTTGCGCGTCCTGTCCGTCTGCTGCATCCGCGTTTTCCCGTCTATATCGTGCCGCGTGGTGGAGGCCTGTTCATGGTCGGCGCGACGATGATCGAAACGGACTTCCAAGGGCCGATCACCGCCCGTTCGCTGATGGAGTTGCTGAACGCTGCCTATGCGCTGCACCCTGCTTTTGCCGACGCCGCCATCGTCGAAACCGGAACCGGCATCCGTCCTGCCTTTCCAGACAATCTTCCGCGCGTGATGCGGGAGGGCAATGTCACCATCCTCAACGGCCTTTATCGCCACGGTTTTTTGTTGGCGCCAGCGATGGCGGCCGAAGCCGCAGATATGGTCTTTTCCGGAGAGACGAAGCAAAGGAGCTCCCGATGCGCCTGATCATAAACGGCGAACCCGAGACAACATCCGCAACCACGCTTTCGCAGTTGCTGGCCGCACTCGACTATGAAGGTGCGTGGCTGGCAACCGCCGTTAACGGCGAACTCGTTCATTGCGAAGATCGCGACGACCATCTCTTGAACGACAACGACAGGATCGAGATCCTGACACCCATGCAAGGAGGCTGATCCATGCTTGATCTCTATGGAACCCAGGTTGGATCGCGCCTTTTGCTCGGCACGGCGCGTTATCCTTCGCCGGCCATCCTGGCGGAGGCTGTCGAGCGATCAAAGACGGAAATCGTCACCGTCTCGCTACGACGTGAAACGGCCGGCGGGCGCAATGGCGGCGCATTCTTCGATATGATCCGGGCGCTCGGCGTCCGCGTTCTTCCCAACACCGCCGGCTGCCACGGCGTATCCGAGGCCGTGCTGACGGCCAAGATGGCGCGCGAGGTATTTCAGACCAATTGGATCAAGCTGGAGGTGATCGGCAATCACGATACGCTGCAGCCGGATGTCTTCGCTCTTGTGGAAGCGGCCCGCATTCTCGCCAATGAAGGCTTTGAGGTCTTTCCCTATACGACCGACGACCTGGTGGTGGCGGAGCGCCTGCTGGAGGCGGGATGCAGGGTGCTGATGCCCTGGTGCGCCCCGATCGGCACCGCGGCGGGGCCGCTCAATCTTTCGGCCCTTCGATCCATGCGTGCGCATTTTCCGGATGTGCCGCTGATCGTCGACGCAGGCATCGGCCGGCCGTCGCACGCAGCGACCGTGATGGAGCTGGGTTTCGATGCGGTTCTTCTCAACACTGCGGTTGCCGGCGCGGGAGACCCCGCCGCAATGGCGGAGGCCTTCGCCGGAGCAATTGCGGCCGGCCGACAGGCATTCGGCGCCGGCATGCTGGAGTCGCGCGACATGGCAGTTCCGTCGACACCCGTGATTGGAAAGGCGGTATTCGCGTGAAGCTCGATCCTTTCTATCTGATCGTCGATAGCGCCGCCTGGATCGAAAGGCTGGTTCCGCTTGGTGTCAAACTCGTGCAACTGCGCATTAAGGAGCGCGCGCTATCGGACATACGCGCAGACATCCGGCGGGCAAAAGCAGTCTGTGGGGCGCATGACTGCCAGTTGATCGTCAATGACTATTGGCAGCTTGCCATAGAGGAAGGCTGTGATTTCATCCATCTCGGCCAGGAGGACTTGGCGACGGCCGATCTTGCCGCCATCCGTGAGGCGGGCCTGAAGCTGGGGCTTTCCACACATGACGAGGCGGAGCTGGCAACCGCGCTTGCGGCGCGCCCGGACTATATCGCGCTCGGTCCGATCTATCCCACCATTCTCAAGGCGATGCCCTGGGCGCCGCAAGGCCTGGATCGTCTGCGCGACTGGAAGAGCCGCATCGGCCCGCTGCCGCTTGTCGCCATTGGCGGGCTGACGGTGGAGCGCATTGCCGGCGTGTTCGAAAATGAGGCCGATAGTGCCGCCGTCGTGACCGACATCACGCGCAATTCCGATCCGGAACAACGGACCCTGGCATGGATTGCTGCAACCCGCTCATTTCATTGAAAGGTTGAAACTACGATCTGCTTCCCGGTTTCTGGCCCATCCATTGCACGTGGCGCGAAAGGACCGCCGTGGCAACGTCGACATTCCCGGCGCGCAAAGCGTTCAGAATGGCACGATGATCGCGGTCCGTTGGCGCTTCCCACTCCGCCCGCCAGCCGGAAAACAGGAAACGTGCGCTGACGGCGTGCAGGTCATCGATTGTCTTCAGCAGGCGCGGCATGTTGCAGGGAGATAGAATGAGACGGTGGAACCTTCCGTTCGCCTCTTCCCAGGCCTGCACGTCAACCGCGCGGTCGCCGGCATGGATCGCCTCTTCGGCCTGGTCCAGGATAGCCTTGGTCATATGAGGTGCGGCGTTGCGCAGCGCCAATACTTCAAGGGCGGCGCGCATCTCAGCCACTTCGCGCACCTCTTCGACGCTAAAGCCGACCACGCGAACGCCCTTGCGCGGTTGACTGACCACCAACCCTTGGGATTCCAGGCGACGGAAGGCCTCGCGCACGGGCACATGGCTGGCGCCGAATTCCTCGGCGATATGGTCCTGCCTGAGCTTGGCGCCGGCTTCGATCACGCCTGAAATAATACGATCCGCGAGTGTCCGGCTTATCCGCACAGCGATAGGATCATCTTTTGCAACGCTCATTGAATTATCATCGGTTTAAGAAGGGGCGCATCGACTCAATGTCCTATGCTTACCTGTCCCTTTGTTGATTCTCCATATTCTTCCTAGAGTAGCTGTTCCACCGGGCCAGTTTAGACCGCAAGGATGACCGCCCCACCCGCGAGGCCCGCACCGGCTGCAGTCATGAGCAGATGCTCCCCGGATTTGAACGGTTTGCGGCGATTTTCGACGGAAAGGGACAGCGGAATGGTCGCAGCCGAAGAGTTGCCGAATTCCGCAATCGTGCTGACAAGCTTGCTTTCTTCCAATTCGAGATTGTGCCGGACGGCGTCGCAAAGGCGGAGGTTGGCCTGATGCGGAATGAAACGGTCGATAGCGGAGACCGTTACGACTGCTTCATCCATCGCCTGGCGTGAGGTGCGTGTCATCAGATCGACGGCACGCGAGAAGACCTCGCGCCCATCGCGCATCGTCATCAGCACTTGGTCTGCTGCAGTCTCCGGAGAAAAAGGCTTGTTGCTGCCGCCGGATGGAATGGTAATCAGATCGTAGCCGCTTCCATCCGAAGCCATCACGGCTGCCTTGAGACCACTTTGACCATCGCGACACTGAGCAAGCACGACCGCGCCGGCGCCGTCGGCAAACAGAACGGCGCTGGCGCGTTCCGCCGGGTTGATGCGGCGGCTGAGAATATTGGCAGCCACGACGAGCACCGCCCGGCCATGTGCACGCACGAAGCCATCCGCCAGCGTCAGTGCATAGAGGAAGCCGGAGCAGGCACCGGCCAGATCGATGGCTCCGGAATTTCGCAGGCCGAGCTTGTGCGCCAGAAGCGGTGCTGAGGGCGGCAAGAGATGATCCGGCGTCGAGGTGGCAAGCAGGGTCATAGCGATCTCGCCCGGCGCAATCCCGGCATCCTCAAGCGCCATTTTTCCGGCCTCGGCCGCAAGGCCGCTCAATGTGTCGCCCTCGCTTGCCCAGTGGCGGGATCGGATGCCGGTTCGCCTTTCGATCCAGCCCTCCTCGAGGCCGAGCTGGCTTTCGATTTCCGCATTGTGGACGATGCGGGATGGAACGGCATGACCGAAGCCGGCAAGGCGGGAGGAGAGGGGTGTCAAGATGCACTCTCCTCCAGAACGATCGAGGCGACTTCGTCGATCGCATCATAGGCGGCGACGATATCCCCGGCGGTCGTGCAATAGGGCGGCATCAGGTAGATGACGTTTCCGAGCGGGCGCACAAGCAGCCCGCGTTCGCGAAACAGCTTGCGCATGCGTGGGCCTGCTTCGGCGAGGTAGCCGCTGGAGGGCACCGCAAGATCGAGGGCGGCGATCGTCCCTGATTGCCTGGCGTTTACAAACCTGGTGTCGTTCTGGAAGCGTTGGAGATGCCGGCTGTGCTGTGCGGCAAGCTCGGCAATCCGAGCCTCAACCGGTTCGTCTTGCCAGATTTGCAGATTGGCGACGGCTGCCGCGCAGGCGATTGCGTTGGCGGTATAGGAACTCGAATGGAAAAAGGTCTTGCGCCGGTCGGAAGACAGATGGGCCTCGAAAATCTCTGCCGTGCAAAGGGTTGCCGCCAGCGGCAAGGCGCCCCCGGTCAGACCCTTCGAGGTGCAGAGGATATCAGGCGTCACCCCTGCCTGTTCGCAGGCAAAGCGTGTGCCGGTGCGACCCCAGCCGGTCATCACCTCATCGGCGATGAACAGGCAGCCATATCGGCCGGCGATTTCCTTGAGAGCGGAAAGCACCGCGCTGTCGTAGAACTTCATGCCGCCCGCGCCGAGCACCAGCGGTTCAATCAGAATGGCGGCGACCTTTCGCGAGTGGCAGATAGCTTCGAACGCATCGAGCGTTTCCTGTTCCCGACCGGGTTCGGGGAAGGGAAGGCGGTCGACGCCGAAGAGCAGCGGTTCGAAAGCCGCATTGAACACGCCACGCTCTCCCGCGGACATGGTGCCGATCGTGTCGCCATGATAGCCGTGTTCCATCACGACGATGCGGTCACGCGCGATGCCGCGATTGTGGAAGGTGCCGAGCGCCATCTTGATCGCCACCTCGACCGCCGTCGATCCGCTGTCCGAATAGAAGACGTGTTTCAGTCCAGAGGGCGCGAAGGCGAGCAGACGTTCGGCAAGGACTTCTGCCGGTTCATGGGTAAATTCGGCGAAGATGATCTGGTCGTAGGCCTCCGTCGCCTCCCGGATCGCCGCCATGATGCCGGCATGGCGATGGCCATGGGTGATCACCCACCATGACGAGATTGCGTCGAGGATGCGATTGCCATCCTCATCGAACAGATATGCGCCCTCGGTCGCGACGATGCGCTTCATCGGCGGTTCGAGGGCGTGCTGCGTGAAGGGGTGCCAGATGGGGGAGGGTGTCACGCGCGTGCCTCAATCAGGGAAGCCATGTCGAAATTCTCGCGGAAGGCGCGACTTAGGTTTTCCCTTGTCACGCTTTCCAGCACAGGCAGCCGCCCCAATACCCTCGCTTGTCCGATAGACGCAATGGTCGCCTGGGTGTCGGTATTTTCCGCGCCGATGAAGGCCACGCCGCGGAGGGGAATATCACGGCTGCGCAGCGCCTCGATGGACAGCAGTGTGTGATTGATCGTGCCGAGCGATGTTCGGGCGCAGAGAATGAGGGGAATGCGCCACCGGGCGAAGACGTCGGCAAAGACCGTGTTTTTCGTGAGCGGGACCAGCATGCCGCCAGCCCCCTCGATAACCAGCGGACCGGCGCAGGCTGGCGGCTCAAGCCGGGCGGGGTCGATTTCCACGCCGTCGAGACGTGCCGAAAGATGCGGTGAGAGCGGGGCGGAAAGGCGATAGGCTTCGGGCAGAATATGGTCGGCGGGCAGCCCGCTCAGTCGGGCGACGGCTTCGCTGTCCGTCTCGTCTTCCAGTCCGGATTGCACGGGTTTCCAATATCGGGCGTTGAGCGCACCCGCCAGTGCCGCTGCAAATACGGTCTTGCCGATACCGGTATCCGTGCCGGTGACCACGAAACGGATCATCTCCTGTGTTCCTCCGTGGCGGCGGCGAGGCAATCCAGCATGTGCGCAATCTGCTCCGAATCGACGTTGAGCGTGATCGACAGCCGCAGGCGCGCGGTGCCCTCCGGCACGGTCGGCGGACGGATCGCACGGATATCGAAACCTTGAGCCTGAAGAGTTTCCGCAATTCGGACCGCACGCGCGTTGTCGCCGATGACGACGGGCTGGATCTGCGACCCGCTCGGCTCTATGTCGAATCGGCTTTTCAATCCGTCACCGACAAAGGCGACCAAGCGTTCCAGGGCCTCGCGACGTTCAGGCTCGTCACCCACCATGCGCAAGGCCTCGCGCACGCCCGCCGCCATGAGAGGCGAGGGCGCGGTGGAATAGATGAAAGCGCGGGCACGATTGACGAGATAGTCGGCGAGCACGCGGGGGACTGCGAGCAAGGCTCCGGAAACGCCCAGCGCCTTGCCGCAGGTATGAAGGGCAAGCACATTGTCCCGGCCCTCCAACCCCGCGGCCAGCCCTCTGCCGCCCGGGCCGAAAACGCCAGTGGCATGGGCCTCATCGATCACCAGAAAACCCTCATGCCGGTCGGCAATGTCGGCGAGGGCGGATAGCGGCGCTCTGTCGCCGTCCATGGAATAGAGGCTCTCGACGGCAATCCAGGATCTGCCCCTGCCGCCGTTGCTGCGCCAGTTTCGGATCGCCTCATCGAAAGCGTTCGCATCGTTGTGCTCGACGCTGACGGCCGCCGCCTTGCTGGCTGCAATGCCCTCATGGGCGCTGGCATGGATGAGCGCGTCGTGGACGATCAGATCTTCGCGCCGCGGCAGGGTCGAGAAAAGCGCGGAATTGGCGGCATAGCCGCTGCCGAAATAGAGCACGCGTTCCACGCCGAAAAATTCGGCCGCTTCCGCCTCCAGCGCCTCATGTTCAGGATGGTTGCCGCGTAGCAGGCGCGAGCCGCCTGCCCCCGCCGGAACGCCCCTCTCCATCGCTGCCATGATCGACGCCTTGAGGCGCGGGGCGCCGGCTAACGCGAGAAAATCGTTGGAGGTAAAATCCACACCACGCTGCGGCGCAAGGCTGCGCAGCCGCGCCTTGCGTCGTAAGCCTTCAAGCGTGGCGGCATAATCCGAAAGCATTGTTACTCCGTCTGCTCCAGTGGCATGGGAGAAAGGCCGAGGCGGCGGAAGAGCGTTGTATCGTGATCCTCGCCCGGATTGTCTGCCGTCAGCAACGTGTCGCCGACGAAGATGGAGTTGGCGCCCGCGAAGAAACAGAGCGCCTGCATCTCATCGCTCATCTCGGTGCGTCCGGCCGAAAGGCGCAGATGCGAGGTCGGCATCAGGATGCGCGCCAGTGCGATCGTGCGGACGAAATCGATTGGATCGACGGGTGCCGCGTCCGCCAGCTTGGAACCCGGAATGGGAATAAGTTGGTTGATCGGCACGCTTTCCGGCGGCACGGGCAGGTTCGCGAGCGTCAGCAACATCGAGATCCGGTCGTCGACCGTCTCGCCCATGCCCAGGATCCCGCCGGCACATACCTTGATCCCGGCCATGCGCACGGTTTCCAGCGTATCGAGCCGGTCTGCGAAGCTTCGGGTGGTGATGATTTCGGAATAGAAGCGCTCGGACGTGTCGATGTTGTGGTTGTAATAGTCGAGGCCCGCTTCCGCGAGATCGCCCGCTTGAGACTTCGTCAGCATGCCGAGCGTCATGCAGGTTTCCATGCCGAGCGCCTTCACGCCCTCGACCATGGCGACCAGCGTGTCCATATCGCGGTCCTTCGGGCTGCGCCATGCCGCTCCCATGCAGTAACGGGTCGCACCCGCATCCTTGGCTTTGCGCGCCTCGGTGAGAACGCGTTTGACTTCCATCAGCTTCGAGGCCTTCAGGCCGGTCGGATAGTGGGCGGACTGGCTGCAGTAACCGCAATCCTCGGCGCATCCGCCTGTCTTGATGGACAGAAGTCGGCTCATCTGCACGGCGTTGGGATCGAAATGTGCGCGGTGGACGGTCTGAGCCCGGAAGAGCAAATCGTTGAATGGCAAATTATAGATAGTTTTGGCCTCGTCCAACGCAATGCCAGGCGACAGTACTGCGGAAGTTGCCGAATATTCCAAGGCTGGGGTGATTTCGCCCACTTTTCTCGTCCTCCAGATTCAAATTATGGATAGAAAATAATTTTATCGATAATTTTGCAAGGGGTAATGCGAAGGGAGTTAAGCGGCAGTCCAAACAGCAAGGAACCTTCAAGTAGCGTGTAGGCTTTGATTTTAAAATCATACCGTGTATTGATCGCTTTAGGAGAGTGACTCGAGGCGCGAAATCGAAGCGATTTGCGAGCGCTAAGCTCCCAAGGGAAAGGGTGGGAATGAAAAAGCTTATGGTTTGGGCGGCCGTCGCTATGGCGGCTTTTTCTGTGTCGGCAAACGCCCAGTCGGTCACGACCAAAGGCGGGTATGAATATGACAAAAATCAACTGAGCGATGCCACGGTCCTCAACTGGAACATCCAGACATGCAGCCACAGTGGCATCGAGCCGGAAACGCAAAAGAAACTTGCGAAGCTGATGGGCGTTCCGGAAGCCAAGGTCCGCCTTGAGTTTTGCCGCCGGATCCTCACCGCTTACGCAAAAGGAACCATCCCTTACGACGACTATGTTCAGTTCGTCCAAGGTCACGTCATGGCTCCCAGCATTTCGAGGGCTTTGAGGATCTCCGGTTCGGCCCTTTCGAAGCCGCAGAGCCCTGGGCAAGGCGATATAGTTCTTCCGGTTTCGGCGAAAATGGACTCCGGTGAGACGTTCAAAGGCTCCACGATCGCGTCGCACGGCAACGGCCGCTTCTCGGTCCAGTCGTCTCGGCATTCGGTGAAATGTTCCGGCACCTACGATCTGAAGGATCGACGCCTGACAGTTAGTCTTCCGATCAAATGCTCGGACGGTCGCACGGGGCAAGCCGAGGTCACTAGAGCGCCGGACCTCATGTCAGCCTGGGGAAAGGTGAAGCTGTCTGACGGAAGCGCCGGTCGACTGGTCGTTGGCTCAGTTCGGAAGCAGCCGTGACAGGCCGTCCAGAGCGTCCGCGGCTTCATATCTGACAATCAGGGCGAGATTTTTATCAGCGAATGAACCGGGGCTGTCGCTCGCCCTGATTTTTCCTTGGCCGAGCGCGTGGTGTCTATCCCTATTGAGGGCTTCCTACTCCTTATCAGGAGGACATCACTTGCGGCAGATGACCGCGGCAAAAGGCCAGCACGCGCAAGCTTCGGATCAGGTGCCGCTGTTACGAGTGTAACAAGAAACATCCTAGCGAGTAGCGCAGGCACTATGAAAATAAAAGCAGTCAGCTAGTTCGCATCGCGTTTATTTCCGCGCCTCTGTCGCTGTCGCCATCTATCCCAAAGCGACTGTGGCGGCCTGATCCGGCAAAGGCGTGATCAAGCTAACATTTGGAACGCTCATCTATGACAATCATTTCCTCTTTGTCCGCCAGTGTGATCCGGTCTCTTTCCACTGACACGATAGCGTCTCTGAGCACGGAAGAGGTCGCCGCGCTGAGCACGAGCGCAATCAATGCGCTAACCTCAGCCCAGATCGCCGCGTTGGATACCGAGGACGTTGCTGTCCTTAGCTCGAAGCAAATGAACGCCATATCGGCGAGCGCCATTGTGGGCTTGGGGCTGGACCAACTGGCTGTTCTATCGTCGGTCCAGATCGGAGGGCTCTCCACGGTCGATGTGAAACGTCTGACCACCACTCAGATCGCGGGGCTATCGACGACGCAGATCGCGTCGCTGTCGACGACGCAGATCGCCGCTCTCTCTGCCTCAGAGGTCGGCGCCCTGTCGACGGAAGATATCGCGGCGCTGTCGAGCAGCCAAATCGGAGCCGTCAGCGCGGCCGCTCTGTCAAAGCTCTCCACTGACAATATCGCGTTGCTCACCACCAGCACGGTCGCCAGCTTGACGACGGCGCAGGTGGCTGCGCTGACGACTAGCCAGATCGCGGCGCTGACGACCGAACAGATCGATGTCTTGAGTTCCACGCAGATCAGTGCTTTGAGCGCGAAGCAGGTTGCGGCTCTGGGCGCCGACGGCGTGGCCGCACTCTCGACCGCACAAATCGCGGCGCTGAAGTCTACCTCGGTCGCGGGGCTGACCACCGATGAGATCGCGGCGCTGTCGACGACGCAGATCGGTTCATTGACCACAACGCAGATCGCCGCTCTGTCTGCTACGGAGGTCGGTGCCCTGTCGACGGCGGATATCGCGGCACTGTCGAGCAGCCAAATCGGAGCCATCAGCGCGTCGGTCCTATCAAAGCTTTCCACTGCTAATGTCGCGTTGCTCACCACCAGCACGATTGCCGCCTTGAAGACGACGCAGATCGCAGCGCTGACGACCAGCCAGATCGCAGCGCTGACGACCGTTCAGATCGACGCCTTGAGCTCCACGCAGATCGGCGCTTTGAGCCTGAAACAGGTTGCGGCTTTGGGCACCGATGGCGTGGCCGCACTCTCGACCGCGCAAATCGCGGCGCTGAAGACCACTTCAATCGCCGGGCTGACCACCGATGAGATCGCGGCATTGTCGACGACGCAGATCGGTTCATTGACGACCACCCAAATCGCCGCTCTGTCTGCTACGGAGGTCGGTGCCCTTTCGTCCGCCGATATCGCGGCGCTGTCGACCACCCAAATCGGAGCCATCAGCGCGTCGGCCCTATCGAAGCTTTCCACCGATAATATCGCATTGCTCGCCACCGGCACGGTCGCCGCTTTGAAGACGGCTCAGATCGCAGCGCTGACGACCAGCCAGATTGCTGCACTGACGACTAACCAGATTGACGTTTTGAGTTCCACGCAGATCAGTGCCTTGAGTGCGAAGCAGGTTGCGGCTTTGGGCACTGACGCCGTGGCTACGCTTTCGACCACGCAAATCGCCGCGCTGAAGTCTACCTCGATCACCGGTCTGACCACCGATGAGATTGCGGCGCTGTCCACAACACAGATCGGTTCATTGACGACGACGCAGATCGCCGCTCTATCTGCTACAGAGGTCGGCGCCTTGTCGTCGAAGGACATTGCGGCGCTGTCGAGCAGCCAAATCGGGGCCATCAGCGCGTCGGTGCTATCGAAGCTTTCCACCGATAATGTCGCATTGCTCACCACCAGCACGGTCGCAGGCCTGACGACGACGCAGATCGCTGCGCTGACGACCAGCCAGATCGCTGCACTGACGACCAGTCAGATCGATGTCTTGAGTTCCACGCAGATCAGTGCTTTGAGCGCGAAGCAGGTTGCGGCTCTGGGCACCGACGGCGTGGCCGCGCTCTCGACCGCACAAATCGCTGCGCTGAAGACCGCTTCGATCACCGGGCTGACCACCAGTGAGATCGCGGCGCTGTCGACGACGCAGATCGACGCATTGACCACGACGCAGATCGCCGCTCTCTCTGCTACGGAGGTCGGCGCCCTGTCGACGACGGATATTGCGGCACTGTCGAGCAGCCAGATCGGAGCCATCAGCGCGACCGCCCTGTCGAAGCTCTCCACTGCTAGCGTCGCGCTGCTCACCACCGGCACGATTTCCGCCTTGAAGACGACGCAGATCGCAGCGCTGACATCCAGTCAGATTGCTGCGCTGACGACCGCTCAGATCGACGTCTTGAGCTCCACGCAGATCGGCGCTTTGAGCCTGAAGCAGGTCGCAGCTCTGAGCACCATCGCCGTGGCCGCACTCTCGACCGCGCAGATCGCCTCGCTGAAGTCTGCCTCGATCGCGGCGCTGACCAGCAGCCAGATTGCCGCGCTATCGACGGCGCAGATCGGTTCGTTAACCACGGCGCAGATCGCGGCGCTGACCTCGGCAGAGATCGGCGCCCTGTCGTCAAAGGATATCGAGACGTTGTCGACCTCTCAGATCGAAGCGATTGGCACCCGAGGCCTGGCGGGACTGTCGACTTATGATATTTCCATCCTATCCAGCGAGCAATTGAACGCTATCACGACAGCCCAGGCGGCGGCGTTGGACGCGGCGCAAGTCGAGGCGATCATTGCTGCCTATGCTGCGTTTAGCTAACTACGGCGCCTGTGATGATGGAGTCGTTTGCGCAGACTCTTTCGTGATGCCGACTGGCCGGTTCAACCACCATCAAGGCGACGACGTTGAAGGATTGGAGAAATCGCCTTGCGGATATTCCAATAGGAACGCCGCCCTTTCGATCACGTCTTTATGCAAGCAGTAATCAGGCGAGTGGTGACCATGGACGAACCACTCTGAAGTGCAACATAAAATTAGTATTGTAAATCTATCCTGCCCGAACTGGTTGGGGAGTTCGTCGTGATGGATGCGCAAACATGGGTCACCAGGCAGCAGGATGGCCTTCTCGATGTCGCCTTGGATAACATGCCCCATGGGCTTTGCATGTTTTCCGCTGATAAGAAGCTGATTTTGTGCAATTTTTCCTATGCACATATGTACAAGCTGCGGGGGGATCTGACCGTCGCGGGGACGCCGCTGTCTGCCATACTCGACTATCGTGCCAGCCTCGGCAACGGGCCGCTTCATGCAGCCACATATTTCGATGTGGTAGGATTGGCGGCCCAGAAGGGCGGCAGGGCCAGCCAGGACATTACGCTTCAGGACGGACGAGTGGTACGCATCACCCATAGTTCGATGGAGGATGGCCGCTATGTTGCAACCCACGAAGATATCACCGAGAGCATCCGAAACGCCGAAGCGCTCGTCAGACATAAGGATACACTCGAAGCGACCGTGGCTTTGAGAACGAAGGAAGTCGAAGAACAGGCACGAGAATTGGAACGACTTCTGGCGCAGGAACGAAACATCAATGAATTGCAGCGCCAATTCGTTGCGCTGGCATCGCACGAATTTCGCACGCCGCTAGCGATCATCGATGGGGCGGCTCAACGTCTGTTACGCACAAAAGGCGAGATCTCGCTTCAGTTTGTTCGAGACAAGGCCGAACAAATACGGTCGTCGGTCCTCAGAATCGTCGATTTGATGGAAAGCATTCTTGCGGCAAGCCGGATGGACAACGGCACAATTCAAATTCGACATGAGCGATTTCCGCTGAGAGCGATGATCGAATCTTGTTGTCACCGTCAATCGACGATCACCAAGTCACACCGCATCCTAAGCGATATCGATTCCCTGCCTGAATATATCGAGGCCGACAAATTTGCGCTTGAGCAGGTGTTCTCGAATCTCCTGTCGAATGCAGCCAAGTATGCTCCCAATCAACCCGACATCCATGTTTCCGGATGGCAGGTGGGCGACGCGGTCAAAATCGTCGTGCGGGACAACGGCGTCGGTATCGATGCCGAGGATGTGCCCAAGATCTTTCAGCGATATTTTCGCGCGCGGACGTCCACCGGCATCCCAGGCACAGGCCTTGGTCTGTACCTGGTCAAGCAGATTGTAGATTTGCATAGTGGGTCGATCGAGATCGAGAGCAAAAAAGGCAAGGGCACCTCGCTGATCATCACGCTTCCGATTTCACTGAAAGCCTCTCCGCCATCCACAGACCGCACCAACGTTGCGTGATCATGACAAGGGTAAAATAATAATGACGACTGTTCTATGCATTGACGACGAGGCGGAAATCAGGGGCCTGATCGTTGAAGAATTGGCGGAGGCAGGCTTTACGACGCTCGAAGCGTCGAATGGCCGTGAGGGCTTGGAAATCCTGGTATCGAAATGGCCGGATATCGTCATTTGTGACATCACCATGCCGGAAATGGATGGCCATCAGTTGCTGGCGGAAATTCAGATCAACTATCCCGAACTTGCCAATGTCCCATTCATATTCCTAACGGCGATGACCGATAAGCAGAACGTGGTCATGGGCTTGCGAGCGGGTGCTGCCGACTATCTGACCAAGCCTATCGATTTTGAAATTCTACTGGCAAAAATCGAAGGCTGTGTCGCGCGCATTCAAAGCGATATCCGAAACAATCGAGCGTTTTGATCAATTTGGACCGCATTTCCGCCCCTAAATTGGGGGGCGGAAATTTTGTTCACGTTTCCCGTTCGGTTGCCCCCGAACAAAGTTTTTTCCTTGAGGCGAGGAAATCGATGAAGGTGCGAACCTTGGCGGAAAGATATTTTCTGCTGGGATAGACCGCGTGCAGGGTCGCGGTGAATTTCGCCTCTTCGGCCAGAACCGTCTCCAGCCTGCCTTCGGCGACGTCGGTTTGGGTCATCCATACCGGCAGGAAGACGAGGCCCATGCCTTCGAGCGCTGCCAAATGCAGCATGCTCTCGTTTTCGCTTTGCATGACGGGCCGAAGGTTCACCGTTGCGGGACCTTCCGCTCCGTCGATGGTTATGCTGCCGCTGGCATTCATGCCGCTGTAGGCCAGCAGCGAGTGACCGTTGAGATCGGCCATCCGGGTCGGACGGCCGGTGCGCGACAGATAGGCGGGCGATCCGACGAGCTGAAAGGTGACCTTCATCAGCGGGCGCGCAACGAGGCTGGGATCCAGCCGTTCGGGAGCCGTCGCGCGCAGGGCCAGATCAAATCCCTCGTCCACGAGATTGACGATCCGGCCGCTCAGATCCATGTCGAAGCGCACGTCGGGATAGCGTTGATGATATTCGGCAAAGGTTTGGGCGATGAGAGTATTGGCAATCCAGACCGGAGCGCTGAGCTTCAGAACCCCGCGTGGCATGACGGTGACGTTGCTGACGGCGGCCTCCACCTCGTCCAGTCCGTCGAGCATTTGTTTGGCCTGGTTGAAGTAGAGCGTGCCGGTTTCGGTCATGCTGACATGGCGGCTGCTTCGGTTCAGCAGCCGGGTTCCGAGCCGGTTTTCCAAGTGCATAACGTGCTTGCTGGTCATGGCCGGCGAAAGGCCAAGGCGCTCTGCGGCCGCCGTGAAGCTCCTAAGCTCGGCAACCGTGCAAAAGACTCGCAGACTCGTCAAACTATCCATGGATCATCAACGTATAGGAAATGTTTCTTCAATATAAGCCGCATTGATCAACATTTATGAAAAGCTCACATTGCGCGCAGGAACACGGGCAAAGCTCGTTTTCTCCCCGATTTCGCACCCGTTGGCTGGTGCGGCTCAACAAGGATGCTACAGGTGAGCAAATTTCGGCTTCCGACCTATTTCGTCAGTCACGGCGGCGGCCCCTGGCCGTATATCACCGACGGTTTCCGCCGCAACTTTGATAAACTCGAGCAATCTCTGATCGGGATGCGGGCGGAACTCGCCAATGCGCCAAAGGCGGTGCTGGTGATCTCCGGCCATTGGGAAGAACAGGGCTTTGCCATCTCCTCCGGCGCGAAACCGGGAATGGTCTACGACTATCACGGCTTTCCCGAATACCTCTATCATATCAAATATGGCGCGCCCGGTTCGCCGGAGCTTGCTAAGCGTGTTCAGGACCTTCTGCATGTGCGCGGAATCGATGCCAACCTCGATCCGACGCGCGGTTTCGACCATGGCACGTTCAGCATCATGAAGCCGCTTTACCCCGACGAGGACATTCCGCTGGTTCAGCTTTCCTTGGATGTGGGGTACGATCCGGCCCTGCATCTCGAGGTAGGGCGGGCCCTGGCGCCATTACGCGACGAGGGTGTGCTGATCATTGGCAGCGGCCTCAGCTATCACAACCTCAGGGAAATCAGGGGAACCAGCGGCTACGAGCCATCCCGCCAGTTTGACGCCTGGCTCCAGCAGACGCTGGTCCATTCGTCTCCGTATGAGCGCGCCGAGCGGCTGCTCGAATGGGAGCAAGCCCCCTCCGCCCGCGCCGCGCATCCGCGCGAGGATCATCTCATTCCGCTGATGGTGGTGGTCGGCGCGGCGAGGGACGAACCGGGTGCCGTCACCTACCATCAGACCGATTTCGCAGGCGGCATTACCGCCTCCAGCTTCCGCTTCGGCAACGTGCCCGAAATCCCTTCATCCGGACAATGAGCGACGATCCGTCGAAGCCGTTTGAACGTATCAACAGCCAAACAGGAGTAATGCCATGCCGAACACAACCAAGTGGACGCCTCATGTCCTCGCAATCTTGCGAATCGTGACCGCCTTGCTGTTCCTTGAACATGCCACGATGAAATTCTTCCAGTTCCCAGCCGCCATCCCCGGCGTACCCTATCCGCTGCCTGCCATCATGCTGGTCGCCGGCGCTATCGAAATCGTGACCGGATTGCTGATAACAGCCGGGTTTTACACCCGCATCGCGGCTTTCATCGCTTCGGGCGAGATGGCCGCCGCTTACTGGATGGCTCACGCGCCGCAAGGCTTCTGGCCGGCACTCAACATGGGCGAGGCCGCCATCATGTTCTGCTTTATCTTCCTCTATATCGCCTTCGCCGGTCCGGGCAGTTGGGCACTCGACAATGTCCTGCGCTCGTCCACGAGGCAGGTATCGCTTACCGAAGGCGCATAGAGCCAATGCGCTCCCGTCACGCCACGGGAGCGCATCACCGGCCGGTGGTCCGGCCGCCCTTACCGGAAAGCCCCGGCTTCGACTACGCGATCAGTGCTGCGGCACCCGTAGCCGAAAACCTCATCGCTCATGCTCGCGACGGCGGCCAGGTCACGAGCATCGTTCCGGTGCCGGAGGGCGCCAAGAGGGATGGTCGCGTGATCATTCATGAACTCCGACGCCGCAGCACTCTTCCGGCCTTCTCCGCCTGCCGGCCTCACTATCGAGGCTGCTAATTATCCAAATTGCGCGATTGAAGCCAGGTTGCGCAATATACGCGCAGTTGTGGTCATCTTGGCATCCGAAATCAACACTGTGTTTATCTCTTGCGCGTGTTTTGCCGGTCATTTCTTGAACGATTGGTGAAGCATGCGCATTTCGAAGTTTGATAGGTTCCCACCCTTTGGACGTCTCATCATCATTCTCTCCCGGAATTTTGCAGCCGACAAAGCAGGGAATTTTGGAATCCTCACCGCTTTGATGGTGGTCTTCCTGGCGGCAGCCGCCGGAGGCTCTGTCGATTTCGGTCGCGCCTACCTTCTGCGGGTCGATTTGCAGGAAAGGCTTGATGCGGCAGTTCTTGCCGGGGCAAAGGTTGCGCAGTCTCAACAAATTGCCGAAGCGCAGACGTTTTTTCAGGACAGCATTTCCTCTCTCTCGGAATACTCCCCTTCGGCGACATTCGCGATTAATTCCGACGGCACCATTTCCGGTAACGTGACCGCGTCACTCTCGACATCGCTTCTCGGCGTGGTCGGGGTCAATCGAGTGCCAGTCACCGTTCACTCTGCCGCAATTGCCGCATCATCCGATCCCGTCTCCAACGGTGCTCCTTGCATCCTCCTCCTTGATGCCGGCCAGAATGCGCTTTACGTCAATTCGGGCGCAGGAATCCAAAAAACGTCATGTGAGATGCACGTTCAGTCGGCCGCCTATCCAGCCGCTACTTTCACGGATGGCGGCAACGGATTGAAGCTCGCGCGCATCTGTATCAAGGGTTCCCAGGTCTCCTACAATAATCAGCTTAATCCGGTGGTGGAGAAAAATTGCGCGGTTGCGGACGATCCTTTTGCGGGCACGCTCCCGGCGGTGAGTTCGCTCGGTTGCGACCAGCAATTGGGCGGACATCTGCCGGACAATAAGGCGGTCGACAAGCTCACACCGGGGATCTACTGCAACGGCCTTAGCGCAAATGGTTCACCGCGAATTGAACTGGCCCCAGGTCTCTACGTGATCAAGAATGGAGATTGGTTCTTCAATTCCGGAACCACGTTGGTCGGCGACGACGTGACGCTCTATTTCGCCGATACGTCCAAGATATTCTTCAACGGCAATGTGAATATCGATCTGTCCGCGCCCACGGATGGAAAATACAAGGATATCTTGATCTTCGAGCAAGCCGGCTTGCAGAAGACCGACATGCTCTTCAACGGCAACCAGAATGCCATACTGAACGGCATTATCTATTTGCCCAGCCGAAATGCTCACTTCAACTCCACCTTTGCGATGAATAACGACCGCACGGCGATCGTCCTCGACGACTTGAGCCTCGACGGCACCAACTGGAACCTGACGCCATTGGCGGGCACGAGTGGATCATCGGCAAGCAGCGGAAGTGCATCGCCGCGGTTGGTTCAATAGCCGTCAGCACAGTCGTTGCGGAAGGAGGCGGACAAGGCCGCCATGTCGGCTACGGCGAAATCCGGGCCTATCTCAATGCCCGGTTCTACGAAACTCCGCGCGCGAGTCGGACATCACATGCCAGTCCTCAATACCGCGACAGCTTCATATGCCGATTGACGTCCTTATAAAGGAGGTAGCGGAATTTCCCCGGGCCACCGGCATAGCAGGCCTGAGGGCAGAAGGCGCGTAGCCACATGAAGTCGCCGGCCTCGACTTCCACCCAATCTTGATTCAGCCGGTAAACGGCTTTGCCCTCGAGTACGTAGAGACCGTGCTCCATTACATGGGTTTCCGCAAACGGGATAACGGCGCCGGGTTCGAAGGTGACGATCGTGATGTGCATGTCGTGGCGCAGGTCCATTGGATCCACGAACCGGGTCGTGGCCCATTTCCCGTCGGTCCCAGGCATCGGCGTTGGTGCGATTTCTTGCTCATTGGTGAAAATCGGCTCTGGCGCGTCCATGCCCTGAACGGCCTCATAGGCCTTGCGAACCCAATGGAATCGCGCAGGCGCCGATCCGCGATTGCGAAGCCGCCAACCGGACGAGGGTGGCAAGAAGGCGAAGCCGCCGGGATGGAGCACGTGAACTTCTTTTCCCAGTTCGATCGTCACCTCTCCTTCTACAATGAAGAGCGCTCCCTCGGCGTGCGGATCCAATTCCGGCTGCTCGCTGCCGCCTCCTGGGGCGACCTCCATGATATATTGTGAGAAGGTTTCCGCGAAGCCGGAAAGCGGGCGTGAGAGCACCCAAAGGCGTGTTCTTTCCCAGAAAGGCAGATAGCTCGTGACGATGTCCATCATCACGCCTTTGGGGATCACGGCATAGGCTTCGGTGAAGACCGCGCGGCCGGTTAGGAGTTCCGTCTGCTTCGGAGCGCCACCTGTCGGCGCGAAATAGGTTGGTTTTGTCATTTTGCACTCCGCGAAATATGGCGCATGTGATCCCACCTGACCGTTGGCATCAGGGCAGGGCGAATATGGTATCGGTTTGCCCATATCCGATGGGTTTGTCCAGTCTTTGACTGTCCTGCAACAAGCTTTCGGCCGGCCTGTGATGACTGAGGTGGCGCCTTTGGCGCATAGCTGTCTTCGCGGCTGCTTGCCTCTCCGCGGCTGGGATATCTGTAAGCTGGAACTGACGGTAACCCGGCAATCCTTCGGCAACCCTCATCGCTGACAACCCATGGAAGCGATGAGGGTCGCCTGCTAACAGCTATGGGACGATAAATTCTCGCAATAACCCCGCGAAAAATGATAATAAAA
Source organism: Rhizobium sp. CB3090 (assembly GCF_029714285.1). NCBI lineage: Bacteria > Pseudomonadati > Pseudomonadota > Alphaproteobacteria > Hyphomicrobiales > Rhizobiaceae > Rhizobium > Rhizobium sp. CB3090. The sequence goes on from NZ_CP121663.1 coordinate 357,697, forward strand.
CCTTACAATATGAACGCTATTTATCAGTATCGTATGTATAGTCTGTATAGTTATACGTACAGTAGGTATGTTTCTGAATATTTATAATGCCAAAACAAGACTTATATATTCGATTATCCTTATTTTACTGATGTATTTCTGCATCTATGACGGATTTATGTCGGTTATTTTCTTGTATTTGCCAAAATACTATATTGGCTATGGTGCTTCTCTGGCTATCTTGCGCCCGGAAGTTCGAGAACTTTCAATTATAGGGAACAGCCGGATGAATGAACGTAACGGATAATTTCCGGGTCGTTCCGATCAGGCACACAGATTGGAGAAAAAATGAACATCAAGAGCCTTCTTCTCGGCTCCGCTGCTGCGCTTGCAGCAGTTTCCGGTGCACACGCGGCTGACGCTGTTGTTGCTGCTGAACCGGAGCCGCTCGAATACGTTCGCATCTGCGACGCCTACGGTGCAGGCTACTTCTTCATCCCGGGTACCGAAACCTGCCTCAAGATCGGCGGCAAGGTTCGTACGGAAGGTGAATGGTACGACGCTTACAACCCGAACAACGTTCGCGGCACGCTCTGGCACACCCGCGCTGAACTGCAGCTTCAGACGGCTACCGACACCGAATACGGTCCGCTGAAGACCAACACGGAACTGCGTTGGGATTGGCAGGAAGGCGGCTCCACGGGCACCAACCTGCTGCACGCAAGCATCAGCCTCGGTGGCTTCACCATCGGTAAGGAAGACTCGCAGTTCAACGTCTTCACCGGTTACGCCGGCGACGTCATCAACGACGACGTGGTCTATGACGGCCCGTACGAACTCAACCAGATCACCTACAACTATGACGCCGGCAATGGCTTCACGGCTGTGATCTCGGTGGAAGACACGAATTCCGGCGTTGGCGCAACCGGCGCTAACGGCGAAGACAGCTCGGATCACTACGCTCCGGACGTCGTTGCCGGTGCTGGCTACAAGGCTGGCGCATGGTCCTTCAAGGTCGTCGGTGGTTATGACTCCATCGTCGAAGAAGGCGCTATCAAGGCTCGTGTCGACGCTGACTTCGGTGTCTTCTCTGCCTTCGTCATGGGCGGCTGGAACACGGACGGCGACAAGCTGAACAAGTATGCTGGCGCGAACGGTGGCGGCGACGCTGCTGGTATCGGCTGGGGCGACTGGGCAGTTTGGGGCGGCATCGGCGTTCCGATCAACGACAAGCTGAAGTGGAACTTCCAGGCCGCTTACACCGACTCGAAGATCTTCTCCGCTACGACGAACCTGAAGTGGAAGCCGGTTAAGAACCTGCTCGTCGAGCCGGAAATCACCTACACCAACTGGGATTCGATCAACGAAGATCAGTGGGCTGGCGTTCTCCGCTTCGAGCGCAGCTTCTAATCTGATCTGAATTTGACCTCCGATCAGAAAAGGGAAAAGGCCCGGTTTCCCTCCGGGCCTTTTTTCGTGCTTGTCGCAAGAAAACCCGTAGGGCTGCATCGCGCTGGATGATGCGTTTTCTTGCCCTTCGCAGCCCAAAAGTCTACGTAGATCATTCTAAAGCTCGTCGCGATCTTTCAGATTCGCTCCCACACTTTTGCGCGACATGCATTAATCATCGACAATCCAGCCCCTCGCTCGGGCACCTGCGAGGCGCCGTGACGCGCGTGTTTGTCACCCTCAATTCGATGATTGTCTCACTGTTGCGTGAAGTGGCGCCCTTCCCCCCTGACAAAACATCGCTACCTCTGCTAGGTGCAAGGCAGACCATCGAAGCGATATCGATTGTATGTCCCTGTCAAATATCAGGAGTTTGAGCATGACCGGTTCTACCGATTATACGCCGCCGAAAATCTGGACCTGGAACAAGGCGAATGGCGGCCAGTTCGCGAATATCAACCGTCCTATCGCAGGACCGACACACGACAAGGAACTGCCGGTCGGCCGCCACCCCCTCCAGCTTTACTCGCTCGCGACGCCGAACGGTGTGAAAGTCACGATCATGCTGGAAGAGTTGCTGGCTCTCGGCCATAGCGGCGCGGAATATGACGCCTGGCTGATCAGGATTGGCGAGGGTGAGCAGTTTGGAAGCGGCTTCGTGGAGGTCAATCCCAACTCCAAGATACCCGCTCTGATGGACCGCAGTGGCTCGAAGCCGATTCGGGTTTTCGAGTCCGGTTCGATCCTTGTCTATCTCGCCGAAAAGTTCGGCGCCTTCTTGCCGACCGATGCCGCCGCACGTGCCGAGTGCCTGTCGTGGCTTTTCTGGCAGATGGGAAGCGCCCCTTATCTCGGCGGCGGCTTCGGCCATTTCTACGCTTACGCGCCGACGAAGATCGAATATGCGATAGACCGCTTTGCCATGGAGGTGAAGCGCCAGCTCGACGTGCTCGATCGCCGCCTTGCCGAAAGCGAATATCTGGGCGGTAAGGATTATACAATCGCGGACATGGCCGTTTGGCCCTGGTATGGTGGCCTGGTCAAGGGTTGGCAATACGGTGCGGCGGAGTTCCTTCAGGTGCAGGACTACAAGAACGTCCAGCGTTGGGCCGACACCATCTTCGAGCGGCCGGCAGTGAAACGCGGACGGATGGTCAACCGGGTATCCGGCGAGCCCTCAAGCCAATTGCATGAGCGTCATGACGCCAGCGATTTCGAAATGAGGACGCAGGATAAGCTCGAGGCCGTGAGCTGAACGATCGTTTCGCTAGAGCCAAAGCTGGGCGCTGCTGCGCCCAGCGAGAATCCCGTGAACTCGGTGGCGTCGCCGGCTACCCGGTTCATCGGCGTACAACGCCAACCCTCGCGAGCACCTCCTTGGGGATAGCATAACGTTGAATGACGTCGCGACCATTTCGTAGGCCGCAGATTTCGCGCTGAATGAAAAAGGCCCAGACTGCATCGGAAGCCTTGTTTACAAGGTTCTCGCGCTCTGCCTGGCTGTGGCGGGGCGCGTCCCAAGCCCGCAGCTCCGCAAGCACGGACTCTACCTTCAGCCCGAGGCGTCCAAGGGAGCTGGCCCGTTCGGACATGAGTTCGTATTCGAGAACATTGAACCCACCACTCGAATTGAACTGTCTCAGAGACTGCGGCAGACGAAGGCTCATGAACGGATATCCTCTTGTCTGTGAGTAATTTTACCCGATCCTGCCTGGTAGATCGATAGGTCAGACCTTTGTGGTCAGCTTCGGCGTCAATATAGCCGCTGTTCACGGCGGTAATTGCTAAGACGAAGGGCGTTAAGAGGTGGAACAATGCGTAGGATCAGGTCTGCGTTTTTCGCATGTCAAATATATCGAATGTCGGAGGAGCGATGAAGCTCAAAGCCTCGAAACTTGGCGGATGCGCCGGAACTCGCGTCATTTCCGGCAATTCGACCGGGCTCGATCAGGCGTATAACGTCTAAAAAACATGCGATACCATGAAAGATATGCGCGTATTGCAATGGTGTATTGATGGAACGGCGCTTTTAACCAGGGAAGTCAAACCTTATATGCCAGTCATCGAAAACACGGCGGCGCCTGGATGGCAGCCGCTCTTTCAAGCCCGCAGAAAGGGGATGAACATGAAGGTAGCACATTCCTTCAACAACTGGCGCAAATATCGTCGGACCGTATCGGAACTCGGCCGCATGTCGAACCACAGGCTGAGCGACATCGGTATCGAGCGTTCGGATATTCCGCGCATCGCCCGCGAAGCGCTCGCACGGTAATATTGAATTCTCTCAGGCCGTGACGGTGTGATGTTCGGACGCCCGCTCTCATGTAGCGGGCGTTTTATTTTGTCAGGATGGTCGCATTCTCATCAAACCGGCTGGCCGAAGATCTGGAAATATCCCCAAGCGGCCGCGAAAACCGCAATCATGACGAGGATGACAAGCAACTTGCGCAGGCCAGGGCGCGGCGTTTTGGGTGGCTTCGGTCTTCGAAATTTAATGACGTTGTCGTTCATTTGGCCTCGGCTATCGGGCATTGTCCAGGCTTCTCTTTTCGCTCCAAATCCATCGGACGATAAATAGAACTGTAAGGCATCCGAGAGCAAGACATTGCGAAACCGGCGAGTTGCTCCAGTATCGGATGCACATGTTGGCAGATCAGGCGGCGGCGTCGGGATCGCCCATTTTGGGTGGATACGCCTATCTTGCAAAGTCATCATACATGTTGATAATCTTTGCCTACAAGTTTACTGAACGCATGCGTCGGCATCAACTTGACATACGACTTCGCGCGGTGCTTTTCTCAAGGCCGAAACCGATCAAGAGAGGTACCGACGTGGCCGTTCAGCCAAAGTCCCAGACTGAAGCCAGGTCGCAGACACTGGTTGCGCGTCTCACCAATACGCTGCGTCGGGCTATTGCGAGCGGACAGTTTCCGCCGGGAACCAAGCTGCCGAGTGAATCGCAACTCACGGAGACTCACGGTGTCAGCCGTACGGTCGTGCGCGAGGCGATCGCGGCGCTGAGGGCTGACCGTCTGGTCGAGGCGCAACAGGGGGCAGGAGTCTTCGTGCTGGAGCAGTCAGCGCTGCCGGTCCTTTCCTTCGGAAATCTCGATCAGGCCCGGGTTTCGTCTGTTATCGAGCTTTTGGAGCTTCGAACCGCCGTGGAGGTCGAAGCTGCCGGGCTTGCCGCATTGCGGCGGTCACCGGCGCAGGAAGAGACGATCTTCGAGCGGCACCATGCGTTGCGCGACTGTTTCAATGCGGGGGCTCCGACAAGCGAAGCCGATTTCGCACTTCATCTCGCCATCGCCGAGGCGACGAACAATTCCCGTTTCCGGGAATTTCTTTCGATGATCGGGCCACGAATCATTCCACGCGCAGCCATGCGCGAGGGGGAGCCCGAGCCCGATCAGGATGCCTACATCCTGCTGATCGACGAGGAGCATCGTCAGATCGTCGTCGCAATATCGAACGGCGATGAAGAGGGCGCCCGCGAGGCGATGCGCAGGCATCTGCGGGGCAGTCAGGAGCGCTATCGCGCGCTTCTGCGCGAACAGCGCAAACCTGTATGATGAGTTGTTGACAGGAAAGAGTCATACATATATGACAACTCCTGCCTGAGGAGGCAGAAGAGGAATTCCTGATGACGCCACAAGAAATCAAGGCCGCGCTGGGTGCAGGCCTGTTGTCCTTTCCTGTTACGCATTTCGATGCGGAGGAGAAATTCCGCTCCGACAGCTATCAGCGTCATATCGAATGGCTTTCCGGCTATGATGCGCCGGTGCTGTTTGCAGCCGGGGGCACAGGTGAGTTCTTCTCACTGTCGCCGAACGAGATCCCGACCATTGTCAGGGCAGCCAAGGAGGCCGCGGGCAAGACGGCAATCGTTTCGGGCTGCGGCTTCGGCTCGCATGTCGGCGTCGAGCTGGCGCAGGCGGTCCAGAAGGCTGGCGCCGATGGTATCCTGCTTCTGCCGCACTACCTGATCGATGCGCCGCAGGAAGGGCTCTATACCCACATCAAACGCATCTGCCAGTCGGTCGATATCGGCGTCATGGTCTATAACCGCGATAACTCGGTGCTTTCGGTAGATACGCTGAGGCGCCTCTGCGACGAATGCCCGAACCTGGTCGGTTTCAAGGACGGCACCGGCGACATCGGTGTGGTGCGTCAGATCACCGCCACACTTGGCAACCGTCTGACCTATCTTGGCGGCATGCCGACAGCCGAACTCTTTGCCGAAGCCTATCTCGGCGCCGGCTTCACCACCTATTCTTCGGCCGTCTTCAATTTCGTGCCGGCGTTGGCCGTCGAGTTCTACAGGGCGCTTCGCGCCGGTGAACGCGTGCGCTGCGAGACGATCCTGAAGGACTTCTTCTATCCCTTCATGGCCATTCGCAACCGCCGCAAGGGCTATGCGGTTTCCGCCATCAAGGCCGGCGTCAGGTTGCAGGGCTTCGAAGCCGGCGGGGTGCGGCCGCCTCTGGATGATTTGACCGCCGAGGAAGAAGCCATGCTCGACAAGCTCATCTCGCCCTGGAAGCGGTGAAATGGCGGTTGAACTTTGTACAGAGGACAGGTGATATGCTGGTGCGCAAGCTCTCAGGCGCTCCGCCTCGCGCCGTCCTTCCCCAGGGAACGGTGGACACGCAGATGCACATGTATCTGCCCGGTTTTCCGGCACAGCCTGGCGGTCCCGACCTGCCGGCTGGCAGCCTGCCCACACCGGACCAATATCGCCAGGTGATGGGCTGGCTCGGCATAGACCGCGTGGTCATCACGCAGGGCAATGCCCATCAGCGCGACAATGGCAATCTTTATGCCTGCCTCGCCGAAATGGGCGACATCGCCCGCGGCGTCGCCGTCATCGACGCCGAGACGCCGGAGGCGGAGCTCGACAGGCTCGCGGAGGCCGGCGTCGTCGGCGCCCGCATTATGGACCTGCCGGGCGGCGCCGTCGGTCTGGACGCGCTCGAAGCCATTGATGACAGAGCGATCGCGCGCGGCTGGATGCTGGCCGTGCAGTTCGACGGTAGCCACATTCTTGAGCACGAGGCTCGGCTGGCGCGGCTGAAATCCCGTTGGGTGCTCGATCATCACGGCAAGTTCTTTTCAGGGGTCACGCCGGAGAGCCCGCAGATCGCGGCGGTGAAGCGGCTGATCGACAGGGGCAATTGCTGGTTCAAGTTTGCCGGCTGCTACGAATCCTCGAAAAGCGGTGGCCACGCCTATGAGGATATTGCCGCCGTCGCCCGCGACTTGGCTGCCCATGCGCCGGAGCGGATCATCTGGGGCACGAACTGGCCTCACAATCTGGCGCGGCAAAACGCCGATTATCCTGACGATGCAAGCCTGACGGACACCGTACTTGGCTGGCTGCCGAGTGTCGCCGCCCTCAGGCTTGCCCTCGTCGACAATCCCGAGGCGCTTTTTGGTTTTGGGCCGTTCAGGGCCGCAATGCAGTGAGATTTCGGCCGGGACGAGGAGGTTCCGGCTTTCGTTGAGGAGGGGAGATGATGACTATTGCCGGCATCTTGGGAGCTGCCATTGGGGGGCAGCGCCCGCGCCGAACGTGGCGCAGACCGGACCGGTCAAACCGCCATTGCCATTCAAAAAATAACCGCCGTTTTCAGCCCAGCCGTGACCGGGATCTCCGGGCACGGAAGCAGGCAGTCATTTTTGTTTTGTGACTAGGAGAGAGGGAAACAATGAAGCGCAGCACCAGAATCATCACGACAGCATTTGCCGGCCTTCTTGCGCTCGGCACGTTCACGACGGGACAGGCCCGTCAGTTCCGTTCAGCCGACGTGCAGGCGCCGGATTACCCGACCGTCAAGGCCGTGCAATATATGAGCGATGAGCTCAGCAAGGCGACCGATGGCAAATACACGATCAAGGTCTTCCCGAACTCGCAGCTCGGCAGCGAGAAGGACACCATCGAGCAGGTCAAGCTCGGGGCCCTCGACTTCATCCGCGTCAATGCGGGAACGCTGAACACTATTTGCCCGGCGATGATGGTGCCGGTCCTGCCGTTCCTGTTCCACGACAAGGCTCAAATGCGCACGGTTCTCGACGGACCGATCGGCGATCAGATCCTGGCAGATTGCGATGCTCATGGCCTCGTCGGCCTCGCCTTCTACGATTCAGGCTCGCGCTCCTTCTATACCACCAAGCCGGTGCGGAAGATGGAGGACCTCAAGGGCCTGAAAATCCGCGTGCAACAGTCCGATATCTGGGTGGCGATGATGAAGGCGCTCGGCGCCAACGCCACGCCGATGCCGACGGGCGAGGTCTTCACCGGCCTGAAGACGGGGCTGATCGACGGCGCCGAGAACAACTGGCCGAGCTACTACAATTTCCATCACTACGAGCTCGCCAAGTATTATTCGCTGAGCGAACACTCGATGGCGCCAGACGTCTTGCTGATGTCTAAGCGTGTCTATGACAGCTTCACCCCAGAAGAGCAGGCGCTGGTGCGCAAGCTCGCCAAACAGTCCGTCGTTTACATGCGCCAACTCTGGGACGCGATGGAAACGACGTCTGAGGAGAAGGTGAAGGCGGCCGGCGTCGAGGTGATCCCGCTGGACAAGGCGCCGTTCGAAGCCGCCATGCAGCCGATCTATGACCAGTTCATCACCGATCCGGCCCTCAAGGATATGATCACCAAGATCAAGGCAACGAAATAACGAAGTCTGCCGGGGGCGTTTGATGCGCCCCCGCACTGCCTGCCGTCGCCCGACGCCTAAGAGACGCCGAAAAGGCGGCAATCGATACGTCGGGCCTAAATGATCAATCCGAGGAGACAAGCAATGGGCGCGCATATGCATGCACTGCCGGTAGATCTCACCGCGCGTTCGCAAGCGGTCCGTACCACCACCAACACAACCGGCATGCTCGGCGTCTATTTCGCCTTTCATGCGTGGCTCTCGCGCATCTGCCTTATGATTGCGATCGTCGGGACAATTCTGATTGTCGCAGCCGTCCTCTATCAAATCTTCGGGCGCTACGTGCTCAACGACTCCCCAGCCTGGACCGAGATATTCGCGCTCGTGGTCATTCTCTACGTCACTTGCCTCGCGGCAGCAGTCGGCGTTCGCGACGGACGTCATATCGGCATGGACTCGCTCCTGAATTTTGCGCCCGAGGGTGTTCGTCTGGCGGCCGAGATCGTCGTTTATCTCGGCATGGTCGTCTTTGGTCTGTCGATGGCCTGGAGCGGCGGCGAACTCAGCATCGAGATGGCGCCTTACATCAATCCCGGCCTGCCGATTTCGCAGGCGTGGAGCTATGTGCCGCTTGCGGCCGGCGGCGTGCTCATCGCGCTCTTCGCCGTCGAGCGGATCGTTGCCGCCGTCCTGAAAATCAAGGTTATCCCCTCATGGCATTGATCATTCTCTGCTCAGTCTTCGTTGGCGGGCTGGTGCTCGGCATGCCGGTCATCTTCGCCATCGGCCTGTCGTCGATCGCCACCGTGCTCTACGAAGGGCTGCCGCTCGCGGTCGTCTTCCAGCGCATGGCGTCCGGCATGGGCACCTTCTCTTTCCTCACCATTCCGTTCTTCATCTTCACCGGCGAGCTGATGATGTATGGCGGCATCGCCGATAGGATCATCCGCAGCTCCAAGGCGATGGTCGGCCATGTGCGCGGCGGTCTCGGCATGACCAATGTCGTTGCCTGCACCATGTTCGGCGGTGTCTCCGGTTCGCCGGTCGCCGATGTCTCGGCCATGGGCTCGGCTCTGATCCCCCTGATGAAAAAGGAAGGGATCCATGCGGATTATGCGGTCAACGTCACCACCTATTCCTCGCTCGTCGGCGCGCTGATGCCGACCAGCCACAATATGATCATCTATTCGCTGGCTGCCGGTGGTCTGGTGTCGATGAATGCCTTGATCATGGCGGGCGCTATTCCTGCAATGATCCTGACGGTTGCCAATGTGTTGACCGCCTATTTCGTCGCGCGCACGCGCGGCTACAGCCGTGGCGAGTTTCCGGGTTGGATCGAGGTCTGGCGCAGTCTCGCGGCCGCGGTTCCCGGCCTTTTCATCATCGTCATCATCGTCGGCGGCATTCTGTCCGGCGTCTTCACCGCGGCGGAAGCGGGCGCCGTTGCCGTCCTCTATGCTCTGCTGCTGACGATCTTCGTCTATCGCAGCCTGTCCTTCGAAAACTTTTTGAAAGCGGTGGCGAAGGCTACCAAGACCACGGGTGTCGTGCTGCTGTTGATCGGCATTTCGACGATGTTCGGTTATCTGATGAGCATTTACGGCGTCGCCGACATGGTGGGCGAAGCGCTCAGCCATGTCAGCACGCAGCCATGGGTGATTTTCATCCTGGTCAATATAGCGCTGTTCATCTTCGGCATATTCCTCGACATGGCCGCACATATTCTGGTGTGCACGCCGATCTTCCTGCCGATCGTCACGCAATACGGCATGGACCCGGTTCAGTTCGGCATCATCGTGCTTTTGAATTCGACCATCGGCCTCAACACCCCGCCGGTCGGTGCGGCCTTCTATCTCGGCTGTGCTATCGGCGAGGTGCCGGTCAGCAAGGTAATCCGCTCGATCTGGCCGTTCATGGTCGCGCTCTGGACCACGCTCATGATCGTCACCCTCATCCCGGAAACCTCCATGTTTATCCAGGACCTCTTCCGGTAGGCCGGGAGGTTGCTCTCAGGGTGTGCTTATCAGGCCAGGGTCAGTCGCCCTGGCCTGCACTTTTTTGCCTGGGTTCGCGCCGGCTCACTGCCCATGGCATGATATTCCTGCGGTTTGGGCTGTAGGCGGAAGACAACTGCGAAGATCATATCCGATCCTGTAGAAGAAGCTGCCCACAGGCTCTCCATGCTTCGTCACCTGTTGCTCTTTGATTTCCGTTATTCGGGAAAACAGCGGATCAAGAGAAGCCCGTTCCAGGTCGCCTCGCTTCAGTCCGAAGAGAATGACGTTGCGCCCCTGCAGGTCGGCGGGTTTGAACCAGTAGCCATACATCAAGCTATCTTGGCCGAGAGCGCCCCGTCCCACGGACGTCTGAACCGCATCGTCGTCGGCGCGATTGTAGAAAGCGATCTCGCTTGCCACGAAATACTTGTCCATTCCGGCCAACAGTACCTGCTTACCCGTTTCCTGCTCGACGTTATGTTCGATCAATTCGGTTTGGCGACCGAATTCCTGCCAGGCGACAGGCAGTGTCCGGATATTGCCGAAATGACCGACCATCGGAAATCCGAGGACGAGATAATGCAGACCAAGTCCGTAGATGACGAGCGTGGTCATTACGGTCGGAACCCATAGCCGCCGCAGCAGGCCGTCGAACCTCGATACGCTGCTGCCGGCCGCGACGATGGTGGCCGAGATCGACGGCAGAAGGGCAAGCCAGAGCGGTCCCGTCCAGTTCAGCTTAACCTCGTGAAACAGGCTGAATGCGACGAAGACCAGCAGGGGAATGATCGTAAAGACCTTGATGAAAAGAGATCGGCGGGCAGCCTCCGAGTCCGTCTTCACCGCAAACGTCACGCTGTTTCTGGTCACCAGCGCGGCTATCGCGGCCACCAATCCCAATGGTGTCAGCAGGATTGCGACGCTGGTGATCAGGGAGGGAAGCGAGAAGGTCGTCGTGCCTTCCAGGCGATCCGCGCTCTGGAAAGCGAACGAAGCCCAGTGATGCGTCGCGTTCCAGTAGATCACCGGCGAGAAAAGCACCGCAGCGAACACGGCGGCAAGATAAGGTTGCGGTCGCAGCAGCCAACGTCGCGCCCTGGCATCAAGAAGAACGAAGATCAGCGTGGCGGGTCCGAGGAGCGCGATCGTATATTTGGAGAGCATTCCAAGGCCGACACACAGGCCGACGCCCCACCAGGCCCGACGCTTTCCCGCTATCAGGGTGCGCTCGAGGAAATAGAGCGTTCCTGCCCAAGCAGCGGTCAGGGGTACGTCCGGCATCATCATGAAGCCGGTGGAGAAGAAAAACGGCAGGATGGCGACCAGCAACACGCTGACCAATGCGGCCGACTTGCCGAATAGATTGCGCGAGAACCGGAAAGCGAAGAAGCAGGTCACGATCCAGGCGAGATAGGCGCCGATGCGAACGCCAAATCCCGTGTCGCCAAACAGGCTCGTTCCGGCCCATATCAGCCAGGCGACCATCGGTGGATGATCCAGATATCCGATGTCGAGATGCTGCGCGTAATTCCAATAGTAAGTTTCCTCGGGCACGAGATCGACAAGCCCAAGGAAGACCAGTCGCAAAGCGAGGACGTAGCCCAGTACGCCGATCGCCGCCACCCGCCATCGCACGTCAGCGGGCATGCGCGGGCGGTCATATGGGAATACGAAGAAGGCATTGCCGAGATAGTTGACGATGGCCGCCGCCCCGACGCCCAGGATGATGGCGGCCTGGGGAGGCCATCCGAGCAGGTCGACGGCACCGGCCAGCACGCCGCCCCGCAAGGCGAAAGCAAGCAGGCAGATGGTCATGAAGCGGATGTAACGCCTCCAATCCCGTTCGCGATGCCGTGGTCCGTCGCTTGCAAACGCCCATCTGGAGTTGAGGACGTAATTGGAGATCGTCGCGACGGCGAAGCTGACGAGATGGGCGGTCACCAAGCCGAACCCCGTCCCGAAGAGAATCTGGAAGATCAGCAAGTCGATGGCGAGGCCAATGAGGCCGACGCCTGCAAAACGCGTCGCGTTTCCAAAGGAAACTGCGCCTCCGGCAAGGACCATCAGACGGCGGGCATAGTCTATCATCTGCCCCCATCCGATCTTCGTTTGCCCATGCACTCGATCGCGAAAGATGATCGGGATCTCGGTCAGCCGAAGCGTATCACCGCCTTCGGCAATGATTTCGAGACCGATCTTGAAGCCGATTGCGGTCGGATCGATCGTCAAAAGCCGCTCCTTGCGCACGGCAAAGAACCCGGACATCGGATCCCGCATATCGGTCAAGGGCCACGCCAAGGCGCCGCCGAGGCGGGAGAGGAGCCGGCGCGAGCGAGGCCAATCGGGCGTAGCGCCACCCGGCACATAGCGGCTTCCGACCACCATGTCGCTGGTTCCGTCGATGATAGGCCGAACAAGATTGCGGATCTCCTCCGGCGGATGGCTGAGATCGGCATCCATGACCACCACGATCTCGCTGCGGGCATATTTCGCTGCCCAGAGCACGTCTCCGGCCAAGCCTCCTTTGCCGCCCGCGGAAATGAGCCTGACGGGTGCCTTGCCTTCCCATGCCCGGACGCGTTCGATCGTGCCGTCGGTCGATCCGCCGTCGGCGATCAAAACCTCCAGCACGATGTCGCCACCCGACTGCGAAAGCAGAGAAGACAGCAGGATATCGACATTGTCGGTCTCGTTGAGAGTTGGAACGACGACCGAAATGGATTCCTGATGCTTCACTGCATTGTGAGGGGCAACGTCGAGCTCGGATACGAGAGCTTCGCCGGCCGACTTCTGTGACCGGTCCGAAATATTGCGCGAATAGTTCACAGGCTTACAGACGATGACAAAGCGCCGAAGCGCAGGGACGCTAGAACAGCCGTAGATGGGCATAATGGGAGCTGAGTGCCCGAATAATAAGTTTGTGTCTGCACTTGCTTCATGAGAAATCGCTTCCTGTTCCGATGGGGCGCGACTATCGGCAATGACGCTGACAGCCACCTGAAGACCTTTTTTAGTCTTTGCTGAAGCGGAAGGACATGAGACGCGCCGGGCATTCCGTCGAGGTGTTCGGATGCCATAGTCATTCAAAAGCCATAAAGCTGAGGAGGCTCGCGACGGTACAGACAGATCAAATCTATCTTCGCGACCCATCGGCCAGCATGTCTGTGACGGCAGCTTTTCAGCTTTGAAGAGCTGTGCTCGCCGGAATTGGGTTTTAATCCACAGGACCTGAATGAGTAGGTTCGCCGCGACCAAAGCAAATTTGCGAGGTTCAATGCGATGCACTCCATCCCAGATCGTGCTTTAGTTTCCATTATCATCTCGAACTACAACTACGCTCGCTTTCTGCCGCGCTGCATCGACAGCGCGTTGGAGCAAAGTTACGACAATACTGAAGTCATCGTCGTCGACGATGCGTCGACCGATGACACGGCCGATATTGTTGCTTCATACGGGTCTCGAATTGGGACCTGCCTGAGAGAGAAGAACGGCGGGCATGCAGCGGCGTTCAATACCGGTTTTGCGGCGAGCCGCGGTGAGATCGTCCTTTTTCTCGATGCCGACGATTACCTTTACCCGAACGCCATATCCGAGATTGTCGAGGCCTGGGAAGACGATGCTGTCCAGATGCAGTTCAGATTGCATATCGTCGATGAAGACATGCAGGTAAAGGATGTGTTCCCGCCGCCGGAACTCCCGTTCGACTCCGGTGACGTTACCCCGAAACTGCTGCAGAGGGGACGGTATCAGACGACCGTTACCAGCGGCCTGGCTTTCAAGCGCTCGGCTCTGGAGGTGGTCATGCCTGTTCCGGAGACGGCTTTCCGGCAGGGCGCCGATGGCTATCTGGTCACCGTAGCGCCCCTTCATGGAAAGGTGACGTCGATCGAATCCTGCCTTGGAGCCTACCGCATCCATGGTGCCAATCACTCCGTCTTTGCGGAGAAACTTGGTCAGCGCGCGCGCTGGCGAATGAAACATGACTTCCATCGTATCGATGCCTTGTCGGATCAGGCAGCCGAAATCGGCCTGAGGGTGCCTGAGGATGTCAATCTCCACGATCCGGTTCATTTGGAAGAGCGACTGGCGTCACTGACCATGGATAAATCCCGACATCCTATGATCAGCGATTCCAGATTTGCACTCGGTACGGCCGGCGCTGTCGCGAGCTTGGAAATGAACGCATCGCTCCGACGGCGTGCGGTGCTGGCGGCATGGTTTCTTTCCGTCGGCGTCCTTCCCGGCCGCATGGCGAGGGCGATTTTGTCGTGGAAACTCGTCGCCTCCTCCCGGCCCGCCTTCCTGTTGCGGCTTTCGAGGACTATTCGCAATGCCATCGGATAGGGTCCAGACTGCCTGAGAGCAAATCGGTGCGTGGCGTAATCCGGTCGACCGTATTACATTGCGTCCGATCTGAGACGGAGACTCTGAACTTGGCGCAAAGAGCTGGCAACGCAGACCTTCCCCTGCATGGAGGGCGGGTGCCGAAATGGCTCGGCGACCGAATGACGCGTTTGGGCGCCGTGATTACCGAGGCGGTCGTTCAGCATTATGGGCGCGACGAACTCTTGCGGCGGCTGGCGAGCCCTTTCTGGTTCCAATCCTTCGGTGCCGTCATGGGCATGGATTGGCATTCCTCGGGCATTACGACCAGCGTGCTTGGCGCGTTGAAACGTGGTCTGACGCCGCTCTCCGGCGAACTTGGAATCCATGTCTGCGGCGGCCGCGGCGCTCAGTCGCGCAAGACGCCGGATGAACTTTCAGCCATCGGCAATCGCGTCGGTATCGACGGCGCTGCGCTCGCGGCGACGAGCCGGCTGGTCGCCAAGGTGGACAGCGCTGCCCTGCAGGATGGCTTCGATCTCTATCTGCATGGTTTTATCGTGACGGACGATGGCAAGTGGGTCGTCGTTCAGCAGGGGATGAACGGCGATCGGCGGCAGGCACGGCGCTATCATTGGCTGTCCGAAGGGCTGACAAGCTTTCTCGATTCCCCGCATGCGGCCATCGAGGGAAGAGACCAGGGCCGGATCGTCAATCTCGCCGATCGGCGCGCCGACCGGTCGCGCGCAGGTCAGCTCGATCTGCTGTCATCGTTAGGGCCGGACAGGATCGTGCGCGAAGTCGCAGCACTGGAAACGGAGCCCAAGGCCGTCGCTGAAGACCAGGCACAACCCATGCTGCCGCATCTGATCATGCCGGCTCATCATGATGTTCGCGAAACCGATGTGAATATGCGGCGACTGCACGGAAACCTGGCGGCTGCCGCCGATCGCGGGCCGGTCGATTTTGAGGACCTGTTGCTTACGCCCGGCGTCGGGGCAAGAACGGTCAAGGCGCTGGCAATGGTTGCCGAGGTCGTGCATGGCGCTCCCTACCGCTTCTCCGATCCCGCCCGGTTTTCGCTGGCGCATGGCGGCAAGGATCGCCACCCTTTCCCGGTGCCGCTGAAAGTCTACGACGAGACCATCAACGTGATGAAATCGGCGGTGCGCAAAGGGCGGCTTGGCCGTGACGAGGAGTTGCAGGCGCTGAAGCGCCTGGATGATCAGTCCCGCATTCTCGAGCGATATGTCACCGGCCCTGATCTCAAGGAGATCGTTGCCGGCGAATTCGACAGGTCCGCTTTTTATGGCGGACGCAGCGTGTTCGGCTGGGAGCCTCCTGCCCACCCCGACGAGATCGAAAGACCCCGGCAGCCATCGAAAGGCTGAGAGGGCTTCTGCGCCAAAGGGAACATAATCCCAGCTCGATTGTTGACGTCCATATGATCGGCGCAAGGAGCAGGATGATGATGACGAATGCTGCGAAAGAACTGGCGACAGAATATTTGCGGTTGGGCGGCCATCGTCTGCTGGTGATGGACGACAACCTCTTGTCGACGAATAGCTGGGAGCCGGACCCGCCGGAAGCGGAAAGCTTTTGGAACGAGCGTATCGAGACGCTGAGCCTCAGACGCCGCAACGAGGTCATGTCCTTCCTGCCATCAATCAACGCCGTCTGATCCGAGCCGGCCTATCGGCAATCCCTGAAAATGTTCAGCGTCCGCACAGGGCAGCGAAAGCCGATTGCGACCGGCGGGATTTCATTCTCAAACCGCGAGGAGAGAAACGATGAGCGTCATGAAAGCTGTGCGCATCCATTCATTTGGCGGTCCGGAAGTCCTTCGCCTCGAAGAAATCGAACGTCCTGAGCCCAAGATCGACGAAATCCTGATCCGGGTCGAGGCTGCCAGCGTCAATCCTGTAGACTGGAAGATGCGTGAAGGAAACTATCCGGCCGTTCAGAACGAGGATTTGCCTTACGTGCTCGGTCGAGACGTCTGCGGAACGGTCGAGAAGGTAGGCGAAGGGGTCGCCGCGTTTCGGTCCGGCGACGCGGTCTATGCTTTTCTCAATCCAAGGCACGGCGGTTACGAACAATTCGTCATCGCCAGGCCTGAGGAAATAGCGCCGAAGCCGCGTTCGTTGAATCCGGTGCAGGCTGCCGCAATTCCGCTGGCGGGCATTACCGCATGGCAGGGCATGTTCGATCATGGCGGACTTCAGGCTGGCCAGCGCGTCCTCATCCATGGCGGTGCGGGCGGCGTCGGTCACTTGGCCGTTCAATTTGCGAAGGCGAAAGGCGCCTGGGTCGCGACGACGGTTTCCGGCGCCGACCTGGATTTCGCGCGCTCACTCGGGGCTGACAAAATCATCGACTACAAAAGCGAGCGCTTCGAGGAGGCGATACAGCCGGTGGACATGGTGTTCGATCTCGTGGCCGGCGAAACCCAGGATCGCTCATTCGACGTGATAAGGACGGGCGGCATCCTCGTTTCGACGTTGGCCCAGCCCGACAAGAACCGTGCGGACGAGCTCGGGATACGCGCCGTTCGCTACACGGCGCAGCCGAACGGCCTGCAGCTTGCAGAAATTGGCCGTCTCATCGACGACGGAAAGGTGTGCGTGGAGGTTCGCCGCGTTTATCCGCTTGAGCAGGCGCGCGCGGCACAAGAGGCGATCATGAACGAACACAGCCGCGGCAAGATCGTCTTGCGCGTCGAGCATTAAGGCACGCGTCAATCTCCTGGAGATCCGCGCCCTTATGATATGCGCAGCAGTTGTTCATGACCTTTTTCGTTAAAGTACAGGCTGATCGGCTGGTCGGTCCTGATCATATTGCTCCGCGCCCGGCAAAGGCCTCAGCCAGGGTTCGCGTCGTTTTACCCAAAGTTCGTAGGTTGGAACCATATCGGTCGGTGCGGAATCGAGGCATCCGAACTTGATCTCGGCCTCGACGTCATTAGTTGCAAAAACGTGCGACCCACAATGAGGGCAGAAGCTCCGGCCTTCGTAGACGGCTGTCTCGCCCGTCGTCGAGAAAGCCTCGGCCTCCCAGATCCCGAAAAAAGTAAAGGCCGAACCGCTTTCTTGACGGCAGTCGGTGCAATGGCAGATACCGACGCGTTTCGGTTCACCGCTGACGGAATAGCGAACCCTTCCGCAGCGGCATGATCCATGTCGCAATGTCATTTCTAAAGCCTCCGTACCCATTAATTGCCGGCAAGATAAGCGCAACCTGACGTCCCGGACGAACCGGAAACACGCGACATGTGAGAAATGTTCCCCATATTGACAGCCTCATCCGGCCGGCCGTTCAGGAACTTGCCGTTGTTGCGATTGTTATGGCTGAAAACTGGAGGAGCAGATGAAGGCGCTTGGCAGTTGGCGGCATATATGTGTGGACATGCAACGCATGTTTGCGGAAGAGACGCCGTGGTTCGTTCCTTGGATGGACCGCATTCTCCCTCGGATCACGGAAGTGAGCGGGACATACCCAGAGCGCACGATCTTTACTCGGTTCCTGCCGCCTCGCACGGCCGATGAGTTATGGGGTGAATGGCGAGACTATTACAAGAAGTGGTGGATGATGACGGGCGAGCATCTGCCTTCGGAGATGGTAGAGCTCGTCCAGCCGCTCGCGGATCTCGTACCCCCGGCACGGGTGTTCGACAAACGGGTCTATTCGCCCTGGATCGGTGGCCGGTTTCATGCTGCGCTCGTGGATGAAAAGGTCACGACCCTTGTGGTCAGTGGTGGCGAGACCGATGTCTGCGTGCTTGCGACGACGCTGGGTGCCATCGATCTCGGCTACAGGATCGTATTGCTCAAGGATGCGGTTTGCAGTGGCGCCGATGAAACGCACGACGCCTCGCTCGAGCTGCTCAACGACCGTTTCTCAGTCCAGCTCGACCTCAGTACCACGGAGGAGTTCCTCAGCGTCGCCATGCGTACATAGGCCTGCTTCCGCCATAGCGGAAGCAGTGCACGTTCACACCTCCGATTTGGCTTAAGGCAAGCGGTAGGCAATGACATAGTCGCCGGGCTTGGTACCGACCGAGCCGTGGCCGCCGGCTACAATGACGACATATTGCTTGTTGTCACCGGCCGTATAGGTCATCGGCGTCGCCTGGCCACCCGCCGGCAGACGGGCTTCCCAAAGCTGCCGACCGCTGGTGACATCATAAGCGCGCAGGTAGTCGTCGACGGCCGCGCCGAGGAAGGCAATGCCGCCTTTGGTTATGATCGGTCCTCCGATCCCCGGAACGCCCACCTTGAAGGGCAGAGGCAGCGGCGTCATGTCATGCACTGTGCCGTTCTTGTGTTTGTAAGCGATCTTGCCGCTCCTGAGATCGACGCCGGCGACGTAACCCCATGGCGGTGCTTGGCAGGGAATCCCGAGCGGTCCGAGAAACGGCCCCATGTAGACGCCGTATGGCGCACCATCGTTTCTATTCAGGCCTTGCTCGCTGCCCTTCTGGTCCTGACCTCTTGGCGGAACCTCTGCGCGGGGCACGAGCTTGGACGTGAAGGCGAGATACGTCGGCATGCCGAACATGATCTGGCGCTCCGGATCGACGGCGACGCTGCCCCAGTTGAAGGTACCGAAATTGCCAGGATAGATGATCGATCCCCGTAGCGATGGCGGCGTGTAACGGCCCTCATATTTGTACCGATGGAATGCGATGCGACAGGCGAGCTGATCGAAGAGCGTCACCCCCCACATGTCCTTTTCCCGCAGCGGCGGGGGCGAGAAGGTCAGATCCGAAATGGGCTGCGTCGGAGCAGTGTGATCTTCGGGAATGGCACCGCCGGGTGCGGGTATCTCCTTGAATGGAATGAGCGGCGCGCCGGTGCGCCGGTCGAGCACATAAATATCGCCCTGTTTGGTCGAAGCGACAAGCGCGGGCACCACTGTGCCATCGGATTTCGTCATATCGAAAAGCACCGGCTGGGCCGGAACATCCATGTCCCAGAGATCATGGTGGACGAATTGCTGCACCCATTTGAGCTGGCCGGTATTGATGTCCAACGCAACGACGGAAGAGGAGAACCGCTCGACATTTGCGCTTCGGCCCATACCGAGCTGATCGGGGACCTGATTGCCGAGCGGAATATAGACCATGCCGAGGGCCTGATCTACGCTGAATACCGACCAGCTATTGGGCGAGTTGGTGGTGTAGGTCTGCCCAGCCGGCAAGGGATTGGTTTGATCGGGATTGCCGGAGTCCCAGTTCCATATCAGCGCGCCGGTCTTGATATCGAAGGCGCGGATGACGCCGGATTGCTCTTGGGTGGAATAATTGTCGTTGACGGCCCCGCCGACAATCAGCTTGTTCGCAACGGCAACAGGAGGCGAGGTCGAGTAGTAGTAACCGGCCGGGTTATACTTCATGCCAGTCTCAAGATGGAGCATACCCTGATTGGCAAAGCTCGTGCATATCTTGCCATTGGCGGCATCGAGCGCGATCAGGCGCGCGTCCGACGTGGGCAGATAGACGCGGTCAGCGCAAGGTGCTCCGGCGGTTGCCGCCGGGTCATGATAGTAGGTGACGCCGCGGCATGTCTGATGTTGCCGATCAGGGTTCATTCCGGAGTTGGAGTCGAATTTCCATTTCTCCTTGCCCGTCTGCGCATCGAGCGCGATCGCCAGATTGTGCGGCGTGCACAGGTAGAGAGTGTCGCCGACTTTGAGCGGAGTCACCTGATAGGTTGTCTCGCCGATATCGTCCGGGCGCTTCACGTCACCGGTTTGATATCGCCAGACTTCCTTCAGATTGCCGACGTTCTGGACATTGATCTGATCGAGCGGCGAGTAGCGCTGACCGAACGGTGTCCGGCCGTATTGATGCCATTCGCCATTCGGTACATCGCCGCCCATCGGCGCATTAGCCGTAACCGTCGTCGGCAGATCGCCGGAACGATCGTGCGGATCGGTGGTCATCGAATAGATCGCCACTAGGATGGAGACGATCAATGGCACGGCAAGCGGCCAGGGATTTGCCGCGTAGTCGGTGCCGGTCGGGCTGCGGAAACCAAGCGGACGTCTGATCCAGGGCGTGAGCAGCCAGAGCCCGATCAGGATGATGATGCCACCGCGCGGACCAAGCTGCCACCAATCGAAGCCGACCTCCCATATGGCCCAGAGGAGTGCGACGATCACGAGAAAGGCGTAGAGCCAAAGGGCAGCCGCTTTGCGCGTCAACAGCAATATCGCAGTGGCGATAAACATGATGCCGGCGAAGAGATAGAAGAAGCTGCCGCCAAGCAGGACAAGCCATAGTCCGCCGCCGCCAAGGAATAACCCGATAATCGCCAGAAGTGCGGATGTTATAAGAACGGCCATGGTCTACTCCAGTATCTGTTCGCCGCTGGCAATTGATCGAGCGCATGCGACAGCGCCGATCACGATCTCCCCGGATTACGGCCGGCGTAGCTGAAACTCGTCAGAGTAAGGATTGGAACGATATCGATTGGGGTCGCCGATTTGGATCGATCCATGGAGACCTCCAAAACAAAATCGTGAGTTGAAACGTGGGGCTGGGCGAAATGTTCCCGGCAAAGCGAGCCGCCGCGGTGGGGCTTGGCGTCGCAGGCTGAGAATGATCGGATCACCCGAATTGATTAACGAACGTAGTTAATTTTTTAATAATTTTGTGTTTACTCATGGAACTAAGCGCGGGACTAATCGTTTCCGCGGCGCACCGGAGGAAACATGATGAATTTCAAAATCGTCACCGCTCAGTCCGAAGTGGAAACCGAAGACACCGGAACCTATCCGGATGGGATGATGGAGCGCGATCGTACTGACTTTTCCTCAAGTCGGGAAATCCGTAACCGCAGATCTCATGAGCGCGATTATGGTGCTGGCAAAAAGCTTGCGCCCATTCCGGTCGGCTTCGTGTAAGCCGGCCGCTTCTTGATGCCTTAACTGAAAGCATCAAGACGTTGGCGCCGGCATGACAAGGCACCAACAGCTTTGTCTCTCCATGCAGAAGTTGGCTATACCAGCGCAGGTATTCCTGGTTCACGGCACCTAAAAAATCGTTCGACTTTTTCGCGAAGCACCGCATTTTGTTCGGTGCTGCCAACATAGTCGAAATGGCCGGCGTCCAGGATGAAGATTTCGTTAAACTTTGCCAGCGCGTTCGCCACGGCGAACTGGCAGGGCGGCGCTACCGCAGGATCGAAGAGGGCTGCAGCGACGAGCATCGGCACCTTGATGTGGGTGGCCGCGTTCGCGGCATCGAACAGGCGCAAGGTTTCAAGCACGCTTGCATGCGTCTTCTGGTATTCCTGGACGGATTGCGCGCTGCCGATCGTCGGCAAACTCAGCCATAGCGACCGGTGCCCAAAGGTCGGCACGACAAGGTGCCCGCGATCGATCCGGTTGTCGAAAGGGATCGCCAGCGCCCCGATGCCGCCGCCGAAGCTGATGCCGCTATAGCCGATATGTCCCGCAAGCCAGGGATAGACGGAAACAAGAGTCGAGACGGCGAGCCAAAGATCGTCGACGCAGCCGCCGATAATATAGGAAGCGGGTTTTTCGATACCGTAAAGCACATGTCCGCCGGGATCGGCCGGAATAGGTGGATGAGCGCTGAGGGATAGGCCGCGAGAGCAGGGAAACAGTATGGCCGTGTCTTTCACCGGCAAATCGAAGTCGGGCTGATCCCGCCCGCCATAACCGTGGCCTACGACGAGACCGCGCCGCACAGCCCCAGTGCGGGGAAGAAGCAGCCAGCCGCGGATATTGAACGCGCCGGTCGATGTGTAGGTGATGTCGAGAACATGCCAGTCGGGATGCCGGATTTGGCTGCGGCGGAGTTTCGGCTGGGGATCGACCGCGATCGCGCGCCGGTACCGCTCGGTCCAAAAAACATCGAAACCAGAGACCTCATCGGGCGGCTCGATTGCCAGAAGCTGCTCAAGCTGCATACCATAGGTTGGATCGAAGGCGAAGGGATGTGTCTTTGGAACGCTCATCTGATGCTTGTCCCGTGAAAGGATCGGCGACGCAAGACCGGAACGTCCGTCATGCCGACAAAACAGCGTCATCCGCGGCGGCCCTTGGGCTGCGAAGCATCGGGCCATTGAATCGCATCCATGGTTCTTTCGACCGTATTGGCAGTCGGAGGTGTAGAGTGCTAAAATTCGCTCATGTCCTTGAAAACGTGGTTTCCGGAACCAGATCAAATTTCGCCGGAGGCCGGAGGGCTTCGGCACCTATCCGGGCGTCGTCCGGTCCGGTCAGGGGACATTGATCATCATCGTTTGCCATGGAGGAGAACATGACGTTCCGACCGCTTCACGATCGCATTCTCGTTCGCCGCGTCGAGTCCGAAGAAAAGACCAAGGGCGGCATCATTATTCCCGATACCGCCAAGGAGAAGCCGCAGGAGGGCGAAGTCATTGCCGTCGGTGCCGGCGCACGCAATGAGGCCGGACCAATCCAGCCGCTCGATGTCAAGGCGGGCGACCGCATCCTTTTCGGGAAATGGTCCGGCACCGAGATCAAGATCGACAATGAAGATCTGCTGATCATGAAGGAAAGCGACGTCCTGGGCATTATCGAGGTCCAGGCGGCAGACGAGAGGGCTGCCTGAGCCGTCTTTTTTCTAGCATCAATCAAAACTGCGCTGCCTATGGAGGAGTAAAAAAATGGCTGCCAAAGAAGTCAAATTCCACACCGATGCTCGTGATCGCATGATGAAGGGGGTGGATATTCTCGCCAATGCGGTGAAGGTGACGCTCGGGCCGAAGGGCCGTAACGTCGTGATCGACAAGTCCTTCGGCGCTCCGCGCATCACCAAGGACGGCGTCACCGTCGCCAAGGAAGTCGAGCTGGAGGACAAGTTCGAAAACATGGGCGCACAAATGCTGCGTGAAGTCGCCTCCAGAACCAGCGATATCGCCGGCGACGGGACCACGACTGCAACCGTGCTTGCCCAGGCCATCGTTCGCGAAGGCGCTAAAGCGGTCGCCTCAGGCATGAACCCGATGGATCTGAAGCGCGGCATCGACCTTGCCGTCGACGCCGTCGTCAAGGAACTGAAAACCAACGCTCGCAAGATATCCAACAATTCCGAAATCGTTCAGGTCGGCACCATCTCTGCCAATGGTGATCCGGAAATCGGACGCTATCTCGCCCAGGCAATGGAAAGGGTCGGCAACGAAGGCGTCATCACGGTCGAAGAAGCCAAGACCGCCGACACCGAACTCGAAGTCGTCGAGGGCATGCAGTTCGACCGCGGTTATCTCAGCCCCTACTTCGTAACCAATCCGGACAAGATGCGGGCGGAACTGGAAGACCCTTATATCCTGATCCACGAGAAGAAGCTCTCCAACCTGCAAGCCATGCTGCCGATCCTGGAAGCTGTTGTGCAATCGAGCAACCCGCTTCTGATCATTGCCGAAGACGTCGAAGGCGAAGCTCTCGCAACGCTCGTCGTCAACAAGCTGCGCGGTGGCCTCAAGATCGCTGCCGTCAAGGCTCCGGGCTTCGGCGATCGCCGCAAGGCCATGCTGGAAGACATCGCCGTCCTGACGGGCGGCACTGTCATTTCCGAAGATCTCGGCATCAAACTGGAAAGCGTCACGCTCAATATGCTCGGCCGCTCCAAAAAGGTGATGATCGAGAAGGAGAATACCACCATTATCGATGGAGCGGGATCGAAGGGCGAGATCGATGGGCGTGTCACGCAGATCCGTGCTCAGATCGAAGAAACCACCTCCGACTACGACCGCGAAAAGCTGCAGGAACGTCTTGCCAAGCTCGCTGGCGGCGTTGCCGTCATCCGCGTCGGCGGCTCGACGGAAGTCGAAGTGAAGGAAAGAAAGGACCGCGTCGATGATGCGCTGCATGCGACACGCGCCGCCGTCGAGGAAGGTATCCTGCCGGGCGGTGGTGTGGCGCTGCTGCGTGCCGTCAAATCGCTCGACGGCCTCAAGGCCGAAAACGACGATCAGCGCGTCGGTGTCGAGATCGTCCGCCGGGCGATCGAAGCGCCTGTCCGCCAGATTGCCGAGAATTCCGGCGCCGAGGGGTCCATCGTCGTCGGCAAGCTGCGCGAAAATGCCGATTTTTCATTCGGCTGGAACGCTCAGACCAACGAATATGGCGATCTCTACGCCATGGGTGTGATCGACCCCGCCAAGGTCGTGCGCACGGCGCTGCAGGACGCTGCCTCCATTGCTGGACTATTGGTGACGACGGAAGCGATGATCGCCGAAAAGCCGAAGAAGGAAACCGCGCCAGCCTTGCCTCCCGGCGCCGGGATGGACTTCTAAGCATTGTTATGGTGGCTCGCCCGGAAGGGCGGGCCATTGTCGGCGCGGATTGGGAGGAGGTTCGAATAACCGTCAGGTAGTTGGGGCCTAACTTAAATGGAGCTAGTTGGTTCCATCGTTTTTGCGCGCTTTGGCGCTGTCATTGCTGGATGACGAGATTGTTTTGCCGTCGGGCTGCTGGCCGAAATAGGTTCCGCCGAGATGGCCGCCGGCGCTGGTGTTCTTTACTTGTCGTTCGGCTCGCTTCTGGAGCTTATGAACGTCGCTTTTGCTCATTTCCGTCTCCGTTGTTCAAGTCGTACACTTGAACAACTGGCCCGGACAAGATGGGTTCCCCGGATTTTTGAGATCGAATCTTCACGCTAAGGTGAGCCAACCTTCGAAAGTCGGCTGGTATCGGCAATATGGCCGCCTCGTCTCCTATTGGTCGCCGCCGAAAAAGGCCAGCCGGGTGAGCGCGGTATAGTGCGATTCCGACACCATCAGCGCGACGAAGACAAGCACCAGGACTGGCGGAACCAAGATGGCGTAGATCAAGGCCAGCCGTTCCCAGGCCATGTGCATGAAAACGGCGACGATCAGCCCCGCCTTCAGGATCATGAACAGCAGGATCAGAAACCATCTGAGATTGCCCTGGATGCCGAGATAGTCGACGAGATAGGAAAAGGTGCTGAGGACGAAAAGCAGCCCCCACACTACCATGTACAGTCTTATCGGATGCTGCTGTCCGGAATGCGCCTGCGTCTGTGCCATGATGCCATCCTCACCACAGATAGAAGAATGCAAAGATGAATACCCAGACGAGATCGACGAAGTGCCAATAAAGCCCCATGATCTCGACGATTTCATAGTGGCCCTTGCGGCTGGTGAAAAAACCCCGTCTTCCGTGATCGAAATCGCCCCGCAATACTTTGCGCGCCGTGATCAGAAGAAAAATGACGCCGATCGAGACGTGGGTGCCGTGAAAGCCCGTGATCATGAAAAAGGACGAGCCGAACTGCGCCGCACCCCATGGGTTTCCCCAGGGACGGACCCCTTCCATGATCAGTTTGGTCCATTCGAATGCCTGCATTCCGACGAATGTCGCGCCAAGAACCGCCGTCGCCAACATCAGCGCTGCCGTCTTGCGGCGGTCGTGCCGGTATCCGAAGTTGACGGCCATGGCCATCGTGCCGCTGCTGCTGATGAGGACGAAGGTCATGATGGCGATCAGGATCAGCGGAATGTCCTGGCCTCCGATCCTTAGGGCGAAGACCTCGCTGGTATTGGGCCAGGGGACGTTGGTCGACATGCGCGCCGTCATATAGGCCAGCAGGAAACAGCCGAAAATGAAGGTATCGCTCAAGAGGAATATCCACATCATCGCCTTGCCCCAGGAGACGTTCTTGAACGCCCGCTGGTCCGATGACAGATCGGCCGCGACGCCGCGCAATCCCGCCGGCCGCAGAAGTGGATCGTGTACCGGTCTTTCTATGGATTCGGTCATCGTCGAAGCTCCTCAGGTGACCAATTGACGGCAGAGATCGGCAAAACTATTGGCCCAGCCGGCGAAGAGCGCAAAAAGGACCAGCCAGACAACGAGCATGAAATGCCAGTAGATGGCGCAGAGATCGACGCTCAGGCGGATTCTCGCCTGTCCGAGATTGGCTTGGGCACGGATTGTCGTTCGCCCGAGCACGAAAAGCCCGCCCAGAATATGCAGGCCGTGCAGCCCGGTGATCATGTAGAAGAAGCTGTTCGATGGATTGTCGGCGAGCACATAGCCCGCCGCAACCAATTGCCGCCATGCCAAGACCTGCCCGACAAGGAAGAGAACGGCGAGCACCAATGCCACGGCAAGAGCAGTGTTCAGCATCTCGCTGCGGTCAAGCCGTGCTTCGGTTTTCGCCCATTGCAGCGCGACGCTGCTGGCCGCAAGGGCGGCGGTATTCACCCAAAGCAATCGCGGGATCGGGATGCTCCACCAATCGGAGCTGCCGAGGCGTGTCAGATAGGCGCTGATGAGGAGCGTGAACAAGGCGCCGACGACGGCGAGAAAGATGCCGAGACCGACCTTTGCCGTTGTCTCCGACGATCCCCGCATCTCCGGCGCATCGCCCGCCACTGCCGTTTCCAGCCAGGGTTTCGAGGTCAGCCGCTGCCGCGCCATCCACCAGGCGACGATGCAGGCAATCCCTGCCATGAAAATGAGAATGGCGCTCATGACGAAGCCCTTTCGGACAATCGGCTCGGCGCTGGTTCGTTCTGCGGCAGGAAGTCCTGATCTGCTCCGGGCACACTGTAGTCATACGGCCAGCGGTAGACGATCGGCAGCTCCTTGCCCCAATTCCCGTGTGCAGGTGGTGTTTGCGGCGTCTGCCATTCCAACGTCGTTGCCCGCCATGGATTGCCACCCGCCTGCCTGCCCCAGCGAAGGCTCCAAGCGAGATTGAACAGGAACAGAATCTGCGCAGCGCCGACGATCAGGGCGGCGACGGTGATGAACATGTTCAGCGTGTGTGCCGACGGCGGAATGAAGGCCGTTTCGCCGAGCTCGTAATATCGGCGCGGCACGCCCATCAGTCCGAGATAGTGCATTGGGAAGAAGATCGCGTAGGCACCGAGGAAGGTGATCCAGAAGTGGATATGGCCCATCGTCACGTTCAGCATGCGCCCGGTGACTTTCGGATACCAATGGTGGATTGCCCCGAAGATCACCAGGATCGGCGCGACCCCCATCACCATATGGAAATGGGCAACGACGAACATGGTGTCTGAGAGCGGCACGTCGACGACGACATTGCCGAGAAAGAGGCCGGTCAGCCCGCCATTGATGAATGTGACGATAAAGGCCAGGGCAAACAGCATCGGCAATGTCAGATGGATATCGCCGTGCCAGAGCGTCAGCACCCAGTTATAGACCTTGATCGCCGTCGGAATGGCGATGATCAAGGTTGTCGTTGCGAAAAAGAACCCGAAGTTCGGGTTCATGCCGCTGACATACATATGATGCGCCCATACGACGAAGCTCAGCGCGGCAATGATGACGATCGCCCAGACCATCATCCGGTAGCCGAAGATGTTCTTGCGCGCATGCGTGCTGATCAGATCCGAGACGATGCCGAAGGCCGGAAGTGCGACAATATAGACTTCGGGGTGGCCGAAGAACCAGAACAGATGCTGGAACAGGATGGGGCTGCCGCCCCCTTGCTGCAACTGCTGGCCCATCTCGACGATCGCTGGCATGAAGAAGCTCGTGCCGAGCAGGCGGTCGAACAACATCATGACGGCAGCGACGAAGAGCGCCGGGAAGGCGAGCAGCGCCATGACGGTTGCGGTGAAGATACCCCACACGGTCAGGGGCATTCGCATCAGCGTCATGCCGCGAGTGCGTCCCTGCAGCACCGTCACGACATAGTTCAACCCGCCCATGGTAAAGCCGATGATGAACAGGATAAGCGACGACAGCATCAGAATGATGCCCCAGTCGCGTCCTCCCGGCGTACCCGACAGAAGAGCTTGCGGCGGATAGAGCGTCCAGCCGGCGCCTGTCGGTCCGCCAGGTGCGAAAAAGCCGGCGACCAGCACGATGACCGCAAGCAGATAGAGCCAGTAGCTCAGCATGTTCGCATAGGGAAACACCATATCGCGGGCGCCGACCATCAAGGGGATCAGATAATTGCCGAAGCCGCCGAGGAAGAGCGCCGTCAGCAGGTAGATGACCATGATCATGCCGTGCATAGTGATGAACTGGTAATAGTGGTCCGCGTCGATGAAGGAGAAATAGCCGGGAAAGCCGAGCTGCAGGCGCATTAGCCAGGACAACACCAGCGCCACCATGCCGATCGAAATGGCGGTCATAGAATACTGAATGGCGATGACCTTGGCATCCTGGCTAAAGACATATCTCGTCCACCAGCTTTTCGGATGATAAAGCTCCACATCCTCGACTTCAGCGGGCTGGATGACCTGCTCGGTGCCGGATCCAATGTCGACCATATTCCATCCTCCCTATTCCCTCCGATGCGGCCTTCCTCCTGAGGCTCCGGTCGCACTTACTTGGCCGCCGACTTTTCCGCAGACGCCAGCGATTTCGAGAAAGTCGGCTGCTGCTGCAGCCAGGCCTGATAATTGGCATCAGTATCGACGACGACCGTGCCGCGCATCTGCGGGTGGCCGACACCACATAGTTCCGCGCAGAGAACCTCGAAAGTTCCCGTCCGCGTCGGTGTGAACCAATAATAGGTGATCGTGCCGGGGATCATGTCCATCTTGGCCCGGAATTCCGGCACGTAGAAATCGTGCACGACATCGATGGAGCGCAGCAGCATTTTCACCGGCTTGCCGGCGGGTATATGCAGTTCGCCGCCTTCGACGACGACGTCATCCAAGCCCGCAGGATCATTCCTGTCCAAACCGAGGGGGTTATCCGGCGTAACATCGCGCGTATTTGCCCGTCCGAGCCGCCCGTCGGCCCCCGGAAGACGGAAACTCCATTGCCATTGCTGACTGACGACTTCGACCTGGCTGGCATCGGGCGGAACCGTGACGAACTGCTTCCACACGAACAGGCCCGGCGTGAGCATTGCTGCCACGCCGATTGCGGTTCCACCGGCAAGCCACCATTCCAACCGCTTGTTTTCGGGCTGGTATGCCGCCTGATTTCCGGCACGGTGCCTGAAACGGAAGACGCAATAGGCAATGAACAACACAACGGCCGTGAAGACGAAGCCGGTGATCCAGAACGTGATGGTAATGGTGTTGTCTATGTAGCTCCAATTGGAAGCAATCGGCGTCCACCACCAAGGGCTCAGCAGATGGAAAGCGATCGATCCCACCACCAGCAGAACGAGAATCAATACGACAGCCATCGTCTCCTCCCTGACTCGGCCGCGAACGTTTCCACAATCCCATCGCGAAACGTTTTAGTATTATCTCATGAACAAATCACACGGGCAATTGCGGCAAAAGTAGCGGTTCATCCCGACAAGCGCGGGGCATATCGACGCCGCCGACCGGATCGGTGGAGTCTGTCATTGAGCTGAACTCCCACCGATCCGGCCTGCGACATAGAAAGCAGCTCGTCCATATCAGACATCTCGCTATTTGGAGTATTGCTTCAGATAGGCGATCAGATTGGTAATTTCGGTATCGTCCTTCAGCCCAGTGAAGGTCATCTTCGTGCCTTTCACCTTTGCCTGGGGCGCATGCAAATAGTCGCGCAGCGTCGTCTCGTTCCACACGAGGCCATCCTTGCCTGCCTTTTGCATTGCCGGCGAATAGGCGAAATTCGGATGTGTTCCAGCCGTCCTGCCGAACAGGCCATGCAGTGAGGGGCCGACCTTGTTCTGGTCGGTTTCGGCGATATGACAGATGGCGCATTTCTTGAAGACGGCGGCGCCTGCGGTGGCGTCACCCTCCTGCCCGAGGGCGTCAAGCGGCAAAGCAATAGCGAAGAGCAAGCAGATCGGAAGAAAACGGTAAGACATGGCAATCCTCATTCTCTTCATCGCTATCCCAACCGGGGCGACCGTCATCTGACAGTTCGCAACGGCTTGGAGGATGATTCCACGGGAAATTTCCTTGCGAATTCAAAGCGTGCGGCTCGGATAGGCGGGGACAATCAATTTTCGATGCAAATACCAGGTCAAATGCCCGAGGATAGGCATGGCGACCGCAAGGCCGGCAAAGATCGGGATCGTGCCGATGATGAGCAGTGCTGCAACGATCGATCCCCGAAACGCGGCCGGCCATGACGTGAAACGCCGCCATAGTACCTCTTCTCCTCCACCACGGTCCCGGCTGGCAGTGAGAATACGCCCGGCAAATTTACCGACACGTCAAACCGCAACCGGTAGTCTAGTTTTATCAAATCTCTTTGCCTTTGTCGCCTATTCCTTAAATTAGATGTTCGTCATTTCTTGCGGGCGTTTGATGCGACGCAGCAAAAGCGAGCGCGGGGAAAATGCGTGCGGCTAGCTGCGCCCGGTCACGGGCGCAGATCGGTGCTGGAGCGGCAAACCCAAATCGCACAATTGCGCTTGTCCCTCGACGGCACAGAGCTTCCTTCACCGAAGCCGTTTCCAAGGCAGACGTCGGAATCGGCGACGGCACGATTATAGAGCAGATTACCCCGAGTTCCCGGATACTGCAGGATAACGACGCGGTGCGCACGAACGAAGGATTGGATCTCGGCGCACGACCTTGTAGTCGTCTGCAGCCGCTCGATCGCGGATACCGGAGAGGCGGCGAAAACCGCGAAGGCGGCAAGCACGGTGACGTGAGCTTTCATCTACGTTCTCCCTCTGTAGCCGGCGAACTTTCCCACCGATCCGGTCGGCCCGCACCCCGTTTCTTGCCTTCAAACCAAACCATCTCCTTTATGCGGCATCTGTCATCATCTGCGGCTGAAAGCGCACTGGTTCGCCGGACGGATTCGATTGCGCAGCAAGAACCGGAGTTTTGGCCCTGCCGGATCGGCCTATCCCTTTGCTCAGGTCGTCGATCGGGATCGATGATCCGCTGGATACATCAAGAAGGAAATCCACATGAGCAAAGAAGAAGACAACAAGGCTATCGTCGCGCGCTGGTTCACCGAATTCTGGGGTGAGACCTGCAACCTGTCCGTCGTCGCCGACCTCGCCGCGCCGGACATGCTGTTGAAATACTCGCTGCACGAGCCGCGTCGCGGCCATGACGATATCAGGGCTTTCATGATCGGCTTCCGCACGGCATTCCCGGACCTCAATTTCTGGGGCACTGCCGATCTCATTGCCGAAGGCGACTATGTCGTCGGGCAGTGGGAGGGCGGCGGTACGCATACCGGTCCGGCCTTTGCCGACTTTCTGGTCGGATCGCTGCCGGCTGCGACCGGTCGCAAGATGCGCTTCACCGGCACCACCATCCTGCGCATCGAGAATGGCAAGATCGCCGAGGAAATCGGCCTCGACGATGGCGTGACGGCGCTCACGCAGCTCGGCCTTATCAAGGCCGCGTGAAGGAAGGTCGCCGCCCATTATCCGGGCGGCGACCTTCGGATGATCTCCGGTCGCGCAGGAATCGGGTGGCTGTGCGGCTCTTCCGCTGCCAAGAATGACGTACTTTTGCTGGAACATAGGGACAAACGATATGACCGTGATGCCCAGAAACCGGACAGCTTTTATACAAACCACGGTGGCCGATGACCCGCGTTGGGCGCGTATCGTCGCTCGAGATCGAACCGCCGATGGCCACCTCTGGTATTCCGTGGCAACGACCGGCGTCTATTGCCGACCGTCTTGTCCATCGCGAACTGCAAACCCCAGGAACGTGCAACTGCATGATTCACTCGAAGCCGCCAAAGCGACCGGTTTTCGCGCCTGCAAGCGGTGCAAGCCGGACAGTCTTTCCTCAGATCGTGAAAATGCCGCCATCATTGCGCGCGTTTGCCGATTGATCGAAGAGAGCGAGGAGGAACCGTCTTTGCACGAGCTCGCCGACGCGGCCGGCCGCAGCGCCAGTCATTTTCATCGGCTGTTCAAATCGGCAACCGGTCTGACGCCCAAGGACTACGCCTCGGCGCACCGTGCGGCGAAAGTCCGTGAAGGCCTTGCGAATGGCAACAGCGTGACCGAGGCCATCTACGATGCCGGTTTCAATTCGAGCGGGCGCTTCTACGAGAAATCCACCGATATGCTCGGAATGACGCCGACGCAGTATCGGTCGGGAGGTGCCAATGAAGAGATCCGCTTCGCGGTCGGTCAATCGTCGCTGGGCGCGATCCTTGTCGCGTCGAGCAGGAAGGGGGTGGCGTCCATTCTCCTCGGCAGCGACCCCGACGCGCTGGTGCGCGATCTTCAGGATCGCTTCCCCAATGCCAATCTGATCGGCGCCGATGGAGACTACGAAGCTCTTGTGGCGCGTGTCGTCGGCCTTGTGGAGGCGCCCGGCCTTGGAATCGACTTGCCGCTCGACGTTCGCGGCACAGTGTTTCAGCAGCGGGTTTGGCAGGCGCTCCAGGAAATCCCGGCGGGCCGGACCGTCTCATACGCGGAAATCGCCCGCCGGATCGGCTCGCCCAAGGCGGTGCGAGCCGTCGCCGGAGCATGCGCGGCCAACAATCTGGCCGTCGCAATTCCTTGCCATCGGGTGGTGCGGAACGACGGCTCGCTTTCTGGCTACGCCTGGGGAGTGGAGCGAAAACGTGTTCTGCTTGACCGCGAAGCGCCCCCAAGCCGCTGAGAACCCAATGAACATCTTCCCGCGGGGCGCTTTCATCTCGCGGTACACCTGGCGCATGCCGTGCAAGCGAGGCAATATGCCGATATGAGCGCTCCCCTTCAGAACCGCGTCACTCCTTTCGGCGATATCGTGGCGATTTCGCAGCGAGGGCTGTTCACGGGCAACCGCGGTATCATCCACGATCCGGCGACCAAAACGCTGCTGAACAAGCGCTGGTCGAGTAAGGCTTGGCTGGTTTGCAGTTGTGAATACAAAGGTCGCCGTCGCGATGTCATGGCCAACCGGAGCTGGACCGAACTCTTTTTTCTGGACGAGGCGGTGGCGCTGGCCGCCGGTCACCGTCCCTGTTTCTTCTGCCGGCGTGATGCCGCCAAGGCATTTCGCGCAGCATGGGCCGGTGCGAGGGGACAGGCTGAACCCTTGGCCCCCGCTATGGACGCTGTTCTCCATGGTGAACGCATGGAGCGCGGCCGCAAGCGGATGCATCCGCTTGCGGGACCACTTTCCGAACTGCCGAATGGTACGGTTGTCGTGGCTTCCGGCTCGGCCTTCACGATCGCCGGCGGCCGCGCCTTTCGTTGGGCCGAGCATGGTTATGAACCGCCGCAGGAGCTTGTCCACGCCGAAGGCATGTTGACGCCACCCTCCACATTCATGGCCCTTCGCGCCGGCTACCGGCCGATCCTTCATCCCTTGATCCGGAAATAAAATTAGCTTTTCTCAGCCGGAGGCTTGCCGATTTGAAAGCAAGGACCGGAGTGAGGATGGATGGCGGCAGCTCTATTGTCATCCACAGCAACGGCGCTCTGTCCGGCTATGAAAGCGCTCATTGCTAAGGAGGCTAGTCATGAATGCTCATTCGAAACCCCATCCATCGGTCTCTTCGGTCCTGTCTGCAGAAGAGCGCGTTGCCCGGTATGACTGGCAGACACTGTCGCAGGAGCTGAGCGGGTTCGGCTGCGCCGTCATGGAGAAGCTATTATCGCCAGAGGAGTGCCGGGAGTTAGCCGGCCTTTATCCGCAGGAGGAGCATTTCCGCAGCCATATTCACATGGCGCGCCATGGATTCGGCAAAGGCGAATACCGCTATTTCAAATATCCGCTGCCGGATCTGCTTGGCGGTCTGCGCACGGCGCTCTATCCGAGGTTGGCCGAGGTTGCCAACGACTGGAACGCCCGCATGGGCATCGATCAGCGCTATCCTGCAAGCCATGCCGCCTTCCTCAAGCAGTGCCATGACCAAGGCCAGACACGGCCAACGCCGCTGCTGTTGCAATACGTCCCGGGTGACTTCAATTGCCTGCATCAGGATCTCTACGGCGATCTCGCATTCCCGCTACAGGTGGCGATCCTGCTCTCCGAACCGGGTAAGGATTTCACCGGCGGCGAGTTCGTTCTGACGGAACAGCGCCCGCGTATGCAAAGCCGCGTCGAGGTCGTGCCGCTGCGCCAGGGCGATGCGGTCGCCTTTGCGGTCCACAATCGTCCGGTCCAAGGCTCCAAGGGAAACTATCGCGTCAACCTCCGGCACGGCGTCAGCCGTCTCCGGTCGGGGATGCGCCATACCGTCGGCATCATCTTTCACGACGCGAAATGAGCGAGCCTAACGGAGGCAGCTAAGGCCCGTTTCCGCGTCAAAGAGATGTATTGCTTCATGGTCGAAGAACAGCGTCAGCTTGCGGTCGGTGCTGATCGGCGTGCGGGGAGCAAGACAAGCGGTCAGCCGCTGATCTCCGGCAATAGCGGTAACCACGAGTTCGGGGCCGGTCAATTCCGCGATCTCGGGCATTGCTTCGATCGAGAGAGCGGCCTGTTCCAGACGCAGTGCTTCAGGCCGTATGCCGAGAATGACATGCTGGCCTTCTTTGACCTTGCCTTTGAAGCGTTCGGGGAGCGGCAGGCGAGCGCCTCCGCCTTGTAACTGCAGCCCATCTGCGTGAACCGTGGTTTTCAGGAGATTCATCGGCGGGACGCCGACGAAGGTTGCCACATATAGCGTCGCAGGACTGTTATAGATTTCCTCTGGTGTGCCCAACTGCTCGATCCTCCCGTCCCGCATGACCGCGATCCGTGTGGCGAGCGTCATCGCCTCAATCTGATCGTGGGTGACATAGACAACCGTGGTCTTCAGCATCTGATGAAGACGCTTGAGCTCCGTACGCATTTCCATGCGCAGTTTCGCATCGAGGTTCGAAAGCGGCTCATCGAAAAGGAAGACCTCGGGCTTCCGCACAAGAGCGCGGCCGATCGCGACGCGCTGCCGCTGACCGCCGGAAAGCTGGCTTGGTTTGCGGTCCAGCAGGTTTTCGATCTGAAGCAGTTTTGCGGCCTCGCGCACGGCCTTGTCACGCTCCGCCGCCGGCACTTTGCGCATCTCAAGGCCGAAGCCGATGTTGCGGTGGACCGTCAGGTTTGGATAGAGCGCATAGGATTGGAACACCATGGCGATGTCGCGGTCTTTCGGATGCACGCCAAGAACCGAGCGCTCACCTATCCGCACGTCGCCACTGGTCGCCTCGGCAAGACCGGCGATGATGTTCAGCAGCGTGGACTTGCCGCAGCCGGACGAGCCGAGCAGCACCAGGAACTCACCGCTCTCAAGCGCGATATCGATGCCCTTCAGCGTCTCGACCTGACCATAGGTCTTGCGGATATTCTGGATCTCGAGCGCGCTCATCGTGCGGCCTCCTTCGTCGCTTTGAGCTCGCCATAGCTGCGGGGCAGGGTGGAAATGGCGCGCGAGGCGACCTCCGTTCCTGCAGCCAAACAGGTGGAAAGCGTTTCGCCGCGGGCAAGTGCTGCCAGGAATGCGGCATTGAAGACATCGCCGGCGCCGATCGTATCCACGACTTTCACCTGAGGCGCGGTGGCTGCAACGAGTGCTCCATCCCTGTCGATGGCAATCGCACCGTCAGGGCCACGTTTGACGACGACGATTGCCCCTTCAGGCATATGCGAGCGAAGATGGCGGGCGGCATCCACGGGATTGTCCAAACCTGCAAGCGTGGTCGCTTCCACCTCATTCAACAGGGCAATGCCGCAGCGCGATAGCCACCCGCGCGTGGCGGCGCAATTTTCATCCGTCCAACCATCGAGCGGCCATCCGGTGTCGAGTGCGAGCGTGATCCTGTGATTATCGGCCCAGTCGAACAATGTGCCGTAATCCCGTGTCAGGTCGTCGGTCAGGAAAGGGCCGCAGAGAAGGGCATAACCACCGGAAAGCGTCGATCCGTCGAGAACGGCAAAGACATCGGCAAGGCTGAGACGTGGCAGGTGGCCGCGTGTCGTGAAGAATGTCCGTTCGCCGTCCGGATGGGTGATCCCGACCGACAGCGTCGTGCGCTCAGGGTGCACCGGCCACTTCGCGGCCCGTTCGCTGAAAGCTTGGCTCAGCCAGTGGCCGAACTCGTCACTGCCGACGCTCGCGGCGATCTCGAAGTCGACGCCCATGCCTTCCCAGGCAAGCGCGCTATTGCCCGCCGCGCCGCCGACACGCAGCTCGTCATGGTCAACGATGATCTCGGTGCCCGCCTTCGGCCAAGGCGCGGCCGGCCCGAGGATCAGGTCGACATTGACATTGCCGATGACTGCAAGCGGCTTCATCATTCACTCCGGGTAATTTTCGTCGAGCGGACCGGCGTTCCGGCATTGTCGATGCGGGCCTCGGCAAAGGCGATCATCAGCCGTTGCGCGACCGGCAGCATGGCAAAGATTGCCGCAAGGCCGGTCGCCGGCTCGAAGCGGAGCGTCACTGCGCCCGCCACGGGCTCCTCGCCGGATGTATCGAAGACGACGGTCGGTGCACCGGTTTCCACAGCGGAAACGATCATCGCGGTGACAAGGCCCGCGGTATTGTCTCGTCCGCGGAAGAGAACGACGCCGATATTCGGTCCGAGCATTTCCATCGGGCCGTGGCGAAGCTGTCCGCCTTCGAGCGAGAAGCATGGGC
This sequence comes from Rhizobium sp. CB3090, assembly GCF_029714285.1. Classification (NCBI taxonomy): domain Bacteria; kingdom Pseudomonadati; phylum Pseudomonadota; class Alphaproteobacteria; order Hyphomicrobiales; family Rhizobiaceae; genus Rhizobium; species Rhizobium sp. CB3090. The sequence continues at coordinate 394,547 of NZ_CP121663.1, forward strand.
GGCGGGACAGCTCCGTCAAACCGAGTGCAAGCGCTTCGGCGACGCCCTGCAATCTTCGGCCAGATGTGACAACCGTTTCGACAGTTGCAAGTGCGGAAAGTGCCGGCGCAATATCGATGTCTTGAGGGGATTTCAAAACGGCAAGCGCCGCCGACGGGCTTTCACCAAGCGCAGCTAGGATCGCGAGGTGAAGAGCAAAGGTGACGGTCAGGCTGCGTGTTGCAGCGAAGGCCAATTCCGTGCCGCCGGCACCGACCACGGACGGCGCAGCCTTTGCCAGGAATGAGCTGCTTTCCAGCGTCAGCCCGAATGTTTCGGTCGTGCCGCCGCCAGTCTCATTGAACCAACGGACCACTTCGGCGCTTTCGCCGGATTGCGAGGTGACGAAGACTGTCCGGCCCTCCAGCGACAATGGCTGACCGAGCTGCTCGGACAGCGGCAAAGCGATCGCATCGACGCCAAGGGCGCGATAAAGCGGCTCCACCGCGCGGTTCACCGCATGCGATCCACCCATGCCGAGGAGCAGGAGCTTGCCTTTTTTCTTCAGTGAAGAGGCTGCCTTTCCGGCCATTTCGGCAGCGCCTTCATAGGAGGCAATAGCATCCGCATGCTGGCGGGCCATCTCGCGATCGATCGCAACAAGTCCTGTCGGTCGTGTCTTTTGTCCGGTCATGGTCATCATCCCTTGACGCCGCCGCTTGTCAGCCCCGAGATCAGGGCGCGTTGCATGACGAGACCAACCAGCACCGGAGGCAGGGCGGCAAGCACACCGGCGGTCGCAATCAGTCCGTAATCGGATACACGTCCGCCCGCCAGATCGGCGATGGCGACGGTCAGGGTCTTCGCCCGCTGGTCTGACGTAAAGAGCAGCGCATAGAAGAATTCATCCCAGGCCAGCAGGAACGCGAAGAGCGCCGATGTCGCGATCACCGGCATGGCAAGCGGCAGCGTGATGATCTTCAGCGTCTGGAAGAGGCCGGCGCCGTCGATCATGGCGGCGGATTCGATCTCTTTCGGAATGGAATCGAAACCGGATTTCATCAGCCAGGTCGTGAACGGCGCGAGGATGGTGAGATAGACGAGCGCGAGCCCAAAGACGTTGTTCAGCATGCCGAAATAGGCAAGGCCCATATAGAGGGGTACGGCGAGCGCCACCGGCGGCAGCATGTAGGTGGCGATCACCATGGAGAGCGACCAGCCGACGGACGGCGTGCGCGATACGGCCCAGCCTGCGGGAATGGCAAGCGCGATTGCTGCAATTGTCGCCATGCCCGCGATTTCGATACTGTTGCGCAGCGAGGAGGTGAATGCGGCGCCGGTACTGTTCTCGATCGTCGAGAACAGCAGCCGGTAACGGGAAAAATCGGCTGTCTGCGGCCACCAGCGCAGCGGTTTCGCTGCGAGATCGGCGGCCGGCGAGATGCTCATGACGAAAAGCCAGAGGATCGGCGCAAGAATGACGGCGGCTAGCAGCAGCGCCGCGATATAGATGAAGGCGGTGAAGATCGGGCTCCTGCGTTCCATCAGGCGGCACTCCCCACCGTCTTTCGCACCAATGCGGCGTATCCGGCGGCGAGCACTGTCACCAGCAGCGTCACCATCAATGCCAGTGACGCACCGGATCCGGCCCGCTGAAAAGAGAAGGCTTCCTGATAGACAAGGATCGACAGCGTCCGCGTGCTGTTGGCGGGGCCGCCGCGCGTCATAACCCAGATGATATCGAACACCTTGAAGGCTTCGATGGTCCGCAGCACCAGCGCCACCATCAGCGGACCCGCGAGATAGGGCAGGATCACGAAACGAAAGCGGGCGATCGGTCCGGCGCCGTCGACCAGCGAGGCGGCAGTAATATCGCGCGGAACGGCCTGCAGCGCCGCCAGTGCAATCAGCGCGACGAGGGGAAAGTTCTTCCAGCAATCGGCGACGATCAGCGCTGACAGCGCGGTGGCGGGTTCTCCGAGCCACGAGCGATAGGCGTCGATCAGGCCTAGTTGCGTCAGCGCCGCGTTCAAGGCGCCATATTCCGGATTATAGATCAGCCGCCAGAGCGTCGCGTTCACAACCGTCGGCAGTGCCCAAGGCAGGATCATCAATGCGCGCAATGCGGTGCGGCCGCGGAATTCCTGATTGAGCAGCAATGCGGCAAGCACGCCGATCACCATCTCGGCGGCAACGGAAATGATGGCAAACAAAGCCGTGGTAACGAGAGTCCGCTGGAAGTTCGAACCGGAGATCATCTTCGTGTAGTTGTCGATCCCGACGAAATTGCCTTCCGTACCGACGAGCTTGGCGTCGGTAAACGAGAGACGGACGGTATCCACCAGGGGCCATCCGATGACGGCGATCATGACCACGAGGAGCGGCAGCATCAAAAGCCACGCGCGGGTTGTCATCCAGGTGCCGGACATTTTTAGGCCACCCTTTTTATTTGTCGGACTGGATTGGAAACGGGCGGCGCCTTGCGCCACCCGTTGATGGCGGCCTTAGAGACCGCTGTTTTCGGCAGCCGATTTCAGCGCATCTTCCGGCGAGGACTGACCAAGCAGCGATTCCTGGATCGCCTGCTGCAGCGCCGTCGAAAGCTCCTGATATTTCGGCGTCGTCGGGCGTGGGTACATGGCTGCAAGGCCGACCTTTGCCGCGGCGATCAGTTCTTCCTGTCCCTTGGTGACGGCAGGGTCGCTATAGGAGGAGGCCCAGATCGGCAGGCTGAGCTTGGCATATTGGTTTTGCGTCGCCTGCGAGGTCATGAAGCTGATGTATTTCCAGGCTTCGTCCGGATGCTTGCTGGCTGCGGTGATGCCGAGGCCCATCGAACCGTTCACCGCGGAGGCTTCGCTCTTACCTGCTACGCCCGGCGCCGGCACGACACCGACCTTGCCGGCCACTTTGCTGTCTTTCGGATCGTTCGCCATATTGTACATGTAGGTCCAATTCAGCGCGAAAGCGGCGTCCCCGTTTTCGAAGACCTTGCGGACGTCTTCCTCCAGGAATTCCTTGGAATTCGGATTGGTCAGGCCGGACTTATAGCTCGAAACCATGTATTTCAGGGCATCAAGGCCGCCACCCGTCTGGAAGGCGGGCTTGCCGTCCTTCAGGAAATCACCCTTATAGGCGCTGACGAGCGTCGCGTAGTCGCAGATCGCGGCTTCGGCCTGCGACCAGCTCCAGGCGATCGGCGTTGCGAGCAGTCCCTTGTCCTTGATGGCCTTTGCCTGTTCTGTGAGCTCATCCCAGGTTTTCGGCGGGTTCTTGATGCCGGCCTTTTCCAGGATTTCCTTGTTGTAGAACAGGTATTTGGTATCGAGAATCCACGGCATGCCGAAATATTTGCCGTCATATTGGACGGTGGTCCAGGCGCCGGGCAGCACGCCCTTTTTCATGTCGTCGGTGATGCGCGAGGACACGTCGACGAGCACTTTGTTCGTCGCATATTCGGCCGGCCAGATCACGTCGAAGAGGACGACGTCATAGCCGCCGCCGGAACCCTGTGCCAGCACAGTCTTATCGTGCAGGCCTTCATAGGGAACGAACTCGAGATTGACCTTGATATCGGGATTAGCCTTGGTAAAGGCGTCGGTCATGGCGCGCACGTCGGCTTCGCTATAGGCGGCCTGCGCCATGAAAAGCGCGTTGATCGTCGTTTCGGCCAATGCATGCGATGCAAAAGACGCGCCGATCAGTGCGGCGCCAAACAACGTCTTGCTTAGGGATTTCAACATTCCACCCTCCAGTTTTCGACTTTCATATGATTTCCGATGGCGGCGTTCGTCGCGACCGGTTGTTAAAAGGCAGCCGAGAGCCGGCCCATCTGTTCCCACGAAACTCTTTGGTTTCTCATTAAGTCAATTGTCTTGACTTAATTACTTCTTCAATATTCTACTGCTGTCAAGAGGGAATTGCGCATGAACGATAGCCGTCCGATCCGGGCCAAGAGCGGCACCAATCACGAAGGCACCAGCGCCCATAACCGCCGGGTGATGATCGATGCCTTGCGCGTCAATGGAGCGCTTTCACGGGCGGACCTGGCACGCGCAACCCGACTGACGAAGCAGACGGTTTCCAACATTATCGACGAACTTGAACGCGATGGTCTCGTGGCGTCGCAGCAGACGGTGCGCAATGGCCGTGGCCAGCCTTCGACGCCCTACGCTCTGGTCCCGGAAGGTGCATTTGCGATCGGCCTTCAGATCGACCGGCACATGACGCGAGCGATTGCCGTCGATCTCATTGGAAATGTGCTTGTCCGTCTGGAGGCGAAGCTTCCTTCGGGTGGACCGACGACGGGTGCTGCGGTCATCCTCGACCTTATCGCAGATGTTCGGCAGCAACTGGCAGCGGTTGCGACGCGATCCGAAGAGAAGCTGGTCGGCCTCGGCGCGGCGATGCCAGGTCCCTTCGGCCTTGCCGGCAATGGCGACGATCCCTGGATGATGGAGGCTTGGCAGAAGTTTCCCTTGCTTGAAACCCTGGCCGTCGGCACCGGTCTTGATGTCAGCATCCAAAACGACGCCGCCGCGGCGACGATTGCTGAGAGAATAGTGGGCGCCGCGCACGGGCTGGATCACGCGGTTTGCCTGTATGTCGGCTACGGCATCGGAGCCGGCCTTATTCTCGGCGGCGAGCTCTATACCGGCGCGAACGGCAATGCCGGCGAAATCGGGATGGCCTTGCTCGCAGTCGGAGGCAAGTCGACACCGCTCGAACATCGGGCGTCGCTGGCGTCGCTCTATAAGTATCTATCTCTCGATCCGGCTGACCCGGATATTTATGTCAAAATCCACGATCTCGTGTCGGTCGACGATCGCAGGATTGTTGCATGGATCGAAGCCGCCGCCTCCGACCTGAGATGGAGTGTGCATTTGATAGAAACCCTCTTCGATCCGCAGACCGTCATCCTATGCGGCAGCGCACCGCGCATCTTGGTGGACCGGCTCATTGCGGCCATGGGGCCGTTGCTGCCGTCGATCGCCGAGCATCGCGATCGCACTGTTCCACGCCTGCAGATCGGAATGGCCGACCCCTGGTCCGTCGCACTCGGAGCCGCCGCCGGACCGATCAGCCGGGAATTCGATCCGCGCTATGCTGCGATTTTGAAGGATTAGCTTCTTGCGTTCCGATGGGCAGCCACAAGCCGTCGCTTTTCATCCGTGAAAAATACCTTGCGGATTTTGCTGTTTACCACCCGGGCCGCTCTCCCTATCTCTGCGGATGACGGCAGATGGTCGCGGAGGATGACATGCTGACTAAACCCGATAATGCTATCACAATAACCCTCTGGAACGGGCGGGAGATTCCGCGCCTGGGCATGGGATGCTGGGCGATCGGCGGCCCTTTCTATGCCGGCGACGTGCCACTTGGCTGGGGCGAAGTCGATGACGATGAATCAATTCGCGCTATCGAGCGCGCCGTGGATATCGGCATTCGCTTCTTCGACACTGCCTCGAATTATGGGGCCGGGCATTCCGAAGAGGTCCTCGGTAGGGCGATCGGCAATCGAGACGATATCGTCATCGCCACCAAATTCGGCTCCTCGACGGACGAGAAGACCAAACAAGCGACAGGTCCTCGCGCCGATCCCGACTATATCCGTCAGTCCACCGAGACATCTTTGCGCCGTCTGCGCCGTGATCGTTTGGACCTGCTGCAGTTCCATCTCAACGATTTTCCGCTCGAAGCGTCCGATGAGGTTTTTGAAACGCTCGAAACGCTCAAGTCCGAAGGCAAGATCGACGCCTTCGGCTGGAGCACCGACCATCCGGATCGCGCTGCACGCCATGTTCATCGCGCGGGCTTCGTGTCGATCCAGCATACGATGAATGTTTTTGAGCCGGTTCCGGCGATGATCGATATCGTCGAGCGCAACCGCCTGATTTCCATCAATCGCGGCCCGCTCGCCATGGGGCTGCTCAGCGGCAAGTTCACCCCCGACAAAACCGTCGGCGAGAAGGATGTGCGTGGTGCAAGCCTCGGCTGGATGATCTACTTCAAGGACGGTAAGATCGCTCCTGAATTCGCTGTTCGCCTGGAAGCGGTCAGAGACCTGCTGGTTGAAGACGGCCGCACGCTGACGCAGGGTGCGCTCGCCTGGCTGTGGGCGCGCTCGCCCCGTACGCTGCCAATTCCCGGCTTCCGCACGGTTGCCCAGGTCGAGGAAAATGCCGGCGCCCTCGCAAAAGGACCGCTGCCGACAAATGTGATGGCGAAAATCGACGAAGCGCTGGCCGACCTCTAGCGTCGGACTATGGGCTACTGATCACGCCGCGCGCTATGTTTGTGCCATGGGCTAAGGCCTTTACGGGCGGCGACCTATGCCAGAAGATGGCGCGCGACAATCAAGGCGGTTAAGAGGCTGCGAAATGGGAGTGCTGCCCGCCCGCGAGAAATCGCCAGTCCCGCTCTTTTTGACCCTTGGCCGTATCATTGCGGAAAGTCCGATGATAGCGTCGCCTCAACCGATCGGCCTTGATCGGCAGAAAGCACTGGAGGCGGGCACAATGCGTATCATTTTTCGGTGTGATCCGGCTTTGGCGGAATATTTGCCGCGTCCCGTCCCGGCGCGTGGCGCGCTGCCGGACTGGTTGCGCGCCATGCCCAACACTGCGTATTCGGCAATTCATGGCCGCGAAGTGCGGACTTTGAAGCAGTGTCCTCCGGTGGTGGACGCGATGACATATGGCTTCATGATACTTCTGCCCTGCGATGTGCTTGTCGATAATGGCGTCTTCTCCTGGAATTGGGACGTTCCGTCCCCAGCCACGGAGCAACATCCTCGGTCGCCGCTGAGTTTCCATACGCCGGGGCAATTGACCGGCAGTCCCTTCGAGATCGCCGGGCAGGCGGCGATCAAATTCAACAGCTTCTGGACAATCCAGGTCGACGATGGCTGGTCGCTCTTTGCAACACATCCCATCAATCGCGCCGATCTTCCCTTCCGCCTTGTCACCGGCCTTGTGGATTCCGATCGATTTACCGATGGCGGGATCAATTTCCCGGCAATCTGGACTCAACCCGAATTCTCAGGGGTCCTCGCCCGTGGAACGCCTGTCGCACAGTGCTTTGCGGTTCCGCGCAGCATGCCGGAACTTGTTTTCGAAGAATTGGATGAGCAGCGGCAGAATGCCTACACCGAGACGGTTGCCACCGTACTTTCAACACCGGGCGTCTACCGCAAGCGATTTCGAGCCAAGCGCGGCCGCTCCGCCCACCAATGATTGACGCAGAACCGTCTCATCGAGCCAAAGCCTGCCGCAAGGCGCCGAGGTCAGGGCCATGGCAATGACTCCGAACGTGGATGCGTCCAGCGCATAAGCGGTCGAAAAGGCCGCCATGGCCTCGTCCATATTGCCCGCTTCTTGCAACACGACACCCAGGTTGACCGCAGCCTCGGGCGCATCTGCATTGATTTCGAGCACACGTCGATAAGCCTGGGCTGCGCCATCAAGTTTCTGCAGATCGTGTCGCACGAGTGCCAACTCAAACCAGATTCCCGGATGGTCTTCGAGAGCAACGGCGCGTTCAAGCAGGTGTTCGGCTTCGACGAGGGCGCCACGTTCCCTCGCTAGATTGCTGAGGCGGCTTAAAGCCTCCCGGGACGTCGGCATGGCATTGAGAACCATGTTCCAAGCGTCGCGTGCAGCCGACTTGTTGCCCATCTGGTCGAAAATTCGAGCTTTCTCGACGAAAATCTCCAACCGGATTTCAACGCTTGCCGCTTTATCGAGCTGCGCCAATGCCGCTTCCAGCCTATGTTTGGCTCGATAAATCTTGCCCGCGAGAATGAGGGCCGGCACGTTCCATGGTTGAGCAGCAAGGCTGGTGTCTATCTTTAGCCGAGCGCCGGCAAAATCCTCTTCCGCAAACAATATGGCTGCCAAGAGATGAGAGAGGGACGGATCGGACGGAAACTGCTTTAAACCGGTTTCGCAAAGTTGCCTTGCCACCGCACGATTGCTCGCATTGAACGCCGCTACCGCGTCTGCAATGATCGCCAAACGCTCACTTTCCTTCATGCGCACGCCATCCAGATGCTCCCGAGCATAACCATCGCGGAGTTATCCGCCGCTGATAGCGAGCCGTCAATTGTGGAATTTGGAGCATGAGCTGATTGTTTGCAGGAATAGATGTCCCTCTCCACAGAGCGGCAGAGGGCGCTGAGCGAGCGCGTAAGCGATGGAACGCTATCAGCCCGGCTAAGAAAGGAACCATGCTTCGGTTGTCCAGTTAGAATGGGTCTAGTGATTTCCGACAGGAGAGCGGCAATGAACAATCAACCAGATGACCCAGGCCCCGGCGGTCAGACGTGGCAGGATGGGAGTGATCAGCCAAGCGTCGGAGCGGGCACGAACGAGATCCCGAAAACGGGCAGTTCGGGGGAAGCAGTCCGTGAGAACCTAGAAGAGCTCCGACAGTTTGCCGGCGAGCAGACGGAGCAGGCGAAGGCCGCCCTCAGCGACGCGGCCGAAGACAAGAAAAACCTGGCCGCACGGCAACTCGGCGGCGTCGCCTCGGCATTCGAAAAAATCGGCGCCGAACTCGAACGGACGGACCAACAGTTTGTCGGCCGTTATGCCAAGCAGATTGGTCGTTCGCTTCAGGGTTTCTCGCGCGATATAGAGGATCGCGATCTCGGCGAAATCGCTGGCATGATTGAAGATTTCGGGCGCAGGCAGCCGCTTGCCTTTCTCGGTTTGGCGGCGATTGCCGGCCTGACAGCCAGCCGGCTGCTGACGGCATCAGCCCGCCGTCCCAGTAGCCAGACGGGTTCCCGAGTCTCCGCCTCCTCAACGCCAGGAGGCATCGAGTCCATTGGAAGCGGGTTGTAGTACAAGGAGGATCGCCACAATGGCAAATCACCGAGATGACCGCTCTCTGACCGAACTAATGACCGGTCTGGTAGCCGACATATCTGGACTTTTTCGCAAGGAAATCGACTTGGCGAAAGCGGAGGCATCCGAGAATTTGAACCGTGCGCTAGGAGGCGTCGAAATCCTGCTCGTCGGTCTTGTATTTGCAATCGGCGCTATAGGCGTGCTGTTGACCGCGGCGGTCAACGGATTAGCCGCTTTTCTCGTGGCGCGGAACATAGCTGAGCCGAGTGCTGACACGCTGGCAGCTCTCATTGTCGGAGTGATCGTCGCCCTCCTTGCCTGGGCAATGGTGGCGCGCGGTATTTCCACGCTGAGAGGCAGCAGCCTCAAGCTGGATAAGACGACAACATCGCTGCGGCGTGATGTGGACGTCGTGAAGGAGAGAGTGCAATGAACGACAATTCTCACTCCCACTCGGCTGCCGAGCTGCAGCGAGAGATCGAAGCGGATCGCCACCGGATCGAAGAAAAGCTCCACGCGATCGAGGAGCGCATGTCTCCCGGTCAGCTTATGGACGAACTGCTCGAATATGCAAGGCAAAGCGGCGGCGCTGAATATGTCAGCAATCTGGGCAAGGCGCTCAGGACCAACCCTATTCCCGTTACATTGTTGGGAGTGAGCCTTGCCTGGCTGTTTGCCAATCCCGGCACCCGCTCTCCAGGAACCAGCGAGCGGGACGAAGCCCAGGAGGAATACCCGCTGGCGACCGTGACGGGTGCCGTAAGGCGCACCGGACCTGTCGAGGCGAGCTTCGGCGAACGGTACAGCCACTTCACGGATGAAGGCGGCAATCGTTTCCGAGCCCTAACGGACGCTGGTGGCCGCCGGGCCGGCCATTTCGTTGACCAAAGCGGAAAGGCCTATCGCGGCTTTGCCGACGCGGCCGGCAAGCAGGTGAAGGATATCCGCGACGAGGCTGGCACCTTGTTCGATGGGGCTTCCGGTTGGGCCTCTGATACCTGGCGACAGGTGAGTACCTCCACCGGTCGGCTGACCGGTTCGATTGCGCAAGCCGGAAGTTCCGTCGCCGGCAGTGTTCAGGACGCGGCGCGAACGTTTGAGAATCGAAGCGCGCAGTTTAACGACGCCATTCTCAGGCATTTCCGCGATCAGCCTCTCGTCGGTGGCGCCCTTGCTTTTGCGGTCGGCGCAGCCATAGGAGCGGCGCTGCCGCATACGGAGCTCGAGGATCAGGCCGTGGGCGACGTTTCCGATAAGCTGCGCGGGGATATCATATCGAATGCGAGTGAAGCGGCCCAAGAAACAGTGGGGACTGCTCGAGAGGTCCTGAACAAGGCGGGAGACGGCAGCATAAAGTATGACTGATTGAGGGACGCCCCAGTGTCGCGACATGCATGTTGCCCGCGCAGGTGCCAGCGGCATACGATATGGTCGAGATGCACACGAGTGGAGCTTCAGCCCGACGACTGGTTGTTTGAACGAGCCGTCGCTCCGATGTTACTTCGTCGCTACCACCGGCTCCGATTCGCCAGGCGGCTGACATGCCCGACGAGGCCCTTCGAAAGGCTGATAGCTATTGTCCTCCCGTCGATAGGACCTATAACGGCTTGCGCACCAATCGACTGCTTGCGCAGATATCGATGGTCCGGGCGGTGTGCCTTCGTCCGGCTGGATCACGTCTGATGACAGCGAGCACTGTCGTATCCGCCCATCATAGGAGCGATAGGTGTTCGTTGAGGGATCGAACGAGCGGTAGCGTCGGGCACACGTCTGGATGTGCTCCGCGGAGAACCATGGCTTTTGCTGGTCAACCTCGGTTGCAGTCGATCCTATTTCTTTCGATGGCTTTGCGGTTTTAACGGCAGTGGCATTGGTAACATATGTCGAATAAAGGGGTGGAAGCCGCTCGTAATGTTGCGTTCTGGGATCGACGCGTCGCGGCTCCGTTGTCCAAAGATCAGGCGCTGTGAGATTGGCGAATGAATGTCGTTCCGGTTCCGCCACGACGTAGGAAGCAAGGGACGCAACAGCGATACAGGCGCCTATCGAACTTGCGATTCCGAACGCGGCCAATGCTATGGCTTTCATTTTGACACCTTCTGGCCATCGATCCGCTGCGGCATTCAGAAGGCGCACGAGGCCGCCTTTGTGACCGCTGTCAAACGAACGAGCCGAAACCCACAGGTGTTCCACCACTCGGTCTTCAGTCTGATGGATCCAGGACTTTGGTCCATGTGTGCGGGCGTGTCTGTCAACCAAAGGGAGAATGTCAGGGCCGAAGGATAGATGCAGAAATCCCCAACATCAGCGGCGTGATCGATGAGATCGCCTCTCAGGTAGAAGAGATCGACGCCAATGTATCTTGCGATCATCGAAGAGCAGACGGCCGCCAGCCAGAGCCTGGCACGCGAAGCCAACGTCCTGTTCGACTACTGGAGCAGTTCCGGTTCGATGATGCTTCCAGGTATGGAATATCTAGGTTCGAAGAGGGAAAGCGGATGCAAAAATGGGCCGGCGTAGTACCCGGCCCATCGATAATCAATGCTGCTCGACCGGCGCCGGCGCCGGCACCGCAGCCGGCGAATCCTGTCGTCCAAGCCGGTCAGCGACCAGCATCGACAGCATCATTTCCACAAGACCATTGGTTGCACCCTTCTCGCCGCCGGCGCCGCCAACCTGGATCTGCGGCACGAGCGGCAGCCTGCCGTTCTCGATCGCTTCAGCGAAGCGCATGAGGACCTGCGAGTTGAGCTGATAGTCCGGTCCACCAAAGGCCGCGACCTTCTTCTCGGTGGCCTCGGCTTCCGCCAGACCGACGGCGCGCACCTTCTCGGCATCCGCAAAACCGGTCGCCTTGATCCGTTCGGCATCGGCAAGCGCAATGGCCTTGATCCGGTCGGCTTCACCGAGGCCGGCGAGGCGCACCTTCTCGGCCTCTGCCTTGGCGGTGACTTGAATGGTTTCTGCCTGCTGGCGGGTGCGGGCGAGTTGCGCCTTACCCTCGTTTTCGCTGATTTCGATGGTGAGTGCTGATGTCGTGATCTTGGCCTGCTGTTCGGCGAGCGCTTCCTTCTCGCGCAATGTGCGCTCCTGGATCGCAGCCGCTTCCTGCAACTTATAGGTCTCGACCTTTTCAACGGCGATCTGGCGCTCGCGTAGCTGGATCAGGATCTGCTCTATGCTGTTCTGGCCATTGTTGGCGCGCGGCGTACCGATCAGCACTTCCTGCAGTTCGAGGCTGTAGGAAGCAAACTTCTCGCGCATTTCCTCGCCGGATTTGCGCTGGATTTCGCTGCGCTCCTGCAGCAGTTGGATCAACGTCTTGGTCTGGGCGATATTCTTGAAATAGGCCGAGACCATCGGATCGAGCGTCTGTTCCACCAGCCGTTTGATATCCCCGAAACGCTGCACGACGAGCGGCGCCTTCATATAGTCGATGTGCACGACCACCGAGAGGGGCAGCACTGGTTCGAACGCGTCCTTGGTGATCAGCGACACTTCGGAAAGATTCTCGTCCAGCCTGTGCTCGCCGAACTGTTCCCTGGACCATTTGAGGACGAAGTTGGTGGTCGGCACGATGACGATATTGCCGGCATAAGTGTTGAATGCATATTTGCCCGGCAGAAGCGGCGTCGACCAGACACCGCGAGCGCCGGTCTCGACCAATTCGCCGTGGCGATAGGACTGGCCGGAAATATCCGCACCGCGCCGGCCGGTATAAGAGACGACGACGCCCACTGTGCCGACGTCGATGATCGTCTTTTCGACCAGTTCGACGGTCGCGAAGATGCGATTGAGGAAATAACTGCCGTCGGCAAGCACCTGCAACTGCCGGCCGCGATAGCCGCCGGCATTGAGAAACTTCTCCGGATCCTGGAAATTGTTGTGGAAGTTCGGATCCTTCGGATCGTTGGCGACGGTCGGCGCGATGATCTCGCCGTCCGGCAGCGCCGGACCGTCGTGAATGGTGATGATGCCGATCATGTCCTCGGCGTCATGGATGACGACGGGCTCGAAGCCATTCCGCTCCGTGATCAGCCTGGACATGTCCGCAAACAGTTTTTGTTCCGACGAACTCAGGTTGACTGCATAGGTTGATTGCGCAGTCAGCACGATGAACTGTGCGAGATTGATCGCATAGGTGCCTTCGCGCAGGATCTTGCGCTGCGGTCCCTTCTGGCCGCCCTTCATGAGAAAGCCGCGCACGTCCTGGAAGTCATCGGCTTCGATATTCGATGCAAGCGTCTGGGTCGGCGGCAACGGCTTGCCGTCACGGGCGAAGACATAGCCGATCTGGCCCTGCGGAATAGTCACGAGATCGGCGCGATGCATCGAATACTGGAACGGCATGAAGAAGTGCAGCCCGCCGCGCACGACTTCCGGCTGGAAGCCGGCCTCACCGTTGAGCGCAATGAAGCCATTCTCGACAGAGCCGCGAAAACTCCAAAGTTTTTCGAGGATGCCGAGCCTGTCGTTGGGGATATAGCGGATCAGGCCGCTCCACCGGAAAAGGATTGCCAGCACGATGACCGGGACGGCAATTTCGATCGCCATCCATTCGGTCGGGCTGAGATATTGCAGTGATTCCATCTTTCTCTCCTATGGGCGCACGGGTTCGTCCACCCGACGGCCGCCCGGTTGGTATTGTTGTTAAGACGGGGAGATTGCGTGCGCCTTACGTTCGATACACGAAAAGCGTGTCGAACACCTGGGCCGCTCATTGTCTGGGAAAATGACCGCGCGTGCCCCAGTCCCCACTGAGAGACGGCGTGGTCGTGAGTGCTCTCACATCGGTATTGCCTTGATAGACATAGCGATAGAGCACGTAAGGATTGCGCCTATAGGTTTGAAGACGTTCGATATGGAAATCGGATAAGTACTTCCAACAATTCTGCTATTTCGAGCATTCAATTCTACTGAATTACATCGTTCCCGCCCGTTTGTTTCGGCGGGCGTTTCCTTTGCTGCCACCGTCAGTTCGCCTGTGTGGACCACTTGCGTTCTCCCAGGGCCATTCGTACGGTGTCATCCCGAGACGAGGACATTGGTCATGCATATCCGAAGGGCTGTAGCAGCCGACGCGGAGGAACTGTGTAGCCTCCTGAATGAGATTATCCGCATTGGCGGAACAACTGCGCTTGAGACGCCGCTTTCGGCTGCCGAGTTCGCAGATTGGTTCATCGACGGCGAGTTTGTTCTTGCCTGTCATGTTGCGGAGCACGATCAGTTGCTTGCCGGCTTTCAGTCCCTGAGTCTATATGGCGATCCGCCGAAGGGTTTTGCGGATATAGCGACATTTGCCCGCACCAATCCAAAGATACCCGGCGTCGGCAGCGCCCTTTTTCCCGCGACCCGGACAGCAGCCGAAGAGCTCGGATTCGAATTTATCAATGCGACCATACGTGCCGATAATGTCAGCGGCCTTGCCTATTATACGAGGATGGGTTTTGAGGACTATGACCGGCTCATCCAGGTTCCCCTTTTGGACGGAACGCCGGTCGATCGGATCAAGAAGCGCTTCAAATTAGGGGCAAGTCGCCACACGTCTCGCGAATGAAGCGAGAAGGCGATCTCCGAGCGGAGACTGACATAAATGGGCTGGTTTTGCGATGGAGCATTCCACATGGCGACGTTATAAGCTTGCCCTACATTAGGGAAAAGTGCCTTTTAGCGGGAACCGATGCCAAGCCCTCCCAACTCCTCAGCCCAAAGTACCAGCGGCCCGAGCACGGGTGCCAGTCGCCCGCCGGATTCGGAGTTCGCTGCCGACAAAATTGAGGCGCCGGCATCCTCGTCGGACTCAGCGTCCAGTTCATCGGTCGATCCTCCGCGACAGGCTGACGGACCCTTTGGCCAAAGCAGACGGGCAACGCACAATCTACTGCGAGCACTCGGTCACGATTTGCGCGCAAGTACGATCTTCGCAAGGGCCAGGACCAAGGCGGCCGCTTCGTACTTGAGAACGAAGCTTAGGACGCCAAGCGGGCCGGAAAGCCCATCAACAATCCGCGGTCTTGGCAGATGGTTCGCCACTGCTCTGTCCAAAGCGGGGAGCAATATTCGTGGCCTGCGCATAAAACAGTTCGAAAATCGGCGGCATGCTTCGTCAAATATGGGCCGGTGGAAAATCGGTGCAGGATTGGCGCTTCTTGCCTGCCTCTTCCTTGCGGGAAGCGTACTGGTGTGGGCACTGAAAGACGTGCCCTGGGCCGAGATCCGGGATGGAACGTTGAAGCCCGTCGTGGTGTTGGAGACCGCTGACGGTGCACCCTTGGTAAGACAGGGGCCTTATCAAGGACCGTACGCGCAATATAACCAGTTTCCAACACAGCTGATCGACGCTGTCCTTTCAATTGAGGATCGCCGGTTCATGGATCATTTCGGCGTCGACCCCAGAGGGATCGGAAGAGCACTCCTGCGGAACTTCGAAGCTGGCTCGGTGGTAGAAGGAGGCAGCACGATTACCCAGCAGCTCATCAAGCTGGAATATCTTGATAGCGATCGGACAATAAAGCGAAAAATACAGGAAGTTGTCATAGCCATTTGGCTGGAGTGGAAGCTCGGCAAGCAGGAAATCCTGACGCGCTATCTCAATAGCGTCTATCTCGGCGCTGGCGCGACCGGCATGCCTGCCGCCGCACGGATCTATTTCAACAAAGATATCGACGCTCTCAACCTGCCGGAGTCGGCGATGCTCGCGGGATTGCTGCGAGCGCCGAGCCAATGGAATCCGATCGATAATTTCGAGGGTGCCCGGCAGCGCACCGCTGTTGTTCTGGACGCCATGGTGGCCAATGGCAAAATCACCGCCGCGAAGGCAGACGAAGCCAAGGCGAGCTTCGCCAAACTGCATCCAACGACGCCGACACCGCGCTCCGGAAGTTGGTTTGCTGACTGGATTTCGCCGCGGGCCGGCGAAATTGCCGGCTCTTCGCCGGGGTCAACCACGGTGCGCACGACGCTGGTGCCGCAGCTTCAACAGATTGCCGAAAGGGTCGTGAGAAACGCCCTGGACGGTGAAGGAAAGTCAGTCGGCGCATCGCAGGCCGCTTTGGTTGTGATGAGACCCGATGGCGCGGTCGTCGCGATGGTCGGCGGGCGCGACTACAAGGCAAGCCAGTTCAACCGCGCCGTCACCGCGATGCGGCAGCCGGGCTCCGCCTTCAAACTGTTCGTTTATTATGCAGCGCTGAAGGCTGGACTCTCGTTGTCCGACCGGATTCTGGACGCACCGATCGACATCAACGGCTGGTCGCCGGAAAACTCTGGCGGCGGCTATCACGGTTGGGTGACACTTGCCGAAGCCTTTGCCCGGTCACTCAATGCCGCGTCGGTGGCGCTTGCTGAAGAGGTCGGGCTCGACAAGGTGATCGCCGCTGCGCGCGAACTCGGCATCAATACGCCGCTTGCCAACACGCCATCTCTGACGCTCGGCACATCCGAAGTAAACTTGCTTGAGCTCACCAGCGCCTACGCGTCTGTCCAACTTGGTAGGGCGCCCGTCGAGCCTTGGGGCATCGTCGAGTTTCAGGCGGCAGGGCAGGCAAAGGCGTTTCGCGTTGGCTCACAAGTAAAACCGAATGTGGATCTTTCCCCCTACCAGTCCGATCTTCTCGGCCTATTGCAGTTGGTGGTCGAGCGCGGCACTGGGCGCGGAGCCGACCCCGGCACGTTTGCGGCCGGCAAGACCGGCACCAGCCAGAACAATCGCGATGCTTGGTTCGTTGGCTTCACGCAGTCGCTCGTCGCCGGCGTATGGGTCGGCAATGATGACGGCACGCCAATGAACGGGGTCACAGGCGGAGCCTTGCCAGCGCATATTTGGCGAGACTTCATGCGGGAGGCGATGGCAGTGCCTGGGCCGCGCGGAGCGCAATCGACAGAAGCGGTGATCGACAGCCCCGGGGCAACACAGTCCTGCAACATCACGGCCTGTTCACGCAGTTACCGCTCCTTCCGGCCAGCGGACTGCACCTACCAGCCCTATGGCGGCGGACGGCGACTTTGTGAAAAGTGATTTTCGCTTTTGTATGCCGATTTTGTGACTTGACCGCTAACCGCTAAGGTCGCATTTCTCGTGCCGGAGGCACAAGTATGCCGGCAGTCGATAACATCACACTCTTTGAGCGGCTGAGCGCGGCGCAGCGTCTCGTCTGGGTCGACTCTTTGGCAGCGGCCGTTGCCGATATCATCGATGATATGGGCGCGGAGTACGCTGACGATATCGTACGTACGCTACTCGACATCAAACGGATGCTGCAGGTCATGCGCGAAGATCTCGCCATGATCGACGATCCCCACAATCGTGCCATCATTGGCTATGTGCAGAATATAATTCGCGCAATGCGGACTTGCGTCGGGCGAGAGATTGTCGGGCCGGCATTTCACTGAGCGACGGGGTTGTTTTCCAGAGCAGACATCCGCTGCAAGGTTCACTCACCACATAGTCTGGGTATTAAGCGCTATCACGCGCTACCGCTTCCAGAGCGACCGAGAGCAGTATCACAAAAATCGGCATACTTATCGCATGCATCAATCCCGTAGGTTTCAGCGGGTGGAGAGCGGTGGCGGAGGTGGTGGGGTGGTCGAGCCGGAGGCGAGTGAGCGCTGGACCATCACACTGTCGGCCCAGCGGCCGTAACGATAGGCAACTCCGGGCAACAGGCCGACGCGAACAAAGCCGAAGCGTTCGTGCAGGGCGAGCGACGCGGCATTGTCGGCAGCGATATAGCCGATCATCTGCCGGAAACCGGCCGCGGCGCAGGCGTCGATCAGCCCGCGCATGAGCAGGCTCCCGATGCCCTGGCCGATATGGTCGTGATGCACATAGATCGAGTGCTTCACCGTATAGCGGTAGGCCGGGCGTTTGCGGAACAACACCACATAGGCATAGCCCACGACCTTTTCACCCTCGACCGCAACGACATGCGGAAAGCGGCGGTTCTTCAAATTCTTGCGCCGTTCCCGCAGATCGTCCGGTTGCGGCGTGTCGCTGTCGTCCACTCCAACCTCGACACCGCGGCGAATATGGCGGCGATAGATCGCCAACATGGCATCGACATCGGATTCCCGAGAGGGGCGAATGACGATCGTTTTATCCTGCTTCATCACTGACCTGAATTTCCCAGCCTATTCCGCGACGACGTAGGTATAGAGCCGGATGCGGCCGGATGCATCGATCTCGCGATAGAGCCCCTGAATCTCCACCTCGAAGCCGGGGAAGGTGTTGAAGCAGGTTTCAAACATCTTGAGATAGTCGATCATGGGCTTTGCCCTTTCCGTCAAGCGCTCGCCCGGCACGATGGTTGCAATGCCCGGGGGGTAGACCACGAAGGGCGTGGTTGCGATGCGGCCGGCGATGGCGTCGATCGGCAGATACTCCACATCATTGCGCACCAGGCAGCGTGCCGCATCATGGGGCGACATGGCCATCGGCGGCAGGTGGTCGGCGGAAAACTGCTTTGTCTGAAGCGTGCTGACGTCAGCTTGACGGAAGAAGTTGTGCATGTCCGCGCAGAGATCGCGCAGCCGCACGCCCGCATAGCGACCCGGCCGGCGACGATAAAATTCCGGGATTGCCTCCTCGATCAGCGCGTTGTCGTCATGGAGCTTCTTGAAGGCGACGAGGCCGCTGATCAAAGTTCCGGCTTTGCTGGCCTCCACGCCGGGCGTGAGAAGGAACAGCAGCGAATTGAGGTCGTTCTTTTCCGCGACGATGCGGTTTTCGCGCAGGTATTGTGCGACCACGGGCGCCGGTATGCCGTGCTCGGTGTATTTTCCGCTTTTGCGGTCGAAGCCGGGGGTGAGCAGGGTGAGCTTGTTCGGATCGGTCATGGCGAAGCCCGGCTCCATTGCGGAAAAGCCATGCCATGCCGCGTCGGGTGTCAGGTGCCAGAAGGCGGGATTGGTGGCGAGCTGGTCGGTGGCGACGCTCTCCCACGGCACGTCATGCACTGCGCCAGGGCTCGACACATCCGGAATTGCTACCCGATCCGGCACGAAAGGCTCGAAGAACCAACGGCGCTCGGGGCGATGCTCCTTTTCCTCGAATTCGCGGCGCACGGCGCGGATCTTCTTGCGCAGTTCGATGCCGAGGCGGATCGTGTCGTCCCACAGCACTTCGCCCGAGCGGCCCTTCATCATCTGAGCGCCTACATCGAGCGAGGCGAACAGCGGATAGAAGGGCGAGGTCGAGGCGTGCTGCATAAAGCTTTCATTGAACCGCCGGTGCTCCACGCGGCGTTTCTGGCCGGTGATATGCCGGTCCTTCATGTGGATCTGGGAGGCCTGCGAGAAGCTTGCGAGCTGCTTGTGGGTGGACTGCGTGGCGATGATGCCCGGTGCGTCCGGGCCGAGGTCGGCAAGGCCCATGGCAAAGCGCCCGGCATAGAGCGGATGAAATTTCATGAAGCCCGCCCATGCCTCGTCGAAGAGGATGTAGTCGCACAGATGCCCGATCCGCTTGAGGATCATCTCGGCATTGTGAATGGTGCCGTCATAGGTGCACTGCTCCACCACAGCGACGCGGAACGGGCGGGGCTTCTTGTAGGCCTCGGGGTCTTTCACCAGCGGGTGAGTGCGGATGCGCTCCCGTAAGGCTTCCTCGTCCATGGCCATGAAATCGATGGGACCGATCAGGCCATAGAGGTTGCGTATGGTCGGCAGATAGACTGGAATGCCGCCGGAGATCATCAGAGCGCCGTGATGGGCGGCCTTATGGTTGTTACGGTCGAACAGCACGAGATCGCCATCGGTGACGAGGGCGGAGAGCGCGACCTTGTTCGAGGTGGAGGTACCGTTCAGGACGAAATAGGTCTTCTCGGCGCCGAAGATTTTGGCCGCTTCTTTTTGTGCAGCCAATGCCGGTCCCTCGTGGGTCAAGAGGTCGCCGAGGTCGAGCACGGAATTGTCGAGATCGTCGCGAAACACCGCCTCGCCCAGATGTTCCATGAAGACCCGGCCGATCGGGCTGCGGCTGTAGAAGATGCCGCCATTGTGCCCAGGGCAGGTCCAGAGGTGGTTGCCTTCCTCGGCATAATCGACCAGCGCACCGAAAAATGGTGTCTTCAACGTCTCTGCATATTGCTTGAGCCGGCTGATAAGGCTTTTGGCGATGAAGGCCGGCGTTTCCTCAGACAGGAAGACATAGCCGTCGATGAAATCGAGCACCTCTACCGGCACATCTTCGAAGCGTTTACGGCGGATCAGAAGGATGATCGGGAACTCGAGGCCGCGGCGGCGCATCAGGTTGATGAGGGAGGCCGTCTTGCCCTCGAGCCCCTTTTTACCCCAGTCGACCAGCATGCAGCCGATGGCGGCGTCCGTCTGTACGGCGATCTCGGCATCTTCGAGATTGCGTGCGCGCACCACCTCAAAGCCGGAGCGTTCGATCTCCTCGACGATCTGATTGTAGCGGGCTCCCTCCAGATCCTCGCTGTCGAAGGTCGGCGTTGCGAACAGAAAGTTGAAACGTCTGAAATAATCCATTGGGATACCCGCTCTTGATCTGGCAGGAGGTGTCGGCGCATTTCATGACATGGATGTGACAGAATATCGAATGTCCGAAATACCTGCACAGAATAGCATTTTGGACGGCTTAAGCGGGAAGCGGTGTCTTCAGCGGGGTTGGACTTGCGATTTTTCATGCGAATTGCATGATCATTGTCCACGCACAATCCCGCATGCCCACGATCTCCGGCCGCTCACGACAACACAACAAGGCAATAGAGAAATCATGAAGCTTCCTACTCATCCTTTCACCCTTATCGACTGGAGCGACATTGAGACGACAGAGCATACGGGCGACACGGGAAAAGCGTTTTGGCGCACGGTCATGATGGGCGACATCCGTATCCGGCAGGTCGAATATACCGCCGAATACATTGCAGATCATTGGTGCGACAAAGGGCACATTCTTTATGTCTTGGAAGGCGAGCTCGAGACCGAGTTGCGAGACGGGCGGCGGTTCACCCTGAAAGCCGGCATGAGCTATCAGGTTTCCGACTTCGGCGATCCCGCCCATCGTTCATCCACGAAAACCGGTGCGAAACTTTTCATCGTTGACTAAGTCGTGAACCCATAAAGGGGAATGACCGGCATGGGGTGGTTTTCGGACAGTCAGCATTTGGCAAAACGCAAAATGGAGCCGACTTCCAATGGATTGCATCAGCTAAGGGTGGCGACACCCATTCCCTGTCACTCCGCATCTACATCGACTTTGCCCCTGGCCCAAGCGGCGATCGCATCGATGAAGGCTCTCACTTGCGGCTTCATGTACGTGCGCTCGGGATAAACGAGCGCGATCTGCATCCCTGAACCGATTGCGCCGTCGAGCACCTGCACCAACGCGCTGCTCTTAAGGTGCCTTGAGACCAACCCGTGCGGCAGGAGCGCGATACCGAGGCCGCGCAGGGCTGCGTCACACAAAAGTTCGATGTCATTCGCGTAGAATGCGCCCTCGACCTTAAACTTGCCTCCAGACGTGAGAGGCCAGTGCGTTTCTGCCAATTCTCCTCTGGCAAATCCAAGAAGACATCGATGGTTTTTCAGATCGAGATGTGTTTGGGGAGTCCCACGGGCTCTGAGATAGTCCGGTGAGGCAACGGAAATCATCGGATCGCGCAAGAGAGTGCGCGCGACAAGGCCCGGCTCGATTTGGCTGCTGGCGCGTAGTGCAACGTCGTAGTTGCCGTTAAGAAGATCTGCCCTCTGGTTGGATGTGTGGACGTGGACGCGCAGCTCTGGATAGCAGGCAGCAAAATCACACACAGCAGCGTTAAAACTGGCGCTCATCATCGGCGGTACGGACACACGCAGATCGCCGCGGACCACGTCGTTCGTCATTCGCACACTTTGCTCGGCCTGCCGAACCGCCTCGAGCGCAATGCATGCATGGCGGTAAAACAACTCACCCGCATCGGTCAGCGCTAGGCTGCGCGTTGTGCGACGAAGCAGACGCATGCCCAGCCGTTCCTCGAGGCGGGCAAGGCGACGGCTCAGCGTTGCCCTGGGAACGCGCAGTTCGGCAGCGGCGCGTGAGAGGGATTTCACCTCGACGGTCTTGGTGAACGCCACCATTTCGGATGTTTCTACGGGTTCGGACATTTGGATCAAATCCTAGCAGGTGATGCCACAATCTGATGAATTGTACCGGATTTCGTTCAAGCGCAAGATGCTCTTGAGAATGACTGGGTTCGCGTGCGCGTGGCCCGGCAAAACCTGAAAGAGAGTAAGATGAATTCCAGCGACAAGAAGACGATCGCCGTGTTTGGTGCAACCGGCCATCAAGGCGCCGGCGTGGTACGAGCCCTCAAGGCAAATGACCAGTTCAAGGTGCGAGCCCTTACCCGTCAGCCCGACACGTACCAAGGCCCTGCTGACGAAGTGATCGCCGCAGATTTGGACAGGCCAGAAACCTTGGCGGCGGCGCTGGCAGGCGCGCACGGCGTTTTCCTGGTCACCAATTACTGGCAGGATGGCACCGACGAGATGAAGCAGGCGACGTCCGCGATCGATGCCGCCAAGGCGGCGGGTGTCGACCACATGGTTTGGTCCACCCTCCCCAATGTTGAAGCGATCAGCGGAGGTAAGATCAGCCTTCCACAATTCACGGGCAAGGCGAAAATCGATCCGATCGTTGAAGCCGCCGGATTCGCTCTCCACACCTTTGTCGTGCCCCCTGCCTATTATCAGAACTTTTCGGGACCGGTTGGCCCACAAAAGCAGCAGGACGGAGGATACGGCTGGGTTTTGCCAATCGACCCGAGCGTACGCTGCTTCCACATGGGTGACATTGGCGAACTCGGCCGCATTGTGGCCGGTGCGTTCGCTCACCCCGAGGAAACCGGCAAAGGCGTGTATCTCCCGCTCGTCGGTGATTTTCTGAGCTTTGGCGACATCGTGAACACCCTAAACCAGCAGGGTCATCAGTTTTCGTTCACGCAGGTACCGACAGAGGTCTTTGCGGGCTTCTTCCCGGGAGCTGCTGCGGTTGCCGAGAACCTGACCTATTACGAGAACTATACCTACCTCGGCACGCGCTCGTTCGAGCATGAAATCGCGCTCGCAAATCGCGTGGCGGGCAAGACGCCGACGACGTTTGCTGCATGGGCAGCGGAGAATTTCCGCCTCGACACGTCGGCCGCTTGAATCACTATCGGGACAATCACTATCGCGACGAACGGTCTGCCCGTTCGTCGCGCGTTCCCACCCAATGTGACGTGACTGGCAGCTACCAAACTCTGATTCAGCACTGGCATGACCCGATATGACCTGACCGACTTCGAGTGGCGCGTGATCAAGCCGCTGCTTCCCAACAAGCCAAGGGGTGTGCCGCGTGTCGATGACCGTCGCGTGCTGAACGGCATCTTCTGGGTGTTGCGATCTGGTGCCCGTGGCGTGACCTGCCGGCGCGCTATGGCCCGCGGACCACCTGCTACAACCGCTTCGTGCGATGGCGAAAGGCGGGCGTTTGGGACCGGCTGATGGATGCCGTCACCGCCGCGCACGACGGCGACATCCAGATGATCGACAGCACCTCCGTTCGCGCCCACCAGCAGGCGACGACGGCAAAAAGGGGGGCAGATCACTGCCTCGGTCGATCACGCGGCGGGCTCACGACCAAGATCCACGTCGTCGTCGACGCGCAAGGCCTCCCCATCAGGCTCGGCCTGACGGCAGGACAGACACACGACGGGCAGATCGCCGACAAGCTGCTCGACCGTCTCGGGCCGCACACCATTGTTCTCGCCGACAAGGCCTATGATGCCGACCGTATCCGCGAGCTGATCCAAAACAAGGGCGCCACGCCCAACATCCCGCCCAAGAGCAACCGGCGCTGGAAGCCATTCTTCTGCAAGCGGCTCTACCGCGAGCGCAACCTGATTGAGCGGTTCTTCTCGAAGCTGAAGCACTTCCGCCGCATCGCCACCCGCTACGACAAGCTCGCCGCCAACTTCCTCGCCATGGTCCAGCTCGCCTCAATGTGGCTGTGGTTGCGCGCTAATGAGTCTACGGCCTAGCACTACTTTGGCAGATTAACCGGCCATTTACGATGATGGGCCATCTTGGGCACTTTCACAGGGGTGCGCGAGATGGCGGAACTGGATGTTGCACTGGCGGATTGGCTGAAGCCGTTTGTTGAGAAGCTCGGTCACAAGAAGCGGCGGCAGATGTGCCCGGTCTATATTTCGGGCCTTATCGGACCTGGTGATCGCAAGAGTATCGAGCCGATGGCGGAACGGCTTGCGCTTGATCGCTACGACCGCCTGCATCATTTCATCTCGGATGGGATTTGGGATGCCGGTCCTCTTGAGGCGGAACTGGCGGTGCGGGCCGACAGGATTGTCGGGGCTTCAGATGCTTTTCTGGTGATCGATGACACGGCTATTCCGAAGAAGGGCGACCATTCCGTTGGGGTCGCCCCGCAGTATGCGTCGATGCTCGGCAAGCGCGCCAATTGCCAGACGCTAGTGTCGTTGACGCTGGCCCGCGACGAGGTTCCTGTTCCCGTTGGCCTGCGGCTGTTCCTGCCCGAGAGCTGGACTAGTGATCAGGATCGGATGGCGAAGGCCGGCATTCCCGAGGAGATGCGCCGATCCCGCACCAAACCGGAGATCGCGCTCGACGAGATCGATCGGCTGATGGCTGCAGGCGTGCGGTTTGGTACTGTCCTTGCCGACGCCGGCTATGGTCTGTCGGCTGCGTTTCGCCAGGGGCTCAGTGCACGCAATCTCACCTGGGCCGTCGGCATTCCCAAGCATCAGAAGGTTTATCCTCATGATGTCGCATTGATCTTTCCTGTCGCCGGCCATGGAAGACCGCGCAAGCATTCGATCCCCGATACGCTGTCGACCGCAGCCGAAGCGATCCTGGAAGGAGCGACCTGGAAGAAGGTCAGTTGGCGTCATGGCACCAAAGCTCGACTGACCGCACGCTTCGCGGCCCTACGCATTCGGATTGCTGATGGCAACCCGCAACGCATCCTCGACAAGGGACAGCAGCACATGCCGGGCGAAGAAGCGTGGCTCGTTGGTGAATGGCGTTCAAACGACGAGCGCAAATATTATCTCTCCAATCTGCCGGCCGAGGCGACCTTGAAAGCTCTCGCGGCCGCCATCAAAGCAAGATGGGTCTGCGAGCAGGCCCATCAGCAGATGAAGGAAGAACTCGGCCTCGATCACTTTGAAGGCCGATCGTGGCAGGGCCTACACCGACACGCGTTGATGACGATGATTGCCTATGCCTTTCTTCAACATCAACGCCTCAACAAGGCAAAGCGGGAAAAAAAGGAAGAGGCACGGTCCGCCTAAGCCGACACTGCCGGCCATCCGGCGCGCTGTGATAGCGCTCTCAAACCACCATCCACCACAACGATGTCCTCACTGCCGTATCAGGTTCCAAATGACCCCAAATTCAATTCTGCCAAAGTAGTGCTAAATTAAGGCACGGATGGAGGCGATCTTCATAAGACTGCCTATCCCCAAACGCGACCGACATCGGATGGCCCCGCGGAAGTAGCGGCATAGACCCAGTAGGTCATGCCGCTTGATCCCACTCGATCTACGCCTTGCTCTGCTCCATCGCCAGTTCGGCCTGAAGGCTTTCGCTGTCGCGGAAGATCGTGACAACAGCCAGAACGCGTCCGCCGCGCTTGAAGCGCAGGAGGCAGTCTTTTGCGGCAATGTCGCCTTCGACCTCGATTGCGTCCCAACCCTCGGCATGGCCGACATAGTTGATCGGAACGTCGTAATGCTGGCTCCAGAAGAACGGCACATCCGTAAATTTCTTCCGGCGTCCGAGCATGTTGAGCGCCGCGGCTGCACCCTGCCTCTCAGCTACCACCCAATGCTCCACCCTGATGTTCTCGCCGCTGTAGGCATCGGGCCATCGCGCGATATCGCCGGCCGCATATATGCCCGGCGCGCTGGTTTCGAGATAGGCATCGACCAGGACGCCCCGATCGGTGGCGAGGCCGGCCGCTTCGGCGAGATCGACCCGTGGCCGCACGCCGATGCCAGCAACGACCAGATCGGCGGCGATCGTACCGCCGCTGTGTAGCACGACCTCGCTCGCGCTGATGCTCGCAGCCGTGTCCCCAAGGTGGAAGACGACGCCATTTTTCTCATGCAGGGTACGAATGAAGTCACCCATCTCGGGTCCGAGCACCCGTTCCATCGGCCGCTCCTCGGGCGCAACTACATGCACTTCGATGCCGCGCGTCCGAAGAGAAGCGGCGACCTCGAGCCCGATGAAGCTGGCGCCGAGCACGACAGCGGACCGCGCCGCGCCGGCCTGCGCGATGATGCTGCGGCTGTCGGCAAGGGAGCGCAGCGTATGTACGTGAGGCTGGTCAGCGCCGGCTATGGTCAGGCGCACCGGTTCGGCCCCGGTCGCAAGCAGCAATTTGTCGAAGGCGACCTTAGTCCCATCGGCAAGCACGACCTCGCTGGCACGGACATCGATACCGGCGACTTTTGTTCCGAGACGCAGGTCGATGTCGTTCTTGGCATAAAAGGATTCCTTACGCAGTGGAATCCAGTCTTCGGGAGCCTTGCCCGCGAGATAATCCTTCGAGAGGTTGGGGCGATCGACAGGCGGTGCCGCGTCGTCGCTGATCATGACGATCGCGCCCTGATAGTGTTCACGCCGCAATCTCTCGGCGGCAGCAAAACCGGCAGCGCCACCGCCGACGATGACGATCCTTTCCGGAGACGGCCCGGCACCGCTTTCGCCCGGAGTAGGCGGCGGCTTCTTTCGCTTCTCGCCAACAAATATCTTTCCGCCGCGCTGCTCGACCGACCAGCAAGCGAGCGGTGATAACGCCGGCGCGCGCAGGGCCTCTCCGGTGCGCAGATCAAAGCAGGCGTGATGCCAGGGGCAGCGGACGCTGTCGTCGGCGATGACACCGTCGACCAGTGGCCCGCTATAGTGCGAACAGGTGGCCCCAACTGCGAATATCTCTGCTCCGCGGCGCACCAGCAGCACGGGCTCGCCATCGCGATGGCCGACGAGCTTACCGCCATCGGGAAGATCGGTGAGTGCAATGCCGAGGGCCAGATCGGGTCCGCTCGGGTCTGAATGGTTACCGGCCATTTTCTCCTCCTCAAAGGCCTGCCTGTGTCGTCCCTTGCGGCGCTCGGTTGCCCGGCAGGAAGCGTCCCTTCGATTTTCCGCTAATCCAACTCTGAGGCAAATGAATTTGGTGTGCAGTCGAGCAGAATTTTTGTGATGAGGTCGGGCGGGCGAGGTTGATAGGATCGTTGCGACTGCATGTATCACTGTTTGATTTGATGTTAAGAGATATTTCTCTCGAAGTTTTTGGCGGCAACCGTTTCAGCTAGCCGCGTCCCTTTTTAACAATTAAATGAGCGGTGACAGACCTAAGGATAGATAAAGAGAAATATCCTTGGTTTTATAGTTGTGACGTGAATTGTCGCAATAGTTGATATTATAAGAAATAACGGAGAATAAGTATCTGATTTAATATTAATTAAACCTTCCATGCGGATATTTACATTGCGCCTTTCAATGGGGCCGGAACAATTTTGGAGGATGATCATGACTATTCTAGGTCGTGGTGCGGATGCTGTGGCGGTTCTTGCCGCGCTCTCGAAATCGCAAGCCATGATCGAGTTCGACTTGGCGGGTAAAATCCTTACTGCGAACGAGAGCTTTTGCCGCGCGCTTGGTTACGATCTCCGCGAGATTGTCGGCAAACACCACAGTATGTTCGTTGAACCAGCCTATGCGTCCTCCGAGGATTACAAGGCCTTTTGGGCGAAACTGTCGGCCGGTAGCTTCGATCAACGTCAATACAAGCGCATCGCCAAGGGCGGTCGCGAAGTCTGGATCGAGGCATCCTACAATCCCGTTTTTCGTCGTGGAAAGCCGGTCAAGGTGATCAAGATCGCCACGGATATCACGGCCCAAAAGCTGAAATCGGCAGAAGATGCAGGCAAAATCGATGCTCTTTCGAGAGCGCAGGCAATCATTGAATTCACGCCGGCCGGCGAAGTTCTGACCGCAAACGACAACTTCCTGTCCGCGCTCGGATATTCCCTTTCGGAGATACAGGGAAAACATCATTCGATGTTTTGTGATCCCGCATATATGGGATCAGCCGCCTATAAGGAATTCTGGAAGAAGCTTGCAAATGGCGAGTTGGTTGCCGACGAGTTCATGCGCATCGGCAAAGGCGGCCGAAAGGTTTTCATCCAGGCTTCCTACAATCCGATTGTCGATCTGAACGGCAAGGTCTTCAAGGTCGTAAAATTTGCAACCGATGTGACAAGCCGGGTCGAAAACGTCGAACAGCTCGCACAGTGCCTGACCAATCTCGCAGATGGGGATTTGTCGCAGCGAATCGGGAAGCCCTTTATCCGGTCGCTGGAGCGTCTGCGGACAGACTTCAATGGCGCATCCGAGAAGCTGAAAGATGCGATGGGAACCGTCGCTCAAAATGCCAAGGCGATTTCAGCCGGTTCAAACGAGATCCGGACAGCAGCAGACAATCTGGCAAAACGAACCGAGCAGCAGGCAGCATCCGTCGAAGAGACGGCTGCGGCGCTCGAAGAGATCACAACGACCGTCAAGGATTCAAGCCGTCGTGCAGAAGAGGCCGGCAGGCTGGTCACCCGGACACGGGATCATGCAGAGCATTCCGGTCAGGTCGTTCGTGATGCAGTTACGGCCATGGGCCAGATTGAAAGCTCGTCCCGCGAAATCTCCAACATCATCGGCGTAATCGATGAGATTGCCTTCCAGACGAACCTTTTGGCGCTGAACGCCGGTGTCGAAGCGGCAAGAGCCGGCGAAGCGGGCAAGGGCTTTGCCGTTGTGGCGCAGGAGGTCCGTGAGCTGGCGCAAAGGTCCGCGACTGCGGCAAAGGAAATCAAAAGCCTGATTACAGCGTCAGGCGCTCATGTCGGAAACGGCGTTGCTCTTGTTACCAAGGCCGGCTCGGCTCTGCAGGAAATTGCTTCCCAAGTGGAAGAGATCAACGTCAATGTGTCGGCGATCGTCGAGGCGGCGCGCGAGCAATCGACGGCGCTTGGCGAAATCAATCAGGCGGTGAACACCGTTGACCAGAGCACGCAACAGAACGCAGCGATGGTCGAAGAACAGACGGCCGCCAGCCACGGCCTAGCACGTGAGGCTGCCGCCCTGTTCGAATTGTTGGAGCAGTTCCGGTTCGATGATGTTTCCAGATATGGAAATATGTCGGTTCAAAGGGGGAAAGTGGCGGCCTAAGAGTTGAAAACTATTGGCTATGACAAGATTGCAAAGCGCGGTGACAGGGTAGTGTCAAAGCCGAGGGCAGGCATCAACGCCCGGTGATTTGGGATCTGCGAAAAGCAGATCCCGTTTCTTCAGCCAAGCGCACCTGCATTATCTATGCGCTAGTGGCATCCTGACTTGTCTTTTTCACATCCAATCCGGTTCATCGTCACGAATACGGGCGGATAGCTGTAGTCATGCTTTTTCTTGTCTGTCGCTGCATCGACCAGGGCGACTGCCACCATGGTTACGAGGCCGTTGTTGCTCGCCGCCGCCATCCGCTCATGGGATGTTTCATCGAAGGGCTGCACGCTCGCATAGCCGGTCCTGTAGCCGGGGGCTTGGCAATGGACGGAAACCGGGCGTGAGGCATAGCCGTAGTCAGGCACTCTAATTTCCGCAGGGGTCTTCACGGAAGCACGGTACCCCTCACTGTCCAGCGCGCAATCGATGCCTTCCAATTCCGTTCGGCTGGAGAATTGTGCGCCCTTCTTCCGGACATCTTCATAGGTTCGTACCGTGACGATCTTTTGGCCTTTGAGCGCCGGGATGTCCTGACCGGCGGCGCGCTGTGGCGCTAGGACGTCGCCGTATTGCGTGCCCTTTGCGGTCGGCGTGGCCACAACGCTCATCGCGATAGGCTTTGCAGTTTGGCATCCCGCTAAAGTTGCAACGGTGACAATGGAAATGGCCCAAGAGCGAAATTGTGCTTTCATCACATACCTGAAAATTAGAGGGGGCGGTTGTCCGAGTGACCCGCCCTAAAGGAGCTGGTTGGCAGATGGATGGGTTTTATGTTGTGGCTGGCGGCTGCACCTGCGCCATCGCAGAGCGGCCGTCAGTCACGACTATCCCGATAAATCAAAAGCACTGCCAACCGATAAACAGAACCTATTGCATTTTGCGTAATGTGAACTGCTCTGAGGCGATCAGCGGGTTGGGAAGACATGGCAAGGTCTGCCGAGCAATGACGGTTTCACCTTGCAAGCGGCAATCCCACCACTTGCCAATGCCTTCATCGGTAAAATTCGATCCAGGAACCAAACGCAAGATCGTGGCTAAAATCAGCGTTTGCGGACGAACTCGGTGCGCAAGACAAGGCCCTTGATCGCGTCGTGGCGGCAATCGATCTCTTCCGGGTTGTCGGTCAACCGGATCGACCGGATCACGGTTCCCTGCTTCAGCGTCTGGCCGGCGCCCTTGACCTTGAGGTCCTTGATCAGCACGACGGAATCCCCGCCTGCGAGAACATTGCCCGCCGCATCGCGAACCTCCGCGGCCTTGGCCTTCTCCGCAGCGATTTCGGAAGCAAGCCGCCACTCGCCGGTTGCCTCGTCATAGATGTAATCGTCATCTTGGTCGTTCATATCCGTCGTTTCTCGTGTTTCGATGAGGTGCGGTCCGCACGATCGTTTGCCGGCAGCGCCGGACCGGGCACTGCGAGCCTCTATTGGGTAGAGGCGGTCATGTAAACCTTGCTGATCGTCGTTTAAGGCCGGGGCTTGCTTGGAGCCAATCATGATCAGTATCGATGCCGATCTGAATCTCTCGCCAGACCTACTTTTCCGCTCGCTGCAGAAGGATACGCATCTCCTCAAATCGCCGCTTGCGGTCGGCGTCGTTGTCATTGGGCGTGTAGCAGATGGTCGATACACAGAATTTGACAAGATCGTGGGGTTTGTCTGCTTTATTGAATTCGCATTCGAACATATCCGTCATCTCGGCAGGCGCCGTTCCTTGCCGTGTGGAATAGCTCATACGGACGCCTGGCGGCTTGAGCTCCGGAAAGGACTGGACCGTCCCGATTGCAAGTCCGTCCGTTAAGAAGAAGTTTTTGGCCACTGTTTTGCACGTCGCTTCAAGATCAGGTGATTGCGCTAAGGCCGCTGTCGGAAGCAAAGTTATGACAAGTAAAACTGCGCGGTTAAACATGATAAACTCCCCCGAGTGCGCTACAGATTGACTTAGCGTTTAGCCGGCAAAGACAAGGGATATAAACCGCCGTAATCAGAGACCTGATGCGTGCCGCCGAGGTGATGCCGGGCGTCGAGCACCGGCAAAGACCCGCTCCGGATGGCCCTGCCTATGTGCTTAACCAGCCCCTGTCCCCCGTCGTTCTCTTGGTTGCTCCGGCTTGGCTGCCGCCAGGATACGGTTATCGGAGGGGAGGTGCTGTTGCTGGAAGACAGGCTAGCCTAATACCAACGCTCAATGATTAGAACTCATCGGCCCATTTTCTGTGGCCGATTGACATGACGCGCCAAGGCTGGCGTTGGAGCTTGTGCCAAGCATCGCAGCAGTGATCGACGATGTCCTCGTAAGATTTGAAGACGCGGTTGGAGAGCCAGTTTTCGCGCATGAACTGCCAGAGGTTTTCAACCGGGTTGAGTTCGGGCGACTTTGGCGGCAGCGGCAAGATGGTGACGTTTTCGGGCACGGTGAGATTGTTGGACATGTGCCAGCCCGCCTGATCCATGATGAGGATAGCGTGGGCGTCTTCGGCGACATGGCGGGAGATTTCCATCAGATGCTGGTTCATGGCATAGGTGTCGCACCACGGCATGACGAGTGCGGCGGCCTTGCCGAGCTTCGGGCAAATCGCACCGAAGATATAGGCCGATCTCGTGCGCTGGTCGTGCGGCGCTGAGGGCCGTGTTCCGCGCTTGGCCCAGCGACGGGTGATCTTGTTCTTCTGGCCGATGCGGGCTTCGTCCTGGAACCAGATTTCTATTCGTTTTCCTTTAGCGGCTCCGGCAGCGATTTCCGCCACTGCGGCGGGGAAGTTTTTTTAAATTCCTCGATCGCTTGCGGGTCTTGTGCATGGTGCTTGGGACGTGCGGTGAGTTTGCGATAGCCCATGGCATTCAACTCGCGCCCCAGCGTCTGGCGGCTCACCAAGACACGATGCTCCTGCCAAAGCCATTGCACCAGATCAACGAGCCTCCAGCGCACGACGCCATCGAGATAGGGAACAGGACCTTTCTCGACCGCCTCGGCAAGCGCCTTGCGCTGCTTGTCATCGAGCAAGGGCTCCCGCCCCGTCGCCTTGCCTGTCTTCAGACCATCAGGACCGTGCAGATTGAAACGCTCAACCCAATCGCGGATGATCTGCAAACCCACCCCGCCAATCGACGCCGCCTGGCTCCGCGAACCGCCCTCGTAAATGACCGACAAGGCAAGCAACCGGCGGGACCAATCTGCATCCCGGCTCTGCCTCGCCAGCCGACGCAATTCATCAGCCGTATAGTCCTCGCGGATCTTCAGTGCTGTTCCCATGGCGAAATCTCCTTCCGCCATGTTGAATCATGATTTGACCAAAAACGGAATCCGTTGAGTCAACATCATTGAGCCTCGGTATAAACTCTCGGCTTCCGGGTGGGAGGCTGAATGTTGTTGGCGTCTAGTGACGAGACTTAAGGGAAGCGGCAGATCGAACGCTTTCGAAATCTGCCGACTTCGAAATTTCGTAATGGCTATAGTTATTTAATTGAACCTGGAAAGGGTTCGCTAGCGCGAATCTCAACAAGGCGATCGAACTGGGTCTGGCAACTGTCTCATCGATGCCAACAAGGGATTGATGGTCATCGTTCAAACAGTTTCACCCCCCGCCGCTTCGCGCGGCGGGTCTATTCAATATCAAGCTCGCATCTCCGCCTAAGCGTGCGCGTGGGGATGATGAACGTCCCAGACTGCCCACAGCGATACGATAGCGACAAGCGCTCCGAGAACGACGTTCGTCCATCTCTCGCTTGTGTTAGCAGCAAAGCCGAGCAGCCATGGAGACGCAATCAACCATAGACCGACCACCAGATTTGCCCACTCTTCCCATTCGACAAATACCGAAAGCGCCGCAATCGCCAACACAGCCAATACGACGGCAACGATCCACGCGTTCCAGCTTGGTATTGTCTCGGCTGTGAAGCCGAAGACCCATGGGGAGATGAACAAACATATTGCCAGGACCAGATTTGCCCAATCCTGGGGCCTTTTTCCTTCCATCAGAGTGATTGCCATGACAACCTCCTCCCATTATAAAGCCTTGCACGGCTCCATCCAGCGTGAACTACACGCCTGAGTATGTAGATAGTTACAACAGGTCTTGATTCAAGATGGGTGCCAAGGGCGCTCCCATCTTGACGCCTGGAATCTGAGGCCTGCCCGCAAGCGCAAGCTTGTCGACACGGTCAAGGCGGACTGGAAGGTCTCGGTCCGGCGCGCATGCGCGGTTCTGAAGATCGACCGGTCGCTCTATGTCTACAAGTCCAGGCGCGGCGAGCAGGCCGAACTGAAGCTAAAGATCCAGGACATCTGCCAGACACGTGTGCGCTACGGCTACCGCCGTGTCCATGTCCTTCTCAAGCGTGACGGATGGCCCGTCAATCCGAAGCGAATCTATCGCCTTTACAAGGAGATGGACGTAACGGCCCGATTGCTACCGCGGGGAATATGGCTTGACGCGTGCGGCGATCTCTTCGTCGAGGACAAAGCAACCGAGGAACTCCTGCCATTTTTCGGCTGACCGACGCGCCTCAGTCAGCATCTGCCTAAGTTCGTCGATGCCATCGTCTGTCAGAGCGGGTGTGCTCTCGTCATCTCCGGTCACGACGCTGATGATATTCCCATAGGTCAGGTTGTCATCATTGCTGATGATCTCCCTGAGGAGGTCGACGTCCTCATCGAGGATTTCGGCGACATAGTCGATGGTGAAGACGAAGCTGACCGTTGCCATCAAGCGGCCTCGGCGCAGATGATTGCCGCTGTCGGCTTCCAGTTCCATGGAAGCAGCTCCGCGAGGCGATTGATCTTGTGATCCTGAATGCGGTCGAGCACATCAGCCAGATAGGCCTGCGGATCAAGGCCATTCATCTTGGCGGTTTCGATAATCGTCATGGCCCGCGCCAGGGTTTCTGCTCCAGTGTCGGCACCCGCGAAGAGCCAGTTTCGTCTTCCAACGCCGATAGGACGCAACGCCCGCTCGGCGGCGTTGTTATCGATTGCGACACGGCCATCTTCCAGGAACAGGCAGAATGAAGACCACCTGCTCAAGCCGTACCGGAAAGCGCCCGCCAGATCGCTCTTGCCGGGGATACGGGTCAGTTGCGCTTCGGCCCAGACGCGGAATGCTTCGACCTTTGCCTTGCTGTGCTTCTGGCGCGCGGCAAGACGGATATCGGCAGACTTGCCTGCAATGCCGCGCTCGATGTCGTAAAGCGCGCCGATACGGTCGAGAGCCTCGCGGGCAATCTCGGATTTGTTCGAGGTCCAGATATCGTGGAAGTCGCGCCGCCAATGCGCCCAACATGAAGCCTCCCGGAAGCGGCGTTTCCCGTCCGTTCCGGCCTCATATAACTTCGCATAGCCTTTGTAGCCATCGGCCTGAAGGATGCCGCTCGCCTCCTTGAGGTGACGGTGAACGTGCTCTTCCTTCCAGTCGGGAGCAAAATAATAGACCGCACCGGGCGGAGCTATGCCCGCCCATGGGCGCTGGTCCCGGACATAGGTCCAGAGCCTGCCCTTCTTCACCCCTTTCCCCAGCCCCTTGTCGCGTAGAGAACGATCCAGAACCCGGATCGGCGTGTCGTCGGCGTGGAGAAGGTCGCTGCTCATGATCGCGGCTTCGATCAACTCGATCAGCGGCAGGAGCACCTGCATGGCGCGGCCACACCAATCGACCAACGTGCTGTCGGGGATATCAACGCCCATGCGGGCGAAGATTTCGTTCAGGCGATAGAGCGGCAAGTGGTCGTCGAACTTCGAGACCAGGATATAGGCCAGAAGACCAGCGCCCGCCATGCTGCCCGATATCGGACGGCTGGGCGCGGGCAACTGCACCATCTTCTCGCAGCAGCGGCAGGACTTCTTCAGCCGGGCGATCTCGATGACCTTCATCTGTGCGGCGATCATGTCGAGGATTTTGCTGACGTCTTCGCCGACAAGCCGCAGTTCGCCACCACAAGCGGGGCAGCACGTTCCGGGATCAAGTTCCCTGCGCTCGCGAGCGGCCTTGTCCGACACGCGCGGACGGCGGCGCATGGTCTTTTCAGGCATGCTTTCCTCAGGCGCGGCAGGCTCCGTTTCTTCGTCCTCGGCGAGTGGCTCGCTGCTGCCTTCCGAAGCGGCAATCATCAGGTCCTCGAGCGCCAGTTCCAACTGCTGGATTTCCCGCTCGATCTTTTCCGACGACTTGCCGAAGCCATGTTTCTTCAGCCTGGCGATGCGCAGCCGCAGGGACTGGATCAACTGATCATGCGCCTGCAAGGTCGCAGACATCTTCGCGTTCTTCGCCTCAAGCGAGGCGATCATCGCCTTCAGGAAGGCCGGATCATCGGGAAGATTTTGGCTCGCGTTTGACATGAACCTGACTACCACAGGTCAGGGTCAATATCCATAAAAACACGCAAATTCAGTGAGATAAAGTCAACCGACACGGGCCGGAGGAACGCCCCAGTCGGGCCGTCGCCAATCAATCCCTTCCCACAGCATTGCCAGTTGAGCAGACGTCAACCGGGCTGCTCCATCTGCTGCCAAGGGCCATGGAAACCGCCCTTTCTGCAAGATTTTGTAATAAAGGCAGAACCCCTGGCCGTCAAAATACAATAGCTTCAAACGGTCGCCCCGCTTGCCCCGAAACGCGAAGACCGCACCTCCCGTCGGCTTCTGGCGCAGCACATCCTGGGCAAGAGCAGCCAGCCCCTCTATCCCCTTGCGCATGTCCGTGACACCGCAGGCGATATAAACCCGAACACCTGTCCCAGGCCCGATCATGCCGCCTCGATTGCCCGGATCAGGCGCTTCAGTGCAACCACATCAACATCGCCACTGAAGCGAAGGCTTCGTCCGCAGCGCAGTTGCAATTCCATCATTGCAGGCAAAACCTGCATGCCATCAAAAGCCCGAGCCTCTTTGCTGTCCCCTGCCGGCGGCATGTCCAGCGGCAGAAACACCGTCGTCGACGGCGGCGACAGCAGGCCCTTCTTCCGCAATTCACGCCGCCAGGTGTAAACCTGCTGCCGCGTGACCGAATACCGGCGCGCCACCTCTGTCACCGACGCGCCGTCGACGCCTACCGACAGCACGACCTCCAGCTTGCTCTCATCACTCCAACGTCGGCGACGTTCATCGCCGAGAATTTCCACGCGCATCGCAGGTCTCGCCTAAAGCACGTCGCTAACGACGTCGTTATAGACGGGTCATAAACAAGTAAGCCGATCTCCGACAGGCGGCCACAATCGGGCGGTTACAGATGGACCTGCAATTGCGCAACAAAGTCCCCAAGCGGCGGGTGAAGGCGAAGCTATGGGCCGATCGCACGGAGCCGACCCATTCCAATCATGTTTGGGCAATGGACTTCGTTCATGACCAGTTGGCCACGGGCCGCAAGATCAGGGTTCTGACGGTTGTCGATACCTTCTCGCGCTTCTCGCCGACGGTCGATGCCCGCTTCAGCTACAAAGGCGAAGACGTGGTCCAGACGCTTGAACGGGTATGCCGGCAGGTCGGGTATCCAGCATCGATCCGTGTCGATAATGGCAGCGAATTCATCTCGCGCGACCTCGACCTGTGGGCCTACCATAAGGGCGTGGTGCTCGACTTCTCCCGGCCTGGCAAGCCGACCGACAACAGCTACATCGAGAGTTTCAATGGTAAGTTCCGCGCCGAGTGCCTGAACGGCCACTGGTTCATGAGCCTTGACGACGCACGGGCAAAGATGGAGGATTGGCGTAGAGATTATAACGAGTTCCGGCCACATAGCGCGATCGGCAATAAGGTGCCGATTTCGCTCATGAACGGCTCATCGGCATCCCCGCCGACCTGAGCCTCAACCCCGGAAAATTCCAGCTCTCGCTGGCCCAACTTCGGGGAGCACTTCAATTGAACCGCTGGAGCGAACTCAAAACTGGATAAAACTTGGGGGCAAGGTCACTCGCTATCGCCAGACGGGCTCTATGCATCGCTTATAGACAATCGCGGCCGATCTCCTCTTCCAGTACCGGAGTTTCAAGTTTCCACTGCCGCACAAATTGCTCTTCAAGTGCTTGCGCGAGATCGTAAATTAGAAAGTCGACATATGACGAATCGAAAAGAAGCTCTCTTACGCGACTAAAATCAACATCATTTCTGGATGGTGAAGAATTCACATGAGGAATGGTCCTACGAGTCGCTATTCCAAGCTTCTTTAGAAAGATGGGCAATGACTCCGAGAGTCTTTCAACAGTCAGTACCGCTTCGAACCTAGAAAAGGTATCATATATCTGTGTCACCATTTGATACAGGCCGCTGTCCGTTTGACGGAACACTTCAATTTTTTGCTCCAAATCGGGCCGAAGAAACTGCCGGATTTGACCACATACGATTGATTCTCGAATAAAAGGATTTTCCGAACTGATGAAATCATATATCGACGAATCTCGCGCAGTCTGCATTGCTTCAATCATCGTTTTGTCAGTGAGGTGTTCAGTGGATATTGAACCCCAGTATTTATAAAGGGAAACAACACGAGCTACAGGGTCTCTCAATACTGTAAATATACGAGCATCTGACGGGAGTCTACTGTAGTCGCGCCAATAGCAATGGCCTGAATAAAACCTGTAGGCTTTTAATTTATCTTGAGAGTAGAGGCCGTAGTCGAGGGTTGTCAGCGCTGGTAGCTTCAAATCGCCATACAATTCGGAAAATAATTTATTCAATGATGACCCGGCCGTCTTAGGGACGTGAACGAAGCAAAGTCGCGGCAATGTGGATTCAGAAATCAAATTGTTCATAGCATAGCCACCCGACTCGATTTGGATATAGAAACGTACTGCGTGTACTTTGGAATGCCACGGGAGCCGCTGCATTTAATATCTTCTGACTTTATTGAGTTCCGGCCGAGAATGCCATCAATGACAGGAATGCTCCCGTTATATGATATAAGGAGGTAGCGGGCGATGGTGATTTGTCGAAACCGCTGATTGCGTTATACCGCTCTGCCCAGAGACCAGGTCCGCCGTGATCTAAAAACCGCCATAAGGCGGCCAATGCTTCAACGAGCTTGTCGGAAGGCGTCGTTCTTCTTGCGACAACCTCTGCTCGAACCCATTCTGCATGAGGCCATAGCCTGACTTCATTGCTTATGGAACGACCATCCAGGGTGACCTCGCCGCTCAGGAGTCCGTTGGACGCAATGCCATGCCGCCGACCGAATTGCAACAAACCGCTTATGTCGGAAGGATTGATCTCAAAATGGCATCCAAATCTATATAACAACCAGCACCACTCAAAAACATGCCCCGGCTCGACAATTTCGCCATTCTTTTGAAGAACTTTCCAGTCGTCGTCGAAGTATTCTACTACCGCATTCTGTAGATGAAACCGAGTGTCAAAAAGCTCCTTTAGCAGGAGTGCCTGCCTTCGAAAGGCTCCAGTTTCGTCGAATGGTATCCACTCTAGGCATGCCTCGAATAAATGCATGTGCGGATTCTGACGCCTTGGCTGTCGGCTTGGAATTCCTTCTTTGAATCCGCCCTCACTATGCGCCAAATTGTGCTGAATAAAACCTAACAACTCAAGCGCAGATTGACGAGCTCCATCCAGTCGAAGTTGCCTATAAACGTGGGCAAACGCAAATAACACGAAGGAAAGATCGTAAGTATCAATATGGTCAGATAGCGCGACGCCATAATGGTCGAAAGTGGAGTAGTATCCGCCATCTGCGGACTTTGCAAAGCGATCGAGAAAGCTCAGTCCATGCTCGATACAAGGCGCGGCCAATGGACTTTTTAGTTCATGAGCAGCGCACGCAACGTAGATTTGCCGGCAAACCGACCGTAGCCGCTTGATTTTTGAATTAGGCTGACCCTTTGAGTCGAGATCGTCAAAAAAGCCGCCGTGTTCCCAATCAACACCTCTTGTAAGCCAAAGTGGAAATGCTTGTTCCAGAAGCCAGCCTTCCGCCCTTTTTGCCTCGTTCTTCAAAAAAATATCGGACAACATCAGAAGCTCTTTATGATCCGCAAGCATGCGCGATATACATCGGGTTCACAACTCACTTTGAACTGCGGGAACAAAGATCCGAATTCCTGCGAGATCTCACGCTTCAACGGCGAGCCTAGTATGAAGCCACCCGCGAGGCCGGCACGTGCGCCTGCGAGAAGATCGGTGTAGCGGTCTCCTATGATCCAGCTATTTCGCATATCCAGATCGAGGTCGGTCGCAGCAGCCAGCAACATGCCAGGATTAGGCTTTCGCCACGAATGACTGGTCATAGGTACAACATCCCTGCGCTCGTGGTATCCGCAGGCGTAGACAGCATCGAAAGCATCGCTACCTACGTGATGCGAGAGTTCCTTCTGAACAGCCTCAAAATCAGACCAGCTGTAATAGCCCCTACCGATTCCCGATTGGTTCGTCACAATAGCAGACGCATACCGGCTCTCCCGCACTGCGGAAACGGCCAACTTGCAACCTTCAGTCAGGATGACACTCTGAGGATTTCCAATATAACCGGAATCCACAATCAATACGCCGTCTCGATCGAAAAATATGCAGGGCCTTTTGCTGATACCGGACGACCTGAATGATCGATAACAAAACCCGTTGTCTTCAATTGCCACAGAACGGAATGTCACTGACGGAGACCACCACTTGCTCTCGCGGCGAGCGTTGTCGTTGATTGCCCCTCGACAAGAGGGGCTAAGAGAACAGTCCCCCCGTTCGCCGTCACAACATCTGCGCCTACGATAAGCTTTCCGCGGTAGTCTTCACCTTTTACCAACACGTCTGGCATCAACTGCTTGATCAAATCAAGTGGAGTGTCTTCACCAAATATCACAACCTCGCTAACACTACGCAGCGAAAGCAATACTCTGCGACGTGCCATCTCGTTTTGCAAAGGGCGCGACGTCCCCTTTAGACGACGCACCGACGCGTCAGAGTTGATTGCAACAATAAGTTTATCACATTTCTGGCGCGCAAACTCTAACAACGCGACGTGCCCCGGATGAACGAGATCAAAACAGCCGTTAGTAAAGCCAACTTTCAATCCCTTGCTGGCCCACGTTTCGCGTTTTTTAATTAATCCGATGAGGGTTTGATTTTCGTCGGGAAATTGGACAGGTAAGAAAAACGTACTTTGGAGATCGTTTTGGCTGACGGTGGCAGTACCTACGCGAGATACTGCTATCCCAGCTGCGGCATTGGAAAGTCTGGCGGCTTGCGGTAGTGAAAACCCGGCAGCGATACCAACGGCAAGAGTGGCGACTACGGTATCGCCTGCTCCAGAAACATCAAAGACATCTATTGCTTGTGTCGGAATATGCAAATATTCATTATTGTCGAGCAAGGTCATACCGCGCTCCGACCGCGTGAGCAGGATTGCCGAGCCAGTGCGATCTGCCGCTGTCCGCATTGCCAGCTCTGCCTCGGCGTTTGTGAAACACCGCATTCCGGTGGCCGACGACAGTTCCTTTTGGTTCGGCGTGATAACGCTCGCGCCCTTATAAACTCGGAAATCAATGTTCTTTGGATCAACAATAATGGGCAAGCCACGCTCTTTGGCCATAGATATCAACTGTGATAGCAGCGCCGGCGAAAACAAGCCTTTTCCATAGTCGGAGATTACAACTATCGAATGGTCTGGCATTTCAGCCAAAATCGCATTCATTATCTCGCGTTCAATATCGACGGACACTTGGTCTGTTTTTTCGTTGTCCACCCTGGCAAGTTGATGAGTTCCGGCCATCAAGCGAGTCTTGCAGATGGTAGGCCTCTCCCTGTCGACAACTGCGCGGAACCGTACTCCCTGGGTTGCCAAAATAGAACCCAAATCACCAGCTTCTTTGTCATCTCCGACAACCGATATGATAGTTGCGCGGCTGCCTAGGCTAGCCACGTTGCATGCGACGTTGCCAGCTCCTCCGGCTCTATTAAAACTGGTTTTTTGATGCAGGACCGGAACAGGGGCTTCTGGCGAAATCCGCTCTACCGTTCCCAAGAAATAACGATCGAGTATTATGTCGCCTACAATTAAAATTTTGCGATCGTCAAAAAGAGACAAATCAAACATTGCGCTTTCTCATTATGGTACCGAGGCGAAATTTGCGTTTTACCGTCGGCGTGTTGAACTGCATCGACATTGTGGCGTCAACGTCTAAATCACCAAAAAAATTTAGCTTTAAGCGAACCTGGCCAGCTCTGTCACCGGGATCGATACGCACGTAAACGGGCCGGCTCACGTCCCCGCTGAACCACCAAGTTCTTGAAGAAGAAAACTCACCGACCTCATAGGCGATGCTGCGTTCCTCTGCGAACGCTTCTGACGCCTGCCGCCAGTATATGCGAAGAATTGTTTGCGGAGATGCGCTTGCAGTGATTGACGCACCAAATCGGTTCCCCCGAAGCACAAATGGCTTGAACTCTATCCTCGGGTCGATGGATTGAGAGCGACATATTATTTCATCGCTTTCGAATAGAAGCGAGCAATCCGCCTGTTTCACAATCGCATCGGCGCCTGCGATCATCTTTAACGTTTGTGCGCTTCGCTCGGGCGGCGAGTTCCTCATCTGAAACGAAGCCATTCGAGTATTTACATCAAGTAACTCAGAACGCATGCGCTTATTTTCAGCCTTCAATTGCGAAACCAAAGCATGTTCAGCGTGCTGCCCGTGGAGGGACGCCACCCTCTCAGTGAACTCATAAATTAGCTCGCTGACTTTGTGATTGGAAATTGCCGCCGAAAAGAGTCGCTTCGTCGGCGCTGGATGGAATTTTGTATATTCAATCAGCTTGGCCTGTTTTCGCTCGAGCAATCTCCTCAGACTTGACCAATCATACCTGCTATTATCTCGCATCCCCCGGATAGAAGCTTCAATATCCTCTTGCGCTAAGTCGTAAGTGCATTGATCGTTCATCCGCATGCAGAAGGGAGCTCCCGGCTCAATCTGATCATGATAGCAGCCGATGCAATCCAAAGCGGCCACGATTGGCCAAACGGTGTTCTCATGTATTAAGCGAGTAAGCGGATTCACCGAACCAAAGAAGACAGCGCTCTTGACGCGCGTTATTTGCGCGACGTGGAAGGGAAATGAATCTATGCCGACGAAATATTTCGCGTTTGCAACTGTTGATATCAAGCTTGCGAGTTCAAGTTTGCCCTGCAAGTCAATAACTTGCCTGTTTTCCGAAACGAAGTAGTCGATCGGAACGCTCTCAGATTTTCCAACAATAACAATATCGCAGTCGAGCTCATGTAATAGAGACATTATTCGCTGCACTGTATGCAGGCTCGGACCGCGCCCGTGATGCCCACGTCTTACGAACTCCAAATGCACTACAGCATAGCTACGCCCTTGTAGAATCTCTGGCACGCCATCCGCCAGTAAAGCTGCAATCTTCGACAATGTATCGGTATCGCAAAGCGGTATGCTGAGTGAGCCGGCCAGGAGTGGGTGTATGTTAATCGGAAGGGCATAATTAGTGGTGCGTATAGAACGTACGCCGATAGGTTTGTATGGCTTTAAGCTGTCCTTCAGAAGATCAATGTCACGCATTGAAGTAATTCTTGCGTGAGCCGGGAGTACTAGCCGCGCGAGGTCAACATTACCAACATTGACGATAATGTTTTCGTGAACACTCGACGGTAAGCGCTCGTATTCTGCTCTAACATGCAAAAGAGCGCAGAGCATATCTCCGAGCCCATCACTATATAGATCGAATATCTCAAACTTCCCTATTACCCCGCTCTCCAGCGAAGCGCCCCATTTCGCAAATAACCGTGCTCTGTTATGTTCCAAGATCGAAGACTTTTGATATGGTGGCAGAGAGTTGAATGATGTCGAACGAAAATGACGATGCGGAATGGGCATCCAATCGATAGCGTAACCCATCTGCTGCGCCTTGAAAGAGAGGTCGGAATCCTCACCCATTGCCCAGGTG
The DNA here is from genome assembly GCF_029714285.1 of Rhizobium sp. CB3090. Classification (NCBI taxonomy): domain Bacteria; kingdom Pseudomonadati; phylum Pseudomonadota; class Alphaproteobacteria; order Hyphomicrobiales; family Rhizobiaceae; genus Rhizobium; species Rhizobium sp. CB3090. The sequence goes on from NZ_CP121663.1 coordinate 437,566, forward strand.
ATTGATTCATCGAACATTCCGATCGCCTCGAAGAGGGCCCCTTTGGCCAAGAGAATCGATGCTTCAGCATAACGCAGAGAATGGGATCTATGGTCGTCCGGAAATGTTCCGTTTGCGAAGCTTGGATTAATGCTGGAAGGATTTGATATATCACCAAGTAGGGCCAAGTCCTCCCGAGAGCGCATGCGCATAATTGCGACCTTAATCCAATCTAGGCTTGGGAAATCCAAGTCATCGTTGAGGATAAGCATGTAATCAGATCGGGAAGAAAGAAAATTCAGATTGTGGCCGCGACCAAACCCGCTGTTTTGACCTCCATCTAATATTTCGAAGGAGACGGGATAGTATATGGTATTGCACTCCCTTAAGTGTGCTTCCAGTTGATCTGTATTTAAGCTGGGGTTGTTCTTTCGAATTCGCACGCTGATCGCCAGATCAAGATCAGCCGCTAGCGAAATAAGATGCTCTGGCAGGCTGTGAAGTAGGTTATTTATGCTCTCAGTGCCACTGAAAATGAGAATTGACACTAGAAGAGTTTCTTGGTTCTTGTGGTTTTTCATGTTTCTTCCCGATTAGAATTCGTAGCTAAACTTCAGCGGCGAACATTGCCTAAAGGATTGACCAGCAAGTACCACGATCCGGTGCATGCAACGCACGCCGGTGATATCTTTTCAGCAACCTTGTCGTTGAATATTCGCATCGTTAAATTCAAAATAGACATTGCTAAAATCTAAAATGCAACATCCTATTGCACGCGAAAATCGCATTATTTCTATCGTTTTAAAACTACCTGGCGGAGAGTGGACATCTCCAATTACTCCACAGAAATAGGGTGATCAAGCCACTTCGAAGGGAACTCAAGGAGAAAATAGGAACCGCGTTTCTACGCGAGGTCCCATTGAGGCTTCGCAATCTTCTCAATTACGATTTCAAGCTCGTAGCATCCCATTGAATGCTGTTCCGGCCCGACGGTGTAGTCATAGTCCAAGTCATTGTCTTGTAGATGGCGCAACCGGTAGCTGTTGGGCTCGAGTGCCTCTTCAAACAACTGGAGCAGCTTGGCTGGCGTGAAAAAATGTGCGTGAAAAGGGTTAAAAGCAGACGGCAAAAATTTGCGCTTCTCGTAGAGGTACTGATGCGCGGTGAAGCAAACTAGAAACCCGCCCACTTTCAACACTCTGAACCATTCTTGGATTGTAGAATGTGGATGCATCACCATTTCGAGCAGATGGCTTGATGAAACCGTATCGACACTCTCTCCTCCATATGAAAGCGAGTTTCGACTCATCCCCGGCAGCCCCCAATCAATGCGTACAGCATGCTTAACTATCGCCAAACCCAAGGGGTTATCCTCATTTGAATAATCGATATCCAGAACAGTCCCACCATTGAAATATTTTTCAAAAAAGCCGCTCGCGACTTTTTCATTGTAAGACTTTGAAATCTCGCCACGCCCCGGATTCCAAAGCGCTGAAAATCTATCTGCGTTGTCGTACGCTTCCCTCGCGGCTTCCAACACTTTCTCACGATCAACCAATCTTCGATCGGAAATTAATTTCTGCAAACCGCTTGCTTCGACTTCCATCAATGATTCTCCGTTCAAAAAGATCGCTGTGGCGGAGCCACGCCAGAGCGCTTGCTACGGATAGATTAAGCCTAAAGTCGCACGAACGAGTCAAGCAGCGATAACAGGCACGAGATATCGGGCGGTTGCATTTCTGAAGCCTGCGGGCTACGTATCCTCAACTCTCTTCTATATATTTTAGGCGCTGGCTATGGATGATCAACGGATTACCTTTTGCTGCAATGTCTGCGGTTTTTCCAATGACTTGTCGACAGCTGCCATTCATCGCGAGATGTTGAATTGCGTGGAGTGCGGTAGCTGCGCGCGTTTCCGCGGTGTCGTGAAGGCGGTGCAGCAATTCGTATTTAAGGACGCCACTCGTCCCCTTAACATTCAACCGCCAATCCCAAACATACGCGGTATCGGTATGTCGGATTGGAGAGGCTACGCCGACGAGTTTTCTAGAATATGTGATTTCCAAAATACGTATTATCACATGGAGCCGTTCTTGGACGTGACTGATGCGATCAGTTCGACAAACTATACGGATTTAGACTTCGTGGTATGCTCAGAAGTATTGGAACACGTGCTTGGCCCCGTCACGAATTCGCTTCAGAATATTTTCGGCATGTTAAAATCCGGCGGGATTCTAGTGCTAACGGTACCATCTCTTGAAGGATACGAGACGATTGAACATTACCCGCACCTCCAGTCCTTTGAAATCGTACATACGGGGGGCTTATATTCGATCGTCAATAGACGACCGGACGGCGCTATAGAGCACTATGTCAATCCGGCATTCCACGGCGGACCGGGCACGGTGCTCGAAATGAGAATCTTTGGTGAAGGCGATCTTTTGTCAATGCTACGACATGTTGGCTTTGACGAAATTCTTGACCTTCCTGCCAACGATCGTGAATGCGGCTATTTATGGGAGGGGAGTGTTGAGAGTCCTTTATGGAGAGGCAGGCGCTCCAAATCACATGTTTTGGTCTGTCGGAAGCCCTCTATCTAGTCGCCAGATTTTCTGCTACGAAAATTGCCACAAGTATCTCTGCTCTTCGCAACTTAATTTAAGGCTTTCGTTCGCACGATTGAACGGCCAACGTCTTGATCGGCTGATGTAAACCGCCCCGTCTCCGGCACACTTGCACTGACCTGCCACGGGTAATTTCCTCCAGATTGCATTAGAGTCCGGCCCATCAAAGGACGGACGAATGAAGAAGCAGAGATTTACTGAAGAGCAGATTATTGCGGTGCTGAAGGAGCAGGAGGCTGGCGCGAAGGTGGCCGACCTCTGCCGCAAGCATGGGATTTCGGACGCGACATTTTACAATTGGAAAGCCAAATACGGCGGCATGGAGATTTCCGAGGCGAAGCGCCTGAAGGCTCTCGAAGAAGAGAACGCCAAGCTGAAGAAGTTGCTCGCCGAGCAGATGCTGGATGCTGCTGCACTCCGCGAGCTTCTTGCAAAAAATGGTAGGGCCCGCCGCCAAGCGTGAAGCCGTCGCGCATCTGAAGGCCGTCATGGGCCTCTCGGAGCGGCGGGCCTGCCAGATCATATCGGCTGACCGGAAGATGGTGCGGTATCGGTCACGCCGTCCGTCAGAGGCCGAACTGCGGACAAGACTGCGCGACCTCGCCAACGAGCGGCGGCGTTTCGGCTACCGGCGACTGTTTGTCCTGCTCAGGCGGGAGGGAGAGCCGTCCGGTGTCAACCGCGTCTACCGGCTATACCGAGAGGAAGGCCTGTCGGTTCGCAAGAGGAAGGCCAGGCGGCGTGCCGTCGGAACGCGTGCGCCGATACTCGTCGAAGCCAAGGCCAATGCCCGTTGGTCGCTGGATTTCGTGCACGATCAGTTCGCCTGCGGAAGAAGATTTCGTGTGCTCAACATTGTTGATGACGTGACGCGCGAATGCCTGGCGGCGATCCCGGACACCTCGATCTCCGGCCGTCGTGTTGCTCGCGAATTGACGGCGCTCCTCGAGCGGCGAGGCAAACCCGGCATGATTGTCTCCGACCACGGCACGGAATTCACGTCGAACGCGATCCTCGCTTGGTCAAAGGAGCACAAGGTCGAGTGGCACCACATCGCACCGGGAAAGCCCATGCAGACGGCTATATTGAATCCTTCAACGGACGGATGCGCGACGAGCTGCTGAACGAAAGCCTGTTCTTCGGTCTCGATCATGCCCGCAACGCCATCGCCGAATGGGCGCACGATTATAATCATTCCCGGCCGCACTCATCGCTCGGATATCAGACCCCGGCCAGCTATGCCGGAACCATTGCCGCAACCGGCTTCAACGCTGCGCAAGATGAAGGCTACGCGTTTCCGCCGGTTGCTCCCACCGCGCCAAGTGGCGTATCGAAAACCGCCGGGGCTCTAATCGCCGTTGGATGAAAGTTCAGTGGCATGTATGGACGCGTGGCAAGGGGCAAGTTGGTGTTTCTGACGGATTGGTCGGGTGCAGGCATGTATTCGGCCTTTGAATGCGGCGTGTTCATGCCGCTGGCCCTGATGTAGTCCGCGGATCGGATCCCAGACAGGTCAACGCGCTTTCAAGCGGCACCCACTGATCGGGTTTGTCCGATCCCGGCTCGACCGTTCGCCATCACGCCATCAGCACCTCACCAGTTTCTGCATCCTCTGTGAGCATTCAAACGGCGGCGGTCGCCTCAAAGCGCCTGCCCGTCGTCATCAACGCCCAGACGATCCGCGCCATCTTGTTTGCCAAAGCAACAGCGACGACGTTGTACGGCTTCTTCGCCAGAAGCTCGGCAGCCCAACGCGTCGGCGCCGTTTTGCCGTTCCGGCTGAAGCGGAGGACCGCGTGCGCCCCGACGACGAGAAGCCGGCGGAGATAAGGGTCGCCTTGTTTGCTGATCCTTCCGAGGCGGTCCTTGCCACCCGATGAGTTTTGCCGCGGCACCAGGCCTATCCATGCCGCCAGTTGTCGGCCGGATTTGAAGAGCGACGCGTCGGTCACCGTTGCGGCAATTGCGCTGGCAGTGATCGGGCCAATTCCAGGGATCGCCTCAAGGCGGCGGCTCAGTTCGTTCGAGCGATGCCAAGCATGAATTTGGCGATCCAACTCGCTGACCTTCTCGTGCACCTCCCGCAACTGCCCGATCAGTGGAAGAAGCGCGGACCGCGCAAGCGGCGGGATCAGATCGTGATCATCGTCGTCGACCAACGCCATCAGCATTCCGACGCCGGCAAGGCCCTGTCGCGTTACGATGCCGAACTCCGCCAAGTGGCCGCGAAAGGCGTTCACCAGCATTGTCCGCTGCCGGATCAAAAGCTCGCGGACCCGATGCAGCATCAGCACGCCCTGTTGCTCCTCGCTCTTCACTGGAACAAAGCGCATCGTCGGCCGCGTCACCGCCTCGCAAATCGCCTCAGCATCCGTGGCGTCATTCTTCTGCCGCTTCACGTATGGCTTGACGTAAGATGCCGGCATCAGCCGAACCTCGTGACCCAGCGCCATAAGAACCCGAGCCCAGTGGTGTCCAGTCGCGCATGCCTCGATTCCGATCAGGCATGGCGGCAATGCTTTGAAGAATCCAACGACATCGTCGCGGCGCAGCTTGCGGCGGCACACGATCGCGCCAGCACCATTGATCCCGTGAACCTGAAATACATGCTTGGCGATATCCAGACCAATTATGGTAATCTTCTCCATGGACGGCTCTCCCTTATGTGACTTTCGACAGCCACACTTTGGCACATTGCGATGCCGGGAGCGGAGGCCGTCCACCACATCAGGTCAGTTCAAATCACCCATTGCTTAATTCTCCTGCTTCCAAACAAGAGAATCAAAACTCCATCCCATAGGCAATTCTAAATGTGTGAATGCCATAGCCCGAATGGTTGGAGGCTAAAACGCAATTCGCCGTCGTCTTCGGCGAAAGGTTCCTCAACTGATGACGAACCGGCCTCACGCACAGAATTCCTGACAGTCCGTCTTCAGCTTACGCAGGGCGTTGCCCGCGCACTTGAACTGCTTCGCATAGGCATAGCGCTGGTGCTGGATCAGGGCGAACTTGCCGATCCGCGTATAGGCCTGGCGCAATTCCAGGCCGGTCTTTTTTCCAGGCGCACCAGCCATTCCAGCGCCGGTGGATGAGCCTGGCGCCGGTCGGGAACATCACATCCTTTGGCTGCACCGTGGTGTCCACGATCACCGCCGTGTATCGGCGGGCTTCATCGCTCCGGTCTTGACCGCAACCGACAGGCTTTCCTGAAGCAGGGCTTTGATCCGCTTCTCGCCCATGCGCTGCCGCCAGCAAGGCGACTAATTGCGTTTGCGCAGAAGTCATCGACGAACGGTCAAAGGGTAACCGGTGCTGGAAGAACTCGTCACCGCAGAAATACAGGCAATACGGACTGTCGAGGTAGCGAGTGCAAACGGCCTCATCCGACAGGTTGAACGTATGCTTGAGGATCGCAAGCCCCGCCATCAGCCGCGTCGGCAACGGCGGCATGCCGCCGCCATCCCGATAAACCTCACCAAAACGCTCTTCCGGGAACTGCCAGTCGATCGTCTGCGCCAGCCGCCCCATCTCGTGCGTCATATCGATCATCTGGTCCAGGTGGGACCGGAAAAGGTCCTGTTCTCCGGTCTCGCGCCGTTTGCTGGGCTTGGACATGATGGGCTCCGGTTTGCCACACAGAAGCAGCCGTGAATCAGACTTCGCTCGGAGCGTAACCGAAATCTGATATCGCAAGGAAACAGAGACAAAACACGGCGTTTCTGGCAAAAGATACGACTTCAAACCGTCAAAATTCGTCGAAATATCAATCTTCCGAGTTCTTCACGGCTAACGAATGAGCCCTAATACTACAGTTGCGTTTGATTCCTGGCTCTGTAGTGAGCGAGGGTTGCGGACGCTTGATGCATGCGTCGCCAGAGCGACCATGCCAAGATCAGGCGAACTCTGATTGGGGGCGGCAGTAAGAGCCGTTTGATCATATAGCGGATCTCTGCGACGCTAGGCAGGAGCGCCAGGGTGTTGGTCAGGCGGCGATTGGCGGGTTTGGACTCGTTTCGTTCGGTTTGCCAGCAGCGGTACGGCGTAGGTCGGCGCCGAGCTTGGCGAGGAATGCAGCGGCCGCCATGACGAGCGTCATGTGCCGGTTCCAGGCATGCCAGGATCGCGCCTCGCAATGATCCAGGCCGAGGTCGTCCTTCGCACGCTGGAAGCATTCTTCTACCGTCCAACGCAGCCCGGCAGCGCCAGCCAACTCGCTCAGTTCCGTACCGGCAGGCGCAAAGACAAAATAATAGGCGCGCGCATCGGGTTCGCGTCGGCTGCGGCGGATCAGAAGCCAGCGCTCCCATTGTGCATCAGGACGAGAGCTGAGAGGAATACGGGCCCAATCATAAAGCCGAAGGCCTTTGGCGCCTTCGCCTGCTGGATGACTTGACCAGGCCTCCGCCTCTAATTCCGCGGCCATCGTCTCCGGATCAGTTTGCTCGAAGCATTGCTCGCGCACGAAGCGCAGGCAATGGTTGGAGCGAACTGCTAGAACATAAGGCTGGCCACGGCTTTCCAGCATCCGGCGTAGCTTCGAATCCGAACCATAGAGCGCATCGGCCAATACCCAGGCACAAGGCACGCCGGCATCCAGCGCATCGGCTATGAGCTTGGCAGCGATGGTCGGTTTGGTCGCGAAGGTCTGGGACTGGGGGACGTGAGCCGAAGTACGGCGCGCTTCATCTTCAGCCCACCCCTTCGGCAGATAAAGCTGCCGATCGATCAGGGTCTGACCGTAGCGGCTTGCATAGGCAAGGAAAACACCGACCTGACAGTTCTCAATCCGGCCGGCCGTGCCGGAATATTGTCGCGCGACACCCACCGAATGAACGCCTTTCTTCAGGAAGCCGGTCTCATCGACCACAAGAACGCCGTCCGCGTCACCTAGAGACTCCATTGCATAAGCGCGCACCGCATCGCGCAATGCGTCAGCATCCCAATGGCTGCACCCCAGCAGCGACTGCATCCGATAAGGGCGATCCAGTCCTGCCTGTTCAGCCATCAACCAGCCGGTCTTGCGCTCTGCTCCCGACAATAACCCATCCAGAAAGGCACCACACGATACGCGCAATTCGCGGCGACCAAACACCGGACCCAACCGCACCTTCAAGGCATCGAGCTCACGCTGCCACGCCAGCATGGACCCGGACCAACCCGCTACCGACATTCGATTCCCTCCCGTCAAATGCGGGAAATGAATCATGATTTCAAATCAAACGCAACTGTAGTATTAGCTCAGCGCCATAGTCGTCGCCTACATTCGCATTACGCCTTTGTGACTAGTGATGCTATCCCTCAAACATCTTTCGACGGAACACCCTTTCAAGGAAAAGTCCTAAACACAGACTGCAAAGCCCGACTGCAACGAGATATTCCCTGCCTAGTAGCCTAGTATCATAGCCTTCAAAATAAGCGGATCGCATCCATTCCGTACATTGAAAAATCGGGTTCCACGACAGTGGTACTGAGAGTGTGTCCGGCAACGCAGAACCAAGGAACAGGGTTCCCGAGGATATGTAGACTGCAATCATCAGTAGAGCGTAGATAGTGACAAAGAACTCGAAAAACATAACAAGGACACCAACGAGGCTGCCAATGCCGATAGCAAACAGCAGCGTTGCCAAGTAAGCGAGAACAGCCTGTTCCGGATCGTATGGAGCCGGATCGTCGCCAACAATATAAAGAATGACTATCATGATGGTCATCGTGATCACCGCCGCGATGATTTCTAGAAATGCGCGGGCCATCATTACGTCAATTACTTTTACTACGGGAAATGCGAACAAAGCGCGGTTCGCGATAAGCGAAAGTGACATAAATCGCGATACATACATGAAGGCTAAAGTCGGAATGAGGCCGGTCGCGAAGAAGATGTTGATACTCTGGCCGACGGGCGCTTTGCGTCCGGTGAGGTGATATATTACCAAAAGGCCCGCCATATGCCCCAAAGGCCATATGGAGACGACAAGAAAGCCCAAACCGTGATTGAAAAAACGGGTACGCATGTCGCGAAGAACGACAGCACTCATGACGTTTTTCTTAATGGTTAGTGCTTCCAATATCGGATGGCGGTAGCTTGAAGATGGGCGTGCCATGGATGAGAACGTTCTTTGCCAGAATATTCATGAGAAAGTGTGTTATCAAACCGATATAGAATTGCAACAGCTACGTGTTCTGGCATTCCATTTTAGTGCTTGAAGTTTCAAGGGCATGAGAGCCAGATAGCTTGTGTTGGCCATCGGTTTGCAATGCCAGCTAACGTCTGCAGTGGCCAACCGCATGCGTCGAGCAATGCGGCATTCTTGCGATTGTGTGATGCGCCACCTAACCGGAACTATGTGGCGGCGATAATAGTTGTCATCATCTAATCGGAGATTACGCAATTGACCAAACGCTTGACACTCTCCGCCAACGGCATCCCTTCACCTTCTATCGTAAAATCCGGCGATGTCGGCGCCTCATATGGACTATTAACACCCGTCATATTCGGCAATTTCCCATCGCGAGCCTTTCGGTAGAGACCTTTCGGGTCGCGCTCTTCGCAGATGCTGAGTGGCGTATCGACAAAAACTTCCAGGAAATTCTCGGCGCCGATCAATTCGCGCGCCATCTCTCTTTCTCGGCGGAAAGGTGAAATAAAAGCGGTCAGAACGATCAGGCCTGCGTCCATCATCAGCTTGGCAACTTCGGCGATTCGTCTGATATTCTCCACGCGATCCGCGTCGGTAAAGCCCAAGTCCTTGTTGAGACCCTGCCTGACATTGTCGCCATCCAGGATATATGTGCGCTTGCCTTGATTGTGCAGTTCCATTTCGAGGGCATTGGCCAGTGTTGATTTGCCCGAACCAGACAACCCCGTAAACCAAATCACTTTGCCCCGATGCCCATTCAACCGTTCGCGATCCTGGCGAGCGATCGATAGCATCTGGCGATGCACGTTCTGGGCACGTCGGAGGTTGTGGCGAATCATGCCGGCGGCCACGGTAGCGTTCGTAAACCGGTCTACGAGAATGAAGGCGCCCAGTGTTTTCGATGTCGAATAGTTATCGAAAACAAGCGGGCGGCTTATGGATACGTTGCAGACGGCAATGTCATTGAGTGCCAGGGTTCGACCGGCTGCATGGGCTAGTGTGTCGACATCGATGTGATATTTAATGCTGGTGATCGAGGCCGACGCCCATTGAGTTGACAGCTTGATATCGTAGTTGCGGCCGATCAGACCCGCGTCTGCATCCATCCAGATCACGGTCGCCTCGATGTGATCAGACATCTCCAGGGGTCTTTGCGCGTATGAAAGAATATCGCCGCGGGAAACGTCAATGTCTCGATCTAGTCTGAATGTGACCGCCGTTCCTTCCGCCGCTTGCTGGGCGGTTCCGTCCATCGTCACGATCTCCGCTACACGCGCAACTTGACCTGAACCCGTCACACGGACCTCGTCCCCGACTTTCAACGTTCCCTCGACGATTGTCGCCGAGATGCCTCGGAAATCCGTATTTGGCCTATTTATCCACTGTACCGGAATAACAAGTCGGTCAGTGGGCGTGCGGGTTATCTCGACGGTCTCCAACAGGTCTATCAGGGTTGGTCCGAGATACCATGGGGTATGTGAGGTGCGCCTGACGATGTTGTCGCCGTGAAGAGCGCTGATCGGGATCTGCGTAATGCTCTCAAATCCAAATGTGGCAGTGAACGTCGAGATTTCGTCGCATATCTGATCGAATATTTGCTCGTCATATCCGACCGCATCCATCTTGTTTATGGCGGCGACCACGTGCCGAACGCCCAGCAGGGAGGCGAGATACGCATGCCGGCGCGTCTGTGTCAGAACACCTTTGCGCGCGTCGACAAGCAGGACCGCGACGTCGGCGGTAGAGGCTGCTGTCGCCATGTTACGCGTGTATTGCTCATGACCAGGGCAATCGGCGAGGATGAACTTTCGCTTCGGCGTGGAAAAATAGCGGTAGGCTACGTCTATGGTGATGCCTTGTTCGCGTTCGGCGGATAGGCCATCGACCAGCAGAGCGAAGTCGATCTCACCGCCCTGAGTACCGTAGCGTTTCGATTCGACTTCCAATGCCGCCAATTGGTCGTCCAGCAAATGCTGCGATTCCCAAAGAAGGCGACCGATGAGGGTACTCTTGCCGTCGTCTACGCTGCCGCATGTAATAAGGCGCAAAAGATCCCGAGACCGTTCCTGATGCTGAAAACGGGCAAATACCTCTTCAGAGGGTATGATATCTTGGTTACTGTTCTGCCCCAGGCCGCGCATCAGAAATAACCTTCCAGCTTCTTTTTTTCCATGCTCGCCGATGAACCGGTGTCGATCAGCCGGCCCTGTCGCTCGGACACGTTCGCTTGGAGGAGTTCCGCGATTATTCCTTCAACGGTATCAGCATCGGATTCGATAGCTGCCGTTAGTGGATAGCAGCCCAATGTCCGAAAACGGACTTTGCTGCTGGTGATCTCCTCGCCAGGCAACAGCCTCATGCGATCGTCGTCAACGGCAAGAATCATACCGTCACGTATAACGACAGGGCGCTCCTTGGCGAAATACAACGGCACAATGGGAATGCTCTCCTGGAAGATATATTGCCACACGTCCAACTCCGTCCAATTGGAGAGCGGAAAGACGCGTATGCTTTCACCGGGCGCTTTGCGGGTATTGTAGAGGTTCCAGAGTTCCGGCCGCTGATTTTTGGGATCCCAATGATGATTGCGCGTGCGAAAGGAAAATACTCGCTCCTTAGCCCGAGACTTCTCCTCATCGCGTCGGGCGCCTCCGAAAATCATATCAAAGCCATGGTGATCGAGTGCCTGCTTCAATCCCTCCGTTTTGGTGATGCTGGTGTGAAGCGCGGCGCCATGATCGAAGGGGTTTATGTCTTTTTCGATTGCCTCCGGATTGATGTGAACCAGCAAATCCATTCCGGTTTGGTGCGCAATGTGATCTCGAAACCGGTACATTTCCTGGAATTTCCATCTCGTATCCACATGCAATAGCGGCAATGGTGGCTTAGCCGGAAAGAATGCCTTCCTGACAAGATGAAGCAAAACCGAGCTATCTTTGCCGATGGAATAGAGAAGGACTGGTCTATCTGCTTCCGCAACCGCTTCGCGAATGATTGTTATGCTTTCCGCCTCAAGCCGATCTATATGCATGCTTATTATTGCCTTTGCGGAGTAGCCGCGACGCTAGAGCCATAGCCCGGTCTTTTGCCAAAGATATTGAGCAAAAAATTCTTCCTGAAATCGGACGCGACTCCCGCCTGCGTCCTCGAACTTTGTGCAGGATTTCGACGAAGGATGCAACTTGCGCCGTTTGCAATGGAGGCGTAGAGGGCGCGGCTGCGGCATCAAAGGATCGCTGGAAGATCTTGAGGGCCGCGAAGGTCGCGTAAGGGGGCGAGGTGCGCGCCCCCTCACAGTTCCTTTTTCCTAAAGCCTTCAGCTTGCGCGCCTCAGCGCGTCAGACAGCGTGGAGACAATAGTGTCGATCTCCGCTTTGCTGATAATCAGCGGTGGCGAAAGCGCTATGATATCCCCGGTGACGCGGATCAGCAGACCCCTGTTGAAGCAGTCCACGAACACCTCGTAGGCGCGCGCTCCGGGAGCATCTTTGCGAGGAGCAAGCTCGACGGCGCCGACCAATCCAAGATTTCGGATGTCGACGATATGCGGAAGACCCTTGAGCGAGTGGAGGGCTTCCTGCCAGTATTCGGCCAGATCGGCCGCCCGCGTCAGCAGTCCTTCTTCCTGGTAGATCTCCAGCGTGGCGAGGCCGGCGGCGCAGGCGACGGGATGGCCGGAATAGGTGTAGCCGTGGAAAAGTTCGATAGCGTTTTCCGGTCCGACCATCAGCCCATCATAGACTTTGCGGCTGGCGAAGACGGCACCCATCGGGATCGTGCCGTTGGTGATGCCCTTGGCGGTGGTGACGAGATCGGGCACGACCCCAAAATAATCGGCGGCAAAGGGCGTTCCCAGGCGTCCGAAGCCGGTGATGACCTCATCGAAGATCAGCAAAATTCCATATTTGTCCGCCGTCGCGCGCAGCTTTGCCAGATATCCTTCGGGAGGCAGGACCACACCTGCCGATCCGGACATCGGTTCGACGATCACGGCTGCTATGGTTTCGGCGCCATGAAGCGCGACGAGCCGTTCCAGATCATCGGCAAGCTCGATGCCATGCTGCGGAAGCCCTTTCGAAAAAGCATTGCGCTCGATATCGAGCGTGTGACGCATATGATCAGCCGGAATCTGCGGGAAGACGCGCCGATTGTTAACGAGGCCGCCGACCGAGATGCCGCCGAAGCCGACGCCATGGTAGCCCTTTTCGCGTCCGATGATCCGCGTACGGGTGCCCTGGCCGATGGCGCGCTGGTAGGCGATGGCGATTTTCAGAGCTGTGTCGACCGATTCGGAGCCGGAACCGGTGAAGAACACGCGGTCGAGTTTGGCTTCACTGCCGCCAGGTGCGTTCGCAGCAAGCTTCGCTGCGAAGTCGAATGCGATGGGGTGGCCCATCTGGAAGGCCGGCGCGTAGTCCAAGGTGGCGAGCTGTTGCTCGACGGCTTGTGAGATCTTCTTGCGGCCGTGGCCGGCGTTCACGCACCAGAGGCCGGCGGTGCCGTCGAGGACTCGATTCCCATCGACATCAGTGTAGTACATGCCATCCGCGGAGGCCAACAGGCGCGGTGCTGCCTTGAACTGCCGGTTCGCTGTAAACGGCATCCAGAAATTATCGAGAACGGGGGTGTTCGGCTTGCTGACCTGGTCCATGATTGCCTCCTCCTTGGGGATGATGACAATCAGATCGGCGATTTCTGTTCTTCAAACAAGTCCTTTTCTTTATGCCGATAACCTATTGAAATTTATAAGAGCGGTAGATAGTGTTTTATTTATTCTGAACAACACGAACGCACCACATCATGTCCGTCGATATCGGCAACCGTCTCCGTCATCTGCGTATTGCGCACAATCTTTCGCAGCGCGAGCTTGCCAAGCGTACCGGCGTGCCGAATTCGACGATCTCTCTTATCGAATCGAACGCCTCGAACCCGTCGGTGGGCGCCTTGAAGCGGATCCTGGACGGTATCCCGATTGGCCTTGCGGAATTTTTCGCGTTCGAGCCCGAGCGGCCAAAGAAGGCGTTTTATGCCGCGGAAGAGCTGGTCGAGATCGGTAAAGGGGCCATCTCGTACAGGCAGGTTGGAGAGAACCTGTTCGGGCGCAGTCTGCAGATCCTCAAGGAGCATTACCAGCCCGGCGCCGATACCGGAAAGGTCCCTCTTGTCCACGATGGAGAGGAAGGTGGGATCGTGCTATCGGGAAGGCTCGAGGTTACGGTCGATGACGAGCGGCGAATCCTGGGACCAGGCGATGCCTATTACTTCGAAAGCCGGCGCCCACATCGGTTCCGATGCGTCGGGCCGGTCCCCTGCGAGGTCATCAGCGCCTGCACGCCGCCGACGTTCTAGGTGTGTAGTCCCTGAGTGTGATGGTGCATCATTGATCCTGAATCGTCAGGAAGAGGATGCATTATGGGAAGTATTCTTCACGGCAGCGCCCGCACGGCGCAGCGGTTCCGCCCCGTCCTGATGACCGCGATGGCGTCTATCCTTGGCGTCATACCGCTCGTCATCGCGACCGGTGCCGGGGCAGGGAGTCGCCGAGCGATCGGCATGACCGTATTCGGCGGGCTCCTCATCGGCACGGTCGTCGGACTTTTGATGATCCCCGTTCTTTACGTTCTGGTTCAGACGATGCGGGAAGGCATCAAGCGCCGGGTGTTCGGGGTGAAGGTCAAGGTGATTGCGAAAGATGAAAGCGAAGGCGTGCACCCTTGAGGGGTGAATGTCCTTCAGACATTTGCTCCATAATGCCGGAATTTTCTGAAGCCTCTCTCGCGCAAACAGAGCGAGTGAAATACAACTCCTTATCGCTTAACGCAGTCCGTATTCCGTCCCTTCGGACTAATCACCGTAGGGTACTTTACCGCGCGTCGGCTTTATAATGTAATAAACATCAAGAACATTTTTTGTCTTCCAAGTACAAAGCGCGGAGGGATCGAAAGTGCGTCGGGTAGCGACTTTGCTTCTTCTTACTGGTTTCGCGTACGACACTGCCTACGCTTTTCAGGAGTGCAATGGACACCCGCATCTTCGTGTGATGTGGGAGAAGCAAATCATTGAAGTCGACGGCACCTTCTTCCAGATGAAAAAGGAGAAAATCTCCAAGAAGACGGCGCGTCTCGTCGGGCACGACATGGTCTTTGTTCACAATGGTCCCGGTAGCGACACTCTCATTCGGAACGGCGTTTCCACCTCCTATAGCTGCGCCACCGGCGAAGGTAATGTCGGCCTAAAAAATGCGAATGTGCAGGCATATCAAGGCAACGCATTGATAGAGGACAACTCCGCACCGGCGGATGCAACCATCTCAGGCACTCGGTCCAGCCCTGCTTCAGGCAGAGGACACGGTGGTGGCAAACACAAGTAGGTGGCTAAAAGTAGCGCGCGCGTCAGCGCGTATCTCTAGTCCTGAGCTCATCTCGCGCTCATCGCGCTGGTTCGCACTACCCGAAAATTTGGCGATTGGAAACTTCCGTCACCGGTTCAGCTCTCAAACAGTATGGCCGCATAGTCCATCGCACCGTGCAGCACATGGACGATAACCACCCGCTCCCCATCCACGCGATAGAAAATTAGATAGTTTCCGTACACGCGACGCCGGATTCGATGTCGTTCATGCCGAGGCACCAAGGGAAAGCTGAGAGGCGAATCCGCCAGAGCAAAGCACTTGCTGCGCAACTCTTGAACGAAGGACAGCGCGGGGCGCGGATTGTCTTGAGCAATGAAGTCCGCGATCTGGAACAGATCGCTTTCCGCCTCGGTCGAGAACTCGACCATCATACCGATTTTTCAGCCTTTTCAGCCAGTGCTCGATACTTGGCTTCTAATCGGTCAAACACTTCCTGGGCGGGTGTTGTGCGACCAGCGTCGGCGTCGGCTAGCCCCCTCGTAATCGAAGCATCAAGCGCGGCAAGGCGCGTCTCGCGATCCTGAATAAGCCGCACGCCCTCACGCAGAACCTCGCTCTTGGATCCGTAACGGCCCGTATCAACGAGGTTTTGAACATAGCTTTCAAGCTGCTTCCCAAGGTCAGCACTTATCATGCGAAGTTCTCCGTCGTTCCCTTTGCCCCCAAAATAGTGCATTTATCAACTATTATCAATTCCACCTGTTAACCTTAGCTTTCTTGAATCGCGCAGTGATGCATCCGACACGACTTCCACCAACGCGGGCTTGCCCAAGACCAGGCGGACTTCAATTTTTATTCGCAGGCAGCGACGTTTTATTCGGTGTCGTGTTGCGCTTCGGCAGGGAGCGCCGATTGTCCACAAGGCGCAAAAGCAAGTTCCGTTTTCTATCGCCTTGAACAAGATCAATATCGCTGACAAGCTTTGCGCCGCCCTCGCGCCGCTCCAGTGTGATCTTGCGGCTATGGAAGACTTCCAGCTCAGCGCGATGTGCGACGCTTATGATGGTGACCTTCGGCAATTCCCGGATCACCATCTCCATCATCTTGTCCTGACTTTTCTCATCAAGTGCCGACGTTGCTTCGTCGAGCACGATGATATCGGGATTGTGGAGCAGGAGACGCGCAAAGGCGAGCCGCTGCTTTTCGCCACCCGACAATGTCTGGTCCCATGGGGCGTCTTCTTCGATCTTGCCGTTCAGATAATCGAGTCCCACCTTATCGAGGGCCGCCTTGATCTCATCCAGCGTCCAGCTATCGGCGGCACTGGGATAGGCGACCGATCGGCGAAGCGTCCCGGAAGGGATGTAAGGCCGTTGCGGCAACATGAACAGTCGCCTGTCGGCGTGGAAATTGACGCTGCCGTCACCCCAGGGCCAAAGACCTGCGATGGCCCGGACCAGCGTGCTCTTTCCGGTGCCGGACTCTCCGGCTACGAGCACCCGCTCGCCCGGTTGGATCACGACCTGGGTTTCCTTGACCACAGCGGTGCCGTCGTCAAGCGACACGGAGAGATCGTTTAGGCTGACCATCGCATCGCCCTCGGTCTCACCGTGCTTGATGCGTCCCAGGGCGTTGCTCGTTTCCGCGCGCTCCAGTCCGTCGAGCGACATCATCAGCGAAGCAATGCGCCGTGCGCAGGCGTTCCAATCGGCAAGACGAGGGTAATTGTCGACCAGCCATCCGAATGCACTCTGAACGATGGCGAAAGCAGAGGCGGCCTGCATGACCTGTCCAAGCGTCATGCTGCCTTCGAGAAATTTGGGAGCGCAAAGCAAAATCGGCACAACTGGCGCAAACAGGCTCGATCCCTGCGACACAAGCGTTGTGCGCATGTGCTGGTGTGCAAGGAGCGCCCATTGCCTGAGCACATTGGCGAATGTCTTGTCGAGATCGTTACGCTCCTCCTCTTCACCCCCGAGCAATGCGATACTCTCGCCGTTTTCCCGCACATGCGTCAGCGTGTAGCGAAATTCGGCTTCCGCCTGATTTTTAACCTCGGAGACGTGGACGAAATGACGGCCGATGACCGCCATCGAGCTGGACGTGATCGCGGCATAAAGGACGGCAGTGATGACAAGGAAGCCGGGAACGACGACTGTCCAACCTGCGGCCGTCAGAGTGAGGGCTCCGCCGATCGTCCAGAGCACCAAGATGAAAGTCGAGGCCGACAGAAATGCGGAAACGACGCCGGCGATGAAATCGACCGGTGATTCCGTGGCAATCCGTAGATCCTCCGAGATGCGCGCTTCGGGGTTCTTGTGGTCGCCGCCGATGAGGTTCAACTGATAGTAACGACCGTTTGCGAGCCAGCGCGCGATAACCCTGGCGGTGAGCCAAGAACGCCAACGCCGCTGGATCATCATGCGGATGTAGACTTGGATCGTGACAAGGGTGACACTTCCGAGCACGAGGGGCAGGAATATGGCGCTCAGAAAATAGACGGTGTGGGCATTGCGTTGTTCTATGGCGTCGAAAATTGCACGATTCCAGATATTGATCCCATACTGGAAACCGACATTGGTGCCGATGAGGATCAATAGCCCGATCGAGCACGGCCAGGCGAACCAGTCGCCGCTGCGGCCCCAATAACCGCGCGCGCTGATCCAGAAGCGCCTGAGCAAATACCTCCTGCGCGCCAGCTCGGCCTCCTCAGGCGTCAGCTTTGGATCGGGTTCGATGACATTTGGCGGCGACGCGACCTCGACAGTCGATGCCTTCTCTTGGCGCGACTTCCCGGCACCGTCCCGTTCGGTGCCGTCGACCGATTTCGGGTTGGATTTAGCGTCGATCATAAGCACGAGAACGGCTTAAAAATAGAAAGGTTTCATGATGCCGGTCTCGAACATGGCACTGGAGGGCTCGTCGAGAAAATGAGGCCGCCGCCGCTGGAGCTCACAAGACCTCTACGAGGTCTCGATCAACCCGAACAACAGCAGCCTGTTACGCAGCTCTTGGCAGCAGAGATTTGAGGTTCGTGTCAGCGGCCAGCGCCTCGATTGGCGGCGTGATCCGCTTTGCGATCAGCATCTCGCTCAACTTGATGTCCTTGGCAATCCTGTTGCCGGGACCGATGCCGCTTGCTGCTACCAGCCTCCGAGTGTCATCGAGATGAAAGAGAATAAACACACCGTCGCTCAAGTCTCTTCGAACCACCATGCGTCCTTCGTCGACGAGGCCGGCGATCTGCAGGGTATAATCGAACTGATCGGACCAGAAATAGGGAACGGCGTCGTAGCTGCGGGCAGCGCCCGCCAAATTCGCCGCTGCAAGGATACCTTGATCCTGCGCGTTGCGCCACGCTTCCAGGCGGAGCCGGCGTCCGCCGTATAGCGAATGCGGGAAAGAGCAGCAGTCGCCGGCGGCGTAGATATCAGCCACCGAAGTTTCGAGGCGTTCATTGACGGCAATGCCGTTGTCGAGGGCGATACCAGCTTGCTTGGCGAGTTCCGTGCGTGGTTGTGCGCCTATGCCAACCACGAGCACGTCCGCTACAACCTCGGTTCCGTCCGAGAGCGAGATGCTGACACATTGTTCGTTGGCATCGATGTCGCCCACCGCCACGCCGCATTTCACCGCGACGTCATTGCGCTGGTGCAGGGCGGTGATCGCGGCGGCAATGGGTTCGGGCACACCGCGTTTGAGTATCCGCTCCTGGCTTTCGATCACCGTGACCCTTGCGCCACGGCTGCGTGCCGATGCGGCGACCTCCAGGCCGATGAACCCGCCACCGAGCACGGCCACATGCATATCACCGCTGATCCAGGGGCGAAGCGCAAGCGCATCGTCGATCGTCCTGAGATAGAGTATCCGCCGGGTCGCCGGAATGTTCGGCAGGCGCCTGGGTATAGCCCCCGTCGTCAGCAGCAATTTGTGATAGGGCAACGTTCGGCCGTCCGACAAGGTTACCTGTTTGCCAGCGGCGTCGATGGTGCTCACCGACGCGCCGCCGATATGCTGGATCGCCCGTTCGCTCAGCACGATCTCGCTGAGAACGGCGGGTGCCTGCGGCGTTGTGGCGGCAAGCAGCACCTGCTTGGAAAGAGGTGGCCGCTCGTAGGGGAGGTAAATCTCATCGCCGATGAGGGTAATGGGATGGGCGTAGCCGTTTTCCCTCAGGCTCAAAGCCGCGCGTGCGCCGCATTCGCCTGCGCCGACGATGACGATGCCCGCGTCGTCGCTCATGCTCCGATTCCGATCATGATGCGATCGCCATCCAGCTTGACCGGATAGGTTCTCAGATTGACGCATACCGGCGCACCGCGAGCCTCGCCCGTCTTGTAGCTGAAGCGTCCGTTGTGCTTTGGACATTCGATGATGTCGTCCATGACAAGTCCGTCGGCCAGGTGGATCTTCTCATGGGTGCAAAGCCCATCGGTCGCGAAATATTCGTCATCCGGGCTTCGGTAGATCGCGAAAGTTCGTCCGGCGTGATCAAACCGGACGACGTCCTCCTGATCGATATCGTTGGCGGCACACGCCTCGATCCATGTCGTCATTTCTTGCCTCCTCGCTATTGCCCGCCCACGGTTTGCCGCCGTGCGCAAAGGTGTCGCCTTACTGGAGGTGCATCGCGCCGGATTCCGCGCCCAACGGGCGTTGAGCCTTGATCGCGCTCAGCTTTTCCTCCCTGAACACCATCCACCATGCGCGAAATAGCGCTTCACATTCCACTGCGATTATGATCATTTTTCATCAAAGGGAGGAACGGAATGAAGAAAGCCCGTTTGATCGACATCGCGGCCGCCGCAGGCGTCGGCATCGCAACTGTCGAGCGCGTTCTCAATGAGCGAGGAGGCGTCAAGCCGCACACTGCGGAAAAAGTCGTGCTGGCGGCAAAGCGGTTGGGGTACAAGGGAGTGATCCCAAATCTCTATCGCGGAACGATCCGCATCGAGGTGATCCTGGTCAGACCGGAGTCGCCGTTCTTCAGCAGGCTCAATCGCGCGTTTGAACGGATTGCGGCCTCGCTCGACAGTTCCATCACCGTGCACAGAACCTTCGTCGAGGAGAATGATCCCGAGAAATTTGCCGCACACATATCCAACAGCGCTATTCGCCGCCACGCCCTGATTGTTGTTGCCCTCGACCATCCGAAAATCAGGGAGAGCCTGGACCAGGCTCGAAAAGCCGGTATCGAAGTCGTCCAGATCGTGTCCTATACGGAGGGCAGGGACGATGTGTTCGTGGGTATCGACAATTATGCCGCCGGACGAACCGCAGGCTTTTATATGTCACGAATGCTTCGACCTACCGCCGGAAGCATCGTTGCCATCTGTCATAGCTGGGCCTATCAAATTCATAAGGAACGCATTCGCGGCTTTTCCGATTATCTCGCTGCCCACGGCAACCCAGCGCATCGGTTTTCGGAGGTCGTATTCGGCTTCGATGACGATGTGAAATCCGCAGAAACGCTCACCCAGACGCTACGCCGCGGTACAGATGTTGTCGGCATCTATACGGCAGGTGGTGCCAATCTCGGGGTTGGATCGGTTCTTCAGCGCTACCGGCAGCAGGAGAAGAGGGAATTCCTTTGGATCGCGCATGAACTCAACGACGAAACGCGCCGCTTTATCGTTTCAGGGCTGATGACGCTTGTACTGGATCAAGCTCCGGAAACTCAGGCGAGGCGTGCACTGGACACCGTCCTTTCGAGAATGGGTGTCATCGACGTGCCCGTCAGCCGGGATCCGGTCCCATTCCTGACCTATACAGCGGAAAATATCGGACATTTTTCGCCGCCAACCTGAAGGACAAAGTGGAGCCTGCGAAGGAGGGCTCGCAGGCTCCGGCATTTCCCGCTTTCAACAGGCCGCTGAGGCGGGGGGAGATAGTTGCACGACCGGGACGATTCCAGACGCGCTTGGGCCTTGGATCAGCCAGCGGCTCCAGAACTGCGCGCCCGCTTTTCGGCATATTTCTTTGCCCGCTCCATAAACCGTTTGTTCATGCGGTCTTCGGCCTCTTTCGAGCCGTCGTGGAAAGTGCCGAACCATTTGTCGAGCGGGATGACGCCGTCGGCGTAATTGCACTCGAAAAACTTGTGATGCAGGTAATGGTCGTAGGCATGGGTATCGATGCCGGTATCATCTGCGATCACGATCTTGTCGAAGCCTGCATGACCAGGGGCAGGCGCAAGGGCCGCATGGGTCAGATGGAAGAGGGCATGGATCGGACTGGAGGGTACGATCCAGTGAATGAGCACGCCCGAGAAATACAACAGATGCTCGACGGGGTGCATCGCCAGACCGGACCAAGGGCCGGGATTGACGTTGTTATGATGCAGCTTGTGAACGGTATGATAGAGCGGCGGCCAGTGAATGAGGCGATGGACCAGATAGAAGTGCAGGTCGCGGAAGGCCGGGACCAAAAGCATCACCACAGCGCAGTAGACCGGATGTTCGGCAAAATCGACATAGGGAATGACGCCGTTCGCGAAAGCCCATAGGGTCAGCACTTCGAAGGCCGTCCAAAGCGGTACCCCGCTGGCGAATGTCCAGATCACATTGTCGATGGTCTGATTGCCGAAGAGAAATGCGGAATTGCCCTTTGAAGGCCACTTGCCGTTATATTTGAAACTCGTGCCCTGCTTCTTCTGCATGTAAAGCCGCAGATGAAACGCACCGAAGAACAGGAAGACGAGGATGGCATTGCGCGCCAGAAGATAGCCGATCCAGCCCGGTTCAAGGGTCTTCATCGTCTCCATCGAGGGTGTTGCATAGAACCACAGCAATGTTGCGACGACTGCGTAGACAACATTCCAAGGCATGAGGTAGCCAGGATATCCAAAAAACCATTTCAGGAAGGCGACCGGTTGCGCCGGCCAGATGAAGACCGGGGGATATTTGAGGAGTTTGTTGGGCTTCCAGTCTCCTCGTTTGTCGCGCGTGCCGTAGAGCGTGTCGTCCATGTGTTGTGTCCCAGATAACGGAATTTATGCGATCAGTCTCACCGACGTCGGCGCGAAACGACAGCACAGTTTTGATGAAAATTACTCATGGCCAACGGTGAGGCGTTCGCCGCACCATTTGGCAGGGTGGGAAGGGAGGCCGCCGGCCTCCCAATGTGTCAAACCACGATGGCCTGTATTGCTGGTGACAGGAGATTGCGGGATTCGGCTCAGTTGAGGTGCTCGAACTGGCTCATGTTCTCGTTCGTCACCAGCTTGAAGGGAATCCAGACTTCCTTGTCGATCTGGTCGCCCTTGATCGCCTTTAGCGCGGTGTCGACGGCGCCTCGACCCTGTGCCTTGGCATCCTGGAACACGGTGACCTTGAGATCGCCCGCTTTCATTGCCTGAAGCGCGTCGGGCGTGGCATCGATGCCTGCAACGAGCGTCTTGTCGGTCGAGGCGCCGCCACTCTTGAGCGCGGCGATTGCGCCAAGCGCCATCTCGTCATTGTTGGCGATCACGGCATCGAATTTCAGGCCGCTGGTCAACCAGTTCGAAACAAGGTCGGCGCCGTCGACGCGACTCCAGTTGCCGACCTGCTCGCGAAGGACCTTGATGCCGCTGCACTCACCGGACTTCAGGACGTCATGAACGTCAGCAGTCCTCTGCCGTGCCGCCTGGCTGGTGAGGTCTCCGACCATGATGACGATGTCGCCCTTTCCGCCCAGCATGCGACAGACCTCCTTAGTCTGCAGCGTTCCGGATTCGGTTTCGTTCGATCCCACGAAGGCCTGCTTCTTACCGAGGCTCGAGAGATCGGTGGGTTGGATATTGACATAGATCAGCGGAATGCCCGCCTCTTCGGCGATTTTGCTCATCGCCGGCGTGCCGTCCGAATCCACCGGATCGACGATAATGGCCGATACGCCGCCGGCTGCGAAGTTTCGGACCTGGTCCAACTGCTTGTTGACGTCATTGGCGGCATCTTCCACCTGCAGATCGATGCCTTTGGTTTTGGCATAATCCTGCATGCCGTTGGCAATCAGGGTTTGGAAATTGGTCGTCAGGTAGCCCATCGAAACGCCGATCCGGTCGGCGGCATAGGCTTGCGACGACAGCACGAGCACCAGCGCAGTTGCGCCAAGAAATTTCAGCATGTTCTCCTCCCAGGAAACAACGACCCAATCGGTCGCCCGAAAAGAGTTAGCGATAGCCCTGGTTAGCGTCCGAGAGTATTTTGATGAAAAAACCTCAGGCCGTCGGCTCGCCGCGTGCAAACACATCCGCTTTGCAATGAAATGCTGCCATGATCAAAACCCATCACCGGGCCATCTGGCAAAGAGGTGGGATTCGTGATCCGTGCAGCCCAATGATGGGGAGGCAATATGCAGAACATGCTCATATTTCAGTCGCTCTGGGCCATGGAGCGACGCAGCGCGAAATATCCGGAGCTCACCCTCGAAGAGAACTTGGAAAAGATCGCGGCGGCCGGCTTCGACGGCATCAGCACCCATTGGACCGATCGCGATGTCGTGCGTCGGGTTGCGGGCCTACTCAAGCACCATGATTTGCAGGCGGAAGGACAATGCTTTCCCAAGACCATCGACGATCTGAAACCGGTGCTTGAGATTGCAGCCGAATGCAATGTGCATCACATCTGCCTGCAGCCCGATGTGCGATTGCGACGCCTGGAGGATTGCCTTCCTTTGCTCGAGGGCTGGCAACGGCTGGGCGAGGAGGCGGGCATCGATGTCCTCATCGAGACGCACCGCGACCGTATGACGACCGATCTGTTCTTCACGCTCGATCTGCTGGATCGCCTTCCCGATTTGCGGCTGCTGGGCGATGTCTCGCATTTCCTCGTCGGTCGCGAATTCGCTTGGCCAATATCCGACGAAAATCATGCGCTCATCCACCGGATACTCGACAGTTCCTGGGCTTTTCATGGCCGCGTGGCTTCGCGCGAGCAGGTCCAGATCGAAATTTCCTTCCCGCATCACCGGCCCTGGGTCGATCTCTTCCTCGGCTGGTGGGAATACGGCTTCAGAAGCTGGCGCAAGCGCTCCGGCAGCGACGATGTCCTCGCTTTCACCTGCGAATTGGGGCCGAAGCCCTATGCGATCACGGGAAGAGACGGGGAAGATAGCACCGACCGGTGGGAGGAATCCTTGCTTCTCATGCGGGAGGCGCGCGCCGTATGGGCAAGAACTGCCGGGTGGCAAATCAACTGAAATAATAGGCAGATTATCTTGGACACACGCGCCACCGCCGTTTGTCTGCGGAAAAAAATCGTGACCGCTCAGCTTGCTGACAGAGGGCCTGGGAAGTCCCCTACTGCACGGCCTTATCTTCTTTTATCATTTATTGCCTAAGCGCGTTAGTTTAGCCGCCTATCGAATTCTCATCCTATGCACGAATTCTTAACGCGAAGCAGCTATGAGCTTAGCAGCTTCAGCGAGAACGTTGCATGAGTGAAACATCTAAAGCGCGATCTTTTTTAATTGGCCTTGCCGTGGTTTGTTGCGCGTCGGCATTGATCTTGGTGCGTATAGTCGGCGTCAAGGTCGATCCAGCGGGCTTCATGGAGCTGGGAGGTTTCTCCGTAGCCCTTTTGATATTCTTCAGCCTTCTTTGCCATTGGCGGGAAATGCCGTCGCTTCGATCCGCGGCCGAAACCACGGGATTTGGCTTGGCTTTGACGGGGCCTCTCGTGATGTTGACATACGTTGCTGCGACTGCAAGCCAGCCGCTGCAGGATCGGTATCTCATACGAATGGACCGGTCTCTTGGGATTGATTGCCACGAGTTGATAACGGCTATCGACGCGCACGCCATGCTCGCTCAGACGCTTACGTTCGCCTATCAAACATTCGGATTTCAGCTTCTATTAGTACCGACAGTATTGAGCATGTTGGGGCGAGATGCACGTGCCTATCAGATGATAGGAGCCTATGGGCTCATTTGTATCTTCGCCAGCATTATCTCAATCTGGTATCCAGCTCTCGGTACTTACAGGGCATTCTCAGTCGATATTCACCAATTTAAGAATATCAACGGCTCACTGGGCATAGAGTTTGCGAAACAACTTGTGGCTGTGCGAGACGATCCGAATTTCATTCTCCGCCTCGAGAGTGCAAGCGGCATCATTTCATTTCCATCTGTCCATGCTGCGGTTGCGGTCCTATGCGCTTGGGCGGCATGGGAAATCAAATGGGTTCGATGGCCCTTCGTGCTACTGAATGTCTTGATGATCTGCTCTGCTGTCACCGAAGGCGCTCATTATATTGTCGATCTCATTTCCGGGATTGGCGTAGCAGGGCTTACGATTTCGCTCGTTCTCTATATCACGCGCTCGCATTCGAGCGGCGACCTACGGGTTCCGGCGAGTAGCGGGGTCCTCGCTGAGTGATTGTCTGGATGCTGCGGTCCAAGCTGTACTAGCATTAAGATTTTAGTACAAGCCGACCATTTCAATCAAAGCGCTCCGCGCCTGTTGAGTGAAATCGCGTAAACGCTCGTGGTGGCCGTGATGAAAAGCTTGTGTTTGCCGCGTCCGCCGAAGCAAAGATTGGATACGGTCTCGGGAACCAATAGTTTACCCATCAGATGTCCATCTGGGGCAATGCAATGGACGCCGTCGCCGGCCGAGGACCAGAGATTGCCGTCACTGTCGATCCGCATCCCGTCGGCGCAACCGGGCGAGATTGCATGAAAGACATTGCCACCGGTCAAACGCCAGTTTTCCCCGACGTCAAAGACGCGGATATGGCGCGGATCGTCGCTGTGCATGCGGCCGGTGTCAGCAACATAAAGCTTCTTTTCGTCCGGGCTGAATGCCAGCCCGTTCGGACAATTGAAATCGGTGAGCACGGCTGCAATCGAACCTGAAGGATCGACGCGATAGACGTTGCAGGGCAGTTCCTGCTCGCTTTTGTATCCTTCGTAATCCGTGGCGATGCCGTAGTGCGGGTCGGTGAACCAGATGGCGCCATCGGATGCCACGATGACGTCGTTCGGCGAATTCAACCGCTTGCTCTCATAGCGGTCGGCAATCACCGTGATCGAACCGTCAAATTCCGTGCGGGTCACGCTCCGGCTGCCGTGTTCGCAACTTACGAGACGGCCTTGCCGGTCACGGGTATGGCCATTGGCGAAGTTCGACGGTTCGCGAAAGACGCTGGTACCGACGCCCGGTATCCAGCGCATGATGCGATTGTTGGGGATGTCGGAAAAGAGAAGGCAATTGAGGTCGCCGAACCAGACGGGGCCCTCAACCCAATCGAAGCCATTGGCAATCGGTTTGACGGGTGCGTTGCCAAGGACGAACTTACCGAAAGCGGGATCCATGATCTCGAAGAACGACATCTCTTATTTTACCTTTCATCATGCCTCAGTACGGCGTCGCTCCTTAAGCCGGCCTCAGGAGAAGACGATTTGCGCCTTCATAGCCCGGCTGCGGTCAGAGGCAATCTCGAAAGCACCGATCGCGTCGGCAAGCGGCACGGAATGAGTAATCAGGGGCCTGACGTCGATCAAACGCTTGCGCATCAGCTCGACGCCCACGGCAAATTCCTCATGGAAGCGGAACGAGCCGCGCAGATCCAGTTCCTTGGCCGTGATAGTTTGCATCGGCAACGTCATGTCGCCTCCAAGGCCCAACTGCACGATGATCCCGCGAGGTCTGAGCGCCGCAATCCCACCGGCAAGCGCAGCGGCAGCTCCCGAGCATTCATAAAGGATGTCGAAGGTGCCCTTGTCGGCCGAATAGGCGGCAAGCGCTTCCGGTTCTTCCTTGGTGTTGATCACCCTGTCCGCGCCGGCCTGTTTCGCAACCGAGAGCGTGAAATCCGATAGATCGGTCGCGACGATTTCCGCAGCACCGGCACGGCGGGCGGCCAGGATGGACAGGACGCCGATCGGTCCGCAGCCGGTGACGAGAACGCGTTTGCCGAGCATTTCGCCGGCGCGCTTCGTCGCGTGCAAGGTGACGGCCAGCGGTTCGGCCATCGCAGCTTCACCGGTCGTCAGGCCGTCGGCGGGGACACATTGAATGGCATCGGCGACCAGCGTTTCGCGGAACGCGCCTTGAATATGCGGAAAAGGCATGGCGCTGCCATAAAAGCGCATATTCAGGCATTGATTATGCAGGCCTTGCTGGCAATAGCGGCAGGTCCGGCAGGGGCGCGACGGCGAGACGGCAACGAGCTGGCCGACTTCGAGACCCTGAACGCCAGCGCCGAGGGCCGTGATCGTTGCACTAACCTCGTGGCCCAGGATCATCGGCTGCTTCAGGCGCACGGTGCCGAAGCCGCCATGGTTGTAGTAATGTAGATCGCTGCCGCAAATCCCGCCGGTGGCGAGCCGCAGCTTGACTTCACCTGCACCCGGCTCCTCGTCCGGATACTCCTCGATCCGCACATCCTTGGCGGCGTGAGCGACGATGGCCTTCATGTCTTTCTCCTCAAAGAACCGGGGTGAGCAGCGGCTGGCCGGCAAAATGGGCGGCAAGATTGTCGCGGACAAGCTGGCCCATGGTCTTGCGCGTCTCGATCGTGCCCGAGGCGTGGTGTGGCTGCAGAAGCACATTGTCCAGCGCCAGAAAACGCGGATTGAGCTTCGGCTCGCCTTCGAAGACGTCGAGTGCCGCCGATCCGAGCTTGCCTGCTTCGAGCGCGTCGAGCAACGCTTCCTCATCGATATTGGAAGCGCGCGATATGTTGATCAGCATGCCTTCCGGACCAAGCGCCTCGATGACATCGCGCCCGACGATATGGCGGGTCGCGGCCGAGGCGGCCAGCGTTACGAATAGAAAATCGGATTGCTCCGCAAGTTTGACCGGATCGCTCACGAATTCCATGTCGTTTGCGTAAGGTTTCGCCTCGACATCGGAATAGGCGATCTTCATGTCGAAGCCTTTCAGCCGTTTGGCGACCTCGAAGCCGATCCGGCCAAGGCCGAGAACGCCGGCTCGCCGTCCCCAGACACGCCGCTTCAACGGATAAAGACCCTTGCTGACCCAGCTTCCGTCCCGCACCCATGTCTCGGCGCCGAGCATGCCACGCGATTGGCAGAGCATCATAGCGACACCTAGATCGGCAACATCGTTGGTCAACACGTCGGGCGTGTTCGTCACGCGAATGCCTCGTTCCCGGCAGGCGTTAAGATCGACTGCGTCGAAGCCCACACCGTAGACAGAGATCAGTTCAAGGTTTGGACAGGCCTCGATCATGGCCTTGTTTGCGCCGAGCTCGCCGCGCGTGGCAATTGCTCTTATGGATGGCCCGACTTCCGCCAGAAACGCGAGTTTGTCTGCGGCCTCGAAATAACGGTGGGCGCGAAACGCCGCGTCGAGGGGTTCCTGGTCCCATTGCGGATAGGGACCTACCTGCAGGATTGCCGGCTTTTCCATCTTTTCGATTCCTCCCTTGATACTGGCTTGACACTGGATGTTATCGATAACATAAACAAGGCCACCGGCATTTGTCGAGATGAAAAAAGGAGAAAATGGTGTCTCTTGGCCTCTTCGATCTAAAAGGACGGCGCGCGCTTGTGACGGGTTCGTCGCAAGGCATCGGTTTGGCTCTTGCCCAGGGATTGGCGGCTGCGGGCGCCGAACTGGTGCTCAACGGCCGCGACGTAGAAAAGCTCACGAAAGCCGCGGCTCTGTTTGACGGCAAAGCCCGGATCTTGCCCTTCGACGCAACGGATCATGAGGCTGCTCGTCATGCCATCGATGATTTCGAAAGCAAAACCGGCGCCATCGACATATTGGTGAACAATGCGGGCATGCAGTACCGCACGCCCCTGGAAGATTTTCCCGCGGACGCATTCGAACGGCTTCTTCGAACCAATATATCGAGCGTTTTCAATGTCGGTCAGGCTGTTGCACGCCACATGATCAAACGTGGCGCCGGCAAGATCATCAATATTGCCAGCGTCCAGACCGCGCTGGCGCGGCCCTCCATCGCACCCTATACCGCCACCAAGGGCGCAGTCGGCAATCTCACCAAGGGCATGGCGACGGATTGGGCGAAATACGGACTGCAATGTAACGCCATCGCGCCGGGCTACTTCGACACGCCATTGAATGCGGCGCTGGTCGCCGATGCCGATTTCTCGGCTTGGCTTGAAAAGCGCACGCCGGCCGGGCGCTGGGGTAATGTCGAGGAACTGGTCGGCGCCTGCATTTTCCTTGCCTCCGATGCATCCTCTTTTGTCAACGGACATGTGCTTTATGTTGACGGCGGCATCACAGCGTCACTCTAAAATGATGCGGCCGCAACGGTTCGTTATCATGGGCGTTTCCGGCTGCGGCAAATCATCTGTCGGCGCAGCGCTCGCCTATCAGTTGTCGGGCATATATATCGATGGCGACGACCTTCATCCCGCGGCGAACGTCGCCAAGATGAGTGCGGGTGTGCCGCTCACCGACGCGGACCGGTGGCCGTGGCTGAACAGCGTCGGGGAGCGTCTTACCCAAGCCGAGGGAACGGCGCTGATCGGGTGTTCGGCGCTGAAGCAGATCTATCGCGACAGGATTCGCGCAGCCGTCGATGGGCCCGTGCGTTTCATCCATCTTGCTGGGAAAAAGGAAGTGATTGCTGCTCGCCTGCAGGCGCGGCAGGGACATTTCATGCCGGCGGCTTTGCTCGAGAGCCAGTTTGCTGCACTTGAGCCGCCTGGGCCGGGGGAGCACGCAATCACCGTCGATATCGATCAACCGTTTGATGCGGTCATAGCGGCTGTTATCGCCGCGCTGGAGGAGGAAGACCTATGAGCAGCAAAGTTGCGCTGATCGGCGCGGGCGCGATGGGCGGAGCCATCGGCGCGCGCCTTGTGGAGACCGGAAATCACCTGACGGTCTTCGATCTCGACAGCGAAAAAGTGGGCGCGCTGACGGCCAAGGGAGCCAGTGCTGCGGCAAGCGCCGCCTTGGCCGCTTCCGTATCGGACTATGTCATTCTCAGCCTGAACTCGCCGCGGATCGTGCGTGCTGCGGTCTTCGGCCCTGGCGGCGTCGCGGAGGGCGCCAAGCCCGGAACGCTGATTATCGACATGTCCTCTATAGATCCCGATGCAACCAAGGAGCTAGCGGCGGACGCTCAGGAGAAAGGCCTGCGCTGGGTGGATAGCCCGCTTTCGGGCGGTGCGCCGAAGGCCCTGATCGGCCAATTGACGCTGATGGCCGGCGGCCGCGATGAGGACGTCAAGGATGCGCATGAGGTGCTTCGACACGTCGCCTCGAACTACACCCATATGGGCCCGCCCGGTGCCGGCCAGACGACGAAACTGATCAACCAGGTGCTCTGCGCGCTAAACTTTCTCGCTGTCGCGGAAGCGACCCAACTGGCGCTCGACGCCGGCGTCGATGCCGCCAAGATCCCGCAGGCACTGAAAGGCGGACGAGCCGACAGCGCCATCCTCCAGGAATACATGCCGCGTTACGTCGCCAAGGACTACCGCCGGACGGGCCGCATCGACAACATGGTCAAGGATCTTAACGGTGCGCAAGATCTCGCCCGACGCACCAACACAGCCATGCCGCTGACGGCCGTCTGCGCGGAAATACACCGCATGCTGACGGCAGCCGGTCTCGGCGGCGAGGACCAGGCGGCGTTGATGGAATTTTTCAAAGGGCCGAACAAGGAGATCGCCGAATGATTACTCGATACGCACTATTCGAAGGCAAGGTTAAGGATGGCGAGGCCGACGCATTTCGCGACGCCGTCATTGAGACCATTCTGCCGAAATGGAAGCAATTTCCCGGTGCTCTGGATGTGCGCGTGTCCTTTGCAGAAGCCCGAGACGAAGGCGCACCGGAATATCCGATGATTCTGGCCGTCAACTATCCCGACATGGCTGCAGTCGAAGCAGCACTTGCAAGCCCGGTTCGCGCCGAAGCCCGCGCGGCGACAGAGGCAGTGCTGTCCCGGTTCTTTGAAGGACGCATTCATCACCACGTCACGGTCGCCCACGAATTCGTGCTTTAAACTCATTCTGCCCTGCCAATGCTGGTGCGGAGCCGGAAGGCTCCGCATTTTCATTTCAGGATGGCGAAGGGTGCCTCTTGCTATTTAAAGTAAAGGCATATTACTCTCATGGTAACGATAACATAGGCCATCAATGAGTAACACTCGCAAACCGCCGACCATGGCAGACGTAGCCCGCGTCACCGGGGTCTCCCCGATGACGGTATCGCGCGCATTCAAGGCCGATAGCCTGATCAGCAAGGAGAGACGAGAGGCCATCCTCCGGGCTGCCGAGGATCTCGGTTATGTTTTCGATAGCACGGCCTCCAACCTGCGTTCGCAGAAGTCCGGTTTCGTCGCGGTGACGATTCCTTCGATCAACAACGCCAATTTCGCCGACACCGTCGGCGGGCTTTCGGATACGCTCGCCGCGCGCGACATGCAGATCCTGTTGGGGTACACCAACTACAACATGCAGGAGGAGGAGCGGCTCATCGAGCAGCTCTTGCGCCGCAAGCCGCAGGCCATTGTCGTGACCGGCGGCAGGCATACGGAACGCGGCCGACGTCTGTTGGAGACGGTCAATATCCCGGTGATCGAGACTTGGGATATTCCCGCCGAGCCGATCGACCATTACGTCGGATTTTCCAATGCCAACGCAGTTCGCGACATGGTGGATCACTTCGTCCGCGCCGGCTATCGTCGCATCGCCTTCATCGGTGGCGATGTCGGGCGCGACACGCGCGGCAGCGAGCGGCGGATTGGCTTTGCCGCCGCAATGCAAGTGCACGGGCTCGATGCATCGCGCCTGATCGCCGCCGGACTGCCGCCCATTTCGATGCGGGAAGGGGCGAACGCGATGGCAAAGCTGATCGAGATCTATCCGGATACCGAAGCCGTCGTCTGTGTATCGGACCTTGCGGCTTATGGCGCGCTGACCGAATGTCGTCGCTTGGGCGTTCCCGTGCCGGAGCGTTTTGCGATCGGCGGCTTCGGCAATTACGAGATCGGCGAAGTCTGCGTGCCCACATTGACCACGATCAATGCCTTCGCACGCGAAATCGGTGAAAAGACCGCACGATTGATCCTCGATATCCTCGATGGCAAGCAGGGTGTCAATGTCAGGATCTCGCCCGAACTGATTGTGCGCGACAGCAGCCGATAGAGATTAGGTGATCTCGATCGGTCTGTGTTCATATTACATGCTCGCGGCCCTCGGCATGGCCAATGTCTTTTTGACGATAGAGCCGTTATCCGTTCGCTCAATTTCCATACCTTCAAGGTCGAGGTCGGCGACCACTGTCCAGAGATGATAGAGCGAGCTGGCTGGTATCGAGTTCGCGACCAGATTTCCAGAACTGTCGAAACAGTCTCTCCACATGCCGTATGGCGCATGACTTAGATATTCCGTCATAATTTGTGTCGCGAGTTCGCGCGCATTCTTTAAATTGACTGGATCGTTTTGCGCTGCATACTCGGTGATATAAGCTTTGAGCAATTCAGTTTGTGGCCACAGGCGCCTCGTATTTTTGGAAATGCGTCCGTCATCAAAAAACTCATCGAGAATAAACGGAATGGTCGCTTCACTGAGACAACGCTGAGATGCAGCGAGGAGATTCGAGCAAAGTTGCGTATGATCTTCTTTCGCCAGCTTTTCATATCGCCGAATTAACCAAACCCACTCTGCCATGTGGCCGGGCTCAATTCGATCTGAGCCATATTCCTTTGAGATTTCCCACGCAGGGCCAAAAAACTCGCGGAGCAGACCAAATTTCCGATCGTAAAACTGCGTCTGAAATAGTGCGAAAATGTCGTGGGCGCGAGCGATATAGCGGTAGGATCCATCCGTCTCCCACAGCGCAAGACAAGCTTCGAAAAAGTGCATATGAGGATTCTGTCGGCGCGGTAGATTACCGCTCGCGGTCTCTGCCCAACCACCAAAATCTGCTGCAAGCGTTTTGTCGATTGCAGACAGTGTCTCATCCGCAACCGATTTATAGAGGTTGTTTCCGGTCGCCTTGAAGAGCCACGCAAGAGCGAGAAGAACACAGGACTGATCATAAAGATCTATCTCCGGATCCACCACGCGAGAGGCTTTTCGATCGAATGAGCGGACAAATCCGGACCGTTCGCCAGGCATCCAACAGGTACTTCTTAAGCTATCGAATGCAATTTGCGCTTTATCCAATGCCTCTCTGGGCGCAGCATTTTGGCAATAGGCATGGGCGAACACATAAATCTGGCGCGCAGAGGTCCGAGTTCGCACTACCGTGCTGCCCGTCCGAGATCCATCAAGGGCCAACGCTTCCACAAACTGGCAGGCGTCGTCATCGAAGGCCAATTTGAGCCAAGCTGGAAGTATAGTGTCGATCAGATGTGTCTTAAGAGCAAGCAACGGCATAATAAGTTCTTTGAAAGTCACTCGGATCTGATCGGGTCTTTACGTTGCTGACTTAAAATGCCGCAATCGCTTGGAGACGGTGTGGGCTAAAGGGGAGCACCGGTTGGCTTCAAGAATTCATTTAGTAAGGTGCCCAATAAAAAATCACTGAACGGTGAGAACCCAAGTGCCTGTATCCGCTCGAATTGTCACAATCAAGGCGTGAAATTCAAATCGCACAGCTCCGATAAAAGAGCATAAACACCGGTGAGTAGTTGTTTTCGAATGCGTTAAAGTGACCCTATAAAAAAGCCGATTGCGAGCCCTCGGTTGCCGCTGCGGTGGCATGGAAAGCACGACGAATGCGCCCTATCTCTTTGATAGGGCTCGTGGCGGCTACAGAGACGACCACCGTCGCAATCGGGCAGCGCGAGCGGAAAGGGAAGGAACAGATGATCTTTTCCGAACTCCAGGAGCAGATCCGAGATCTTGCCCGCAACTTTGCCCGCGAGCGCCTGGCGCCAGGCGCAGCCAAGCGGGACCGAGAGCATCTCTTCCCGCGCGAAGAGCTGAAGGAAATGGGAGAACTCGGTCTGCTCGGCATGCTGGTGCCGGAAGTCTATGGTGGGTCGGATACCGGTATCGTCGCCTATGCGGCGGCACTTGAGGAGATTGCCGCGGGTGACGGCCCGTGCTCCACGATCATGAGCGTGCATAGTTCGGTCGGCTGCGTGCCGATCCTGAAGTTCGGTAACGAGGAACAACGACAGCGCTTCCTGCCGAAACTTGCGAGCGGCGAATGGATTGCCGGCTTCGCACTCACCGAGCCCCAGGCTGGCTCGGATGCCTCGAACCTGAAGACCCGGGCGCGGCGCGATGGCGATCACTATGTCCTTGATGGCGCCAAGCAATTCATCACCTCGGGCAAGAACGCCCATGTCATCATCGTCTTTGCCGTCACCGACCCTGACGCCGGCAAAAAGGGCATAAGTGCCTTCATCGTCCCGACGGATATGGCAGGCTATGAGGTGATCCGCGTAGAGGAAAAGCTCGGGCTGCATGCCTCCGACACCTGCCAGATTGCCTTCAACAGCATGCACATTCCGATCGATTTGAGACTCGGTTCAGAAGGCGAAGGCTATCGCATAGCACTCGCCAATCTCGAGGGCGGCCGGATCGGCATTGCTGCGCAGGCCGTCGGGATGGCGCGGGCGGCCTTCGAGGCGGCGCGCGATTACGCTCGCGAGCGCTCGGCCTTCGGCAAGCCGATCATCGAGCATCAGGCGGTTGCATTCCGCCTTGCCGATATGGCGGTGCGGATCGAGGCGGCCCGGCAGCTCGTTTTTCACGCGGCCTCCTTGAGGGAGGCCGGGCTGCCCTGCCTGTCGGAAGCGTCGATGGCGAAGCTCTTTGCCTCGGAAATGGCGGAGCGCGTCTGCTCCGACGCCATCCAGATACATGGCGGTTATGGCTACATGGCTGATTACCCGGTCGAGCGCATCTATCGCGATGTGCGCATCTGTCAGATCTATGAAGGAACGAGCGACGTGCAGCGCATGGTGATCGCCCGCAATCTGTGAGAACCACATGTGGCCCCCGCTTCTGGAGGAGAGGAGCAAGGCCGGCGAAGGAGGAAAGAATAACATGGTGGATTCTTCTCATTTGGCCCTGCACGTTCCTGAACCTGCCGTCCGCCCGGGCGGCCAGCCTGACTTTTCCAACGTCAAGATCGCCAAAGCCGGTTCGGTGCCGCGGCCGGAAGTGGATGTTGAACCTGAGGAAATCCGGGATCTTGCCTATTCCATCATCCGCGTGCTGAACCGCGAGGGCGAGGCGGTCGGTCCCTGGGCTGGCACGCTCTCCGACGAGGAGTTGCTGATCGGCCTTCGCAACATGATGAAGCTGCGCGCATTCGACGCCCGCATGCTGATGGCTCAGCGGCAAGGCAAGACGTCTTTCTACATGCAGCATCTTGGCGAAGAAGCCGTCAGTTGTGCCTTCCGCAAGGCGCTCAAGAAGGGAGACATGAATTTTCCGACCTATCGTCAAGCAGGTCTTCTGATTGCCGACGGCTATCCGATGGTCGAGATGATGAATCAGATCTACTCGAACGAGAGTGATCCCCTGCACGGGCGGCAGCTACCGATCATGTATTCCTCCAAGGAGCATGGGTTCTTTACCATCTCTGGCAACCTCGCCACTCAATACGTGCAGGCAGTGGGTTGGGCCATGGCTTCGGCAATCAAGAATGACAGCCGCATTGCCGCGGGCTGGATCGGCGATGGCTCGACGGCGGAATCGGATTTCCATTCAGCGCTCGTCTTCGCCTCGACCTATAAGGCGCCGGTCATCCTCAATATCGTCAACAATCAGTGGGCGATCTCCACCTTTCAGGGTATCGCGCGCGGCGGCTCCGGTACATTCGCCGCGCGCGGCCTTGGCTTCGGCATTCCCGCGCTGCGAGTCGATGGAAACGATTATCTCGCCGTCCATGCCGTTGCCTGCTGGGCCGCGGAGCGTGCGCGGCGCAATCTCGGCCCGACGCTGATAGAATATGTGACATATCGTGTCGGGGCGCATTCGACCTCGGACGATCCGAATGCCTATCGTCCGAAGACGGAATCCGAGGCCTGGCCACTTGGCGATCCCGTGCTGAGGTTGAAGAAACATCTGATCGTCAGGGGCACATGGTCCGAGGAGCGGCATGTGCAGGCGGAAGCTGAAATCATGGATGAGGTGATGGAGGCCCAGCGCCAGGCAGAGCAGCACGGCACGTTGCATGCCGGCGGCAAGCCCTCCGTTCGAGACATCTTCGAGGGCGTCTATGCCGAGATGCCGCCGCACATCCGGCGCCAGCGGCAGAAGGCAGGGTACTGAGAATGACCAGGATGACGATGATCGAGGCGGTGCGCAGCGCCATGGACGTCTCGATGGCGCGGGACGACAATGTCGTCGTTTTTGGTGAGGATGTGGGTTATTTCGGTGGCGTCTTCCGATGCACGCAGGGGCTTCAGGCGAAATATGGCAAGACGCGCTGTTTCGACACGCCGATAAGCGAATCGGGCATCGTCGGCACGGCAATCGGCATGGCCGCCTATGGCCTGAGACCCTGTGTCGAAATCCAGTTCGCCGATTACATGTATCCGGCCTATGACCAGCTAACGCAGGAGGCGGCACGCATCCGCTACCGCTCCAACGGGGATTTTACCTGTCCGATCGTTGTGCGCATGCCGACAGGCGGCGGCATCTTTGGCGGCCAGACGCACAGCCAGAGCCCGGAGGCACTTTTCACCCATGTCTGCGGGCTGAAGGTGATCGTGCCATCCAATCCCTACGACGCCAAAGGCCTGCTGATCGCTGCGATCGAAGATCCGGATCCAGTGATGTTTCTGGAGCCGAAGCGGCTCTATAACGGCCCCTTCGACGGCCATCACGAGCGGCCGGTGACGGCTTGGTCCAAACATGAGCTCGGAGAGGTGCCTGAGGGCCACTACACGATCCCGATCGGCAAGGCCGAGATTCGGCGGGCAGGCTCAGCGGTAACCGTCGTCGCCTATGGCACGATGGTGCATGTGGCGCTCGCCGCGGCCGAGGATGCCGGCATCGATGCCGAAGTGATCGATCTCAGGAGTTTGCTGCCGCTCGATCTGGACACGATCGTCAATTCGGTCCGGAAGACCGGACGCTGTGTTGTCGTGCATGAGGCAACGCTGACTTCGGGCTTTGGGGCCGAGGTCGTAGCGCTGGTTCAGGAAAATTGCTTTTACCATCTGGAGGCGCCAATCGTGCGCGTTGCCGGCTGGGACACGCCTTATCCGCACGCGCAGGAGTGGGATTACTTCCCAGGCCCTGCCCGTCTCGGACAGGCGCTTATCGAAATCATAGGGGCCTGAGCCATGAGCGAATTTGTCATCGAGATGCCTGATGTAGGGGAGGGAGTTGCCGAGGCCGAGCTCGTGGAGTGGTTCGTGAAGGTAGGAGATCCTGTTCGCGAGGACATGGTGGTTGCCGCCGTCATGACAGACAAAGCCACCGTGGAAATCCCATCTCCCGTCAACGGTATTGTCACCTGGCTTGCCGGTGAGGTCGGAGAGCGTATCGCGGTCAACGCCGCGCTGGTGCGTATCGATACAGCCGGAGATACCGGCGGAGCTCGGTCCGAGGAGGGCCTAGAGACAACTATCGAAGTGACGAAGGCGGAGCTTCCAAAGCCTGCTCCAACAGCGTCGCATTCAGTGACGCCGCAAACCGAAAAGCCACTTGCCGCGCCGCCGGTGCGGCTCTTCGCCAAGGAAAGCGGTATCGACCTCGCACAAGTGCAAGGAACTGGACCAGCCGGCCGCATCCTGCGAGAGGACATCGAGCAATTCTTGAGCCACGAGGCCGCTCCCACAAGGCCAAGGGGCGGCTTTGCCAAGGTGGCTCCGAACGAAGAGATCAAACTGACCGGGCTGCGCCGCCGGATCGCCGAGAAAATGGCACTCTCCGCCTCGCGTATTCCTCACATTACCTATGTGGAAGAGGTGGACATGACCTCGCTCGAGGAATTGCGCGCCACCATGAACGCCGACCGCAAGCCGGATCATCCGAAACTGACGGTTCTGCCTTTTCTGGTACAGGCGGTGGTGAAGGCCATTTCCGAGCAGCCCGATGTCAATGCTACCTTTGATGACGAAGCCGGCATCATCACGCGCTATGGCGCGGTCCATATGGGTATCGCAACGCAGACGCCGGCCGGTTTGACCGTGCCTGTCGTGCGGCATGCGGAAGCACGCAGCATCTGGGATTGCGCCGCTGAGATGAACCGGCTGGCGGAGGCGGCGCGATCCGGCACTGCGACGCGTGATGAGCTTTCCGGCTCGACCATTACCATCAGCTCGCTCGGGGCGCTCGGCGGCATCGTCTCCACGCCAATCATCAATCATCCGGAGGTGGCGATTATCGGCGTCAACAAGATCGCCATACGGCCGGTCTGGGACGGCACGCAGTTCGTACCGCGCAAGATGATGAATCTCTCGTCCAGCTTCGATCATCGCATCGTGGACGGTTGGGATGCGGCGACATTCGTGCAGCGCGTCCGCACGCTGCTCGAAACGCCGGCGCTCATTTTCATCGAAGGTTGAGATCATCAAAGCGTTCGAAACTCTTGTCGTATGCAGAGCCGTTTTTCCGCTGTTGACGCAGGAGGTTGTCAGCAGTCTGAGCGCGGCCCGAAGGCCGCGCTGTTCTCGATCGAAAAGGGATCATTTACCCCAGATCTTCTTGTATTGGTCCTTGTAGCCGTTATCAGGATCAAACGTGTTCTTCGGGCCGCCATCGGACTGGATATTGTCTGCCGTTACCACATGCAGCGGCGAGAGATAGCCGGACCATTTTTCGCCGGAAAACGCGCGATTGAGTTCGTCGACCAGTTGCCAACCCTGGAGGTTGAGGGGTTCGGCCACCGTGACCTTCTGGAATTGACCGGCGCGGATGCGTTCATAGGCCGATTGCGAGCCGTCGCCGGCGGCGACATTGATCGGCGCATCGGTGCCGCTCTTGCCGGCGGAGGCGAGAGACGGGCCCATGAAGTCGAAATAGAGGTCATTGATCGCAAGCGAATGGGTCCAGCTATCACCGTATTTCTGCAGGAGCGAGGTGGTAAGCTGCGGCATGCGCTGCGATGTCTCGGCGATCGGGGTATCGACATATTCGAGCACCTTGCCGCCAAGCCGTTCGATTTCCTGCTTCATCTTGTCCGCCTTGGCGATGGCGATCGCATAGGTAGAATCCGTGAAGATGATGACGCCGGGCTTGCCCTTGGCATCGACGAAGGCCCAGTCGGCCGCCGCTTTCGAGACTTCCATCGCATCGGTGCTGACATTGGCGAAGAGACCGTTCTTGTCATCGGGACCGATGACCGGTCCGGCATGCCATGCGACCAACGGGATCTTGGCGGCCTTTGCTTGTTCCAGGGCCGGGGCCTGCTCGACGGCATCGAAGCCATCGATGATGATGCCGGCAGGCTGCAGCGCTATGGCCTGACCGAAGGCAGCCGTGCGTCCGCCGATAGAGCCCGCGCCGTCAAGAACCTTCACCTGCCAGCCGATCGCCTTTGCTGCTTCCTCGACACCGTTGCTGACGCCGAGAATGCCGCCATTCTTGAGGTCGCCAGCCAAGACGACGATGGTCTTGCCGGCCTGTGCCTTCGGGCCGGTGGTCGGGCCGTCCCATTTGGTGACCGGCGTTGCATATTTTTCAACGACGGCTTTCGCATCGGCCATCGGATCCGCATAGGCCTGGCCTGCACACAGCATCAACAGACCGGTAGTCGCTTGCAGGAAAAATCTGCGTTTCATTTCATTCTCCTCCCTTTGAAAAAATTAAACCAAGATGATCTTCAGTTATCGATCGCCTTAGCCGATAGCTGCGGTTTTTGTGCTGGAGCCATTCGTCCGGCATGGCTCCGGCGACGCTGCGCGTAGCCGGCGATCCCGATGGCGACGAGCAGGGTCACGCCGTTGAAAAGTGGCTCCACATAGAACGAGCCTCCGAACTGCTGGATACCGGCAATACCGACGGCCAGAATGATGACGCCAATCATGGTGCCCCAGACATTGACGCGGCCGGGTTTGATGGTCGTGGAGCCAAGGAAAGCGCCGACGAGCGCCGGCAGAAGATATTCCAACCCGACGCTGGCCTGGCCGATGCGCAGCTTGGAAGCGAGCAATACGCCGGCGATGGCAGCGAGCGTGCCCGACGTTACGAAGGCGCCGATGACGAAGCGGCGGACCGGAATACCGTTCAAGGCGGCCGCCTTCGGATTGGCGCCGATGGCATAGATGTAACGGCCGATCGGCAGATATTCGAGTACGATCCACATGACGAAGGCGAGGCCGAGCACATAGATCCCGGTGATCGGAAGCCCGAAGACCATCGTCCCGTTAAGCGCATAAAAGCCCTGCGGGAGCATGCCGACCACCTGTCGTCCGCCGGTATGCCACAAAGCGATGGCATAGAGCACGGTGCCGGTTCCGAGCGTTGCGATGAAGCTGTCGATCTTGGCGATTTCCACCAGCAACCCGTTCAGGAAGCCGGTCAGGGCGCCGAGCAGGATGACGATCAGCACGGCCACCGGCCAGGGCAGGCCGAACATTGTCTGCAAGCTGATCGCCAGGACATGCCAGAGCACGATGCCGTAACCGATCGTCAGGTCGATGCGTCCTGCCGCCATCGGGATCATCGCAGCCAATGACAGAATGGCGATGATCGTCTTGTCAGAGATGATCGAGCGCAGATTGAGCAGCGTCGGAAAGGTCTGCGGCAGCAGAATGGAAAACAGCAGGATCAGAAGGGCCGTAAGAATAACGAGGCCGTAGACCGGCAGGAGGCGCTGGATTTTCTGGCCGAAGCTCATTCCCGCAAGCTCGGCGCTGGTGGGTTCGAGCGCATTGGATTCGATCGATTGCATGAGTTCCTCCCTGGATCAGGCCGCTTCGGATGCGGATGCCGCGGCGATGACCGCCGGTGTTGTTAACTCGGCGCCGCTCAGTTCCCGGACGATTTGGCCGCGCGAGAACACCAGGGCGCGATGGCAGATATGAGCGATTTCTTCGAAGTCCGTGGAAACGACGAGCACAGCCAGCCCATCTTCAACGGCTTCTGCGATCAGCTTGTAGATGTCCGCCTTGGCGCCGACATCCACGCCGGCTGTCGGGTCTTCGGCGATCAACAGCTTTCGGCCCGTCGCAAGCCACCGACCGACGACCACCTTCTGTTGATTGCCGCCGGACAAGGCTTCGATCGCCAGGTTCTGATCGTTGGGTCTAAGGCCGACACGGCTGCCGAGCGAATAGGCCATGTCGGCCTCGCGCTGCGGCGGCAGGAAGGACATCATGCCCCGCCCGGATGCACCGGGATTGAGGAAGGTGTTTTCTCTCAGGCTAAGAGACATGGCGACAGACTCTTCCGTTCGATCCCTGGCAATCAAGCCAATACCCGAAGCCATGGCTGCGACCGGGCTGGAGAGATCGGGACTTGCGCCGTTCAGCAGGACCGTTCCGCTGGAGGTCTCGCAGCCGAAGAGGGCGCGCCCGATCAATTCCTGGCCTGCACCTCGCAATCCGACAAGACCGAGAAGCTCTCCTTGCCGAATGTCGAAGGACACCGGACCGGCGCCGCGGCAGGTAAGACTTTTGACCGAGACAATGGCAGGACCGGCGGTTCGTTCTGCCTTGACGAAAAGCTGGTCGGCCTTGCGTCCCACGATCATTCGGATCAGCTCATCCGGCGACGTGTCGGAAACCGGTTTTTGCCCGACCAGTTGGCCGTCGCGCAGCACGGCGACCCGATCGGCGATCTTGAAAATTTCATCCAGCCGGTGCGAGACATAGATCATTGCAACACCGCGCTCCTTGAGCGGGCGGATGGCAGCAAACAGCTTTTCGACTTCATCGGCCGGCAAGCTCGCCGTCGGCTCGTCGAGAACTAAAACGTCCGCCTCGACGGCGAGAGCGCGAGCAATCGCCACCAGGGACTTTTCGGTTCGGGTCAGCTCCTGGATCCGCGTCGACGGATCGAAATCGCAGCCCACAAGCTTCAGGGCTTCCGCCGTGCGGCGTTCGGTTGCGCGCCAGTCGATCAGTCGGCCGCGCAACGAATAGCCTTGCGCGAGGCCGACATTTTCGCCGACTGTCATCCATTCGATCAGGCCTAGATCCTGATGGATGAAGGCGATCGGCTGGCGCTGGTTTGGTTTCGGCGGACGGTGATGGTACGGCTTGCCGCGAAACAGGATCTGTCCGCCATCCGGTCTGTAGATCCCCGCCAGCGTCTTGATGAGGGTCGACTTTCCAGCGCCGTTCTCACCGAGAAGTGCCAGGATTTCTCCGGGTTTCAGATCGAGTGAGACATTCGACAGGGCGCGTGTTCCACCAAATTCTTTGGTGATATCGCAAAATTCGAGCAGCTTTCCGTCGTCCATCCTGCTCCTCCCAAAGTTCAGGTGAGAAGAGGCTATGTTATCGATAACATTCCGTCAAGAGGCTTCGCGTCGTAAGCGTGAACTCCCGGCTATGGATGGCTGG
This sequence comes from Rhizobium sp. CB3090, assembly GCF_029714285.1. NCBI lineage: Bacteria > Pseudomonadati > Pseudomonadota > Alphaproteobacteria > Hyphomicrobiales > Rhizobiaceae > Rhizobium > Rhizobium sp. CB3090. The sequence goes on from NZ_CP121663.1 coordinate 480,018, forward strand.
CGGAGGGAGCCTGCGCCTTATCGCGCAGGCCGGGGCAAGAAATGGTAAGTCGCTCCAGGACATGTCGCATTGAGGATGGCCAAGTGAAGCTCGGCTGAACGGAACGCAAATGTGGCAAGCGTTATTTAATACTTAAAATACATTTGCGAAGCCACATCGAAGCCGATTGTATTATTTTTTTCTACCTTTCATTATTTGAGTATTCATGGCAGGAAAGGTAAGCGCCGCTTCAGCGGGGAGTTTTCTCAGCGTTTTCGGGAGTGTCAAGAAAACGGCATAAATTCAACTGGATAAGCACTGAAAATGGATTGCGTTGCGCGGTAAGTCGACCCGAGTTCCCGAAAATATATTGCTTATTGCAGGTAGTAATACCGAGGCTCAATGATGTTGACTCAACGGATTCCGTTTTTGGTCAAATCATGATTCAACATGGCGGAAGGAGATTTCGCCATGGGAACAGCACTGAAGATCCGCGAGGACTATACGGCTGATGAATTGCGTCGGCTGGCGAGGCAGAGCCGGGATGCAGATTGGTCCCGCCGGTTGCTTGCCTTGTCGGTCATTTACGAGGGCGGTTCGCGGAGCCAGGCGGCGTCGATTGGCGGGGTGGGTTTGCAGATCATCCGCGATTGGGTTGAGCGTTTCAATCTGCACGGTCCTGATGGTCTGAAGACAGGCAAGGCGACGGGGCGGGAGCCCTTGCTCGATGACAAGCAGCGCAAGGCGCTTGCCGAGGCGGTCGAGAAAGGTCCTGTTCCCTATCTCGATGGCGTCGTGCGCTGGAGGCTCGTTGATCTGGTGCAATGGCTTTGGCAGGAGCATCGTGTCTTGGTGAGCCGCCAGACGCTGGGGCGCGAGTTGAATGCCATGGGCTATCGCAAACTCACCGCACGTCCCAAGCACCATGCACAAGACCCGCAAGCGATCGAGGAATTTAAAAAAACTTCCCCGCCGCAGTGGCGGAAATCGCTGCCGGAGCCGCTAAAGGAAAACGAATAGAAATCTGGTTCCAGGACGAAGCCCGCATCGGCCAGAAGAACAAGATCACCCGTCGCTGGGCCAAGCGCGGAACACGGCCCTCAGCGCCGCACGACCAGCGCACGAGATCGGCCTATATCTTCGGTGCGATTTGCCCGAAGCTCGGCAAGGCCGCCGCACTCGTCATGCCGTGGTGCGACACCTATGCCATGAACCAGCATCTGATGGAAATCTCCCGCCATGTCGCCGAAGACGCCCACGCTATCCTCATCATGGATCAGGCGGGCTGGCACATGTCCAACAATCTCACCGTGCCCGAAAACGTCACCATCTTGCCGCTGCCGCCAAAGTCGCCCGAACTCAACCCGGTTGAAAACCTCTGGCAGTTCATGCGCGAAAACTGGCTCTCCAACCGCGTCTTCAAATCTTACGAGGACATCGTCGATCACTGCTGCGATGCTTGGCACAAGCTCCAACGCCAGCCTTGGCGCGTCATGTCAATCGGCCACAGAAAATGGGCCGATGAGTTCTAATCATTGAGCGTTGGTATAATATGAATGTGAGCAGTAACGTACGCGTTTTGGATAGTGTTTCTGCCGGGGCAGTCGTGCAATGATTTGTTCAATATTGCATGGAGCGATAATAGCGATCCACGATCTGCTTTCATGCGGTTTGACCGACCCTTGAAAGCGCTCCCGGGGATCGGTCATTTGGGGGAGCCAATGAGATACGCCACTCATTCCGTTTTCAAGATCGTGGACGCCGATGCCGACGAAATGACGGAACACTATGCAAGGACGTTGTCGCCTGCGAAAGTGGAGCCGCTTCAGCGAGGCTCGCTAATCTCGGTGGAAGACCGGCATTACGCCGTGGGGCGTTGCAGCGTCTGGAATGGAAAGTGCCATTCCGGAATGAGGGTCACCCTCTCCAGCGGGCCAGACGCATACGCTCTTTACCTGCCGTCCTCAGGTGTAATGGCCATCGACACGGGCCGAAATCAGCTCGTGTCCGAGCCATCGATAGGCCTCTTGGGTGATATGTCGCGCTTCGATAGGCTGGTCCTTCATGAAGACCGCAGTCATATAGGCATTGCGTTCGAAAAGTCCGCAATGATCCGCCAATTAAGTGAACTGCTTGATGCGCCGGTCAACGGCAACATCGAGTTCGCCGACACGGTCGATTTGGCGAGTGTAAAAGGTTTGCGGATAACATCACTCGGAAATCTCATTTGGAGTTGCCTCGACGTCGATGACGAGCATCAGTCCTCCTCAACGTTCGTCGAACGCCTGTTGCAGGCAATGATGATCACGCTGCTGGAAACTGTCCCAAATAATTATTCCGCGCGGCTGGCAAAACCGGCGTCTCCTGCAATTCCAAAGCGTTTGAAGAGAGCCATCGAATACATGCATGCCAATATTTCGTCTCCGATGACCATCACCGATATTGCCGAGGCCGCTGGTACGAGCGTGCGCGCACTGCAGGCCGCCTTTCAGCAGTTCAAAGGCACAACGCCTCTGAATTATATACGGACAACGCGTTTGGAATGCGTGCGCAAAGAACTAACGGACCCGGCCAGCTCTTTATCGGTCGCTGAAGTCGCGCGGAGCTGGGGGTTCTCTCACATGGGACGTTTCGCAGCGCTTTATCAGCAATCCTTCGGTGAAATGCCATCAGACGCAGCGAAAATGCGTCGGGGCGACAATGAGTAAATCGCAGCGACGTTGCTGACAGTGCGGTTCGGACGAACGATGGGAGCCGTGGCTGCTAACAGATAGCTATTGATCGGCAGAATCTGATGCGAGGCGGAACGCATCCGCCGTTGGCTGTTGATTAATGAGGCGGGGCTGTTCGCATAACGCAAGCACTATCCCGAATGCGCAGGAAAGCGGAACGCAAGATCATGGCATGGCGTAATCTCGTTGAAGTTTGAGCTGCGCCACGGCAGTCATTGTTTTGGGACTCGCGATCATGATGAGCGTAGGTCCCAGAGCAGCCCCCCGCCCATCGGCTCCCCAGGTTCGATGGGCGGTCTTTTGACCACTCAGACTTTTCGATTGAGCAAGCCTTCGCTGAAATGAAGTCAACACCTTCAACGTTGTGGGCAGTGGAGCCGGAACTCAACAGGTCTGTGCCTGCGACCAGTCTTTTCCCACCAAGATTGCTGTGTCGTTAAGCGCGAGGCACTGTCTGCCAGAAAGAGAGAACCGTGCGCATGGAGCTGAATAAAAAAGATCCGAGCCCGATAGATGTCGAGGTTGGTAGGCGCATCCGAATGCGGCGTCGCATATTGGGCATGAGCCAGACGACGCTCGCAGAAGGGCTGAATGTGACGTTTCAGCAAGTTCAGAAATATGAAAAAGGCAAAAACCGGGTAGGCGCCAGCCGGTTGCAAAACGTCGCGGATTGCCTCGACGTGCCGGTTTCGTTTTTCTTCGAAGGCGTCTCTGTGCCGGTAGAAAATACAGGCGAAGAGATTTTCAGCGGCGGAGGTGATTTAGCTGGATTTCTGGCCTCGGGAGAGGGGATCGAACTAAACCGCGCGTTTGCTAAGATCAAAGATCCGCGAACGCGGCTTAAGATCATAGGTCTGGTCAAATCGCTGGTCGGTTCTTATAGCTGACTGCGATCGGTACCGTATCTCGGCAAGGCACCAGCAGGGTAGTATTCGAAGCCGGTCGAAGCTTTTGAACGGCGGAAATACGCTCAACCCTTGATCGCGTTGAGCATTTCCTCGCCGGTGATGATCCGTTCGACCTGGGCGATTGTCGTCTTTTTCGGATCTACGTCGTCTGCGACAACCCTTCCGCCGCGCATCACGATGATGCGATCGACCACCTGGAATACATGGTGGATATTGTGGGCGATGAAAATGCAGGAATGACCGGTGTCGCGCGCTTCGCGAACGAAACGCAGAACGCCTTGTGTTTCGGCGACGCCCAGATTGTTGGTAGGCTCATCCAAGATGATCAGATCACTATCAAACTGCATGGCGCGGGCGATTGCGACGGCTTGGCGTTCGCCACCGGATAGGGCAGAGATGGCGGTCTCCGGCGGAATATCCTTCGTTATGCCGACCCGCTTCAACAAGTCTCGCGCCGACGCATTCATTGCCGACTGATCCAACCGGCCAAAAAAGCGGCTTCCCTTGATCGGCTCCCGCCCCAGAAAGAGATTTCGGGCGATCGACAACTGGGGAACAAGCGCGGAATCTTGAAAAATCGTTTCAATTCCATTCGCAATCGCTTGGGCCGTATTTTTAAGCTCGACTTTTTTCCCTTTGATGATGATCTCGCCGCTCGTCAGCGGCACGGCGCCGGACAACACTTTGATCAGGGTTGATTTTCCAGCGCCATTGTCGCCGAGCAGGCCCACCACCTCATGGGTCTTGACGGCAAGACTGACGTCGCGAAGCGCATGAATACGGCCATAGAATTTGTTGATTTTCTCCATGCGAACGAGGTCTTCGGCCATGGTCTACACTCCCGCGCTATGCCGGCGTTCAAGCCATGAATGAAGCGCCATCATGCCAAGGATGATCGCTCCAATGAAAATATTGTAGGCAAGCCCGGGTACCCCCACCATCACGATACCGTTTCGCATGATGCGCAGAATGAAGATGCCAAGCACCGTGCCGACAATGGTTCCCCGCCCGCCCGTCAGCACCGTTCCGCCAATGACGACCATCGCGATCACCTCGAGCTCATAACCCGTTCCGCTGTTCGGATTTGCCGCCGAGGTACGGATCGAACTGATCACCCCTGCAAGCGACGACATGGCCGAAGACGCCATGAACAAGTAAACCTTGGTTCGGCTGACATTGACGCCGCGAGCACGCGCCGCGTTCGGATTGCCTCCGGAAGCCTGTATCCAATTGCCGAATTTCGTTTGAGTGAGGACAATGTGCGCGGCCAACGCCGCGACCGCAAACCACAGCACCGACATGTACATTCGGAAACTGCCGATGAAGAAGCTGCCGGCCAAAAGATTGGCAAACCAGTTGTTTCCGGCTGTCCAGGTGTGCTGGGGAAAGCCGTCGGTGATGTAAAGAGCAGTGCCTCGCACCACCAGGAGCATACCTAGCGTGACCAGAAAGGACGGGATGTTCAGCTTTGTAACGAACCACCCGTTTACGAACCCAATGAATAGGCTGAGTGCGAGTGTGACCAGGAAGGCGGCACCGAGCGGCATCAGATTGCCGTTGAACACCGTCCACATCAACACGGCGGAGAAGCCGAACACCGATCCCACGGACAAATCGAATTCCCCCGCGGTCATCAGCAGGGTCATTGCCAACGCGATCAGCCCCAGTTCGACGGTAAACGAGAGAGTGTTGCTGATGTTTGGAAGTGAGAGAAAGTCCGAATTGAATGACCAGAAGATCACTAGCTCAAGGATCAGCAGCACGAGCGGACCGAATTCGGGTTTCGAAACGAAGCGTTGAACGAAGGAATGTTGCATGGTCGCTCACCGATTTGGGATGCACACCGATTGGGATGGCCACCCAGTTTGAACCGGGTGGCGCAGCCATTACGACTTTCGACGACGTTATTTGCCCGAAAGAATTTTGTCGTAGATCTCGGCCTTGTCCTTTTCATAGAGAGCGCCGGTAATGATGTTAAAGCCGGGCGGGATCTTGCTGGCCGCCATGGCCGCCATTGATAGAGCCATGTAGCTGGTTGCTTGCGGGTCCTGCCATTGAGCGGCATTTACGTAACCCGTCAGGACTTCCTGCGTGGTATCGGGCGAGTTACCCCAACCGACGACCGGAATTTCGCCGGGCTTTACGCCCACCTGATCAAACACCCGCTTGATGCTTCCGGTTACGAGGTCTCCGAGCCCGATGATCGCCTTGATCTTCGAGCGATTGGCGGTGAGATAGTCCGACATGCGCGTGATGATTTCCGCCTGGTCCAATGTGGAGTCGGTGATTTCCCAGGTGATGTTCAGCGGCTTGAAGACGCTGGATATGCCTTCTTCCTCCTGCACCCCGTAGGTCGCACCCGGAACCTCGACTGGCATCCAGACGAAATCACCGGATTTCACCAGCTTCTTGTCGACCAGATATTGTGCCCAGTTGTGGCCGAAGGTCTTGTTATCACCTCCGACATAGGCGTTGAAGCTTGCTTGCGGATCGGGCGTATTGAAGTTGATGATCGGGATTTTGGCCGCGTTGGCTTCCTTGACGACTTGGAGGAGGCTGCCCGGATCCGGGCTGGTGGTCACGATCCCGGCAGCCCCAGCCGAAATTGCAGCCCGCACAGCTTCCTGTTGCGCAGGAACATCGCCGTTATGGAACGATGTGTTGACCTTGTTGCCGGTGTCTTCCGCCCAGAGCTTGGCTCCGGCGAGGAAATAGGTCCACACAGGATCCGCCGGCGAGCCGTGTGAGATCCAATAATATGTTTTCCCCTGTGCGTAGGCGGTCGAAACGAAGCCCGCTGCTGCGGCAATGAAGATCGCCGTGAGTAGGGTAATAGCTTTCCTCAGCATGTGAAAACTCCTCCCTTGGCCCGGTTGGTTGACCGGACGGTTTGATTCGCTGACCTCCCCAGCCAGCATCAAAATGCCTGGCATCCTGCGTCATTTTGACGTTCAGAAGCCAGCCGGAGGTAGAGGGAGTTGTCAAGTGAATCCGGTCTCGAATCTCAGCCGGTCGAGCAGAATATGAGCACGAAGGAGTGACCATATGCGTAACGACAACATCATGACGGTGCTCGAAAAGTTCATGTCGAAACGCTGGCGTGGATGAAGATAGGAATTTCCCATGCCCTGGTCACCCCCCAATAAAAGTGCAGGGCATAAGGCCCGGCACAAGGCCGGGCCTGACAAAAGACGATTAGCGGCAGATTCGCTCTCTCGTCACGACCCTGTGGCCATGGTGCCATCCCTTTTCCACCCTGGTAAAGCAGTGGTGGCGATGATGGCGATAATACCAGTCGTCGCGGTCTTGGTAGTAATGGCGATGATGGTAATAGGGACCGCCGCCGTCCGTGGTAACGACGACCGAAGCGGCCTGGGATGGGAGACTTGTGGCTGCAAGGGAGGCGAGCGCGATTGCAGAAGCGATGAAGAACTTGTTCATGAGTTTCCTCCGGTTACTATGCGACAACGTTGCTTAGCGACGTTGGTTCAAAGATAACTCCAAGGGAATGAACGATACCTGACGGTGACGTTAATCTGAGATTCATCCGAGGCAGTTCAATGCTTTAAGACGTGGCTGCATGATTGCGGACGGTGGCTTCACCGACCTCTTCAAAAGGACTTCTGACCGCTGCGGCGGGATAGGGGCTTCTGCAATCACTTGCTGTAGTCAGCCACCCTTGACGGCGCCGGCGGTCAAGCCGGCAACGATTTGCTTCTGGGCAAATATCGTCAGAATCAGCACCGGCAGCGTCACGATCAGCGCTGCGGCCGCAAGCGGCCCCCAGCTCACCTGCTCGAAAGACAGCATGTTATAGACGGCGACCGGCAGGGTACGCGTCTCGCGGCTTGCGAGCACGATGCCGAAGACGAAATTGTTCCACGAGAAGATGACCGAGAGGATGAAGGAGACGACAATCCCCGGCTTGGCGATCGGCAGGGCTACCAGCCGAAAGATCTGCCACGGCGTCGCGCCGTCGATGCTGGCCGCTTCCTCGAGCTCCATCGGTGTCGTCTCGAAATAACCGATCATGATCCAGACGACGATCGGGACCGTGACCACCAGATGTATGATGATCTGCGGCCAAAGCGTTCCCAACAGGTTCAGCCATTGGAAGAGCAGAAACAGCGGAATGAGGAAGGAGAGGCCGGGCGTCATTCGCGCGATCATGATGACGATCGCCGACTTCTCCGCCTTCAGGCGTGCAATGCCGTAGCCAGCCGGAACGCCGATCAGCAGCGCGAGCAATGTTGCGGATCCGGTCACCAGAATGGAGTTCCAGAAATAGAGGAAGAAGTTGTTTTCCTCGAAAACCTTGACGTAGTTCGACCAGGCAAAGCGCTCCGGAATGAAGATCGGCGGATAGGCGCCGTTATCGATTTCGTATTTCAACGAAAGCGAGATCATCCACAGGAAGAATAGGATGACCGGCGAGACCATCACCAGCGCCACGAAGAGGAGACCGATCCGGTCGAGCGTCTTGCGTTTCATCGAAGTGTCTACCTATCCGACCAGTTCGCGCGCTGTCTCGCCATCAGAAGGACGAAGGAGAGCACGACGATGAGGATGAAGAAGATGACCGCCATGGCCGAGCCGTAGCCCACGTCGTAATAGGAAAAGGCGGTGTTGTAGAGATAGATGTTGATCGTCTCGGAGGCGGTGCCCGGCCCGCCCTGCGTCATCGCATAGATGATGTCGAAGCTCTTGATCGCGTCGATGCTGCGAATGATGACAGCGATCATCAGGAAGGGCGCAATCATCGGCAGGGTAAGGTACCGGAACTTCTGCCATGCATTGGCGCCGTCGATCTCGGCGCTTTCGTAAGGCTCGCGCGGAACCGCGGCGAGGCCGCCGAGCACGATCAACATGACCAGCGGTGTCCACTGCCAGGTCTCCACCAGGACCAGTGACGGGATGACGCTGAACTGATTGTAGATCCATTCCTGCGGACCGATGCCGACAAAGGACAAGAGGTAGTTGAGCACGCCGAGCTGCGGATGGAACATCATGGTCCAGACGAGCGCGATCGCAACCGGCGTCGCCATCATCGGCATGACGAAAATGCCGCGCAGAAAGCCGCGGAAAGGGAATTGCGCATCGAATATCAGAGCGGCAAGTGTGCCCAAAAAAACCGGCGCGATGACGGAGAGGCCCGTATAGAGCACCGTATGCCACAGCGCCTCCCAGAAGCGGGCATCAGTTGCCAGGCGAACGTAGTTGGCAAAGCCCGTAAAGGTTTGGGATTGCCCGAGCGTCCAGCTATTGACGCTCATCCATAGGGTGAAGACCCACGGAAATACGATGACCGCGGCAATGACCACCAGGGCCGGGATGACGAAAGGCCAATAATTGGGAGCAAGCCGAGTTTTCGGCTTGCTCTTGTTCTTGGCAGCGGTCGCTGCGGTATCTTCGATGTGCACGGACGCCATCACCCCTCGCTTCGGGCCAGCACCGGCTCAAACTGCGCTGTTGCGTTCTTCAGCTCGCTTGCCGGATCCGCGCCGCCGATCATGTTGGTGAGTGCCACGCCGTAGATGTCGCGGAACTCGGTGACCGGGATGATGACCGGCAGGCCGAGTGCGGAGACCTTGCCGGAGCCGACCACGGCGTCGAGCCAGGCCCCCGGCATCTTGACGCCTTCACGGACCTTTTGATCCTCGAGGACGGACTGGCGGAACGGCACGCCGGCGCCAGCCTGCAACAGCCGCGCGCCCATGTCATGCGAGATCACCCATTGGCAGAAGAGATAGGCGGCTTCTTTCTTCTGGCTCGCCGCCGTCACGCCGATACCGTCGCCGAAGGTGGCGGCCGCTTGTGCAGAGGGCCCCTTGGGAATGACGCTATAGCCGACCTGGCCGACAACGCGGGATTTCTCCGGATTTTCGATCGGCGGCGCAAAGCCGACACCATCGAACCACATGCCGATCTTGCCCTGCAGGAATGCCGATTGCGACTCGGCCCAGTTGAAGCCGGAGACGCCGGGAGGTGCGGCCTTGGTCATCAGGCGCTGATAGAGCTTGGCAGCCTCGATCGCTTCCGGCGAGGTGGTGCGCAATTTGCCGTCCGGCGAAAGCGGCGTCATGCCGTAGCCGAGCATGAAGGCTGTCCAGACCGGCGTGTTGGCATTCTTCAGACCGCGGGCGACGAAACCGTAGGTGTTGGTCGATTTGTCCGTGAGTGCTTCCGCGGCATTGGCCATCTCGTCGAAGGTCTGCGGATAGGTGAGCCCCTTCTTTTCGAAAAGAGCCTTGTTCCAATAGACGATCCAATAGTCGACCGAGAAGGGCAGGGACCGCAGGACTCCATTGGAATCCTTGGCGAACTTCAAGCCAGCCTCGGCAAAATCGCTTTCGACCAGCGATGGGTCCGTCAAGGATGGATCCTTCAGGAAGCCGCTGATGTCGGCGAGCCAGCCTCCCTTTTCGAACTGCCGCTTTTGGACGTGGTAGCTGAGATGCACAACGTCGAAGCTCGGCTTTCCGGAGCTGAGCTCAATCGTCGTCTTCTGGCGCTGCTGTTGTTCCGGCGTCGCCTCGGCATTCACCTTGATGCCGGTCAGCGCCTCGAACTCGCTGAGATATTTGAGAATGGTTTCGCTGCGCGGGCTCTTGACCAGATTGACTTCCAGCGTGGTTCCCGAAAACCGCTTCCATTCCACCGACGCCGATGCCGTGCGCACGCCGAGCATGCTTGCCGCGCCCAAGGCTGCTGTACCCGCCATGAAGCGGCGGCGTGTGGGATTGATGAATGACGATGACATGCTGTTCCTCCTCCTTTGGCCGAAATCTCCTCATTTGCGGCCTGTTTCATCTAAATTTTCAATGCACGATCTCTTGCTCCGTTGATATGCGAAACGAGAGCGGCGACGGCATCCTCAGCGGATCGTCTTTCGATCGCTTCAAGCACTCGCAGGTGCTCGTTCATCACTGGACCGACGTGACCGTTGATCCGGAAGCGGTCCTGGCTGATCAGCCGCATCTTGATCGAATTGACGCGATAAGCGTTCGAGATAATCGTGTTGCCGAGCGCGTCGATGAAGGCATCGTGCATGCCCCAGTCCACCGATTGCGCATGGACCTCAAGCTCCTGCGAACTATCGCCTGCCTGGATGGCGGCGGCGATATCGCGATGCTGTTTCAAGAGCTTAGCGATCGTTTCGTCCGAGGCCGTATGGGTGAAGAGTGCAACCGCTTCCTTTTCCAGAAAGATGCGTAGCTGAAACGCCTCGCGGATCAGATTGAGATCGATATGGGCAATCTGGAGACCGCGCTGCGGCACGGTCTTGATCAGGCCTTCGGCTTCGAGCCGCGGGATCAGTTCACGGATGGCGCCAAGCGGCAGGCCTGTGAGTTCCACAAGCCTGCGCTGCGAGACGAATTCGCCTGGCCGCACATCGCGCGCAAGCAGATGGTGGGTAAAGCTCGCATAGGCTTTTTCCCGCAAGGTCGGCTGCTCGTTCACACCGTCCATCCGTACCTCTCCGGTTCGCTTAAGCCGCCTTGGATATGAAAAGCGCATTGAATGCGTCGGCAAGGTGCTTCTGTCCTTCGTCGGATATTGAAACGAGCGGCGGGCGAACCGCAAGCCAGATTTCATCTCCGGAGACGTGTGCCACCATGACTTTGACGGCCGCAGTCACCGGGAATTTCAGCAGTTCGGGCACAAAATCCACGACGCGCGGATCATCCTTTCCTTCTTCGGCCATCAGCCGGACCTCATGGGGCACGAAATTTGCCATGCCGGAAATCGCTCCCTGGCCGCCCAACCGGACGCCCTTGGCGAGATGGCGTTCATCGCCGATCAGGATGACGAGATCGCCATGCGCCTTCAACAGCGCCTCCGTATATGGCCAATCGCCGGAGGAGTCCTTGACGCCGGTGACAATGCCGGGAAAGGCGGCGCGCAGCCTGCCGATCAGCGCTACGGAGAGCGGCACCATGGTAACGGATGGAAGGTTGTAGACGATAATGTCACGCGCTTTGTCGGCCAACCGCGCGAATACGGCCGAGAACCAGGCAAACAATCCTTCGTCGCTGATATTCTTGAAATAGAAAGGTGGTGCAAGGAGGATATTGCGTACGCCTCTTGTCAGCGCAGATCCCGCTTGTGCGGCAGCATCTTCGACCGAATTCGCCATCACACCGACGATGATCTGGTTTGGCATTATCCCTGCTTCCAGGAAGGCGTTGAGCACCTGTTCGCGCTCCTGCGTTCCAATGGAGGAGCCCTCGCCAGTGGTGCCGAAAAGCGTGACGCTCGAGCATCCCGATGCAAGGCTCAGTTCGGCTTGTTTGATCATTGGGCCAATCGCGATATCGCCATTGGTATCGAAGGGCGTCGTGAGCGCGACTGACAAGCCGAATTTGCGAGACAAATTTCATTCCTCCAGATGAGTAGTCAGCTTATACAGGCTAACATGTTAGCTGTACAGCCAGAATCGTACACCTGGTATTGGCTCCGTCCGATCGGAGAGATTGCTACACCGGCACATCGCCTATAGGTCGTTTCCAGAGGATGAGACGGCTTCGTCTTCGAGGATGAGACTGGCTGCGCCGATCAGGCCTGCATGACGTCCGAGCTGTGCCGGGACGATCGGTACGTCGCGATAGGCTGGCATGGCGCGCTCGCGAACCGTCGCCACAATGGTATCATGTAAAAGATAGAAACCGTGCGATATGCCGCCGCCCATCACCAAAATGTCCGGGGAGTAGAGGTGGAGCAGATTGGTGAAGCCGATCCCCAGCCAGCGAGCCTCCGCACTTAGCAGTTCCAGCGCCAGGACGTCGCCATTGCGCGCGGCGTCGACAACGTGGCGTCCAGTCACTTCGCCATCGGCGGATAGCTTGCGTAGCATCGAGCCGTCAGATTGGCGGGTCCGCGCCGTTGCCCGTCTGCCGAGGGCCGTTCCGGAGGCTACGGCTTCGAAACAACCGATCGCTCCGCAAAAGCATCGCTCGCCTTCGCTCGTGATCGTCATATGACCGATTTCCGCAGCCAGACCGCGTCTGCCGTGCAAGGTTCGCCCGTCGACGATCACGCCGCCGCCGATGCCAGTCGAGACGGTGACGAAGACCATCGATCGCGCGCCGCGGCCAGCGCCGTATCGCCATTCGCCAAGTGCTGCTGCGTTTGCGTCGTTTTCGAGCCGCACCGGCAGTTGGAAACGGCTGGAAAGAATGTCGGCAAGCGGAACCTCGTACCAGCCCGCCAGGGTCGGCGGGGCGATCACGATGCCGGCTTCCGGATCGAGCGGGCCGGGGGCGCCGATCCCGATCCCGACAGGAATGAGATCGGGCATTTCCGCAAGCGCCGCGGCTGCCAGCAATTCGATCTGCTGTATCACCGCAGCCGGTCCTCCCGCCGCATGGGTCGGCACGGCGGAGAATGACAGGAGGCTCCCCTCACTATCCACCAGCGCAGCGCGGAGTTCCGTTCCACCGAGATCAAATGCGAGGGCAACCTTTTTCACGAAACGCGGCTCTCCAACCCATGCAGCCAAGCCATCCGCTCGCCCAGATTTTGGTCGCCGAAGGCCAGGGATCCGAGAACGACCGTCTGTGCTCCCGCAGCGCGTAGGAGCGGCACGGTCTGTTCGCGAATGCCGCCATCGGCCGCCAAGATCACCTGATCCTCCCGGCCGGACTGTTTCAGCAACGCGCGTGCTTCGATCAGGCGGTCGCAGGCCTTCTCGGAAAGGCTTTGTCCTTTGACGCCGATCGATGTGCCAAGCAGTGTTACGAAGGCGACATGGTCGATGAACGGCCGGATCGCTGAAACGGAGGTTTCCAACCGCAGGACGACGCCGGCTTCGGCCCCGAACTTCTTTGCCAGGGCAATGGCCTGTAAGCCCGCTTCACCGTTTTCGGCGTGAACGCTGATAAGATCGGCCCCCGCTTCGATGAACTGGCGCGTTTGCTCCTCGACGATTTCGGCTTCGACCATCAGGTGAACATGGATCGGCCTTGCGGTTGCTTTTGCGATGCGCGCGACGAAATCCGGAAAGAACAGGAATCCCGGTGTAAAGCGTGCATCGGCGACATCGATGTGGTGCAGGTCGGCATAGGGTTCGATGCGCTTAAGATCGGCCTCCATATTGGCAAGGTCGGCAGACCACAGTGAAAATTCGCCCAGCAGCCGGTTGCGGGGGAGCGCTGCAATGGCCGCCGGGCCGGAGAGTATCTTGAGTGTCATGATGGGAAAAGGCTCCGGATGGTCTTCGATTTGAGAAAGGTAGCGATGGCGTCTTGAACTTCGGCAAAATGCCGCGCCTTGTCGGCCGCCTTTGGGGCGACTTCGACAAAGCGGGCATCGGTAATGGTATCGGCTAGGGTCCGTGCGCAGGCGAGGGGATGAATCGCATCCCGTTCGTTGCCGATGATGAGGGTCGGGACAGTGAGGGCAGCGGCTTGCGCCTGTGTCACTCCCGTTCCATCAGCCGCGATGTCGGCCAGCACGGATGCGAAAGCGACCGCTTTCGGCCGGTCGAAATAGCCGAGCAGGGAGGCAAAATTATCGGGCGCGTTCGCGCGTATGCGCATGCCGATCTCGGAACCCGCGAAGCGCTCCTTGGCCTCCCCGATCGAATCCGAACGGAGCAAGGCCGCAACGGTGCGAACTGGCTCCAGATTGGCCGGCGCGGCGGTAAAGGTCCAGGCGGGCCGGACAAGAATGAGGGCAGCGACGCGGTCGGGGTAGTGGTGAGCGAGATACAGGGCAATTGCCGCGCCCATGGAAATGCCGCCTGCGACAAAGCGATCAAAGCCTCGATCGGTCGCCGCGGCCAGCACATCCTCGGCAAACATCCGAAATGAAAAAGGCTTGATGTCGCCGAGCGCGGAAGCCCCGTGTCCGCGGCACTCGACCGTGATGCGTCGCGCCTTTCCCATTGGAAAGGTTTGCGCAACCTGCGCCTCATCGCCGCCCAAGCCGTGCTGGAAAAGCACCGGCAGTCCTTGCCCACTGTCGAAAACGGCGAGGGTGGCATCGTCACGCATGAAAGCCGTGCTTTCGTCCATCACACCAATTCCTTGAGAAAGGCGGCGACGCCCGGTGCTTCAGCTACTGAAAGTCCATGGGTGACGAGCGGACCATCGAAGCCGGTAGCTTTCAGTCGTGCGACAAAATCGGGAAAATCGACGATGCCCCGGCCGGCCGTCGCAAAACGTCCATCGGCATAACGATCCTTGGCATGTGCCATGACGATGTGCCCGGCCGCGGTCTCGACCGCGCGTTCGACAATTGAGCGCGCTTCGGGTGGCGTGGCGCTTTCGAAAAGATTGGCCGGGTCAAGCACGATCCGCAGCCTTTTCGATCCCATTTCTGTAATCAGCCGCTGGGCATCCGCCGCCGATCTCACGATATTCGCCTGTTCGGGCTCGATGCCGAGATCAAGGCCATGATCTTCGGCCAGCACCAGTGCTTTCGACATCTCCGCCGCCATATCGGCCCAGGCCGAAGGGTCGGCGTTGTCCGGATGATGCGCCCATTGATCGCTGGGATGGCGGGTGCCGGTGCAAAGTGTGACGAGTGGAACAGAAAGTGCCGCCGCTGTTTTGATGATGACGGCGAGCTGGCGAAGGCCTGTTTGCCGGATCGACACGTCAGGGTGCGCCATGTTGTAGGTTCCGGACAAGGCGGCAAGTGAGACGCCCGTTGCCTGCGCCGCTGCGCGGATCGCCGCCACGGCGGCTTCGGGCACTGCGTCCGGCATCGAGGGCAGGCCGCAGCAGGCAAGATTGAATTGCGTGCCGGCATAGCCGCTGTCGCGCACTGCCGAGAGGACGTTCAGGGGATCAGTCCCGGGAAAGGTCTTGGCGAAGATCCCGATCTGCATCAGACGACCCCCGTCACCGACGCGAGTTCGAGGCGCTCGCCGGTCTCCACCGACCGCGCGATCGCCACCATCGCGCGGATGGAGGCGATACCGTCCTCGACATCGGCGCCGCGCATGGGTGCGCCGTTCAGCACGGTATCGGCGAGGCCTTCGAGCTGCCGGCGGAAAAAATGCCCATCCGCACCGAGCGGCTTTCTGCTCGTCGCGTCCTTCTCATGAAAGATCTCGACTTCGCTGGCGCGGAAGTACCAGGGATTGAAGGTCTTTGCGAGAACGGAGCCGTTTTCGCCGTAGAGCTGGAAGCCTTCGTGCCAATCCATGCGGACGGCGACCGTCAGGTCGAGATGGCCGAGTGCGCCATTGGCGAATTCGGTTTCCACGAACCAGCAATAGGCGCCGGCACGCTCGAGAAGACGGGCGCGCACGGCGACGATATCGCCGCAGAAGAAGCGGGCGGTGTCGACCAGATGTGAACCATGCGCCAGCATGAAATATTGCCTGAGATCGGCTTTCGGATTGCCGGCCGGCTTGCGCGCAAGTTTGCTGGTAACCGGTAGCGGCTGCACCGCGTCGGTGTTGGTGTAGCGGTGGGTGGAATCGCAATACCACGCCTTCAGCGCGAAGATCTGGCCGATATCATTGTGAACGAAGTTGCGCGCCGCCTGAAGCGCGGGATCGAAACGCTTCATGTGCCCAACCTGCAGGATCTTGCCTGAGCGCTTCACGGCGTCGGCAAGCTGCTGGCCTTCCTCGACCGAAACGCCAATCGGCTTTTCGCACAATACATGCTTGCCGGCCTCGAGTGCCTTGATGGACATCGGCACGTGATAGGTGTCTGACGTGGCGACGATAACCGCTTCCAGATCGGGGTCGGCCAGCATAGCGTCGTAGTCGCTGAAGATTTTCTGCGGCTCATAGGTCGCACCCATACGTGCAAGGAGATCGGGTGCGGCGTCGCAGATAGCGTAGAGATCGGCATTCCTGGCCTTCACGCAGGATTCCAGATGCGCAAACTGCGCAATCGGGCCGCAGCCGAGGACCCCAACGCGAAGACGACGATTTTCCTTCTCGATCATTATCTTTTCCTTAGGCGCCGTATCTGTGCATCGTTTCGCGGTTGGCCTTTATGGCTGCGGCTGGATCAGCCGCGGCCGTCTCGGATTCCTCTTCCAGCACCAGCCATCCGTTGAAGAGCGGTGCCTGGGAAACGAGATCGATCACCGCCAGCGTATCGAGAACGCCTTTGCCGAGCATCGCCCATCGGCCGTGTGCGTCGACGTCTTTCAGGTGCAGATAGCGAATGCGATCCCGGTAGGTGCGTATCGTGTCGAGGATATCGTCATGTCCACGCAGGATATGGCCGGTATCGGGAACCCAGCCGACCAGTGCGGGATCGAGCAGCGCGAAGATCCGATCGTAATCGGCTCGATTGAACAGCAAGGTGTTGTGATGTGAACTCGGATGGACGGCGACCTCGACGCCGGATGCTTTGCCGAGCGCGGCGGCGCGATTGTAGTACTCGGCAGCGATGGCAAACTTGTCGTCGCGCACGCCTTCCGAGACGAGGGTCGCCGAGCCGATAGAGACGAGCGCAGCCGGAAATTGTGCGGCATAATCGATCCAGCGTTGCGCCGTGGCCAAGTCCTTTTCCATCGCGTCGGCAACCGTGAAACCGCTTTTGGAGCCGAAGGCGAAGGAGACGAGCTGCAACCCCTTATCGCCTAGAGCCTTCGCGAACTCGCCGGGCTTTGTGCCGTAATGGCCGATCATCGTGTCGGTAATTTCGATGCCCGAATAACCGCCGGCTGATATCGCCGAGAGCAGGTCGTCCGGGGTTCCGGCCCACGCGTCGCCAAGCATTTCCCACGTGAATGTCTGGCAGCCGATCTTCAGATCCCTGGTCATGTCGTCATTCCTTGATTCCGCCCTGCGTCAGGCCTTCGATAATGTGTCGTTGGAAGAAGAGGACCAAAACAATCAGCGGCACGGTGACGACCGCTGACGCGGCGGCAATGTCTCCCCAGGGCACGTAGTATTGGTTGGTGAAATTGGCGATGCCCACCGGAATGGTCTGGCTGTCGATGTCGGAAGTGAAGGCGAGCGCGAACAGAAACTCGTTCCAGGCGGTGATGAACGCAAGCAGGCCAGTGGTCACGAGGCTTGGAAGGGACATCGGCAGGATGATATACCAAAGCAGGCCGATCACGCCCACGCCATCCATGCGCGCCGCTTCGTCGATCTCCCGCGGCAGCGTTTCGAAATAGCCGAACAGAACCCAGGTCACGAGCGGTAGCCCAAGCGCCAGATAGGTGATGATCAGGGCTCGGTAGGTGTCGAGAAGTCCGAGCTCGGATGCGATCAGATAAAGCGGCCCGACGAGCGCGATCTGCGGAAACATCGAGACCGACAGGATGACCATGAGGATTCCAAATCGCCCCTTTACATCGAGACGGGACAGCGCAAAGGCGGCAAGCGAACCGACGATCAGGCAGAGAGCCGTGGTCGCGAGCGATACGATAAGCGAGTTCAAGACATAATGGTGCAGGCCCTTTTCCACGAAGGCATTGTAATAATGCTCCAGCGTGAACGGGTGCGGGATCAGCGACGGCGTGCCTTCCGTCAGTGCCTTGTCGAGTTGGAACGAGGTGGAGAACTGCCACAGGAACGGGCCTGCGGACCAGATGAGAATGAGAAGTGCGCCAACATAGATCGTGACACTCTGAACGATGGAGCGGCTGCCGTTCATGTCGTCTTCCTTAGCTGCCTGACGAGGAAGAGACAGAACACCAGCGCAATCACGCCTTCGGTGATGAACATTGCGGTCGAAACGGCCGAACCGTAACCGAACTGCAGTGTCGAGAAGAGCACCTTACAGGACAGCGTCGAAAGCGTTTCGGTGGAATCGGCCGGTCCGCCGCCGGTCAGCACATAGACCAGATCGAAAACGCGAAATGCATCCAGCGCCCTGAAAAGACCGGCAATGAGCAGGGTCGGCAGCAGCAGCGGCAGGCGGATATTCCAAAAGATCGTCCATGCCCCGGCGCCGTCCATACGGGCCGCCTCGATCAACGATTTCGGAACGGTCTGAAGGCCGGTCAGCAGGAGCAATGCCATGAAGGGCGTCGTCTTCCAGACATCGGCCAGGATGATCGTCGTCAGCGCTGTTTCGGGCGCACCATACCAGTTCACATTCTGATCAATCAAACCGAGGTGGAGCAGGATGAAATTGATGATGCCGTGCTGCCCGTCGAACAGCCACCCAAACATTTTAGACGTGACGACGGTTGGCATTGCCCAGGGAACGAGCATCGCCGCACGGACGACGCCGCGGCCGCTGAAATGCTCGCAAAGGATCAGCGCCATAGCCAGGCCGATCAGCGTCTCGAGCCCCGTCGATGCGGCGGTGAACCAAATCGTGTGCCACCAGGCATTCCAGAACGGCGGGTCCGCCAACAATTGCAAATAGTTGGCAAAGCCGACGAAATCATTGTCCTGCGTAATCAGGGACCGGTTGGTGAAGGAAAGATAGACCCCGTTGATGATTGGATAGAAGGAAACCGATCCGAGCGACATGAAGGCCGGCAACAGCAGGAGCCAAGGCCAGAGGGCGCTCGGAAGCGCCCCCATTGACCTTCGCATCCTGCTGTCGGCGGGGGCCGTCAATGCCGTGGCCATATCAGGCAACGATCTTGTTAATTTGTTCGGCGGCAGCCTTGAGCTCAGCCTGGACGTTGCCGCTGACCAGAGCCTTGGAGATGCTGGACTGCAACGCCAGCGTCACCTTAGCATATTGCGGGGTGATCGGCCGGGGCGTGGCTCCGGTGAAGACGTTTTGCAAACTTGCCATGAAGGGTTGTTCGGCCTTCAGCTTCGCGTTCTCGAAGATTGCGGGGCGCGAGGGCGCGAGGCCGAAATTCAAGGCAAGACGGGTCTGTGTTTCCGGAGACGACATCCAGGTCAGGAACTCGATCGCGGCTTCCCGCTTCTTGGAATTGGCGTTGACGCCAAGCTGATAGCCGCCGAGGCACGCGGCACTTTTCCCGCCGACAAAATGTGGCAGCGGTGCAACCGCGACCTTGTCCACGACATGCGAGGCTTTCGGGTCCTGCGCGATCGGATAGACGTAGGACCAGTTGCGCATGAACATCGCTTCGCCCGAGGTAAAGGGCTGACGGGAAGGCTCTTCATCCCAGGAAAGAACGTTCTGCGGGCTGATCTTCGTCTTGTTGATCGTGTCGTAAAGGAACTGGATCGCCTCGACCGCTGCCTTCTCGCCAATCACAGACGATTTGCCGTCGGCTGCCAGAATGGAGCCGCCATTCGAGGTGATGACCTCGACAGCATCGCAGATGAGGACCTCGGCCTGCTTGCCTTGCCAGAGATAGCCGAACTTGGCATCACCAGCCTTCTGAGCGGCAGCGGCCATCGTCGCCATGTCGTCCCAGGTCTCTGGTACCTTGCCGCCATGCTTTTCCACGAGATCCTTGCGATAGTAGAACATGCCGGAATCGACGAACCACGGAAGCGCAGTCAGCTTTTCATTGTAGGTGCAGGCTGCGACCGTTCCCGGAAAATAATCGCTGCGTTTTTCCTTCGGGAAATACTGATCGAGCGGCAATGCCCAGCCTGCTGCCGCAAAGCCGGCGATCCAGATCACGTCCTGGCTGAAAACGTCAGGCGTCCCGTTGCGGCGCGCCAATTGCTGGATCAGGCCTTGGTAGACCTCGGTCGACGAACTTGGCGGCGGGAGTTCGATGAATTTGACCATGATGCGGTCCTGCGACTCGTTATAAGCCTTGACGAGATCGCCGATCCCTTCCTTGCCGAAGAAACTTGCGCTGGCAAAGCTGATCTCCGTACGGTCGGCAGCGCGCGCCGGGCGCATTCCAAGGCCCGATGCGATACCGAGGGTCGCCGCGCCCGCGGCTCCTAGCAGCAACTGGCGACGGTCGAGCATTACGGAACCTGCGGCCACGTTTGAAGCGGCCGGCACTTTCTTGAAGTCGCTCATGTTTCCCTCCCAGGAAAGACTGACGCCCTCCAAAATCTCCGCGCCAGCATTAGCACATGTTTGATAAAAAATTGTCGCGCGTCAAGAAATAAGATGCTTTAAATCACTTTAAGACGCATCGGGTCGGTTCACTTGTTGATGATCCGTCGGCCGTCAGATCCAGGGAGGATTGTGAAAAATGAACGGAAAAACAAAGCTTGGAATTGGCATCATCGGCTGCGGCAACATATCGATGACCTATCTGCGCAATGCCGCGCTGTTTGCCGATATCGAGCTCAGCGCCTGCGCCGATATTTCGGCTAACGCTGCGGCTCTTCGCGCACGGGAATTCGGCATTCGCAGCCTAAGCGTCGATCAGCTACTTGCAGATCCCGAGGTCGATCTCGTTCTCAACCTGACTGTGCCTGCGGTGCATTTCGACGTCACCATGTCGGCCTTGTCCGCCGGCAAGCATGTCTTCACGGAAAAGCCGCTGGCAACATCGGCGGCAGATGGTCGGATTTTGGTGGCGGAGGCGAAAAGCCGGGGCCTGCTGCTCGGCTCGGCGCCCGATACGTTCCTCGGGGCGGCAGGCCGGCGGGCACGCCGCCTGATGGAGGAGGGCGCGATAGGTCGCCCCGTCAGCGGCACGGCTTTCATGATGGGGCGCGGTATGGAGCACTGGCACCCCAATCCGCAATTCTATTATCAACCTGGCGGCGGCCCGGTTTTCGATATGGGACCCTATTACCTGACCATGATGGTGAATTTGCTTGGTCCGGTGGTGCGCGTCATGGCGATGGCAACGAAAGGTCAGGACGAACGCCTCATCACCGCGGAAGGCCCCTTCAAGAACACCACGTTCAAGGTTGGGACGCCGACCAACGTTCTGTCGCTGCTCGAATTTCAATCCGGTGCGACCGTCAATTTCGGCGCATCCTGGGATGTGTTTCGCCATTCCAACCATCCGATCGAGCTGCACGGCACCGAAGGCTCGCTGCGCCTGCCGGATCCGGATACGTTCGGGGGTACTGTCTCTCTGTTCGAACAGGGCGCCGAGTGGCAAGATTTCGAAAGTGATGGTGAGCTTTACGGCGAGCGAAACTGGCCGTTTGCGGCGCCGGACCGGGCAAATTATCGTATGCTCGGCGTTGCCGACATGGCGCGTGCACTTACCGAAAACAGGCCGCCGCGCGCATCCGGGGAGCTTGCCCTTCATGTGCTCGAGATCATGGAGGCCATTCTCGCCTCCGGGCAGAGCGGACGGTCGGTTGAAGTCACCGGTGGCTTGGAACCGCCGTCGCTTCTTGGTGAAGATGAGGCGCACAGCCTTTTGGCCTGATCGCCGAACGGAGGATTGACGTGGCAGACCATCTCGACGAAGGCGCGCAATGCATTCTCGATATCGGCAAGATGGCAAAAGCTCGGCCATTTGAAGCCCGCATACCTTCGGAAGCTCGCATGGACTACAATGCTGCGATCCCGGCGCTTCAGGGCTCCCGCGAAGCGGTTGCATCGGTAGAGGATCGTCAGATCAGCGGCCCCAATGGCCCGATCACCGTGCGCATCTATCGCGGCATTGGAGCGCCTTCCAAGAATGGTCCCGGTCTACTTTATCTTCATGGCGGCGGCTGGGTGATCGGCAATCTCGACTCTCACGACGAGATTTGCCGATGGTTCGCCAATCTCGCCGAATGCACCGTGGTCTGCCCGGACTATCGCTTGGCACCCGAGCACAAGTTTCCCGCTAGACTGATGGAATGTGCGGCGGCCCTGGCATTTATGGCGGAGACTGTTACGGAACTCGGCGTTGATCCCAAACGGCTCGCGGTCGCCGGCGACAGCGCCGGCGGCAATCTTGCGGCCGTGCTGGCATTGATGTCGCGTTCAGGTGACGTCCCGCACATTGCTGCACAACTGCTGCTCTATCCCAACACTGATGCCAGGCAGACGGCCGAGAGCTATCGCCGCTACGGTGAAGGCTTCGGTTTGACGGCGGCGACGATGAAATGGTTTCGCGACCACTACATCCGCACCATAGCCGATGTCGTGGATTGGAAGGTCTCACCCTTGCTGGCTGAAACTGTTGCGGCGGCGGCGCCGGCATTCATCGCCACGGCCGGCCACGACATTCTCGTGGATGAAGGCATGGCATATGCCACGCGGTTGCAGGAGGCCGGGGTTCGTGTGGTGGCGCGCCATTGGCCGGACCAGATTCATGGCTTTGTGTCGATGGGACGGTTCATACCGGCCGCACGGCCGGCTGTCGAGGAAGCAGTCGCGGCCTGGTGGAACTTCGAAAGAAATCCCGACTAAGCGAGATCGCGACGCTGCACTATGCCGATTGCCGCATGACCAGCGTCCCATCCAGCGAGACTTTGCTTGCGATCGTGCGAACTGGCGCGTCCGTATCTCCGAGGAGCGCCAGCAGCGTGTCGACGCTGCTTGCAGTCATGGAGGCAAAATCCTGTGCCATCGTCGTCAGCGGCGGACAGGTATAGCGGCTCAACGGGTGATCGTCATGCGCGGCTATGCGCAGGTCATCGCCCTTTTTGCGTCCAATCTTCAGCCCATGCGCGAAAGCGGCGGCCATGACGCCGAAGGCAAGACGATCATTGGCGCAGAGAATGGTCTTGAATGACAGCTTCCCGGCTTTGAGCATCGCGTCCATTTGCTCGTACCCAACGCGCTCGAAATCCCATGTGTAGGCAGCAATGGTCTTGATCACTTTCGGCTCGTGGCCCGAAGCCTTCATAGTGGCGACATAGCTCGCCAATCTCTCCGGAGAGTTGTGATTGACGTGGGGAATATCGAAATAGACCGGCGGCTCTCCGGATCGGCAGAGATATTCCACGATTGTCGCGACGCTCTGGTGATTGTTGTTGCCGATGAATGGGGTGTTGCCCTCGATATAGGTGTCGAAATAGACGAGCGGGACATTCTGCGTGAGTTTCTCAAAGGCGCGCGGATCGGATTTTTGCCCGAGTGGTGCTGCGATCGCACCCGCCACCTTCAATGACAACATGGTGCTGACTGCCTCGACCTCTAGCTCCGGCAGGCCGTGCGAGGAGATCACGATCGGCCAATAGCCTTCATCGCGCAGCCGCAGTTCCAAGCGGTTGACCATCTCGGCGTAGAAGGGATCGGTCAGGGCTGGAACGAGAATGCCGATATTGCGGGTTCTCTTCCGATTGAGGTTTCGAGCGTAAAGATTTGGCTGGTAGTCCGATGCTTGAAGTGCCGCCTCGATGAGCGCGCGTGTCGCTGGCTTCACGCTCGTCGGATCATCAAAATACTTGGAAAGAGTAGGGCGAGAGACGCCGCAGGACTTCGCAAAATCCTCCATGGTCTTATGCGTCAGTTTTTCCATCAGTAGTTGACCAATTTTTTAAATCGCTATACCCGCCAATGATTGTTATGCGTCCGCGTGAAAACAGGCGCAACTGGCAAACGCAATTTCAAAGCAAGTTCTTTCGAGCTTTGTGTCACGCAAAAACATTGCATGCGTAAATTTATAAATTAGCGTATAAAATACAAGTCATAAGAAAACTGCTTGGCGTTGCCGAAGATTCAATTTTTGTCGGCGGCGGATAAGCGATCGAGAATGGCATGGGCCGTATTCGCGTCCGTTACCAGAGCATTGATCATGCCCGACCGCGCAGCGCCAATGATGCCGGGTGCCTTGGCAGGTGTTGCCGCAACCGCAATGCATAAGGGGATCCGTTGCAGTTGTTGCGGGGAGGCGGCGATCATGCGCTCCTCGCCATCCCAATGAAGAATTTCGCCCGCCTCGGTGACGTAGTGGCGCAGAACATCGCCTGCCGCGTGACTGAGGGCCTTTTCACCCGGCAGGGCTGCCGTCGCTTCGGATGGATTGGCAGCGTGCGGTAAACCGACGCCGACGATCGCGGCATCCAGCTTGTTCCATAGCGACGTCACCTGCTGAACCGTGGGATCGGCGAGGAATGCATCGCGCAACTCTGAGGATGAAATGTAGGGAGCGTGCAGAAAATGCGGAATTCCGCCCATTTGCTCCGCAGCCTGACGTACGAACTCGTTGATCTGAAAATGCGGAGCTGCCTGTTGCATCCCTCCGTTAAGAGCAACGGTCGCAATACCTGGCAACTGCGGCAGACCAGCAAAGGTAACTTCCCGAACAGCCCGTCCCCAACCGATGCCAAGCGTTGAACCTGATCGCAGTCCCGCCTGTTGCAGCATGGAGCCGACCGGCGGGGCAAGTGCACTAAGGACGTTCGACGATGGCGTATCGATCACGACAGCATTGCGCAATTTCAAGCCCTCAACCAATGCCGCGCTCAAATCTTCCGACGGAGAAAGATCGATTACCTCGATCCGAACGATGCCGGACGAGCGTGCTTTCTGGAGCAGCCGCGAGACCGTAGCCGTTGATAATCCAAGCTTTTTGGCAATATCAACTTGCGACATATCAGATTGGTAATGCAGCTTCGCAACCATATGCAGCAATGCACGGTTCGTTGCAGGCTCCTGCGACTGAGACGAATTCAGATTGAAATTCCTTTCTGCAATGTGTTACATAGTCGGCGCGTGAGGTGTTATCGCTCAAAATAGCCGGTTTCGCAACGATTATGCAGGCTCCTGAGCGCTCTCCATGTTTTCGTTGACCATCCCCTCCAAACCGAGGGGTGGGACGCGCTTTCAGCATCCGGTTTCGGATGGGCAAAGGGAGGATCAGATGTCGAGGTTGACGACAGCCGAAATGCGAGGCTACCAACAGATTTGTGGTCATGACGGCGCCATGATGGTGATCGCCTGCGATCAGCGCGGCGGCATGCGCAGCCTGCTTGCGAGCGACCCGCAGGAGCAGGCTGCCATATCCGACAAGACCCTCGGCGACACGAAAGCCGATATTGCCATGTTCCTTGCAAGCAAAGCCTCTTGCGTTCTCGTCGATCCGATCTGTGCCGTTCCCGCACTGGTCGACGACCGGATTATCAGACGCGATACCGCACTTCTGATCGGCTTGGATGCATCGGGATGGGATACGTCGTCAGAAGGGTATCGCCTTTCCAAACTGGTTTCCGGCATTTCCGCCCGTCGCGTCCGTCAACTCGGCGCCACCGGCGGCAAGATCATGGTCTATTTCCGCGCGGACCGGGAGGAGGCGAACAGCCATAACATCAACCTCCTCCGCCAATGCATCGAGGATTTCGCCCGCGAAGACCTGCTGCTGGTCGTCGAATTCTTGACATATAAATTCGATGACGAAGACGAGGCGGACTATAAGGCCAAGTTGCCTTCGCTCGTCGTCGGCGGCAGCAAGATTTGTCTGGACTGCGGAGCGAAGGTCCTGAAGATTCCGTATCCTGGAACTGCCGAAGCCTGTGCGGAAGTGACGAGGCTTGCTGGGGACGTCCCCTGGGCGGTATTGTCGGCCGGTGTCGACCACTCGACGTTCTTGCGACAGGTGGAAGATGCCATGCGCAACGGTGCGTCCGGCGTCATTGCGGGTCGGTCCTTATGGAAAGACTGTATCTCGCTCGACCGTTCCGTCACGCGAGACCGATTGGAAGCGGTCGCTGTTCCGCGGCTTCGCGAAATCCAAGCTGTCATCGCAGCACATTTCAAAGGCGTTAAGTCCGATCAGGGACAGAAGGCAGATGTCTGAATTAGCCATTGGCGTGGACATTGGCGGCACGAATATTCGTGCGGCTCTCGTCTCCAAGCGAGGCGAAATCCTTAAAAAGCTGTCGGAGCGGACACCGGCCGATCCGCGGCAGGTCTTCGAGCGCGTCAAGGCGATGGTGCAGGAACTCGACATGGCCGATGTTGTCGGTCTTGGCGTAGGCGTTCCCGGCCGTGTCGACATTGCAAATCGTTCGGTTTTATCCGGCGGCATTTTGAATCTGGCCGGCATGGACCTCGTCGATCAGTTGGAGACAAGTCTCGGCAAGAAGGTCGTCATCGAAAATGATTGCAGCATGGCGCTCATTGCCGAAATGAGCATCGGTGCTGCCAAAGGTTTTCAAAGCGTCGCCATGCTGACCATCGGAACGGGGATCGGTGGCGCGGTTGCCCAGGACGGCAGCATCTATCACGGCCACAGGACCGCCGGGCAGTTCGGCCATATCTGCGTTCAACACGATGGTCCCGAATGTGCCTGCGGAAGACGCGGCTGCGTGGAAACCTTCAGCTCGGGAACAGCGCTGCGCCGGCACATAAACGAAGCGGGATTGTCGGCCTTATCCATTGCCGATATTTTTGAAATGGCCTCAAGCGGAGATGCGACGGCCAGGGCGGTGTTACGCGCTTGGGCAGGACCCCTGCGTGTAGCGCTCGATAACATAGCCGCAACGATGGATCCGGAAATCATCCTATTGGGAGGCGGCCTCGGCTCCGACGCGGCGCGAGCGCTTGCAGATCTTCCGGCGGTGGCGCCGTGGTTTCGCCCAATGATCGTACCGGCCAAACTCGGAGATGACGCAGGGGTCATCGGAGCCGCCCTATCGACATTCTCAGGCGTCTCCCGCTGTGCCGAAAAGCGTGTCGTGCTGGTCAATGGTGTGCCTGCATCAGGGAAAAGCCGTCTTGCCAAATTGCTGTCTGAACGCACCGGATGGCCGGTCCTTTCCCTCGACGGCATCAAGAATCCCTTCCTGGAGCACATCGGCGGCGTAGACCGGGAGTTCAACCGGATGCTCGGAAAGGCAAGCTATCAGGCTATTTGGTTGGCAATTCGCGAGGCGCCGGCCGGGTCTACTTTCATCATCGACGCCTGGTTTGGCTTTCAGCCCAAGACCGTGCTCGAAGCCTATATCAAAGATGCTGGCGTCGACCGCGTCGCAGAACTTTGGTGCAAGGTCCCGGGCGTCGTTGCCGGGGAGCGGTACGGCAGTCGTTTAAAAGACCGGCTGCCAGGCCATCCGGGAGCGGAATACATCCCGGAACTGGTGGCGCTCGCCGATCGTGCCGAACCCATGGGATGCGGCCCGTGGATGACTGTCGATCAAACAAGGGAGCCGGACATGGACGATGTGATGGCCTGGATTTCGAGGGTGTTCGGCCAGGCATGAAAACTGCCGCCTTTCAGGGCGGTCGACGAAAGCTCGGACCTGGCTTCAAAACGCTGTGAGACACTCCGTCAACGGCAGGGGACGTCGTGTCTCCAATCCGGTTAATTGATTAGGAATTTCAAATAGATGATGGAAATTCGTTGCAGAAAAAAATTACTTGACGGCCCGCTGTAAGCCGCTGATTATCCATTCCGCCGGACAGGGGAGGTCTGGTTTCAAGAGGAGGTAATTATGGAGCGCCGTTCATTTCTCAAGGCCACTGCTGTGGCAACGCTTGCCACCGGTGTTTCGGCTGTCGCCGGAAGCGTCAAGGCACAAGACAAGAAGTTTACTATTGCCCTAATTCCAGGTCTCACGACGGATGCCTTCTATATCACCATGCGCAAGGGCGCTGAGGCCGCCGCCAAGGCGGTGGGTGCTGAACTCATGTTCCAGGGCGCATCCGATTTCAATCCGGTCACACAGGTTCCCGTTCTCGATGCCGTCATCGCCAAGAAGCCGGATGCGATCCTGATTGCGCCAACCGACAAGGATCAGCTGATCCAGCCGCTGAAGAAAGCTTTCGATGCGGGTATTCCCATGATCACCGTCGATACGTTCATCGGCACCGGCGTTTATCAAACCGGCAGCGGCGACGCCGATTTTCCGCTTTCCTACATTGCCTCGGACAATCTGCTCGGAGGGGCTATTGCTGCGCGCGCGCTTGCAAAAGCCGTCGGCGAGAAGGGCAAAGTCTACGTTTCGAACGTCAAGCCCGGTATCTCGACGACCGACCAGCGTGAGCAGGGCTTCAAGGACGAGATGAAGAAATATCCGAACATCACCGTTCTCGAAACACAGTATAATGACGACGATGCGAACAAGGCGGCGTCGCAGCTCCAGGCCGTCTACGCTCGCAACTCGGACCTCGATGGTGTTTTCGGTGCCAACCTGTTTTCTGCTCTCGGTGCAGCAAACGGCGTGCAGCAGACCGGCCAGACAGGCAAGATTCGCGTCGTCGCCTTCGATGCGCCGACGACGATCGTCGACAATATCAATTCCGGCCTTGTTGACCTCGCGATTGCCCAGCACCCGGCAGAAATCGGCTACTTCGGTCTGATCTCGGCTTATGCCCATCTGACCGGCAACTCGATCCCGACCTCGATCGGTACCGGTTTCACGGTCATCGATAAGTCGAATGTCGCGGATAAGAACGTCGCGAAATTCATCTACTCCGATTGATCGGATGAAGTCTGCGCCTCGCTTATGGGCGGGGCGCATCTTTGGTCATAGTAGAGGGACTGGCGTGGCGACTTTTGTGCGTCCCCGCTCTAGTTCGGGTTGATTTATGAGCATCGACAATATCGAGACCCGCGAGGCAGATCAGCATGTGGCGCCTGAGGCGGACCACGGCGATCAGGCCAAAACCATTGTCAACCGCATCGCCCAGTTGCGCGCATGGCTCTTCCTTGCCGCGCTGATCGTGATTTTCGAGATCTGGGCACGCGCCAGTTTCGGCGGCACCTTTGTTGGCTCACCCTTCAATTGGCAGTCGGTCGCCGTTTTTGCCGTGGCACCGCTCCTGCTTGCCATCGGCCAGACCTTTGTCATCATATCCGGCGGTATCGACCTTTCGACCGGCTTCATCATGGGGCTCGCCGCGGTCGTCGCCGCGCATGTCACCAATATGGTCGGCCTTTATATGCCGCTGCCGATAGCTATGGTCTTCGGCATACTCGTCGCAATGGCTGCCGCAACGGTGCCCGGCTGCATCAATGGCCTCTTGATTTCCCGGCTTAAGGTGCCGCCCTTCATCGGTACGCTCGGCATGTTCGGCGTGGCGCGCGGGACAGCATTTCTTCTGGCTGGCGGCACGACGGTGCCCGTCAAGAACTCCTATTTCGCAGAGCTGGGCAATGGCCGTTTCTACGGTGTGCCCTATCTCGTCATCGTCACGCTGATCTTTGTGGTGATCATGCATTACCTGCTGAGCCAGACACGCTTTGGCCAGCACAATTATGCGATCGGCGCCAATGCTCAGGCGGCACGGCGGGCCGGCATCGATATAAAATCCCATCTCCTGCGGCTCTATATGCTTTCGGCAATCTGCGCCGGTCTCGGTGGCGCGCTCTATGCCGCGCGCTTTACCGCGGGTGCTGCCCAGGCCGGCGAACCGCTGCTGCTCGATAGCGTGGCTGCGGTCGTCATCGGCGGCGCCAGCTTGTTTGGCGGCTCGGGCACGATCACCGGCACCATTGCAGGCGCGCTGGTCATCGCCGTCATTCAGTACGGCTTGGTTTTCATGAATGTGGAGCCGTTCTGGCAGTTCATCGCCGTCGGTATCGTCATCATCATTTCGGTGCTCATCGACCAGGCGCAGCGCCGCTTCAGCGGAGCAAAACAGGATGAATAGCGCAGCGCCTCTTCTCGAAGTCCGGAACCTGTCGCGCTATTTCGGCGCCGTCCAAGCCTTGGACAATTGCTCGATGGTGGTCCACCCCGGCGAGGTTGTCGCGCTTGCAGGAGACAATGGCGCCGGCAAAACGACGATGATCAAGACGATCTCGGGCGTTTATCCGCCAACGGCCGGTGAAATCCTGATCGAGGGACAGCCAGTCACCTTCTCCTCTCCACAGGATGCGCGCGAAAAGGGAATAGAGACGATCTATCAGGATTTGGCGCTTGCCGACAATCTGACCATCGGCTCCAACATCTTCCTTGGACGCGAGCCGATGAAGAAGCTCTTCGGCTTCCTGCCGGTCATCGACCGGAAGGCGATGGCAGAGGCGGCCCGGGAAACGATGGCGCGACTCGACTTCCATGTGAAAAGGCTCGATGCGCCGGTCAGCAACTTTTCCGGCGGCCAACGTCAGGCGGTCGCAATCGGCCGCGCGGTCTATTGGAACGCCAGAATCCTGATCATGGACGAGCCGACGGCAGCGCTCGGCGTGCCGGAACAGCGCAAGGTGGTGGCGTTGATCAAGTCGTTGAAGGCACAAGGTCGTGGGGTCATCTTCATCTCGCACAATCTGCAGGATATTTTCGCGGTGTCCGACCGCATTATCGTCCTTCGCCGCGGCATCGTTGCCGGCGAGCGCAAGATCAGCGAAACGACCCATGAGGAAGTCGTCAAGCTGATGATCGGCGGCTAACAGATTGAGCGTGCCGGTTACCGCCTTGGTCATCGAGGATGCCCGACGACAGGCCCCAAGCGACAGTCCAAGGCCCGATCCAATCGCTTGAAATAGTGCCTGATGTAAAGAGCGTCTGTCCCTCGGAAGGAATTGCTATAGCAACAGCCTTGTCCGTCAAATTGGCGGCAAGAGCGAGGGTGGCCTGGCCCAGCCGCCACGTAACCCGCACCAGTAGCTCGCCTTTTTCGTGGACGCCCGAGTAACCCTGTGCGCATTTGAGAAGCGGCACGATCTTTTCGCGCCGGAGTGTCATCAACCGTCCATAGTATTCGTTGAGAGCCTTGCCCTGCTCCGCTTGGCCCCAACGCAATTTCGCGCTTTGAAACGTGGCCTCGCTGGTCGGATCGGGTGCATCCTCTGCATCGAAGCCGGGCAGGCGCGACAGCTCCTCCTTGCGGCCAAGCCTCGCCTTGCTGTTCAGCTCCTTGCCGAGATCGCAGAAGAAGGGAAAGGGTGTCGTGGCTCCCCATTCCTCGCCCATGAACAGCATCGGGATTTGCGGTGAGAGCAGATAAATCGCCGCAATTGCCTTCATGGCTTCGATCGAATGGGACGCAACCATCCGGTCGCCCATTGCCCTGTTGCCGATTTGATCGTGGTTCTGGATGAATGAGATGAAAGCCATTGGTGGCAGGCCGGCGCTCGGCGATCCCCTCGTTCGTCCGCGATATCCCATACGCTCCCCTTGAAACACGAAGCCCTCGGCAAGCGCCCGGCCTATATGCGATCCATGATCGAGATAGTCCTGGTAGTAGCCGAAGGTCTCGCCGGTCGCGGCCACATGAAAAGCGTGGTGAATATCGTCATTCCATTGCGCCGTGAAGTGACGTGGCTTGCCGTGGGGATCGCGAGCCAAAAGGTCTGAGTTGTTGTCCTCATTCTCGAGGATCAGATGAATGTGGCGATCGGGAAACGCCCGTCTGACGCTGTCTGCCAGCTCTTTGAGGATATGCGGATCACTATCATCCTTGATCGCGTGAACGGCATCGAGCCGCAGACCATCCATACGAAAGATACCTAGCCAGTAGATTGCATTTTCAATGACGAAATCGCGAACGAACCGGCTGCCTTCGCCGTCGTAGTTGAGACCGTTGCCCCAGGGGCTCTTGTGCCGCTCGTTGAAGATCGGAGCATAGGTCGGCAGGTAGTTTCCGTCCGGTCCGAAATGGTTATAAACGACATCGACGAAGACACAGATCCCGCGCTCATGCGCGGCATCGACGAGCATTTTCAGATCTTCGGGGCGGCCGTAGCTGCTGTCCGGCGCGTAGGGCAGAACGCCGTCATAGCCCCAGTTGTACCGACCCGGAAAATCACTGAGCGGCATGAGCTGGATCGCAGTGATGCCGAGTCCCTGCAGGTGATCGAGCTTTTCGATAGCCGATAGAAATGTGCCGGCTTCCGTAAACGCCCCGACATGCAGTTCGTAAATGACGATTTCCTCCCAAGGTCGACCGCGCCAATGCTGCACGCGCCACTCGAACGCGTGGTCGATCAATTCGCTCGCGCCATGAACATCGTTCGGCTGGAAACGGGAGGCTGGATCCGGCACCTCTGTGCCGTCGGGGAGAATGAACTTGTAAAGATCGCCCGGCCGTGCCTCGGCTACTTCGGCGACATGCCAACCGTCTTGTTGCGGTCGCATCTCCCATTCCTGGCCCTCAATGCTGACTTTCAGGCGGTCCCGCAATGGCGCCCATAGCCGGAATATGACGCTATGCGCTTTGATATCAGGCCCGAAGGTGAAGCTGTCTTGCATGTCGCCTCCATGTCAGTCGCTTCAAACTCTGCGGATTCTCCAACGCATCTTGTCGGCGAGTGTTCCTGCGCCGGAACAGATCTTGTTCGGCTCCGTTGATAGAAGCCATTCTTATGCAAGGGAAAGCCATGCGTGTTCCGACCTCCACCTATCGGCTGCAATTTCGCGGCGATCTCACATTCGAGCGGGCGAGCGGGCTTGTTCCTTATCTGAAAGACCTCGGCATCAGCCACCTCTACGCCTCGCCGATCTTCACCGCCACAAAGGGTTCGACACACGGCTACGATGTCACCGATCCAAACGAGATCGATCCGGCGATAGGCGGCCGAAAGGGGTTCGACACCCTGACGGCAAGTTTGCAGAAAGCCGGGCTAGGGCTCATCGTCGATATCGTTCCGAACCATATGGCTGCCTCACTGGAAAACCCCTGGTGGCGGGACGTTCTGCGATATGGGCAGGAGAGCGTTTATGCGGGCTATTTCGATATCGATTGGAGCGAGAAGCTGACATTGCCGCAGCTTGGAAAGCCCTTCGAAGAAGCTCTCGCTGCTGGTGAGCTTCAACTGCGCTACGATGCCACCGAGGATCTGTTGCAATTGGCTTATTTCGACAATTGCTTCCCGCTTTCCGAAGACAGCGCCAGATTTGTGATGGCGCAGACAGGAAGAAATGCGGAGCGACTGCAGGCTTTCTCGAGGGATGCAGCCAAGATGAATGAGCTGATCGAGAAGCAGTACTGGCAGTTGCTGTATTGGAAGGATGCCGCTCGGCACCTCAACTATCGCCGCTTCTTCGAGGTCGCAGGGCTGGTCGGCATAAGGGTGGAAGACGAGCGGGTCTTTGAAGCGACCCATCGGCTGACGATCGAATTGATCCGTTCCGGGCAAGTCCAGGGTTTGCGCATCGATCATATCGACGGGCTGGCGGATCCGAAAGCCTATCTCCAGCGGCTGCGGCGAGCAGCCGGTGCCGATACCTTCATCGTGGTCGAAAAAATCCTTGGTCATGGCGAGACCTTGCCGCCGGATTGGCCCGTGTCGGGAACGACAGGATACGAGTTCATCTCCGCCATGCCCGACCTTTTCCTTGCAGGAGATGGGCTGCAAAAAATTGAGGCGGTGTACCAGATCGTCGACAACGAGCATGCCGATTTTTCCGCTGGGCTACGTGATGCGAAGTTGTTGATGGTCGAGCGCAATTTCGCGGGCGAGATGGCACGTCTGACGAAGCTGGCCCGCTTGATTTTTCCCGCCTTCGACGAAGTGGAGATATCGTCGGCGCTTCGGGAACTGTTGGTGGCCTTTCCCGTTTATCGCACCTACGGTTACCGAGGAGCGCTCTCTGCCGAGGATGAAGCGGTCGTTCGCGGTGCCGTCGACAAAGCGCAGGCCAAGTTGCCGGCTGCCGACGTCCTGAACGCGATAGAAAGCCTACTGCGAGGAGAAATCGCCGGTGAGCGGGCCGGGGAATTTCGAGCGAGATTTCAGCAACTCAGCGGCCCAGTCATGGCGAAAGCTGTCGAAGATACGCTTTTTTATCGCTATAACCGGTTAATCGCGATGAATGAAGTTGGTGGCGAACCTGCAATGCCGCCACGCGGGGTCGTCGCCTTTCACCAGATGATGGCGAATCGACTTCAGCGTCAACGAAATGGGCTTTCCGCCACGTCGACGCATGATACGAAGCGCGGAGAAGATGCGCGTGCACGTCTCTACAGCCTTTCACAGTATCCTGAGGCATGGATCGGCGGGTTTTCGCGCTGGCGTGCCATGAATGCGGCCTTTCGCACCGATCTTGCTGATGGACCTGCGCCGGAACCCAATATCGAATGGATGCTGTATCAGGCGCTGGCGGGAATCTGGCCGGCTGATGTCGAGCTAAGCGATCAGGATGTATTGAGAGATCGGTTCACGGCCTATGTGTTGAAGGCGATACGCGAGGCAAAGCTGCGAACGGATTGGATGGAGGAAAACCACGCATATGAAAAAGCTGTTCTGGACTACGCCAGCGCTTTGCTCTCGCCTCGAAACCAAGCTTTTCGGAACGACTTCGGGAAGACAGTGCAACCGTTTATGAAGCTTGGCTATTTGAACAGCCTGTCTCAGGTCCTGATCAAGCTTACGGCCCCAGGCATTCCAGACATCTACCAGGGCGCCGAGGGACTCGATTTCAATCTGGTCGATCCCGATAACCGAAGGCCGGTCGACTTTCGGCCGGTCGGTGCACCGCAGGTTCGATCGCCCTTCAAAGAACCATGGGCCATGTCCCTGAAACGGCAGATCATCCGAAGCGTCCTTCGCCATCGTAAC
Source organism: Rhizobium sp. CB3090 (assembly GCF_029714285.1). Taxonomy (NCBI): domain Bacteria; kingdom Pseudomonadati; phylum Pseudomonadota; class Alphaproteobacteria; order Hyphomicrobiales; family Rhizobiaceae; genus Rhizobium; species Rhizobium sp. CB3090. The sequence continues at coordinate 514,753 of NZ_CP121663.1, forward strand.
GGTCACCCAGAACTCTTTCTCGAGGGCAGCTATCGACCCCTTGAGATTAAGGGCGAGCGATCGGACAACATTCTCGCCTTCGCGCGAATTCACCGGAAGGAGGCGACAATCACCATCGTCCCGCGATTGACGGATGCCGACAGCAGCGGAGCTTCTTTCTGGAAGGACACGGTTGTCTCGATACCGCAACGCCTTGATGGGCAAATGCGCGATCTACTGACGGGGAAGCCGTGGCCCGCTGGCGATATTTCGGCCATGCTGTTGCTTGAGGATCATCCCGTCTCTTTCCTCGTCACACCCGACTAGCTGTCCGCCCGGCAATCCGTGGCCTTCGGCCGGCCGGAACAAAGCGTCGTGTTGCCGTGTTGTGGTTGCACCTATGAAGAGGCCCCCATGACCCAGGACGGAAAGCAATATGCAATTGAGCAGGGCGATTTCACGAAACTGGGGGCGAACTATGACGGCGAGGGCGTCAATTTCGGGCTTTTCAGCGCCTATGCGGAGAAGGTTGAACTCTGTCTTTTCGACGAGACCGGAAAGCAGGAAATCGAGCGGATCGTCCTGCCGGAATTTACCAACGAGATCTGGCATGGCTATGTTCCAGGCCTGCAGCCCGGTGCTCTCTACGGCTATCGCGTCCATGGACCGTTTGATCCGGAGAGCGGGCATCGCTTCAACCCGAACAAGTTGCTCGTCGACCCATACGCCCGCGAGCTTGTGGGCAACGTGGCGTGGTCGCGAGCGAATTTCGCCTACATTCTGGATGACGAACTGAAAGATCTATCTTTCGACGAAACCGATAGTGCACCGGCGATGCCGAAGTGCCGTATCATCGATTTCAACGGGAAAGACAAGGTTTCGAGCCAAAAGCCGTCCGTCCCTTGGTCGCGGACGATTTTCTACGAGTCTCACGTCAAGGGACTGACGATGCTGCATCCGGTGATTCCGGAGGAGCTACGCGGTACGTTTGACGGGCTCGGCCAAAGAGCGATCGTCGATTACGTCAAGAGCCTTGGCATTACCTCGATCGAGCTGCTTCCGATCCACTTTTTTCCGGACGACAGCCATCTGCTCGACAAGGGTCTCAGCAACTATTGGGGCTACAATACGCTCGCCTTCTTTGCCCCGGCTTCCCGCTATTACGGCCCGAATGGCTTCGGAGGCTTCCGCGACATGGTGCGGAGCTTCCACGATACCGGCATCGAGGTGATCCTCGACGTCGTCTACAACCATACGGCCGAAGGCAACGAACTTGGTCCGACGCTCTCGTTCAAAGGCATCGACAATTTTTCATATTATCGCACGCTGCCCGACACGCCTCGCTATTACATCAACGACACGGGCACCGGTAACACCATCAATACGTCGCATCCGCGCGTGTTGCAGATGGTGACGGACTCACTTCGTTACTGGGCCGAAGAAATGGAGGTTGACGGCTTTCGCTTCGATCTCGGCACGATTCTCGGGCGGGAACCGCAGGGCTTCGACCAGCGCAGCGGCTTTTTCGATGCGGTTGGCCAAGATCCGGTCCTCTCCAAAATCAAGCTTGTCGGCGAGCCGTGGGACATCGGCCCCGGCGGCTATCAGGTCGGCGGCTTTCCGCCGGGCTGGGCTGAGTGGAACGACAAATATCGCGATACGATCCGTGACTACTGGAACGGCACTCCGGGCACGACAAGAGAGTTTGCTGCGCGTATCCTCGGCTCAGGCGATGTCTATGATCTGCGCGGGCGCCGACCATGGGCTAGCGTCAATTTCATTGCCGCCCACGATGGCTTTACTCTCAATGATCTCGTCTCCTACAACGGTAAGCATAACGAGGCGAATGGCGAGAACAACGAGGACGGCCACAACGACAATCGCAGTTTCAATTACGGTGCCGAAGGGCCAACGGAAGACGAGAGCATCAACGCGACCCGAGAGCGTCAGAAGCGAAATTTCCTGGCGACCTTGTTCCTGTCGCATGGGACGCCGATGTTGCTTGCCGGCGACGAGTTCGGCCGTAGCCAAATGGGCAATAATAACGGCTATTGCCAGGACAACGAGCTTAGCTGGTTACATTGGCAAGACCCCTATGAAAGCGCCGAAGCCTTATGCGCCTTCACCAAACGCCTGATTGCTCTGCGACAGGATCATTCGATCTTCCGGCGGGAGAATTGGCGCGACGGCCTCATTGTTACGTGGCTCAATCCCGACGGCGGAGCCTTTGCCGAGGAGCATTGGGACGACGAGGCAAGCACGACCATCGGTCTGCGGCTGTCGCGCGACCATCCCGTGGAGGAGGGGTGGGACGACGTGCTGCTCCTGTTCAACCCTCAGGATGAAGATGTCACTTTCAACCTGCCGGATGACAGGCGCTGGGCTTTGGAGCTCACCACATCAGATCCGATGGCGAATGGGGCAGAAGAAATCGCCAGCCAGAGCTTGCTGCTCGAAGCCCGAAGCCTGGCGGTCTTGAGGCCGGTCTGAATCGGCTGCTTTGAGGAGGCTACCTCGACTAGGCATTGGCTGCTAAATCTCGCAGCCGCAGCGGTAGCACCGTCAGCCGGTTGTTTCGTTGCCGCTCAAGTGGAGGATTTTCCGATCGTATCGGCAACCTGAGCGCCGCGACTTCCCATGGGAAGTGCGGCGTCGGTCGTCGTGTCTACGGCGGTCTGGTGCTCCAGTTCCGCATTGATTTCCGCCCCGACCAACAGGATCACCACGGATAGCCAGATCCAGATCAGAAAACCGATGAGCGCTCCCAGAGTGCCGTATGTGGCGTCGTAGTTGGCAAAGTTCTTAAGGTAGACAGAGAACAGCAAGGACATGGCGATCCAGCCTGCGGTTGCCAGGGCAGCACCCCAGGTAAGCCATCTCACTTTCGCGGGTTCACGGCTCGGGCCGAACCGATAGATTGCCGTAACCGCAATGATCATCAGGATCAACAAAATTGGCCAGCGCAGGATTAGCACGAGGTTCTCCTTCCACTGATCGAGCCAAAAAAGAGAGAGAACCAGCGGCATGATAGCGACTAATCCGATGACCAAGATTGCCGCCAATATTGAACACAGCGTAAAACAGAGCCCAACGAGATTGAGGCGGATCAGCCCGCGCTTTTCTGTTTCTTCATAAGCAATGTTCATCGCATCGAAGATTGCCAATGTTCCGCTGTGCGTGCTCCACAAGGCGACCCCCAAACCAAGAAACAAGGCGAGGCTAAGCGTCCCGTTTCGCCGCTGAACGAGATCGTTCAGTCGATCGGCGATCATGTCAAAGGCGCCGGGAGGCAGGAGTGCGGAAAGGGAACGGAGATGCTCGCTGATACTCGCGGGATCGGCAAAGAAGCCATAGAGCGAGACAAGTGCTGCAAGCGCTGGAAAGAGTGCCAGGAGAAGGTAAAAGGTCACGCCTGCCGCAACGAGCGAAATGCGATCATCACTGATTTCGTGGACGACACGCCAGAACACATCGCGCAGGCCACGGCGCGGTATGTGCTCCGGAACGGCTGCAAGTCGCCCCAGTTCCGGATTGAGCCTGTGGTTAGTAGCATTTGGAGACCCGGTCTCGACATGTGCTCGCTTCCCCAATGCACGAGTTAAAAGCAAGGCGGCAATCGCAAAGCTACTAATTCGGAATAGGGAATGCGTGTGTTGCGGTCGGCCACGGTGGACACGTTTTCTCATCAGGCTACTCCATCAGACTGCCCATCGTTTTGCGGTAACGCTTGACCCAATGAAAAGATGCGCCCGGATGTCCTCTGCCAGGAGGCGGCGCTGATTGCGACTTCAGTGCGGAAAGAGAGGAGTAGGATCGCGACGTCATTTTTCTGCTTCAATGACGATGATCGATCTGTCGGCGGCATCGATCAGCGAATTGGCAATCCCTCCGTAGGAAAGCCTTGTGCCCGCTTGCCTACTGACGCCCAGGATGATCAGATTGGCTCGACGTCGCCTCGCGTTTCGCAATATGGCCAGCTCCGGCGAAGTTCCGCGTTCAACCGTCTTGCCAATGTCGAGGCCATAATAGGCTGCAATTTTGTCGACCCTTTTGAAGGCTTCCTTATGAAGATCGCTCATATCACTGAGGCGTGGCATCCGGACAAGCTGCTGTGGATCGGTCACGTACACGACCGCGATTTCACAACCGGCAGCTTTTGCGATTGCCGAAGCGAACTCGACAGCGCGGGTGGAGCGCTCCGTCCCTGACACTGGAACAAGGATACGAAGTTCATTGTCATTTTCGGGTACTCGCCCTCTGCTGAAGGTGATGGCGACGGTTCCCTGAAACGAAGATGTCATCTTCGTAAAACGCTCGTCGAGTCCGCCGGCGTCGGCAACGGCTGGTTCGGCCCCGATGATCATCAGGTCGTGTCCTTTCTCGGCGCTCTCGGAAAGCGCTCGCTCCAAATCACCGTCTTTCTTCCTTCCCGTGACGTGAACGTCCGCGGGTGTGGCAGAATCGGTGTCGGATTGCGCCACCGCCTTCGTTGCGGTTGCCTTGACCTGGTCCACAAATGTTGTCACGCCGTCTGCGTCCGATCGCTCGGCGTTCGGCGGACGCTTTGTTTCGTCGTCAATGCGCAGTACCGTCACAGGCATTTGCCTGACTGCGGCGAGGAACCCCGAAATTCTGGAGGCCAAGTTGCCGTTTTTAGACCGATCGACCGCCAGCAATATGCGTTCGAAGTTGGCGAGATAGCTAGCCTTTTCGAATTCCTCGCTCTCCAGCCGGTTTCGTTCCTCTTCCCGAACCGGCAACCGCGCAAGCGCCCATCTCAAAGTCGGCGGCATCATCATTGTCGTGACGACGGCCATCGCCACAATGATGGAAAACAATCGTTGATCGAGGACGCCGACGGATAATCCGATAGAAGCAACGATCACTTCGGTAGAACCCCTGGCGTTCATACCGCAGCCAAGCGCAATGGCTTCTGAAGTCGAGAATCCCCCAAAACGGCCGCCGAGAAATGCGCCGCCGAACTTTCCGATGCTGGCGATGACAATCAAGCCACTCGCCAGCAATAGGATTGCGGGATCTCTGACGACCGTAAGATCTGTTTGAAGCCCGGTGAGACCAAAGAACACCGGCATGAACAAAGCCGTCGTGAGCGCTCGAAGCTGTGTGTCTATCTGACGTGTCAGGATGGGCGATTGGCCGACGAGGATTCCGGCCACGAATGCACCCAACACCGTATGAACGCCAATCAAATTGGTGATGATCGCCATGACGCCCATAGTGGCGATAATGGCGCTCAGGACAGGCAGGTCGCTTTTAAATCTATCGTTCGTCCAGCGGATGATCTCGAAGACGACACGTCGTCCGATCGTAAAACTCAAGCCCATGAACACAAGCGTGCCGACGACGCTCTTCGCAAGTGTCGGTAGCTCGACGGCCCCCTTTTCCGCAAGGGAGAAGGTAACCGAGATGATGACCCAGCCCACCGTGTCGTCGATGATGGCGGATGCGACGATCAGTTGGCCGATGTTCCTCCTCATGAAGTCCATTTCGCGAACGACGGATGCAACGATTTTCACCGACGAGATGGAAAGTGCCGTTCCGAGGAAAAGCGAGGCAACAAGCCTTTTCTCGGGATCGGGAAGCAAGCTGGCTGGAAGGAGTTCGCCCAGCGCAAAACCCGCCGCGAAAGGGACGACGATGCCCGTGAAGGACACGCCAAATGCAGCGCGTCGCATCCGTTGCGCCAGGCCCAGGTCCGTTTCCATGCCCGCGAGCAGAAGCAGAAAGAGGATGCCTAACTGGGCCACCGCGTTGATCATGCTTTTTTGCGCATCGCCGGCCGGAAACATCATGGCCTGAAAATCCGGCAAAATCTCACCGAGAACGGACGGACCAAGCAATACCCCGCCGATGATCTGGCCCATGATCGAAGGCTGCCCGATGCGCACCATAAATTCCCCGAGCAATCGCCCGACGATGACGAGGATGACAATTTGAGTGAGGAAAAGACCTTCGGAGGGCGTGGTGGCGTTCTCTCCATTTGCGGCGAAAGCCGATGTCGCAACGCCCGCAGAGAGTAGCAAGGCGATCAAAATAGAATTTGGGTGATGTTTTCCGAAATTCATTGATCTCATGAAGCCTTGCTCACCGCGGGTCGCCATGGGGCTCTTTCTTATGCAGGAGGCATGGCGAGGTAACGCGGCCCCCGAGGCGGAGTTCCTTTCGATGATGCAGCTCCAGGCCAGACGCCGACAGTTGTGCTGCGCGGCTGGGCAATCACGACATCAATTCGCTAATCTCCAGGCTCAGTTCTCGCTCCTTTGACCGAGTATTTGCCTGACGGTTGTTGCGGTGAGTTTGCCCGTCACATCGGGCTTCGTACTTCAAAAGATGGCTTTCGGCGGTGCCAGGACCGAAGCGGATGGCTGACGCTTTTGGCAATTGTATTTTTATCAAATATTCATTGTGTACACAAAGTACACAATTATTGACTCAAACTTCGGCGTGTGCGATGATCCCCATCATCAGGAAGAAGGGGGCGGGAATTTCCCATGGCGAAGACCGTTAAGAGCAACCTCTACGAGGATCTGAAGCGTCAAATCCTGACGATGGAGCTTGATCCCGACGCGGATCTCGATGAGGCGAGCCTCAGCGTGCGCTATGGCCTTTCACGCACTCCGGTTCGCGACATTTTCCGGCGTCTGGCAGGGGAGGGATATATCGATATCCGCGAGAACCGCGGGGCGCGGGTCATTCCGATGAACCACGCCACGCTGCGGAACTTCTTCCTGGTGGCGCCGATGATTTACGCGGCGATCGGCCGTCTCGCGGTGCAGAACTTCAAGCCGTCCCAGCTTGCCGACCTGAAGCAGACGCAGGAGCGTTTTCGCCAGGCCAGCAAGGACATGGATGCATTTACGATGGTTCTCGAGAACAACCGTTTCCATGAAATCTTCGGCGAGATGTCGGCCAACGTCTATCTGCAGGCGAGCCTCGGCCGGCTCCTGATCGACCATGCGCGCATCGGGCACACGTTCTTCCGTCCGAGAACCCAGGACATGACGCGGCGCCTGCAGGTGGCGGTCGAACACCATGACAATTTCATCGAAGCCTTGGGTGCTCACGATGAGGATTCCGTCGTCGACCTGGTTTTCGAGCACTGGGAGCTGTCCCGCGAGAACATGGAAATGTTCATAGCGCCACAAGGACTTAAGGCGGATGCGCTGATCGGCGGTCCGAACGTGCAATCATTGGAGAAATCATCGTGAAGTTTGAAGGCATCTATACGCCTGCGGTGACGCCGCTGAGCCCGGACGGGCAGATCGACAAGGCGGCGTTTGCGGCCGTGCTGGAATCGCTGATTGCGGCCGGCGTGCATGGCATCATCGTCGGCGGATCGACCGGCGAGTATTACGCCCAGAGCAGCCAGGAGCGCTTCGAGCTTGGCGCCTATGCCAAGGAGGTGATCGGCACCCGGCTGCCGCTCGTCATCGGCACCGGCGCGACGCGCACCGAAGATTCCGTCGAATATGCCAAGGCGGCCAAGGCGATCGGCGCCGATGCCATCCTGGTGTCGTCGCCGCCTTATGCCCTGCCGACGGAACGCGAGAATGCCGTGCATGCGCTGACCGTCGACCGCGCCGCCAACCTGCCGATCATGCTCTACAACTATCCCGCCCGCATGGGCGTGATGATGGGCGAGGACTATTTTGCCCGCGTCGGCAAGTCGAAGAATGTCAGGGCGATCAAGGAAAGCTCCGGCGACATGGGCAACCTGCATCTGCTGGCCCGGAAGTTTCCGCATATCGCGCTCTCCTGCGGCTGGGACGATCAGGCGCTGGAATTCTTCGCCTGGGGTGCGAAGAGCTGGGTCTGCGCCGGCTCGAACTTCCTGCCGCGCGAACATGTGGCGCTTTATGAGGCCTGCGTCCTCGAAAAGAACTTCGACAAGGGCCGGGCGATCATGACGGCCATGCTGCCGCTGATGGATTTCCTCGAATGCGGCAAGTTCGTGCAGTCGATCAAACATGGCTGCGAGATCATCGGCCTGAAGGCCGGTCCGGTGCGCGCGCCGCTGCGCGGCCTGATCGCCGACGAAAAGCGTACCCTTGAGACCGTCGTTGCCACCCTGAAGCGCACGGTCGCCCAGATCACCGCGGGAGCCAACTATGCATGAACCCTTGACCGCAGCCGAATACAAGGCGATCGCCGCCGGCCTTCAGGTCCCGACCAATGCCTTCATCGACGGCACGTTCCGTCCGGCCAATTCCGGCAAGACGTTCAAGACCACCAATCCGGCGACCGGCGCGCTGCTGGCCGAGATTGCCGCCTGTGATGCCGGCGATGTCGACTATGCCGTCGCCAAGGCCCGCGCAGCCTTCGACGATGGCCGCTGGCGTCAGCTGACACCCGGCGAGCGCAAGGAAACGCTGCTGAAGCTCGCCAAGCTTTTGGAGGAGAACCGCCACGAACTCGCGGTCCTGGAAAGCCTCGACAGCGGCAAGCCGGTGCGCGAGTGCCAGACCGTCGATGTGCCGGACACCATCCACACGATCCGCTGGCATGCCGAGCTGATCGACAAGCTCTATGACAACACCAATTCCGTTGGTCCCAATGCCCTGGCGATGGTCGTTCGCGAACCGATCGGCGTCGTCGCCTGCGTGCTGCCGTGGAACTTCCCGCTGCTGATGCTGGCCTGGAAGATCGCGCCGGCGCTTGCCGCCGGCTGCTCGGTGATCGTCAAGCCCGCCCAGGAAACGACGCTGACGACGTTGCGCGTCGCCGAGCTTGCCCATGAGGCCGGCATCCCGGCCGGTGTCCTCAATGTCGTCACCGGCAGCGGCAGGGAAGTCGGCGAACCGCTCGGCCTGCATATGGATGTCGACATGGTGGCGTTCACCGGCTCGACCCCGACCGGCCGTCGCTTCCTGCATTATTCGGCCGATTCCAACCTGAAGAAAGTCGTGCTCGAATGCGGCGGCAAGAACCCGGCCGTCGTGCTGGACGACGCCGAAGACCTCGATCTCGTCGCCGAACAGGTGGTCAACGGCGCCTTCTGGAACATGGGCGAGAACTGCAGCGCCTCCTCGCGCCTCATCGTTCACGCCAGCATCAAGGACGACCTCCTGAAACGGATTGGCGCCTATCTGCGCGAGTGGAAGACCGGCGACCCGCTTAATCCGGAAAACCGCATCGGCGCGCTGGTCAGCAAGAGCCATTTCGAAAAGGTGCGCTCGTTCCTCGACGACGTGACGAGCGAGAAGCTCAAGCTGGCCTTCGGTGGCGAAACCTTGGGCGGCGTCTTTATCGAACCGACGGTCGTCGACGGCGTCACGCCGGCAAGCCGCCTGTTCAAGGAGGAGATTTTTGGGCCGATCCTGTCGGTGACGACATTCGAGACGCTCGCCGAAGCCGTCGCCTTGGCCAACGACACCAATTACGGCCTGACGGCATCGGTCTATACCGGCAGCCTGCGCCATGCGATCCGGGTGTCGCGCGACATCCGTGCGGGTCTCGTCACCGTCAACTGCTTCGGCGAGGGGGATGCGAGCACCCCGTTCGGCGGCTACAAGGAGTCCGGCTTCGGCGGCCGCGACAAGTCGATCTTCGCCCACGACAACTACTGCGAACTGAAGACCATCTGGATCGATGTCTCCGAACGCTCCGTCGACGAGACGGTCCGATGAGCCGACATGTGATCAAGCGCCTGCCGATCGATACCGGCGTTTCGGGATGGGAGGCGATCAGCGAACGCACCTATCCCGCCACGGCGCTTGACCACGACGTCACGGCGGATTGGTTGATCGTCGGCGGAGGTTTTGCCGGGCTATCCGCGGCCCGACGCCTCTCGCAATTGCGGCCGCAAGACAAGATCGTCGTTCTCGAGGCTCGTGAACTCGCAAAGGGACCAGCCGGAAGGAATTCCGGCTTCATGATCGACGTGCCGCACAATCTCTCCTCCGGCGAGTACTCGGTTGCCGACGAGCAGTCTACCAAGGGCGAGATCAAACAGAACCGCTTGGCAATTGCCTTCGCTGCGGATGTCGCGGCCGAGTACGGTCTGTCCAGGGACGTATTCGATCCGTCAGGCAAGATAAACGCTGCAGCGTCGGACAGAGGCCTGGCGCTCAACGAAAATTACAGAAAGTCGCTCGAAAAGATTGGTGAAGACCATCGCGTCTTCGATGCCGATCAGATGCGGGAAATGACCGGCACGTACTATTATCGAGGAGGGCTCTACACGCCGGGGGCCGTGATGATCCAGCCTGCGGATTATATCCGCGGCCTGGCGCGGGGGCTGCGGTCGAAAATCGATCTCTACGAACATTCGCCGGTACTGGAGCTTTCACGCGAAGGAAAACTCTGGAAGGCCAGGTCAAACCGTGGGTCCGTGTCCGCACCGAAGGTCATCCTCGGTGTGAACGGCCATATTGAAAGCTTCGGCCACTTCCGCGGACGGCTGATGCATATCTTCACCTATGCCTCCATGACCGCCGCCTTCTCCCAGAACGAGTTCGGTGGAGAGATTACTGGCGTCGAGCGGTGGGCGCTGCTACCGGCGGATCCCATGGGGGCGACGGTCCGCAAGGTCACTACAAATGGACTGTCCCGGATCGTCATCAGGACGCGGTTCACATACGACCCAAGCCTCAGGGTGTCGGAGAGACGCGTCGCCGGCGTGGCTGCCGAGCAGCGTCGGTCATTCGATGCCCGCTTCCCCGGACTGAAAGACCTGCCGATGGAATATAGCTGGGCCGGCGCGCTGTGCCTCAGCAGAAATCATGTGCCGGCCTTCGGCGAGGTCGAAGAAGGGCTTTTTTCCGCATGCTGCGAAAATGGCCTCGGCACGGTCAAGAGCACACTGGCCGGGATGATGGCTGCCGATCTGGCGGCTGGCGTCAATAGCCGTGAGCTCGATCAATACAGGAATCAACCGGAGCCGACCAGGTTGCCGCCCGAGCCGATCGCATGGCTCGGCGTGAATTCGGTCATCCGGTTTCAGGAGTTGCGTGCAGGCCGCGAGGGATGATCCGTCGCCGCGCAATAATGAGGATCGGGTCAAGGGCTGATCTTCAGAAGAACGGGAACGTGAACTAGGAGAAAAATAATGAAAGCTTTGTGGAAGGCGCTTTGCGCCGCTGCGATGGTCGGAATGAGCATGCTTCCAGCACATGCCGAAGACAAGAGCATCACCGTGGGCACGATGTCCTGGGAGGACCTGACGCCGATCACCGGAATTACCAAAAAAGTGCTGGAGGATGCGGGCTACACGGTAAAGGTCGTGCCGTTCTCCGAATGGGGCATTGCCTATGCGGCGCTCAGCAAGGGCGATATCCAGATCCTGGCCTCTCAGACCGACTATGTGGCACAGGACTATTGGGATAAAAACAAGAAGCGCCTCGAGAAGATCTCGCCCGTTTCGCACGGCCTGTTCCAGGGCGTTGCCGTCCCGAAATACGTACCGATCGATTCAATGGATCAGTTGAACGCCAATGCCGACAAGTTCGGCGGCAAGATCGTCGGCATCGAGCCGGGCTCGGGCCTGATGCGCGATACTGCCAACGCCGTCAAAGGCTATGACTTGAAGCTGCAGCTTGTCGAAGGCAGCACCGCAGCCATGACCGCGGCGCTGAAGTCCGCCGTCGACCGGAAAGAATGGATCGCCGTGACGATCTGGGAGCCGTCCTGGATGATGCAGAAATACGATGTGAAATTCCTGAAGGACCCCAAGGGCATCTTCCCGCCGCCGCAGAGCTACTACTGGATCGGTAAGAAAGGTTTCTCCGCCGACTACCCGCATGCTCGCGAGGTCATTGCCAGCGTCTATGTGCCGCTTGCCGATATCACCGCGATCAACAGCGCCGTGAATGACGGCAAGACGATGGATGAGGCCGTCAAAGCCTGGACCGACAGCCATGCTGACCTCCTGAAGCGCTGGGAAAATATCAAGACCCAGTGACGAGCGAACCGGCGGGCCGTCGCAGCGGCGGCCCGCCCTGGCATTTCGATAACACGAAAGCCGGCATCAGGCCGGCTCGCGGGGAACGCGATGAACATTGTGATAAATGATGCCAACGACCTATTGGTCGACTGCCAGAACGTCTGGAAGATATTCGGCGCCCGTGCTCCGGCTGCCGTGAAAGCCGTTTCAGAGCGCGGCCTTTCCAAAAAGCAGGTCCTGGACGAATTCAACTGCGTCGTCGGTGTCGCCGACGCCAGCCTCCAGGTCCGCCGCGGCGAGATCTTCTGCATCATGGGGCTCTCCGGAAGCGGCAAATCCACCTTGGTTCGCCTCCTCAACCGTCTTATCGAGCCGAGCCTTGGCAACATCGCCATAAAGGGCAAGGAGATTGCCAGGCTCAATGCTGCGGAACTGCGCGACATGCGCGCGCGCAATATCGGCATGGTCTTCCAAAGCGTGGCCCTGCTCCCCAATCGCACGGTCCTCGAGAATGCAGCGTTCGGCCTGGAAGTCCGCGGCGTGCGGAAGGACGAGCGCAACAAAACGGCGCGTACGGCGCTCGACAAGGTCGGCCTTTCCGACTGGACGGCGCGCTATCCCTCGGAATTGTCGGGCGGCATGCAGCAACGCGTCGGTCTTGCCCGCGCATTGGCGGCCGATCCCGAGATCATTCTCATGGATGAGCCGTTCAGCGCGCTCGATCCACTCATTCGCCGCCAGTTGCAGGACGAGTTCCGGCAGCTCACGAAATCGCTCGGCAAGTCTGCGGTCTTCATCACGCACGACCTCGAAGAGGCCATTCGTATTGGTGACCGGATCGCCATCATGAAGGACGGCGTCATCGTCCAGGTCGGAACCGCAGAAGAGATCGTAACGAAGCCCGCCGACGCTTATGTCGCCGATTTCGTGGCTGGCATATCCAGGGTTCATCTCGTCAAGGCGCATTCGGTGATGCAGCCGATCGCAGAATATAAGAGCCTGCAGCCGCAGCATGACGTGGATGCGCTCCTCAAAACCACTCCGGAAGCTGATATCGGCGAACTCATCGATCTCACGATGAAATCGGAGCGTGATGCTTTGGCCGTCGTCGATAATGGTTCCATCGTCGGCGTGGTCACGACCCGCGGGCTGCTTCGCGGTGTCGCCGGATCCCCAGAGCAACCGCATGTGACAGCCTGAGAGGACGGACGCAAATGGACATCTCGGTCATTGCGGATACTTTCGATGCCTGGACCGACGACGCGCTAGGCTGGATCAGCGACAACGGCGACTGGCTGTTCGACCCACTAAGGGCGGCACTGGAGGGAACTTACAATGGCGTCCTCTGGCTCCTTCAACTCCCGCCTTTCTATGTCATCGCGCTTATCGGCGCGCTGCTTGGTTGGCGACTGATCAATATCGGATCCGGTCTTCTCGCCGGCTTGGCTCTCTTCTTCTGTGCGGTCATGGGTCTTTGGAGCGAAACCATGAGCACCCTTGCTCTTGTGACCACCGCCACGATCTTCGCCTTGATGATCGGAATCCCGATGGGGATTGTCGCTGGGTTTTTGCAGTGGTTCGACAGGCTCCTGCAGCCGGTCCTCGATCTCATCCAGACGATGCCTCCCTATATCTACCTTCTTCCTGCCATTGCGCTTCTTGGTTTTGGTCCTGCGACCGCGCTGGTTGCGACTTTCGTCGTCGCAGCGCCCCCTGCAATTCGCTTGACGTCGCTCGGCATCCGCATGACGCCGCCAGCATTCATCGAACTCGGTCAGGCAAGCGGTCTGACGCCTTGGCAGATGTTTACGAAAATCCGGCTGCCATTTGCCATTCCAAGCGTCATGGCAGGCATTAACCAGAGCTTGATGATGGCATTCGGCATGGTGGTGATCGCCGGCATCGTCGGTTCCGGCGGCCTTGGCCAGACCATCTACGGCGCCGTACGCACGCTCGACATGGCGACATCGGTCAATGCCGCGATCGCGATCGTCATATTGACCATGATACTCGACAGACTGACGCAGAGTGCGGCCCGCCGCACCAAGGTAGGTGCAAGATGAACCTCGACCTTCTTCGGTTCTCACCCGGTCAATATTTTGCTCCGGCCGTCGACTGGCTGAACACCAATTTCCATCCGGTCTTCGACGCCATCACCAAGCTCATCGAGGCAGTTCTTGGCGCCTTGGAATCGGCGCTGCTTTACCCACTTCCCTATGCGCTCATTATCGCTGCAGTCCTCATCGTCGCCTTCGCGATCAACATTCGAGCCGCCGTGGTTACAGCCGTCGCCCTTGCCTTCTGTCTTCTGGCGGGCCTTTGGGCTGCGTCCATGCAGACACTCGCGCTGGTCACGGTGGCGGTCGCCATTTCGGTCTTGATTGCCTTCCCCCTCGGCGTACTTGCTTCGCGCCGCAAAGGCTTCGAGGTCGCCGTAAGGCCGGTGCTCGACATCATGCAAACGGTGCCGCCGTGGGTTTATCTCATCCCGGCTGTCATGATCTTCAGTCTCGGCCGCGTGCCGGCGATCATCGCCACGATCATCTATGGCGTGCCGCCGATGCTTCGTCTGACGACGCTGGCATTCAATCAGGTGCCGAGGGATCTTCTCGAACTCGGCCAGGCAACCGGCGCACCGCCGCGTGCGATCCTGCTCAAGATCGAAATACCGTCAGCAATGCCAACCCTGCTTGTAGGCCTCAACCAGTGCATTCTTCTTTCGCTGGCCATGGTCGTCCTTGCCGGGCTTGTCGGGGCCGGCGGGTTGGGGGCTGAGGTGACCCGAGGCCTGACCCGAATGGAAATGGGTCTTGGCCTGCGCGCCGGGCTCGCCATCGTTGCCATCGCGATCCTGCTCGACAGGCTCTCAAAAGGTGCGCTTCAGGGACGCGCACGATCACCGGCCAAGAGCGCCTAGCGGAAAGACTTTCAGAATGCGTCATAGCTTCTTCTGCATCGACTCCCACACCTGCGGCAATCCTGTGCGGCTCATCGCCGGCGGCGGTCCGCTTCTGCCGCACGCTCCGATGGGCGAGCGGCGAGAGATATTTCTTCGAGACCATGATTGGGTCCGCCAGGCGCTCATGTTCGAGCCGAGGGGACACGACATCATGTCCGGCGCGATCATATATCCGGCCTATCGCGACGATTGCGACATAGCGGTCCTGTTCATCGAAGTAAGCGGTTGTCTGCCGATGTGCGGGGCAGGCACAATCGGGCTCGTGACCGCTGCGATCGAGGAAGGCCTGGTTCAGCCGCGTGAACCCGGAAAACTCTCGATCGAGACACCCGCCGGAAGAGTGGACTTGACGTTCGAAACGAGCGGAAACCATGTCGATTCCGTCCGGCTCTTCAATGTGCCGAGTTACCTCCACAAAGCGGACGTTGAGGTGAACGTACCCGGCATGGGACGTCTGCGCGTCGATATTTCTTATGGCGGCAACTACTATGCCGTCGTGGAGCCGCAGGAAAATTGGAGCGGTCTGGATGGCATGAGCGCGACTGACATCGTCGGCTGCAGCCAGAAGCTCAGGGCGGCTCTCGCCGATATCTGTGATCCGATCCATCCGGATGATGCCCGTATTCGTGGAGTGCATCACGCGATATGGTGCGATCGTCCGATCAACGGTGTCTCCGATGGCCGTTGCGCCGTGTTTTACGGTGAAAAGGCCATCGACCGGTCGCCGGGCGGCACCGGTACATCGGCTCGGATGGCGCAATTGCACGCAAAGGGCCGTCTGGCCGTCGGATCGGCATATCGGCACGAAAGCCTGATCGGAACCATCTTCGAAGGCCGGGTCGAAGCGGAGGTTAACATCGGAGCTTATAAAGGCATTCTTCCGAGCGTAGGAGGCTGGGCGCGCATCATCGGCCACAACACGATTTTTGTCGACGATCGCGATCCGCTCGCATACGGCTTTCAGATTCGATAAGGTCTTTGCGGTTTTCAGAAGCGGCAGGGGGATAGAAAGATGCCTGAGAAATATCGGCCGGAAGAAGACGTGACAACGTCCGCCAGTCGTCTCAAGGTGGGGTTCATCTTGGCGCGGTCGTTCACATTGTCCGCCTTCGCACTCTTCGTAGATACGTTGCGGCTCGCAAGCGACAAACAGGATCGTTCCGGAAGAGTTCTTGCGGACTGGCAGGTACTCGGTAGCACCAGGCATCTCATCACCTCGAGCTGCGGCGTCCAGGTCGCTCCGACGTCGGATCTCGTCGATCCGTCGAGGTTTGATTATATCGTGGTTGTCGGGGGCCTTTTGACCGTCGAAAATCCCGTCGACGAGGCGACATGCGCATACCTCAAGCAGGCGGACGCCAAGAAGGTGCCACTGATCGGCGTGTGCACCGGGTCGTTCATTCTTGCTGCGGCGGGCCTGATGAAGCGGCACGAATCCTGTGTAAGCTGGCTGCATTACGAAGGATTTCGAGAGCGCTTTCCTGAGCTCAAGGTCCGTTCTGACCGACTGTTCAATCTTGATCGTCAGCGGGGATCGTGCGCGGGCGGTAGCAGTGCTGCCGACATGGCGGCATTGCTCGTCAGGAAATACATCAGTCGCGATGCGGAGCGAAATGCGCTGGAGGTCCTTCAGATCGAGAAGGCCCGCACGACCGCGGACATACAGCCTCGTCGTCCACTCTACGAGGACTATGCCGACGCTCGCGTGAAGGCGACGATGATTGCAATGGAACAGTTCGTCGATGGCAGCCTGCCGATCCCCAAGCTGGCTGCCAAGGTTGGCTTGTCACGGCGGCAACTGGAAAGAATCTTCCTCGAAAAGACGGGAATGTCTCCTGCCAAAGCTTATAACCGTGTCCGCATGGAGCGGGCGAAGTCGATCCTTTCCCGATCGAAGGCGCCTCTCATAGAGGTCGCGCTGGATGTGGGGTTTGAGAACACGTCGCAGTTTACGAGGACATTCAAGCGCACGTTCGGACAGACGCCGTCACAACATCGCGCAGAGGTTTTGAGAACCCGCTGAAATACGCCTGGTTGGTACGATCGTTGAGCCCACAGCGGACTATTTATTCAAATCCTGCGCCATCTGCAGATGGTGTTCCAGAGCCGGCCGCGTGGTTGCCGCCCAGGTCTTTAGATCGGCATTCTGGCCCTTATTGCCATACCGCTTGAAAAGGTCGACGGCTTCTTTGTGAGCCGAGACCTGATCCGAATGGTATTGCTTGGTGAAGTCGTCTCCCTGCAGACTCTTAAGCTTATTGAGCATCTTCTGCTGGGGGGAGGACATAGCCGTTGGGAGGGGCGCCTTTACTTTCCCGCTCGTTACCAACTGCTTTAGTTGAGTCGTGGTTTTCTGATGGTCGGTGATCATCTGCTTTGCGAATGACTTTGTCGCGTCATCGGCGCGTTCGAGCGCAAGCTTACTGGATTCGATCTCAAACATGTCGCTTCTCGCGGCCTCGTTGACGAAATCCTCCGTTTTCGGGGCAATGCCGACGAGCGAATTGACGCCGCTTTTTTCCGCGGTCGATTGAGCGAGAACCGGCGCCGCAAAGAGCAAAGCGGCAGTCGTGATGGCAATCCTTCTCATGATGCTCTCCTGTGGTTGCAATTTCGAACCTACGACCGCGGAGAAAGTTCCTTGCCTCCAAGCGAATGCATTCCGGGAAATCTCGACGCGACAATATGCATTGCGGCTAAAGTGTGATACTTCTGCTACAGCCTTTCGACGGTGCCGACCTATATCCCGTTTCATAACAACAACCGAGGATACACCGATGCATAAGCTACTCGTCTCTACCGCGATTGCCAGTATCGTTGGCTTCAGTACGGCCTCGGCCGCAGATGTTGTAACCCAGGCGCCGGAAGCACCTGCCGTTGAAACTCCGGCGGGGTTCACTTGGGCGGGTGCATATGCCGGTATTCGTGGCGGCGGCAATTGGGTCAATGGAGATTTCAGCATTCCCGGTGCGAGCACGTCTGAAGATCTGAGCGGCGGCCTGGTCGGTGGGTTTATCGGCTACAATTGGCAATTTCAGAATAATGTCGTGCTCGGCCTCGAAGGCGACCTGAACTATAATTGGAACAAGGATACGATCGCACCCGGCATCGATGTCGGGACGGACATCGATGGTTCCGTCCGCGCCCGCCTTGGCTATGCTTTCGATCGCGCTTTGATCTATGCGACAGGCGGCTGGGAAGCGACGCGTGGGTTTGTCGACACGGGCAGCAAAGACACCAAGACCTTCAACGGGTGGACTCTCGGCGCCGGCGTTGATTACGCCTTCACCGATCGGGTCTTCGGTCGCGTGGAATACCGCTATACCGATTTCGGCAGTAAGGATATCAACGGCGTGAACGTCGATCTCAAACAGAACGCCGTTGTCGTCGGCGTCGGCGTCAAATTCTGGTGATCGGCTTCAGCGCATCAGATGCCTCGCAATCGGGGCCATCTGGCTCTTGACCGCTACTGATTTTGGGGTTGCCGCAGTTCTTTCAGAAGTGCCGCCTGTGATGACTTTCGTCTCATCGGCGGCAAAACATTTGCCACCTTATGACTGAGTTGGCTTGATATTATCCGTGCGGACCTGCCCCTCCAGAACGCCGCGGCGTAAGTCGGCCCGGCCGTGCTCGAGTTCCACCACCGTATACAGCTTCTCGCTGCGGAATGCGCTGGCGTTTGCCGTGCTGACGTCCTCGGCCGGCGCTGAATCGACTTCCATGTAATCCAATTCACGCGAGGCGGCGACAATACGGGCGTCCCCGGAGGTACGGGCGGCCACTACTATCTCGCCATGGGAAGGCGCATTTTGCCAATTCGGATCGTCAGGCTCTGCGATAGGGATAAGACGATAAACGTTAAGCAGTTCACCGGCCGTTGATGCGCCCTTCATCTTCGCATCCTCTATCTGGGCACGGCTCTCGACCGACCGACCGAATGTCGTGCGGCTGGTTGCATTGTTAGGATCGGTTCCCTGTGTTTTGACGACGTTGGACATGTTCTCATCCTCTTCGCGTCTATAACGGACAGCCAGTGCTCATATGGATAGGGGTGCAAGGGTGCGACTACTTACGCCATCCGCTGCTTCATCGGAGGTCGATGAGCGATCTGAGCCTATCGGCGTGTCAACGCTCTTCCGCCGGAATCAGTACCGCGATGCGTCAACAACGACGGAGACGGGGCATCTGTTCCACCCAGAGCGTGGCCTTCCAAAGACTTCGGCCAAGGCGGTGTCGGGAGGTACAACCGGTACGAGGACTGGCAACGTCAAGCCGATCTGCTATGAAGTTTATCATCGAGATTATCGGCCCTGTCGTCCCATGGGTCGCATACTGTCGACGCCTCGCTCGCGATCGATCCATCGCATGACCGGCGTGACGGCTATGCCATGAGCGGCGACGGAAATCAGAACGATCAGAAAAACCGTATTCCAGACGATCTCGATGTGTTCGAACGATGCCTTTCCGGAAGCATAGGCAAGATAATATATCGAGCCGAGGCCCCTGATGCCGAAGATCGAGACGATTGCCTTTTCCGCACGCGGTTGGACGGCACCGATCAGGCTGATCCATCCCGATATCGGCCTGACGATGGCCAGGGTCATTACGGCAACGGCAGCGATACGCCAATCGATATGCGACAGAATCGCCCCCTCGGCGATGACGGAACCGAAGCAGACAAGCAGGAGCATCATCAGCAATCGTTCCAGTTGCTCTCCGAAATCATGAAGCTCGCCGTGGAAGCTGCTGTGCCTTTCGACGCTGCGCAGTGTGAGCGCCGTTACGAAGACAGCGACGAAGCCATAGCCATGAACCAGTTCAGTGGCGGAATAGGCAAGGCATGTGAAGCCGAGCGCGGCCAATCCGTCTCCGGTCTTGGCGATCCGCCCCGCCTCTGGAACCTTGAAAGTCAGGTACCCGAGGAACTGGCCGATTATCCACCCCATGACGATTCCTGAAGCTAGCTTCCAGAGGATGTCGACGGCAAGCCAATGCCAAATCCACCCGGCATCGGAACCAAAAGCCGGTTGGGAGGCAATTGCGATCGCGGCCATGACGAACGGAAAACTCAGGCCGTCGTTCAGGCCCGCTTCGGATGTCAGTGCAAACCGAATATCATCCTCCTCGCCCGTTTGTGGCGGACCCACCTGGACATCGGCGGCAAGCACCGGGTCCGTGGGTGCGAGTGCGGCCCCA
The DNA here is from genome assembly GCF_029714285.1 of Rhizobium sp. CB3090. Taxonomy (NCBI): domain Bacteria; kingdom Pseudomonadati; phylum Pseudomonadota; class Alphaproteobacteria; order Hyphomicrobiales; family Rhizobiaceae; genus Rhizobium; species Rhizobium sp. CB3090. Next base: position 534,789 of record NZ_CP121663.1, read on the forward strand.
AGCAGAAGTGCCGAAGCTGCGCCCAGTCCGAGAAGGCTCCATCCAAGAACGGCGATCGCGAATATAGAAAGCGGCATGGCGATGCCGAGAAGACGCCAAGTTATTGCCCATCTTGCCCAACCTAACGGTCTGTCGATCTTCAATCCCGCGCCCATGAGGGCCACGATTACGACGATTTCAGAGAGATGTTCCGCCAGTTCCCTGTTTTCGAGCGGATTCATGCTAGGCAACGGCGTGAATGGCGACCACGCAAGAAGCATTCCGATGGCAACGCAGCAGATTGGAAAAGAGAGCGGCATACGCTTCAGGACCATAGGCAGCCACGCAGTCAAAAGCACGACCAGGCCAAATATGAAGAGCGTCACGGAATAGCTATTCATGTCCGCTACTTCTTGCGCGGTTGCGGTAGATCGGCCCCCGCGGAAATCTGGTGGCCCTGACGCTTTGCTGCGGAGGCTTCGTAAAGTGTGCGAGCGGCGTTGCGGACTTCCTGCTGTATCGCCGGATCTTTTTCGTAGGCCGCATGGCTTGTCGCATAGGGTTCCCAATAGCCGATGTAGCGATCGATCTCCGCAAGAGGTCCGGCTGGGATGAGCCCTATCGATTTCAGCCAATCGGCGAGACTTCTGCGAACGTTCTCCGCTCCCTCCGTGTCACCGTGGGCGATGACGGAAAACAATCGGCCGGCCAGATGTTGGGGATAGTCCCAGCCTTTCATCTCCAGTTCCTTTGCCTCCCTGGCATGCTTACCATGGGTGCTGGTCGGATCCGGATTACCGCCATCGGCACAGACGAGCCGATCCATCATCAGCTTCAAGGGGGACGAGGTCTGATACCAGTGAACCGGCGTAATGATCATAATGCCATCTGCCTCGACCCACATCGGGTAGATATCATTCATCCAGTCATGGATCTGGCCGAGCGAGTAGTTGGGATAGCAGGAGCAAGGCCAGTGACAGAGCGCCGCCGACGTTGAAAAGCAGGCTTTGCAGGGATGAATGTGTCGGCCATATTCGGAAGCCAACCGGCTGAGGTCGAGCATTTCGACCTTGGCGTTAGGCTGCTGTTCGAGTGCCGCCTTCGCGGTTTCCAGCAGGCGGTAGCTTTTGGACACCTCGCCCGGACAGGTGTGTTCACTGCGGGGGGAACCATTGATGAGGAGCAGGTGGATGGGACCGTTCGGATCGTCATACCGCTGCTTGGCATCGCTGACGGCGTCGCGCGCCGCCAGCCAGTCTATCGCCAGATCATAGTTGGGATCGGAGAAGCTCGGGCCAGCCTTTCTGGTGTTCGGACTCTTTCTCGAATTTGCGTAGGCGTCCCACGCAGCCGATGCAAGCTTTGAAAGCTCCATTTGTAGCCGGCCGTACGCCGGGTCGTGAAATTGGTTTAGGAAGCGCCGCTTGAACTCGTCTTCGCTCAATCTCCGGCTGGGACTACCTTTGCGAGGTTCGAGATCAGAGGCTGAAGCGGGCTTAGTGGGGGACATGGGAACTCCTGGGTAGTGATTTGCTGAACGCATTGGCAAACACAGCGTTCCGTTGGATGCGCGATGTCGATGGTAAGATCGGAAAATGCGTTGGGGATTCAGTCTGTTCGCGGCCGCGAAATCGCATGCGCCACCGGGAACAAATGAAGCAGCCGGATGTTCGATGCTTGGCGAGTTTGTCCCTTGACCCGCCAATGCGCCGCTCCATCAGGCGGCCGCCAGAGAGTCGCCGTTGACCTCGCGCCCTTTCCACTCAATCAACGGCAGCCCTCGATAAAACACGGCAGGGAATACGCCATGCGCCTTATTCCAACGTTCCCTGCCGCGTCTGATACCCTTTGTTGAAGAAGATATCCGTGCTTCTTCAGTCGCTGATCTCACCATTGCCCGCCTCGATCAAAGCCTGCTGCATCACAGGGATGCCGCTGTGGCCGGCGGATCGCGCAGACGAACTTGTCGAACAGAACCATTACGAAAGGTTGGGAAAGCGGGCGCGGCAGCGCGGAACGGGACGCTTACTTCGGTACCTTGTGAAGCGCGCTTCCCTTATGCGCAGCAATATGGTCGGTCTTGTCGCTCTTGATTTCATACTGCGGATCGTCAGCGGAAGCGTGATGCGTATGGCCTTTATAATCGAAATCGCGGGTGTGAACTTTAGTGATCGTCCCGCTTACGTGACCCGCCTCGGAGTTCCAGCTCACATGATCGCCAACCTTGAAAGTTTTTCCCATCGCGTGCTGCTTCCGAACTGAGCGCTTTCACGCCATTAACGCAAGCTCATGCTCTTTGTTCATTCAACAGGAAGGAAAGGTGGCAGCATCGCCGGTGATTGGCACCGGCAAGGCCGCCATTAAAGCGCATGCATCGTGAATTGCAGGTAGGTGGCAAGGCTGACGGCCGAAAGTCCGACAATGATGACAGGATGCGGGAGGTTCTTGCTGATGGTCGCAAGTGCCAGGCCGAGCAGGACGATCATTCCTCCCAGCAACAATCCTTTATCGGCAACGGACAGGGCGAGGGCGGACAGACTGACGGCTGCGGCGACCATTGTTACCGGCATCTGGTTTTGAAGACGCTCGGTTCGGCTCGTGAATGTCAGCAGGAACCTGTTCCAGCTCAGTCCGAGAGAAATGCTCAAAAGCAAGGAGGGGAGAATATGCCACATGAAATATCGTCTCTTCTGGTGTCGATCTCAGAGAAGCAATCCACGTGCCAAAGGAGAGAAACGGCTATTCGGAAAGGCAAGTCGGGGCGCCGGGATGCCTCCTTGCCTGTTTGAAGTCTATCTGCCTTTCTGTTCAGCATTCGGATCGAAGCGACCGGCCGAGCATGAAGCCCGGGCTGCGATCGATCTCGTGCCAGCTCATCGGTATCGCACTCCCGTTTGGGTAATGACCACATCCATGGGAATGTCATGAGCAAGGGGATGAATGGTGTCGATCTTCTGGGACTCGAAACCGACGCCGATAGCAAGAGGCTTGCAGCCGAGAGAGGCCAGTGTTCTATCGAAAAAGCCGCCCCCATAACCAAGCCGGAAGCATCCTGCATCGAAGCCGACGAGGGGCGCTATGACGATGTCCGGAACCGCTTCCTTGCCCTCTGCCGGCACCGGGATATTCCAGACTCCACGTTCAAGCCGATCGCCCATTTTCCATGATCGGAACAGCAAGGGCGTGGCTTTGGCGATGACCACCGGTAACAGACAAACAGCGCCGCGGGCCGTCAGGCTCGCCATCCATCCTCTGAGATCGGGCTCACCCAGGAACGGCCAAAACAGACTTATGTGCTTACCGGCTACGCTGGTGACAATCCGGTCAAGATGGCTCGCAATCGCGCGCGTATGGTCTTCGCGATCGGCTACGGGCAATGCCTTGCGCTCATCGATCAGCCTTTGTCGTTGTATCTTTCGCCAGGCAAAGACATCTGACTTGGTGGCAAAACCGGGCGAAATACCACTATAAGCGGGATCGACTTCGTGCAGCATACACGCAGGCGACGCATATTCGTGGGGTGCTTCGTCCATCTCCGATCGACCCGGTCTTGTCATTTGCTCTTACCCCTCCCGTTTCATCGTTTGAGGTGAAAACCCGCTTGAGCCGCGACAATGATTTTTATATAGGGAACGATATTGCAGTTTAATTCCTGAATCGAGATCTTTTTGGACCTTTCATCAATCGAGATATTCCTCGCCGTCGCCAGCGACCGCAGCGTGACCAAGGCGGCCAAAGCCGTCGGCCGCGCGCCGTCGAACGTGACGACACGGATTCAGCAGTTGGAGGATGATCTCGGCGTCTTGCTCTTCAGCCGCGACGGCAAGAAGATGACGTTGACGCGTGAAGGCGAGACGTTTCTGGTCTATGCCAATCGCCTTGCCGCATTGGCACTCGAGGCGCGGCAAGCAGTCAGGCCCCTGCAGCCTTCGGGCGTGTTGCGGGTGGGCACTATGGAAAGCACGGCGGCAAGTCGATTGCCGGCAGCGCTGACCCAGTTCAACCGGATGTGGCCTGATGTGTCGCTTCATTTGACGTTGGGTGCATCGCGGGAACTCACCCGCGACGTTCTTGGCGAGGTATTGGACTGTGCACTGATCGCCCGTCCGCCCGGGACGATGCTTGACGAAGACGCAGATTTCAATGCGGAGCTTGAGCGGCTTGAGATAGAACCCGTCTTTGTCGAGGATTTATTGCTCGTATTGCCGTCCGGGCATCCACCCATTCATTCCGCCGCCGACTTGCGGGTCGGGTCGCTTGCCGCTTTGGAACCTGGATGCACCTATCGAAGGATTGCTGAAAGTTGGGCGCGAAAATCGAGTGGTTTGCGGACGACGGAGCTTGGCTCCTACCACGCGATCCTGGCAAGCGTGGCAACCGGGAGCGCAGCAGGTGTCATGCCGAAATCGGTTCTCGATCTCATGCATTGGCCGACCAGTTCTCCGACCCATCAACTGGGATCCGTCGACACGATCCTCATCTATCGCAGGAATGATCGGCCAATCGCGTTCAAGGCCTTCCATGAAGTCCTCAGCGCAGCCAAAGGCCGGGACCCGCGGTTGGCAACAAACTAGCCGCCAAGACCTCCACCCGCTCACAAACAGTTTTCCCTCAACTGGTTTCATCATGCAGCATCCAGACTCCCAGAAGATGGGGCCCAGCCGCTTCCGCTTGTTTTCGCCGATCCTCGCCGGGGCAACCCTTCGTGAACGACTGATGGCCTGTCTTGGTGCCCTGATCGGTATCGGTCTTACTGGCGTCATCAGCGGTTATCTCTTTGGGCAAGGACCCCATCTTCCGCTCATCGTCGCGCCAATGGGCGCATCGGCGGTGCTTCTTTTCGCCGTGCCTTCCAGTCCGCTCGCCCAGCCGTGGTCGATTATCGGCGGCAATACCATTTCCGCCATGATGGGCATAATTGCAGCCTATTTCATTCACGATCCGATCATCGCGATCGGGGTCGGAGTCTCGCTCGCGATCGGCGCGATGTCTTTCACCCGATGCCTCCATCCACCCGGCGGTGCCGCAGCTCTGACCGCTGTTCTCGGCGGCCCGGTCGTTGCGGGTTGGGGCTTCTTGTTTCCGTTCATCCCGGTGGCCTTGAACTCCTGCATACTCGTTGGCCTTGGCCTGCTGTTCCACAAATTCTCCAAGCGCAACTATCCGCATGTTGTCGCAAAGCCGGCGGAGAATACCCATCAGACGCGCGATCTGCCGTCGATCTTGCGCGTGGGCTTTCGGGAAGAAGACGTCGATGCTGCTCTGGCAGCGCTCGACGAGACCTTCGACATCGACCCGGCAGACCTCAGCCGCCTGTTGCGGCAGGTCGAGTTGCAGGCAACGATGCGATCCCACGGAGACATACGCTGCGCCGACATCATGTCGTACGACGTTATCGCCATCAGCGCGAGCGCCGAGCCGGATCATGCAAGGCATCTCCTCTTAAAACATAATATCCGCACGTTGCCGGTAAAGGACTCGGAAGGCCGCCTGATCGGTACGATCGGCTTACGCGAGTTGTCTGGAAGCATCGACAGCATCGCAGGCGCGATATCGGAACCGGCCGTGGCAGCCGCAGCCGATCCTGCACTGTCGCTGTTGCCCGTTCTGACCGACGGGCGCACGCATGCGGTGATTGTCGTGGACGCCGACTACCATGTCCTCGGCTTGATATCGCAGACGGACCTTCTGAGCGCTATGGCGAGACTTCTGCCAAATGACAATACCGCGGCGTTGGTCGATGCTTGAGGCGTGACGGCCATTTTGTGGCCGTCATTTGTGTGCACCCATAACTCAGCGGAAAGGCGGGGGGCGATTTTCATCGTCCGGTGCTACCGCGAAATGTGCATTGCAGCAAAAAGATATGAAATGCATTGCACTGCGTAAAAAGCCCGCTTGACCAATTCGATTTCGGCGCCATTTGAGCCCACAGCCTTCGACCTCGTGACCTTGCACGGCTGCCTCGGCGGAAATCAGATGGAGTTTTAACATCGCACATGAATCGGATGAAAGCTTGAGGTTGCCGTCTTCCTGGGAAACGGGAAGCCCTGTTCTCAAGTCGGATGAAATCGTCTTCGAACATTTGAGCGAGAACCGGTCCGGCGCGGCGCTGAAAGGGGCATTCTGGTCGGCGTTGGATACGCTGATACCGACGGCATTGAACAGCCTCGTCTTCATCGTCACGTCGAGATATCTGCTGCCACAGGATTTTGGCCTCGTGGCGCTTGCTTTCAGCATCGTGAGCTTTGCCGCCGGCCTCGGGCCGACTGCATTTGGCGAAGCGTTGATCCAGCAGAAGACCATTCGGCAGAGCCACCTTGATACCGTATTCTGGCTGTCCTTCGCGTCGGCGGCGATCCTTTACATCGTCCTTTTCGCGGGATCCTCCCACATTGCCCATGCCTTAGGCCATGACGAAATCGTCGGCCTCTTGATGATCATCGGACTGAAGATATTCTTCGACATGATGATCATCGTTCCCAATGCGTTGATCGGCCGCACGATGTCTTTTCATCTTGCCGCCGTCCGCACGGCGATCGCCACGGTCGTATCCGGCCTCGTATGCCTGGCCTTGATTTTCGCGGGCTTCGGACTATGGGCACTGGCGATCGCGCAGATCGCCGCACCTGCCGCCGGATGCATTGCCGCCTTTTGGGGCGCGGGATGGCTGCCGGGATTGCGGATCAAGTGGAGCAGTCTCCGCGAGCTTCTGCATTACGGCATATTTGCTTCCGGCAATCGCTTCCTGCAGTCCATGAGCCTCGATCAGCTCATCATCGGTACGCTGGTCAGCCCGGCGGCACTCGGCATCTATAATTTTGCCCGGCGGCTTTTCGAAATGATCAACAACGTCGTTGCCGGGGGCCTGACCTCGGTTACGCACGTTCTCCTGTCGTCGCTGCAGCATGATCAGAACAAGGTCCGCGAGGCATTCCTCATGGCAACGTTCGGCTGCTCGCTTGTGTCGTTTCCGGCCTTCATGGGGCTTGCCGCCGTGGCCGACGATGCCATTCCGCTAATTTTCGGACAGCATTGGGCGGCTGCGATCTGGCCGGTGCGGTTCTTCTGCGTCATCGGATTGATGAGCGGCATAGGCGTCGTCCAGGCATCCTTGATCACCAGTCAGGGCAGGTCGGACTGGTGGTTCTACTACCAGCTCGTGCGCAACATCGTCACGATCGTCACCGTACTCCTGCTTTACCCCTATGGCGTCACCACCATCGTCTTCGCGCTGATGCTCGAAGTGCTGCTCCTATGGCCGGTCACGCTTTGGATGGTTTCGCGCCTTATTGCCCTCAGCATCGGAAATTATTTTGCTCAGTTTCTGAGACCGATAGCCGCCTATGTCGGAATGCTGGCTGCGGTGCTGGGCGCTTCGGCATTGCTGCAGGACTGGCACCCGGCATTGCGCCTTGCAATCGAAATCCCGCTTGGCGCCATCGTCTATACGGGCCTGATTTTCATCCTTTGCCGGGAGAGAGCTCTTTTCTTGGTAACGACAATGCTCCGGCGGCACAGATATCCGTCATGAACCTGCGTTCGGCCCGGCGGCCGAGCGAGTGAATCGATTGTCCATTTCCAATGTCCCTGCCGGACGATGCGCCAGGGCTGATGTGATCGCAAAAGAGGGAATTATGCCACTCGTCACGTTCATCATTCCGGTTCGACATCAGGCCAATGCGAAAGATTGGCCAGCGTTGAAAGAGCGGTTGTCCCAGACCGTGGCGTCGATTGCCGGTCAATCGAATCCCGACTGGAGCGCTGTGATCGTTGCGAATGAAGGCGCGGACCTGCCCGATCTGCCGCCGCAATTTTCCATCACGCGCGTTACATTCCCGCCGAACCAGCTCCACGATTTGGATAGCGCGGACAGAGAGAAGGTCTACGACGCGTTCCGCCTGGACAAGGGGCGCCGCGTACTGAGCGGCATGCTTTCAGCCCGGGATTCGCGGTTTTTCATGATCGTCGACGACGACGATTTCGTCAGCGCCAACATCGTCAGCTACGTTGCGAAACATCCCCAAGCGAACGGCTGGAAGATCGACAAGGGCTATCTTTGGAACGAAGGCGGCCGGTTGATCATGCATTACGATGATTTCGCGAATTATTGCGGCACATCGTTGATCATACAATCGCGTCTCTATGATCTCCCGGCGACGTTGGAGGCAGCCGACATCGATTATGTGAAGTCGATGCTGGGCAGCCATGTCCGCATCGGAAACATATTGGCCGAGCGCGGCACGCCGCTTGAGGCGCTGCCGTTTCGCGGCGCAATCTACCGGGTCGGGCACAGCGGCGCGCACAGCAAGTCCGCCAGCCTTCTCGCGACCTATTTTTTCAATCCAAGCGCGCTTCGGCGCCCTCGCCAACTTCTTCGCAATCTCAGGCGGGTTCGTCCGCTCGATCGCGGCCTGCGCAATGAATTTTTCGGTGCCGTCAGCGCCAACAACGCGAAATGGTGACCAGCGGTGGAAGCATCCGATTTATCAGCGACGGGAAAAGGCGTTAGGCCGATCCCTATCCAGCGGCCGCAACGCCCGTCTCAGGGTCGGAGCCATCGATATGCATCGTTGGACGCGATGCGCGGCCTGGCGGCATTTGCGGTCGTTGTCTATCACCTTCAACGACCCTATGCGCCTTTGGCCTATGTCGCAGTTGATTTCTTCTTCGTCCTCAGCGGCTTTGTCATTGCGAGGGCCTATAGTGAAAAGCTCGCTGGCGGAATGCCGCTGAAAGCCTTTATGAGAGCCCGATACGCGCGCCTCTATCCGTTGTTCCTGCTCGGAACCTTCTTCGGACTGGTGCAACTGCTCGCCCATTGGAAATCGTCGAACGACACTATCGGCGATTTGCTCGCAAGCCTGATCTCGACCGTATTCATGCTGCCGTCCCCGAGCTTTCTGACGAGATCCGCAACGGATTTGTGGCCGCTATACCCTTTGAACGGACCGGCCTGGTCGCTGTTTTGGGAGCTGCTCGTCAATCTGGTATTTGCTCTGATGCTTTTCAGGATGAGAACGAAATATCTGGCTGTTCTCGCGGCGGTTTCGCTTGCCTGCCTGGTTGCATCGGTCTCGGCGCACAGGTCCCTCGACCTCGGCTGGGAATGGCGATCGGTCGACGGCGGAATGGCGCGCGTCTTTTTCTCCTTCGTCGTCGGCATGATCATATTCAGGATTCAGAAAGCCAGGCCGCCCACCGTCACTTATTTGGCGCTCCTGCCGATTCTCTTGATTTTCAGCCTGCTGTTTCTGCCGATCTATTCGCTGAAATTTGCGTTGCTGTTCTGCATCGTCATTTCGCCGCTTATCGTCCTCGCCGGGACATTCCTGGAAATTCCGGAGACAATTCAGCCGCTTGGCATATTTCTCGGTTATCTATCCTATCCGATCTATATGTGTCATAGAGGCTTTACGGAAATATACGCTCACTTCGTCAACAGCGATCATGTGCCCCCGTTGATCTACATCGGAGGCTTTCTGGCGTTGATTTCGGTGGTATCGCTTTTGTCTGCCCAGCTTGTCTCGATCGTGCCGAGATTTGCGTTTGCCGCAAAGTTGCGAGCGCCGTAGGGGCTGTCGCCACCATCGGCAAACTATTCGATTTTTGCCAGACTGAACGCGAGATCCGACAGCAGGTCCTTTTCGGCCTCCAGGCCGACCGACATTCTCAGCAATCCGTCGCTGATGCCAGCAGCACGGCGCGCCTCCTCGCCCATGCCGACATGGGTCATGCTGGCCGGATGGGCGATGAGGCTTTCGACGCCGCCCAAGGATTCGGCCAGAGTGAAGACCGTCAGTGCTGCCACGAAGCGGCGTACGGCTTCGATTCCTCCCTTGAGCTCAAAGCTCAGCATGGCGCCGAAGCCGAGTTGTTGCCGCGCTGCCAGTTCATGCCCGGGATGGCTGGTTAGCCCGGGATAGTGGACGACGCTGACCTCCGGGCGCTCGGCGAGGAACCGGGCGACGGCTGCAGCGGTCGTCTGCTGCCGCTCGATGCGCGCAAAGAGACTGCGGATGCCGCGAAGGGTGAGATAGGAATCGAAGGGTGATCCCGTCACGCCGATCATGTTCGCCCAGCCCTTCAGATCCTCGATGTCTTTTGAATCTGCCGCCACCACGGCGCCACCGACGACATCGGAATGTCCATTGAGATATTTCGTCGTCGAGTGGATGACGAAATCCGCACCAAGGGCAATGGGCCGCTGCAGCGCTGGCGACAGGAAGGTATTGTCGACCACCAGCCGCGCATTCACGGTTTTCGCATGCCGGGCAACGGCTTCGATATCGACGATGCGCATGAGCGGATTACTCGGCGTTTCAACGAAGACCAGGGCCGCGCCGCGAGTCATGGCGGCGGTCAGCGCTTCATCGTTGTTTTGATCGACAAACTCCACGTGGAAATGGCCCTTGTCTCTCAAGGCGATGAGCAATCGGTAGGTTCCGCCATAGCAATCATGCGGCGCGATCACCCGGTCACCGGGCTTCAGCAGACAAAGGACAAGATTGACGGCAGCCATCCCGGATGAGGTCACGACAGCCCCGGCACCGCCTTCCAGCTTTGCCAATGTATCGGCGAGGAGATCGCGTGTGGGATTGGAGGTCCGGGAATATTCATAGGCCTGCGAATGTTCGAATTCTCGAAACGCGAAGTTGCTCGACAGATAAAGTGGCGGGTTTACGGCGCCGAAGGCAGTGTCGCCTGCGATCCCGTTGGCGGCTGCGATCGTTCTGAAGTCCTTGATCATTGACATATATGCCTTTTGCGGATTTGGGCGGTCTCGTCGAGATGCGCGTGGATTGAAGGGCAACGGCGCTTTCCACGCTCGATACGAGCCATCGGAGCGGCTCGCGGCGCAACTATAATTTCTGTTTCGAGAATAACAATAAAAGATCGTTCTCTATTTTGTTTTGATATATGAGTGCGTCTGTGGCGAAGAGGGTAAAGCAATGTTTGTCGAGCGCGCGCAAAATGGCGATTTTATCGTTGATTCCATTGAGATCGCCGATCGGTTCGGCCTGTCGCTGGCCGAATTTCGCCGCTACATGCAACGCGGCTCCGTCACCTCTTCTGTAGAGGTGGGCACAGAGGATCATGAGGGGACGAGGCGCCTATCCCTGCGATTGGGCAACCGGATATGGCGTGTGATTCTGGATGACGAGAACAAGGTGCGGCACGAGGAAATGACATTCCTCGGCAGACATCATGCGACACCCAGGCCCTCGGGCAAATAATTAGAACGTGGTTCCGCCTGGCGATGGGATGGAGGCGTCCTTTTTCCCGGCCTGTATTGCGCGGAGCGCCGTAACCACTCGGTCGGCCATGTCGGCGCAGCGGGCTCCATCGAAGGGAAAGAGGGCGGAGAACGCCCCGGAAAACTGCTTTTCGATCGAGAGCCGCATCATTTTACGGGCACGGTGCAGCCGCGTCTTGGCTGTCTCCGGCTTGATGCCGAGAAGGGATGAGGTCTCCTCCGTGCTGAAGCCTTCCACATCGCGCAAAATGAAGACCGTGCGGAACTCAGCGGGCAGGGCATCGACCGCGTGTTCCAGCAAATGCCGCGTCTGATTTCGCGCCAGTTCAGCCTCCGGATCGGCTGACCCCAGCGAGGAGGGAAAGTGCAACAAACCGCCGCCGGACGTCTTGTTCTGCATGTCGATCTCCTCAAGCCCGGTAAAATCGCGTCTCCGATGCACGCGGGCGAACGCTTCGTTGAGCGCAATCCTCGTCAGCCAGGTCGACATTCTTGAGTTCCCACGGAAAGCCGAGAGATTGATGAATGCCTGCACATAGGCTGCCTGTACCACATCTTCCGCCTCCGCATCGTTGCCGACGATGGCGCGTGCCGTTCGAAACAGGCGCTGATTGTTGCGCTGAATAATGATCCTGATCGCATCCTCATCGCCCGCCTTGGCGCGAGCGATGAGTTCGGCTTCCGAGTAGATTGAAGGATCCGGTCGATGTCGCTTGGCTGCGGCGGGGACGGCAATCATCTCGGCTCCTCTTTATCCTCACGGCTGCACATCCAGCTCTCCGGTCATCATCGGATGAAAGCGGCAGTAAAATTTCACCGTTCCCGCGCGCTCGATCGTCATCTTGCCTTGCGACTTCGCCGGAAGGTCAATGTCGAAGCTGCCGTCGCGCGCGGTGGCAGTATGGCGGAATATATCATCGTTGCGCCAGACGATCACGTCGCCGACGTGTAGCGTCGCAGGCGGGGAGCCGAATTTCATATTCGCTATGGCGATTTGATATTCGGCTGGCTTTGCTGCCGTGCTGACCGTCATTGCCAGCAACCCCGCGACGACTGCGAGCGCATGTTTTCTATTCATCGCGCTCATTGCCGGTTCATTTCATCGTCGCGGCAAGATGTTCCGCGTGCATTTGATGTTCTTTGAAGAGCGTAAGGCCGGTCTCCAGCAACGACTTGAGTTCGGCGTTCTTTGCCGATGGGATCAGTTGCTTGGCGAGCGCCTCGTTGACCGTCTTGTGATAGGCTACTTCGTTTTCGATATAGGCCTTGTCGAAGGCCTTGCCGTTCAATGCACCGAGTTTGGTCAGTTCCTGGCTGGCCTGCGCGCTCAGCGACTTGCTGACGTCATTGTCCTCAGGCGTGACCTTGAGTTTCTTGACCAGCGCCAATGCCTGCTCGTTGACGCTTTTGTGGTCGCGCTCCATGGTCTTGGCGAAGTCGATGACCTCCGGATTCTTGCTTTTCTTCAGTGCCTGCTCGGCAGCGGTGACGTCGATTTGTCCGGCGGTGTAGGCGATATGGGCGATTTGGGGATCGGTGATTTTTGTCTCGGCGGCGATTGCCGCGGTGCCGGCGAGGCCGAGCAGGAATGCCGCAGTCAGAATCGGTTTAAACATGATTTCTCTCCTGTTCGTGGCTAATCCGGAGCGAATATTGGATGGAATGTCGTCCTTCGATCCGTTTGTCCCGTGTCGGAACTAGCCATTGGATGGAGTTGGGAGAAAAAGGTTCCCGAAAAAATTTTGGGATTTTTTCGGGCACATGCATTTTGGCGAATGGGCGCTGTGATCGCTCCCCAAAATATGGCGACGAGTCGCCTGAGCGATGTCAGGCGCGGGAAGAGTTTCGCTCTAAATGATAGAATTCTATCATTCCGATATTTTCCCAAACATAAATGTCAAAGGGAAGAATTTGCCTGATCCGCCACTCGCCGAACCTCGTTTGCTGTCCATGGAGCTGATTTCAGGCCGATTTCCGGGCGCCATCGATTGCTCAGACGCTGAAGGAAATGGTTGGTCGGCGCATGGTTGGTCCTGAGGTATTCCATCATGAATGAGATGGGGGATTGATGGAATATGATAGATTCCATCATCGCCGCATTGAGGCAAGCGAAAACTCGACCTATCCTGCTGACATCTGAGGCGGTGCGGCACTTGCGCATCGCGGGAGGCAGGAACAGCAATGACCGAGATCATCAAGCGCGATTACAGCCTGCTCGGCCCGAGCAGCCGGCAGGCGGTCGAAACCGGGCTGGCGGCGGCCGAGTGGTATCATACCGACATTGCCCGCAAGGAGATGAAGGCGCTGATGCAGCGCTCCGACAAGGCCGCCATCCGCGACACGATCGTCTGGCTCGGCAGCATGGCGGTCTTGGCCGGCCTCGGCATCGCTTTCTGGGGCTCCTGGCTATCCATCCCCTTCTTCCTGGCGTATGGCGTGCTTTACGGTTCGGCCTCCGACAGCCGCTGGCATGAATGCGGCCACGGCACGGCGTTCAAGACCCGCTGGATGAACGATGCGGTCTATCAGATCGCCTGCTTCATGATCATGCGCAATCCGGTGACCTGGCGCTGGAGCCATACCCGCCACCACACCGACACCGTCATCGTCGGCCGCGATCCGGAGATCGCCGTCATGCGGCCGCCGGATCTATTGCGGCTCGTCCTGAACTTCTTCGGCATCGTCGATGTCTTCCATGCGATGCTCGACATGATCCGCAATGCCTTCGGCATCGTCAGCGCCGCTGAGAAGACCTTCATTCCCGAACAGGAGCAGCCGAAGGCGATCCGCATCGCCCGCATCTGGCTGGCGATCTATGTCGCCACCATCGCCGCCGCTTTTTATATGGGTTCGCTCCTGCCGCTGGTGCTGATCGGCCTGCCACGGCTTTATGGCGCCTGGCATCATGTCTTGACCGGCCTGCTGCAGCATGGCGGCTTGGCCGACAATGTCACCGACCACCGGCTGAACAGCCGCACGGTGCTGATGAACCCGATCAGCCGCTTCATCTATTGGAACATGAACTACCATGTCGAACACCACATGTTCCCGATGGTGCCTTATCATGCGCTGCCGAAGCTGCATGCGATGATCAAACACGATCTGCCGAAGCCCAATCCCTCGATCTGGTCGGGCTACCGCGAAATGATCCCGGCCTTCCTGCGGCAGTTGCGCAATGAAGATTATTTCCTGAAGCGGGAATTGCCGCCGACGGCGCGGCCCTATCGCGAGGAATTCCACGCGACGCTGGCCGAAGCAGCGCAATAACGACAGGCAAGAACAGCAAACGATAACAACAGCCAGGAACGGCACATACAACGGCATATACAGGGAGGCAGGAATGAGCGGCAACTGGATCAGGGTCTGTGCGGCGGATGCGATCGACGAGGAGGACGTCCTGCGCTTCGACCATGGCGGCAGAACCTTCGCCGTCTATCGCAGTCCGGAAGACGACTATTTCGCCACCGACGGTCTCTGCACGCACGAGCAGGTCCATCTCGCCGACGGGCTGGTGATGGACAACATCATCGAATGTCCCAAGCACAACGGCCGCTTCGACTATCGCACCGGCGAGGCCAAGGGCGCCCCCGTCTGCGTCAATCTCAAGACCTATCCAGTCAAGGTCGAAGACGGCACCGTCTTCATCGCGGTGTGAGGGCGGCGATATCCCTATTACCGAAACGCTTGTGCGGAGCGATCCGCTCAGACGGTTACCAGCCCTTGACGAATGGCACCGAACCATAGATCTCTCCCCATCTAATCCTTAAGGGGAACGCGATGAGAATTCTGGGCATATCGGGCAGCCTTCGCAAGGGCTCTTTCAACACGGCACTGCTGAACGCCGCCGTCGAACTGGCGCCGCCGGGCGTTGAGTTCATCGCCAGGACCATCCACGGTGTCCCGCTTTACGACGCCGATATCGAGGCGGCCGAGGGTATTCCGGAGACGGTGAGCGAGCTCAAGGAACTTACCGCAGCCTCCGATGGCCTAATCCTGTTCACGCCGGAATACAACAATTCGCTTCCCGGCGTCTTCAAGAACGCGATCGACTGGATGAGCCGGCCATCCAGCGATATTGCCCGCATCTTCCGTGCAAAACCCGTCGCCGTTCTCGGCGCCTCGCCCGGCAATTTCGGCACGGTCCTCAGCCAGACCGCCTGGCTGCCCGTATTGCGCACACTTGGCACCCATCCCTGGTTCGGCGGCCGGCTGATGGTTTCGCGTGCCGGCAGCGTTTTCGATGCGGACGGTAAAATTGTCGACGAGAAAGTGAAGCAAAGCCTCGCCATCTTCATCGAAGGTTTCGCCGCTTTTGTCGAAAGCACGCAAAAGAGCTGATCGACATATTTCGTGTAGTGAAGCATGTGCCGAAGCCTATGATCGAAAGATCGAATAGCCTATGGTGACCGGCGGCGTCGGTTCGGCCGCCGCCTCCGAGCCGCATACCATCCTTCCTTCGAGCCGAAATGAAATCCAATACTGCCGGTTATGTCTTCACGCTGTTGGCGATCAGCATATTCGCCCTACAGGACGGCATCTCAAAACATCTGGTAAGTGTCTATCCGCCGCTCTTCGTGGCGATGATCCGTTATTGGGCCTTCATGCTCTTTGCCGTGGCGCTGGCATCACGCTCACCGGGGGGATTGCCTGTCGCTATCCGCACCAGACGGCCGCGCCTGCAGGTCGCCCGTGGGCTGCTGCTCGCCTCGCAGATCGTCGTCGCCATCTCGTCCTTCGTCATTGTCGGTCTTGCCCGTTCGCAGGCGATCTTCTCATCCGGACCCTTGATGGTGGCGTTGCTGTCCGTGCCGATCCTTGGCGAAAAGGTCGGCTGGCGGCGCTGGCTGGCAATCTGCATCGGCTTTACCGGCGTGCTGCTGATCCTGAAGCCGGAAAGCGGCTTTTTCGACATTCGTTTCCTGGTGCCGCTTGCCGGTGCTCTGCTATTTTCGCTTTATGTCGTCATCACCCGCTATGTCAGCCATGACGACTCCGCCATGACGAGCTTCTTCTATACCGGCGTCGTCGGGGCGATTGCCATGAGCTGCATCGGACCGTTCTTCTGGACACCGGTTGCGCCGTATGACTGGGCCTTTCTGGGCGTGCTCTGCCTCACCGGCATGTCGAGTCACTATTTTCTCATCCGCGCCTATGACCTTCTCGACGCGGTCGTGATTCAGCCGCTCACCTATCTGCAGCTTGTCTTCTCGGCGATCATAGGCGTGTCGGTCTTCGGAGAGACCCTCAATATCAACATGATCATCGGTGCCGTCATTGTCGTGGCTGCAGGCATCTTCACAATCTGGCGCGAACACGTCCTGGCACGCGCCGGTGCCAGGACGTCGAAAGCATAGGGAAACTCAGAACGGTTCAATGCTTACGGAAGCGCTGAACCGCTCTATCCTATTGTTTTGACGCAATTCCGGACGGAAACCGCTGCTCTTAAAGCTCGTCGCGATCTCTCAGATTCGCTCCCACGCTCTTTGTTTTTGCATGTCGCTTTCGCAAAACCGCCGTACACTTTTGCGCGACATGCATTAGGCGTCGATCTCCACCTTCGGCCGCTCCTCGGTGTAGTAGCTGGTGTATTTCTGCCGATAGCGCTCCGTGCCGCCGAAGTCGCTGTAGCGCGACAGTTCCGACATGTCCGTCTTGTTGAGGATGACGCCAAGAACGCGCGAATTGATCTGCGGCTCCTGTTCGAGCAGATCCCTGACGAGATTGGTCGGCGTCGCACCCCATTCGGCAACGAGCAGAAAGGCGTCCACCTGCGGCGCGAATGCCTTGGCGTCGACGACCGGTCCCAGCGGCGCGAGGTCGACGACGATGTAGTCGAACATCTTCCGCGCGCTTTCCATCAGGTTCAGCATGCCCTGCGAAGACAGGAGTTCGCTGGTGTGCAGCAGATGATCCCGCAGTACCACAGGCAGAATGGCAAGTTTGGTGCGCGGATCGACCCTGACGGCACTTGCCCAGGGGACTTCGCCGAGCGCCGCTTCGATAAGGCCTGTCTGCGGCGGCGACTTCAGCATCCGGCTCAAACCAGGATTGCGCAGGTCGGCGTCGATCAGCAGCGTGCGCTTGCCACTGCTTGCGAGCAGGGCGGCAAAATTGGCTGCCGTTGTCGATTTGCCTTCACCGGGGAGTGCCGAGACGACGCCGATCACCCGGTTGTCTCGTCCCTGCAGCATGACATCGCTGGCAAGCTTGGCGTTGCGCAAGGTTTCGGCGAATATCGAGCGTGGAGCCTCGACCGAGACACGCATGATCCGCTCGAAAGCGACACCGTTCTCGGCCTCTTCGGCCGTCGCCGGTCCGGCTTTTTGTCTGCGAGCTTTCTTCTTGTCGAACGCCTGTTGGCCGAGCAGCGGCAGATAACCCAGGAATTTAAGTCCGAGTGCTGCCCGCACATCGGCCTCGATCCGGAAATAGCGATCACGGAATTCCTGAAGCGCAGCAAAGGCACCACCGGCCATGAAGCCGAGTACGATCGAAAGTGCGAGCACGAGCGTCTTTTTCGGGCTCGACGGCGCGGTCGGAACGCCGGCGGTGGAGATGACACGCGCCTTGGCGATCGGGAACGAGCGCTGCTGCGATGCCTCTTCATAGCGGCTGAGATAGGATTCGTAGAGCGTCTTCAGGGCGGTCGCTTTCTGATTAAGCTCATTCAACCGCACAAGGGATTTATTGGCCTCGGAATTCTTGCCGACCACGCCCTCGATGCTGTTGCGCAGCGACTCCGCACGCGACTGAGCAACGTCGAACTCGTTCTTGTAGCTCGCCGTCAGTTGCTGGAGTTCCTGATAGATTTGCCGAGTGATGTCTTCGCGCTCCGCCCTAAGCGCTACGGCCTGGGGATGATTGGCGCCAAAATTCTGCGTCACGTCTTGCTCGCGCTTCTGCACATTGAGATAGCGCGTCTTCAGATCCTGCAGCACGCTGTTGTCGGTCTGGCTGGACGAAATCGTCGCGTTTTTCACCGCATTGTCCGGGCCCTGATCGATGATCGATTTATATTGATAGTAGCGCGCCGAGGCGCTGGCGGTATCGGCCTGGGCGATGATCAACTGCTTGTTGAGATCGGAAATCTGCTGCTCCGACATCAGCTCGCCGCCAGTCGAGGTCAACCCGTTGTCGGCCTTGTATTTTTCGACATCGAGCGAAGCCTGTTGCGAGCGCTCGCGCAGGTCGTTCAGCCGCTCCTGCAGCCAGACGGACGCCCGTTCGGTCGCATCGAAATTGGCGTTGAGCTGATCCGTCAGATAGGCGTCGGCATAGGCGCCGGTGACCTTGGCGGCCAATTGCGGATCGGTCGACTCGAACGATACGGAGACGACGGAACTGCGGGTGACGCGCTCGACCTTCAGATCGTCCTGCAATGCGGCGGCGATTTTCTGGCGTTGCGCTTGACGTGCCTCTTCAGCCGTCAGCGGCGGCTTTGCCGGTTTGAAGGCACTGGCAATCAGCTTTATACCTGATTTGACCAGAGCGATCGGCGATTGCGGCGGGTTGAGGATCTCGTCATTGTCGACAAGGCCGGCCGCATCCACGACGCGCAATGCCATCTCGTTGGACTTCAGGATTTCGACAGCGCTGGCGATTTCCATATCGGCCTGCTGGCTGCTGGTCGGCGGCGGCTGATCCTCCGCATATTTCGTCATGTTTTCATCGAGCAATATCTGCGTCGCAGACGTATAGGTCGAAGGCGCGGTCACCAGATAGGCGACCGCTAATCCGACGAAAATGACCACGCCGGTAAGAATGGTGCGGATACGACGGGTGATGACCGCCATCAGCCGGTCCAGGTCAATGAAACCATCCTGCTCGTCTTTCGGAAGAGCGCTGTGGAAGGTGAAATTCTTCTGATGCATGGCGACCACCTTGTCGGAGAAGCCTGAATGAATAACGGCTCTCGCCTGCGGCGATCAAAGCCGCAGGCGAAAGTGTGACGCGATTTAAGCTGCGGTCATCTGCGCTTCGTGCGAGAGAACCAGGCTTCGGATCGAGTCGTAGACCAGACCGCCAATATCCGCGCGCGCCAGCGCGAAGGCGACGTTCGCCTCGATGAAGCCTTGCTTCGATCCGCAATCGAAAGTCTTTCCGCTGTAAGCCTGGGCATGGAAGGCCTGTGTTTGAGATAGGCGCAGCATGCCGTCGGTCAATTGAATCTCGTTGCCGGCGCCGCGCTCCTGCCGCGCCAAGATGTCGAAGATCTCGGGCTGGAGAATATAGCGCCCATTGAGGTAAAAGTTAGAAGGTGCCTCGGACGGATGCGGCTTCTCAACCATTTTGGTCACGCCGAAGCCGTGGCGAACCGGCGCTCCCCGGCCGATGATGCCGTATTTCGAGGTTTCTTCGGGCGCGCATTCCTCGACTGCGACGATATTGCCGCCGACTTCGTCGTAAAGCTCCATCAGCCCGGCCATGCAGCCGCGCAGGCCATGGCAGACCATGTCGGGCAGCAGCAGCGCAAACGGCTCGTTGCCGATCAGGTCTCGAGCGCACCATACGGCGTGGCCGAGGCCAAGCGGCGCCTGCTGGCGGGTGAAGCTGATCGAGCCGGCGGGCGGCAGAAGCCGTTCCAGTTCGGAGACCTGCTTTGTCTTGCCCGCCCTATGCAGCGAGGAGATAAGCTCCGGCGTGTCGTCGAAATGATCTTCGATTGCCGATTTGTTGCGGCTGGTGACGAAGACGATGTGCTCAATGCCAGCCTCGATGGCTTCATCGACGGCATATTGCACCACTGGACGATCGACGATCGTCAGCATTTCCTTGGGCATCGCCTTGGTGGCGGGCAGGAAGCGGGTTCCGTTGCCGGCAACCGGAATGATTGCTTTTCTCACAGGATGCTTAGGGTCCATAGCTCTATCCTTTGTTAGAGTGAGGGCCTGCGCCCAAACTCGGGAGGGAGGGGGAGATAGGGGATGCTGCAGCCACTTGGCCGCCGTCCCCAAGGACGGTTGCCTCGCCGCTATCGCGAAAAACGGCAGCTAAGCGACGAAGGCGGGCTGCGATCGGCATGCTCAAATGACGAACCGCAAGTGGATCGCGGCAGGCGATTTTCAGCGCGTTCGGCAAGGAGCGGTCCTTGATGCTTTCGACAAGCATCAGGAAGGACAGTGTTTCTTTCAGATTCCGCGTGCGGCGCCGTTGGGCGGCAAGAGCGGCGGCACCGAAATGATGTCCGGCGAAAAACTTCCGGTCGGCGGTAATCATCGCTTCGACATCCTGCCGCTTCAATACCCGCGAGATTGAGCCTTCGCGAATGTAATAGAGATAGCCGACCATCGGCTCGACGGCGCAGACGCCGCCTTTGGCCAGTGCGGAGGCGAGGAAAATATAGTCCTCGCCGATCCTGAGGGCTTCGTCGAAGCGCAGGTGATGCTTTTCAAGGAAGGCCCGCTCGAAGACCGGCTTCATGTAGCCGAAATTGTGCTCGGCGCGGAAGATCATGTTCGAGGCGATGAACTTCGTCAGCGTCAGAACCGGCACCCTCGCGAGCACAGCTTCCGGGAACATCGCGCTCGCGGCCTCATCCTGTCCTCTGATGATATCGAGGTTGTCGACGACGATCTGGGCTTCGGCCTTTTCGGCTCGTGCGATCAGCCGCGCCATGCGATCCGGGCGCAGTGCGTCGTCGGAATCAAGTATGGCAACCCAACGGCCGCGGGCGGCGTCAAGGCCGGCATTACGTGCGGCGGCGGGACCGCTGTTGCGGGGCATGGCGACCAGTCGAACCCGGGGATCGGGATGGTTACCGGCAATGATCGGGGTGTTGTCGCTGGAGCAATCGTCGACAACGATGACCTCCATGCTGACGGCACCTTGCGCCAGCGCGCTGTCAATGGCGCGCTCCAACGTATCCTCGGCGTTGTAGGCTGCGATGACGAAACTGACATCAGGGATGAAATCCGTCATTGCGGTGCTTTCTCCAAATTTCCGTATTGTTCGATTTCGCGGACACCGAGCAGGCCGCTGACAACGCCGGCATGCATGATGCCGCGCAGGGCGTAGCGATGGCACGGCACAGGGAAAGCGGCTGAAAGCGCAGCGGCGGCAAAGCAATAGCCGGATTTGGTGGCGGCCAGCGCGATTGCCTTCCACCGGCCAAGACCGGCTGAGGTCTCCAGAAGCATCCGCCCATGCGTCTGCCCCATGCGAAAACGTCGCTTCGTAAGCCAAGCAAGCGTCGCCCGCCCGTTCGGCACGGGTTCGTAGACCAAGGCGTCCTCGGCAAAGGCGATCTTTCCGCCCGCCCTGTGCATGTGGGCGAAAAATTCCGTATCCTCGCCGCCGCTGCGCCCCAGCGTGATGTTGAAGCGACGGCCGACAAGCGACGGCGCGTTGCGTCGCAGCAGCGCATTGCAGGTGTAGCCCGTGCGGATGTCGCCCGAGACCCAGACTGGCAATGTCGAATGGAAGTCGCCACGCCGCATCCAGGCGGGCGCAACGTTCGGATAGACGGCGCGGACGGGGCCGAGAACGGCATCGGCCCCTGTCGTGTCCGCCGTCACCAGCAATTCCGCCAGCCAATCCTCGGACGCGGTCTCGTCATCGTCGATAAAGGCCACGAAATCGCCGGTCGAATGCTCGAGGCAGGTGTTGCGGGCGATCGAAATGTTCGAAGCGGGGCAATGCACATAGGCAATCTCGAAAGGCACCGCCGAACGCATGGCTTCGACGCGGTCGCGCGCACTTGGCGTCACGTCGTTGTCGGCAACGATGATACGGACGCTAGTGCCTGCCGGAACGGTCAGGACCGCCAGCGACAACAGTGTCTGGTCCAGTTCGGCGCGGCGATAGGTGCAGACGGCGATATCGATCCTCACGGGGCGATGCTCCCGGTTCTGTGGGATGATATCGCCCTGCGCGCTCGGAAGCTGAAGACTTCCATCCAGAAACCCATAGACCAGGCAAAATGCATGACCATGGCCGAGATCGCAGCGAGAGGCCCATACGGGTTCCGCTCGCCGAGCGCGATCCAGAAGCCATAGGCCACGCAAGCGAAAGCCCAAAGGCCGATCGGAACCACCGCGATCCAATTGAGGATCGCGAGAAATGCGCCGACGAAGATCGGCACCACGGCCAACGGCAGCATCTGGCGGATGCTCGGCATGCTGCGGTGCTTTAGGATGTTGCGGGCACGACCGCGGCCATAGCCGAGATACTGCCGGAAAAGCGTCGGAATGCTGGAGCGTGGATAATAGGTCATTGCCGTCTTGTCGGTCAGCCAGATGCGATGACCTGCCTTCCGCAAGCGATAGTCGAGCTCGGCATCTTCGTTGTGGCTGAAGGCCTCGTCGTAGCCGCCGACCGCGCGGAAGGCAGCGATACGCATCAGCGCATGATGGCCGTGATCGGCCCAATGCCCCTTGGCGCCTTCGCGATGCTTCGATCCGCCATTGCCGAGCTTTGAATTCTGCGCCACCGCCGTGGCCTTCTGGAAGGCGCTGAAGCCCATGGTGCGCATGGCAACCACAACGGAATCCGCTCCAGTCACGTCGGCCTCTTGCACCAGTATCTGGCAATAGTCGCCGGGATAGTCGCCATGGGCATCGATGCGAATGAGATAGTCGTAGTCACTGCCCAGGGTTTCGACCACGAGATTGATCGCAGCACTTTGCAGCCGCTTCGGGTTGTCGAGGAGGAGAATACGCGGATCGGCCGCGGCGATCTCCCTGACGATGTCGCGGGTTCTGTCCGTGCTGCCGCCGTCGGCAACCACGATGCGGGCATCAAGTTCGTCCAGAGCGCGGCCAAGCTTGGCAATCAGCGGCTCGATATGTTTCTCTTCATTGAGGCAGGGGATAACGATCAAGCAACGCATATCCATGGGCATTCCGGTCTTCATTGCAATCCACCTCTATTGCGATGCAGTTGTGGGGAGGCCTTTAATTCGGCGGTTTGCTCGGCGCGGGTAAGGGAAGCCAGCCGCTGCACCAGTCCTCGGCACTCGGCCCGATCAGTCATCCATTGCCTGCGGTCCTGCGCGGCCAACTCATTGAAAGCGGCGAGGTAACGTTCCCTGTTCATGTCGCCCAAGAGAGCAACCAAGTGTGCAGCATCCGGCTTTTCGAGTGCCAGTCCGATTTTCCGCTTTGCCAGGAACCGCGCGGTCTCGGTGCCATCGACAGCGATCGGCACCGCGCCATGCAGGCCGCCTTCATAAAGACGGTTCGGCAACAGCCAACTGGAATTCAGCCCTTCTTCGAAGAAGTCGATCGCCCAGGAGAACTGCACCTCGCCATAGATCGCTGAGAGGTCCTCGGGATTCTTGTAAGGACCGCCGAAGCGCATGAAAGGCGCATCGCGCACGAATCCGTCGAAATCGCTGAATTCCGAATAGGCAGGGCGGCCGCGCAAGATGATTTCGAAGCGGCCTTCCATATGGCGCGAAAATTCAGCGAGCAATTCCAGCGATTTGCGACACCGAAGCGCGCCGAACCAGCCGATCTTCCAGGGCTCGCCGTCGGCCGGCGATCGGGGAGCGCGGGCAATCTCGGCCCCGAGATCCTCGATCGCCAAGACCTTGTTCTCGAGAAGGACGATCGGGAGGTCGAGACCGGAGCGAGGGCGGAAATAATGCTCGACGAAGGCCGGCGAACTGGTCAGCAGCAATGCCGCGTCGGTGCCAAAATGGCGCTCCACACCACGAAGGGCGCCGCCAAAGACATCCTTGCGCAGCAGCAGCCGGTGAATGTCGAGGCATTCGTAGATAACGGGCATATTGCCGCCGAAGAGGGATTTGGCGCGGTTGGCCACGGCCAGCATTTCAAGATTGCGGCCGATGATCACGTCCGGCTTTTCGACCGAGCGCAGCAGTCCACGCAGTTGCAGGGCGGACTTGGCAACGGCAGCGATACGCTGCGCGAAGTGCGCGTCGCGCGTCCGACCGAGTTCGATCGGCTCGACACCATGAATGGCGGCCAGCGCGTTGTCGTCGCGCCGAAAACCCGCCAGCGTCACCTTCGCCCCACCCGCCTGCAGCATCAGCACCCGCCTGCGGATGGCGGGATCGGCGAGATCGTGGACGAAATAAAGAATATGCAGCATGAAAACTTTCGCTTTCGTGCCCGGCGGCAAGCCAGGCACCTCGTTTCGTTCGTGTTGCATCGGGTTCATTGTTCCGGCCGCGAAATCCGCTTCGCAGCCGAAACGTT
This sequence comes from Rhizobium sp. CB3090, assembly GCF_029714285.1. NCBI lineage: Bacteria > Pseudomonadati > Pseudomonadota > Alphaproteobacteria > Hyphomicrobiales > Rhizobiaceae > Rhizobium > Rhizobium sp. CB3090. Next base: position 559,182 of record NZ_CP121663.1, read on the forward strand.
TCAGTTGAGCTTGCAGGCGATCGATTCCGGGAATTGGCATTTATCGCCCGCTGCCGTGAAGGCAACGCGATCGATCTGCATGGTCGCCGGTGCGCCGCCATAGGCAAACTTGCCCATCCAGCCGCTCAACGTATCCGTGCCCCAAAGGCTGAAGAAGATCTTCTGGGCATGCGTCGGGATCTTCGATGGATCGGTCACTTCCTGAACGAGCTTGCCGTTCAGGTAATAGCGCAGCCGGTCTTTCTCCCAGACGAAGGCATAATCGTTGAAGCCTTGATCGGCGCCGCCCGCGACCGGGACGAGTTTCTCATTGCCGCCTTTAGCGCCGATATATTGATTGACCTGAACCTGTGCGGGGTTCTTGCCGAGCACTTCGAAATCGATCTCGTCATGCGGCTTCTTGTCGGTCGGACCGATATAGGTGAAGAAAGCGGAGTTGAGGCCGGAACCGGCCGCTGTGCGATAACGCGCCTCGTAGGTGCCGTAGCCATAGGTCTTGGTCGTCTGGATCTCGCCGCAGGCATAGTCGCGCTGGCCGGTCTTAGCCTGAGTGAATTGAAGCTGAAGCAGGCCGCCCTCGACACTGACCTGCTTCTTCGACCACGTGCAGTTCTGGAACGAGCCGTTGTTCCAGCCGTCCGAGATGTACCAACGGCCGCTGTCGATCTTGTCGAAATTATCGACGAAAGACTTACCGTTCGGCTGATCCTCCTGCGCGAAGGCCGCGTAAGGGATGAGGGCCGTGCTCAAAAGGGCAAAGGAAACGAAGCTGGGTCTTAGCGAATGAAAGATCTGTTTCATCATATGTCACCTTTACTCGGAGATCACCCATCGGCCGCCGACAGCCAGAGCTTCAGCGTGCGGCCGCATGCGGCTGCCGGTCAGCAGATTGTAGAAGGAGGGCGGGGCGGAACGCGCCATGCTGTTGGTCCTAGGCAGCACCGTCAGGGTGATGGCGGCAGCTATGCGCATGACATTGATCCGCGAAGACACGTTGGCAGTCACATTCACGATATCTGTCACCCCTTTTTCAGACTGCTCCCCCATGCAGCCGTTTCAACCAGCGCAGACTAGAGCCCGCAGACGTAAGCTAGGGCGATCTCCCGAAAGGAAATATGGCACTGCAGCAAAAAACCGGGATTCGCGCGCCCTGGGACCCATCATCCGACGACAAAAAGAGAGAAAAAAATCTAACTCAATCGGGTTAGTGCCCGTATAGGTATTTGGTATTAAATGGATTTAAGAGTGATATCATATTCGGGAGGCGGCATGGAATTGCACGCTTTAGCCGCACCAAATTTTTTTCCACTGGCCGAGGATTTTTTTGCGGTGCCGCAGATGCTCCCGCCAATCATGATCAAAATAGGGCGACAATACAAGCTTATTGAGAAAATACGAATAAGATAACTCATCTAAAGGTTGATATTTCATCTTCGATATCCTGAGTAAGCCGACGACTTCCAAAAACTTGCGGGACAAGCGTGCCCTCGGTCAACAAAACGACGCTCTGCTGCCAACGGTGAGGACGACGACAAAGACGGGAAACATCGGTCGGCTGCTGAGAAACGGTCACGAATGCCAACCATGGCAACGCACCGCGCTCGATAAAAGGCGCTATCTAGCATTGCTCGCGACCGAACGGGCCCTAACTGTTGAGGCCACGACGATAACCTGCCTTTAGGGGCCGACTGAAATTCAGCGATGGAGATTGTCGAAAAAGCGCATGGCTGCGTCCCCGCAAAGGGGGCCGGAAACTCTTTGTTGAAACCACAAGGGCGAGAAAATGGCGTCAATTACGATTATTATTCCTTTCTACCAGCGGCAGACAGGCATTCTGCAACGTGCATTGACGTCGATATCCAAGCAGGTGTTTCAGGATTTCGATATTCTCATCATCGACGATGAATCGCCGCTTCCGGCGGAAAACGAGCTTCGATCGCTTAGCGAGGAAGACCGTGCGCGAATTCGGGTCATCCGTCAGCCCAATGCTGGACCGGGTGGCGCACGCAATACCGGCCTCGATAACGTGCCGGCCTCAAGCCGCTTCGTCGCCTTCCTCGATTCCGACGACGAATGGGCGCCGCAACATCTCGGCAACGCTTTCGAGGCCCTCACGCGGCACGATGCCGATTGCTATTGGGACTCGATCGATGGCGGCGAGGAGTTTTTCTATCATTTCAGCATGGCGGAACTGGCGAAATCGGTGAATGCCACCCGTCTCTCCCAAACGCCGCCGCTAATCGAAATTCCCGATATCGCCAGCGTCATGCTGAAGGACTGGAGCTTTCTGCATCTCTCCTGCATGCTGATCGGCCGGCCGCTGTTCGAGAAAATCCGCTTCGAAGCCGCTTTGCGGCTGGCGGCAGAGGATGTGTTGTTCTTCTGCGACTGCATCCTGGCGGCCAAACGCGTGTTGCTTTGTGAAGATACCGGCGCGCTGCGCGGCGAGGGCATGAATATCTTTCACAGCGTAGACAACGATTCACCGCAGTTCCTGCGCCAGCAATTCAATACCTGGACAGCTCTTAACACGCTGGAACAGCGTTTTTCGCGCCGCCCGCAGGACATCGCGTCCATTCGCATCTACAAAAACCGCGCCCGCAAGCAGGCACTGTGGAGCCAGGCACGACAGTTGCGGCGCCGCCGCCTACCGCAGCTCGGGCTATTGGCGAAATGGGCATGGCGCGACCCGGCAATATTGCAGAGTGCAGTGCAACTTGCCGCGGGCAAGTTCGCGCCCTAGCTTTCGCACTTGCAGCAAAGCTGTCCATGCCTATTCCTCAAGAGCCAAAGCATGTTCAGCTATTATCTAAATCACCAAGGAGACCTTAATGAAGCCGTTCCACTGGGAATCCACCCATGGCAATTTCGGTGACGATCTCAATCTCTGGCTCTGGGATTTCCTGCTCCCCGGCCTGCGCGACGTTCATGAAGAAAAACTGCTGGTCGGTGTCGGCACCGTTCTCAACACCCTGATCCTGCCGCTGGACGGACATAAACTCGTGATCGGCAGCGGCTTCGGCTACGGCTCCCTTCCCGACATGAGCGACAAGACCAAGTGGGATATCCGCAGTGTGCGCGGCCCGCTGACCGCGGAAAAAGTCGGCCTTCCGCAGGACATGGGCATCATCGATCCGGCAGTGATGGTGACCGAAATGCCGGAATTCAAAAACCTGCCGAAAACCAATCGCCACACCTTCATTCCGCATTGGGAGTCGGCAGCAGCGGGGCGCTGGCCGGAGATATGCAAGACCGTCGGCCTCTCCTATCTCGACCCGCGCGGCGAGGCCAAGGCCGTGATCCGCGAGATCGCGACTTCCGAGCTGATCGTCGCCGAATCCATGCATGGCGCGATCCTTGCCGACGCCTTCCGCGTACCGTGGATCGCCGTCAGCTCGTCGCGGGCGATCAACAGCTTCAAGTGGAACGACTGGGCCCGCTCCCTCGGTGTCACCTATGCGCCGAAACACATTCCGGTTTCCACCCGCGCGGAAGCTATCGCCAAGGGTGCCCGGTTCTGGGGTGTCGGTTTCGAACGGGACGCGCAGGCCGCCGAAGAGCTGGAGAAGCACCGGCATGGGGGCACTGTGGTGCTCGCCGACCCCGAGCAGACCCGTCTCCGAGTGATGGCGAAACAGGCGCTCGCCGTACCCTCGGCGCTGGCGCTCTGGCAGGCCAGCAAAGCGAAGCCGCAACTGAGTGCCGACGCGACACTTGCCAGCCGCAAGCAACGCCTCTTCGACGTTATCGAAGGCGTGCGACGCGACTACTTCTGATTTCGGGACGGATCATTCTGGAGCGGCCTGCAGCAGATAGCGCAGGCCGTTCGTTCCCGAATGCGCAATAGGGGCGTCGCCGCTCTTGCGAAAACGTTCCGTTTTGTCGGCAAGAATGCCGCCGGCAATCGCCGGAATGGCGGCGGGATTGCCCAATGCATAAGAGGCGGCCGCCGCCAGACCCGACTGTCCCTTGATATCGAGAAAGCGCCGCAGCTCGTAGCGGCTGCGAACGTGCCGCTCATGGCGGCGGATGGCCGCTGCATCGGCTGAGGACAAACCGCCGCCGGCGAGGATTGCCCGATCGGCTTCGCAGAGCCGATACAGATCCTCGGTGCGATGCCGGCCGCTCAGCGAGTTGCTGCGCACTATGGCGCCATAACCGCAGCTATGGATGACCTTATAGCGTGCAGCCTTGGCAAGCGCCCGCGCATAGAGATCGTAATCCTCGCCGAGACGCAGGGCTTCGTTGTAGCGGAGGCCGTGAGCATCCAGAAACGATCGGCGCATCAACGGCTTCAGAAAGCCTATCTCGCCGCGTCGGACGCCGCGCTTGGAAATATTGCCTTCGACAAAGGCGATCAGATCGAGGAAGCGCGGCTTCGGATCGAAATGATCGAGCATGGTAACAGCGTCGGGAACGGTATCGGCATTGACGAAGGCGATGTTGTCGGCAATGAAATCCCAATCATCGCTTGCGAGTAAGGGCCTGAACCGTCCCGGGAAAAAGAAATCGTCGGCATCGAGGATGCTGATCAGGGGCGCGCGCGAAACTGCGATGGCATGATTGCGCGCCGCCGCAGGCCCGCGATTTTTCTCGAATTCATGGATGACAAGACGCCCGCTACCGTCGTCGGCGAGGCTGGCGGAGGCGGCAGTACCGTCTGTCGAGCCATCATCGATGACAACGACCTCAGCCACCTCAGGCTCGCGGAGCGCAGAAGCGACGGCAAGGCCAATGGTGTCGCTGGCATTCTTCGCGGCGACAATTACGCAGACATTGTTTTCGGCGCTATCAGTCACATCAGTCTCCTTCATTCTGCCGGAGACTTAGGACGGCGTCGGCCATCGGCAACCATGCGATCGCCAAAAGATGTGCCTGGCGGCAACCTTAGGGATTGAAGGGCTCGGAACGATTGAGATTTGAAGCGGGCAGGCTGGTGACCTTGTCGCCATCGCGCAACGACGTTGTCGTCGCGTCTTGAGCAAGCAGTGCCTCGCGCGCGCGCCGTTCCTTCCAGACCAGGAAGAGGATGCCGATAAAGTAACCGATCTGCAGCAGCACGGCGCAAATCACCGTCTCAATCAAGGTGGTCGAGACGGATTGCGTCAGGAGGTAGGTCGCGATGGCAAATACGGCCAGGGCGCCGACCATGCTGATGAAAACGCGTGGCGCATACATGATGTTACCTCGGGCGCATAGTCATCAGGAAAAGAGCGATCAAGGCCTTGCCTCCCTCAATAGACCCACAAGGCAAATATATTTAATGAATCCTTTAGATTCAACCAAGCCAGGTGGTCTATTACCAATACGAAACGAATACGACTTTAGCGCATCACTCGTTAAAACTACTCCTCCATAATACGTGCAATTGCAGTTGATGTCTTTTTTCTTTTGCCAGGTTTCTCATCAGGGTTGTGGCGTCGAAGGGAGCATACAATTTTAGTGATCAGAACTTGTCGATGCAATCGATTTAGAATTTTAATCAATTCAATCAACTTTTATTACAAAGTTCGGTCGCCGCGAGCGCCAATATGTGCGGCGCAATATGGTGCTGCGTCGCAATATTTTTCGCGAATAATCAAGATTGTGCATGAGCGATCAAGAGTGAGCAAAGCCTATTCCAATAAGATCTAATGAACAAATCGGCCTTTATAGCCGTTAACATTCTCTCTTGTCGCCGGACGTAACGTAAGACGCGTATTTTTTAGCCGTCTATACAATACGCTCTTTAGTATAAATATTATATAAGCAACATCTAAACTTATGAAATCTAATGCGTGGAGGGTAAAACCCTGCCGCGATTCCGCACTGCCACAAAAATTTGGCTTAAAAAATCATAATCCGTACCTACACTCCCCTCTGCATAGCCCTAACTAGGCGCCCGAGACATTTCCGACCAATTCGCCAACATGAATGGAGTCATCTCTATGAAGTCTGCGACGAGATCGGCCACATCGGCTTTTTTCAGCGCTCCGGAACGCGACGTCTTTCCGCCAACAGGTGGAATCCTGAAGAGGACGTTCGACGTCACCACCGCATTGACGGCGCTGATTTTCATCAGCCCCATCTTTCTTATGCTCATGCTCCTGGTAAAGCTCTCGGATGGCGGTCCCGCTTTTTACGGACATCGCCGCATCGGACATAATGGCAAGGCCTTCCGTTGCCTGAAGTTCCGTACCATGGTCGTCGACGGAGACAGGGTTCTCAAGGCCTATCTGCAGGCCAATCCCCGAGCAATGGAAGAATGGCGAGCAACACGCAAACTGCAGAATGATCCTCGCGTCACCCTTGTCGGGGCGGTGCTTCGCAAACTCAGCCTCGACGAGCTGCCGCAGCTCATCAATATCATTCGCGGTGAAATGAGTGTCGTCGGGCCGCGTCCCGTCGTCGAAGACGAGCTGGAACTCTACGAAAACGCAGCGATCTATTACCTCCAATCCCGCCCCGGCCTGACAGGCCTTTGGCAGGTCAGCGGTCGTAACGACGTGTCCTATGCCAGCCGTGTCGCCTTCGATACGCATTACGTCAAGAACTGGTCGCTCAGCAGCGACGTGGTCATCATCGCCAAAACCATTCCCGCGGTCTGCCTATCGCGCGGCAGCTACTGATGGCGAACGCAGATACCGCAGGAAAGCGCCTGCGGTTTCCCCGCAATGCGGGGCTGCAATCCAATAACAGGGAAATCCCGCATGATTGAAATTCAGTCTCCTGGTAAGTCCGTTGGCACAGCCACACCTTTTCGTTGCGCAGCTCTTATAGTCCTCAGCCTGTGCATGGTATCGGGTAATGCCCGTGCTGATAAGCTTCCTGGATACCACCTCGGCGTCATGGACAAACTGCATATTCGCGTTGCCGAATGGCAGACTGCGGAGGGCTCCGTCCGCGACTGGTCGACGATCTCGGGCGACTATACCGTCGGCCCCTCCGGCTCGGTCTCCATTCCCTTTATCGGTGACATGCCAGCCAGCGGAAAGACGACCGACGAGATTGCAGAAGCGATCGGCATCGGGCTGCAAAAACAATTCGGCCTGCGCGACCGGCCGTCGGCTTCGGTGGAGCTTTCGCAATTCCGGCCCATCTATCTCACCGGCGAGGTTCAGAATCCGGGGCAATATCCCTTTGTACCCAACCTCACGGTGCTCAAGGCAGTCAGCCTCGGCGGCGGCCTGCGCCGTGCCGATGCCGGTCAGCGCTTTGCTCGTGATTACATCAATGCCAAGGGCGATGCCGTCGTCCTGATGGCGGAGCGCGGACGCCTGCTGATGCGCAAGGCGCGTCTGCTGGCAGAAGTCGCCGGCAAAGATCAAATCGATGTTCCGCCGGAGCTGCAGAAGTTGCCGCAATCGGCCGACCTGCTTGCCAGCGAAGATGCCCTGATGAAAGCCCGCAGCCAGCGCATGAAAACGCAATTGCAGGCGCTGGCCGACCTGAAAGTGCTGCTGCAAAGCGAGGTCGAGGCTCTGGGAAAGAAGACCGATACGCTGAGCCGCCAGCTCGATTTGGCCAAGGCGGACCGAGACAAGGTCGAAAGCCTCGCGGAAAAAGGATTGGAACTTGCCTCACGCAAGATCTCGGCTGAACAGCGCGCTGCCGACGTAGAGACCAATCTGCTGGATACCGACACGGCAGCGCTGAACGCCAAGCAGAGCATCAGCAAGGCTGAGCAGGACGAGACCACGCTGCGCAACGATTGGCAAAACTCGCTCGCGCAGGACTTACAGGATACCGATACCCAGTTGGAAACCCTGCAGCTGAAGCTCTCCACCAGCCAGGCATTGATGCAGGAAGCGGTCGCGCAATCGGCCGATGCCAGCAATCTTGATGCGAACGGGCAGAGCGTCAACGTCGCCTATACCATCATGCGCGATGACAACGGTCAGACGAAGGAAATTCCGGCTCAAGAGAACACCCAGGTCCTGCCGGGCGACCTCATCAAGATCAGCACCGCGCTTGCCATGCGTTAAGGAGGGTCGATGCAGATCGCGAAATCGACCTTTATTCGTCCAGGTAGCAACGCCACCTACGGCATGGTGGCGATTGCGCTCTCTTTCTTCGTCTTCGCTTACTCCTCCCGCTTCGGGCAGGTCTCCATCCTTGCCTATTATGGCCTCTGGTTTCCGCTGGTGCTGATCGGCTATCGCAGTACGCTCGGCAACTATCAAAAGCAGCTCTGGCTTTTCGCTTTCGGCATATTTACCTGTCTCTCGATCTTCTGGTCGGCCGTTCCATCGGTGACGGCCCGCGCCGCGATCCAGTACATGACGCATATCGTCTGCGCACTGATCGCCATGCGCACGCTCGACATCCGCACGCTCACACGCGGCGCGATTGCCGGCGTGGGCCTTGTGCTGCTTTATTCTATGCTTTTCGGCTATTATGACTATGACCCGCTCGACGGCACCTATAGCTTCGTTGGCGCCTTCGACTCGAAGAACCAGCTCGGCTTCTATGCCTCGCTCGGCATTTATTTCGCCTTTGCCGCCGTCTTCATTCTCGGCGAGCGCCGCATCTGGCTGCTCGGGGCGGGAATCGCAGGTTTGCTATCGGCCTATTGTCTTCACGCCTCGCAATCGGCGACCTCGGTCTTGACCACCGGCTTGGTGGTCGCGCTCGCCATCGGCTTGCGGTGCATCCTGTTCCTGTCGCCCCGGCAGCGGAAGAGGTTGTTTGGCGTCTTGGTCATCATTATCGTCGCGGTCGCTGTCGCCGGTGTCAATTTCGGCGGCGTTGATCTCGTGCTCGGTGCCTTCGGCAAGGACTCGACACTGACGGGTCGCACCTATCTATGGCAACAGGGCATCGAAGCAGCCTGGCAACGTCCTTTCTTCGGCATCGGCTACCAAGCCTATTGGGTGCAGGGCTTTTCCGAGCCGGAGCGCTTGTGGAACGAATTCTTCATCACGTCGCGCGCCGGCTTCCATTTCCACAACACGTTCATCGAAACAACCGTCGAGACCGGGCTGATCGGCGTCTTTCTGCTTGCCTCGATCCTGCTCACCGCCGTCATCGGCCATATCAGGCGGTTTCTGAGCGACATCAGAAACGACGAATCCTATGTCCTGCTCGGCATTGCGACGCTGCTTCTGATCCGCGCCTTCGTCGAGATCGATATTCTCAATCCATACCATGTCGGCTCGTTCCTGTTTTATTTCACGGCGGGCAAGCTGACGATGAAGACGTGGGCGCCAATGGCCGTTCCGCTTGTTCCCGACGATCGGATGGAGTTTGCGCCATCGATGAACTGGGAGCCGCGGATTAGCCGATGAAGACTCTCTATGGCATTCAATATCTGCGCGGCTTTGCCGCTCTTGCCGTGGTCCTGTTCCACGCCGCAGAACGTACCGACAGCCACTTCCGCATCGGGGCGGCCGGAGTCGACGTCTTTTTCGTCATCAGCGGCTTCATCATGTGGACGATGAGCGAGCGCCGGCCTGTAACGCCATTGCGCTTCCTGCTCGACCGCCTGCAGCGCATCGCGCCGTCTTACTGGATCGTCACCGGCATCATGGTTGCGGGCGGTCTTGCCGGACTGTTTCCGAACATGAAGCTGACTGCCGCGCATACCTTCGCCTCGCTGTTTTTCATCCCCATGCGCTCGCCGAGCAGCGGCGAGATCTGGCCGGTTCTCGTGCAGGGATGGACGCTGGATTTCGAGATGTTCTTCTACGTTATCTTCGCCGCGACCTTGCTGTTGCCGCGCCGACTGCAGCTTGCGAGCATGGCAGGCATCTTTCTTGCCTTCGTCATCGCCGGCAACATTTTCAATCCGCAATCTTCCGCGCTGCTCACCTACACACGGCCCATCATCCTCGAGTTCGTCGCCGGTGCTATTCTTGGTCGGCTGTGGCTCGCGGGGAGGGTGCCCGGCGCCGGCCTCGGCCTCGCCCTGGTCGTCGCCGCCTTGTCGGGTTTTACCGCCATCGCGCTTATCGGCCTCGATTTCAACGAAGTGACCTGCGGACCGCTCGCCGTGGCACTTGTGTTTGGCATGGTATCGCTGGAAAGAAGCGGAAAGCTGCCGAATATTCCGCTGCTCGCCTATCTCGGCAACAGCTCCTATTCGATCTATCTCTGGCACACGCTGGCGATCTCGGTGACTATTAAAATGGTGGCATACACGCAGATGCCCTCCGACGTCGCGACATTCCTCAGTGTCATCGCGGGGACATTGCTTGGCGTCTGCGCCTACGAAGCGGTCGAAAAGCCGTTGCGCAACTTGTTGAGGAATTTGAGCTGGCAAAAGTCACGCCCGTCGCCGGCGTGATCGCCTGCATCCGCGCGGCTTGTTCGTTTTATTGGCTGCATGAACGGTGGGTCTTTTCGGGAGCCGCCCGCAATCTTCGTCGTGCCTCGGCTTTTACATCTGTCATAGACTCATGCGCACTTGGGCCACTGGCCAAGCCTTTAGTCACGAGAGCCTGCAATTCTTCTGTTGTGTAATCAAAAGCGGATGGCATGCGTTTAGCATACCATCCGCGAGAGACTGACGTCGAATACCTTTAGAGGCGACGGCGGCGCAACTGATCGAAATAGACGATCACGATGATCAGAACGCCGGTGATGATGCGTTGCCAGAAGGAATTCAAATTCAGCAGGTTGGCGCCATTGTTGATGGTGGCGAGGATGAAGGCGCCGATCAGCGGGCCGTATACTGAGCCGACCGCGCCGAAGAGGCTGGTGCCGCCGATCACAGACGAGGCGATCGCCTGCAATTCCCAGCCATCCGCCTGCGTCGCATTGCCGATGGCGATGCGCGAGGCGAGCAGGACGCCGACAAAAGCCGCGCAGGTTCCCGACAGAATATAGGCGAGGTAGATCATCCAGGTGACGTTGACGCCGGAGAGACGTGCGGCTTCACGGTTCGAACCGACGGCGAAGAGATAGCGGCCCCAGCGGCTGAGATGGAGGAAAATGAAAGCTGGTATCGCCACCAGGATGACCATCCAGAACAGGCTCGGAATCCCTAAGAAATCGGCGACGGCGAAATTGGTGAAGTCGTCGTTGACGATGTTGATCGTCGCGCCGTTGGTGATGAGCAGGCCGATGCCGCGCAAGGATGTCAGCGTCGCGAGCGTGATGATGAAGGGCGGCAGGCCCATGCGCACGATGCCGAAGGCATGGAATGCGCCGATCAGCACTCCGAACAGCAGGGTTATGAGAATGGCGGCCGACACTGGAAAGCCGGCTTGCAGCAGCCAGGCGATGATGACGGTGCAGAAGCCGACAATGGCGCCGACGGACAAATCGATGCCCGCGGTGATGATGACGAAGGTCTGACCGAGGGCGAGGATCGCCGTCATCGAACCCTGACGCATCAGGTTGGTGATGTTGAGCGGCGTCCAGAACTTGTCGGTCCAGAAGCCCAGAAGGACCCAAAGAGCAAGAAGAAGAAGGATCAGCGTCAGGCTGAAGAGGATGTTCATCTTGCGCCGCGGTGCAACGGTGGGGCCTTCGGTGGTATTGGCGGCCATTGTTTTTCTCCTCTTTCTTATCTTATCGTTCAGACGCCGATCGCCTCGCTGAGGACTTCCTCATGCGTGGCAGCGTGGAAATCATGGCTGGCGACGAGCTGGCCGCGGCGGAAGACATGGAGCCGGTCGGCGAGTTCGTAGACCTCAGGCAGGTAGGACGAGATGACGATGATGCCCGCGCCACCCCGCAAGAGCGTGGCGAACAACCTGTAGATCTCGGCCTTGGTACCGACGTCGACGCCCACGGTGGGCTCATCGAAAATGAAGAGCTTGGCGCCGTGGCTGAGCCACTTGCCGATGACGACCTTCTGCTGGTTGCCGCCGGACATGGCAGAAACGAGAACCCGCCGGCTCGGCGTCTTGATGCTGAGATCGCGGATCTGCTTATCGGCATTGGCTGCTTCACCGCCGCGATTGATGATCGGTCCCTGGCTAAGCCGCTTGAACACCGGCAGGTTGATGTTGAGCCCGATCGGCAGGTTGAGGCAGAGCCCCTGGTCACGGCGGCTTTCCGGCGCCAGCGCGATGCCGAGGTCCATGGCATCGCGCTCGCTGCGGATATCGACCTTACGGCCCTGCCAGTAGATCTCGCCTGCCGAAAGCGGCTGACGGCCGTATAACCCAAGCGCGAACTCGCTGCGCCCTGCGCCGATCAGCCCGTAGAGCCCGACGATTTCACCGGCTCTGACACTCAGCGAGATGTTTTCGAAGCCTGGGCCGGAGAGGCCGCGGGCTTCCAGGATGGTGTCGCCGATCGGAATCTCTTCCTTGTGATAGATCTGTTCGATCGAGCGGTTGATCATCAGTTTGATCAGCTCGTCTTCGTTGGTCTCACTGACTTCGCGTGTGCCGACATGCGTGCCGTCGCGCAACACCGAGACGCGGTTCGCCAGTTCGAAGACCTCTTCCATGCGGTGACTGATATAGACGATGGTGACGCCCTCGCTTTGCAGGCGGCGGATCAGCTTGAAGAGCTGCGCCGATTCCCTGCGGGTGAGATAAGCCGTCGGCTCGTCGAAGATCAGGAATTGCGTGCCGCGCATCGCGGCGCGGGCGGTGGCTACGAGCTGCTGCTGGCCGATGGTGAGCGAGCTCAGCAGTGCGCCTGCCGGCAGACCGAAACCGAGATCGTCGAGCACGGTCTGTCCCAGCTTCTCCATCTGCTTCTTGCGCATCAGCCCGAGGCGGTTGACCTCGTCTCCCAGGAAAAGATTGGCCGCGACCGTAAGGTGCGGGCAGAGTACGACCTCCTGATGCACGGCATTGATGCCGCGGGCGATCGCCTCGTTCGGATTGGCAAGCGCGACCGGATGGCCGCACCAGAATATCTCGCCGGCCGTCCTTGTTATGACGCCTGTCAGGAGCTTGATAAGGGTGGATTTGCCTGCGCCGTTTTCGCCGACAATCGCGTGGATTTCGCCTGCAAGAAAGGTGATCGTCGCCGGCTTCAGCGCTTCGACAAAGCCATAGCGCTTCTGCAGCCCCCTGAGTTCGAGGATTGGCGAACCTGTCGGAATGCGGTTTGCTTCCGTCCGGACGCTGTCATCGTGCCGATGACTGATCTCTTCAAGGTTCGTCATGAGGTCTCCTCCATTTGCCGATCATTCACTCCGTTTGCCGCCATGCAAACGGAGCCGGAATGAAAACAGGCCACGCCCGGTTTTCCAGGCGCGGCCTTACACCGTTACTTGACCTTCGGATTGATCAGGGCGTCGATCTTCGGATCGCTCATATTCGCCTTTGTGACGAGATTGGCGCCTGTATCGACATTGGCCGGGACCTTTTCCTTCTTGGAAGCGGCGAGCGCCGTCTTGACGCCGTCATAACCCATGCGATAGGGGTCCTGCACCACGAGGCCGGCCAGAACGCCCGACTTCAGGAAGCCAACGGTCTTGTCGTCATTGTCGAAGCCGATGACCTTGATCTTGTCGCCGAGCTTGTTTTCGGCGATCGCCTGGCCAACGCCCTGCGCCATGATCAGGTTGGAGGCAAAGACGCCGACGAGCTTCGGATTGGCCGTGATCAGGTCGGTCATGATGTTGAGGCCGGTCGTGGCCTGACCGTCGGCGTATTTATCGGCGACGACCTTCAGGCCAGGATACTTGCTCTTGATCTCGTCGAGGAAGCCCTGGCGACGCTGGTCAAGCGAGCCTACGCCCGGCAGGCTGGTGATGATGGCGATTTCGCCTTCTTCTTTGCCGGTCATGCCCTTGATTGCCGCGGCAAGACCGTCGGCGGCGATGCGTCCGCCGGCTACGTTGTCGGTCGTCAGGAACGAGACAAAGGATTTGGAGTCTGCGGCCGAGTCGATGCCGACCACCGGCACAGACTTGGCGGCTTCATCTACAGGCTTGCCGAGCGCCTTGAATTCGGTCGGTGCGATCACCACGGCGGCCGGTTTGCCGGCAACGGCGTTTTCGAGAATGCTGATCTGGCCGTTGATGTCGGATTCCGATTGCGCGCCGAGTTCCGGCACGTTGACGCCAAGATCCTTGCCCGCCTTGCGAGCGCCGGCAAGAACGATCTGCCAGTAGAAGGATGTCGTGTCCTTGACGATGATCGGAATGGTCACATCGGCAGCAAAGGACTGCACCGGCATGGCGACCGCGATGATGGCCGCGCCGGCAAGGCCAGCAAAAGTGCGGCGGGACAGAAGGGATTTGGCGATTTTCATTGATATCTCCTCTCAACGCGCTCTGCTCCTGCACACCGGCCGTTGAACGCTTGCGGCTCGGTATCGTGAGCACCTGACGGGCTCACGCATCGCGGAGATGTTTGTTGCGCATGATCTTATCCGAAACCGTTGCATGGTTTTCGGGATCATGCGGCCTCATCCACGCCAAGACAGGCTTTCCTCCTCTTCGAAGCCGCCTTTCGCGACGGCCCGATAGCTCCTTATTCTTTCAAACCCGGACGGCTTCATCTCCCAACGGTGGTGCGACCAGCGTCAATCCTTCGAATTCCGCATAAAGGCTGGCCGGAAGCTCTGGCTCCACGAGCTGCATATTGCGGATGAGACTTTCCGGCTTCGCCGTACCGATCAGCACCGAAGCGACGGACGGATGGCGGAGCGGAAACTGCATTGCCGGTGCGGCAAGCGGCACGCCATGACGGCGGGCAATATCCTCCATCGCCCCGACCTTGGCCAGAACATCCGCTGTCGCCGGAAGATAATCGAAATGTGCGCCGGGTACGGGACCGGTCGCGAGAATGCCTGAATTGAAGACACCGCCAACCACAAGCGACGTGCCCTTCTTCTCGCAGAGCGGCAGCAGTTCGGCCACCGCCGAACGGTCGAGCAGAGTATAGCGGCCGGCGAGCAGGATGCAGTCGATATCGGCTTCACGCATGACGTCGAGGCACACAGGCACCTCGTTGACGCCGAGACCATAGGCCTTGATCGCGCCTGACGACTTCAGCTCTTCCAATGCTTTCAGGCCGGAGCCCAGGAGCTGGCCGAGATAATGCTCGTTCAGCGCCTTGCCGTGAGTGTAGCTACCGATATCGTGAACGTAGAGTATGTCGATACGGTTGAGGCCGAGGCGGGCATAGCTGAAGTCGACCGACCGCATGATGCCGTCGTAGGAATAATCGTAATCCGCATCGAAGGGCAGGGGATCGACATAGCCATAGCTTGGCACCTTGTCGCTTGCAACCGGCCGCATCAGCCGCCCGACCTTGGTCGAAAGGACATAACTGTCTTCCGGCTGGTCGCGCAGGAAATCGCCAACGCGGCGTTCGCCGAGACCGAAGCCGTACCAAGGCGCAACATCGAAATAGCGGATGCCGCTATCCCACGCCGCCTGCAGGGTTTCCATGGCCTGGTCGCGAGGGCAGGCGCGGTAAAGACCGCCGAGCGCTGCGGCCCCGAAACTGAATTCGGTGACCTCCAGGCTTGTCCTGCCGATTCTTCTCCTCTTCATCACCTCTCCCTTGTGATGGCATGCATTACTTATCTAATGCGACTTATCTAAAGCGTCGCGCCGAGATGCCAGGGTACGAATTCGTTGTCGCCATAGCCAAACGCTTCGCTTTTCGTCTTCTTGCCGGATGCGATCTCGATGATCAGTTCGAAGATCTCGCGGCCCTTGCCCGATATCGTTGCCTCGCCGGTGGCAATGGTACCGCAATCGATATCCATGTCCTCCTCCATAGATCGGTAAAGCGCCGAGTTGCTCGACAGCTTGAACGAAGGCGCCGGGCGAGAGCCGAAACAACTGCCGCGGCCTGTCGTGAAGGCGATCATATTCGCGCCGCCTGCCACCTGGCCGGTTGCCGAAACCGGATCATAACCGGGCGTGTCCATAAAGACGAGCCCGTGGTCCGTTACCCGTTCGGCGTAGCTGTAGACGGCGGTCAGCGGCGAGCGCCCGCCTTTGGCGACGGCGCCGAGCGATTTTTCCAGAATGGTCGTCAGCCCGCCGCGCTTGTTGCCGGGCGAGGGGTTGTTGTCGAGCGAGGCGCCGTGCATAGCGACATATTTTTCCCACCACTCGATCTTCGCGTCGAGCTTGGCGGCCACCGCGTCGCTGACCGCACGGCTGCGCAGCAGGTGCTCCGCTCCATAGATTTCCGAGGTTTCCGACAGGATGGCCGTGCCGCCGGCAGCCGCCAGCAGGTCGGCGGCTGCACCCAGCGCCGGATTGGCCGTGATGCCGGAGAAGCCATCGGAACCGCCGCATTGCAGGCCGACGATGATTTCGCTGATCGAGATCGGCTCGCGACGGCCCTGGCCGACTTCCTCGGCGATCTCCTTGAGGACACCCATGGCAAGTGCTACGGCGCGGCGCGAACCGCCGGCATCCTGAATGTTGAAGTGCCGCTTGTTGGCGCCGGCGCCGCTCTGGCCATAAAGCGTTAGCTGGTTGACCTCGCACCCGAGGCCGATCATCAACACGCCGCCGAAATTTACATGGCGCGTATAGCCGGCAAGTGTCCGATGCAGCGTCTGCATGCCATCACCGGTCGAGCTCATGCCGCAGCCCTGGTCGTGGACGATCGGCACGAAACCGTCGATGCCGTCATAATGCGGCAGGAGCGTGCGGTTTGCCTCTTCCGCAATGGCGCGGCAAACCGTGGTGGAACAGTTCACGCTGGCGATGATGCCGATATAGTTGCGCGTAGCCGCCCGGCCGTCGGCACGGCGATAACCCATGAACGTCCGCGCTTTGTCGGTTTCCGTAGCTGCTTCGGGCGCCGTATTGGCGGTTGCCGCCAGGCGATCGTTTTCGAAGTGCAGGTTGTGGCTGTGGACATGATCGCCAGCCTTGACCTCGGCCGTCGTGCGGCCGATCGCCTGGCCATATTTCACGACAGGCATGCCGATGGCGATGTCTTGAATGGCGAATTTATGGCCGGGATCGATCTTGTCCCGCGTCACTACTCCGTTGGCGGCCGCAGTCCCAGCCGCAATCGCCGCCGTCGCCACCGCGACATTGTCGCCTTCCGACAGAAGGATCCAAGGTTGGCTGTTCAACGTCCTCTCCTAGCAATCTTGTTTTTCGGCATTCGCTTAGAGGGCGTCACCGATTGATTTTGTTTTTTATCTACAATAAACATTTTGGTGTCAACGAGGAAATCGCTCACCAATCTGGGAGGAGGTCGTGCGCGACAGGAGTGGACATGATCGCGGCGGAGCCGGCGAGTTTGACTGGCAACCGAGTATGGTTCAGACATCGTCGCCGACGCAGGGCTGCGGATTATAAGAGAGGGGAAATGGCGAGACAAAACACGCTCTTCAAGGACGCGTACAATCGCTATGTCGCCGGTTTGAAGCCGGACGCCGCCTTGCCGACCGAGCCTGAAATCGCTGCCGAACTCGGCATCAGCCGCAGCACGGCGCGCGCCATTCTGCTGCGTCTAAGTGACGCTGGCATCATCCGCTGGAACAAGCGGCAAAAGATCGTGCTGCGCCAGCCGACCGAAGCCGACTTCTTTCCGGAAGAGGAGACCAATTCGCTGCATGACATCATCGAGCGCAGCTTCATGCTGCGCATCCTCTCCGACGAAGCGCAGCCCGGCATGCAGATCAACGAGCTGGAACTGGCGCGTGAAATCGGCACGGGGACCTCGGTGGTGCGCGAGTTCCTCATCCGCTTCAGCCGTTTCGGTTTAATTGAAAAGCGGCCGAACAGTCATTGGATCCTGAAGGGTTTCACCAGCGAATTCGCTCTGGAGCTTGCCGAGGTGCGCGAAATGTTCGAACTGCATTCGGCCGCCGAGTTCGGGCGCTTGCCGGCAGGGCATCCGGCTTGGACCGATCTCGCGGCGATCCAGCAGGAGCATTATGATTTGCAGGATGATTTCGCCGAGCGTTATCGGGATTTCTCGCAGCTCGACGAGCGCTTCCACCTTCTCATCCATCGCGCTTCGAATAACCGCTTCATTGCCGATTTCTATGATGCGATCGCCATCGTCTTTCACTATCATTATCAGTGGAACAAGGCTTTCGCCCGCGAGCGCAATTTGCGCGCCATTACGGAACATCTCGATTATATCGAGGCTTTGCAATCCCGCGATCCTGAGCGGATCGACAAGGCTTGCCGTACGCATCTTGCCTCGGCACGGCAGACGCTCCTGCAATCGATCCCGCAGAATGCGAGCGAAGCTGCAGGTTCAAGTGTTCAAGATATTCGAAGTTAAACGTATTTCGCCAGCGCCGCCTTCAAACGGCACCGGCGAAGCTTGTTCTCACGAAGCTGGCACTATCTCACGAATTCCCTGATCTTATAGGCGACTTCCGTTCGGT
Source organism: Rhizobium sp. CB3090 (assembly GCF_029714285.1). Lineage (NCBI taxonomy): Bacteria > Pseudomonadati > Pseudomonadota > Alphaproteobacteria > Hyphomicrobiales > Rhizobiaceae > Rhizobium > Rhizobium sp. CB3090. The sequence continues at coordinate 577,401 of NZ_CP121663.1, forward strand.
TCGTCGCATTCAGTTTCTTCATGATATTGCGGATATGAACTTTGACCGTGCTTTCGCAAAGGTCCATTTCATAGGCGATAATCTTGTTTGCCTTGCCGCGCCGAAGAGCTTCGGCGACGACGACTTCACGCGGCGTAAAGAGACTGTCGGCGCAGCGTGTTCCATTGGTCACGGAGGCGATGACTTCCTTGGCTGCGAGAATGCTGCTGGCTGGAATGAACACGCCGCCTGCACGGGCGAGCGCTACGGCTTCGGCGGCGACATTGATGCCGACGCTGGTCGGAATGTAGCCGCGGGCGCCGCATTCCAGCGCTTTGAGAAGTTGCGCAAGCTCGTCGCTCTCGGCCCCGACAATAACAGGGCTTGCCTTAAACCTCTCCGCCAGAGCGGAGATCTTATCGCAGACATCTGCGTCCGAAGCCTTGCGTCCGCCGATCATGAAAAGAATTGCAGACGGTTCGTTCTGCATGCGGCGTTTCTGCCATTCCTCGAATGATCCGACGGTGACGATATTCATGTTCTCGTCATATTCGGTGAGGCTTCTGGACAGGCATTCCCTGTCCAAGGCGCGAGCATCGATGAGGAGAAGATAGTCCTCGCATTCGTCGGTGCTGACCGCACCTGCCGCGCTGAAAACCCTCACTGAATCCGACGCGCGGACTGAAATAAGACGGGTTGCTGTCTCTGTCCCAAATTTCTCATTCGCTAAAGACTGTCTGTCCATGGCCGTTACTCCTTACTCCACACTTGGCCTCTATTCTTCAGAACTCATATGATTAGGTAGTATTTCAAAGTAACTGAATAGATATACCGAATCAAATGGATGAATTTCGTGTTGACTCATAGCATCCCTCCTGTCTTTGAAACGAAGTTTACCTGACCACAAGAAGGATAATCGCCGATTCTATTTATGCGGACATTAACATAAGTTAATAAACTCTAAAAAAATTCGCCTCACGATTGTTATCGACTTGAAACAACGCGAGTGCGGCTTGCGCCGCACTTAGATCATATGCGGCGCGAAATAGGTTTCATCGAAATCGACGAGTTCCGCGAGCTTGTGGCGGTCGAGAAATTCGACGATGCCGTTACGGAACGATAGAAGTCCGCCCATTCTCATATCTCTGAGAACGCGGTTGATATGTACCGTCGACAGACCGACCGCATCGCCAATATCGGCTTGTGTCAGCGGGCATTCAAAACCATCGAAGTTGGGTCTTAGCCGCGACGGACCAAGTCTCGTCGCAAGCTCGAGCAGCAGGTGACCAGTGCGCTCGAGCGCGTCGCGGCGGCCGATATTGGCGAGCCGTTCGGACATGCGTGCCTGCCGCCGCATCATCTCGGTGAGTACGATGCGATAGAGCCGCGAAGAGACGTCCAGGGTGGCATGCGAGGTGAAGTCCGGGAACTCCATGACGGTGACCTTGGAGATCGCTTGCACCGTCTCGCGCGCCAGTTCTACCGAAGGTGTGGAGATCATGTCACCGCGGAGCGCAAACTCGATCACGATACGCGTGCCGTTCGGCAGCATCTTGCTGGAAACCGCCCATCCGCTGACGAGGAAAAGAAGACGCGGTGTGTCATCCTCATAATCGTAGATGGTTTCACCGGGAGCATATGTGCGCGGAATGCCGCCCGTCAGCTCGGATTTCTGGCGATAAAGATCAGGACTCGAAGCCTGAAGGCGCCCTATGGAAACCTGCGTGGTCATATATGCCCCCGAACCACATACCATATCGGGACGGTTCCAATTAACCTGTCCCGGAAGGTATATCACGTTACGTATGGCAAGTATATAGCACGCAACTTTCGGCGTGGCTCGTAGTCTATATTGCTTATGTGGATTCTCTTCAAACTCACACAGCGATTAATTTGTTCATCATGTGATAAAAGTGTCTAACATCGCTCATTATACATGATGGTTACCCCGGAATTGCTTGGTATTAATTCGATGCTGCGGCGTGATGATCATTTCGTATTACGGATGACATCTCGGCGACAATATTCTGATCCCTTCGGGTGAGATTCCGGCGCATATCGGCAATTCCAGCTTCTGCCTCGGCCATAATCACCTGATGGCTGGACGATTCGATTCCTTCCGAATCAGCCGCCCTTAATAGTGCGGCGATATCGGACGGCGATGCTCCGCTGCCGTTGACGAAATAGGACTGCCGGCCAACCGATCGGAAGAAACCCTCCACCTTCTTGTCCCAGCCAAGCCCGACATGAGGAATCCCCAGGGAATAGGCGGCGATACAGGCATGCAGCCGGTGGGCAAGGATGACATCGGTCGAGCGAAGTATCCGGATCAGCTCCTCCGGCGCCCGCGGGCGCGAGGCGAGTTGCAGCGCACCGGATTTCGCGAGACGGTGCATCGAGGCCTCATCCCTTATTCGTTGCGCGAATATCTGGTCCTCGCTGGCGCCGTTGCAGAACAGGCAGACGTGGTATCCGTCCCGGACCAACAGCCGAATGAGATTCCGATACTCGGCAATATCCTGCAGCGGAATGGCCGAAGCCTTCTGGCTGGCATGCCGTTGCAGAATGACCGGTTCCGTCACGCAGAGGCCGATGGTCGGCTGGCGCATTGACGCTGGACTGCAATCGTCGCTGACGAGCGCCCGGGTCAGCAAACCCGGATCGTGAACCATCTTCGCTTCCGGCCCATCGGGAAAATGGCGGCGCCAGCTATCTTGGGCGAAGCTGTCGCGCACGGAGAGGTGCACGAGATTGGCTTGCTTCAGCCGGCCAAAGAGGCGTGACGCCGGTGCGGACCAATGGCCGCTGACACCGACTGCATAGATCGCCAATGGCCTATTGTGGCGCCGGACGCAATCGAGGACAGTGCCGACCTTCAAGGGAAAATTGAGATCGTCATCCTGAAAGAGATTGCCGCCGCCAATCACCACCGCATCCGCAGCGGCGATCTTGGCATCCCATTGGCCGCGCAATTTCCGCAGCGTACGCCCGAGGACGTAGCCTACCGCCCAGCGTCGTGCGAAACCAGGCAGCCGATGCAGCACCTTCAGCGCCTGCTGACGCCTACCGCTACTTCCGCCCCTGCCGAAACCTTCCCGTCCGGCGAGATCGATCGTCTCCACCTCGATATGGCTGGCATCCTTGGTCAGGCCTGCCTCGACGCATTGCGCCAGGAGACCGTCTCCAAGATTTTCGCTGTATTTGACATTGAATACGACGATCTTCACTGCAATCTCCCCACAACACCGATATGTCGCATGCGCGCCGCCGGCGCGTCGTTTGCGCGAACCCGAGATGGAGCCGTGAGGGCGGAGACGCTGCCTGCGAGAATGTAGAACATCAATCCGAGGTCATAGACGGTGCCCGAAGTGGCCGCAGACACCAGCACTGTGATAAATCCGGCCTTGGCGGCCCGGGCAACGGCTGCGGCCTCCCGGGAGGATATACGCCCCGGCCGCGTATCGGCTTTCAGGATCAGCAGCACGAAGAGAGCAAAGATCAGCGCACCGATGACGCCGAGATTGGACAGCAGCACGAGGCCGAAGCTCGATGCGCGCGCGCTGCCCAATCCAGCGCCGAAGCCTTGCGTGTCGATAAACGTCTGATAGGCCATGGCATTCCACATGAAGCGTTCGCGCCCGGACTGGCTGTCGGCCTTCGAGAACAGCATCTCATCGAGAAACTCGTGCAGGCCGTTGGCAAGATCGGGCATGGCGATCAGGACGAAAAGAACGACAAGCGGCATTGCGGCCATGATGGCGACGATCATGACGGGGCGCCCCGTGCCCGGTTCGCTGCGCGAGGCGAGGAAAGACTGCAGGCAAAGAACCGGCAAGACCACGCCGAGACCGACGAGGGCCGTTGCCGATGTCGAGAGAATAAGGGCCACAAGAAGAAGGGTGGCTATAATGCCGGTGGCGCGGGACTGGACGCCGCTAAGCCATAGGCTGCCGATCATTGCAAAGAGCACGAGCGTGAAATCGGCAAAGGCCGACGCTTCGGGAAATGTCCCCGATATCCGCTTCAATCCGCCTTTCTCGGCATTGGTCAGCAGCGCGTAGTTGGCCGTTCGCACGAAACCGAGAAGGAATTCCGTATGGCTGAAATAAGTAATGATGTCGGCAAGGGCGAAACCGAGGTTGACGCTGGCGACCACCAACATTCCGTTGATCAAATTGGTGGGAGTGCCGCCTTTCCGGATGAAGGCGAAAGTAGTGGCAAAGCAGACGAGGCCACCGACCGCATAGACGGATTGCGTGATATTGTTGGATGAGAACTTCAACGGCACCAGCGAAATGAAGTTACGTCCGCCCACCGCCCGCTCGACGGTCATCGTCTCGGTCATGCCCTGAAACAAGCGCGGGAAAAAAACGGCTGTCGTCAGGCCGAAGACGGTCAGCACCAGAAGGCAGAAACCAGGACGCGGCGGGGCCAAGGCGGCAAAGAGCGGTCCTTCGCCATAGGCCAGAAACAAGCGTATGCCGAAGAACAGCAGAAAAAGGCTCGGCACCAGCACGGATGCGCCGCCAAGGCCGGGCACGCTGAAGGCTGCGGCCGCGCCAAACACCGTAGACAGGATCATGACGGTAAACGACCATCGAACGGGCGCAGCCAGCATGGCCATGCCGACGACAAACGTGAGTACACCCATGAAATTCATATGCCATCCGCTCCGAAATATCGTCTATTTCACAGGAGCAAAAACTATCACGGTGCTGGCTGGCTTGTATTTCCGCCGCGCTTAAGCCCTTTGGGGTACCGCATAAACCGAAATGGGTTCTGTACCGGATAGATGCCGCTGCGTTAGCGTCTGGGTATGGATAAAGTCTCGTTTAGACATAGACGACCATGGTCGTTCGGCCGCCGCGGATTTCTCCGTGCAGGCTTTGGCGCCACCCTTGCATTGCTCGGCAGCGGCATGGCCGCCCGTGCTGGCGATACCGGAGACGCGCTCGACACCAGCAAGATGACGCTGACTTTCGAAGATAATTTCGACAGTCTCAGCGTCTCACCCTGGGGGCCGGGCACCCGCTGGATCGCGCATACACCGTGGAACGGCGATTTCGGCGGCGCGCGCTTTACCGACCCCAAGGGCGATTTCCCCTTCATGATCCAGGACGGCATGCTGCGCATCACCGCGGCGCGTGACGGCAAGGGCGCATGGCGCTCCGGTCTGCTCGCCTCGGTCGATGCGAAGGGCAACGGCTTTTCTCAGGAATACGGCTATTTCGAAATGCGCGCCCGGTTGCCGGACGGTCCCGGCGTCTGGCCGGCCTTCTGGCTGATCGGCAAGGACCGCTCGAAATCCACGGCCGAGATCGATGCCCTGGAATATTATGGTGACAAGCCGGGTGCCTACTCCGCCACCGTGCATGTCTGGCATCGCGGCGGCAAACATGATTCCGATTTTTCGCGCATCAATGTCTTTGGAACGGCAAGCCCAACGGACATGCACACTTACGGCGTAAAGATCGATACGGATTTCATCCGCATGTATTTCGACGGCAAATTCGTCTGGAAGACCAAAGTCCTGCCGGAACATCGCCAGCCGATGTATATACTTTTGAATCTCGGCATCGTCGAAGGCGTCACCAGCATGGTGGCCCCGGATCCGTCCTTCATGTTTGTCGACTATGTCAGGGCCTACCAATTCAAGTAGGCACCTGGCTTCCATGCCTTCTTTCTGCAGCGGCGACATTCTCAGCCTGTACCCTTTCAACAAGCGCAGAATGGCAACCTCCTCCTTTTGGGACGGCGGTATTTTTCGCGCGTGAGGCGCTCGGTTTCCTCTACCCGTAATGCTTTTGGCCAGCTCGCGGTCGCCTCGGTGCTCTCTTCCGACGAAATGTCTACGTCGGCTAAGGCTTAAGACTTTCGTTGAGGACGGCAGTCATCCCAATGATCAACTGGTGATTTTCCGACAGCGTGAAATTCTGCTGGCGACGATAAGGCACGCAGACCGTGCCGTCGCAGTCGGCAAACGTAGCCCGGAGCACAGCGATGATCGATTACGATGAAGAGAAAACCAATTTTCCCGTAGCCATGCACTACGACCGGGACCGCTGCCTTCACGACATGGTGCGTGAGCAGGCCCAGGCCACGCCGCACACGACGGCTGTCGTCTTTGGAGATACGGCGCTCAGCTACCACGATCTCGACCGGCTTTCAGACGCATTGGCGGCCTACCTCGTAAAACTCGGCATCCGCAAAGCGGACATCGTCGGTCTGTTCCTGCCGCGCAGCCTCAATGCCATCGTCTGCAAGCTCGCCATTCTCAAGGCTGGCGGCGCGTATCTTCCCCTTGATCCCGCCTTTCCGATCGAGCACCTCGATTACGTCATCGGCGAATGCGAGCCGAAAGTGGTCTTTGTCGATTCGGCCTATGGCGACAAGATCAGCGTCGTTCCCAGCATGCGCGGCCGAGTTATCGAGGCTAGCGCGATCATCGCGGAAATGACCATCAGCCCGCCGCAGCCGAAGCCTTCCGTCAAAGTCGGCGGCGACGATCTGGCCTATGTCATGTACACCTCCGGTTCGACCGGCCGCCCGAAAGGCACCGCGATCGCGCATCGCAGCATCTCCCGGGTCGTCCTGGATCAGACCTATGTCGATTTCCAGCCGGATGATGTGGTCCTCCACACCGCAACCATCGCCTTCGACGCGGCGACCCTCGAAATCTGGGGAGCATTGCTGAATGGCTGCACGCTTGTCGGCATGCCGGATACCAGCTTCTCCGTGGCCCGGCTCAGCAATCTCATGCGCGAAACCGGCGTCAGCATCACGTTTCTGACGACGGGGCTGTTCAATCTGTTTGCCGACCACGCGGACGGCGATCTGCCCAGGCTTCGTCATGTCCTGTTCGGCGGCGATGTCGGATCGGCGGTTCATGCGCGCCGTTTTCTTGACCGTCACCCCGGCTGCAAGCTGACGAACGCCTACGGACCGACCGAAACGACGGTTTTTGCGACAGCCTTCGAGGTGCCTGCGAACTTTTCCGGCCAGGAATTGCCGATCGGCAGGGCAATCGCGCATACGGGCATTGCTGTCCTCGACGAGGAATTGCGGGAGGTCCCGCATGGGACCGAGGGGCAATTGGCGATCTCGGGCGACGGGCTTGCGATCGGCTATTTCAAACGTCCGGAAATGACCGCGGAGAAGTTCGTGACGATCAGCACGAATAGCGGCCAAAAGCGATATTATCTGACGGGCGATCTTGCCGTTCTGCATGCGGACGGCATGGTCGCCTTCAAAGGACGCCGCGACCGGCAGATCAAGATCAACGGCAAGCGTATCGAACTCGATGAAATCGAGGCAACGCTGAGACGCGATCCGCGCCTTGCCGACGGCATCGTCCTTTGCCACGTCCAGAGCCCGACGCTGAAGCGCATCGTCGCCTACCTATGCCCCCGTCAGGGGAGCGCGGGTCCCGATTTCGTGCCGAGCGTCATGGCGACGCTGCGGGCGGCACTTCCGGCCTACATGATCCCGAGCGCCGCCGTGGTCGTCGATGCATTTCCACTGACGCCGGCCGGCAAGGTCGACCGTTCCAAGCTTCAGCCGCCGCCGGTGGAGCAGATCGAGATCGCACCGGACGCCATCGCCAAGAGCGAGACGGAAACTCTTCTGACAAGGCTCTGGCAGGACGCGCTGGGCGCGGGGAAGATCGATCTCGACAGGAACTTCTTCGACCTCGGCGGAACCTCGCTTCAGCTCATGGAGATCCATGCAGGCCTTGAGGCCGAGCTCGAACGTTCCGTCGACGTCGTCGCCTTGTTCAGGCATCCGACGATCCGCGAATTGGCTCGCTATGTCGACGGCAAGGCTTCGGGTTCAGCACGGGCGATCGCTGCCGCCCAGCGCGCCGCTCTCCAGAGAAAGACTATGTCCCAATTCCGCAGGAGCTCTTCATGACGAAAGATTTCGATACCGGTCATGCCAGTGGCGATGAGAGTGATTTCGATAGCAATCAGGATTGGGACAATCAGGATTCGGGCGGTATCGCAATCATCGGCATGTCCGGTCGCTTTCCGGGAGCGCCTTCGGTAGAGGCGCTTTGGCAACTGATTTGCGAGGGGCGCAATGCCTTCTCGCAATTCTCGCCGGAAGAACTTGAAGATGCCTTTACCGACGAAGAGCGCGCGCAGCCGAATTTTGTTCCGGCCAGGCCGCATCTTCGCGATGTCGAGATGTTCGATGCCGATTTCTTCGGCATGTATCCGCGTGAGGCGGCGCTGACCGATCCGCAGCATCGGGTCTTCCTGGAAATCTGCTGGGAAGCGCTCGAAAATGGCGGCTACGATCCGCAGCGTTATCCGGGGATGATCGGCGTCTTCGCCGGCTCCTCGATGCCGACCTACCTCATCAACAACGTTCTGGGCGATCGCGCCAAGGCGGAGGAATTCACCTCCAACTATCAGATCGGTTGTTTCCAACAGCTTGTCGGCGCACTTAACGACACGCTTGCCACACGCATCGCTTATAAATTCAATCTGCGTGGTCCTGCCTTCACGGTGCAATCGGCCTGCTCGACCTCGCTCCTCGCCGTCTCTCAGGCCTGCCAGAACCTGCTGACCTATGGCTGCGACATGGCGCTTGCCGGTGGCGTTTCGATTACCATTCCTCAAAGGCGCGGCTACATCTATCAGGAAGGTGGCATGGCCTCGCCGGATGGAACCTGCCGTCCGTTCGACGCGAACGCCGCCGGCACGGTCTTCGCCAGCGGCGCCGGCGTCGTTCTTCTGAAGCGCCAGGAGGATGCGATCCGGGATGGCGACCATATCTATGCGGTCATCCGCGGCTATGGCGTCAACAATGACGGCTCCGACAAGGTCGGCTTTGTCGCACCCAGTGTCGAAGGCCAGGCCGAAGCGATTTCTGCGGCCTTTGCGAATGCCGGCGTCTCGCCCGCAACGATCGGCTATGTCGAATGCCACGGCACCGCGACGCCGCTCGGCGACCCCATCGAATTCAGCGGCCTGAAGGGTGCTTTTTCGGACGATCCACCGCCGCCGGCAAGCTGTGCCCTGGGATCGGTGAAGGGCAATATCGGCCACACCGACGCAGCCGCCGGCGTTACCGGCCTCATCAAGACGGCGCTGGCGTTGGGCAAGGCGAAGATCCCGCCTATGCCCAACTACGAAAAGCCGAACCCGCGCATCGATCTTGATCGCAGCCCCTTTTACATTCCGACCGAAATGATCGACTGGCCGGAAACGGAAGGGCCGCGCCGCGCCGGCGTCAGTGCATTCGGTGTCGGCGGCACGAACATTCACGTCATCGTCGAAGAAGCGCCGGCGCATCGCGCCGAGCCCGCGGATGAGCAGCAAGGGCCATATCTTCTGCCGCTTTCGGCATCCAATCCGGCCGCCTTGTCGGCGATGCGCGCCAATCTCGCCGACCATCTTGCCAACAATCCTGGGCTGCCTTTGGCGCAATTGGCGCACACGCTGCAGGCCGGCCGGCGCGAGTTCAATCATCGCCTTGCGATCACCGCCAGCACCACGGGGGAAGCGATTGATCGCCTGACGGCGGAGCGCTACCAGCCGCTTGTCGCTGCCGATCAACCGCCGGTCGCCTTCATGTTTCCGGGGCAGGGCGCTCAATACCCCGGCATGGGCGCCGGTCTCTACAGCTCGGAGCCGGAATTCGCCCGCTGGATCGATCGCGGCGCCGAGATCCTGAAGATGACCCTCGGCGTCGATCTGCGCGATTATATCTGCCACACCGGCCCTGTGACACAGTCGATGGCCGACGAGCAGCGTGAAACGCGTATCGCCCAGCCCTGCCTCTATCTCGTCGAATATGCGCTGGCGCGGCTGTGGTTGAGCCGCGGCGTCAAGCCCTATGCGATGATCGGCCATAGCGTCGGCGAATTCGTCGCCGCAACGCTCGCCAACGTCATCTCCTTCGAAGACGGCTTGCGGCTGGTCGCCAATCGCGGACGGCTGATGCAGAACCAGCCGCACGGTGCGATGGTTTCGGTCCGCGCCGATGCCGAAACGGTCTCCATGCATCTGCGCGGTAAGGTGGAAATCGCCGCAATCAACGCGCCGAAACTCTCTGTCATCTCAGGGCCGTTCGAAGATATCGATACGGTTTGCACCATTCTCGAATCCGCCGGCATCGCCTTCAGCCGGTTGCATACCTCGCATGCCTTCCATTCGGCGATGATGGATGACGCCGTCATTGCCCTGCGTGAAGAAACGGCGAAGACCACATACGGCACCGCCACCGTGCCGTATATTTCCTGCGTCACGGGCGACTGGCAGACCAGCGAACGCGGAACATCGCCGGACTATTGGGCGAGCCATTGCCGCGATGCGGTTCACTTCGCCGATGGTCTGATGACTCTCTGCCGTGGCCGGAAACCGGTCCTTCTGGAAGTCGGTCCCGGCCGGACGCTCTCAGTCTTTGCCGCGCAGACGATTGCCCGCGACAGTGTCGCCGCCATCGTGCAGTCGCTGCCCGAGCATGATCGTGCCTTTGCCGCTGCCGAGACCCTGGCGGAGGCACATGGCAAGCTCTGGATGGCGGGCTACTCGCTGGAATGGCCGGCCCTGCCTGCCAGCGCCCAGCAGCGCCTTGCACTGCCGACCTATCCGTTCCAGCGCCAGCGCCACTGGATCGACGCACCGCAATCCTCCCGCCGTGCGTCGAGCCAACGGGCTCTGCCCGCTGAAATTCCCGTGCCCGCTGCCTCTTTCGCAGCCGATGTCAACCTTGTCGATGAGAACAACGCCATGAACGTCGTAACACCACTCTCCCTTTCGGATCGCGTCCTCACACTTGAAACATCCCTGTTGACCTTGCTCAGCGAAATGTCAGGGGAGACGCTGGGGATCAGCGAACGGGCCGTGACTTTCCTCGAACTCGGTTTCGACTCGCTGTTCGTCGGGCAGTTCGCACAGCGCATCGAGAAGGAATACAAGGTCAAGCTCTCCTTCCGCGAGCTGCTCAGCAACATTCCGTCAGTCGCCGATCTGGCACTGCATCTCGACCAGCAGATGCCGCCGGACGCGGTGAAGCCAGCCGCTGCACCGCTGGCGACGCCAGTTGTCGCTGCTGCCGCGCCCGCTGCCACGGCACCGTCGCCAGCCGCAATTCCGATGGCGCTTCCGGTCGCTCCGATGCCGGTGGTATCAGGCGCTTCGTCTGATTTGGCAGCCGTATTGCAATCGCAGATCCAGCTCGCGCAGTCCTTGTTTGCCCAGCAGTTGCTGATCCTGCAGGGCGGCACGGCACTCGTCCCGCCTGCTGCTGCAGCGATACCAGCCGCCGCGCAGCCGATACCGGCCGTCGCGGCTGCTCCCGCTCCCGCGCCTGCCGCTGCAATCCCCGCCAAGCCGGCAACGGAGGCAACGGAAACCGAATTCGGCACTGAACGCATCAAACTCTATCGCCCGGGCGCAAAGAGCCTCGCGCCGGAAATATCCAACGCAAAACGGGCCTTCATCGCCGACCTGACCGCTGCCTATGAGGCGAAGAATCCCAAGTCCAAGGCATTCACCAAGGCTAATCGCCATTGGCTTGCCGACCCGCGCACGGCTTCCGGTTTCCGCGCCGACTGGAAGGAAATGGTCTTCCCGATCGTTTGCGACCATTCCAAAGGCGCACACATCTGGGATGTCGACGGCAACAAATACGTCGATCTGGTCAACGGCTTCGGTCAGACCGCCTTCGGTCACGCACCGGATTTCGTCATCGATGCGATCAAAGCCCAGGCCGACATCGGTTTTGCCATCGGTCCGCAAACGCCGCTTGCCGGCGACGTTGCCGGGATGATCGCCGAAGTGACCGGCCATGAGCGGGTCACCTTCTGCAACACCGGCTCGGAAGCTGTCATGGCCGCCATGCGTCTCGCCCGTGCCGTTACCGGCCGCGACCGCATCGTGGTCTTTGCCAATGACTATCACGGCCAGTTCGACGAAGTACTGGTCAAGGGCCGCAACCGGGCTGACCGGCCGATCGCTTTGCCGATCGCTTCCGGCATTCCGATGGCCTCGGTATCCAACATGACCGTGCTGCGCTACGGCGCGCCGGAAAGCCTCGATTTCATCCGCAACAATGCCGATGAAATTGCAGCCGTTATCATTGAGCCTATCCAGAGCCGCCATCCCGAACTGCAGCCGATCGAATTCGTTCGTGAGCTGCGCGATGTCGCCACCAAGTCTGAATTCGCCCTGGTCTTCGATGAAGTCGTCACCGGCTTCCGCGTCGATCCCGGCGGCATGCAGGCGATTTGGGGCATCAAGGGCGATATGGCGACTTATGGCAAAGTTGTCGGCGGCGGCATGCCGATTGGAGTTCTGGTTGGAAGCGCGCGTTTCATGGATGCTCTCGACGGCGGCCACTGGAATTACGGCGATGACTCCGTTCCCATGACCGCCCCGACTTTTTTTGCCGGCACATTCGTACGTCACCCGCTGGTGCTTGCCGCGGCAAATGCCGTCCTGCATCACATCAAGGGCGAGGGTGCGGAACTTTATGGACGGGTCGCCGAACGGACCGAGGCCCTAGTCGCCGAGATGAAGGCGGACCTCGCAACGCGCGGCATTGCCGATGTCATTCACGGCTACAAGAGCTGGTTCGCCGCCGACTTCAGCAGCCAGGATTCGCTGGGATCGCTGTTCTACGCTCAGATGCGCCTGAACGGCGTCCACATCCAGGAAGGCTATCCATGCTTCCTGACAACGGCCCATAGCGAAGAGGATTTCCAGACCATCGCCAAGGCCTTCCGCGACAGTCTCGATGCCCTGCAGTCGGTGGGCATTCTCGCGCCTGCCGAAGATAGGCCGGCCCCAGTGGTCGAAACGAAAGCACCCGTCGTAGCCCGTGCTCCGCGGCCTCAATCTGCACCGCTGACCGAGGCGCAAACGGAAATCTGGCTGGCGGCGCAGGCCGGCGACGAAGCCTCGTGCTCCTTCAACGAGTCCTTTTCATTGAAGCTCGAAGGCGCTTTCGACGAGAAGGCATTCCGCAAAGCCATTGATACTGTCGTTGACCGCCACGATGCCTTCCACATCCGTTTTGATCGCAGCGGCCAGTTCTTCCACTTCATTCCGGATTTCAAACTTGACGTGCCGCTGGTCGATCGTGCCAGCGAAGTAGATCTGCGGCAGATCGTCGAAGACGAAGCGCTGACACCCTTTGACCTCGTGAACGGTCCTTTGGTCCGGGCCAGCATTGTGAAACTTAGCGGTGACAAGCACGTCTTCGTCTTCACCGGCCACCACATCGTCTGTGACGGCTGGTCGATCAACGTCTTCGTGGACGAGCTGTCGACGGCCTATGCCGCCTACCAACAGGGCGACACACCGAGCTTCGAACCGGCTCTGTCCTTCGCCACCTATTCGACCGACTTCGCACCAAAGCCTGAGAAATCAGGTGCAACGGAACAATTCTGGCTCGACCAGTTCAAAACGGTTCCCGATCTGCCGGAAATGCCGCTTGACCGGCCGCGCCCGGAATATCGCAGCTTTGCCGGCGGAACCTGCACCGGCTTCATCGGCGAAGACGTCTACAAGGCTCTGAAGAAGGCAGGGGCAAAATCGGGTGCAACGCTGTTCTCCACCCTGCTTGCCACCCTGCAGGTGACGATCTCACGGCTTTCCGGCCAGGAGGACATCGTCATCGCTATCCCGTCTGCCGGCCAGAGCCTGATCGGTGACCAGATCCTCGTCGGCCACTGCGTCAATCTTCTGCCGTTGCGCCAGACCGTGACGCCGGCAGAATCCTTCGTGACCCACCTGAAGGCAACGCAGCAGTTGGTCTTCCAGGCGTTCGAGCATCAGGACTACACCTACGGCACGCTGGTGCGCAAACTCGGCATCAAGCGCGACTCACGGCGCCTGCCGCTCACCGAGATCCAGTTCAACCTGGAACGGATGGCCGGCGGCTCCGCCTTCGGCAACCTCAAGCCCACGATCGAGCCGAATGCGAAGGCATTCTCCAACTTCGACATGTTCTTCAACATGATCGAGGCAACGGATCACATTCGCATTGATGTCGACTACAATGCCGACGTCTTCGACCGCGCCACCATCGAGCGCTGGATCGGCCATTTCGCGACGCTGGCGGAAGCACTCGCGAAAGATATGGATCATAAGGTCTCCGACCTGTCGCTGCTGACGGCGGAGGAGAAATCCTGGCTGATCGACAGCCTGAATCATTCGGCGATGGACTATAATCACGACGAGTTCGCCTTCTCGCTCTTCGCCCGCAAGGCAGCGCAACATCCGAATGCCGTCGCCGCCGAACATGACGGCCACACGATCACCTACGGCGAACTCGAAACCCGCTCCAACCAGCTCGCCCTTTATCTGCAGATGGCGATCCCGGAACCTGGCCAGCGTATCGCGCTTCTCGTCGAGCGCTCGCTTGAAATGATCGTCGCCCTCATGGCGGTCATGAAGTCCGGGCACACCTATGTGCCCATGGACCCAGCCCATCCCGAGCCGCGGTTGCGTCAGACGCTGGATATCGCCCGCGTCGGCGGCCTGATCTGCGACAGCGACGAGATGGCACGGCTTGCCGCCTCGGGCACGCCCATCATCCGTGTCGACAAGGACGCTAAGGCCATCGGCTCGATGACGGGTGCTACCCTGAAGAACCTGCCGACCGATACCACCGCTCCGGCCTATATCATCTTTACCTCGGGCTCGACGGGCATGCCGAAGGGTGTCGAAGTGTCCCACCGGGCGCTGACGAACTTCCTACTCTCCATGGCGAAGGAACCGGGATTCACCGCCAGCGACACGCTGATTGCCGTGACGACCATCTCCTTCGATATAGCCGGGCTGGAAATATACCTGCCGCTGATATCGGGCGGAAAGGTCGTCATCGCCAGCCGCACGCAGGTACAGGATGGTTTCGCACTGGTGAGGCTGGTCAACGAGCACAATGCCACGGTGCTGCAGGCAACTCCGACGCTCTGGCAGATGTTGACGGAGGCCGGCCTCAAGGAACGGCCGAACCTGAAAATGCTTTGCGGCGGCGAGCCCTTGCCGAAGGAACTGGCGAAATCGCTGCTGACGATCGGGGGTGAGCTCTGGAACATGTATGGCCCGACGGAGACGACGATCTGGTCTTCGTTGCAGCGGATCACCGATGCGGACCAGCCGATCACCATCGGTCATCCGATCGCCAATACGCAGCTCTACATCCTCGACCAGAACAATCGGATCGCGCCGATCGGCGTGACCGGCGAACTGCATATCGGCGGCGACGGCCTGGCGAACGGTTATTTCGACCGGCTTGACCTGACCGAGAAAGCTTTCGTGCCGTTCTGCTTCGCGACCGGCAGGCCGAAGCGGCTCTACAAGACCGGCGATGTCGGACGCCGCCTGGCCGACGGGTCGCTGCAATTGCTCGGCCGGCGCGACCAGCAGATCAAGCTTCGCGGCTTCCGCATCGAACTCGGCGATATCGAAGCCGTCGTTTCCAAGGCCGAAGGTGTCCGCCAATGCGCCGTCGTCGTGGCGGAGAACCAGAAGGGCGACCGCTCTCTCGTCTGCTACGTCGTACCCACCATCAGCGGCATCGAGCTTTCGTCAGCCAATCTCGCCGCATACGCCAAGGCCAATCTTCCCGGCCATATGGTGCCGAGCTTCTGGGTGATCGAAAGTGAGCTGCCGCAGACGGCCAATGGCAAGCTCGATCGCAAGACCCTGCAGTTGCGCGGCGTGCCGCAGCGCGAAGCCGCAATCGTCAAGGTCCAACCCAAGACGGAGACGGAGCGGCGGATCCTGACGATCTGGCAGGAGGTGCTGAACCTCGGCGACATCAGCGTCGACGACAATCTCTACGCGCTGGGTGCCGACTCGCTGACCATCTTCCGCATCGCCGCCCGCATGCTCGATACCGGCCTGCCGCTGGAGGCGAAGCATCTGCTGCGTCACCCGTCGGTGGTCGAACTGGCGGCCTTCGCCGACAGCCAGGGCGAGATCAAAACTGATCCGGCGCAATTTCACGTTCCATCCTTGAGAGACTTCCGTAACGGCGCACGCCGCGGATTGGAGAGGGCAATATGAGTACTGTCGAAAACAGCCCCGTAGGCCAGGTTGCCGATCTGGAGATCATCGGCGAGTTTCCCTGCACGCAGACGCAATTGCGCTGCTGGATTCTCGATCAGTTGCTCCCCGGCAATCCAGCCCTCAATGTTGCGGTTCGCTGGGAAATTCGCGGCGCATTCAAAGCTGCCACTATCGAGCAGGCCTTTCGCAAGGTGATCCAGCGCCACGAGATCCTGCGGACGCGGTTCATCGAAAGGGGGGGCAGCCCCTATCAGCAGGCGGTCGACAGGATCGATTTCAAGATGTCGGTGATCGATCTTCGCAGCATGGCGGCCGATCAGCGCCAGGCGAGAATTATGTCGATCGGCGAGGAGACGGCGCAAGCTCCTTTCGATCTCAGCAAGCCCGGGCTCTTTCGCGTTTCCCTACTGATGGCAGAGAATGACCGCGGGGTTCTCCTCATTACCGCCCATCAGAGCTGCTTCGACGGCTGGTCGATCCGCGTGCTCGGACGGGAAGTGGGGGAAATCGCCGCCGCTATCGATGCCGGCAGGCCCCCGGTGCTGCCGGAGTTGCCGCTGCAATATGGCGATTACGCCCTCTGGCAACAGGAATATCTGCAGAGCTATGGCTTCGAGACGGAGAAGACCTTCTGGAAGGAGAAACTTACCGGCGCGCCATACTTCGAGGTTACGCCGGATCATCCGCGCGGCCGTGTGAAGACCAATCACGGCAATATTCTCTCCGTCGCGCAGCCTCTCGCCTTCAGCGAGCGCATGGACGCCGCCGCACGCGCTCATCGTGTCTCGCAATACAGCTATGGCGCTGCCATCATCAGCGCCATGCTGCATCGGCTGACGAATGCTCAAACCGTGATGTTCGGTTCGCAGGTGGCGGGCCGCGAACATTCCGATCTCGAAGACCTGATCGGCGTCTTCATCAACAACCTCGTGCTGCGATGCGATTTCTCTTCCGACATCTCATTCGCGCAGCATATCCATTCGGTCAGCGAAACGGTGGAGGGGGCGCTGAACCACCAGCGCATGCCATTCAACAAGCTGGTGGAGCTGATCAATCCGGTCCGCGATCCCTCACGCAATCCGCTGATCTCGGTGAACTTCAACCTGCAGAAGGCATTCCTGGAGGATCACCGCTATGGCGGCTTCGAGCTGATCAGCTCACCGTCGCAATCGCCGGGCGTCATCTACGATCTGAGTTTCATCATGATCGGCCGGCCGTCGGGTTGGCGCATGTCGATCGAATACAATGCCGATCTCTTCGATGCACGCACGATCGAAAGTCTGCTGCAGCTCTGGCAGAAGGCCTATGAGATTGCCCTTGATCATCCCGAGGCATTGCTGTCTTCGCTGACTGTGCCCGAACGGCAGGCGATCGCTGCCGTCAAGGACACATCGGCAGAGCTTTCCGCAAGCCAAGCTTCGGCCGATACGCCGGTGGCGAAGAAGACGGCGGCGCTTGCCGCCCTCTGGCAGGACATTCTCCAGGTTCCGCAGGTGCGGCCGCAGGACGATTTCTTCGCGCTTGGCGGTCATTCCCTGCTGGCGCTGCGGCTGCTGTCGGCGGTGCGGGATAAATTCAACGTCAAACCAACGCTGGAGCTCCTGTTCAAAGAGCCGACGCTCGAAGGCTTTGCCGCTGCGATCTTCGATACGCCGAAGACGCAGGAGCCCGCCACCGGGATCGTCAACCCTTGGGAGTTGCTCACCTGCAAACAGGGCACAGGCCCGGCCTCGCTTTATACGCTGAACCACCCCTTGCTATTTTACCGCCTGGCAAACGCATTGCCGGATACGATATCGGTTCATAACGTCAACATGTTCAATCCCGATCTCAGAAAGGGTCTGGCTGATCTGCGTCTGGAAGACATCGCTCGCTATGCGGTCGATGCCATGCAGATCGACGTCAACGCGGGGCCTATTGCTCTCGCCGGGCTCTGCGTCAACGGCACGCTGGCTATGGAGGTGACCAGGCAGTTGCGGGAGAAAGGGGCTGATGTCAGCTTCACCGCCATCATCGACACGTGGGCGCCTGGATATTTCGCCTCGTTGCCGAAAAAGGAGCAGAAGCGCTGGAACAGGGAGCGGCGCGTCAAACGTCTCATCTATTTCACCAAAAAGGTATTGTCGGGCCGGATGCCGTTGATCGTCTATCTCAAGGAGTTCAACTTCTCGCTGGCGCTCCTCAAAATGTTCGGTGTCAAAGCTGGGCAATATTCAGCTGACGAAGAGGCTAATGCTGCGGTGACGGATCTGCTGGTGGCGGCTGCGCGCAGCTACAAGCCGGTGCAGAACAAGGACCCGTCTGTGATACTGTTGCGCAGCCAGGCCAATCATCCCCGCGCCCGCAAGCTGCTGTTCGGCTGGGGCGATGCGGTGGCGGCAGATACCACCGTTGTCGACATCAAAGGCTGGCATGAGGACTCGGTGGCCGAACTGGCATCGGTCGTCTCCAAGAAGTTCGGCGGCGCCTAAAGGCGCCGCATCGAAATGTATCCGGCGAAACCGCACAGGAAACGCGATCATGGATATGACCAGGCCTTTGAGGATCGGCATCCTTGCCGGACATAAGGATGGCTTCGAGAATTGGGAGCTGATGGTCTTCGACCGGATTGTTGCCGATCCGCGCTTCAAGCTCGTTACGCTGCTCGTTCATCCCAGCGCTTTCGGTAATCGGAAGACGTCGTCCTTGTTTGCTTTGGGTGCACGGCTGGAGGGTAAATTCCTGGCCCGGCAGCCTGCCTATACTCCGAAGCATTTCGATGCTGGTCGTCAGCGTGTCGATTATCTCGAAGCTATCAACGGCCGCGACACCGCCGATGGCAGTGTCGCTAGCGCATTGCTCAAGCGTCTCGATCTCGATCTGGTCATACGCACCACGCCGGAGGGCTTGTCCGACGACGCGATACGGACACTGCCGTTCGGCGAATGGGCCTTCAACTTCTCCGATCAGCGATCGGAACATGTCGATTGGTTCAGCTATGGCAGCATTATCGCCAATGCTCCGACGACGGAGCTGGTGCTTTATGCCAAGCGTGGCGGCGAAACGCCCATCGCCGAAATTGCCACCTCCTCGTTCAATATCAAGTTCAGCGCGGCTCGCAATGCCGCCTTTGTGCGAGAGCGGGGCGTGACGCTTCTGATGCGCGAGCTTGCGCGTCTCGCAGACACCCGCAAGCTCGGCTCTTCGGTGGCGCGCCTGGGGCCAACGTCTGCCCCATCATCCGGCGATCTCATCCGCTACGCCGGCGCGTTGTCAGGCTATCTCTCAGCAAAAACGCTCAAAGCGTTGAAAACAAAGCTACGCTTCGGTTCATCCATCTGGACGCTCTACACTGGTCGCGGGCGGATCGATGATTTCGATCCCACCCAGGCGATCGAGATTCCGCCGACCAAGGGCGACATCAAGGCCGATCCATTCCTCTTCCAGCACGATGGCGAATGCTACCTGTTTTACGAAGCCTACGCCGATGGCGACCGAAAGGCGCATATCGCTGTCGGCCGCTTCAATGGCGACAAGGTGGAGCGGATCGGCGTGGCACTCGACCGCCCGCACCATCTCTCCTATCCATTCGTATTTCGGGAAGGCGACGATATCTTCATGATGCCGGAGACGCATCAGTCGGGTCGGCTCGAGATCTGGCGCTGCACCGAATTTCCGCTGAAATGGGAGCTCTATTCGACTGCCCTCGAGGGCCAATCGGCCGCCGACAGCATTCTGATGCGTTACGACGGCAAATGGTGGCTCTTCACCAATCTCTCGGATCACCACGCCTACGAGGACCACTGCAGCGAACTCTACATCTTCGAGGTCGACGGTCCCGAGCTGAAGCGGGTCGTGCCGCACAAGCGCAACCCCGTCGTCATCGGCAGCACCGTGGCGCGCAATGCCGGGCGCATCTTCGAGCGCGATGGCAAGATCTATAGGCCATCGCAGCGAAATGCCTATGGAATTTATGGCTACGGGCTGAACATCATGGAAATCGAAGAGCTCACACTCGATGATTATAAGGAGCGCTGCATCCGCACGATCAAGCCGGACTTCAAGACCGGACTTCTCGGCTGCCATCATTTCGATGCAGCGGGTGGACGCTATATTATGGATGCGAGATTGAGCATTTAAGGCGCCAGTGCGCAAAAGCGGTTTCGCGACAACGGCATGCGCAAATGAATAGCTAAAATGCGCGAAGCGAATCCCAGAGATCGCAATGCGTTTTGGGCATCTCATCCTCGTCGCTGCGATAGCGCAGGCCAACTGGATGGCCCTTTGTCAGGGCGAGGACGGCGCCGGCAAACGTGATCGGCGTTTCGACTTCCAGGATCCGCCAGTTGAAAGGCGCATCCGGATCTCCCTCCAGTCGCTCCAGCCTTGGTTCGCTTGACCAATCGAAGGTCACGTCGAAACTGTCGAGCGGCAGGGAGAGCCCCTCGCCATGCGCCTTCACAAAGGCCTCCTTGCGCGTCCAGCAACGATAGAAGCCGTCGAGATATGCCTCCGGCGGCAGCGCCCGCAGGGTCAGGCATTCTTTTCGGGAAAAGAAACGGCCGGCGATATCTTCCTTGAGAAAGCGGATTTCCTCGATATCGATACCGAGTTCGTAGCGGTCGGAGATGGCGAGTGCCGCGAGATCGGCGCTGTGACTGAGATTGAAGTGGAAGTGCGTACCGCCAGGGCTGGCTATATCGGGCTTGCCATAGTCGTTATAGGTGAAGGACACCTCCTGCGGCGGCAGGTCCAGATACCGCCCCAGGATGGATCGCAGCCGTCCTCTTCCGACGATGAACCGGTGTCTGTCGCGCTCGCGCACGAAGCGCGCAGCTCTCGCCAGCTCTTCAGCGGACAACCGCGTTGCGAACTCATCGACCGAAGACCGCGGCGCATCGAGGCTCCAGGTCCAGACGTCGATAAGGTCAGGGCCGATGACTTCGAAATTAGGTTGTTGCATAGGAGAGCTTGCCGCTGGCTGTCGGGCCTTGGCGAACCATACGCCGTGCCAGATAGGCCATCAGCGCTGCCGGATAGTTCTCGCCGAGACTGATACGGCAGGTGCGCTTTAAGATATCCAACGTTTGTGCGCACATATCGGGCGTATATTCGATCTTCCGATCAGTCCAATTGTAAGGGTTCATCGCCGGGTGCCCGCTGCGCTGCTGCAGTACCGGTTGCCAATTGGTGTAGACATGGCGGCTGGAATCATAGAGCCGGTAGACGCCACGCTTGTTCTCCTCGGCAAACTGCCTGGCGTCGTCAGGCGTTTCGAAGATGACATGCAGGCCGGCGGCATTGGCGACATCATTGTGCGGACCGATGCGCATTCTGTGGCTTTTCGACAGGATCCCGGTCATCAGATCGTAGCGCTTGCGCATGCGCTCAATCATCGGATCGAGCCGCTTGAGCTGCACGTTCAGCATGGCACCCTGGATTTGGCTCGCCTTGAAATTCACGCCGAGCATCGGCGGTTCGTTGGCATTATCGAGATGGCCGCGAAACAGCGAGCCGATGTCGTGATACATGCGCGCCCGGGCAAAAAGCTGCGGATCATTGGTGACGACGGCACCGCCCTCGCCGATGTTCATGTTCTTGAATTGGTTGAAGCTATAGGCGCCGAGATCGCCGATCGTGCCCGCCCGCTTGTCCTTATAGGTCAGCCCGACGGCCTGGCAGGCATCCTCGATGACGATGAGACCGTGCTCGCGGGCGATCTGCATGATGCTGTCCATGTCGCAGACCATGTTCGACATGTGCACGGGGATGATCGCCTTCGTCTGAGGGGTGATTTTCCGGACGATATCGGCAGGATCCATCGTCAGTGTCTGGTCGATATCGACCAGGACCGGCACGGCCCCGGCGGCCAAAGGGGCGGCGGCGGTGGCGATCCAGGTATAGGCCGGCACCAGCACTTCGTCGCCGGGGCCGATGCCGGCCGCGACCAGCGCCGAAATCAGTGCCCCGGTACCGCTGCTCATCGTGAGGGCATGCTGAACGCCGAATTTGGCGCAGAAGTCGGCCTCGAACCGCAGGAGGGGACCGCCGGTATCATCGCCGTAGCGCGCCAATTTTCCCGAGGCAAACACCGGCGCAAGCGCCATCCATTCCCGCAATCCGACCTTGGCCATATCTTTCGCTCCCGATAAAATCAGCGGCTCTCGTCTTTGAGCCTAGCGCCCGTTCACCGCATTTTCAGCATGGCTTTCCGGCCAGAAAGGCCGCACGCGCAGCGAAGCGACCTATCCAAAATCGGTAGCTGATATGCTCGTCTATGCCGATTGGACGATTGTCCGCGAAGCAGCGATTCCGATAGAAAAACAAAGAATTGTGGGTGAATGTTATCACGGCGATTCGCGACCTCAGATCGGCCCCGGACGACATGGAGTTGCATGCTGATATAGCCATCGTTGACGGCGGCCTCGACTAAAAGACCGCGCGAAAACTCGCTGCTCGCCTTTCCCTGTTAGTCGAGGCGGAAATAGAAACCCGCGCTTTCGCTTCGTCCCAATTCCGGATGAGTGTCGATGAGGTGAGACAGGGATGGGATCGCCCAGCGGTCGACCTGCCTATAGCCGAGCTGCGTCACATCGCTCAGGAAAGTGGCTTCATCCCGCATCTGATAGGGCACATAGGTGCCGCTTATTCGTTCCAGCGTCACAACCATGCCCCTCTTGTGAAGAGCGACCTTGTTGAGGATCAGATGCCGAGGCAAAGCGGGCAGGCGCTGCAACAGTCTGGAGAGCGGCACGTCCAGATATTGCATCAGGCCGGACCCGAGGAAAAGCGGTATGCCGCCCGCGTCCTCGATCCGGTCGACGAAGCTGAGGCCGGTCAGCCCGTCGCGCTCCGCCAGACGCCGCCCGACTCGGATGATGGAGGGAAGATCGTAAACGACCCAGCGGAAGGATTCATCGATCGGGAGCAACGGACGGAAAGCTCTGTATTTCGTCCCCATATGGCCGCCGGCATCGATCACGCCATCTACCTCCTGCATCAGGTTGCGCATCCAAAACATCACCGGATAGTCCCACGGTAAGACTTGGCACATAAGGGAGAAGCCGGCATTGGCGATTTCCTCATGGTCGTAACCGGCCATTGGCATGGTCTTGGCGGCGGCAAAGGCAGCCTCATAGGAGCTATAGGCTCCGGTAAATCGCCGCGGAAAGGGCGATAGGTAGCGCAGGCGTCCGCCGGCGGCGCGCAGCGGTGACAAAGACCGGCCAAGGCTTCGAACCGTCCCGCCAAGGAATGAGCGCGTGTTCTCTGACAAGGATGCAGTCGCCATTATTGTTTCCTCAACTGGCCCAAACGGCCTATCTCAGTTGAAAAACTCACGCCTATCGCCGGCCAACTGCAAAGATCGGGATCGGGATGCCGATCACCTTTTGAAGGACCGCAAGGGTGAGAACGTAGGTCGCTCCGCCGGAGACGACTTGTATCGCCAGCGTCACCAGATGCCGCAGCGCAGACGCTTCGGCGAGATAACCGAGCGAATAGACCGTCGCTGCCATAGCGGCGATGGCGACCGCGACGTAGGCGCAGTCGCCGATTACCCGCCTCCATGCAAGGCCCCCATAGTTGCGTTGCAGGTGCATCGATATCGCAAAGGAAATCAGCGACGCCAGGCATTGGCCCAAAGCCGCCGCCTCGACGCCGAAGGGGGCGAGGAGGACGATCAGGCCGACCGAGATGGCGCCGTTGAGCAGGAGTGCTGCAGGCATATGCCTGATGTTGCCGGACAGCGACAGCAACGGCTCGGTGACGTAGCCGGGCGTCAGCAGCACCTGCTTGGCCGACAGGATCGTGACGAGAATCGCCGCCGGCGCCCATTTGTTGCCGAGCACCACGTCGATCAAGCCGGATGAGATCAGCGACAGGCCGAGATAGATCGGCGCCGAGATCGCCATCAGCAGGGTCATGAAGGTGGTCGCGGAGGCGCCGACATCGCGGGACGTTTTGCCGTTGGCATCGATCTTGATGGCCGTCCGGCGGAACAACGTCCAGGCGAGCATGCGCGCCGGCTCGCCGATGAGTTCCGAGAAGGCGGCGATGATCCGCTCGGCGACGCGATAATAACCGGCTTCGGCGAGGCCGAGAAAGCTGCCGATCGCAAGTGTGCCGGAATAGGAACGCAGGAAGATGATCAGCCGGTTTGCCAGGATATGACGAGAAAATTCGAGGATTTCACGCGCGAAGGGCAAGGTCAGGCGTAGTTTTGGATACCAGCGCGCGACGATGGCGGCGGCGAATACGCCGACGAGCAGCGTTGCAAGCCGTCCCGCCACGAGCGAGAAGATATTCCAACCGATCCACAGGCCGAGCATGGTTACGCCCAGCCCGGTAAGTTCGGACGCGATACGGATAGCCGCCTGTTTGCGCAACTGCCCCCTTGCGACCAGCAGTCCGTCATAGACGACCGAAAGCGACGAGGGCAGGAACCAGCAACTGAAGAGGCAAAGCAGCATGCCTTCCCAGGGCTGATGAAAGACAAACCAGACGACCGCGGCAATCGAGAAGCCGACGATCGTTATCAGGATCCCGGAGATGATCGAGATCGTGCCGACCTGGTCGAGTTCGTCCTCAGTGCACTCCGTTTTCATGATGAACTCGCCCCATCCGCCCTCTGCAACGACGACGAGCAGGATCACGATAGCGGAACTATAGGCGTAGAGGCCGAATTCCGCCGATTCCAGCGCGCGCGCAGCGACGAGGAAAACGACGAGCTGCACGACCTGGGAGACGATTTTCGAACCCAAGGTCGAAGCACCGTCGCCGATAACGGACGGCAAGCGCAGGCGGAGCCATCGCGGCAAGCCGAATCGACCCGTAGGTGACGGGGGGTGGGGCAATCCGTCCATCAGCACACCGCCTCAATCGGAAGAAAGGACGGCGGGATCCCCTCGTTTTTCCACAGCCAATCCGTTGCAACCCCACAATATTGAGTGGGATTCTTTAAGAAAAACCAGATTTTCTTAAGAGGACTCATGTATTGTTCCCATTCGGAACACAATCTTGCGCCAAGGGGAACACTCCAAAAACCAAGCAAATTGGCGCTGAACGGCCTGACGTTACGTAAGTTGCGGCCTGGGCCTGTAAGGATGTTTTTGGTTGGTATTCGCCCAACAGAGGGTTTTTCGTAAACTGTCATGAGACAACATGCAGAACAGGTTATGAAGGACGTCGATCCCGATCGCACTACAGCCGGGCGGCGGCGCTTTCTGCGCCGGAAATTCGTGCTTCGCTGGTTGCTGATATTGTTTTGTCTCGCTGTCTGGGCTGCGGTCGCCATCTTCTTCATTTGGTGAGTCGTTCCTTTTCATTGCGGGCAAGCAGCACGACGCCGACGGTCTTCCAGAGAATGTTGGCGTCCGTCCAGAACGAGCATGTGTGGTAGTAATCGACATCGAACTGTACCCGTTCCTCATAGGAGGTGTCGGCGCAGCGGTTGACCTGCCATAGGCCGGTGATGCCGGGCTGCAGCGCCAGATAGCAGTAGAGCTGGGATCCGTAACGCTCGAGTTCTGCGGCCACCACCGGGCGCGGCCCGACCAGGCTCATCTCGCCCCGTAGCACGTTCAGAAGCTGCGGCAGTTCATCGGCGCTGCTCATGCGCAGATATTTGCCAAGCCAGTGCACGCGCGGATCGTTCATCAGTTTCTGAGTGGCCAGCCATTCCCGCTTCCGCTCCGGCTCGCGCTCCAGCAGTTCGGCCAGGCGCCTATCGGCATCCTTGCGCATGGAGCGGAATTTCAAGCACTGGAATGTGCGGCCCTCGCGGCCGATACGGGTGTGGCGGTAGATGATGGGGCGGCCGTCGACCAGCAGCAGAGCGACGGCGATGACAAGAAGTGCGGGGGCAAGAAACAACAGCCCCGCGGCCGAAAGCAATATATCGACGGCACGCTTGGCGCGGCTGCGTCTCGCTGTCTGTTTCAAATCATGGAGCGATTGCTCGTCATGAGCAAAGCCATCAAAAGCCGACAGCATCTCTTGGAACCTCTCGACATTCCGAACCATTCCACAAAGCTGCCAGTTGCCCTTAAACTTGACAATTGACCCTGCGGGTATTGCCCTAGTCCCATTGACGTAAAGCCGGGAAGGCACGGCTAGATCAGCGGGTAATTCGTCTACTCGACTACCCGATTGGTGACTGTTCGGCAGCTTCCGGATAGTCATCTGCGACGGCTGTGGAAGCTGCTGTGCGCTCGATAATGCGGTTGTAGAGAGTAATCAGCGCATCCCGCCAGGAAGCCGGCGTATGGGCGAGGCCACTGGAACGGCGCATGCAGTTGACGCTCATCAGGCGGATCAGCATGTTGTCGCCCGCAAGCCGGCGCATCGCGCCGGCAAGCGCTTCCACCTTGCCGCTTTGAAAAGTCAGCCCGCAGCCAAGCTCGGCAATCTCGTCGCCGAGAAGCGCCGCGTCGGGGAGGATAACCGGAATGCCGCTGGTCACCGCTTCCAGCGCCGCGAGCCCGAAAGGTTCCGGAACGCGCGAGGAAACGACGAGCGCGCGGGCGTTGCCGATGATGGCGCGCATCTCCTCCTTGGATTTCCAGCCATGGATGACCACCTCGGGATAGTCGCGCTCCAACAGCGCGCGGCCTGCGCCGTCGCCGACGATGTGGAGGCTTATGCCGGCAAGCCGCGCCGCCATGGCGGCGTCTTCGAATCCCTTTTCCGGTTCAAGCCGACCAACAAAGAAGAAATCGTGCTTATTCCAGGGACTCATCGGCTGCTTCAGAAAGGGCTCGACCGGATTGCGGATGATCTCGATATTGTCTGTCTCTATACCGCTGCGATCGAAATAGTCGCGCATGCGCTGATGCACGATGACGATATTGGCCGGTGTTTGGCGGGTGGGGTAAAAATGTTCGCGCAGCATATGCCGCGCTGATCGCCAGACCTTCTCATGATAGCCGCGTTTGTCGCACTGAGTCGTAAGACATTGCATCGACATCGGCGTGAGGCGGCACACATCGTTTTTTCGATAATTCGCAAAGCCGCCGTTCGGACAGGACAGGAAATAGTCATGCGCGTGCAGCACGACACGCTCGCGCACCGGCCACAGGGCTCGAAAGATCGATGGCGACAAGATCTTCGACCAACCGTGTACATGGTAGATCGTGGCTGCCGTGTCCTTTCGGGCGATGAGATCCTGCAGGGCGGCATAGGCGCTCTTGCTGTAGAGCCCGCCGGCAAGAGCGCTGATACGGCCCTGTTGCGTCAGGGGCAGGCCATCGAGATTGATGGTGTCGAATGCTGGCGGATCGTCGCCGGCGGCATCGCCGGCGAAATAGGTGACTGGAATTCCAGCGCGTTGCAACAGATCGGCAGACAGGATCGCCAGGTTCGACGCTCCGCCAACTTTGACGGAGCGATCGTTGATGATGACGACCCGATCGGGACGAGGTGAACTCACGAGATTACTCCAGCGCTTCGACGTTTTGCGGAGCGAGCCTGCCCTTCAACAGATCGAGACAGGCCATCGCATTGCCCTTCAGCCGCCCCTTGCGGTCGACCCACGGCTCGGGCCGCCAGGACTTGACCAAGTTGGCGAGCAGGTTGCGGCTGATCTGGGTCGACGCATGACGGACGCTCATGGTCCGTTTGCGCATCAGGTAGACCGGATTGGCGATCTGTGAATAGCCGAGCCGGACACCGGCCGAGCGGCCGACCTTCGTGCCGAGGTGCACGCCTTCCAACTGCTTGGCGCTGACCACTTGGCCGTAGCGGGCGACGATGCGGCTGAAATCGACATCCTCGAGCCAGCCGTAGAAGGGCAGGTTCTCGTCGAAGCGCAGATTGCCGGCTTTGATGATCGTGGTGCGGATCGCCATGTTGCAGCCATAGGCGTTGTAGACCGGCTGGAACTGCGCCGTCGGATCCGACCGGCGGCGGCCCTTCGATTCGACCAGCCGCAGCCCGTCGCGGACGGAGATGCCAGGGCCGCTGATCCCGTCGGCGAGCACCGTACCGGTGCACATGACGATATCCGGATGGAACTGGAACAGCCGTTCCGTCTCCTCGATGTAATTCGGCGTCATGAGGAAGTCATCGTCAAGGAAGAGGACGACGTCCGCATCCGGGATGTTGTCGAGGATCCGATTGCGCTGGCGGCAAAGTCCGCGTTCGGAAATCAGTACGCGCACCGGAAAATCGAGATCGCGCAGGCAGCTTGGATCGATGTCCTCCGGCGAGGCGAGGCAGACGACCACCTCGTCCGGCTTGCGCGTCTGGCGAGCAATGTGCGGAAGGATCGAGGACAGGATATCCCGCCGGCCGGCACTGGCGATCCCGACGGCCAGCTTGAGCGGCCGGCCCGGCGGGCGGCCTTCGAGCCGCTTGGCGGAAAAGCGGGTTTCGCGAAGCTGCGGCTTGCGCCACCAGTGACGGCGCTCGCCATGCCGGCGCTTTTCACTGCTGCGATTGGCGATGATGCCAAGGATGTTGATCGGCGTCGTGCCGAAGCTTGCCAGCGCATCGGACAGCCGCTCCACCGTCATTTTATTGGTATGGCCGACCACGACGACGATGCCTTCGAGATAGCTGCAGATGACGCGTGTATCGGCAGAATCTTCAAAGGCCGACATGTCGACAATGACCACCTTGTAGCGCCGGCGCAGCAGATCGATTTCCGCCTTCAGCGCCGGCAGATGGCCATAGCGCTGGAATGCGGCTACGGATTTTTCCGTTTCATCGACGGTGACGACCGGAATGCCGTTGCCATAGGACTGCGATGACAATCTATCGGCCTCCGGATCATGGTCGATCGTCGCGATGGACAGGCCGTTTTCATGCGCAACGGAATAACGCCGCGGCACCTCGTTCATGCGCAGCAGCTCCATGCCGAAATCCGCGCCAGATTCCACTGCCACGCCGCTGAGGCGAGCATTAAGGAAATCGGCGTCGACCAGCACCACGGACGCGCCCTCATTTTGATAGAGCTGGGCGAGGTTGGTCGCGATCGTCGTCTTGCCTTCGCCCGTGCCGACCGAAGTGATGCCGATCACCATCGGAGCATTCGGCTGGAAGGCGGAGTCGACCGAATGCTTTACCCCGCGCAGAGCTTCGGAAAATTGCGAATAGGGCGTGTCTAGAACGGATCTGAGCGGCGACATAGTTCGTCGCCATGTCGCGCCGCCGCCTACGATATGACCGGGCACGTAGGACGGGCCGGCATAGACGGGCACATGGCCGAGCGAGGTGATGCCGAGTTCGCGACGCAGCTTTTCACTGGAACTGACGCGCCGATCCATGCCATCGCGCAACAGCGCCATCCCAACTCCCAAGGCGAGGCCCAGCATGGCGGAGAAGGGAATGACGATCGAGGTTTTCGGCCAGGTCTTCGTCAGCGGCACGGCGGCAGCCGTGACGATGCGGGCATTGCCGAGCGGGAAGGATTCCTTCTGCAGTGCGCCGATCAGTTGCTGCAGGATGCTTTCATACATGCGGCGATAGGTCGTCGCCCGGCTCTCCATCTCGGAGAGTTCGACACGCGCCAGATTCTTGTCTGTACCGGTTTCCGTCAGCGACGCCAGCTCATCGTTGAGCAATTTCTCCCGGGTTTGCGCGACTTCCAGATTGGAGCGGTAGACGGCCTGGATGCGGCCAAACTCCTTCTGCATCTCGCCCTTCAGCCGATCGATCTCATCCTGAGCGGCCGCGATTGCCGGATTGCCGGCATCGTACCGGCTGGTCAGGTTGTTGAGCTTGGTCGTTGCCGTGCCGAGATCTTCCTGCAGCTTCTGTATGCGCGGATTGTTGATCGTTTCGTCGACATCACCCTCGACCTTCTCTCCGGCCATCAACCGGTTGAGGGTCGCAAGCTTGGCGGATTCTGCTGCCGTCTGTGCCCGGGCAGCCAGCGCCTGGCTACTGATCTCGGACAATTGCTGCTGGTCGAGCGAGGAGGAACTGCTGATCTCCATGATGCCGTTTTTGGCGCGAAATTCTTCGACGCTCATTGCGGCTTCGCGTGCCTGTCGTCCGACTTCGATCAGGCGGGTTTCCAGCCACTTCGCACCGCTCTGTGCGGCCGAGGCGCGCTCGGTGAGGCCGGTACGAATATAAGCGGCGGCGATCGCGTTGGCGGCCAGTGCCGCTTTGCGCGGATCAGTGGAGCTATAGCCGATTTCCAGAATATAGGATTGGCCGACCCGGTTGACCGAGACCCTGGAGAGGAAAGACGCCATGGTGCGACGCATCAGATCGTCTTCGGTCGGGACGGGTTTTGCGTCTTCTGCGTCATGCGAGCGGGTGAAATAGGCGCTGATTCTATGCAGTGAGTCGCGCAGAGCTCCCTGCCATGACATTCCCCCGACGATTTCCGGATCCTCGCTGAGATTGAGCTTCTCGATCACAGCTCTGGCGATCGCTTCCGATTTGACGATCTCGACCTGACTGGCGATCTCGGCGGCCTCGATAATGACCGTGCCGCTGAAGGCATCCTGCGATGCGATGCGCCCCTGTTCCGGATCCATCACCAAGCGGGTCGTAGCCTGATAGATCGGCTCGGTAGTCATCACGTAGTATGAGCCGATGCCGAGCCCCATCGCCGTGAAGGCTATGAAGATCAACACATGCCGCTGCAGGAACCGCCAAATATCGCGGAAGGAGATGTATTCGCTTCCATTTGATCGCTTGGCCTCGGATTGAACACCGGGTACGCTTTTACCAATCTCGTGAACTGCCATGATATATCCGCCCGACCTTGCTTCGATGATTGTTACTGGGATTGTGTGGGATCGGCCGACGACAGCATCGCGCCGTCCAGGCTGCTGGAGACGTTGTAGCGAACGTCCAGCACATCGCCCGGCTGCAGCTCCGTCGTTTCCTGCACTTCGGTGGTGGAACCTGCGTCGCCGCCGCGCGTGATCCAATATTCGAGCGGCTGGAGATCGATCGCTTTCATGCTCTGCAGCCGAGACAGCGAAGCGCCGGCGATCTGCAGCAGTTGTAGCGTCGTGGTGCGCTTCAGTTTGGTGTCTTCGATTTCGGTTTCGGTCGCCTGCAATTGCTGTCCGACCTCGGTCTTGCGCTGCCCCTTGAGGTTCAGCGCATCGCGTTCGGTCTCGCTCAGCTTTTGCTTGGCCTGCATCGAAGCGACGACGAGATCGAGCTTGCCGCTCTGCATGTCGGCGACGATACGCTCGAGGGAGGTCTTGCGCGATGTGGTGAGGATCTTGGTATCGACCAACTTGGAGATGTCTTCCAATTCGCCCTGGGCGATCTTCACCTGCTCGTCCTGGGATGCCATTTTCTCGTCGAGAATGTCGATCTCGTTGCGCAGCAAGGTTTCGAGCTCGGCGGCGGCCTGAAGCTGTTGGCGCATCGCTTCGGCCCTGGCATTGAATACTTCGACTTCGCTGGTCATGATTTGCCTGATGGCCGAACCTTCTGGCGCCGCCTTGATTTCCGGCGGGAAATCGATGGTGGTCTGGTCATTCAGCTCAGCCATCAACCGAGCGCGCCGGGCGCCGAGCTGCTTCAATTGCAGCTCCATCCGGTTGATTTCGCCAGCATAGCTGATCTGTTGCGCGTCGTTATATTCGCCGGTCGGATTGGAGCGGCGTTCGCGGCCGCCGGCCATGGCGACAGCCTGCTTGACCGTAAGCCCCGGTCGGAATTCTTGCTCGCTCGGCTTCTCCACCGAGCCCGTGACATAGATCATCGGGTATTTCACCACTTCGACGGACGCCGTGGGGGCGGTGGCAAGACCGGTGATCTGCTTCAGCCGGTCACCGATTTCGGCGGAGACATCAGCGGTGGTCTTGTCG
Organism: Rhizobium sp. CB3090; assembly: GCF_029714285.1. Classification (NCBI taxonomy): domain Bacteria; kingdom Pseudomonadati; phylum Pseudomonadota; class Alphaproteobacteria; order Hyphomicrobiales; family Rhizobiaceae; genus Rhizobium; species Rhizobium sp. CB3090. The sequence continues at coordinate 609,175 of NZ_CP121663.1, forward strand.
ACGACAGGCATCTCACCGATCATCGGAATGGAGATCGTGCCGGATTGAGAAACGACATATTCGCCGTTCAGCGCCGTCCACTCCTTGTACTCGCCGGTCGAGGCGACCCATTCGACGATCGCAACCTTCATCCGCGTCTGGGGCCTGATGTGATAGACATCGTCCGATGCGGCATTCGCGTTGTCGATAAAGGCGGTTCCCGAAAGTGCCAAAGCGAGGAACAGGCCGAGGATGGTGCCCGGCGCTTTCCGGCGGGCTTGTGCGTGAAGAGCAGAAACTGTCAACATGAGGCGCGATCTCGTTTTCGTGTCGGTCGCGCCGCCGGCAACCTGCCGCAGCGCTATGGACTGAGATCATCCCTTGAACGCTTTTCGAGTAAATCCCCTGCCGTAGGGTTACGGCTAATCCCTTCTGAGGAAGCAACGGGTGGGGCCAAGCGTTAGGGTAGCAGCGAATATATCATTGAGTTTAAACTGTTTTTGGCCGCCTAGACCTTTTGGTCATGACGTTCAGCCATTTGGATGCGATTGAGGACCGATGTGGGTTCTGTCGCATTGCCCGCCGCCCGCACAATGATGTCTCGACCAACGGCGGAGGAAGAAGGATGCGGGTAGCGATCGTTCACTATTGGCTGGTGTCGATGCGGGGCGGCGAGAAAGTGGTCGAAGCGCTCTGCGACATGTATCCCGATGCCGATATCTTCACGCTCGTCTACGATGAGAGCCGCGTTTCCGAAAAGATCAAGAGACACAAGGTCACGACATCGTTCCTGCAGCGTATCCCCGGCGCCACCAAAGGCTACCAGTCGCTGCTGCCGCTGATGCCCTTCGCGCTGGAGAGTTTCGATCTCAGCGGCTACGACCTGATCATCTCCAGCGAATCAGGCCCGGCAAAGGGTATTATCCCGCCGCCGCAAGCGACACATGTGTGCTACTGCCACTCGCCGATGCGCTACCTCTGGGACCACTATCATTTCTATCGCTCCAACGCCGGCCTCCCTTCGCGGCTGATGTTGCCGGTACTTGCGCCGCTGCTGCGGTCCTGGGACGTCAACACCAGCCTGCGCGTCGATCGCTTCATCGCCAATTCCCATCACGTCAGCGCCCGCATCGGCAAATATTACCGTCGTCCGGCGACGGTGCTCTATCCGCCGGTCTCCGTGGACGATTTCACCCCGGCGGCGGCAACCGAGGATTTCTATCTCTGCGCTGGCCAGCTTATTCCCTACAAGCGGATCGACCTCGCTGTCCGGGCGTTTACCAAGATGAACCGCAATCTGGTCATCATCGGCGAGGGCAAGGAAATGGAGAGACTCAAACGTTTGGCCGGACCGACCATCACCTTCCTCGGCCGTGCGCCGTTCTCGGTGCTGAAGGAGAAGCTCGCTCGCTGTCGCGCACTGATTTTCCCCGGCGAAGAGGATTTCGGCATCGTTCCGGTCGAGGCCATGGCCAGCGGCCGGCCGGTTATCGCCTTCGGCAGCGGCGGCGCGCTGGAAACGGTCGTTCCAGGCGTCAGCGGCATATTGTTCGAAGAGCAATCCGAAAAGGCGCTGATCGACGCGGTGCATGATTTCGAAGACCATGAGAATATGTTCCGCCCTGATGTGCTGCGCGCTCATGCGGCTCAATTCAGCCTATGCAATTTCACGTCGGGCATGCAGGCGATCATCGATGAGGAATTGCTGGCACACAAACCGGTCTTGCCGCGCAACGACCGGAGCACTGCCGCCATCCAACGCCTGTTCGAGGGGCAATTCCCCGCGCCGACGGTGGAAACGCAGCAACGGGTTGCCACTACCGAACCAGTGACGGTGCATGCACCGACCTTTTGAATGCATGTTCGGCCACTGGGAGATGTCGCTCGAAGGCATTATATTGTCCCGCAGCCAAGGGAGGCTGAAATGGCACGGAATGCATTGGTCCAGATGCGAATCGACGCCGAAATCATGGAACGTGCTACGGCCGTTCTCGAAGGTATGGGTTTAACGGTGTCGGACGCCGTCCGCATCCTGTTGACCCGCACGGCGAATGAGGGCACCCTACCATTCGAACTCGTCGGCAATAGCGATGCCCAGGATGCATGGCTCCGCGCGAAAGTTCTCCAAGCACTCGAAGATGTCAGACCCGATATCAACGATGCCGATGAAGAGAGACATTTCGCGCAACGACGAGCCATCGCACTTGGCAGGGCGGTGGTGCGCCAGCATTGAAACTTGTTTAGACGCGACACGCGCGGATCTCAGATGACATCTGCACTTTCCTGGGTGCACCAGCATCCGGAGCGGTGTAATGGGATCGGCAAGACCCGCCGATCTCCAGAGATTTTTCCCTTATGCGCCTCAGCAACATTGCCATGTACACCGGCCAAGCGCCGCTCGTTGCCGCAACGGATGCTCTATGGGCTTATATCCGCGACCGGCTGCGAAGAGCTGCTATTGCGGATGTCCCCGAGACTTTGGAGAAGGGCATCACGCATGACGAGGCCTGGGTGCAGCCTGGGCTTCTGCTGGCGCAAACCTGCGGCTTTCCCTACGTGAAACACCTGCGTGGCAAGGTGCAGCTCGTCGCGACACCAGTCTATGAGCTGCCGGGCTGCGACGGCCCGTCGATGCGCAGCTTCATCATTGTCCGCAGAGATTCGCCGGCAGGGACGCTTGCCGATCTTCGCGGGCTGACCGCTGCCATCAACGATCCCGGCAGCAATTCCGGCGCCAATCTCTTCCGTGCCGCTATTGCGCCGCTCGCTGAAAACGGCCACTTCTTCGGCCATGTCGTCGAAACCGGCGGACATCTGCGCAGCATCGATGCCGTGACCGCGGGCAGAGCCGATGTCGCCGCCATCGACTGCATCACTTTCGGCAACGCCAAACGCTTCGATCCCGGCCGTATCGGAGGCGTCCGTATTCTAGCGGAAACGGTCAGCGGGCCGGGCCTGCCGTTCATCACCGGTTCGGAAACATCGCCGGAAGAATTGCTGTTGCTGCGCCAAATTCTCGCCGACGTCGCAAGCGAACCCATGCTTGCGGATGTCCGCAATACCTTGTCGCTGCGGCGCTTTGAGGTGCTTGGTGACGCCGATTATAAGCCGTTGGCCGAGCTGGAGCGGCAGGCGATCGCGTTGGGCTATCCCGTCATCGCCTAAACCGCTCCTTCAGCCCATCACTCCGCCGTCAGCTTTATCGTTTGCGTCGCAAAGCGCGAGGACGAGATGTCGACGGTGATTGCCCCCGCTTCGCCGGTCGCCTGCAGCCAGAAGCCGGTGGTGCCTCCCTGGAAGGCCATCGTCTTCGGGCCGATGACCTTGGCGGGGCCCGTCACCTCAACCGTTGCAATATCGTTGAGGAAGGGCAGGCGGGAGCCCGCCTGATCGAGCGCTCGGATAATGACGCGTGTCGTGTCGCAATCACCGGCACGAAGCTTCAGGCTGTCGGCCTTCACCTCGAGCGTCGTTGGCACGGGATCGGCGACCATATGCAGCGTTGCGACTGCCTTGCCGCCAATGAGCCCGGTGAAATGCGCGTCCTCCCATTCCATGCCCCAGACACCCAGTTCGTCCTTCGTGAAATGGCGATGGTCGAAGACGACGGGCGGATGCGGCAAATGCGGGAAATTCTCGCGATCAGGGCCGATACGTTTGACGATGGAGCCGTAGCGCAGCTCGATTTCATCGCAATTGGTGAGCACGATCAGCGGCAGCACGCCGCCGATGTTGCGCTCGCCCCGCGCCCATTGGGTCACCGGCTTCATCACGATCTCGTCGGAAGGATCGCACTGGCTGATGTAGCCATAGGCCGCGAATTTCGGCTCGCGGAACATGTCCATGACGCCGTGATAGCAGATGCGGTCGCCGGAGCCGAAATCGCTGTGGGTGTTGTAGTCGAACATGCACCAGCCGATGCAGCCGGAAATTGACGGATCGCCATAGGCCGCGTTCAGCACTTCCAGATGCCGGCGCACATGTTCGGCCTGGCGCTGTTCTTGATCGTAGATCTTCGTCGGATACATGTGGCCGCCGAACTCGGTGATCAGATAGGGCACATTCTGCGAGAGGCCGGTATTCTCCTGCTGCGGCCGGAGAGGCGTGCGCGGACGGTTGACGCCCGGCAGTTCCTCGTTGCCGAGAATGAAGTCGTTCATCGTATAAACGTCTTCGAGCAGTTCGCTCTCGGTAATGTAGCGCACGCCGCCGGTCTGACGGGTCGGATCGAGTTCGCGCGCAAGCCTGTTGGTCTCGACGTAGAAATCGTGGGAATCCTGCGATTCGTTGATGCGCACGCCCCAGATGATGATCGAGGGATGGTTCCAGTCGCGTTCGATCATGCGACGGACATTGCGGATCGATTCCTGTTTCCAGGTTTCGCCGCCGATATGCTGCCAGCCGGGGATTTCCTCGAAGACCAGGAGACCGATTCGGTCGCAATGATCCAGGAACCAGGTCGATTGCGGGTAATGCGATGTGCGCACGACATTGCACTTCAGCGTATGCTTCATGATCTCGGCGTCACGCTCCTGCGCGGAGCGGCCCATCGCATAGCCGGCATAGGGGAAGGCCTGGTGACGGTTGAGACCGCGCAGCTTCAGCTTGCGGCCGTTCAGCAGAAAGCCTTCGGCGGTGAATTCGGCGGTACGGAAGCCGAAATTTGCCGTGTACCGGTCCGACCCATGGTCGGTCTTGAGTTCGGCATCGACGGTGTAGAGCGCTGGGTTGTCGAGTTCCCACAGCGAGATACCGGCCAGATTGTCGAAGTCGAAGGTGAGGCTGCTGCCGGAGGTCTCGGCGACGGTCGAGGCCAGCACGGTGCCATCGGGCGCGCGAAGGCTGGCCGTCACGGTGCCGTTGAAGGCGAGGCCTTGCGGATTGGCGATATCGCAGCGAACGGTGGCTGATTTTGCGGCGGCAAGTACATTGCCGGTCTCGACCTTGACGTTGGCGATCGAGACGGGTGCTGCGACCTTCAGCCAGACATCGCGGTAGATGCCTGCATAGGTGAGATAGTCGATACGGCCGCCGAAGGGCGGGATTTCCGGATTTTCGCTGCCGTCGATCTTGACTGTGATCAGATTGTCGCTCTGCTTGAGGCGGCCGGTCAGACGTGCCTCGAAGGGCGTATAGCCGTCCTTGTGGGCGACGATTTCCTCGCCGTTGAGATAGACCACCGCATCGGCCATGGCGGCGTCGAACACTAGCGACACTTCACGTCCGACGAAATCCGCGCTCCAGGTCAGGATCTTCTGGTAAGTGAAGGCGCGTTGATAGGATTTCTCGTCGAAATAATTGAACGGCAGCTCGACCGCAGTGTGCGGCAGGGTGACCGGCTGTCCCTCCTGACGGCGGCCAACTTCGGCAAGCGAGAATCCTTCCTGAAAGGTCCAGGATTCGTTGAAAGCGACAACAGAACGCATGTTCATTCCTATTGATGGAGCTCGTCGCAGCCTCGACGAACGCGTATTGCTTGGAAAAAGGCGCGGTTGCGATGCGAAGCATGGTCGCAGCCGGGCGATATCTATACAGGCCTCTCGCGATGGTGCAACGAAATCGGCTATCGGATCGGCATTTCCTGATGGCCGCCCTCTTGCCCGCGATCTAAAAAACATACAATATACATACATTCCTCTGGAGGTACCAACATGAGCGACGATCAGGCAACGTCCTTCTGGACCCCCTCCATCAGCAGGGCGATGGGGCCGGTCTATCTGGCGATCGCCGATGCCTTGCAGGCCGACATCCGTGCTGGCCGTCTGGCGACCGGCGCGCGCCTGCCGCCGCAACGGGCGCTGGCAGAGACGCTCGGCATCGATTTCACCACTGTCACCCGCGCCTATGCCGAAGCGCGCAAACGAGGTCTGGTGGAGGGTCGGATCGGACAGGGCACCTATGTCAGCCAGGGCCGGACAGCGCCGCCCCAGCGACAAAAACCTGTTCCCGGCGGACTGGTCGATATGAGCATGAATCTGCCGCCGCGCTTCGACGACGAGGCCCTGACAGCGCGGATGTGGCAGGGGATCGGCGGGCTGGAAATCAGCGATGGGCTGGACCTCTTGCTGCGCTACCAACAACCGGGCGGCGCTGCCCGCGACCGCGAGGCCGGAGCGGAATGGCTCGCAAGCCGGCTGCCTGGTATCCGGCCGGAACGCATCCTCGTCTGCCCCGGCGCTCAAGGCGCGCTACTGGCGATTACCCGCATGCTGACGGCTCCGGGCGACACAGTCTGCGCCGAGACATTGACGTATCCGGGCTTTCTCTCTGTCGCAGCGCACTCGCGGCTGACTATAGCAGGTGTAGAAATCGACGATAATGGCTTGATTCCTGAGGCTTTTGAGCAAATCTGCGTTAGCAGGCGGCCCAAGGCGCTCTATTGCAATCCAACCATCAACAATCCAACGACGATCACCTTGCCGTTGTCGCGGCGCAAAGCCATCCTGGAGATCGCCGCCCGTTACGATGTCGATGTCATCGAGGACGATGCCTATGGCGCGCTGCCGATGCAGCCGGTCGCGCCACTGGCGGCGCTTGCGCCGGAGCGGGTTTATCATATCGCCGGTCTTGCCAAATGCCTTTCACCCGCGCTGCGCATCGCCTATCTCGCAGTGCCGAATTTGCGCGCGGCGACCAGGCTTGCTGGTATCATCCGAGCGACCTCCGCCATGGCCTCGCCGCTGTCAGCCGCGATTGCCAGCCGCTGGATCGAAGATGGTACGGCAGAGGCTGTGCTGGCCGCCATCCGACGGGAAACCAAGGCGCGCCAAGCGATTGCGGCGGAGTTGTTGCCTGCCGCCGATCTCTTGGCGGATCCCGAGGGTTTTCATGCCTGGTTGCGGCTGCCGCCCGTATGGTCGCGCGGCGAATTCACGGCGCGGCTGCGCTCTGCAGGCATTGGCGTTGTCGCGAGCGATGCCTTTGCCCTTGGTCCGGCGCCGGAAGCGGTCCGCCTTGGGCTCGGTGTCGCGGAAGATCGCGAACATCTGCGCCAGAGCCTCGGCATTGTCGCTGATCTGCTCTCAGAGACGCCGGCCGCTTCGGCGATCGTCATCTGATCGGACAAATTGCCGCGCCTATATAGGTTCTTCAAACAATATGCATACAATAATTGACTGTGTATGCCTTGTTGTGCCATACATCTTTCAACGGATGTCAGCGACCTGAGAGTCGCTGACAGTGCCGCCCCGCTTCGAGACGATCCGCATGAGGCGCTTCGCCTGCGAGGTTTGCGGGCAATACGCTTCCAAGCGAATGCCCGATTCTTGGAAGGGACAAAACAATGTCATCCGAAGACGCATGGCCGCCGCTTCCCCCGCTCCAGACCGGTTTGCGGAGCCACTGCCCGCGCTGTGGGCAAGGTCATCTGTTCAAGGGCTTCCTGACGCTCCAGCCGTCCTGCGAAGTCTGCGGCCTCGATTATTCCTTTGCCGATCCGGCCGACGGCCCGGCCTTCTTCGTCATCTGCTTCGCCTGCATTCCGAGCGTCGCTCTTGCGGTCTGGCTCGAAGTCGCGTTCCAGGCTCCGTATTGGGTGCATGCCTTTACGACGCTGCCGTTCATGCTGCTCACCTGCATCCCGCCGCTGCGTCCGTTGAAGGGCTGGTTGGTCGCGAGCCAATATTTCTACAAGGCCGAAGAAGGAAAGCTGGCGCGGCTGGAAACGCCCGGTAACGACGACCTGCATCCGCATTCCGCATAGCCGGATCTATCTGGCTCGCATGTTCTTGGTTTCCTCACCGGGGCTCCGCACTGCCGCATACATGCCGGTGGTGCGGAATTCTGTAGGATTGATTCCGTAGGTGCGTCGGAAAGCCTTCGAGAAATAGTTGGCATCGTCGAATCCAGACATGATCGCCACTTCCTTGACCGGAATGAAGGCCGCCTTGGTCAAGAGCTTGGCGGCGCGTTGCATGCGCTGCTGCAGGACGAATTCCGCCGGCGGCAGACCTTCGCTGTCGGCGAAGACACGGGAGAAATGAGCGCGGCTGAGGCCGCTGACCCTGGCAAGTTCGCTGACCGGCAAGGGCTTCTCCAGATTGGCGTCGATATAGTCGATCACCGTCTGCATGGCGGATCGGTCAGTGGCGACGCCATGCGAACCGAAGACATCGTCATAAAGCGCCATTGCGGCCTCGTAGGCCACCGCCGAGGCGGAGGCAGGCGTGGTGGCGCCCCTGACAAGCCGCAGGCTGCAATCGGCAAGATGATCGATTGTCGATTGCTGCAGTTTCAAGAGTGGTCCTGCGGCATCCAGAATGAGGCGATGGATACGCAGGGCTTCCTCACCATTCATCGATATCCAGAAATACTCCCAGCGCTCGCCTTTTTCCAACCAGTAGCGATGATTGTGCGGCACCAGCACCATCAGCGTATCACCGGCGCCGAGACGGTAGTTGCGGTTTTCATAGCGTAGCCGGCCGCTGCCGCCGATCGTATGCTGCAGCACAGTGAACGGCGTCTGGCCGCGTCTGCGGCCGTCCCAATCATAAGGCTCGTTGTCCCTTATTTCGTAGCCGGCGCTTGTCGGCATGGCATGCAGCCGATGGCGTCCGCGTGGCAACGAGACAGTCCGCATGGTCTGGCCGTTCGTGATCAAATCTTGCAGCACAAAATTACCCTTGAAAGCATAATAGTTCTCTGGTCGGCCCGATGATTATAGGCATAATTCCGCTCAGAAAACAGCATGCACCTGCCGATGAGGACCGGCAGGAGGAGGAGAAAGTGTTGATTTTACTGTGTCGCGCCGCCTGTGCGATCATGGGATGAAAACACCATCCTCTTCTCCGCTGCTGATTGTTCGACCGACTTCAAGGTGAGGATCATGAGTTTCAAAATCGCCATTATCGGCGCAGGCAGCGTCGGCTTCACGAAAAAACTGTTCACCGACATTCTCTGCGTGCCGGAGTTCCGGGATGTCGAATTTGCGCTGACCGATGTCAGCGAGCACAATCTCACGATGATCAAGGCGATCCTCGATCGGATCGTCGAGGCGAACAAGTTGCCGACCCGAGTGACGGCGACGACGGAGCGCCGCAAGGCGCTGGACGGTGCACGCTACGTTATCAGTTGCGTGCGCGTCGGAGGGCTGGAAGCCTATGCCGAAGATATTCGCATTCCCTTGAAATACGGTATCGACCAATGCGTCGGCGACACGATTTGCGCCGGGGGCATTCTCTACGGCCAGCGCAACATTCCTGTCATTCTCGACTTCTGCAAGGACATCCGCAAGGTCGCTGAAAGCGGCGCGAAGTTCCTGAACTATGCCAACCCGATGGCGATGAACACCTGGGCGGCGATCGAATACGGCAAGGTCGATACGATCGGTCTCTGCCATGGCGTCCAGCACGGGGCCGAGCAGATTGCCGAAGTTCTCGGCGCCAAGGACAAATCGGAGCTCGACTACATCTGCTCGGGCATCAATCACCAGACCTGGTTCGTCGATCTGCGCCTCAATGGCCGCAAGATCGGTAAGGACGAGTTGATCGCCGCTTTCGAGGCGCATCCGGTTTATTCGCAGCAGGAGAAATTGCGCATCGACGTGCTGAAGCGTTTCGGCGTCTATTCCACCGAAAGCAACGGACATCTCTCGGAATACCTTCCCTGGTATCGCAAGCGGCCGGACGAGATCAACAAGTGGATCGACATGTCCGACTGGATCCACGGCGAGACGGGCGGCTATCTCCGCCATTCGACCGAGACTCGCAACTGGTTCGAGACGGAATTCCCGCAGATCCTCGAAAGCGCCTCGAAGCCCATCGATCCGGCCAAGCGCTCGAACGAGCATGCGAGCCACATTCTCGAGGCGCTGGAGACCAATCGTGTCTATCGCGGTCACTTCAACGTCAAGAACAACGGCGTCATCACCAATCTGCCTGCGGACGCCATCATTGAATCGCCCGGCTTTGTCGATCGCTTCGGCATCAACATGGTGGCTGGCGTCACGCTGCCGGAAGCCTGCGCCGCGACCTGCATTTCCTCGATCAACGTCCAGCGCATGTCCGTTCACGCCGCCGTCAGCGGTGATCTCGATTTGCTGAAACTCGCGGTTCTGCACGATCCGCTGGTCGGCGCCGTATCGACGCCGGAAGAGGTCTGGCAGATGGTCGACGAAATGATCGTGGCCGAGGCTCGCTGGCTGCCGCAATATGCACATGCGGTCGAAGGGGCGAAGGATCGTCTGTCGCGCAGCAATGTTAAGACCCGCGATTGGAAGGGTGCGGCCAGCCGTAACGTACGTTCGATCGAGGAGCTGAGAGCGGAAAAAGCAGCCATGAAGCAGGCTGGCTAAGGACCGGGCATTCGGGACTGGTTGGCTTCGGCGGGATTTTCAGGAGGAAACCTGCCAGCACGCCAGCCGGTGCCGTTGAATGGAGGAGTGCGGCGCACCTACGGGGCGCTCGCGACATTGGGAGAGAGAAAACGATGAGACATTTTCGACCGATAAGCATTCTTGCGGCGTTGACGATTGCCACATCGGCGATCGCCATGAGCGCCTATGCATCCGAACCGACAGTGCCGCCCGTACCGCCGGCCTTCCCGGCTGAAGGCAAGATCAAATATGTGGCACGCGACTCCATCCTGGAGTTCAAGGCGCTGCCGGAATATCACGAGCCAGCCTGGGTTACGGAAAAATTCGTGAAGACCGGCAAGTTGCCGCCCGTCACGGATCGCTTGCCGAAGGAACCGCTCGTTTTCAAAACCGGTAACATGCCAGACGGCATCGGTGTTTATGGCGACACGCTGCGTCACGTCATCGGCGGTCGGCCGGAAGGCTGGAACTACGGCGCCGGCCAGACCCAGGGATGGGGCGGCATCGATATCGGCCTCTCCGAATGCCTGACGCGCACTGCGCCGCTGTTCCAGGTCGAGGCGAAGGATACCGAGCCGCTGCCGAACCTCGCCAAGGGCTGGGAATGGTCGCCGGACGGCCACAAGCTCACCATGCATCTCATCGAAGGCGCGAAATGGTCCGATGGCGTGCCCTTCAATGCCGACGACATCATGTTCTATTGGGAAGACGAAGTCATCGATCCGAACGTCTCGCCGCTCGGCGGCGGCGCATCGCCGGAGGCTTTTGGCGAGGGCACGACGCTCAGGAAGATCGACGACTACACGATCGAGTGGACCTTCAAGGATGCCTTCCCGAAACAGTATCTCTACACGATGGCCTATCCGAACTTCTGCCCGGGCCCGTCGCATATTCTGAAGCCGCAGCATCCGAAATATTCGAAGAATACCTACGACCAGTTCAAGAATGCCTTCCCGCCGGAATATATGAACATGCCGGTCATGGGTGCGTGGGTGCCGGTCGAGTACCGATCCGATGACATTATCGTGCTCCGCCGCAACCCCTATTACTGGAAGGTCGACGAGAAGGGCAATCAACTGCCTTACCTCAACGAGCTGCACTACAAGCTTTCGACCTGGGCCGATCGCGACGTGCAGGCAGTTGCCGGCTCCGGCGACCTCTCCAATCTGGAGCAGCCGGAAAACTTCGTCGCTTCGCTGAAGCGCGCTGCCCAACCGGACGCCCCGGCGCGTCTCGCCTTCGGTCCGCGCCTTATCGGCTATAATCTGCAGATGAACTTCTCCGCCAATGGCTGGGGTAACCCGGACGCCCGCGGTCAGGCCATTCGCGAGCTGAACCGCAACGAGGATTTCCGCAAGGCCGTGACCATGGCGCTCGATCGCAAGGCGATCGGTGACTCCCTGGTAAAAGGGCCGTTTACGGCGATCTATCCCGGCGGTCTGTCCTCGGGCACCAGCTTCTACGACCGCAATTCGACGGTCTACTACCCGTTCGATCTGAAGGGCGCCAAGGCACTGCTTGCCAAGGCGGGCCTCAAGGACACGGATGGAGACGGCATCGTCAACTTCCCGGCGGGCACCGCCGACGGCAAGGATGTCGAGATCACGCTGCTGGTCAACAATGACTACACGACCGACAAGAGCCTTGCCGAGGGTGTCGTAGCGCAGATGGAAAAGCTCGGGCTTCGCGTGATTATCAACGCGCTCGACGGACCGAAGCGCGATGATGCCAATTATAGCGGTCGCTTCGACTGGATGGTCCGGCGCAACACCACGGAACTGGCCTCGGTGGTGCAGAACACCGAACAGCTCGCTCCGGTCGGTCCGCGCACGAGCTGGAATCACCGCGCGCCCGAAAGCGGCCAGTTGGACCTGATGCCCTTCGAGAAGGAGATGGTCGACGTCGTCAACAAGTTCACGACCTCGCAGAATAGCGACGAGCGTGTGGCCCTGATGAAGCAGTACCAGAAACTCTCGACCGAGCATCTCTACAATATCGGTCTGACGGAATATCCGGGCGCGCTTATCATCAACAAGCGCTTCTCGAACGTTCCTCCGGGTACGCCGATCTTCATGTTCAACTGGGCTGAAGACTCCATCATTCGTGAGCGCATGTGGGTCGCGGCTGACAAGCAGGGCAAATACGAACTGTTCCCCGAGCAGCTTCCGGGTGCGCCGGGCAGCGCAGGTCCGATCAACTAATGGAGCCGGGCAGTCGGCCATCAGGCCGGCTGCCCGCCTCAAGCCAAAAATTCCGGCTGCATTGCGATGCAGCCGGGCAAAGCTGAACCCAGCCGGTCCGTGCTATCCTCAGGGGATGCAGACCACCGGCGGCAAGAAGAGAAGCGAACCGTCCCATGTTGCGATTCCTGCTCGTGCGCATAGCCTCTGCCATACCCGTGCTCGTCATTCTGAGCGTGGTGACTTTTGCGATCATCCAGGCGCCGCCTGGGGATTATGCAGACTTCATCCGCTCGCAGTTGATGAACCAGGGGGGCGCGTCCTTCGCCCAGGCCGACGAGCAGGCGCAAATCTATCGTCATGAACACGGGCTCGATAAGCCGCTGGTCATACAATATTTCAATTGGATTGGCGGCATCGTCACCAAGGGCGATTTCGGCTACAGCATGTTCTACAACAAGCCCGTGGCCGACGTCGTCGGAGAGCGCCTGCCGCGGACCCTGGCACTTGCGCTTGTTTGCCATCTCTTCGCTTCCGTTCTCGGCATCGGCTTCGGCATATGGGCCGCTACCAGGCAATATAGCTGGATCGACAGCCTGCTTTCCGGCATCTCATTTCTCGGCATGACGGTGCCGCGCTTCCTGATGGCGCTGATCATCGTCTATATCCTCGTCTTCCAACTCAACGTCTCGGAAATCGGCAGCTTCTATTCGCCGCAATATGGTGGGGCGCCGTGGTCCTGGGCCAAGTTCGTCGATCTGGTCAAGCATGTCTGGCCGGTCGTGGCGATCGCCACCTTCGGCGGGCTTGCCTATAATATGCGCGTCATGCGCGGCAATCTGCTCGACACGCTGAATGCGCAATATGTCGAGACCGCCCGCGCCAAAGGCCTCTCCGGCGGCGCCGTCGTCATGCGTCATGCGGTACCGAACGCCTTGCATCCGCTTGTCATGTATCAGGGTGTCGTGTTGCCCTACATGCTGACCGGCGAGATCGAAACCGCCATTATTTTTGCGCTGCCGACCGTAGGGCCGGCGATCGTCGGCTCGATGGCGATCGGCGATGTCTATGTCACTGCCACCTTCATGATGGTGCTGTCGGCGACGCTGATTGTCGGCAACATCATTGCCGACATGCTGCTCGCCTTGCTCGATCCCCGCGTCCGTCAACAGGGAGGGATCCACTGATGCTCGCCTTCAGCACATCCGCGCCGCCGCTCGATGAAAACAAGATCAAGCCGAAAAGCGGCAATGAGAGCTACATCGCGCTTGTCTGGCGTCGCCTGAAACGCTCGTGGACAGGCATGGGCGGCCTGATCCTGGTTATCCTCTTGCTGCTGATGTCGCTCTTCGCCGAATTCATCGCCCCTGACGATCCCAAGGCGACCGATACCGGCTTTGCGCCGCCGCAAGTCATCAGCTTCCACGACAAGGACGGCAATTTCGTCTTCCAGCCGAGGGTCTATGCGCTGGCCGAAACCGATGAGCTTGACCCGGTCACGTTTCAGCCGATCGTCGGGCCGGACTACAACAATCCGCGTCTGCTCGGCTTTTTCGTCAAGGGCGCGCCCTATGACCTGTTTGGCCTGATCCCAGGCAACCGCCACCTCTTCGGCTCGACCGATGGCCGGCCGGTGCATTTCCTCGGCACCGACAAATTCGGCCGCGATGTGCTCTCGCGCGCCATCTACGGCTCTCGCATCTCGTTGATGATCGCGCTGACTGTGGTTGCCATCGTCACCATCGTCGGCACCACCGTCGGCATGGTCTCGGGCTATTTCGGCGGCACGCTGGATGCCTGGATCCAGCGTTTTGTCGAGCTGGTGCTGGCCTTTCCGCAATTGCCGCTCTATCTGGCGCTGACCTCATTGATCCCCGTGACGGCGCCGACCAACGTCTTCCTCGCCTTCGTCATCATCGTCATGTCGGCACTCGGCTGGGCGCAGATGTCGCGAGAAGTGCGCGGTAAGACGTTGGCCCTGGCGCGGATCGACTATGTGCGCGCCGCCATGGCGGTTGGGGCGACGGATCGACGTATCATCCTGCAGCACATTTTTCCGAATGTGATGAGCCATGTCATCGTCACCGTGACGCTGGCAATTCCGAGCGTCGTGCTGCTCGAATCCTTCCTTGGCTTCCTTGGCTTCGCGGTCAAGCCGCCACTGATCTCTTGGGGGCTAATGCTGCAGGATACGTCCACCTATTCGGTCATCGGCTCCTATCCCTGGATCCTATCGCCCGTCGCCTTCGTGCTCGTCACCGTCTTCGCATTCAATGCGCTCGGCGACGGTCTGCGCGACGCCATCGATCCCTATTGAGAGGAGACGGACCATGGCTCTCGCACTCGTCAATCCCTTCGCCCCCGATATCAGGCTCGATGCGGCCAATAAGACCGTGCCGCCCGTCATCGACGCCCGCAACGTTGCTGTCAAATTCAAGGTGGAAGATGGCATCGTCGACGCCGTCAAGGACATTTCCTTCCAGCTCTACCGGGGTGAGACCATCGCGATTGTCGGTGAATCCGGCTCGGGAAAATCGGTGACCGCCCGCACGGTGATGGGGTTGCTTACCAAACGCGCCGTCGTCTCGGAGAAATCCACGGTCAGCTATGACGGCAAGAATGTGCTGAAATTTTCCGAACGCGCGCGCCGGCAACTGCGTGGCGACCGTATCTCGATGATCTTCCAGGAGCCGATGAGCTCTCTGAACCCGATCTATACGATCGGCAGCCAGATCGTCGAGGCGATCCGCGTCCATCGCAAGATCGGCCGCCGCGAAGCGGAAAGGCGGGCTTTGGCGCTGCTGCAGCAGGTGCAGATTCCCGATCCGGAGGCGCGGCTAAAGCAATATCCACACCAGCTTTCCGGCGGCCAGCGCCAGCGCGTGATGATCGCCATGGCGCTCGCCAATGACCCGGATGTGCTCATCGCCGACGAGCCCACGACAGCGCTCGATGTGACCGTGCAGGCGCAGATCCTGAACCTGATCCGCAATTTGCAGAAGCAGCTTGGCATGGCGGTGATCCTGATCACCCATGACCTGACCGTGGTCCGGCAGTTTTCCGATTATGTCTACGTCATGCAACATGGCGAGATGCGCGAGCACAATACGACGGAGGAGCTTTTCGCTCGTCCGCAGCATCCCTATACACAGCATCTGCTCGCCTCCGAGCCGCGGGGGCAGGCAAAGCCGTTGCCGCCGGACTGCGACACCATTCTTGAGGGCAAATCCGTCAAGGTCGCCTTCATGCTGCGCCACGGCACCTTCCTCAAGCCGGACATGCGCGAGCTGGTCGCCGTCGATGGCCTCAGCCTCGAGCTTCGCCGGCACGAGACATTGGGGCTCGTCGGCGAATCCGGCTCCGGCAAGACCACCTTCGGCCAGGCGCTGCTGCGGCTGATCGATGCCGAGAGCGGCGAAATCTACTTCGACCGGCAGGCAATCCATGGCCGTTCGCGGGCCGAGATGCGGCCCCTGCGCTCGCGCATGCAGATCGTTTTTCAGGACCCCTTCTCCTCGCTCAATCCGCGCATGCCGATCGGCCAGATCATCGCCGAAGGGCTGGTGGTCAACAATATCGGCGCCAACAAGGCGGAGCGGCTGGAGCGGGTAAAGGAAGCACTGGTCAGCGCGGGCATGCCCTCGAATATCCTGTCACGCTTTCCGCACGAATTCTCCGGCGGCCAGCGCCAGCGCATCGCCATTGCGCGGGCCATCGCGCTCGAACCGGAATTCATCCTGCTCGACGAACCGACATCGGCGCTCGATCTCTCCGTCCAGGCACAGATCATCGATCTCCTGCGCAAGCTGCAGGACGAACGGGGCCTGAGTTATCTTTTCATCTCCCACGACCTCAAGGTCGTCCGCGCCCTTTGCCACCGCGTCATCGTCATGCAGCATGGCAAGATCATGGAAGAGGGGCCGGTCGACGACGTTCTTTCCCATCCCAAGACCGCTTACACCGAACGCCTGGTTAAGGCGGCGTTCGAGGTAGCCTCATAAGCATTCAGGAGACTTCTACATGGCAGGCAATCCCAAGATCACCTTCATTGGCGCCGGTTCGACGGTTTTCATGAAGAACATCATCGGCGACGTTTTGCAGCGTCCGGCACTGACGGGTGCGAAAATAGCGCTGATGGATCTCAATCCTCAGCGGCTGGAAGAAAGCGCCATCGTTGCCCGCAAACTGGCTTCGACACTGGGCGCATCGGCAACTGTAGAGACCTTTACCGATCAGCGCCAGGCTCTGGACGGCGCCGATTTCGTCGTCGTCGCCTTCCAGATCGGCGGCTACGAGCCCTGCACGGTCACCGATTTCGAAGTGCCGAAGAAATACGGTCTGCGCCAGACGATCGCCGACACGCTCGGAGTCGGCGGCATCATGCGCGGGCTCAGAACTGTGCCGCATCTCTGGAAGATCTGCGAGGACATGCTTGCCGTCTGCCCAGAAGCGGTCATGCTGCAGTACGTCAACCCCATGGCGATCAACACATGGGCGATTGCCGAGAAATTTCCGACGATCAAGCAGGTCGGCCTTTGCCATTCCGTGCAGGGCACGGCGATGGAGCTGGCGAAGGATCTCGATATTCCCTACGAGGAAATCCGCTACCGCTCGGCCGGTATCAACCACATGGCCTTCTACCTGAAATTCGAGCATCGCCAGGCGGACGGATCCTATCGCGATCTCTATCCCGATCTCGTACGGGCCTATCGCGAGGGGCGGGCGCCGAAGCCCGGCTGGAACCCGCGCTGCCCGAACAAGGTTCGCTACGAGATGCTGACCCGGCTCGGCTATTTCGTCACCGAAAGCTCGGAGCATTTTGCCGAATACACGCCCTATTTCATCAAGGAAGGCCGCGAGGACCTAATTGAGAAATTCGGTATTCCGCTCGATGAATATCCGAAGCGCTGCATCGAGCAGATCGCGCGCTGGAAGAGCCAGGCCGATGAATATCGCAGCGCCGACAAGATCGAAGTGACCCAATCGAAGGAATATGCTTCCTCGATCATCAATTCGATCTGGACCGGCGAACCTTCGGTCATCTACGGCAATGTCCGCAACAATGGCTGCATCACTTCGCTGCCCTATAATTGCGCCGCGGAGGTTCCCTGCCTGGTCGACGCCTCCGGCATCCAGCCGACCTTCATCGGTGACCTGCCGCCGCAATTGACCGCGCTGATCCGCACCAACATCAACGTACAGGAACTGACGGTACAGGCGTTGATGACCGAGAACCGCGAGCACATCTACCATGCGGCGATGATGGATCCGCATACCGCCGCCGAACTTGATCTCGACCAGATCTGGTCGCTGGTCGACGAACTGCTGGCCGCCCATGGCACATGGCTGCCGGAATGGGCGCGCAGCGACCGCAAGGTTCAGGCCGCTTGAAACCCTCTCTCCCGGTTTTGCGGCCGGATGGGCCTCGCAGTATCGCTGCGAGGCCCTACCTTTTTGCCGTGATGGAGAAGGTGAAAATCCAAACCCTGCTATCCTTTGAGCCGATCTGAGATGGCAAAGCCTTTCCGCCTGCGCTAAAAACGAGACGAAGCTGGGGAGAGATCAAATACATGGCGAGTTCAGATATTTTCAGCACGGGAACCTTCGTTGGCCGCATCTGGCGGCCGGAGATGAAGGGGCCCGCCCTTGTCGTCGTCCGCGACGGCGCGCTTTACGACATCACGTCGAAGGACGCGCCGACCATGCGTGACCTCCTGGAGAAAGACGATCCGGTCGGCTTTGTCCGCGCACAAAAAGGCGAAGCCGTCGCCAAGACCGACGATCTGCTCGCCGCCAAAGCCGATATTTCGGCCGTCCATCTCCTTGCCCCCATCGATCTGCAGGCGATCAAGGCCTGCGGCGTCACTTTCGCCCGGTCGATGCTGGAACGCGTCATCGAGGAGCGTGCGGCCGGCAATCCGGATCTTGCGGAAGCGATCCGAAGCAAGGTCACGGCCCTCATCGGCGACAGCCTGCGTAACCTGAAGGCCGGCTCGCCGGAAGCTGCCAAGGTCAAGGCGGCACTGATCGAAGAAGGCGTCTGGTCGCAATATCTCGAAGTCGGGATCGGCCCGGATGCCGAGGTTTTCTCCAAGTCGCAGGTCATGTCCTCCGTGGGCACGGGCGCCGATGTCGGCCTGCACCCGATCTCGAAGTGGAACAATCCCGAGCCTGAAATCGTGCTGGCGGTCGATAGCCAGGGCCGCGTAAAGGGTGCGACGCTTGGCAATGACGTCAATCTGCGCGATGTCGAGGGACGCTCGGCGCTGCTGCTCGGCAAGGCGAAGGACAACAACGCCTCCTGTTCGATCGGCCCTTTCATCCGCCTGTTTGACGAGACCTATACGCTCGACGACGTGCGCAACGCCGATCTCGACCTCAAGGTCGAGGGGGAAGACGGCTATGTGCTGCACGGCCGCTCATCGATGAAGGAAATCAGCCGCGATCCTCTCGATCTCGTCTCCCAGACCATCGGCCGCCATCACCAATACCCGGACGGCTTCGTGCTCTTCATGGGCACGCTCTTTGCGCCAGTCGAAGACCGCGACACACCCGGCCAGGGCTTCACCCATAAGGTCGGCGATATCGTCACCATTTCCAACGACAAGCTCGGCGCATTGAAAAACCGGGTGCTGTTGTCGACGGAATGCCCACCGTGGACGTTCGGAACGTCGCATTTGATGCGCAATTTGGCAGGGCGTGGGCTGATTTAGAGCGCTGATGGTGGAACACTAAACTGGCAATCGCCAATAGTTGCTTGGCGATTGTCCTTCGCAAAGCATTCAGGCTGCTAAGATGATAACTTCTTCGCCAATTGCGCAGCGTCGATAGACGCAAGATTGCCGCCAGCGAAAAACGGATCGTCTGAAACGGCGCGCCCAATCCACTGCGGAAGCACGTACGCTTCAAGCGAGGTGGCCGACTCCGCCTCGATCTCGCATAAAACCAAGCCGGCAAGATGATCCTCGAAGATATCGATACAGAGCGCGGAGGAAGCGATGTTGTATCGTCTCTTCCGAATGCCTTTGCCGCTCAGTGTGGAGAATAGATCATACTCCTGCGGTGTCAGGTAGATATTGACTATGGCGAGGGAAGGGGTGCCCTCGCCGGGGTATTTCTTGCAAAGCTTGTATAGAGTATCCCGTTCGTCATCATGAATGATCTTCCGTAAGCGCAGACTTGTCCCATCGAGATATAGGTCCTCGATCAACCGAAATGCCACACCGGAAAGGTCTGGAACTTCGTTGACGAGAAATCGGCGCTCATATTCGGGCCGCGCATATTTCGGAATTGAGTTCGCCATATTCGACACATCCAGAAAATGCCAATTCCAAATCTTAATAGCTACTGAAACGATAAACAGGCAGGCCGTATTCGTGGCTTTTCAAGAGCCAAGGGTAGTTGCAAGCAATCGCGCTGCATTTCCGATGATCTCACGCCCTGCTGTAGCGCTACCGATATACGGAAGCCTCCTCTTCGGGTAGCGGCCTCTCAAGCCAGGTGGCACACAATTCGAGGTGCTCCTGCGTTATAGAAAATGTATCGGCCGGCAAGTCCCGGTTACGCGCTTCGACACGCTTAACCAGCTCCTCAAAAGGGGGATCTAGGAAGATTAGTTGAGCCTCGGCGCCTGCGTTTGACGCCAGCGTTCGTGCAACGTCTCGCTCTACTCGACGGAAGAATCCAAATTCCAAGACTACGTCGCGCCCCAGACGAAGAACCTTATCGGCCAACTCCAACTGCAATTGCTGTACCGCACGTCGTCTGTCGGCGTCGTAGCCGTCCCCAACAACTCGCGCCATCCATACGTCTGGAGACAGCAGCAATGCAGGGCATTCCCGTTCAAGGCGTTTGCCAATTGTTGTCTTCCCCGCCCCTGGCAGTCCCATCAACATGTATAATGTTGCCATACATTGTCCCCTCCATCGCGGACGCCTACCCGCTGGGCCGGAATTGCGCTGCTGATCGGAAGTTTCTTCATCAGCGCCTAGAATATCGGCCACGACACCTCGGGCCTTGCCCGCTACTCAAAGGCGCGGGCACCAATATCTCGACCTCAATGCGTCGATACTGACTGCTGTTGGTTCTGGCGGCTGCGGGCGGCGGTGAGTTCGGAGGTGGTGTGATTGAGGCGGTCGGCGAGGACGCGCATGATTTCGACGGCCATTTCGGGAAAATCGCTGAGCAGTTTCAGGAAATGCTCCTTGCTGATCTTCAGTGCCTCCAACCGAGACGTGGCCTTGACGGTGGCGGTGCGTGATACGTCGCAGAGAATGGCGATTTCGCCGACGATGGAGTTGATGTCGACTTCGGCGACCTTGATTTCTCCAGCCGGGCTATCGACAAGAATATCAGCAGTTCCGGAAAGAACAACGTAAGCGGCATCGCCCTGGTCGCCCTGATGAAACAGAACTTGACCGGCATTGTAGCTGACGCGATCCGACGTGAATGCCAAAAGCTTCAACTTTGCGGGTGCGATGCGCGAAAAAATCGGCACCCGCTTCAGCATTTCAACTTCGTCTTTCAGAAGCATGAGCTTCAAACCCCCAGTGTCGGGCCCCAGATACCACCGCTGCAATAGGATATTACGATAACAGTTCTTTGAACATACCGTTTTTCTCCAAAAGATCGGTGGTTGTGCCGCTTTCAACCAGGCTGCCGCGATCGAAAACCAGGACGCGTTCGAACAACTCCGCAAAACCCGGATTGGATAGAACCCAAATGACGGCAGGCGCATTTTCGCTTCTGTCGATCCCCGTCAGGATCGCACGGGCGATCTGGTCCTGGACGCGATGGTCGAGCGCCGGCAGTGGGCGATTGCAGATAAGGTAATCCGCCCGCTTCAACAAGGCGCGGCCAAGATTGAGTTTTTGCCGCTGCACATTGGTCAGCCGCTTGCCGCCGGAACCGACGTCAAAATCAAGGCCGATCGACAACACGCTATCCTGCATGCCCAGCCGTTCGAAGACATCGTACATGATGGAGCGAATGCGCTCGGGCGCGTCGGCCTGCTGGTGCGCGATACGGCCGAACAGCATGTTGTCCATCAATGTCGCTGAAGCAGTGAAGCGTTCGGGGTCGTAGCGCTCGATCACGCGAGACAGATCGGCAGGGATGTTTTCGTGGAACTTGGCGCGTGCCCTGACGATTTTGTCCATCAGCGTCTGCGTCAGGAGACCGAAGCGGTGACGCGGTTCGATATAGGAGAAGCTGAGGCGGATGATAGCCACTCGCTCGTCCGGCGTCGCGGCGCCGAAGCCTTTGCCGTTCAGCTTCTGCAGCAACGTTTCATAAGTCGGGATATCCTCCGCCGTCATGAAGGTGAGCTGCTGGAAGAAGGGATGATCCGGTGGCAGATCGGTGAAGAGTTCGACGGCGTTCTCGGCGATCTCCAGGCCCATATCGTAGAGATCGGTATCGAGGCCGGTCTCCGTGAACAGCTTCTGGAAATAGGGATGGGCTGCGAGCTTGCGGTTGGTCATCAGCGGCCGCTTCAGCGTGCCGAACAACAGGTTTTCGCCGACGGTCGCCTGCGGATTATAGGTGTCGAATTCGAAAGGCACGACAAGCCCCTCGATATTCTCCTCCTGCAGTCTGAGACGCAACGCCTGGCGCAGCTCGACGATGCGTGAGGTCAGATCCTCATGCGCGGCCGTGTCGACATTGGAGCGGAGCGCCATATCGAGAATATCCTGAGACATGGCCACGGCATCGAGAACAGGGCGGATGACCGTATAGATATCGTGCGGGCCGGTGGCGCCGGCGGCGGCATAATCAACCCAGTCGCTGCTGATATCCAACTCCGGATTGCCGGCGCGGCGCGCCTCTATCATCCGCCATTTGATCTCGTTGGCCGCTTCGTCGTCGTAATCCTTCGCGGTCAGCGGTGCATGTTTCAAGCCATAGAGAAGATTGCTGCGCAATGTGCCGTGGAAGAAGAATGTATCCGACGAGGCATAGGCGATGCGCCGCCCTGTCAGCGATTCCGGCAGTTCCAACAGGTCGTGGCCGTCGACGGTGATGCGGCCGGTATCCGGCCAGACCAGCCGGCCCAACGCCTCGGCGAGATATTCGCCACCGGCGCCGCTGTCACCGACGATCGCTACCGTTTCGCCGGGATGGATCTCGACCGAGACGTGATCCAGCACACGGGCACCGCTGTCGTCGATCACCGTGAGATTGGTTGCGACCAGCGGGTGGGTGATGCGGCCGGCCGGCGCTGGCGAGACAAGCTGGATCTTCGGTTCGATCAGGCCGTCCACGCTGAACTGCTCGACCACCTGATTGTATTTGACCTGCACGTCCTGGCGCGATTGATCCCAGTCGATGAGTTCCTTCAGCGGCCCCGGCAAATCCTTGTAAGCGTTGATGACAGCTACGAGCTGGCCGATATCGAGCCTGCCCTGCAGCGCAAAGAAGCCGCCGATCGAATAGAACAGGAAAGGTGTGACCTGAGCGAGGAAGTTGTTGATGAATTTCACCAGGAACTTCCACTGATAGAGATCGTAACGGATCGAGAAGATCAACCCGAGGCGATGGGCGATATCGGCGCGCTCCAGATTGGTGGTATCGTTGACATGGATCGTGCCGATGCCTTCGACGATTTCGCCGACACGACCGGACAATTCGCGCGCCGTGAGCTGCCGTTGGCGCCCGAGTTCCAGCAGTCGCTTGCGCATGCGCGGGATGACAATCGCCTGCACCGCGACGATGGCGGCGGCGATCATGCCCAGCCAGAAGTTCTGCATGATGATGAAGACGAGTGCGGTGATCGCCTGGCCGCCGAGCAGCGCCGGCGTTACATACGCGTCGCCGGTAAAGCCGCCCATGGGCTCCACCTCGTCCTTGATCATGGTGGCGATTTCAGCCGGCTTCACTCGTTTGAAATGAGCTGGCGGGAAACGCAGCACGCGGTCGATCAGTTCGAAGCGGATGCGGCGCAGCATGCGCTCGCCCAGCCGGCCCTTGTAGGTGTTGATGTAAAACTTGAAGAGGCCGTTGAGGACGACAAGCGCCAGGAACACCAGGCTGAGTGCAATCAACATCCAGAAACGAGTGAGTTGCACGCCTTGATATACTTCGAAGTGCCCAAGCACGGGCACGTCGAAAGCGATATGCATGAAGGTTTGGGTTTGGCCCGGATGTTCGAAACCCTTACCCTGGATTGGTCCGTTGACGATCTGCTTCGGCAAGTCGAAGGACAGAAAGTAGGGGATCATCGAAGCGGCGACGATCGTCAGGATCCAGATTTGCTCCAGCCGGGTATTCGACCAGATGTAACGCGCTAGACTTTTTTCCATCGCTTATTGCATGCTTCCAAATTCAACAGTCTTCGCCGCCGGTGTGGGCGTCGATGTTGCAGAGGTGCGTAAGGAGTTCATCGTGGATGCGCGGCCCCATTTTGAAAACGGAACGTTGCCCGGTCGTTCGCCCAGGTGCCTCCCGATTCATTGAATTTTCGATTTATATCACAAGATTGCAGAAAACGAGGAGGGCAAAACGATAAGCTGTTATGACAGACGCATGGCAGTCACCGTCGCATCTCGCGAATGATCGCCGAGGTTCGCTCGGCGCCCGTGAGATCGATACCGGGGTTCGACGGCTTCGGCCGCGACAGCGCCATCTCCACCGCGTCGGCGAGCTGATCCGTCGTCAAGCCCGCTTCCGGCAAGGCCAATGCCAGCCCCAGCTTTTCCAGCCGCTCGGCACGCACCGACTGCTCCGTCTCGCCGCCGGCCGTGAACGGAACCAGGATGGAGCGACAGCCGGTGACGAGGAGATCGCCGACAGTGTTATAGCCCGCCTGCGAGATCGACAATTCCGCCCCTCTCAGCAAGGAGGGGAAGTCCTTGCGAAAGCGGACGAGATCGACATTGCCGGGGGCATCCTTTGCCAAAGGGGCGAAATCCTGCTCCGGCAAGTTCGGCCCGGTGACCAACAGCCAGCGGCGGTCGAGCGCCACCCGGCTTGCCGCCTCCAGCGAGGCGCGGATTAGATCACGCCCGACGGCACCGCCGCCGGCAGAAACCACGATGTCGAAGATCTCTGCCGGTGCGGGCGGCAGCGGCGGCGCAACCAGACCTGTATAGGTGATCTTGTCGGAAATGGCCGAGGTGAGCGGAAATGTCTCCTCCAGCCGAACGAAATTGGGATCGCCATGGACGAGAACGCCGTCGAAATGATCCCGCAGCAGCGCCACAGTCTCTTCGTCGCGCCCCGGCTTCTTCTGCTGCTGCAGGATATCGCGCACCGAGGTGTAGAGCTTCGGCTTCGGGTTGGCCCCGGCGACGGCATCGAGCAGCGGCAGGAGTTCGAAGCGCATTTGACGGCGGCCGAAAGGAAATGCCTCGATGATAACGATATCAGGCGCGGCAGTTCGGAAAGCGGCCAGCAACCGGTCGCGGCGCGCGGCCAGAAATTCCTCGCCGACGGCGTTTCCCGACTGATGGGCAAGCCCCGAAAAACCGGCGCTGCTCGCGACGACCGGCGGTAGGGTGACGGAGGTGACATCCGGACCTGGAAAGCCGTTTATCGGCACGCCGCCGGTGACGACCGTCACCTCGCAGCCGTCTTTCGCCAAGGCGCTGGCGATACGGCTGGCACGGGCGATATGGCCGATGCCGAGCAAGTGCTGAACATAGAAAAAAACACGTGGAGACGAAGCAGAGGAGGATGAACTACGGAGGGCCGTCATGCGGATTTGCGCCATTGCTCTTCTTTTTGCCACTGTTCCTCGAACAGCCGCGTCAATTGCCAAATGCTGGAATGATGGTCGAAATGCTCACGCACCCGTTTCTCGGCGGCGTCGCCAAGCCGGTGGCGCAGCGCCGGGTTGCGGATCGCCCGTTCCATTGCCGCTGCCAGCGCCTTTGGATCTTCCGGCGGCACGACAAAACCGTTAGCGCCATCGATCAGCAGCTCCGGCACGCCGGAAATATTGGTGGAGAGGCAGGCGAGGCGCTGGCTGGAAGCCTCGACCAGCACATTCGGCAGACCGTCGCGATCCCCATCTGCCGCCACACGGCAGGCAAGGGCGAAGAGATCCGCTTGACGGTAATGCGCCAGCACATCCTCCTGAGCCATCGCGCCTTTCCAGGTGATGCGGTCGGCAATGCCGAGCGTCTCGGCGAGCGCCTTCAGCTTCGCCAGCCCATCGCCGCCGCCGATATGAGTAAAGCGCCAATGGAGATCGGCGGGCAGCAGCGCCAATGCCCTCAGCAGCACGTCGTAACCCTTCTTCTCCACTGCACGCCCGACGCTGAGAAGGACGGCGGGCTCCGATGCCCGCGCGCCGTCACGATCGGAATGATGGCCCGTGAAGGGCGCGAAACGTGCGAGGTCGAGGCCGTGATAGCTGAGGTGCACATTCTCGGGCACCGCCGTCAGATTTTGCATGTGCTCGAAGCCGCTACGAGTGCACGTCACCGTCCAGCGCGCGCGCTCAAGCTTTTCCGAAAGCTCCCAATCCGGCGAGGTCCAGATATCCTTGGCGTGCGCCGAACAGGTCCAGGGAATGCCGGCCATGATGCTGGCATAGGCCGTCACCGAGGCCGGCGTATGAATAAAGTGCGCGTGCAGCCATTCGCCGTTGTCGGGCCATTCATGCGCCAGCACCAGCGCCTGGCCGAAGCGTCGAACGCGGTTCGGCGTAATGTCGCGCTTGAGATCGGCCCAGAATTGCCGCAGCAACGGTTTGAAGCCGGGCTTCCTCATCCCGGCCAGGAAGGCGCGCAGCACGCGCAACGGCTCGTCGTGCAGATATTCCGGCAGGTAGACGACCCGCGCCTTGATCTCGTCATGGACGGGATGGCGCTTCTTGTCCGTCGGCTTGCGCATCGAAATCAGCGTCAGGTCGAAGCCGGCCCTTTCCAGGCCAAGCAACTCCTGCGCGATGAAGGTCTCGGACAGACGGGGATAGCCCTTGAGGACCACCAGGATTTTTTTCCGCATCGATCGGTTCCGATGCTCTATTCGGCGACGATCGATAGTGGCGGATAGTGGTCGCGGTCGTCAAACCATTCGCCGACGATACGGGAAATATGCACCAGCCCCTCCAGCCGCATGTTCTCGCCGCTTGCCGATGGCGGTGCGCGGGTCGGCAGGCGCTTCAGTGCGGCCGCAAGCAGTTTCGGATCGGCGGACTCCTCCGGCAGCAGCATGTCGACGAGTCCGAGCTCGCTCGCCCTTTGAGCGCGGATCAACTGTTCCTCGCGTGGACGAGTCCGTGGAATGATCAGTGCCGGCTTGTCGAAGGAAAGGATCTCGCAATAGGTGTTGTAGCCACCCATGGCAACAACGCCCTTGGCGCCGGCAATCAGTTCTTCCATCTTGTTGTCGAACTCGATCACCTCTAGACAGGCAATCTTGCTTGCGCGTTCGATCAAGTGGTTGCGTTCCTTGGCCGGCATATAGGGACCGAGCACGATCAGCGTCTTGTGTTGAAGCGTGTCGTCCTGCTCAAAGGCGCTGACGACATCGTTCACGAGATCGGCGCCGTCGCCACCGCCGCCGGTCGTGACGAGAAGATAGTCCTCATCCGGCACATGTTCGGACTTGGCGCCGTGCGAGACGCTGCGCTGCAGGAAACCGACGAATTCCATCTTCCGGCGCACGCCCGACGGCACGTCAAGACCGACCAGCGGATCGTAGAAGTCCGGCGGGCCGTAAACCCATACGCGATCGTAGAATTGGTCGATCTTCTGGAATGCATTGTTCTTCTTCCACTCGGCGTCGAGCAGATAGGGGGCATCCATGACGTCGCGCATGCCGAGCACGAGCGTCGTGCCGCGCGCCTTCAGATATTGCAGGGTCTCTTCGACCTCGCCCTTCAGGCCCATTGGCTCCTTGTCGACGATGAAGATGTCGGGCTGGAAGGTTTCCGCCGTATGACGGATGATCGACTGGCGCATCTTCAGCGTTTCCTGAAGATCGACGTGGCTCGCCATCGACGTATATTCGCCGTCGCGCAGTTTGATGACGCTCGGCACCTTCACGAAATCGACTCGCGCACGATAATCGAAAGCACCGGCGATCGTCGCGCCGGAAATGATCAGGACGGTCAGCCCACGATAGTCCTCGACCAACGCATGCGCGATGGTTCGGCACCGCCGGAGGTGACCGAGACCGAACGTGTCATGGCTATACATGAGGATTCGAGCATCTTCTAAGCGCCGCTTCATGGGCAAAACCTCAGGAATGAAAGTCATTTTCGCGGTTGGTCAAACGACGTCCGCGGCCGCTCTTCGAATTGCAATCCATTTCTTGGCCACGCTTTTCGCTATTTGTAGGGATCGGCTGCGTCGCGCAAGCCGTCTCCTAAAAAGTTGAACGCCAGAATGACCAAAATCACCGGGACCATCGGAAAGAGGAGCCACGGGTAAAATGCAATGACGCTGACGTCTCTTGCCTCGGTGAGCAGGATGCCCCAGCTAGTGATCGGTGGGCGAAGACCGAGCCCCAGGAAGCTCAGCGCCGTTTCGCCGAGGATCATGCTGGGGATCGAAATCGTTGCCGTCGCGATCAGATGCGACATGAACCCTGGTACAAGATGACGACCGATAATACGCGGCGAACTTGCACCCATCAATTGTGCAGCAAGTACATAGTCCTCTTCGCGCAAAGACAAGAGCTTGGAACGAACGGCGCGCGCCAATCCGGTCCAATCGAGAATGCCGAGGATGATGGTGATGCCGAAATAGATGATGATAGGGCTCCAGGTCACCGGCATGATCGCCGCGAGCGCCATCCATAGCGGCAGGCTCGGCAACGATTGCAGCACTTCGATGACCCGCTGGACGAGAAGGTCGAAAATGCCGCCATGATATCCGGCCAAGCCCCCGATGACGATCCCCAGCACGAAGCTGATGGAGATGCCGACCAGCCCTATCGTGAGCGAGATGCGCGCGCCGTAGATGATCCGGGACAATACGTCGCGCCCGAGGCGGTCGGTGCCGAGCAGGTGCATCTGGCCGCCAATGGCGGGGCAGACCAAATGGAAATTCGCGTCCACCAGCCCCCAGAATCGATAGGCATCGCCACGACAGAAAAAGCGGATCGGCTGCACGTCATCCGTCTTGTCGATATAGATTCGTTGCAGCGTATTGATGTCGAGCGTCATCTTGCGACCATAGACAAAGGGGCCGACAAATTCGCCGTTGTTGAAGAAATGGACTCTCTGCGGCGGCGAATGGATGTAATCGACATTGCGGGTGTGCAGGCCGTACGGGGCCAGGAATTCCACAATCAGGATCATGCCATAGAGCAGCAGCAGGAAGATGCCGGAGGCGAGAGCGAGCTTATGCCGCTTGAACTTCCACCACATCAATTGCTTCTGCGAAGCCTTGTAGTAACGCGCCTGACCGGCCGACATGGCTTCGAACTGCTCCGGATCGAAGGCGGCGGTGGAAACGTAGTGCTCTAACGGGGCGCCGGGGCGCGGCAGGGGTGCGTTCACTTGGTACTCCTGCCTTGCAAGCGGATACGGGGATCAAGGAAACCAAGGGCGAGGTCGGAGATCAATACGCCGATAACATTGAGGAAAGCGAGGAACATCAGGAACGAACCGGCAAGATACATATCCTGGCTCTGCAGTGCCTTGATCAGCATCGGCCCGGTTGTTTCCAGGGAGAGAACGATGGCGGTGATCTCGGCGCCGGAAATGATCGACGGCAGGATCGAGCCGATATCGGCGACGAAGAAGTTGAGCGCCATGCGCAGGGGATATTTCACCAGTGCTCTCAGAGGATGCAGCCCCTTGGCGCGGGCGGTGATGACATATTGCTTCTGCATTTCGTCGAGCAGGTTGGCGCGCAGGCGCCTGATCATGCCGGCGGTGCCGGCAGTGCCGACGATGATGACGGGAATCCACAGATGCGAGAGGATCGAACGCGCCTTTTCCCAGCTCATCGGCTGCGAAAGATATTTCTGATCCATCAGGTGGCCAATCGAGACGCCGAACCAGACATTGGCAAAATACATCAGGATCAGCGCCAGCATGAAATTCGGAATGGCGATGCCGAGCAGTCCCAGGAAAGTCAGGCCGTAGTCGCCCCAGCTATATTGATGGGTGGCGGAATAGATGCCGATGGGGAAAGCGACCAGCCAAGTCAACAGGATCGTCGTCATTGAGACAAGGATCGTCAGCCACAATCTGTCGCCGACGACCTCCGAGACCGGCAGCTGATATTCGAAGGAATAGCCGAAATCGCCGTGCAGCATGCCGGCGACCCAATAGACATATTGCAAAGCAACGGGCTTATCGAGCCCGTATTCGTGGCGAAGGTCCTGGATCTCCTGCAGATTGGCGCTCTCGCCCTGTGCGCGAAGTTCGGCGATCTGGCTTTCGAAGAAGTCGCCTGGCGGCAACTGGATGATGGTGAAAACCAGCATCGAAATGACGAGCAGCGTCGGAACCATCACCGCAAGACGCCAGAGAATATATTTAAACACGCGGTTGATCCTCCTTCAGCCAGAAGGTGTCCGGCATATAAACGCCGAGATAGCAGGTCGGATCGAAACCGTAGAGCGCCTTTTCCGGCACGTTCTGCAGACGTGAAGCATGCACGATCGGCTGCAGCGTGCCATTGATCATGCCGATGGAAAAGACCTGATCGGTATAGATTCCCAGCATCTGATGCCAAATTTCGGCCCGCTCAAAGGATGAGGTCGACTTGCCCCACTGCTCCAGCAGCTCGACTAGCTTGGCGGCCTCCGGCAGATCGGGCGCGGTGCCCTGAGTGCCGCGGGAGAGATAATACATGCCCCAGAGCGGCCATTGCATCTGGTCGTCCATGGTCGGCGCAAGCTGACCGGGATTCATGTCGGCGGTCGCTACCCCGTTGTCGAGGCCATACCAGATCGACATCATGATACGCCCGCCCATGGCGCGGGCGCGGAAGATGTCGCGCTGCGACGTGCGGGTGAAGAGCGCGATGCCCACTTTGCGCCAGTGGTCGGTGACGAGCTCCAGCACATCGGTGTCGAGCGTGCTTTCGCCGGCGGTCTCGACCGTGATCTCCGCCCGCCGACCATCCGGCAGCAGGCGAATACCGTCCTGGTCGCGCTTGTCGAGGCCGGCGGCATCGAGCAGCGCGTTGGCCTGCTCCGGATCATGGGCGATCCAAGCATTGGCATATTCCGGCCTATAGAGGGGGCTTTCCGGCAGCACGGTGTCGGCGCTTTCGGTGCCGAGGCCGTAGAAAACCGCCATATTGATCTCGTGACGGTCGATAGCCATCGACAAGGCGCGGCGCACGCGCGCATCGCGCAACACCTGCCGCCAGACCGGATCGGCGCTGTTGAGGTTCGGCATCAGCGCCACGCGCGAACCCCGCGTCGCCTTCCAGAGATTGACCTTGATCGGGTAGCGTTTCTCGGCGTCCCTCAGGAAAGTATAGTCGTCAAAATCGATGCCGGTCGCCTGCAAGTCGCTTTCGCCTGTGCCGGCCTTGGCCGAAATGATTGCCGACGAGCTGACGTTCAGAACAAATCGGTCGACATATGGCAACTGCTTGCCGTTTTCATCAATGCGATGGAAGTAGGGATTGCGCTCGAACACGAATTGCTCCGCCGGCGGCGCTGTCATGTTCCGCCAAGGTTCCAGCACGGGCAGTTCCGGATTTTCCTGGCGATAGACGCGCGCCATCTTGATGTGCAGGTCGGCGACTTTCTTGACACGATACTGCTTCATCAGCGCCGAAAGGCGGATATCGTCCTGATATTTCGGATGGAACTGCTTGAGATAATGGCCGGGGCCGACGAGCACCAAAGCTTGCGGCGCGGCAAGGTTCGGCAGGAAATACGGATTGGGCTGGTCCCAGCTATAACGCACGGTCAACGGATCGATGACTTCGAAGCGTGGGAGATCGCCGTGCGGGCGCAGCTCCAGCGCGCCGCCTCCCGGTGTCAACTTCTTGTTGAGAATGACATCTTCCCACCAATAACGGAAATCGTCGGATGTGAGGGGGTGGCCGTCCGACCACTTGTGACCCTCACGGAGCTTGAAGGTGAAAATACAGTCGTTTTCAACGGTAAAAGATTCGAGGATATCCGGCTGCAGCGTCAGCGTCTGATCATAGCCGACAAGGCGGGCATAACCATAGATATTCATGAGACGCAGGTCGTTCTGGCCGCCGATGAGCATGCGTATCGAACCACCGTAGCGGCCGGGCTCGCGACCGAGCGCGCCGAGATTGATGATGCGCGGCATCTTCGGCAGGCGCTGCGCCAGCGGTGGCATCTGCCCGGCTCTGAGCCAGTCGTGCAGGAACTCGGGTTCGTTGTCGGCATCCGCGGCAAGGGCCGGCAGTGGCAGCACGGAAGATGCGAGAAAGCCGAGAAAGGTTCGACGGGTTACCACGTGCGTAATTCCTGAGCATCGGCGCCGCGGCGAGCGCGCACGAAATGACCGCCGCCAAGATCGGCGTAGGCGAGATCACCGCCTTCATCCTCCGCAAAATGCGGGCCCCAGCTCTGCTTGGCGGCGGGACCTTCAGCATTAACGATGGAGAAATCAAGAGGCCGGTCGAGATCGGGGAAGGGGACTGCCGCCAACAGGGACCGGGTATAGGGGTGGACGGGATCGCGCAGGATGATCTCGCGCGGCGCGATTTCGACGATGCGACCGCGAGCCATGACGGCGATGCGGTCCGCCATGTAGTCGACGACGGCGAGATTGTGTGAGATGAAGAGATAGGTAAGGCCAAGTTCCTTTTGCAAATCCTTGAGAAGGTTAAGGATCTGCGCCTGCACGGAGACGTCGAGCGCCGAGACGGGCTCATCGAGGATCAGTAGCTTCGGGCCGAGCGCCAAAGCGCGGGCAATGCCGATGCGCTGGCGCTGGCCGCCGGAAAAGCTGTGCGGATAACGGCTCAGATAGTGCTGGTCGAGGCCGATTGCCTGCATAAGTCCCTTGACCTTCTCCTTGCGTTCACTGCTGTCGCCATGCCGATGGATTTCAAGGGGTTCGCTCAGGATATTGCGGATCGTCATGCGCGGCGACAAGGATGAAACCGGGTCCTGGAACACCATCTGGATCTTGGTTCGGAGGTCCATGAGCTCATCGCCCTTGACGGCCAGCACATCGATCTTGCCGTCGCCGTCTTCGAACGTTACCGAACCGCCATCTGCGCTGACGGCACGCATCAAAATCTTGCTGACCGTCGTCTTTCCGCACCCGCTCTCTCCGACGAGACCCAGACATTCACCGCGCCGGATGTCGAAGCTGACATCATCGACGGCGCGGAACTTCGTGCCCGCCTGCAGCCCGAATAGCCCGCTTCCTTTCGAGGTATAGGTCTTGGTGAGGTTGCGCACCGTGAGCAGCACCTGCGGCGGAGCTTTGCCATTGGCTTTGACCAATTTCTTCTTGCCCGAGAACGTGCCGAGATTGACCGGCACGTCGCGCAGCGATTTCAACCGCTCGCCGGGTTTCATATCGAAATGCGGTACCGCCGACATCAGCGCCTTGAGATAGCGATGCTGTGGCTGGCGGAAGATCGCATCGACCGGCCCGGCCTCCATGATCTCGCCGTGGTAGATGACCACGACCTCATCGGCCATATTGGCAACGACGCCGAGATCATGGGTGATCAGCAGCATGGCCATGTTGAACTTCTGCTGCAGGCTGCGCAGCAGGCCGAGGATCTGCGCCTGGATCGTGACGTCCAATGCCGTCGTCGGTTCGTCGGCGATCAGCAGCGCCGGATTGCAAATCAGCGCCATGGCGATCATCGCCCGCTGACGCATGCCGCCGGACAGTTCGAAAGGATACATATCGAAGGTGCGGTGTGGATTCTGAAACCCGACGAGGCCCAGCATCTCCTCGGTCTTCTCGCGCTGCTCGGTCCTGCTGATGGCCGGATTGTGGATGCGAAGCGCCTCGCTGATCTGATTGCCGACCGTGTGCAGCGGCGAAAGCGAGGTCATCGGTTCCTGGAAAATATTGGCCATGCGCGCGCCGCGAAGCTGGCGCATCTCGATGCTGTCGCGTGGCAACTGGAGAATGTCCGTTGTCTCACCCTTGAGCGGATCGGTAAAAAGAATGCGGCCGGTCGCCTGCGCCGGTGTCGGCAGAATGCCCATGATCGATTGGCTGATGATCGATTTGCCGGAACCGGACTCGCCAACCAGCGCCGTGACCTTTCCGGGAAGCACCCGGAGATTGGCGCCCTTCACTACGCGCAGCTTGTCCCCGTAGATCGAGAACGAGACGTCGAGGTTCTCGATACGCAATAAATCAGTCCCAGACGCCATACTGAAGTAGTTCCTGCTTGCACGACCTTTATGGCCCCATATGGCACACTAACGTAGGCCATAACGGGTGTCCAGTTAGTCAAAGGGAGGCTACAACTGTAAAAAAACCGTCGCTTTTCCAGTGATCTATCGGAGGATGCTCAACTACGGCTGCTGAGGTGTCACTGCACGAACTTCTCGACTTGCGGGCGGTTCTCCAACTTCTTGGCGTCCCGATGCAACAGGATGACCTGTTCCGCCTCCGACAGCCCATCGGCCGCCGCATCATAAAAGATTTCCGTCGTCCCGTTGGCCCCGGCAATGACTTTCGGATGAACGACAGTGAAGCGCTGGCGGACG
Source organism: Rhizobium sp. CB3090 (assembly GCF_029714285.1). NCBI lineage: Bacteria > Pseudomonadati > Pseudomonadota > Alphaproteobacteria > Hyphomicrobiales > Rhizobiaceae > Rhizobium > Rhizobium sp. CB3090. Next base: position 643,237 of record NZ_CP121663.1, read on the forward strand.
CCGCGCAACCTCTCTTCGCCGAGCGTGATCCACTCGCCGCCGGTGTAGCCGGCAAAGGCCTGGCTCGCGATGACTTCAGTCGAATATTTCTTCGTCAGCGATTGCAGGCGCTGCACTTCATTGACGGCGGCGCCGAAGGCGGAAAAGGTCAAGCGATCCTTCAGCCCGACATTGCCGAACATGACATTGCCGACATGCAGGCCGATGCCATAACGAACTTCGCTCAAGCCGCGGGTCTTGCGATCCTTGTTCAGCATGGCAACGCGGCTCTGCGCGTGGAAAACCGCTGACAGTGCGGCCTCGCAAGCAACCTTGGAGGGGTCCTTGTGTCGGCCGCAAGGATAGACGGCAAGAAAGCCGTCGCCAAGGAAACTCAAGATCTCGCCGCCATTGCGGTTGAACGGCGCCGCAATGGCGTCGAAGAATTCGTTCAGCGTATCGATATAGGCTTGGCGTCCTTCCTTCTCGGCATAGAGGGTCGATTGCCGCATGTCGCCCATGACGAGAGCGGCGCGGATCGTTTCGCCGTCGCCGCGACGGATCTGTCCGTTCAGCACACGCTTGCCGGCATCGCCGCCGAGATAGGTGGTGAGCATGTTGTTGGCGAGCTTGCCGAGCACCGCCATCTTGGCTGCCATGGCGAGATGGTTCTGCATGCGCATCAGCGCACCGATCATCTCCTCGCTGAAACCGCTGATGCTGTCGGTCGACCAGGAGCCCATCATTCCCTGTGCAGAACCGGCGCCGAAGGTCTGCACGAAGGCGATATAGTCGGTGATCTTCTCCCTGCGCAAATCCTCGAAGACGGGGAACTCCAACGGCCCGTCAACATCGATGCGGCGGCGCAGGTGCAGGAGGTTGTTGGAGAGCAGATAATAATAGGGGCTTTGCACGAAGCGCTCAGGCTTGTCGTTCACATGCCGATAGCCTTCGATCGTCAGCCCTCCGGCGCGGCGCCAGGTGAAGCCGAGAGCGTCGTAAAGCGGATGCAGCATCGAAAAAGTCAGATGGACGCGGGCGATCGGCAGGCCGGAGGCAGCGATGCGTTCGCAAAAACCCCGAACGATGCTTTCGAGATTTTCGCCTGTCAGTGCCGACTGTGTCAGCCATTCGGCGACCTTGTCGAGAAAAATATCGGAAACACTCGAATGAACGGTCATCATCCCTGCGGCCTATCCTTGCAATCCCAAATGCTCCTCCGTGTACCAAATGATGTGGGCGCGGCGATAAGGTCGTGTCCAAACATTTTTGGCACGGGTCGGATGAGCGAACCATGCAGCAGGCGACGGCACATTTTCCCAGAAAGTTTGAGTAGCGCCAGCGCCGTGAAAGATTTTGCTGCGCCTCCTACGCGTCCTGGCGGACATATGGCACAGCAAAAAAGGGCCGCCAGAATTGCCGGCTCTCGTTTTGTTCTTGTTTAGATAAGCCTCTCATGCCGCTGAAACAATGGCCAAAAAAGATGCAGCTCAAGAAATTTCGCCAGAGAGAATAAACCTCATGGTGTACCGGGCGACGCCATGGGCGCATCCAATGGGGATGAAACGGCAGCGCGCAACTTCTCCCGCAATGCCATCGCCGCCATCGCATAGCCGCCACTTGCTCCGTCGATGAAGTGCATATGGTCACGCATCAGCGGCGTTGGCACGAAGCAGGTCATCAGCGCGCTTTGCTGCCGATGCAGGCCGTAACGGCAGATGCCCGCGGCTTCGGCTTCGCGCAACCGGGCTTCGATACGGGAAAGATGCGCAGCGTCCACATCGATAGTCATCTTCAAGCCATCATCGAATTTGCGAAAATCGGAATTTGCGGCCAGGTCACGCCGGTAGATCTTGGCGTCGAAGGTTGCTGCGCGAATGCCGAATTTGTCGAGGAGGTAGATGACCACGATCTGGGCAGCGATCGAAAGCTTCCGCAGCCAGCGATTGGCGGCCGACGCCGTTGCCCGCGCTTCGATCTCGGCGCCGTCAAAGGCAAGCACCGGTGTCGGGCCTTCGACCGGGACAGGATGCCCGCCGCGATTCTGCTCCATGGAAATGGCGATGATATCGGCAACGAGGCGTTGGAACTCCGGGCCGTTGCCGACAGCATCGGGAACGGCAATGATCGAGACGATCTCGCCATTATGGGCGTCGATCGGATTCCATCGGCAGGAGAGGCCAGTCAGATCGGGCCGTGTCTCCTGCGGCGCCGCTTCGACGGCAAAGCGTCCCGCTTTCATCTGCTTTTCCGCCCAGCTCGCGCCGCCGCCGGAAAACATGGCATAGGAGACGAAATTACTTGGGCTAAACCGTGCGACCCGCACATCCAGCTCCTCAGCGCGGATGTCCGCCACCGGCACCAGCGCAGTCCGCAGGCTGAGCTGCAACTCCTCAGTGACCCACGTCCGCACCGCGGCCAGGGCCTGTCGGACACGATCCTCGCCGGAGGGAGGAATGGCCACCAGCGCGCCGTCGCCGCCGAAGACGAAGGGATAGTCGCCATTGTCCAGCGCGTTGAGCACGGCTGAAATCACGCTGGCGCCGGCCATATTGACGGATTTGTAGTGGCCCGATGCGATCGCTTTTGTCGAGCTGACGATATCGGCCACTGCCAGGAACCAATCATTAGGAAGCGGCTGATAGTTGTTGCTGTCGGTGACGCCTTCGAAATCGGTGAAAACCGGCAAAGAACGGAAGAAATCGTCGTTCGATAGATCGGTCATAATCATCCCCCTTAGGCGTGCGCCGCAACACCTCTACAACAACTGCATCGAAAAACTAGCAAGCGGTCGACGCGGTATCCTCCACCATGCTACTCCGGCTGCGGGAGAGACGCCACGACGCCAAGGAATTATACGAATGAGCCGCCTGGATAGTTTCATCCGCCGCCTGACCGCACAGCGAGACATTCTCAATACCGTTGCCGATGAGGTCAAAACGCTCGACGGCCCTGTGTTGGAGCTTGGGCTTGGCAATGGCCGCACTTTCGATCATCTGCGCGAGCTTTTTCCGGACCGCCGCGTCGTCGCTTTCGACCGGGCTGCCAATGCCTATGGCTCATCGATGCCGGAGGAAGGCAATCTCGTCCTCGGCGAAATCAAGGACACCGCCAGAGATTTCATCGGCATCGGCGCATCGCTCGCCCATGCCGATATCGGAACCGGTTACGAGGACAAGGACGCCGTAACTCTGACCTGGCTGCCTGAGATCATGGCCGGCGTTCTTGCCTCGCATGGCCTCGCCGTCAGCGGCCTGCCGCTTGAACATCCCGATCTCGAAGCATTAGCCTTGCCATCAGGCGTGAAAGAAGGGCGCTATTTCATCTATCGGCGTCGGTAGCCGTCAGCGCAGGAACAATACGTTGAACTGGTCGCCCTCGACCGGCAGGTCTGCAGCCTTCATCGCTACGGTGCGGTCTTCGAAAAAGACCAGGCATTCGGCATAATAACCGGCAAGATCGGCAACAAAGGCGGTAGCCTGATCCCTGCCATAAAAGGCCGGCGTAAATTCCATGTAGAGCGGCACCTTGCGCGCCATCAGCGCCTGCATCGACCTGACGGCAACGGGCTCGTAGCCCTCGATATCCATCCAAATCAGCCCGATATCGGCGGCCTCGACACCGGCATCAGCAAGAATATCGGCGACGGGACGGACAGGTACGGAAATCTTTTCATCGCCTGCGCTTTGGCAAAAGACGCTGCTTTTCCCGTGGTTCTTATGGTTCAGATAGAAATCGAGCAGTCCCTTGCGATCGCCAGCGGCGCAATTGACCGCCGTTATCATATCTTGCATCCCATTATCGGCAATATTGATCGATAGCAGCCGAAAATTGCGGGGGTCGGGCTCCACGGTGACGATATGACGATAGGCGCCGCTAAGCGCGAAATAGCTGGTCTGCGTGCCGATATTGCCGCCGAGTTCGAGCAGGACGGTGCCCTTCCGCAGCATACCGCGCTCGCGCAGAACCGCCAGTAGCCGGTCGACATGATCGCGCTCGAAGTGGCCTTTGCGAAACACTTTGCGGCCGATGTAGTCGGCGGGCGAAAAGCTCAGGAGATGATCGCCACAATCCACCGTCATGGTCTTCACGCGCGGGCCGATGGCGCTGATCAGGACGTCGCGGCCGAGGCGGGTATCGAACAGCCGCGTGGCGACGCGATCCCTCATCTTGCGAAGGGTGCGTTTCCAGAATTTCGCAGTCAAAATCTTGCGGTCGGACATCGCGCCATCCCTACACCAGAACATCGCGCTTTCAAATGGAACCGCTGAAGGAATGTTCTGGATTCAAGGAATTAGCGTGCAAGGTCTACGCAAAGCGGCCGATCTCCTCCTTCGGCAGGATATAGACGCGCAAAGGCTCGCCGCGGCCGCGAACGGCGATCTCACGGCTTTCGATGCCGGTGATATCGACGCCGGAAAGGTTCGCCACCGGCTCGGAGAAGACCAGCGCGCGGTTGAATTCCTTGGCGACACTTTCGAGGCGGCTCGCCACGTTCACGGTATCGCCGATCGCTGTAACGTTCTTGACGTTGCCATAGCCCATCGAACCGACCACCGCCAAGCCGGTATGAAGACCGACGACGATTTCGAGCGGAACCGATAGCTCATCTGCCAGCTCTTCGCCGAGCTTGTCGATTTCCCTGATGATCTCGGCGGCTGCTTTGAGCGCTTGCCGGTTGGCTTCCTGCGGTGTGGTGCGCAGACCGAACAATGCCATGGCGCCGTCGCCGATGAACTTGTCCATCCGGCCGCCATTGCTCTCGATGATACGCCCGACGATCGCGAAATAGCGGTTGAGCAGAAAGACAATATCGAAAGGCAGGCGCGACTCGGTCAGCGTCGTGAAATGACGCAGATCGCAGAAAAAGACGACGATCTCGCGTTCGCGGCCAGGGCTTGCCGTCTGGCTGTAAACGGGAATGGCCGATTCCGCCATCGGCGTCAGGAGCGGCACGACGCTGATGTTTCCCGTCGGACGCAACTGACAGGCGAGGCGGACATCCGGCGTGGCGCCGATGCGGTTCAGCGTCTTCTGCTCCAGCGCCTCGGGTGGCGGCAGATTGTCCGCGCCTTCGATGATCTGGACGCGGCAGGTGGAGCACTGACCCTTGCCGCCGCAGACGGAATAATGCGGAATGCCACCGAGGCGGCTTGCTTCGAGCACGGTGAAGCCTCGGGGCGCATGCACGACTTCGCCGCTCGCATAGCGGACCGCGATCTGATGTTGCCGTTCGCGCAGCTTGCGATGGGTGCGAAAAGCGAAAAGGCCGATGATCGATGCGCTGAAAGCACCATAGAAACCGGCGCGATAGGGCCACAAGGCGCTGACCATCTGGCGACCGGGTACGGATCCGCTTTCGCCATAGCTGCGCATGTCGCTGTAATAACCGCCCGCAAAGCCACGCTCGTCGTTCTGCGCCGCCTCATGCGACACCGTTCGGCCCATGGCGGCGAAGCCGAGCAGAGCGAGCACTGGTAAAACGATGGCGAAAGACAGCATGAGGGGCGCTACGGCCGTATACCACGAGCGATAGCGCAGCCAGAAATGTATGCCGATGCAGCCATGAATCCAGACGACGATCAGTACGATCGTCTGGCGTACGCCGTTTGCCGGCGACGTGATCCATAGGCTATGGACGATGGCGCGGTAGCTATCCTGATAGCCGTAGATATCGTGCAGAATGCGCGTACCGATGATGTGGTCGATCAGGAGAACCGGAACCAGCAAGCCGGTGACGATCTGAAAGGCCTCGCCGGCCGGCATGACCAGGGTGCGGCGCTTGTAAAGCATGCGGAGCGCGAGCAGGATATGAACGATCAGTGCGCCGTAGAGAAGGATGGTGCCCACCGGATTGCGCCACACGGCCATGAACCAGTGCTGCGCATGATCGGCAGCCCTCAGCGAAATCAGCCCGAGCGAATGATTGGCCAGATGCATGGTCACGAAGACGAAGATGACCAAACCGGAGCCGAGGCGGAACTTTCGCGCAATACGATCGGAGATGATGGGTGTTCTCGCCTCGGTAGTCATCAAATCCAATTTATATTGCCCGTTCACAAACGAACGGAAAGCAGTTATCGCCTAATCCTCTAGCTGCAATGCCGCATGCTGTCGAGGATGCGGCTTTTGAAGCGGGAGCCTTATTGTCAAGCAAGCCGTCGGAATTCGGGCATTTTCCCGGCCAAACTATCACTTTATTGTCAACTATTCGTGCGCGCCATGAAGATCGCCTTCTATGCTCCTTTGAAATCTCCCAATCATCCCGTGCCGTCGGGCGACCGGCTGATGGCGCGCCTGATGATCGCGGCGTTGGAGATGGCGGGACACAAGGTCGAGATCGCTTCAGAATTGCGCAGTTTCACCCCGACTCCGCAGGATGCCTCGCGTGTCGAGATCGATCGGAACGCGGCTGATGAGACCGACAGATTGCTGGAGACATGGCGGAGAGAGCCGTCGCCGGATCTCTGGTTCACCTACCATCCCTACTATAAGACACCCGACCTGATCGGCCCGCTTGCCGCGGCATCCCTCGGCATTCCCTACGTAACCGCCGAGGCATCCTATAGCAGGCGGCACGATAATAGCGGCTGGGGCGAAAATCAGCGTCTGGTCGCCGAAGCCGTACGCCAGGCCGCCGTCAATCTCTGTTTTACCGAGCGCGACCGGATCGGCCTATTGGATGCCGTTCCCGAGGGTCGCTACGAACGCTTCCTGCCGTTCATCGATACGGCGCCCTTTGGGCCGTTGGCTGATGACGTCGCCCCGCGCCGGCTGATATCAGTCGCAATGATGCGGCGCGGTGACAAATTCGACAGCTATGCGATGCTCGCACAGGCATTGGCGCTGATCCGGGACCGAGACTGGACGCTGACCGTCATCGGCGACGGGCCGATGCGAGGGGAGGTGCGGACGCTGTTCTCCGTGTTCGATGCCGACCGCATTACCTGGCTTGGAGAACGTTCAACGCCGGAAATCGTGACCGAGTTGCGGGCAGGGGGCATCTATGTCTGGCCGGGCTGCGGCGAAGCCTATGGGCTTGCCTATCTCGAAGCACAGGCCGCCGGGCTGCCCGTGGTCGCGCAGGCAACCGCCGGCGTGCCGGAAGTGGTTATGAACGATGTCACGGGCTTTCTGACGCCCGAGGGCGATCGGAGAGCCTATGCCGACGCGATCGTGCGTTTGCTCGACGACGACCGGAAGTGCCGGGCGATGGGCAAAGCGGCCTACCGCTTCGTTCATGAGGAACGGTCGTTGACCGCCGCTTCGAAACGAGTTGAAGCCATCCTGCGGAAGCATTTGGGAGATTCCTATTATGAGCGATAGAGCCGCATGGCAGCCTCTGCGCGATGAATTGCAGCGCTGGGCCGATGCCGGCCGAAGGGCGAATCTATGGTTTCGCGATGACGACGCTATCGAGCCGACCGAGGCGCTCGACCATCTGCTGTCTCTTGCTGATCATTACGAAGTGCCCATGACATTGGCGGTGATTCCCGCTTATACGGACGAGCCGCTTGCAAGTCGGCTGGCTAGTCAGAAAGCTCTGACCGTGACCGTCCATGGCTGGACGCATCATAACTACGCACCGGACGAGACGAAAAAACAGGAACTTGGCCCGCATCGTCCGCAAGCAATCGTCCTCGATGAACTCCGCCGCGGCTTTGACAAGCTGCAGGCGCTCTATCCCAAGCAATTCGCGCCAATGCTGGTGCCGCCGTGGAACCGGATCGACAAGGCGCTGCTGCCCGAATTGGCTGCTTTCGGATACCGCGCCGTTTCGGTCTACGGATTGGCAAAGCCGGATCAGCCGATTGCGCTGGTCAATACCCATGTCGATATCATGGATTGGCACGAGACACATGGCGGCCGGCCGCATGGAGAGCTGGTCGGTTATCTCGTGCGGGAGCTGCAAAATCGTTTCGACGGCAACAATGAGCCGATCGGCATCCTCACCCACCACCTTGTTCACGACGCCTTGGCGTGGGATTTCATCGCAGCGCTGTTCGAAGAGACGGCTGCGCATGCGGCCATCGACTGGTGCCACGTTGGCGACTTCATGGGCTAGCTGCTGGAAGGCCCGATTTTATCCCGCATTGCTTCGGGGTTGGCGCTTCAAAGCTCTAGCAGTTGACCGTCAAAGGATGCAAAGGCGCCCGGAAAGCTTGCTCGTGCATCCCGCTCCATATCATCCAGTTCCTTATCCGTACGTGCCGGCGCGTGATGGAAGAGTGCGAGGCGCTTTACGCCCGCCTTCTTTGCCAGCTTGACCCCTTCCTGCCAGGTGGAATGTCCGAAGCCTAGATGTTTCGGCATTTCCGGCTCGGTGTAGGTCGTATCATAGACAGCGAGATCGGCATCCTTCATCAGCGAAAGGGCGGCTTCGTCCAGCCGACCGGCCATATGCTCGGTATCGTAGACCAGCGCGATGATCCGGCCCGCCCATTCGACACGGTAGCCGATACAGCCGCCGGGATGATTGAGCTTGGCGGTATGGATCACGATGCCCGGATGCGGCTTTAGCGTATCGCCGGCGACGAAATCGCGAAACTTCATGGTCGCGCGACAAATATCCGGTTCCACCGGAAACCAGGGCGGTCGCATGAATTGACCGATCAGTTGCCGCGTCGTCGTCTTGCCGGCCAGATGGCCCGACCAGATATCGACGCTGACCTTGGGATCGTAGATCGGATTGAAGAAGGGCAGACCGATAATGTGGTCGTAATGCGAGTGAGTGAAGAAGACATCGACGTCGCGAACACCGTCTTTCGCAAGCGACAGTGCCGCTTCCCGCGCACCGGTGCCCGCGTCGAAAATAATGTGTCTGCCGTCGTGCCGTATTTCAATGCAGGATGTATTCCCGCCGTAACGCTCGAATTCTGGTCCCGATACGGGGATACTTCCCCGCACACCCCAGAATTTAAGCTCGAAACTATCGTTTTTCATAGAAGTTTTGACACCATTCCCCTTTCCGTCAACGTAAGCACACTTTTCCTACCGTGCGAAGCCAGCAATTTTCGTAAAAGTCATGCTCCCGTGAAAACCAAATCCTGACGCTTTATGCTTCGGACAATGTTCAACAATGGATCGCACAGAACTAATATAGGTATGAAAGGACAAAAAAAGATAAAGCCTCGAATACAGGTGATAGATTTGGCGCCGAGGGATGCGCCGCCTCGGATCTGCCGGATGCGTTCGGGGCTGCCTTACGAAGGTCGACATGACCTTACAGGGTTGCCGCTGACCTTGCTGCCTGTTCGTAATAGCCCGACAGGGCTCTCAGATGTGATGCTATATTGGAAAGATCGTCCTGAGAGAGACCGGAAACCTTGGTCGCTTCGACGAGCAGCCGCTCGCGGATTTCGGAATAGCGCGTCAGCGCCTCCAGGCCCTTGTCGGTCACCTCAATCATCTTTTCCTTGCCCGTCTTGCCGGTCTTGACGAGGCCGGCGGTCTCCAGCTTCTTCACGGCATAGTTGGCGACATGAGTGTCTTCGATGTCGAGCACGAGGCAAAGATCGGACAGCGTCTTCGGCCGGCCGCGATGCCGCACGGAATGGATGATCAGGATTTCGATCGGCGAGAGGCTGGGCACGCCGGCCGCCGCCATGCAGCGCACCGTCCAGCGGTTGAACGCATGCGAAAAGAGGATCAATCCATACTCCAGTTCGGAGAGGGCCGGAGAACTGCCAACCGCCAGATGAGCGGATGACACGATCAATTCACGGGGCGATTTCCGTTCTTTTAGCTTGCCCAAAGAACCCTCACATATCCGGATTGAAGAAGCAGACTATTCGTCAAAGACAATTTTCTATGCCTCTGGCTTGCTGTAACCGCCACCGGTCGGTGTGACGACCGTGAAGGCCTCGCCGGCCTCCAGTACCGTGTGGGCGGCGCCGATTAGTTCCTCGATCGCGCCGTCGTTTCGCCGGACAAAGTTGCGGCCGGTCTGGCCGGGTTCGCCGCCCTTGACGCCGAAGGGCGCGACACGGCGATGGCCGGAGAGTATCGCAAATTCCAGCTTCTCGCGGGTGCGGATGGTGCGCTGCGTGCCGTTGCCGGCATTCCACTTGCCACGTCCGCCGGAGTTCGCGCGGATGTGAAAATCCTCCAGCACCACGGGAAAGCGCGTTTCCAGGATTTCCGGATCGGTCAGGCGTGAATTGGTCATGTGCGTATGCACCGCGTCGGCGCCATTGAAGCCGGGACCGGCCGGCGCGCCGGAGCAGATCGTCTCGTAATATTGATAGGCGTCATTGCCGAAGGTGAGATTGTTCATCGTGCCCTGGGCTGCGGCAAGCGTGCCGACCGCGCCAAACAGGCAGTTGGTGACGGCCTGGCTGACCTCGACATTGCCGGCGACGACCGCAGCCGGATATTTCGGCGTCAGCATCGTCCCCTCGGGGATGATGATCCGGATCGGCCTCAGGCATCCTGCGTTCATCGGGATATCGGCTTCGACCAGCACGCGGAAGACATAGAGGACGGCAGCGCGCGTGACCGGCTGCGGCGCATTGAAATTGTCCGCACGCTGCTCCGAGGTGCCGGTGAAATCCACCGTCGCCTCGCGCTTATCCCTGTCGATCGAAATCCTGACGACGATCTTGCAGCCCTGATCCATCTCGTAGCTGAATTCGCCATCCGGCAGGCGATCGAGAACACGGCGGACGCTCTCGGCAGCATTGTCCTGGACATGGCCCATATAGGCGTCGACCACCTCTTCGCCGAAGTGGACGATCATCTTCTTCAGTTCGGCGACGCCCTTCTCATTGGCGGCGACCTGCGCCTTCAGGTCGTTGACGTTCTGCGCCAGCGTGCGCACCGGATAGCGGGCGCCGGTCAAGAGTTTCGCCAGCTCGTCTTCGCAGAAACGACCGCGATCGAGGAGCTTGAAATTGTCGATATAGACCCCTTCCTCCTCGATATGGGTGGCAAGCGGCGACATCGAGCCGGGCGAGATGCCGCCGATATCGGCGTGGTGGCCGCGGCTGGCGACCCAGAAACGAATATCCTTGCCGGCATCGTCGAAGACGGGCGTGCAGACGGTCAGATCCGGCAGATGCGTGCCGCCATTATAGGGCGCATTGATCAGGAAGACGTCGCCGGGGTGGATGACCGGGTTTTCACGGATGGCAGTTGCGACCGAGGCGTCCATGGAGCCGAGATGCACCGGCATATGCGGTGCATTGGCAACAAGATTGCCCTCGGCATCGAAGACGGCGCAGGAGAAATCCAGCCGCTCCTTGATATTGACGGAATAGGCGGTGTTCTGCAGCGTCACGCCCATCTGCTCAGCGATAGACATGAAAAGATTGTTGAAGATTTCCAGCATTACCGGATCGGCCTTGGTGCCGATGGCCGTGCGTTGCGGCAAAGCCTTGATGCGGGTCAGAATGATGTGATCCTTTGCCGTCAACTTTGCCTGCCAGCCATCCTCGATGACAATGGTCTGGTTCGGCTCGATGATGATGGCTGGTCCGGTCACCGTCTGGCCGGGCAGGATCGTCTCGCGCAGCACGACGGCCGCGTCATGGCTTTCGCCTTGAGAATGGAAGGATGTGCGGCGGACCGCATCGGCTTCGCCTTGGCCTGCCTCTTTCCGCTCGGCGTCGATCTCGGCCGCAGCACCACCAATCGTCTCGACTTCGACCGCTTCGACCACCAGCGGCTTGTCTTCGGCGACGAAACCGAAGCGGCGCTTGTGCAGCACTTCGAATTCGCTTCGCAGCCGATGGGGATTGTCGATCTCGGGGGAGGTGACCTCGACCGCCAGCATCGTATCCGTGCCGGCATAGCGAATGTGAGCGCGCTGGACAGTGCGGATATCGTCAGCATCAACGCCTTGCGCCTGCAGTTCCGGCACGCATTCGCCCTGCAATTCCCTGCCCAATGCGGCAATGGCCGCCGGCGCAGCATCGTCGAGCGGTATGCCAAGCGCCTTCTGTCGCGTAGCTCTGATATCGGCGAGGCCCATGCCATAGGCCGAGAGCAGGCCGGACATCGGATGCAGAAGAATGCTTTTCATGCCAAGCGCGTCAGCAACCAGACAGGCATGTTGCCCGCCTGCGCCGCCGAAGCAGTTGAGCGCATAGCGCGTCACGTCATAGCCGCGCTGCACCGAAATCTTCTTGATCGCCTCGACCATATTGGCAACGGCGATGCGGATGAAACCGTCAGCCACTTCTTCCGGGCTGCGGCCATCGCCGATCTTGGCGGCCAGTTCGGCGAACTTGTTGCGCACCGTCTCGACATCCAGCGACTGGTCCTGGTTCGGTCCGAAGATCGCCGGGAAGAATTCGGGAAGCAGCTTGCCCGTCATGACATTGGCATCGGTCACCGCCAAGGGGCCACCATTGCGGTAACAAGCGGGGCCGGGAAAAGCACCGGCAGAATCCGGACCGACGCGGAAACGGTCGCCGTCGAAATGCAGGATAGAGCCGCCGCCGGCCGCCACCGTATGGATCAGCATCATCGGCGCGCGGACGCGGACACCGGCAACTTCCGTCTCGAAAGCGCGCTCATATTCGCCGTCGAAATGCGCCACATCCGTCGAGGTCCCCCCCATATCGAAGCCGATGACATTGGAGAACCCGGCCTGTTCGCCCGTCTTGGCAAGACCGACGACACCGCCGGCCGGGCCAGAGAGGATGGCGTCCTTGCCCTGGAACATGTCGGCTGCGGTCAGCCCGCCGGACGACATCATGAACATGACGCGCGCGCCCGTACGAGCAATATCAAGCTCTTCCGAGACTTGATTGATGTAACGTCCAAGCACTGGCGAAAGATAGGCATCGACCACGGTCGTGTCGCCGCGACCGACCAGCTTGATCAACGGCGAGACCTCGTGACTGACTGAGACCTGCTCGAAACCGAGGCGTCTTGCGATCTTGGCAACGGCTGCTTCATGCGCCGGGAATTTATAGGCATGCATGAAGACGATCGCCATGGCGCGATAGCCTTTGGTTCGCAGATCCCGCAGTGCCGCTTCCGCCGCCTGTTCGTCCAGGGCCAACTCCACCGTGCCGTCAGCAAGCACGCGCTCCCCGATCTCCACCACGTCATCATAGAGCGCTTCGGGCTTGATGATCTCGGTCGCAAAAATCTTCTTGCGCTCCTGGTAGCCGATGCGCAGCGCATCGCGGAATCCCCTGGTGGTCACCAGCGCCAGACGCTCTCCCTTGCGCTCCAGAAGCGCGTTGGTGGCGACCGTCGTGCCCATCCGCACCTCGCCGATCAAGCCGGCCGGGATCGGCTCGCCATTCGTCAGGCCGAGATGCAGGCGGATGCCGTAAACAGCGGCGTCGCGATAAGCCTCGGGATTTTCTGAAAGAACCTTGCGGGCGTGCAATTCTCCCGAGGGATCGCGTCCGACGATGTCGGTGAAGGTGCCACCGCGATCAATCCAGAAATCCCAATGACCCGCCGTGCTGTCCGACAAGATTGCCTCCACCAAACCGCCTAATTTTCATTTATAAAATATCGATAAATCGTCGATGTTTTGTCGTCAATGATGAATCGAGCTTAAGACCGATTAGACCAGAGTGGATAGGCCCCAGCGGGCTTGCGGCAACGTCGGCGGATTTGTTCAGTGCAGGCCGCCGACCCCAAGCAGGCGTTCAACGGCGCTATGATCCCGGGAAAGCGCATCGGGCGTCCCTTGCCAAGCCAGCCGTCCACGCTCGAGGATGATGACCTGATCGGCGAAATCCAGTGCGCTTTGAATGCGCTGTTCGACGAGCAGGATGGTCATGTCGCCGGTCTTGGCGAGATTGGCGAAGGCGACCATCAGCTCTTCACAGATGACAGGCGCCAGCCCTTCCAGGGGTTCGTCGAGGAGGAGCGCGGAGGGACGGCCGAGAATGGTCCGCGCCGTCGACAGCATCTGCTGTTCTCCGCCGGAAAGCTGGTTACCGAGATTTCGGCGACGTTCCTTGAGGCGGGGAAACATGTCATAGGCTTCCTGCAAGGCAGTCTTCGGGCGGCCCTTCAAGCCGACGCAGAGGTTTTCCTCGACCGTCAGCGTCGGGAAAACATCGCGTGTCTGCGGCACGTAGCCGAGACCGTGATGTGCCCGCTTGGCACTCGGCAGGCCGGTTACATCGGAGCTGCCCAGGCGAATGCGGCCTTCATAGCGGCGCGTCTGGCCGGCAAGCGTTGCAAGCAGCGTCGTCTTGCCCATGCCGTTGCGGCCGAGCACAGCAAGCCGCGCACCGGCGGGAACGGAAAAGGAGATACCTTCGAGTACGCGCGTCGGCCCATAGCCGGCGCACAGATTTTCCACCTCAAGCGGCGTGGCCGGCATTGGCGTAGCTCCCCAGATAAGCTTCGCGCACCCGTGCATCCCTGGTGACGTCGGCAGGCGAGCCGTCGAAAATGATGGTGCCGGCGGCGAGCACCACGACACGCTTGGCGAAGCGGAAAACCAGATCCATGTCATGCTCGATCATCAGCACGGCGAGATCAGCAGGCAGATCGGCGAGCGCCTGTTCGATGCGGCCGGTATCGCTCTGCGGCACGCCGGCGGCGGGTTCGTCGAGCAGCAGCACCTTCGGCTTCAACGCCATGGCAACGGCGATCTCCAAGAGCCGCTGCTGGCCGTAGGCGATCTCGCTGACCTTGCGATGCATCAGATCGGCGAGGCCAAGCGTGCCGAGCAGATCGCCGGTCTCGGCCATGACATCGCGCATGGCGAGGAAATTGCCGAACATGCGGCCGGAGCGGCCGGAACGCTGCAAGATGGCGAGACCGACATGCTCAGCCGGCGTCATGTCCTGAAAAAGCCGCGTCACCTGGAACGAGCGCACCAGTCCGCGCCGGACACGGCCGATGGCATCGACTTTGGTCACCGTCTCGCCGCCAAGTCGGACTGCACCGGAATCCGGCCGCAGATTGCCGGTGACCAGATTGACGAAAGTGGTCTTGCCCGCGCCGTTCGGCCCGATCAGCGCCACACGATCGCCGGGCGCCATCGACAGGCTGACATCGTTGGTCACCGCCAGGCCGCCGAAAGCCTTCTTCAGATGATCGACCTCGAAAATCGGGCTCATGACCGGACCTCCCGCCTGCGTGCGACATAGGCTGCGGCCGTGCCGTAGATGCCTTTCGGCGCGAACAAGACGACCAGGATCAGCAGCAGGCCAACGATGGTCAGCCAATGGAAAGGATTGGCGGCCGAGACATAGTTTTCGAACAGCATGAAGATCACCGTGCCGGCGAGCGCGCCAAATAGCGAGCCGGTGCCCCCAAGTACGAGCATGACCAGCGCTTCGGCCGACTGCGTGAAGGAGAGGCTGTCGAGGCCGACCACCTGCGTGGAGATTGCATTCAGCGCACCGCCAATGCCGGCGACGGCTCCGGAAATGACATACATCTTGATCAAAGCTGCCTTCGGCGAGGCGCCCATGGCGCGGATGCGCAGAGAATCTTCTTTAATGCCGCGGCAGAGCATGCCGAATGGAGACCGTACGAGAAAACGCAGCAGCACCAATACGATCAGCAGAAGTATTACAGCATAAATATAGGCCGTATGCCCATAGAGATCGAATTCGAACAGGCCGAACAGCGGATCGGTGGAGATGCCGGAAAGACCGTCGCTGCCACCGGTCCAATTTGAGGCCTTGTTGGCAAATTCATGGAAGAGATAGATCAGCGCGATCGACAGAACGAGCTGCGGCAAGCCTTGTGCTCTGAGGATGACGATGCCGCAGATCAATCCGGCTATCGCTCCACCAATGATGCCGGCTAGCGTCATCAGCAGCGGATCGTTGATGCCGAAATGCGCGGAAACGATACCTGCGGCATAGGCGCCGGCGCCGAAGAGAGCCGCATGACCGAGCGTCGCCACGCCGCAATAGCCGGTCACCAGATCGAGCGACAAGACTAAGAGGGCTATGGCGATCAACCGTGTCAGAAGCGCGAGATTGTCGGGAAACAGCAAATAGCCGGCAGCCGCCAACACAAGAATAACCGCTATGGCGAAGGCGTCGCGACCGAGTGCCCGGCGTTTGCTGTTGGCGGCGACGGCCGCGCTCTCCATGATCAGCGCCATATTACTTCGCCCTTCCGGCAAGACCGCGCGGGAAGACGCAGACAATCGCGATCACGGCAAGATAGAAGAAGAATTCGCCATATTCCGGCATCAGATAACGGCCGGTCGTATCTATGCAGCCGAGGATGAGGCAGGCAAGCAGCGCCCCGGAAATCGAGCCGGCCCCGCCGACCGAAACGACCACAAGGAAGGTCACCATATAACGCAGGGCATAATAGGGCTCGACCGGCAACAACTCGGCGCCGACAACACCGCCTAAGGCGGCAAGTCCGACGGCGACGGCGAAGCTGACGGCATAGACGATCTCCGTGCGCACACCGAGGGCGGCGGCCATCGAGGCATTGTCGACCGACGCACGGAGCTTCACGCCGAACAAGGTCTTCTCGATCGTGTACCACAACGCCAGCGCGACAATGAGGCCGCAGATAATTGCGAAGAGACGATGCGTACCGATGGTGCGGAAGCCGAGATTGACGGAGCCCTGCAGCTCGCTCGGCAGGGGAATGGTCTTCAAAGTCGGGCCGAAGACATAATTGGCCATACCGATAATGCAGAAGGTGATGCCGATCGTCATCAGCACTTGCGTCAATTCCGGCGCGCCATAGATGCGGCGATAAAGCAGCCGCTCGATCGGGATGGAGATGATCACCGTGCCCACGACGGCGAGCAGCACCGCAGCCGCATAGCCCATGCCAAGATCGCGCGCCGCATAGGAGGCGATGTAGCCGCCGATCATCGCGAAGGCGCCATGTGCCAGGTTGACGACGCGCATCAGCCCCATGGTGATGGAGAGGCCGATGGAAATCACGAACAGCACCATGCCGTAGGCGAGGGCATCCACTGCTATGCTAAGCACGGTTTGCATGGTGCTGGGTCCGATTACCCTTTCTGCTCCTACCTTAATCCTCCTCCATAGGAGCGGGAGCAAGCCGCCCGCTTCTAATCAATCCGGAGAATGGGACGGAGGCCGACCTTATTTCGCCGCGGCAAGGCCCGGATCGCCCTGCTTCTCGAAGGTCTGGATTTCCTTGTTGATATATGTGCCGTCAGCCGCCTTGGCGACCTCGCGCAGATAGATGTTCTGCGTGATATGGCGGCTCTCTGGATCGATGGTGACCGGGCCGCGTGGGCTGACCCAGGAAAGGCCCTTCACGGCATCGACGGCCTTCTGCGCATCCTGTTTGCCGCCGGTCGCCTCGATCATCTTGTAGATGACATACATGCCATCGAAGGCGCCGACAGCCGGGAAGGTGAGTTCGGCAGGATTGCCGATCTCCTTGCCGGCGGCAGCGACGAAGGCCTTGTTTTCCGGAGAATCGTGCGAGATCGCATAGTGGAAGGTGGTCTGCATTCCGAGCGCTGCGTCGCCGAGCGCCGGCAGGTCCGATTCCTGCGTCAGGTCGCCGGGCGCAAACAGCTTGATGCCGGCGCCCTTCAGGCCGTTTTCGTTGTAGGCCTTGACAAAACCGAGCGTGGTCGGGCCGGAGGGCAGGAAGGCAAAAACGCCCTGTGCGCCGGAATCCTTGATACGCTGCATGATCGGGCTGAAATCATTGGTCGACAATGGCATGCGCACCGCCTCGACGACCTGGCCGCCTGCCTTCTCGAAACCCGCCTTGAAGGCATTTTCGGCATCGATTCCAGGGCCGTAATCGCTGACAACGGAGATGACTTTGTTGACGCCGCTGTCATGCGCGACCTTGGCGATCGGCGTGGAAGTCTGCCATGTGGTGAACGAGGTGCGCACCACCAACGGGCTCTTGGTGACGATCGCCGACGTGGCAGCATTGAAGATCACCATCGGCACATTCGCCTGCTTGAGGATCGGCGTCACGGCCATGGCATCCGGCGTGAAATAGAAGCCGGCGAGATACTGCACATGCTCCTTGACGACCAGTTCCTGCGCAGAGGATTTCGACTGCGCCGGATCGGCCTGCGGCACGTCGCGGTAGATCACCTCGATCTCGTCGTTGCCGACCTTGTTGCCATGCATCGCCATATAGGCATCGATACCGGCCTTGAAATTCTTGCCCTGCAGGGCGAACGGGCCTGAAAACGGGCCGACGACGCCGATTTTGATCGTGTCTGCATAGGCCGCACTGCCCATGGCGATAGCCGCAATCGCGGCCAAAACGAGCCGTCTCATATTTTCTCCTCCCACAGCCAGCCTACTCCCGAACCAGCTTGCTTTGACCAACCTCTGTAACTGCCAATCTGGCATGTGAAATGGTAATGTAAAATGAAATAAAAGTTCATATTCATAATTTGGAAGTTATGTTTAGCGCTTGGATTTCAGCCTAAGAAGCCACTCCCAATCGCTTCACATTGCCGATCAGTTCACACGCCAATCGCAGCGACGCGGCCGTCGCTATCACCATCGGCGGCAATAGAAGCCATTCGAGCGTCCAGGCAGCGCCCGAGCGTTCCTGTTCATGCACCAGCGATTGATGCAGGCCGGAAAGCTGGACGGCATTGAAGCGGGCAAGCGATACCAGTGCCTCGGCCGCGACGGGGTTCTGTTTGTGCGGCATGGTCGAAGAGCCGCCACCGCCGGCGAGCTCGATTTCGTCGCCAGCCTGCGCGAGAAGGGCAATATCCTGGCCGATCTTGCCGAGGCTGCCTGAAATCAGCGAGAATTGGCCGGCGAGTTCGACAATCTTGGCTCGCTGGCTTTGCCATTGTGGCTCATCGATAAGGTCAAGCTCCTGCGCCAGCGAGGCACGAACGGCCGCAGCCTTGGATCCCAACTTTTCCAGCGTGCCGACCGCGCCACCGAACTGGATGGGAAAAGTCTCCTGGGTCAGCCGATCGCGGTACTTGTCGAGCGGATCGCGCCAGGTGCGCAGCCGGTCGGACACGGTGATCGGAATGGCTGCTTGCATACGGGTATGAGCCATCAGACGATTCGGACCGCATTGCTTGTCGAGTTTTCTAAGCGCCGCCGTAACGGCAACGAGCCGGCCGGTGAACAGGAAGGCCACCGCCTTCAGACGCATCATCAAGCTGCTGTCGATGACATCCTGGCTGGTGGCGCCGAAATGCACATGCTGCGCAGCCTCGCCGCCAACCGCTTTGCGCAATTGCTTCACGAGATGCGGAACGACAACGCCATCCATCGCTGTTGCGGACTTCAGGCTCGCAATATCGGGCTGGAAAGTGGCACAGACCTCGGCGATCCGCTGCGCTGCCTCTTGCAGAACGACACCGTGGCGCGCCTCCGCTTTTGCGAGCGCCGCTTCGAATCTCAGCATGGCGCGGATATCGGCTTCCACCGAAAAATATGCCGAGACCTCCTCATCGCCAAGAAGGCCGGAGAGAAACGGGTGATCGAAGGCGGAAATGCTCATGGCCTATATATCGAGGAAAACCGTTTCCTTGTCGCCCTGCAAATGCACGTCGAACGTATAGACCGACCCTTCCTGGCTGGCGATCAGGGTAGCGACGCGATCGCGATGTTCGATCCTGGCAAGCAAGGGGTCCTCCGCATTGCCCTCGGCCTCATCCGGAAAATACATGCGCGTATGCAATCCGATATTGATGCCGCGTGCGACGATCCAGAGGGTGATATGCGGCGCCATCCGTCGGCCGTCCTTATAGGGGACGCGACCGGGCTTCACCGTCTCGAAACTAAAGACGCCATCTTCGGCATTGGTTGGGCAGCGGCCCCAGCCGGCGAAATTCGGATCGGCGGTGCCGCGCATTTCCGAAGGGCTGTTGTAAAGTCCGGCGCTGTCGGCCTGCCAGATTTCGACGACGGCATCCTTCACCGGCGCACCCGCACCGTCGATGATGCGGCCCTTGACCGTGATGCGCTCGCCGAGCGTCTTGTCATTGACCATGGACGCGCCGAGATCGGCGTCATAGACGCCACCGATCTCACAATAGTTCGGGGTGAGGCCGATATGGACATAGGGACCTGCCGTCTGCGACGGCGTTTCCTTGAGGTAGCCGAGTTTCTGCACCATCAGTTGCCCTCCAACCGGTTTTCGAACAGCGTCGAGCGGCGGCCGCGCAGTACGATATCGAATTTATAGGCGCGGGCATCCATCGGGATCGTATTGCCCCAGTCGAGCGGCGCGATGAGTTGCTCGATCGCGGCTTTATCCGGGATCGTGCCGACGATCGGACATTTCCAGATCATCGGGTCACCCTCGAAATACATCTGCGTGATTAGCCGCTGCGCAAAACCGTGACCGAAGACCGAGAAATGAATATGCGCCGGCCGCCAGTCGTTGACGCCGTTGGGCCAGGGATAGGCGCCCGGACGCACCGTGCGGAAGGCATAATGGCCGTCCTCGTCGGTGATGGCGCGGCCGCAGCCGCCGAAATTCGGATCGATGGCAGCGAGATAGGTCTCTTTCTTGTGGCGATAGCGCCCGCCTGCATTGGCTTGCCAGAATTCGACCAGCACGCCTGGGACCGGCCGGCCTCGCTCGTCCAGCACGCGGCCATGCACGATAATGCGCTCGCCGATGGCGCTTTCGCCCGGCTTGGCGAAGTTATGGATCAGATCGTTGTCCAGTTCACTGAGAATAGAATGTCCAAATACCGGACCGGTGATTTCGGAGATCGTTCCGTCCAGCGACAGGAGCGCCCGTTGCGGCGAGCGCAGAACCGAGGTCTTGTAGCCGGGCGAGA
Organism: Rhizobium sp. CB3090; assembly: GCF_029714285.1. Taxonomy (NCBI): domain Bacteria; kingdom Pseudomonadati; phylum Pseudomonadota; class Alphaproteobacteria; order Hyphomicrobiales; family Rhizobiaceae; genus Rhizobium; species Rhizobium sp. CB3090. The sequence continues at coordinate 663,899 of NZ_CP121663.1, forward strand.
AGGCCGGCGGATGCCAGGCACGATCGCGGGCGAAAAAGGCGCCGGTCTCCGGTTTGCTGTTGGTTTTGTCGGACATATTTGCCTCGTTTCAAGCCGCCTTATCGGCGTCCATCTGTTCGAAAACCTGTTTGGCGATCTTTATCGCGTGATTGGCAGCCGGCACGCCGGCATAGATCGCCACGTGCAACAGCGCCTCGCAGACGTCATCACGCGTCGCGCCGGTATTGCTCGTGGCACGAACATGCATCGCCACCTCCTCGTCCTGCCCGAGCGCTGCCAAAAGCGCGATCGTCACGATCGAGCGCTCGCGCTTGCTCAGCGTCGGGCGCGACCAGACATGCCCCCAGGCAGCCTCGGTGATCAGATCCTGGAACGGCCGGTCGAAATCCGTCGATCCTGACTGGACGCGGTCGACATGGCTATCGCCAAGAACGGCGCGCCGCGTCGCCATGCCCTGGAGATAGCGCTCGGACGGAGCGAGGGGATCATTCATGGGGCTTTTTCTCCATGCAAGGCGAAATCGATGAAGGCGCGGATGACGGCGGTCAGTGCTTCGGGCTGCTCGACGCAGGGGATGTGTCCCGCATCCTTGATCACTTCATAGCGCGCGTTCGGAATGAGCTTGGCGGTCGACATCACCAGTTCCGGCGGGGTCGAGCCGTCCTGATCGCCGACGATGCAGATGGTCGGCACTGAAATTCTCTTCGCCGCCTCGGTGAAATCGGCGTCGCTAAGAGCGGCGCAGGTGGCAACATAGCCTTCCACCGGCTGGCGGATCAGCATGTTGCGGTAACCGCCGAAAGCCGTATTTTCAGGACGACGAAAAGCCGGCGTGAACCAGAGCTCGAGAATGCCGTCGGCAATCGACTCGATGCCCTCGGCCTCGACCTTGGCGATGCGATTGTTCCAACTCTCGGTGGTTCCGATCTTGTGGGCCGTGTCGCAAAGGACCAGCGCCCGTACCAAATCGGGCCGCCTCTGACAGAGTGACTGGGCAATCAGACCGCCAACCGAGAGACCGCAGATGACGGCATTTTTCACCGCAAGTAGATCCAGCAGCCCCGCGAGATCGGAGGCATGATCCTCCATCGTATAGGGCATCTGGCCGAGATCGGAGAGGCCGTGGCCGCGCTTGTCATAGAGTACAATGGCGAAATCGCCCGCGAGCCGCACGATCACATCACGCCAGATCCTGAAATCGGTGCCGAGCGAATTGATGAAGACAAGCACCGGCTTATCGGCGGCAGCGCCGATGATCTGATAGTGGATCGTAACATTGTTGATGCGGGCAAACTGCACTGGAAATCTCCTCGGCAACGAGATTGGAGGTTTAATCTGGTTAGGTAAAATGATATTTCTTGGCTTTTCAATAACTCCGAGGTTATGAAAGCCGTGATCGACTCCCGCGTCAAATTCCGCCATCTCCAGACCTTTGTCGAGGTCGCACGCCAGAAAAGCGTGATCAAGGCCGCCGAACTCCTGCATGTCAGCCAGCCCGCGGTGACCAAGACTATTCGCGAGTTGGAAGAGGCTCTGGGCGTCGCGGTTTTCGAGCGTGACGGGCGCGGCATCAAGATTACGCGTTACGGCGAGGTCTTCCTGCGCCATACCGGAGCGGCGCTGACGGCACTCAGGCATGGCTTCGACTCCGTGTCGCAGGAACGTTCCGGCGAAGCGCCGCCGATCCGGATTGGCGCCTTACCAACCGTTTCGACGCGGATCATGCCGCGGGCGATGGAATTGTTCCTGAAGGAGGAGACTTGGAGCCGCATCAAGATCGTCACCGGTGAAAACGCAGTGTTGCTGGAGCAGCTCCGTGTCGGCGATCTCGATCTCGTCGTCGGCCGTCTGGCCGGTCCTGACAAGATGGCCGGCTTTTCCTTTGAGCATCTTTATTCCGAGCAGGTGGTTTTCGTGGTGCGGGCAGGGCATCCGCTGCTTGCGGCGAAACAATCGCTGTTTTCCAATCTCGGCAAATACACGATCCTGATGCCGACGCGGGGCTCGATCATCCGGCCTTTCGTCGAGAGCTTCCTGATCGCCAATGGCGTCGCCAACCTGCCGAACCAGATTGAGACCGTATCGGATTCCTTCGGCCGCGCCTTCGTGCGATCGAGCGATGCCGTCTGGATCATCTCGACCGGAGTCGTCGCCGGCGACGTCGAGGACGGCTTGCTCAGTCTGCTGCCGATCGACACCAGCGAAACCAGAGGCCCCGTCGGGCTCACCATGCGCACCGACGCCATCCCCACCATGCCGCTGTCGATCCTGATGCAGACGATCCGTGAGGCGGCAAGCGAGGTGGCAAAAAAGGGCTAATAGGGTAGACCGACATAGTTTTCCGCAAGAGCGGTCGAAGCGGCGCGGGAATGGGTGAGATAGTCCAGCTCCGCCTCCTGGATCTTCTGGTCGAAATCGCTGGTGTCGGGGAAACGATGCATCATCGTCGTCATCCACCACGAGAAGCGCACGGCCTTCCAGACGCGGGCGAGCGCGTGGGCGGAATAGGCGTCGAGGCCGGCGTTCGACCGATCCTGATAATGTTCGGCAAGGCCTGAGAAGAGATAATGCACATCGCTTGCTGCAAGATTCAGTCCCTTGGCGCCGGTCGGCGGGACGATATGGGCCGCGTCGCCGACGAGAAACAGACGGCCGAAGCGCATGGGCTCGGCGACGAAGGAGCGCAACGGCGCGATGGATTTTTCGAATGAAGGCCCGGTGATCAGCGCTTCGGCATGATGCGCCGGCAGGCGACGGCGCAGTTCGTCCCAGAAGCGATCATCGTTCCAGTTTTCGATCTTCTCATCGAGCGGGCATTGGATGTAATAGCGGCTGCGCGTCATCGACCGCATCGAACAGAGTGCAAAACCACGCGGATGGTTGGCGTAGATCAGCTCTGGATTGACCGGCGGAACGTCGGCGAGCAGGCCGAGCCAGCCAAAGGGATAGATTTTCTCGAAGCTGCGGATCGACTTTTGCGGAACCGACTTGCGGCTCGCGCCATGAAAGCCATCGCAGCCAGCGATAAAGTGGCAATCAATATGGTGGCTTACACCATCTTTCTCATATGTAATATGAGGCGCACTTCCATCGAAATCATGGGGCTCAACATTGGACGCATCGTAGATCGTCGGGGCACCGTTCTGTTCGCGATGGACCATCAAGTCGCGGGTGAGTTCCGTCTGCCCGTAAACCGTGACGCGTTTGCCGCTGGTGAGGCCATGGAGATCGATACGGTGATCGCGCCCGTCAAAGGCCAATGAGAAGCCGTCATGCGGCAGGCCTTCGGCATGCAAACGCGCGCCGGATTTTGCCTTGTCCATCAGCGCCACCGTGCCTTCCTCCAGAACGCCGGCACGGACGCGGCCGAGGATATGGTCCTTGCCGACGCGATCGAGGATAACATTGTCGATGCCGGCCTCCGTCAGCAATTGGCCAAGGAGCAGGCCGGACGGACCCGAACCGATAATGGCCACCTGAGTGCGCATGATCTCCTCCCGCGCTTCGTCTTTTTTCCAATTCTGCGCGGTGCAAAGAGTGCCAACAATGGACATTTCGCCCAAGAAATTGCACAAATCGAACATGGTGGAGGGAGGAAGCCATGTCGAGATCGGTGCCGACCTATGAACTCTACGGCGAAAACATCGGCAAAAAGTCGGATTTCTGGCTGCATTGCGAAACTATACCGTCGCGCAGCAGCCTGCACCATTGGGAAATCCGACCGCATCGCCACGAGCGTTTCTTTCAGATCCTGTACATAGATGCCGGGTCCGGCGATGCGATTTTTGATGGCGAAAGCCACACCATCGTGCCGCCGGCTGTCATTACCATCCCGCCGCGCCTCAGCCACGGTTTCCGTTTTTCCAGGGATATCGACGGCTTCGTCATCACCGTCCTGATCTCGCATCTCAAGGCAGCGCCCGGTGATCGCAGCCGGCTTGGCGAATGGCTGGGGGTACCGCATCTGACCCGGCTCAACATCAATGACCAGCACGCAGCTTACGTTGCCGAAACCTTGAAGCGGCTTGGCGGCGAGTTCGCCAATCGCAGCAGTGGCCGCAATGACCTGCTCGAAGCCTATCTGACCTCGGCGCTGCTTCTGACCGCTCGCCTTTCCCAGGAGGGAGGCGAAGGGCAGGGTGCGTCCGATGAAGGCGAGCGGCGGATGGAGATGCTGTATGACCTCATCCAGCGGCATTTCCGCTCGCATGAGCCCGCCGCCTTTTACGCCGAAGCGCTTGGCATCTCACCGACACATCTGAACCGCATCGTACACGCCAAAACCGGCCATGGTGCCCATGAGTTGATCGCTCGCAAGCTGGTCGACGAGGCCAAGCGCGAACTGGTCTTCACACTGGGCAGCGTGCAGGAGGTCAGCTATCGCCTGGGCTTTACCGATCCCACCTACTTCTCGCGCTTCTTCCTGAAACAGACCGGTGAAACGCCGCGTGCCTGGCGCATTGCCGAACGCGCTAAGCTTGGGATGTAACACCTACCGCAGAACCAGCCGCAACATCTTCTGCGTTTCCCGCAGCAGCGGCAGATAGCGTTCGGCCATATCGGCGGCGGCAACATAGGCGGCCGGTGCGCCGATATTGATGGCCGCAGCCACCTGCCCGCGATCGTTCTCCACTGGAACGGCGATGGAGCAGAGGCCGATTTCCAGCTCCTGGTCGATGACGGCATAGCCCTGTGCCTTTACCTGGCGAAACTCAGCCATCAACATTTCAGTATCCGTCTTGGTGTTCGGCGTGTTGGCCTTGATCTCCGAGCGGGCGAGCACGGCGCGCGCCTCGTTTTCCGGCAAGGCGCTCAATAGGACTCGCCCCATGGAGGCGCAATAGGCGGGCAGGCGGCTGCCAGGAGTGAGATTGATCGACATCACCCGGCGCTGTGACGCTCTAGCAATATAAACGATCTCGGTGCCGTCCAGGACCGACGCCGAAGCGTTGTGACCGGCGCGCTCCGAAAGCTGGTCGAGATAGGGCTGGATGATCGTCGGCAGCGGCGTGGCCGAAAGGTAAGCATGGCCAAGCCGGAGGATCTTCGGCGTCAGCGTGAAGAATTTTCCGTCATATTCGGCATAGCCGAGTTCGGCGAGCGTCAACAATGAGCGGCGCACTGTAGCGCGGTCGAGCCCAGTCAACTTCGAAGCCTCGGCGATCGACAGTCTTTGACGAGTTTCGCCAAAAGCTTCAATTGTTTTCAATCCTTTGGCAAAGCCGCTTACAAAATCCGTTTCTCGCATGGTCTTCTCTCAAGCTTAGGCATTTTGTGCGATATACGAACAAAAGTCAAATATCGCACAAAACGAATTGACCATTTTAAGATTGAAGCGTTTATTCGACGGCGAATTCGATATCTCCTTCTCCTCGCCGGGGAGAAGGTGCCCGAAGGGCGGATGAGGGGGCCGCGGCGCTTTGGCGACGCGGGCCTTGAGCGGCAAGCGAAAGCAGTCTCTCCCCTGAAACGCCCCCTCAACCCGCGCGTACCGCGCGACCTTCTCCCCGCGGGAGAAGGTAAATTACTTGGGAGGTCTTATGGCGAGGATCGTATCGCTTTCGGAAGCGGTGGCGGAAAATGTGCGGGATGGTGATACCGTCGCCATGGAAGGATTTACCCATCTGATTCCCTATGCCGCCGGGCATGAGGTCATCCGCCAAGGCAAAAAGGATCTCTATCTGATCCGTATGACGCCGGACATTCTTTACGATCAGTTGATCGGCGTCGGTGCCGCGCGCGGCCTGAAATTTTCCTGGGGCGGCAATCCCGGCGTCGGCTCGCTGCATCGCTTCCGCGACGCAGTCGAAAACCAATGGCCGCGGCCTTTGGAGATCGAGGAACATTCGCATGCCGCCATGGCCAACGCCTATGAGGCGGGCGCGGCAAACCTGCCCTTCGCCATGCTGCGCGGCTATATCGGCGCCGACCTGCCGAAGGTCAATGCGAACATCAAAAGCGTGACCTGCCCTTTCACCGGCGAGGTGCTCGCCGCCGTTCCCGCGATCCGGCCGGATGTCACCATCATTCACGCGCTGCGCGCCGACCGGAAGGGCAATGTTCTGCTCGAAGGTATTGTCGGCGTCCAGAAGGAGGCGGTACTTGCCGCCAAGCGCTCGATCGTCACCGTCGAGGAGATCGTCGAGGAACTGAACCCGCCATCGCCGAATTCCGCCGTGCTGCCGACCTGGGCGGTAACCGTGGTCGCGCTTGTGCCGGGCGGCGCCTTCCCCTCCTATGCGCAGGGTTACTACGCTCGCTCCAACGCCTTCTATATCGCCTGGGATGAAATCGCCCGCGATCGCGACAGCTTCCGGGCCTGGATCAAGGCGAATGTCATGGAGGCTCGGCCGGAAGACTTTGCCAAATATGCAAAAAAGAATGCGGCGTGAGGAGGCCCAGATGACGGATTTCACCCCCACGGAAATGATGACGATCGCCGCCGCCCGCGCGCTCACCAATGACGATGTCTGCTTCGTCGGCATCGGCGCACCGTCGGCTGCCTGCAACGTCGCGCGCCTGACGCATGCGCCCGACATTACGCTCATCTATGAAAGCGGCACTGTCGGCACCAAACCGGATGTGCTGCCGCTGTCGATCGGCGACGGCGAGCTCTGCGATACCGCGCTCTTCACCGTCTCGGTGCCGGAGATGTTCCGCTATTGGCTGCAGGGCGGACGCATCACGACGGGCTTTTTGGGCGGCGCGCAGATCGACCGGTTCGCCAATCTGAATACCACGGTCGTCGGTCCTTACGACCACCCGAAGGTTCGCTTGCCCGGTGGCGGCGGCGCGCCGGAAATCGCCAGCAATTGCGGCCAGATCTTCATCACCATGGCGCTTTCCAAGCGTGGTTTTGTCGAAAAGCTGCCCTTCATCACCTCTATGGGCCATGGCCAAGGCGGCAACCATCGCGAACGGCTTGGCTTGAAGACGAAAGGTCCTACTCGGGTTATCACCGATCTCTGCGTTCTCGAGCCTGATCCGGTGACCAAGGAGTTGACCGTCGTGTCGATCCACAAGGGTGTCACTCGCGAGCAGATTTCGGAGAATTGCGGCTGGGCACTCAAGTTTGCCGATGCGGTGATCGAGACACCGGCGCCCACCGAAACCGAACTTTCCGTTCTGCGCGACATCGATGCGCGCACCAAGAAAGCACATGAGGCAGCCTGATGACCGAAGCCTATATCTGTGACTATGTCCGCACGCCGATCGGCCGTTTCGGCGGTTCGCTCTCCTCCGTCCGCGCCGACGATCTTGGTGCGGTGCCGCTGAAGGCGCTGATCGCGCGCAATGGTTCCATCGATTGGGAAGCGGTCGACGACGTGATCTACGGCTGTGCCAACCAGGCCGGGGAAGATAATAGAAACGTCGCCCGCATGGTGGCGTTGCTTGCCGGCTTGCGGGTTTCCGTTCCGGGCACGACGATCAATCGCCTGTGCGGCTCCGGCATGGACGCCGTCATCACCGCGGCTCGTGCCATTCGCGCCGGCGAAGCAGAGCTGATCATCGCCGGCGGTGTCGAGAGCATGTCGCGCGCACCCTTCGTCATTCCAAAGGCCGAGAGCGCCTTTTCCCGCAATGCCGAAATCTACGATACTACCATCGGCTGGCGCTTCATCAATCCTCTCATGAAAAAGCAATACGACGTTGATTCCATGCCGGAAACAGGTGAGAACGTCGCGGAGGATTATAAGGTCAGCCGTGAGGATCAGGATGCTTTCGCGGTTCGTTCGCAGGCGAAAGCGGCGGCCGCGCAGGAAAATGGCCGTCTCGCCAAGGAAATCACGGCGGTCACCATTCCACAGCGCAAGGGCGATGCGATCGTTGTCGGCAAGGACGAACATCCGCGCGCAACGACGATGGAGGCGCTGGCAAAGCTCGGCACGCCCTTCAAAAAGGAGGGTGGTACGGTGACCGCCGGCAATGCCTCCGGCGTCAACGACGGCGCCGCGGCGCTGATTGTCGCCTCGGAAGCGGCCGTGAAGAAATACGGTCTGACGCCGATCGCCCGCATCCTCGGCGGGGCTGCTGCTGGTGTTCCGCCGCGCATCATGGGCATTGGCCCGGTGCCCGCATCCCGCAAGCTGATGGCCCGCCTCGGCCTGAAACAAGAGCAGTTCGATGTCATCGAGCTCAACGAAGCCTTTGCCTCGCAAGGCCTTGCCGTGCTGCGCGAACTCGGCATTGCCGACGACGATGCCCGCGTCAATTGCAATGGCGGCGCCATCGCGCTTGGCCATCCGCTCGGCATGTCCGGCGCCCGTATCACCGGCACGGCGGCGCTGGAACTGAAGGAGACCGGCGGGCGCTACTCGCTCTCGACCATGTGCATCGGCGTCGGTCAGGGCATCGCGATCGCGCTCGAGCGGGTCTGAGGCATCACGGGAATTTGACGGCGGGCGGCAGGGCATTTGCCCTGTCGTCCGCTTTTTGTTTGCGCCGAATGCATTGCCTGTTCGCGGTCGCCAATGATATTACCAATGCCCATTGTTTTCGTTCTTTATCTTTTTGACAGTGTGGAGGAGTCGTCATGGCAGAACTCGCGCAACTACTCGCGTCCATCCGTATTCCCGATCTCGCCGGCAAACGGGTGCTGATATCAGGTGCATCCACGGGCATCGGCGCGGCTGTCGCCCGGGCTTTTGCTCAGCAGGGGATGAAGGTAGGCATCCATTTCAACGCCAGCCGTGCGCCTGCCGAAAAGTTGGCCGCGGAGATCACCGCCGGGGGCGGCCATGTGCATCTGGTCCAGGGTGATGTTTCGCAGGATGGCGAGACCGAGCGCGTCGTCAATGAGACGGCGGAAGCGTTCGGCGGCCTCGACGGCCTGGTGAACAATGCCGGCGGCATGCTCGGCCGCGTGCCGACTTCGGCGATGACCGACGAACATTATGAGCGCGTGATGAACCTCAACGCCCGCTCGGTCCTTGCCGCGACCCGCGCCGCATATCCTTATCTCAAGAAGCAGGGTGGCTTTATCATCAACACCACCTCGATTGCCGCCCGCAATGGCGGCGGCAACGGCGCGATCCTCTATGCGGCATCCAAAGGCTTCGTTTCGACGATTACTCACGGACATGCCAAGGAGTTCGTCGGCGACAATATCCGCGTCAATGCCGTGGCGCCGGGCGTCATCGCCACGCCTTTCCATGAGCGCTACACCAACGAGGAACAGATGGAATTGCAGCGCAAGACCATCCCGATGGGCTTTGTGGGCACTTCGGAAGATTGCGTGGGCGCTTACCTCTTTTTGGCTTCGTCGACCCTTTCCGGCTATATTACCGGGCAGGTCATCGAGGTCAACGGCGGCCAGCTCATGCCATAATGCCGGCCTTGCAATCGGCTCCCTGGGCCGGGCAATTCCGTCTTCATTCGGTAAAAAGCGACTTCACGGCTCAAAGGGCGCTTTGCCGACCCATAGGCCGATTTCTTCAAGGTGGCTTAAGCAACGAACGGCACCAGCGCTGGCGTCTTGGTTTTGTAATCGGCATAGGCCTGGCCGAATGTCTCGCCCATCCAGCGCTCTTCGATGCCAACCCGGCGCAGAACGGCATAGAGCATGAACGCAGTCGCGAGCATCGCGCCGATGTGGCCGCGGGCGAGCGCAAAGCCGATGACAGCAAGCAGCAAGCCGGAATAGATCGGATGGCGAACGATGGCGTAGGGGCCGGTGCGGATCAGCGCATGATCTTCCTTGACGGTGATTACGCCACTCCAATTACGGCCGATGTGGTAACGCGCCCAAACAGCGAAGGCGAGGCCGATGATGGTCAAGGCGGCGCCGATGCCATAATAGGTCAGATTTTGCGGGACGAGCTGGAACGACAACGGACCGAGCCAGGATGGCCGCACCGCCAGCAAAAAAGCCCCGATCCAGATTGGTGCCGTATTCGACAGCCGCGACAACGCATCCTCGCTCCGCGTCGTCTTTTTGACCCGGAACGATGCGATGAACCAGATCAGTGCCCATATGCCCCAGCAGACCGGCAGGAACAAGGGCAGCAATGTTGCTTCGCTCATGCCCCATTCTTATCCAACTCGGGATAGTTCCGGAAGATACCATCTTCGTTGAAGGGAATGCGGCGTTCGGATTTGAGATAGCGGGCGATGTTCGGTCGTCTCGCGACAGCGTCATGCAGAGCCGCCAGATGCGGATATTGGGTGGCCAGATGCGCCGTGGCGCGCGGAAAGGCGTAACGCAGGCCGTCGAACACCTGGAACAGTGACAGATCGACATAGGTGAGCCGATCGCCGAATATGTGCGCCGGCCCTTTTGGGTTGTGCCGCAGGACGCGTTCGAAATAGCCGAGGAATTTCGGCACGCGGTTATCGATGAACTCAGCCGCACGCGCTTTGGCCTCCTCCTTCTGCTCCTCGTAATATTTCGAGGTGGCGATGGGGTGATGCGTGTCGTGCACTTCGGCAACAAGATCGGTAATCGTGAGCTGCAGTCCATGCACGACATGGCGCGCGCCCTGATCCTCCGGCGTCAGACCAAGTTTCGGCCCGAGATACATCAAGATGTTGGCGACATGGGAGATGATGAGATCGCCGTCTTTCAGGAAAGGCGGAGCAAACGGGATATGCGCCTCCGACTTGCTCTTCATCACCGCCATCATCGCGTGAATGCCTTGGCCTTCGCTCGCCGGACCGCGGCTGACGTCGACATAGTCGGCGCCGGCTTCCTCGAGCGCCAAACGTACGAACTCGCCACGGCCCTGGATGCCGTCCCAATAATAAAGCTCATAGGGCATTCAAAAATCCTTCCGTCCTTAGCCTATCTATTTCGGTTCGCGGCCAAAATCCTTACGCAGTTCATCCTTCGCGGCTTCGAGGGTTTTTTTCTGCCGCTTGCTGAGATGGCTGCCGGCGCGATTGATGTAGAAATTTAGCATCGACATGGCGGAACGGAAGGGGCTGGACTTGCGGCGATCGCTCGCCTCAGCGGAATGCTTAAGAGAGTCGGCAACAGCCTTAGGATCGCGCGATTTGAAGATGCCCTCTTTCAAATCCAAGGCATCGCTGTTCTCGGTTACCTCATGTGACCATTTCTTCTTTTGGGACCGGGCCATAGCGGGGCTCCTTTCCTCAAATATGACATCAGTGATGAGCGCGCTGTTCATTGCGTTTGCGGGTTGCGGCGGCCTTCTTTGCCGATGCGGAGCGTTCGCTCGCAGAGCGGCTCGCGGATGCTTTGCCTCCGATGCGTCCGCCTTTTTCAGAGGATGCATGGTTTTCGCGATGACCTCGGCCGGAGCCAGATTTTTTACCGCCGCCGCTTTCCTTGTTCACGGTCGCCCAAGCACGACGTTCGGCTTCTTCTTCGGAAACGCCGCGGCTTTCATAGCCTTCCTCGATATGTTCAGCCTTGCGCTTCTGCTTGTCGGTATATGCGGATTTGTCTCCTCGTGGCATGATCTTTCTCCTCGTTGCCTATGAGAAAGCCAACCCAGCGCCGTGGAAAAAGTTCCGGTTCAGCGGAACACGGCGACTAGTTCGAAATATCCGGAAGTGGCTGCGCAGCTGCCGTGTCCGCATCATCGGCCGATGCGGGGAACATGATGCCGACGGAACGGTCGATGATGAGGATCAGAACCAGCGCCGCAAAGAGATAAAGGGTGGCGAGAATGAGGAGCGATAGCATGGATTACATCGGTATAGCCGCGAAGCAGCAGCCTGCCCCGGCGACCCCCAGAGCAAAGACTTCAACGCGGTTCACATAGTTGTTGCACATGGCGAAGCTCCCTTTTCGCCAAGTATCATGGATATGTGACATCTATTCCCGCGGTAGGCGTAATTTACCGGAATCCTTGGGAAATTTTGGCAATGTGGCACCATAAGACAACGGCCTGGTAATTAAGCCAGGCCGTTAATGTCTTCGGCTATATCATGAACCGCGAAGTTTACATCAAATCTTCGCGTCGGCCGCCTTTTTTGACGTCCGTTTCGTCGCGGCCTTTGTGGACGCGCCGGTAACGGCCGCAGCCATGACAGCGGCCACCTTGCCCTTTGCCTTGGGTTTGGCGTCTGTCTTGGGCTTAGCGTCCACCTTCTCTTTCTTGCCGGCCTTTTTCTCAAGCGCGATGCGCTCGCTGCTCGCCTGCTCCCAATGAACCGTATCACGGCCGGAAGGATACCCTTCTTCCTCCCATATGGCGTAGGCGCGCTTCTTGATCCATTCGTCCCGGGGTTCCAACATTGCCGTTCTCCGTTTGCATCATTGAACATGATTGATGAAAACGCCCGCTCTCTAAACGCGGGCTTTTATGCCTTCACGAGCAGGCGCTGAGGGGGCCATGAAGAAACTCTCCCTGTTCCCATGCTCAGCCTGCGGCAGGTGCTTCGCATGAAAAAAGCTGGTGTATCGTGTTGGACGACAGCGAAGCGACCGAACGTCAATATGGCGACAGTGCGCTCGTCATTCAATTTAAAACTTCTAATACACGGCCTTTTCGCAGGGCCTTCCGTCGAAGGGACCGGAAATAGAGCCTGCAGTCGATTGCAGCTTTCACGGGCAAAGTTATACTCCCGCCATGTTCGATCTGGTGATTGCCCATTGGGGCCAAATCCTCGCTGTCCTCTCCATTGCCATGGGGGCGGTAGCTGCCATTCATGCGGCGATGACGAAAGAGGAGGTTCGCGCGGCGATCGGCTGGGTCGGCGTCATCATCCTGTCGCCCATCGTTGGGGCCGTGCTCTATGCCGTTGCCGGTATTAACCGCATCCGCCGGGCATCGCTGAGCTCGCAGCGCAACGTCTTGTTCCAGAAGGACGCCTCGGGCGCGCTCGCCAGCTTCGACGCCCAGGGTGATGTCGTGCGCAGAATTTTTGGCGAGCGCTTCGGTTCTATGAAGACGCTTGGCGACCGCGTGGCGCGCTATCCGATGAGCACCGGCAATACCATTGAAATGCTGGAGAGCGGCGATGTGGCCTATGCTGCAATGAAAGCCGCCATCGATGGCGCCGAACGCAGCATCCTGCTGGAAACCTATATTTTCGATCGCGATCCGATCGGCCTTCGCATAGCAGACTCGCTGATTGCGGCCGTCAAGCGTGACGTCAGCGTGCGCGTGCTGATCGACGCCGTCGGCGCCCGCTATTCGGTGCCGAGCATCATGGGCTATCTGAGAGAAGGCGGCGTGCAGGTGGACGTCTTCAACGGCAATGTGATCATCGGGCTCAGGCTGCCTTATGCCAACCTGCGCACCCACCGCAAGATTCTGGCTGTCGACGGCCGCATTGCCTTTACCGGCGGAATGAATATCCGCCAGGGTTTTACCCGGGAATTCGCCAGCGATCACTGCGCCCGCGATACCCATTTCTGCGTCACCGGTCCCGCCGTCGCCGATCTCTTCAACACCGCCGCCGAAGACTGGCGTTTTGCCACAGGCGAAGCGCTGAGCGGCGATCACTGGCGGATTGGGACACCGGCGAACGAACCCGGCGCGCCGGTCTTCATGCGTGTGATCGCCTCCGGACCCGACCGCAGCGTCGAGACGAACCATAAGATGCTGATCGGCGCATTTTCTGTCGCCCGCACCTCCATCCGCATCATGTCGCCCTATTTCCTGCCCGATCGCGAGTTGATCAGCGCGCTGGTGACGGCGGCGAGACGCGGCGTCGACGTGGATGTCATCGTGCCTGCCGCCAACAATCTCCTGCTTGTCGACCGTGCTATGACCGCGCAGTTCGATCAGATGCTGAAGGATTATTGCCGCATCTGGCGCGCCGACGGCCCTTTCAACCATTCGAAACTGCTGACGATCGATGGCACCTGGGCCTATGTCGGCTCTTCCAATCTGGATCCGCGCTCTCTGCGGCTGAATTTCGAAGTCGATCTGGAGGTCATGGACCGCGGCTTCGCCGGCGCGATCGATGCGCGTATTGAGGCCGTCCTCGAAACGGCAATCCCGGTCGAGCTCGGCAAGCTTCATGCACGCCCTTTCATCGTCCGCCTGATCGAAAAGATCCTATGGCTCGGTTCACCTTATCTCTGAACAAAAGGGCTCAGACCGTCTTTCTACAGACAAGCCTTTTTACATGACAAGGCCGGCAATCACTCCCTATACTCCCGAAGGGGCAGTTCGGCAGGCTTTGACAACGGAAATGGTCGACGGACAGATGCGGAAAAAGAACGAAAGTCTCCGTGCAAGCATTTTCGAGAGCTTAAAGAACAGAAAGAAGTTGCGGACGGCGCATGTCGGCGAGCGAACCCGTCCGGAAGGCACATTGATCGCCTCCTATAATGTCCACAAATGCGTCGGCGCCGATCGCCGCTTCGACCCGGAGCGGATCAGCCGGGTTATCCATGAAATCGATGCCGACGTCATTGGCCTGCAGGAGGCCGATACCCGGTTCGGCGAGCGCACCGGTCTGCTCGACCTACGGCGGCTCGAGCGAGAGACCGGCCTTATTCCCGTGCCCGTTGTCGGCACGACCAAGGCGCATGGCTGGCATGGCAATGTCGTGCTGTTCAAGCAGGGCACGGTGCGCGATGTGCACCAGATCAACCTGCCGGGGCTCGAGCCGCGCGGTGCGCTGCTCGCCGAAATCGAACTGGCTCGCGGCGGCGCGCTGAGGATCATCGCCGCCCATCTCGGATTGCTGCACAGTTCGCGTGCCCAGCAGGCACGTTTGATCGTCGACCTGATGAGCACCGAGAATGACACACCGACCATCCTCCTCGGCGATCTCAACGAATGGCGGCTCGGTGACCGTTCGTCGCTCAACACCTTTCAGGCTGCCTTCGGCCCGCTGCCGCCGGCTGTGCCGAGCTTTCCTTCCACCCTGCCGCTGCTGGCGCTGGACCGCATCATGGCCAATCGCCGCGGTCTGATCTCGACGGTGGAGGTTCATGACTCTCCATTGGCGCGTGTCGCTTCGGATCACCTGCCGATCAAAGCCGCGGTCAACCTGGAAGCCTTGCGGGCGGAAATGGACGCGCGCACTGAAACCGCGTTGGAGCGCGCCGCTTTCAAGGCAAGCTATTGAAAGTAAAAAGTAGCCTAAAGTCAGAGAGTTGCGTCTGTTTAAATGCCGCCCGCTTGCGTGGCGTGCACGCGGCGGTGCTGGCTTAAGCAAGCCTATGCCCGCTATCGCCCAGACTTTCGTCTGATCTCGGTCAGACCAAAGTCCAGCCACTTCCCGACCGAAGCCTCAAAAAAGGAACAAGCGCAACAGCCGCGCTGTTTACCTACAGTTCCGTTACCCGCGGACAAACTGGAAACCAAAGGAGATTCTGATGAAAACGAGAGTCTTTGGTATCGCAGCCATCTCCCTTGCTTTGGCGAGCGGGTATGCCTTTGCCCAATCTTCGACCGTTAACGGCGCCGCAGGCGGGGCCGTGACGGGAGCGATCGTAGGCGGCCCGGTCGGAGCCGCCGTCGGCGGCGTCGCAGGCGCCGTTGTCGGCACGGCTATCGATCCGCCGCCGCAGAGGGTCGTCACCTATGTGCAGGAGCAGCCGATACCGGATGATACGGTTGTCGTCCGGCAAAAGGTTGTAGTTGGCCGTACGTTGCCTTCTTCGGTTGTGCTAACGCCTGTTCCGCATAACCGCAGATATGCATACGCTGTGGTCAACCACGAACGCGTCATCGTCGAGCCACGCTCGCGCAGGGTCGTCGAGATTCTCGAGTGACGTACCCGGAGAGTGCGCAGCACTCTCCGATCATTTCCGACAACCCGGGCACAGTGATCTCGGCGCCTAAGGGCGCCGAGCGCCGAAACTGCGTCCCTTATGGAGAAGTACAATGAAGAGACTTCTTATCTCATGCCTTGTCGCAATGGGCGCACTGACGGCAACAGCACTGCCTACTTACGCTCAGTCCGTGACGATCACCACCGACGATGGCTATGGCTATCGCCATTACAATCCCTACTACTATCACTACGGCGATCGCTATTACGGCGACCGTTATCGCTATCGCTATCGAACCATGTATCGCGACTGGGATGGCTACCGTCATGGCCACTGCATGACCAGGAGGGTCGCGTTTCACCATCACGGCCGGCTGGTCGTGAGAGAAACGCGCTATTGCCGCTGACGGCAATCCAACAGGAGCGCAGAGTGACCCATAGACTGTTCCTCCTGGCATGACCAAGCAGGTTGCCCAGGCAACAACCCGCAAAGCCAAAACGAACACGACTTGGCCTTCCGGCGATACGTCAGATGCTCGACCATCAATGTCACAATGGTTGTCGAGCAGCAGACGGAGGTGCGTCAAGTCATTAAGGAAGTTCACGCTCAGCCGGCATATATATTGTAGGGATCTCGGACATGCCGTCTCAATCCTTGAGCCGGTACTGCTCCAGCGCGTCGCGGTTGATCTCGATACCGAGCCCTGGACCGTCGGGAATGGCGACGACGCCGTTCACATGATCCAGCGGTTTTGTGAGTATGGCCTGGCGGAAGGGATTGTGCGTGCGGTCGAATTCCAGGATCGGCGGCCGGCCGTTGCGGCGTGGCGGGTCCGGGGGCAGGGCGGCGATGAACTGCAGACCGGCAGCGATAGCAACGCCCGTCCCCCAGACATGCGGCACGAGACGAACGCCATTGATAGCAGCCATATCGGCGATCCTGCGCATTTCGCTGAAGCCGCCGGTGCCGCAAATATCGGGCTGGATGATATCGACGGCACGGGTTTCCAACGGCTCGCGCATGCCGAAGCGGCCATGCCAGGTCTCCCCGCCGGCGACAGGGATCGGCTGGCCGGCGCGCACCGCGCGATAGGCGCTGAGCTGCTCCGGAATGACCGGCTCCTCGAACCAATCGACGCCGTATTTCGCAACGGCATTGCCGACCGTGCAGGCTTCCAGCGCATCATAGCCGTGATTGGCATCGATCATCAGCCGGATATTCGGACCGATCGCCTCGCGTACGGCGCGGATAACGGCGATATCCTCTTCGACATCGAAGCCGATCTTGATCTTCACCGCATGGAACCCTTGGGCGACATAGGCGGCGGTTTCGGCGGCGATATCGGAAACCGGGTCGACGCCATCCTTGCGGAAGGAGCCGGTCGCGTAGGCCTTCACATCCTCGCGGAAGCGGCCACCGAGCAGCCGCGACACCGAGGTGCCATGGTGCTTGCCCTTGATATCCCAGAGCGCAATGTCGATGCCGCTGAGTGCTGTCACCGTCAGGCCACGCTGGCCTTGGTCACGTAAGAGATTGTAAAGTTCGAGCCAGATCACTTCCGTATCACGGGGATCGCGGCCGAGAAGGCGAGGGGTGTAGGCTTTCACGACCGCGGCGTTGGGGCCGGCGGGGCCAAGGCATTCGCCCCAGCCGATGGTGCCGTCATCACAGACGATTTCGACGAGGCAGTGCTGGCGGCGGTCGAAGCGCATGGAAGCGCTTTCGAAGGCATGATCCAGCTTGTGGTCGAGCAAATGGGTGTGAACAGCGGAGATTTTCATGGGCGGTATGGCCTGATAAGATCATCGAGCATGGCGACTTCCTGTTCGGTGAGGTCGGTCAGCGGCGGGCGCACCGAGCCGGCGTCGAAACCAAGCAACCGGACGCCGGCCTTGATGGCCGACACGGCATAACCCTTCTGACGGTTGCGGATGCTCATGAAGGGATAGAAGAAATCGACCAGCAGCTTGTTGGTCGTCGCCGTGTCGCCGGCGCGCAGCGCCTTATAGAAATTCTGCGCCAAGGCCGGCACGAAGTTGAAGACCGCCGAGGAGTAGGTCGTGACACCTGCACCGAGATAGGCGTCGGCGAAGAGCTCCGCCGTCGGCATGCCGCCGAGATAGGTCAGCCGATCGCCCATCGTTGCCGTGATCTTGCGCACCAGACCGATATCGCCGGAGCCGTCTTTGAAACCGACGAGGTTCGGGCAGGCATCGCAGAGCCGCGCAAGCGTTTCGGCCGTCAGGATGGAGTTATCGCGATTATAGACCATGACGCCGATCGAAACGGCATCGCAGACCGCTTTGATATGCTGAAACATACCGTCCTGCGGCGCATCGATCAGGTAATGCGGCAGAAGCAGGATGCCGTCGGCACCAGCTTTTTCCGCCGACTGGGCGATCTGAACGGCGATGCGCGTGCCATAACCGCAACCCGCGACAATCGGGGTATCGCCCGCGGCCGCCTTTGCGGCGCTGACGATCGCCGGGATTTCATCCGGTGCCAGCGAGAAGAATTCGCCGGTGCCGCCGGCGGCGAAAAGCACGCTTGCCTTGAAGCCCGAAAGCCAGCCGACATGATCGCTATAGGCAGCTCGATTGAAACTGCCGTCCTTGCCGAACGGCGTCACGGGAAAAGACAAGAGCCCGGCGCCAAGCGCGGTCTTGAGAGCTAACGGGTCCATGGACACGACGATTCTCCAAATTCCAAACGAGTTGATGCGAACATAGAGGACATATGATAACAGTCAATCTCTTATCATATATCTAGATTCAAGATCCTTTCCGGATAAGGCTGCGATACCGCTGCTGACTGCCTTTCAAATGCAGCCGCATGGCCTCTCGCGCGCCGTGTTCATCGCGATCCGATATGGCTTCAGCGATGCGCCGGTGCTCTGTCTGGATCCGCGCCAGATAATCGGCGGATGCGATTTCGTCCGGCTGGTCCTGCAGGAAGGAGCGGGGAATCGCTCGCTTGCCGGTCAACTCCAGAAACTCGCGGAAACGCGGATTGTTGGTGGCGTCGGCAATGGCGAGATGAAACTCGAAATCGACCTCCGATGTTGCGATTCCCCGCTCAATGGCGCGATCGATATCTTCGAAACGCTCCATGATCGCCTCATCCTGCGCCGGCGAACGCCGAGCGGCGGCAAGGCCGGCGGCCTCGGTTTCCACGGCAGCACGCAATTCCAGCATTTCGATGATGGAGGAAATCCGACCTGAATCGGTGTTCAGTAAGCCTGCGATGGGGAAGGGGGGCGCGTGACGGACGAAGACGCCGACGCCGTGACGCACCTCGACAAGACCATCGGCGCGCATAGAGGCAATCGCTTCGCGGATAACGGTGCGGCTGACTTTGTATCGGTCCGTGAGGCCGCTTTCGCTCGGCAATTTTTCACCAGGCTTCAAAATCCCGCCAAGAATCTCCTCGCGCAGTTTCTGGCCGACGATATCAACGAGATTACGCCGGCCCGCCGGCCGTTCGCTACGCTCCATTGTCTTGATCACTATATTGTGCGGCATTCCAGCGTCCCGAAGTTTCCAACATGGAGACTACAGATATATGATGACGAACGGAAGCCTATATTATAAGTTCTGCGCCGAAGATACCGATATGGGAGAAAACCATGCTGAAAACTCTGTTGATGACCGGTGCTGCCGGCGGCGTCGGCCAAGCACTGAGACCGCTTCTTTCGCAGATCGCCGAGACGGTCGTGCTTTCGGATATTGCGCCTGTTGACGATTTGCGCCCGAACGAGCGCTTCGTCGCCTGCGATCTTGCCGATCGCGGCGGCGTCGAGGCACTAGTCAAAGGCGTCGACGGCATTATCCATCTCGGCGGCATCTCCGTGGAAAAGCCTTTCGATCTGATCCTGCAGGGCAACATCGTCGGCCTCTACAATCTCTATGAAGCCGCCCGCGCCGCCGGCAAGCCGCGCATCGTCTTTGCGAGCTCTAACCATACGATCGGTTATTATCGCCGTGATGAGCGCATCGACAACGCCGTGCCGACCCGCCCGGATTCGCTCTATGGGGTCTCGAAGGTCTACGGCGAAGCCTTGGCGAGCCTCTATTTCGATAAGTTCGGACAGGAGACCTTGTCCGTGCGCATCGGTTCCTGCTTTCCCGAACCACGCAATCCGCGCATGCTGGCGACATGGTTCAGCGCCCGCGATCTGATGACGCTCTGCGGCCGCGCCTTCGAGGCTCCTCGGCTCGGACACACAATCGTCTACGGCGCCTCCGATAACGACGAACAATGGTGGGACAACCGCAACGCCGCCTTCCTTGGTTGGAAACCACAGGACAGTTCCTCGCCGTGGCGCGCGGAAGTTCTTGCGAATGCCGTGCCGGAAGACCCGAATGATCCGGCCGTCATCTATCAGGGCGGCGGCTTTGCGGCAGCCGGCCATCCGGAAGATTAAGCACTGAAGGGGTCCGCAAGGGCCGAGACGGCGATCCGCTCACGAAGCCTCAGTCGCCGTTCCGAAACAGTCTCCAACGCGTCGGCCTGAAAGCGATGCGGTTGCGGTCGAGCGCGCCGGCTTTGTCCGGCGGCAGCTCGATTTCGATGGTCTCGTGCTGGGTGCCGATGTTCAATTCGAGATGACGAGTACCGGCAACGCGGCGGCTGGCAGTCAACAGTCCGGCGATGCAGCCACCATCGCCATCACGAAGCTCGATATCGTGGGGCCGGAAATGGAGATAGGCCACGCCATCGGGCTCGCGCGATGCGCTGAGTCCGAGAGGTCGATCATCGAACCAGATTTCGCCATTGGAAATGCGTACCTGCACGCGGTTGGACTGGCCGATGAAGCCATAGACGAAGGGCGAGTTCGGCGTGTCGTAGATCTCATCCGGCGTCCCGACCTGCTCGATCGCGCCCTTGTTTAGCACGACGACACGGTCGGCCAGTTCCAGCGCCTCTTCCTGATCGTGGGTGACGAAAACGGTGGTGTGGCCGGTGCGATCATGGATTTCGCGCAGCCACTTGCGCAGGTCTTTGCGGACCTGCGCGTCGAGCGCACCGAAGGGTTCATCCAGGAGCAGCACGTTCGGCTCGACCGCCATGGCGCGCGCGAGCGCCACGCGCTGCCGCTGACCGCCGGACAACTGCGCCGGATAGCGCTTTTCGAGGCCGCTTAGTTGCACCAGTTCCAGCAGCTCGAGGGCGCGGCGATGGATTTCGGCACGGGGAGGGCGGCGTGACGCCGTCCGTACCTTCAGTCCGAAGCCGATATTGTCCAATACCGTCATATGGCGGAACAGCGCATAGTGCTGAAACACGAAGCCGATATTGCGCTGCTGTACCGTCTTCTTCGACGCATCTTCATCACCGAAAAAAATCCGACCCTCGGTCGGCGACTCCAATCCGGCAATCAAACGCAACAGCGTCGTCTTGCCTGAGCCGGAAGGGCCAAGGAGTGCGATAAGCTCGCTGGAGCGGATATCCAGAGAGACGTTATGCAGCGCGGGAAAGCGACCGAATTCCTTGCGCAGATTTTGAACGCGAACTTCCATCAACAATTCCTTTAGTGACGCCGGCTGGCTGCGATCTCTTCGCTGTAGCGCATTTCCAGCAGCGTCTTCAGTGCAAGTGTTACAAGGGCGAGCAAAGCGAGAAGCGTGGCAACCGCGAAAGCACCCGAGAAATTATATTCATTATAGAGAATCTCGACCTGCAGCGGCATGGTGTTGGTCTCGCCGCGAATATGGCCGGAGACGACAGACACGGCGCCGAATTCGCCCATCGCACGGGCATTGCAGAGAAGAACGCCGTAAAGCAGGCCCCATTTGATGTTCGGCAAGGTGACATGCCAGAAGGTCTGCCAACCATTGGCGCCGAGGGACAATGCCGCTTCTTCGTCGGCGTTTCCCTGTTCCTGCATCAGCGGGATCAATTCACGGGCGACGAAGGGGAAGGTGACGAACATCGTCGCCAGCACAAGGCCCGGAACCGCGAACAAGATCTGGATTCCGTGGCTTTGCAGCCAAGGCCCGAGCACGCTGTTCGAGCTGAACAACAGCACGAAAACCAGGCCCGATATGACCGGCGACACGGAGAACGGCAAATCGATCAGGGTCGTCAGGAATGCTTTGCCCTTGAACTCGAATTTGGCGAGCGCCCAGGCAGCCGCCACACCGCAGACGAGGTTCAGCGGCACGCTGATACCGGCCACGATCAGCGTCAACCGGATCGCCGCGAAGGTCTCCTCATCAACCAGTGCGCTGAAGAACTCTTCAACACCCTTGCGGAATGCTTCAACAAAAACGGCGGCAAGCGGCATCAGCACCATCAATGCCAGGAAGACAAGCGAGATGGCGACGAAAATCAATCGCGCAAACCTGCTCTCGGTGATCACGGAATGAACCGTATCGGAGGAGGAAACGGCATCATGCGCCATTGCCGTATCTCCTTCTGCTCCAGGATTGAATGAGATTGATGACGAGCAACATGACAAAGGAGATGATCAGCATCATGGTCGCGATCGCCGTCGCCGCAGCGTAGTTATATTCCTCAAGCCGGATGACGATGAGCAACGGTGCGATTTCGGAGACATAGGGCTTGTTGCCGGCGATGAAGATCACCGAACCATATTCACCGGCCGCGCGGGCGAAGGCGAGAGCAAAGCCGGTCAAGGCCGCCGGCGCCAGGCCGGGCAACAGGACGCGGGTGATCGTTTGGAAACGATTTGCGCCGAGCGTCGCTGCGGCTTCTTCCACCTCACGGTCGATCTCTTCCATCACCGGCTGCGCCGTACGCACGACGAAGGGCAGGCCGACGAAGATCAGAGCGATGATGATGCCGGCGGGCGTGAAAGCGATCTTGATGCCGAGCGGCGTCAAAAGCTGCCCGATCCATCCGTTCGGCGCATAAAGCGTCGTCAGCGCGATGCCGGCGACGGCCGTTGGCAAGGCGAAAGGCAGGTCGACCATGGCGTCGATGATACGCTTGCCCGGGAAACGGTAGCGAACCAGAACCCAGGCGAGGATCAGGCCGAACACCGCATTGATAATGGCGGCGATGAACGCGCCGCCAAAGCTCATGCGGAGTGCGTAAAGCGTGCGGACATCGAGGGCGATGGCCCAAAATTTCGACCAGCCCAGAGAGCTGGTCTTCCAGAGCAATCCCGAGAGCGGGATGAGAACGATCAGGATGAGCCAAGTCAGGGTAACGCCGAGCGCCAATCCGAAGCCCGGAATGACACTCGGCTGCCTAAACCGCCACCGTTTGCGGGTTATTGCACGCATTCGGAATTATTGCCCCGGCTTGTATATCTGGTCGAAGACGCCACCGTCATCGAAGAACTTCGGCTGAGCTTGAGACCATCCGCCGAAATCGTCAATCGTTGCGAGCTTCACACTCGGGAACCGCGCAATATCCTTGGGGTCGGCTGCTTCCGGCTTGATCGGCCGGTAGTAATGCTTGGCGGCGATCTTCTGACCCTCGTCGGAATAAAGGTAGTTCAGATAGGCTTCGGCAACCTTGCGGCTGCCCTTAGTGTCGACATTGCCATCGACGACCGCGACCGGAGGGTCGGCGCGGATCGAGACGGAGGGTGTCACGATCTCGAATTTATCGGGGCCGAGTTCTTCGAGCGAAAGATAAGCCTCGTTTTCCCAGGCAAGCAGAACATCGCCGAGACCACGCTGAACGAAGGTCGTGGTCGCACCGCGAGCACCGGTATCGAGCACCGGCACGTGCTTCAGCAACTGCGTGACATATTCCTGCGCCTTGGCGTCGTCACCGCCATTTGCCTGCTTGGCCCAGGCCCAGGCTGCCAGGAAGTTCCAGCGAGCACCGCCCGATGTCTTCGGGTTCGGCGTGACCACCTGGACATCGTTCTTGATCAGGTCCGACCAGTCCTTGATGCCCTTCGGATTGCCCTTACGCACCAGGAAGACGATGGTCGAAGTGTAGGGAACGCTGTTGTTCGGGAACCTGGTTTTCCAGTCCGCGGGAATCTTCTTCGTGGCCTTGGCGATGGCGTCGATGTCGCCTTCCAGTGCCAGCGTCACCACATCGGCATCAAGACCGTCGATGACCGAGCGAGCCTGGGCGCCGGAGCCGCCATGCGAGGCCTTGATCTTGATGCTTTCACCCGTATCCTTCTTCCACTTGGCGACAAAGGCTTCGTTGAAATCCTTATATAATTCGCGCGTCGGATCGTAGGAAACGTTGAGAAGCGTCGTATCCGCGGCCCATGTCGGCGCTACCGCTGAGAGCGAAAAACTGCCGATGACAACTGCGGCGGCGAGAAGCCGCGAAAGCTTGATCGTCTGCATGGTGACCTCCTTCGTTTGCCTTAAACTCTATCAACTTAGTCGTATAAAGTAACGAAGATTGTTCCCGCTGATCGCGATTACATAGAACGGCGTCCCATAGAATCAAGGAAAGTGAAATCGCATTCTCTTACCAGGCTGCGGCACACCGGCAGCGGATCAGCGGACCGAGTCTGCCATGAAAACGGAATAAAGCTTGTCGGCACTTTTGCCTGGCACATGGCGGCCAACACGCCCTTCATTCTGAGCCGTCGGGCGAGGGCGGCGAGAACGTTCAGATATTCGCCCCGGCGATGGCGTAAATCAGGAGATCACGGCTTCATTCCGGCTCCCGCAGGCGATAGCCAACGCCGGTCTCCGTGGTGATGTATTGCGGCTGGTCCGGAATCTGCTCGACCTTCTGCCGGAGCTGGCGGACATAGACGCGCAGATACTGCACATCCGCCGCCGGACCCCAGACCTGTTTCAACAGGAACTGGTGCGTCAGCACCTTGCCGGCATGCTGCGCCAGCACCCGCAGAATGTCGTATTCCTTCGGCGAAAGTTTCACGTCCTTGCCGTCGACCTTGACGATGCGCTTGACGAGATCGATCGACAGGCCGCCGGTGTGGAAGATTGCTTTTTCGCCCTGCTGCTGCAGGCGGTGGCGAAGCGCGACGCGGATGCGTGCCCCGAGCTCGTTCATGCCAAAAGGCTTGGTGACATAGTCGTCGGCACCGGTTTCCAGCGCCTTGACGATGCCGGCTTCGTCCGTGCGGCTCGAGAGAATGACGACCGGCACTTGCAACCCGTCCTCGCGCCACTCCTGCAGCAGGTCATGCCCGGGCTTGTCGGGCAGGCCAAGATCGAGCACGATCAAATCGGGCTGATCTTCCTCTACGGAAAGCCGCGCCGCCGCTGCGTTCTGGGCTTCGTTGACGGCATAGCCTTGGGCGCTCAGGCCGACACGCAACAACTTGCGGATCGGTGGCTCGTCATCGACAACGAGTATCTTGACGGCGGTCGTGTTCATTTCAGTTCATCCAGCTTGGGAACATCCGTTGGTTTCGGCAGGCGAATGGTGAAGACCGCGCCTTGGCGATCCGTCCGGTTGCCTGCCGTGATCGTGCCGCCCATGGCCTCTATGAAACCGCGGCAGATGGAAAGACCGAGGCCGGTACCGGCCCGCACCTGATCGCCCTTGCGCACCCGGTAGAAGATATCGAAGACTCGTTCGAGATCGGCAGGCGGAATGCCCGGACCTTCGTCCATGACGCGGAAAATGATGTTGTCGACATCGGCCCAGGCTTCCAGACGGATGGCGGACTCTTCGGGCGCATATTTGGCGGCATTGTCGAGCAGATTGAACAACACCTGCTCGAATAGCACGGGATCGACCCGCACCATCGGCAGATCGGCCGGGATCTGCACGTCGACGCGGTGGTGGGCAAGGATCTTCGCCCCGCGCCGGAGCGCGCTTCCGGCAATATCGTCGGCATAATGTAGAGCGAAATTCGGCTCCATCGCGCCGGATTCGATTTTGGTCATGTCGAGCAGATTGGCGATGAAGCGGTTCAGTCGCTCCGATTCATCGACGACGGTCGACAGAAGATCCACGCGGTCCTCATGCGGCAGGGATTCCAGATAGTCGCGTAGAGTGCCAGCCGCTCCGAGGATCGCGGCAAGCGGCGTCTTCAGATCGTGCGAAATTGAAGTCAGCAAGGCAGAGCGCAGCCGGTCGGCCTCGACGGCCAACTTGGCACGGTCGACATCGGCAACCAGTTGCACGCGTTCGATGGCGAGCGCGGCCTGATCGGCGAGCGCGTCAAGAAGGCGCTGCTGTTCGGGCGTCAATAGCGGACCGTCGCGGCGGTCGCTGTCGAGCCCGATGACACCAACGGCCGTGCGGCCGGTGCGCAGCGGCACATAAAGACGTTTGGCACCCGGCAGCGTATCGGCGCCGCGGCCAGCGGCATGGTTGTGTTCCCAAGCCCAGCGCGCGGCGGCGATATCGGCATCGTCAAGCGTATCGTCGGGCGGATAGCCGGCCTTCACGGCAATCGTACCATCCTCCGGCAGCAGCAGCACCACGCGCACCTTCAGCATCGAGGCGAGCTGGAAAGCCGTCGCCCAGAGCACGTCATCGAGTGTGCCGGTGCCGGCAAGCTTCTTCGAGAATAGATAAAGATCCTCGGTCGTTCGCGCTCGCTGGCGTGCGGCGGCCGCCTGCCGTTGCACGGTTGCGGTCAGATTGCTGGCGACGATGGCGACGCCCAGGAAGAAAAAGAAAGCGAGCACGCTTTCCGGATCGCTGATCGTCAGCGTGTAGCGCGGTGTCAGGAAAAAGAAGTTGAAACAGAGCGCGCCGAGAAGGCACGAATAAAGCGCCGGCCGCAAGCCTTGCGTCACCGCCGAAGCCAGCACTGCCATCAAGAACACCAGCGCCAGATTGCGAACGTCTAGCACCTGGTCGAGGATGACGCAGAAACCAAGGGCGACGGTGACATAGAGCGTCGCCAGGACATAGCCGCGCAACTGGAACGGGGCAGGCGAGGGCGCCGACCTGACGCCGCGGCTTGCCGCCGAACCTTCCGCGTCGCTGCCGGAAATGACATGAACGCTGATGTCGCCAGCCTTGCGGATCAATTCGTAGGAGACCGAACGCTTGGACCAATCCCGCCAGGAGCCGATCTTCGGCGAGCCGATGACGATGTGGGTGACATTGTTGCTGGCCGAATGGCGGAGCAATTCTTCGGCAACTTCGCGGCCGGGAATGGTGATTGCTTCGCCGCCGAGCTGCTCGGCGAGCCGGAGCGTCGCGGCAATGGTGTCGCGCTGCGCTTCCGTCAGACTGATCGACCGGCTGGTCTCGACAAAAACGGCAGCCCATGGCGCGCGCAGGCGCGAGGCCATGCGGGCGGCATAACGCACCAGAGAGGTGGAGCGCGGATGATGGTCGATCGAGACGAGCACGCGCTCGCCGGCCGCCCATGGGCCGGGGATCGCATGCGCCTGCATATGGGTCAGAAGCTGGTCGTCGACCCGTTGCGCCGTGCGCCTCAACGCCAACTCGCGCAGCGCCGTCAGATTGCCGGGCGTGAAATAATTGGTCAGCGCCCTTTCGGCCGTCTTCGGCACATAGACCTTCCCGTCATGCAGGCGCTTGATCAGATCGTCGGGTGTCAGGTCGATGATCTCGACATCGTCCGCCAAATCGATGATCGAATCCGGTACGGTTTCGCGTACACGCACGCGGGTGATTTGTGAGACGACGTCGTTCAGGCTTTCCACATGCTGAATATTCAGCGTCGTATAGACGTCGATGCCGCGATCGAGCAGCTCCATGACGTCCAGATAACGCTTCGGATGGCGGCTGCCATGCGCATTGGTGTGGGCGAGCTCATCGACCAGCACTAGGCCAGGCCGACGCTTCAGGATAGCATCGAGATCCATCTCGTCCAGCACGCGACCCTTATAGTCGACATGGACGCGGGGAATGATCTCGAAGCCGTCGAGCAAAGCCTGCGTCTCCTGCCGGCCATGAGTCTCGACCACGCCGACGACGACATCGACGCCGTCAGCAATCTTAGCCTTGCCGGAGATCAGCATTTCATAAGTCTTGCCGACGCCCGGTGCAGCACCCAGAAATATCTTCAGGCGGCCGCGCGTTTCCTGCCGAGCCTTCTCCAGAAGCGCGTCGGGCGAAGGCCTGCTCAGCGTGTCGCGGCTATCGTCTGGCATCGATTGATCTTTCCTGACGGATGGACGCTGAGGCGGCCACACCCGCCTCAACCCATTGGTCTTACTGAGTCATAGAAGCATCCAACGCCTGGTTCAATGCCAGGACTTTGACGACGGGTTCGCCGAGAATACCGAGTTCGCGCGGCTCGACGGCGGCATCGACGATCGAGCGGAGCTTGGCCTCATCCATGCCGCGCGCCTTGGCGATAGGCGGTATCTGGAAATAGGCATCCTCAGGCGAAATATCAGGATCAAGACCGCTGCCCGATGTGGTGACCAGATCGATCGGAACCGGCATGTTCGGGTTTTCCGCCTGTAGCCTTGCGACGTCGCTCTTAATGCGGTCGAGCATTTTCTGGCTGGTCGGGCCGAGGTTGGAGCCGCCGGAAGACGACGCATCATAACCGTTCGTGCCAGCGGCCGACGGACGGCCATGGAAGTAGCGGTCAGAGGTGAAATTCTGGCCGATGAGCATCGAGCCAATCACCTTGCCGTCCTTCTCCACCAGGCTGCCATTCGCCTGGTGAGGGAAGAGCGCCTGGGCAGCGCCTGTCATGGCGATCGGATAGAGGAGGCCGGTGACGGCGGTGGTGACGACGATCATGACGATGGCCGGTCTGATTTGTTTGAGCATGACAAGAACTCCTTAGGCGAGGCCCATGGCGGTAACGGCCATGTCGATGGCCTTGATGCCGATGAAGGGCACGACAATGCCGCCGAGGCCGTAGATCAGAAGGTTGCGGCTGAGCAGGGCACCCGCGCCGATCGGACGATAACGAACGCCCTTCAGTGATAGCGGGATCAGCGCAATGATGATCAGCGCGTTGAAGATGATCGCCGACAGAATGGCGCTTTGCGGCGTTGCCAGCCCCATGACATTCAGCATCTTTAGTTGCGGATAGAGGGCGATGAACATCGCCGGGATGATGGCAAAGTATTTGGCGATGTCATTGGCGATCGAGAAGGTGGTCAGCGCGCCGCGGGTCATCAGCAACTGCTTGCCGATCTCCACGATTTCGATGAGCTTCGTCGGATCGCTGTCGAGATCGACCATGTTACCGGCCTCGCGGGCGGCGACCGTGCCCGTGTTCATGGCGACGCCAACGTCGGCCTGGGCAAGCGCCGGAGCATCGTTGGTGCCATCGCCGCACATGGCGACCAGCTTGCCCTTCGACTGCTCCTCGCGCATCAGCGCCAGCTTCATTTCCGGCGTTGCTTGGGCAAGGAAGTCGTCCACGCCGGCTTCGGCGGCAATGGCTGCGGCCGTCAGTGGATTGTCGCCTGTGATCATGACGGTTCGGATGCCCATGCGGCGCAGTTCCGCAAAGCGCTCGCGTATGCCGCCCTTGACGATGTCCTTGAGCTGGATGACGCCGAGCAGACGACCGTCGCGGGCGACCGCAAGCGGCGTGCCGCCGGCCTTGGAGATTTCGTCCGATATGGTCTGCAGGTCGCGGATCATCTCGCTGATGGTGCGCGACATCACGGTCGCACCGGTGTCGGAAGATGGAGGAGTGCTGCCGTTGACATAGGCCAGCACCGCATCCACCGCGCCCTTGCGGATGGAAGATCCCTCAAGATCGACACCGCTCATGCGGGTCTGGGCGGTGAATGGCACGAAGGTGGCCTTCAGGCTGGTCATGTCGCGGCCACGGATTGCGTATTTCTCCTTGGCAAGCACGACGATCGAGCGTCCCTCGGGCGTCTCGTCGGCGAGCGAAGCGAGCTGCGCGGCGTCGGCCAGATCCTGCTCCGTCACGCCTTTGACTGGGCGGAAGGAGGTGGCCTGGCGGTTGCCGAGGGTAATCGTGCCGGTCTTGTCGAGTAGTAGCGTGTCGACGTCGCCCGCGGCTTCGACGGCGCGGCCGGACATGGCGAGCACGTTGAAGCGCACCAGACGGTCCATACCGGCGATGCCGATCGCAGACAGCAACGCGCCGATCGTGGTCGGTATCAGTGTCACGAACAAAGCGACCAGAACGACGGTGGGGATCGAGCCGCCGGCATAGGCCGCAAAGCTCGGGATCGTCACAGTGGCCAGCACGAAGATCAGGGTCATGCCGGCAAGCAGGATGTTGAGGGCGATCTCGTTCGGCGTCTTCTGACGTTCCGCACCTTCGACGAGCGCGATCATGCGGTCGATGAAGGTCGAGCCGGCGGCGGCGGTGATGCGGACACGGATTTCATCCGACAGCACCTGCGTACCGCCGGTGACGGCGGAGCGGTCGCCGCCGGATTCGCGGATGACCGGAGCCGATTCACCGGTAATCGCCGCTTCGTTGACCGAAGCGACGCCCTCGATCACTTCGCCATCGGAAGGGATAATGTCGCCGGCTTCGACCAGCACGACATCGCCGACCTTCAGGCTGGTGCCGGGTACCATCTTGTAATCGGTATGGCTGTTGCCGGTCAGAAGCTTGGCCTGGGTTTCGGTGCGCGACTTGCGCAGCGATTCGGCCTGCGCCTTGCCGCGGCCTTCCGCGACGGCTTCGGCGAAATTGGCAAACAGCACGGTGAACCAGAGCCAGATGTTGATCTGGAGCGAGAAACCGAGATTGCCGCCGCCGGTCAAAAGATCGCGCAGGAAGAGGACGGTGGTGAGCACCGATACAACGGCAACCACGAACATGACGGGGTTCTTGGCAAGAGTGCGCGGGTTCAGCTTCTTGAAAGCGGCGCCCACGGCCGGAACGAGGATGCGAGAATCCAAAATACTCGTGGATTTTAACTGGCTCATAAGAGACTCCAGCGTGAAGAGGGAATGGCGGAACGGGATCGCCCGATCAGCCCAGCAGAAATCTGAAGACGGCTAGGCCGAGGAACAGCGTGATCATCGCAACCAGGATGGCGTCGGAAGCGCAGGCCATCCGGGCCAGGCCACGCCCTCTGTCGAAGGACGTGGATCGATGAGCTTTCGAAGCCTGATGCGTTTGGGTTGCGACATCACAGTCTTTCCTTAGAAGGCTTGCCCGGTGATCATCGCCAGATATTCGACGATCGGGCCGAGGGCGAGGGCCGGGAAGAAGGTCAGCCCGCCGACGATCAGGATGGTGCCGACCAGCAGGCCGACGAACAGCGGCCCGTCCGTGGGGAAGGTGCCGGCCGAGGCGGGGACCGTCTTCTTGGCGATCAGCGAGCCGGCAATGGCAAGCGCCGGAACGATGACCAGGAAGCGGCCGATCAGCATGACGATGCCAAGCGTGATGTTGTACCAGGGCGTATTGCCGGAAAGGCCGCCAAAGGCCGAGCCGTTGTTTGCCGCCGCCGAGCTATAGGCATAGAGGATTTCCGAAAAGCCGTGCGGACCGGGGTTGCCGATGGAGGCGACGGCGGCCGGCAGCACGGAGGCGATCGCGGTGAAGATCAGCATGCCGGCGGGCAGGCAAAGTACGGCGAGCATCGCCATCTTCACTTCCTTGGCCTCGATCTTCTTGCCGAGATATTCCGGCGTGCGTCCGACCATCAGACCGGCCACGAAGATGGCGATGATAACGAACATCAGGATGCCGTAGAAACCGGCGCCGACGCCACCGACGATGACTTCACCGAGCTGCAGGTTGATCAATGGGATCATGCCGCCAATCGCCGTGAAGCTGCCATGCATGGCATTGACCGCGCCGCAGGAGGCGGCCGTGGTGATGACCGCAAAGAGCGACGACAGCGTAATGCCGAAGCGGACTTCCTTGCCTTCCATATTGCCGCCCTGGACGCCGAGCGCATGCACGAGCGGATTGCCGGCAGCTTCAGCCCAATAGGTGACGATGACGCCGGCGATGAACAGCACGCCCATCGCGCCCAGAATGGCCCAGCCTTGGCGCTGATTGCCGACCATGCGTCCGAAGACGTTGGTGAGCGCCGCGCCGATCGCAAAGATCGCCAGCATCTGGATGAGATTGGAGATCGCATCCGGGTTTTCGAAGGGGTGCGCGGAGTTTGCGTTGAAGAAGCCGCCGCCATTGGTGCCGAGCATCTTGATCGCAAGCTGCGAGGCAACGGGGCCGACCGCGATCGTCTGCTGCGCGCCTTCGAGCGTCGTGGCGCTGACATAGGGGCCGAGTGTCTGGGGCACGCCGAGATAGACGAAGACCAGGGTCATGACGATGCAGGCGGGAAGCAGGACATAGAGGGTCGCCCGGGTCAGATCGACCCAGAAATTGCCGATCGCCTTGCCGGAAGCACGCGAAAAGGCGCGGATGAGCGCGATGGCGATTGCAATGCCAGTTGCGGCGGAGGCGAAGTTCTGGACGGTAAGGCCGGCCATCTGCACGAGATAGGACATCGTGCTTTCACCACCGTAGTTCTGCCAGTTGGTGTTGGTCATGAAGCTGGTGGCTGTGTTGAACGAGAGTTCCGGGCCGATCGCGGTCATGCCGGCGGGGTTATAGGGTAGGCTCGCCTGGAACCGCTGCAGCAGATAGAGCACGATGAAGCCGGCGAGGCTGAACAGCAGCATGGAGATCGAATAGGTCGTCCAGTGCTGCTCCTCGCGCTCATCCGTTCCCGCAATGCGATAAAGCCCCCGTTCCAAAGGACCGAGGACGTAAGAGAGAATTATGCGCTCGCCCGTGAAGACACGCGTCATATAACCGCCGAGCGGTTTGACGAGCAGAAGGAGGATCCCGATATAGATCAGGATCTGAAGCCATCCATTGAAGGTCATGGGGTAACTTTCCCTACCCGGCGCTATGGAATTAGAAGCGCTCGGGGCGAATGAGGGCGTAGATCAGGTAAGCGGTGAGAAAGAGGGTCACGCCGCCGCCGAGAGTGTAATCCAGGAGCATTGGTGTCTTTCCGACTAAAGGCTGTCGCAGGCTTTGGTGTAAGCGATGCACAGGATGAAAAATAAAGCGCCGATCCCGATAAGAAAGATGTCCATCATCGATCGTTGATCCCTAGCTGTTCTTGTTGAACGCCAAAATAGATTGATGGCACTCCCCGAAGGAGGCGCCTTCGTTTCTTTCTGGCGAGGAGATCATCTTGCCGATATCTCGGACATCAATATGCGACCGAATGGCATTAAGGTTCGAGACGGCGGGAGGGGGAAAGATATAAAAATCTTATAAATGCCGACCGGTCAGCATCGTCGCCTGCTAGATCAATCGCCGGTGCGAAACGCCGAGCGCCCGTTGGTAAGGTCATTTATGAGCTGTGCGACGGCTTGCACAGCCTCTTGGGGCAACTGGACAGTTGCATCGCAACCGTCGTCGGTGAAGTGTTGTTCGACGATGCGAACCTGATCGAACGAAGCGAGGCGTGCCTTCACCAGAGCCAAATCGCCAAACTGAATTTTCGCTTGTCCGACGATCATTGGCGTGAAAGCAGTCAGCGTCGCTGCTCTCAGGCAGGCTGCGGCGGTGCCGCCATATGCCCGCACGAGACCTCCCGTCCCGAGCAGCACGCCACCGAACCACCTGGAAACGACCAGAAGCACACAATCGACCGATTGCCCGTCGATTGCGGCCAATATCGGCTTTCCGGCCGTACCGCTCGGCTCACCATCGTCCGAGAAACGGTAGGCTTGTCCGATGCGCCAAGCCCAGCAATTGTGATTGGCCCCGGCCGCTGTGGCGATGGTTTGAAGAGCCGCCTTTGCTGCCTCCTCGCTGTCGACAGGGGTTGCGACCGCGCGAAACGTGCTCTTCTTGATGATCTGTTCGAAACTGCTCTGTTCTTCCAGGCGAAACATCTTGCTCTCAATGGGTGCGGCGCTCGCTTCTAAATCGCAGGAACCATGTGCGGCAACCGTAGTTTCTCCATAAATGATGGAGGCGAAAATGTATCGCGATTTAAACGGGTTCTATGAAAGAAGAGAGAGCCCTCGAGAGCCCAAGAAGAAGCCTCCACGATTGACTGCAGGTCAGCAGAAATTGCTGATTTGGGCGCTCGGAATTGAGCTCATGCTCCTATGTTTAGCCCCGGTTGGCGACGTCTCCATTGTCAGCGCATTACTGTACCTTGCTAGATAGAAGGGTTGGTATCGGGTCGCGCACTCGAAGCCGACCGCGCGCAGGCGTCATACGTCGTTCCCGTCCGATCTGCGCACCATTGGCCATCATATTATCGCAGAGGGTCCACCACGACCTTCAGCGCCGACTCGCCTTTCCGATATGCTCCCAACGAGGCAGCGCCAACGTTGGCAAAAAAGACTTCGCCACCGTTCACGATCGAGGCCACGATCGTCCTATGCGGCTCAACTGCCACTTCGGCAACGTCATGGTCATCGGAGGGCTCCGCGTACGAAATCTGATTGAAAGACGGTACCAGGGGATCGCGGGTTTCGCATTCCGGGAGGCACGATTCAAACGTGCGCGTAGCCGTGTGCCGTTTCGAAGTTGCCTTTGCCGCAATTTCGGAAGACGTTCTGATGATGGTTGGGATCGGAAGGTTTGCCGGCGTTGAAGCAGTCTCAGTCATGGAGATGTCCGGTGGCGTCTGCTGCGGACGTGAAGCTAGAAGATCATCCTTCGCAGGCCGGATGTTTTGTGTGTCGACCGCGAAGACGGCTGATACCCGCGGCAAAGGGCGGGACGCTTCCAAGTTTCCCGCACCAATCCACCAGGATGTACCCAATCCTGCACCGGCGACTGCCAGATATAGAACCTTGCTCCGGATAAACCGCGAAATCTCTGTCGTCATCTCGAACTCTTTCTCACCGTTGGAACCCGTGTGAGAAGAACTTCAAATCGGGGCACAATTTTCGCTCAACGATGACAGGAAAGCGGCCGTTTGTGCAGAAACATTTCGGCTTCTTGATAGGATCCGATCCTTGATTCGTTTCCACACCCACGGAAATACGACAGCGCTTTTGGTTCCATAAGTCGCATTATGAACTTTTCACTGGTAGCCGGGTACATTCTATTTTCAAGTGCGACATGCCAAAAGGGAGCAGTCGAAAACGCCAACAAGTGCATTCGCCGCTTCATGCCACGCGATACGGATCTTGCAGCCATCTCCCAGCGAGACCTCATTCACCTTGCCCATCAACTCAACGATCTACCGCGAAAATGCCTCGGCTGCAAAAATGCCGGCCGAAGTGTTCAGGGCGCATTTGCAAGAAGAGGGGTGATCCCCTACCCTAAACTTCGGTATGATGCACTTGGGTGAGCTTCTCCCATTGCTCATGGGAGCGGTGTAGAGAACGCGATCGAGAGCAATGAGACAGATGCAAGGCATTCACCCAGCCACATGGCTTTTCGCGGCGCGCTCTTTGCGCGACTTCGGCGATGGCTTTGTTGCTATCCTGCTGCCGGTCTATCTACTCGCTCTGGGCTTCTCACCTCTGCAAGTCGGCATCATCGCCACGGCATCCCTCTTCGGCTCTGCGCTCCTGACGATCATCATTGGATTTCTTGGCGCCCACCGAGACCGTCGCGGCTTGCTGCTGACCGCCGCCAGCGTGATGGTCGTGACTGGCCTCCTCATGTCGATGATCAATGATTATGCGCTGCTATTGGTGGTCGCATTTGCCGGAACGATCAATCCATCGGCCGGCAGTGTGAGCATCTTCGTGCCACTTGAGCATGCCGTGCTCGCTGGCGAAGTGCCCAACGTCGATCGAACGCGAATGTTCGCGCGCTATAGGCTCGTCGGGGCGCTTGCAAGCGCCGTCGGCGCGCTGGCCGCGGCACTGCCGGAACTTATGGCAGGGTTTGGGCTGGCGCACCTTAGCGCCATCAAGCTGATGTTCGTTCTCTACGCGGTCGTTGGCGTCCTGGGCGGCCTTGTTTATGCGCGCATACCGCCTCGCCCGATGCGCCGAGCAATTGACAAACCGGCGGCGCTCGGACCTTCGCGCACCATCGTCTTGAAGCTCGCAGCTCTCTTCAGTCTCGACGCCTTCGCGGGAGGTTTCGTGGTTCAGTCGCTGCTTGCCCTGTGGCTGTTCGAGCGATTCGATCTTTCGGTTTCCGAGGCTGGGGTGTTTTTCTTCTGGACGGGTGTGCTGTCGGCGTTCTCGTTTCCGATCGCGGCGCGGCTCTCGAAACGGATCGGCCTCATCAACACCATGGTGTTTACCCACATTCCATCCAGCGTCGCTTTGGCCCTCGCAGCATTCGCACCCACCTTGCCGCTGGCGCTCGCTTTGCTGCTCGTTCGAGCCGCACTGTCGCAGATGGATGTCCCGACCCGTTCTTCCTATGTAATGGCGGTCGTGTCGGAGGCGGAGCGTGCGGCGGCTGCAAGCTTCACATCCGTGCCGCGAAGCCTTGCCGCAGCGGCGAGCCCTGCGCTCGCCGGTGCTCTCTTCGCTGCGTCCTTTCGCGCTTGGCCGCTCCTCATCTGCGCCGCGTTGAAGATCATGTATGACCTGCTGCTGTTACTGCAATTCCGGCACCTCAAGCCCCCTGAGGAATGTTGAAAGCATTCTCCTTGCCTGAGTAAGACGGTCCGGGTTTCCGGTTCGAGGCAGGCTAAGCTCAGATGCAACTTACCGAGTTAAGCTCTGCGGGCATGAAGATCGAGACTGCCCCGTACGCGCTACGCAATGCGCCCGACAAGGATCAAGGCGCCGCCGATCGGCGAGGGTCAGTTGCGAATAGCAGCATTGGAACACGCTAAAGCCTCCAAAGCGAAGCAATTGAAATCATTGGCATGTCGCGCCTGAATGGAATGCACCTTCTCCACAGCGCATTGCCTAGAGAGGCATGAATCCGCCAAGCCATAGCCACAGGCCGGCGAAGATCATGGAAAGCAGCGTGATCGGTACGCCGGCTTTTGCATGGTCCCGGAAGGTCAAGCGAATACCCTGGGCGGAGGCGCGTTCGGCCACGATCAGATTGGCAAGGCTTCCGACGAGAAACAGGTTTCCGGCCAACGTCGACAAAATGGCAAGGCCAATCAAGACACCCTGCGGAATTTCCTGCCAGACCTTGAGGATCATCACCACGGCGGGAACATTGCCTATCGTATTGCTCAAAAAGAGCGAGATCGGCACCAGGAACGAAACCCGGTCGGGAAGAAGGCCGTGCGCGGCGAGGATGCGTACCGCCTCCTCCGGAATTCCGGTCCGGGCGAAGGCGTCGTTGACGACGAACAGGGCCGCGAAAAGGATCAGCAAAGGCAGATCGATTTCGCCGAAGAGCTGCCTGGTCGGCAGAATACGGCTCACGATAAGGCAGGCGGCGATCAGAAGAGCGGAGATCTCCCGCGGCAGCGGCGTGGCAAAGAGCACAAGCAGCACCAGCAGGGCTATAGCGCAGATTCCGGCCTGTCCGCGGTCGAAGGGGGAAGGCTCGAGAGGCACGCCGTCGACCGCTACCAGGCTAGATCGCCAGATGACGGCGATACATCCGAAACTCAGAACGAGCCCCGCGACCGCCGGGACGGCGGCATAGGCGAAATAGGACCAGAACCCCAGCGCGCCGGCCTGGCCGATCATGATGTTTTGCGGATTGCCGATCAGGGTCGCCGCTGAACCGGCGTTGCTTGCGGCAGCAAGGCCCAGCAGGAACGGCCGAGGGTCGAGTCTGCGCACCTTGAGGCCGGCACAAAGCAGCGGCGTCATGGCAAAGACGACGATATCGTTGACAAGGAAGGCGGAGAGAATGCCGCCGACCGCAATGGTCAACGCCAGCAGGCGCAAAGGTCTGCCTGCCTGCCGGGCGATCCAAACCGACGCTGCATCATAAAAGCCACTCGCGCCGACCCTCGCGGAAAGGATCATTAAGCCGCCGAGCAGGAGCAAGGTCGGAAAATGGATCGCCTCACCCATCCTGTCGAGCGGCACCGCCGCAAAAGCGGCAAGCACGACGGCGGCGATCATCGCGATGCCCGCGCGGTCGACCCTCAGTCCGGGCACGCGTCCCAAGGCCATTCCTAGATAGGTAAGCCCGAAAATAATAACGACGAAATTTGTCATTGTGCGGAATCGTCCATACGTCCAGCTCACGAATTGGACCATTGCGTCGACAAGCGCAAGTGGTCAATCGGCTTGAAGTAAACCCAGCCGAAACGGAGCGGTCCTTCTCGTAAATCCCGTCTTAAGTTCCGAGGCGGGTTACCCGATGCTCCAAGCTGCACAATGACCAATCGGCACGCCAACTCTGACTCTTATAGAGGACTATCTCGACGTCGATTCATGCAGGACAAGGCGATGGAGTTCGCCTTTAACCGCCCGCGGGGCTGATGACTTCTCAGGGCGGAACGGAACGCCGATGGCGAGAGGACTTTCGAGCTCACCGAAGGCGATCCTCTGCCGATCAGTTTCGGAGCGGGCCCGCGCATCGATGTTTATTTTTCGATGCGCCACGACCCATCCCAATCTTCGGATGGCGGGTTTGCTTTTAGGCTTTCGATGCGAGCCAGCAGAGCCAAAGAAGGTCCGTCACCAGGCATTGCCTCCAGCGACGCCTTGAGTGTGCGAAGCGCATCATCCCATTGGCGTTCGCGATATGCGGCAAGCCCTTCTCGATAAATGTCCCGTGATGCCAACCGTTCCGGGGTCAGTTCGCCATTGCGTCCAAGCACTTCGAAGACGACCTCCGGACGGGTTTGGCCAGCGACTATGATCCGATCGACCTCCCTGAATTCGAGTGCGCTCCCCGCCGCAGCGATTGTTCTCCCGCTTATCAGATTCCGGGTACCGTAAACCTTATTTGCGCCTTCCAGGCGCGAGGCGAGATTCACCACATCGCCCATCACCGTATAACTCATCATGATGTCGGAGCCGATGCTTCCGACCAGTGCTTCACCCGTCGCGACGCCTATCCGCAAATCGCATTTCTCCATCGGCGTGCCGCGGACGCCCAGCAGGTCGGGAACTTCCCGACGCAAGGTCTCGATGCGTTCAACCATTTCCAGCGTAGCCTGACATGCAAATCGAGCGTGATCGGCCTCGTCGACGAACGGCGGCCCCCAGTAGGCCATGATGCCATCACCGATATATTTGTCGATGATCCCGCGGTTGGTTCGGATAGGTTCGGACATGAGCGAAAAGTAGCGGTTCATGATCCGGACCAGGCCCTGGGGCACCAAGCCTTCGCTCAGGCTTGTAAATCCCCTCAGATCGCAGAACAGCACCGTCATGAACCTGCGTTGACCTTCGGTTGCGGTCAGATTTGGGTGATCGATAAGACCTTCCACGACACGGGGATCGATGTATTTGCCAAAAGTTTCCCTTACGCGCTGATTGTCGCGCAACTGCACGACCATCCGGTTGAACGCAGTGGCAAGTTCTCCAATTTCGTCGCGTGTCGTTACATCGATGGATCGATCGAGATGGCCGGCCTCGACCGCCCGCGTTCCCTCCAGCAGTTGCCGGACCGAGCGAATGATGCCACCGCTCACAAGGTTGGCGAAAATCAATCCGAGGACGGCGGCAAGAAGCGTGGCGATCGCGGAGATCAGGACCGCTTGGGACTGTTGTCCCCTAATCGTCGTGATGGCGTTACGGCTCACTTGCAGCATCTCTTCGCGAAGCGCGTCGATCCGTTGAATGAGTTCATCACGCAGCACGTCGACGCGGGAGAGGCGATCTCTCACGGCGGAAAAGTCCCGCGCGTCAAGGAGTGCAAGCAGTTCCCCGGTCTCCTTTCGCAGAAGGCTGCGACCGTCACTCAGCAGACTATCGATCCGGCTCTCGATGCGTGCCAGCGCCGCATTGTCCGAGGGCGTATCCGTATCTGCGATGATCGCATTGATGAGTTCGCGCGCAGCCTGCGCCTCGCGGTCGACTTCGGCGTTTTTGGCATCGTACAGTTGCTTGCGAGCGTTGTATCCTGCCTCGTCGGGCGGGTCCTGCATCTTCGCGATCACCATGCGACGCAGTGCGAGAGCCCTTTCGAGCGACAGAACATGGATCCGCGTCAAATGCTCATTGGCTGGATTGTACCTTGTCGTCAGCTCATCCAGCAGATGGCCCAGCCGCCCGACCATCACCATCGACAGTATAGAAGTTGCCATCATGAGGATGATCAAGCCGGCGACGATCGCGACGATCCGCCTCCGGATCGAGTGCTTGATCATCGAGCCGGAAAGTCTCCTTAGGTTCTGAAGAATGAGAGAATCTGAAATGTCCACTCCCCCGCGCGCGCACTCGATCCCGCCTGGATTGTCGTAGCACAAAACTGCTTATGGTTGAAGGCGAACTCTCGGGGGCTGGCCCTCGCGATCAATTCGAAAAAAAGGGGCGACCGAGCCAAGCGCCGACAATTTGCCTGCTACGACCATTCTGCTCTTTCCGGACGCGCCGAAGCCGGCATAGGGTAGGCGGACCGAATTCCAGACAAGGCTGACGTCCATGGCAACGCACCGCTTTACCCCAACGGCCTATCACAATGTCATCGGCTCCCTTCCCCCGGCCCTGCGCATTGCCGATGGCGACACGGTCATCACCGAAACGCTCGATGCGGCCGGCTATGACAAGGAAGGCGTACAGCGGGCCTCAGGCCCGAATCCGATGAACGGCCCGATTTTTGTCGAGGGCGCGGAACGGGGCGATTCACTGAAGGTCGAAATCCTCGGCATGGTTCCGACGCGCGACACGGGCTTTACCCGAAGCGTCGTTGCCGGCAATGTCGTCGAGCCGGAAGACGTGCGGACGCTGCCGCCGAGCAGCAAGGTCATCTGGCAGATCGATCGCCAGGTGTTGACCGCCCGGCTTGCCGAGCCGGTTGCTGGTCTTGAGTCTTTCGTGCTGCCGCTGTCGCCGATGATCGGCTGCTTCGGCGTCGCCCCTTCCCTCGGTCAGGCCATATCCACCGCCACCAGCGGCGAATTCGGCGGCAATATGGATTACCGGCTGCTTGGACCCGGGACGACGATCTGGTTCCCCGTCTCGGCGCCGGGTGCCCTCTTCTTCCTAGGCGATTGCCATGCCGTACAGGGCGACGGCGAGATCGTCGGGACCGGTATCGAGACCACCTTCGAAGTGACGGTGCGGCTCAGCGTCGAAAAGAAGAAGATCGTCTGGCCGCGTGGCGAAACGGCAGAGGATATTTTCACGGTCGGCAATGCCCGGCCGCTCGATCAGGCGCTGCAGCATGCGACCAGCGAAATGCTTCGGTGGCTCACCTCCGACTACGGCCTCAATAAGACCGCCGCCAGCCATCTGCTTGGCCAGGTCGTGCGTTATGACGTCGGCAATGTCTTCGATCCGGCCTATACGATGGCCTGCCGCGTGTCCAAGGCCTGGCTGCCGAGGCGATAACGCCTCAGAGCCTCTTGAGCCGCCGAGAGGGATCAACTCGCGTCGAGTGACTGATCCCGCCTTTGGCGAGACACGTTCATCTCCTGCCGCTCCTGCGCCAAGCTGCTGACGGCGGCGCGCAGGTGCGGGTGGCGGGACATGAAGAGATTGAAATCGCGGCGCTCCAAGACCAGGAACTGACAGAAATCGACCGCCACCACATCGGCGGTGCGACGCGCACCCGTCAAGACCGCTATTTCGCCGAAGAAAGCGCCGGCGCCGAGAGGTATCTCGTCGTCTTCGAGCTGCACCTCGACCGCACCGGACGCGATGAAATACATGCTGTCGCCCCGATCGCCGGTGCGGATAACACGATCGCCCGGCGATGCCGACCTTGGCCGGAAGAGCAGCAGAAGTTCCTCCTGGGCGCTTTCATCAAGTTCGGCGAACATCGGAAACGTGTCGATCAACTGCTCGATCTCCAGGTGATGCTGACGGTCCCGCTCCTCACGCTGCAGGCTAATGACTGCCAGGTCGCGGCAGAGGCGATCGTGCTTGGCCGCACCATAGCTGGCCATGCGTACCGGCCACCGTGAAAAGGTCAGTTTCTCCAGCCGCTCTATGCCAATAAAAACCACGGGATTGACCGTGATCGACAGAATGGCGCCGGCAAGGATCAGATCCTGCCCTTCGCGCGGCAGAAGGCCCAGCGAGACGCCGAGGCCCGCCAGGATGAAGGAAAACTCGCCGATCTGGGCAAGTCCTGCGGCGACGGCAAAACCCATGCTGGCGGGATAACGCAGAAGCAGGACGACGCAGAAAGCAATCAGCGACTTGCCGAGAATGATGAGAGCGAGCACCCCGAAGACCATCAGCGGTTGGCGTATCAGCACCGACGGATCGAAGAGCATGCCGACGGAAACGAAGAACAAGACTGAAAAGGCATTCTGAAGCGGCAGGGAATCGGCCGCGGCTCGATGGCTGAGATGGGACTCGCTCATGATCAGGCCGGCGAAGAACGCGCCGAGCGCGAAGGAAACGCCAAATATCTCCGCCGCCCCGAAGGCTATTCCGAGCGCGATGGCAAGAACGGAAAGAGTAAAGAGCTCGCGCGATCCCGTCCGTGCAACGGAGGTGAGCAGCCAGGGAACGATCTTGGGACCGATGAAGATAGCGACAGCAGCAAAAGCCGCCACCTTGACGAGGGTGATGCCTATGGTCAGCCCGATCGGCCCGCTGCTTGCGTGGGTGCCCACACCATCATGGCCGCCGAGAACGCCGGCAAAGGCCGGCAGAAGCACGAGCGCCAGTACCATCGCCAAATCCTCGACGATCAGCCAGCCGACGGCGACGCGGCCATTGGCGGAACTGACCAGATTGCGCTCTTCCAGCGCCTTCAGCAGCACGACGGTACTGGCGACAGCCAGGCTCAAGCCAAAGACCAGGCCGGCTCCTATACCCCAGCCCCACAGCGATGCCAGGGCTACTCCCAAGAGGGTGGCGATAGCGATTTGCCCGATGGCACCGGGAATCGCGACACCGCGCACGGCGAGCAAATCAGCCGCCGAAAAGTGCAGGCCAACGCCGAACATCAGCAGGATCACGCCGATCTCGGCAAGCTGCGACGCAAGAGCGGTATCGGCAACAAAACCCGGCGTCGACGAGCCGATCATGACACCAGCAACAAGGTATCCTACCAGCGGCGGCAGATGCAGCCTGTCGGCGAGATAGCCGAAAACGGCCGCAAACACGAAACCGGCGGCAATCAGTGCTATCAATGCGACGTCGTGCGGCACGGCGGCCCTTCCCGTTTTCCGGCGTTGCCGCCTCGTTCCCTCTATTTAATACTAAGCTAGCATCGCTTTTGCGGGAACGTCTACCGATCCGGACACGATCCCGAAAGGCTGAGGTTGTTTTCGGATAAGATCATGCATGCCTACTGATCCAGCACGATTTGCAGCTTCACATCGCTCGGCCGTGCTTCCACGGCGCGGTCGAAGGCTTCGATCGATTGCTCGAACTTGAAGGTTTCGGAGATCAGCGGCTTCAGATCGACGCGGCCGGACGCGATCAGCGCGATGGAGCGCTCATATTGATGCGCGTAGCGGAAGACGGTCTCGATGCGGATTTCCTTGGTCGATGCCGTCGAGACATCGAAACCGACCGGAGCGACCGGCAGACCGACGGCGACGATGACCCCGCCCGGACGCGGCAGTTCCATCACCGTTTCCCAGGCCTTCGGTGAACCGGAACACTCGAACACGACATCGGCGCCCCAGCCGTCCGTCAGACGCCTGACCTCTTCGATCAGGTTCTTCTCGCGGATATTGACCGGGATCACGCCCTGATACTGAGCGGCAATGTCGAGTTTCGGCTGGGCAAGGTCGGCAACGATGGCGCGGGCGCAGCCGCCGGCAAGGGCGGCGATGGCGGCCATGGTGCCGATCGGGCCGGCGCCAAGCACGACGGCGGTATCGCCGGGCGTGATCTTCGCCTTCGTGGCTGCCTGCATGCCAACGGCGAAAGGCTCGACCATGGCGCCTTCGGCAAAGCTGACATTGTCCGGCAGCTTGAAGGTATAATTGGCCGGATGCACGACGAAGGGCGTCAGGACACCGTGGATTGGCGGCGTCGCCCAAAAGATGACGGTGGGATCGACATTGTACATGCCAAGGCGGCTGGCCTTGGAATTGGGGTCGGGAATGCCGGGTTCCATGCAAACACGATCGCCGATCTTCAAATGCGTGACACCGGCGCCCACTTCGACGACGGTGCCGGCCGCCTCATGGCCGAGCACCATTGGCGCATTCACGATGAAGGGTCCGATGCGGCCGTGCGTATAATAATGCACGTCCGACCCGCAGACGCCGACGGTATGAAT
The DNA here is from genome assembly GCF_029714285.1 of Rhizobium sp. CB3090. Taxonomy (NCBI): domain Bacteria; kingdom Pseudomonadati; phylum Pseudomonadota; class Alphaproteobacteria; order Hyphomicrobiales; family Rhizobiaceae; genus Rhizobium; species Rhizobium sp. CB3090. Next base: position 707,551 of record NZ_CP121663.1, read on the forward strand.
CTTGATTTTCACCTCGCCCTGCCCGACCTCCTGCGGCAGGTCGATATCGCGCAGCGCCAGCTCATGCTGACGCTCCAGTACCAGGGCACGCACCTTGCTCATCACGTCTTTCCTCTGTTCGGACAGCAAATTCCCGTCCCCGCGCAGCCACAGGGACATTCTCACCCGTTATATAGCCATGACCCTCGTCACTAAACGATCTTTCTGCGAAACAATGAGCAGACGGCTTCAAACAGAACGAACTCCTCACCAATCCAATGAATTAGCTGGTACTTGTTAAAGGCCATTCTATTACGAGTATTGACGAGAGCCTGATTTTATTGCCTTTTAGCACGCACGGAACGGGAGGGCATGTAAATGGTATATGACTGGACCGGTCAGCGCACGCGCCGCTTAAAAATGTTGCGTGCCGCAAGCATAGCAGTGCTTCTTCTCCTTTTGATCGCAGTGCCTGCCGTACTCTTGCGCTATAACCTTATCCACTATCCTTATTGAGCCGCCGAGCGGCGATGCATTCCACCTGCACTCTTCTACCAAGGCGACCGTTCAGGCCGCCTTTTTCGCGTTCGGTTTCGGCTTGCGCGAGACATTGTCGCCTGCCTTCGGATCGAGCGGCAGGCAGTCGAGAACGGCAAGCAATGCGATGATACCGAGCATGACGAAAGCCAGGCGAAATTCGATAGCGGTGATCCCGTCTATACCGAGCGGCGTGCTGATTGCCTGACCGATGCGGATGCCGATGGCGCCGACCGCGATCCCCATCCCCATGGTCACCTGAAAGGCCGTGCTGAACAGCGTGTTCGCACCCGTCATCTGCTCCGGCGGAATATCGGCAAAGGCAATGGTGTTCAGTGCCGTGAAATGCATCGAGCGCAACATGCCGCCGATGAACAGCACGGGGATGATGAACCAGAGCGGCGTGTCAGCCGAAAACAGCGCGCAGGCGGCGATGAAAATGGCGTTGAGGATACCGTTGACCACCAGCACCGGCTTGAAGCCGAAGCGCCTGAGGATGGCCGTCGTGCCCGGCTTCATCGCCAGATTGCCGGCAAAGACCGCAAGAGTGAGCAAGCCGGCATGAAATGCGCTGAGCCCGAAACCGACCTGGGACATCAATGGCAGCAGGAAAGGCACTGCACCGATGGCGATGCGAAACAGCGAGCCGCCGGAGATGGTGATGGCGAAGGTCTGTTGTTTCAGCCCCACAAGATCGATCAGGGGATGATCGGTTCGCAAAAAATGGAAGATGGCGCCCGCAAGCAATACGCTGCCGACGGCAACATAACCCCAGGCTTCCAGCCAGATCGGATCGGGACGGCCGATCAGCTCCAGACCATACATCAGGCTCGCGAGCCCGAAACCGCTGATGACGAAGCCCGTCCAATCGAAGGGCGGTCGTGCGGCATTCCTGGTCTCCGGGATCAGTATCAGGGCAAAGATGAACGCCACCATTCCGAGCGGCAGATTGAGGAAGAATATCCAGCGCCAGCTCGCATGATCGGTGATGAAACCGCCGAGCGGCGGCCCCAGAATGGGTGCCACGAGCGCCGGCCAGGTGATGGTCGCGATTGCCGAGATCAACCGATCCTTCGGCGTATTGTTGAGAACCAGAAGACGGCCGACCGGAACCATCATCGCACCGCCGATACCTTGCAGGATGCGCATGGCGACAAAGGAGCCGACACCATTGGCAAAACCGCAGAGAACGGAGGCCAATGTGAAGACGACGACAGCGGTGGTGAAAACCAGGCGGGCGCCGAACCGGTCACTAATCCAGCCGCTGATCGGAATGAAGACGCCGAGTGTCAAGAGATAGGCGCTCATGCCGATATTGAGATCGACAGGACGGGCGCCGAAGGAAACGGCCATCTGCGGCAAGGCAGTGGCGATGACCGTGCCATCCAGGTTTTCCATGAAAAATGCGCCGGCCACAAGCAGCGCAATCTGCAACGGCCGCGAGCTGGAAGCGTGCACTCCCTCCCCTCGTTTGCGCGTGGAGATATCAGTCATTCACAATTTGCTCCGAATCCGCCTTTTGATCTCCGTTATCTAAACGGTTCGGAACCATTTTCGATAGGCGGAATCGTCCTACCATTCGACGGAATGATCACGTTTCGCTTAACGACCCGTTCAGAACTTGATCGGGATCTGCCGCGGGCAGTTCGGCGCCGGCGCAGACGGTCAGCCTTAGCAAAGCTTCCCACTATAGGCCGCGCCTGATTTCAGTTGGTTTTGCCGAACAAATCGCTCGATGTGGCTCTAGTAGGCATTCGCACACAAGACATGGTAGGGTCATCCGGTCGAGATATGGCGCAATAAGAACGGCTGGATCGACATCGACCAACTATGGACCCGCTACGAGCAAACCAAGAATATCAGCATGAAGCCTCCAAGAGCCCGTCATAAGCTGAAGTTTTCACTCGTATCGGCTCCCCAACAGGAATGAGAGTCCCGGATAATGAAATACGGCATTGGCGCAACGACTGCCTCTCGGCTTAGCCCGGAAACGAAACTGATCGTAACGCAGTCGCCATTCGATGCCTATGTGCGCAAATACGGCACGATCCCGCGGCGGGGCGTCTTCGGCTACTTCGTGCATGAACTCGGCCGCCGCATCGTCGGCGGCGATTACCCCGTCGGCTCGACGCTTCCGAACGAACCGGAACTGGTGGAGCAGTTCGGCATCAGCCGCACCGTGATCCGCGAAGCGATGAAATGCCTGGCCGGCAAGGGATTGGTGGAGATCAAGACCCGTGTCGGCACGCGCGTCAAGGAGCGCTCCAATTGGCATCATCTCGATACTGACGTCATGGTCTGGCACTACGAGACCGGCCCTTCGGTGGAGCTGATGCGCTCGATCAAGGATCTCCGGCGAGTGGTGGAACCGGAAGCGACGGCGCGAGCCGCTGTGCGCGGCACCGCGGAGGATCTCGCCGCCATCGCTTCGGCCTATGACGACATGGTTTCCTCCATCGGCGACGTCAACACGAATGCCGATGCCGACTTGCGCTTCCATACCGCGATCTTCGCCGCCACCCGCAACATGGTCTATGCGCAGCTCATCGATCTGATCGCCGTCGCGATCTATGCTAACCGTGCGCTTTCGAGCCATGACGAAGTGGCGGAAGGCCAGAAGCGCTCCCTGCCCTATCACAAGGACGTCCTGGACGCGATCGTCGCCCGCGATCCCGATGCGGCGCTCAAGGCGTCGCACCGCCTGCTCGATGCCTGGCGCATCGATCGTTATGATTTCTGAGGCGGCAGGACGGCAGAAGCTGATGCATGTCGCGCAAAAGTGTGCGGCGGTTTTGCGAAAACGACATGCAAAAACAAAGAACTAAAGCGTGGGAGCGAATCTGTAGATCGCGACGAGCTTTAGTGCGTCATCGCCTCCTGTACATCCGTCTTCGATAGTTGCTTGCGTCCCGTGTCGTGGGCCACCGGAATGAGCCAGGTGGTCGCAAACGTCAGGATCGCGACGATGACGACGCCCCAGAAGCTCCAGTGCAGGGCCGCATCGAAGACCCCGCGGATCGCCGGGTTACCGGCGAGATCGGAAAGGCCTGTCGGCTGGTTCAGAACGTCATGAAGCTTTGCGGCCAGATCGCCGCTGCCGAAATGAACGATACCGATATTGAGCACGGCGCCCAGGGCGGTCGCGCCGAGCGTATTGCCGAGACTGCGCGAAAAGATGATCGACGCCGTGGCGCTGCCGCGCATCGCCCATTCCACGCTCTCCTGCACGAGTACGATGCTGGTGAGGCTGATGAGCCCCATGCCGAAGCCCATCAGAAAAGAGCCGATACCGGCCAGAACCGGGCTGCTCTCCGGCGTCAGGAACAGCAGGAAGGCTGAGCCGAAGGGGAACATGAAGCTGCCGACGCGCAGCGTCTTGCGAATGCCGAACGTGCGGAAGAAGCGGCTCGACAGCATCACCGCCAACGGCCAGCCAACGATCAGCATCGTCAGTGTGAAGCCTGCCACCAGCGGCGAGCGGCCAAGCACACCCTGTACGTAGATCGGCAAGATGGTCGTCAGCCCGATCAGCGCCATGCCGGCCAGAAGCGTGGCCGCATTGCTGGTCGCGACCAGCCGCCGGCCCCAGAGTTCGATCGAGATGATCGGCTCCGGCGCGCGCCGCTCCTGCAGGAGAAACAGTACGCCGGTGACGACGAAGACGATCGCGAGCGGGCCGAGGATGCTGAAGCTGGAGTTGGTTTCGGTGAGGATCACCAGCAATGAGATGATCGATATCGAAAACAGGATCGTGCCGAGATAGTCGATCCTTGCTTCGCGCGGCGTGATCTGCTCATGCAGGAAGAGCGTGAAGCCGATGATGGTCAGCACGCCGAACGGCAGGTTGATCCAAAAAATCCACGCCCAGGAGACATTGTCGACGATGATGCCGCCGGCGAGCGGGCCGATAACCGCCGACACCGCCCAGACACTGGCGAGCACGCCTTGCACCTTGGCGCGTTCCTCCAGCTTGTAGAGATCGCCGACCACGGTCATCGTCACCGGCTGGATGGCGCCGGCGCCAAGGCCCTGCAGCAGCCGAAAGGCGATCAGCGAGCCCATCGACCAGGCAAAGCCGGCCAGTGCCGAACCGACGAGAAAGATCAGAATGCCGCCGATCAGGATCGGCTTCCGCCCGAAGATGTCGGACAGCTTGCCATAGATTACCGTCGTCGTGGACTGCGCCAGGAGGAAGGCGGAGAAAACCCAGCTATAATAGGTGAAACCGCCGAGCTGACCAACAATACGCGGCATGGCGGTGGCAACGATCGTCGCCTCGACCGCTACCATAAAGGTCGCAAGCATGATCGAGACAATGACCAACGGACGTCTTGAACGATCGGCCGTGCTGGACATGACATTCCTTTCTGACTGTTCCGCCCGGCAGCAAACGCGCGCGGACCGTCAAGACGGCCATGGGCGAACGATAAATTTTGGGATCAACGTCGAAGGATCAAACAACTACAGGGGCGTTGGCCTGCTGAATCATTATAGTAAGCATTGCATACTTACGCCAGCATATGTCAACTGTTTAACACTGGGATGCCTCGTTCCGTGATTGCTCCGGTTTGTAAGCCACCATTTCGAAGCTTAGTCAGGACGTTCAGGAGGTCAATCGACTGGACAATGGATTTAAGTCATTTTCGCAATTTATCACGATTGATTTGTTCATTTTCTGAACTTATCGTCAGGCTAAAATAACAAGGAAATGCCCAGGCGGAACATCGAATTGCTCAACTCTTCGCAGCGACAACTCCTGCGCGTCATCAGCGAATCCGGCCCGCTCAGCCGGACTGTTCTTGCCGCATCGATGGGGCTCAGCAAGGCGGCGATGAGCGGTATCGCCCGCGACCTGATCACGCTTGGCATCCTGCACGAGACCGAGACGGTCTATGGCCAGGGCCGACCGTCGATATTGCTTGATCTGCATCCCGAAGGTGCTTTCTTCGTTGGCATCTCACTGCTTGAAAATCCCGCGCCGATGGTTCTCAGCGATCTCAACGGCAAGATTATCGCCCGCGAGAACATGCCGCTTTCCCGCGATCCGGATATCATAGCGGGTCGGATCGCCGATGCGCTACCGAAGCTGCTTTCCGGGCGGCGGCCAGGCGTGGCGGAGAAATTGTCCGGTCTGGGCGTCGCACTCTCTGGTTTTGTCGATGAGAAACGGGCCAATTGCGTGCAATCCACCTTGCTCGGCTGGCGGGACGTGCCGCTTGCCAAGATCATACGGCAAAAGACCGGCATCGAGACCTTCATCGAAAACGACGCCAAGGCCGTGGCCGTCAGCGAAAAGCTGTTTGGCATCGCCCGCGACATCCAGAATTTCAGCGTCGTCTCCTTTGGCGACGGCATCGGCTGCGCCCATTTCATCCGCGGCAAGCTCTATCGCGGCAATCATGGCGGTGCCGGGGAGATCGCCCATTGCACCATCGAGCCCAATGGGTCGCCTTGCCGCTGCGGCAAGCGCGGCTGTCTCGATACGGTCGCCTCGATAAATGCGATCAAGGACATGTCGAAGGCGGCAGGTCTTTCCTGCACCTCCCTCACCGAGCTGGAGGAAAAGGCATCGGCCGGCAATGCGGTCGCCATCCGTATCCTGCATCGGGCGGGGGGCGCCCTCGGCCTGGCGATCGCTCATCTCATCCAGTTCAATGATCCCGGCATGATCCTGATCACCCATGTCGAAGGCAATTTCGACGGACTGTTCGGCACCGCTGTACGACAGGCGATCGAAGCCAATGTGTTGCCGCGCTATGCCGGCCAGACGCCGATTCGCACGCAACGCGTCGACGGCGACATCTGGGCGCGAGGTGCGGCCAGTATCGCCGCACACAATTTCCTGATTGGCCCCAACCCGAATTGAGGTTTTCCATGCGCATCGCCGTCGGTGGCATTCATATCGAATGCAGCACGTACAATCCTGTCCTCAATGAAGAAAAGGATTTTCGTGTCGTGCGTGGCGAAGAGCTGATGGCCGCATCCTATTTCGCATTCCTCAAAGATTATGATGCCGAATTCCTCCCGACGATCCACGCCAGGGCCATCGCCGGCGGCCCGGTCGCCCGCCACACCTATGAGGCCTTCAAGGCGGAATTCCTGGCGCGGCTGAAGCCGCTCTTGCCGCTCGACGGTCTCTACCTTGCCATGCATGGGGCGATGTATGTCGAGGGTATGGAGGATGCGGAGGGCGATTGGATCAGCGCGGCCAGGGAGCTTGTCGGAGACGACTGCATGCTCTCGGCCAGCTACGATCTGCATGGCAATGTCACCCAGCGCATCATCGATGCACTGGACATGTATTCCACTTATCGCACCGCGCCGCATATCGACGTCGAGGAAACCATGCGCCGCGCCGTGACGATGCTCACCAAAAGCCTGAAGACCGGCGTGAAGCCGATCCTGCTTTGGGCGCCGATCCCGGTCCTGCTACCCGGAGAGCGCACCAGCACGGTCGATGAACCCGCAAAAAGCCTTTACGACCTGCTGCCCGGCATCGATGCCATCGAGGGCGTCTGGGATGCCTCTCTGATGGTCGGCTATGTCTGGGCCGATGAGCCCCGCGCCACGGCGGCCGCCATCATGACCGGCACGGACCGGGCCGTTCTCGAACGCGAGGCAAAACGGCTGGCGCAGGCCTATTGGGATGTCCGCAAGAATTTCGTTTTCGGCTGTGAGACTGGCTCCATTGAGGAATGCGTCGCCAAGGCGATCGCCAGCCCGACGGCGCCGGTGGTGCTTGCGGAATCCGGCGACAACCCGACTGGGGGCGGTGTCGGCGACCGGGCCGATGTGCTCGCGGAACTGATCGCCAGGGGCGCCACTGACGTCGTTTTCGCCGGTATCGCCGATAAGGCCGCTACCGAAGCCTGCTACGCTGCCGGCGTCGGCGCCAGGCTCGACCTTACCGTCGGCGCATCGCTGGACAGCAAAGGCAGCAAACCGGTGAGTGCTGTCTTCAACGTCAAGTTCCTGTTGCAGACCGACGACGCCATGGACAAGCAGGCGGTCGTCTCCGTCGGAGGCATCAATCTCGTGCTGTCCGCAAAACGCCGCCCCTATCACAATATCGCCGATTTCACGCGTCTCGGCCTCGATCCGCATCGCGCCAAGATCATCGTCGTGAAGTCCGGTTATCTTTCTCCGGAGCTGGCTCCGATCGCCAATCCGAACCTGATGGCGCTCTCCCCCGGCGTCGTCGACCAGTTTGTCGAGCGTCTGCCGCGGTTGCGCAAGCAGAGACCGACCTACCCCTTCGACAAGGATTTTACCTTCACGCCTGAGATGGCGCTCTCAGCCCGTTCGGCATGCCGCTGATCGCGAAGCCGCGTCACGCAATCGTGCGGTTGACTTCAACCTCTCGCACGTTGATATCTGCAACCTGTTTTCAAGATGATGTGGAGTGATTGCGATGACTGATACTGTGCTCGAAATTCCGGTAAAGCGGATCGATGGCAGCGAGACGACGCTTGCCGACTATCGCGGCAAGGTTATCATGGTCGTCAACGTAGCCTCCAAATGCGGGCTGACGGTGCAGTATGAAGGGCTGGAAAAGCTCTACGAAGACAAGCGCGACGACGGTCTTGTCATTGCCGGCTTCCCAGCCAACGATTTCAAAGGCCAGGAGCCGGGGACGGATGACGAAATCCTGAGCTTCTGCACTTTGACCTATGACGTACAGTTCCCGATGTTTTCCAAGATTGCGGTGACAGGCGAAGAGCGGCATCCGCTTTACAACAGCCTGATAGCCTCCGGCGTCGAGACGACCGGTGACGGCCCGATGCGCGAGCGGCTTGCAAAACACGGCCTCGAAACCGGGCAGGATGGCGGCATCGTCTGGAACTTCGAAAAGTTCTTGATCGGCCGGGACGGCAAGGTTGCAGCCCGCTTCGCGCCTGACGTTACGGCAGACGATCCGCGCCTGCTCTCGGTCCTGGAAAAAGAGCTGGCCCGCGCCGGTTGAGGCGCGACACAGATTCCAAAAAATACAGCCTTATCTCAATAAGTTACGCCCCCTTCCGGGCAGCGGCGCAAAGCATGCTTAGCCCGGTCGTATCATTGCCTCCCCTTGCGGCCGGGAGTATCTTCCGGCTTTCGAATATATCCGAACCGAGCTGCATCGGTTCGGATGGGAGGAGGATTCCATGCGCGAACCTGATATGCAAAAACTTGACGCCCTGGTTGGACGCCTGGTCGGCGATGTCGGCGCGGCAGTCTCGGGCGTGTTGGTGACCCTCGGGGATCATTTGGGTCTGTTCAAGGCCATGGCGGATGGCACGCCAATGACATCGGCGGAGCTGGCCGACAAGGTCGGCGTGAAAGAACGCTATGTGCGCGAATGGCTGTCGGCGCAGGCCGCGGCCGATTATGTCAGCTATGACGACCAGACCGAACGCTTCTACCTGACGCCCGAACAGGCGATGGTGTTTGCGGAGGAAAACAGCCCCGCCTTCTTCACCGGCGCCTTCGATGTCGTTCAATCCATGTGGATGGACGAGCCGAAGATCGCCAATGCGTTCAAGACCGGCAGCGGCCTTGGCTGGCATGAACACAGCGCCTGCCTGTTCCGCGGCACGGAACGTTTTTTCCGGCCGGGCTACAACAGCCATCTGGTTACCGAATGGATACCGGCGCTGGACGGCCTGCATGAAAAGCTGCAAGCCGGTGCGGCCGTCGCCGACGTCGGCTGCGGCCATGGCGCCTCGACCATCCTGATGGCACAGGCCTATCCGAACTCGACCTTCTTCGGTTTCGACTATCATCTGCCCTCTATCGAGCGGGCGAAAGCCGCAGCGAAGGAGGCAGGTGTCGCCGGCCGCATCACCTTCGAGCAGGCGACCGCCAAGGATTTCCCGGCTGCCGGCTATGATCTCGTGGCGATGTTCGATTGCCTGCACGACATGGGAGATCCCGTCGGCGCCGGCAAGCATGTCAGGGAAAGTCTTGCCGACGACGGAACCTGGATGATTGTCGAGCCCTTCGCGCATGATTGCCTGAAGGACAATCTCAATCCCGTCGGCCGCGTCTTCTACGGCGCGTCGACGATGATCTGCACACCGGCTTCGTTATCTCAGGAAGTCGGGCTGGGTTTGGGGGCGCAAGCCGGCGAGATGAAACTGCGCAAGGTTGCCATGGATGCGGGTTTTTCGCATTTCCGCAAGGCGACCGAAACGCCGTTCAACATGGTCTTCGAAGTCAGGGCATGAGGCCCGCGCCGCGCGCTCCATCGAACGCGCGGCGCAGGTTGATCTCTCACAGACGCTGACCATCCTCGCCGAACAGGGAGGCGAGCGCCGGCTGGAAATAGACCGGTTGCTCGCTTTCCAACGCGACCTCCTCATCGGCATCGATGCGCACCGACATGCTCTCCATGCCGATCTGCCCCCAGACCAGATTGTCCGAGCCCATGGGTTCGACGATGCTGAAGGTTGCCGGCAGGCTGGACATGCGGCCGTTGGCGGCGGTGAATTGCATCTGTTCCGGCCGCACACCGAGCGTTGCGGGGCGGCCGTCGCCAGGCGTGCCCGAGAATTCATAGCCATTAAGGTCGATCTTGCGTCCATCGGGCAAGATGAAGGCGGGCGTATCGCCATTGCTCGCCACCTGCCCCGACAGGAAGTTCATGGATGGCGAGCCGACGAAACCGGCGACGAAGCGGTTGACGGGACGGCGATAGATTTCCTTCGGCGCGGCGAACTGCTGGATGACGCCGCCGCTCATGACCGCGATGCGGTCGGCAAGCGTCAGCGCTTCGATCTGGTCGTGCGTGACGTAGATCATCGTAGAGCCGAGCCCGGCATGCAGGCGCTTCAGCTCGACGCGCAGCTCGGTACGGAGCTTGGCATCGAGGTTGGAGAGCGGTTCGTCGAACAGGAAGACATCGACATCGCGTACAAGAGCGCGTCCGATGGCGACGCGCTGTCGTTGGCCGCCCGAAAGCTCGCCCGGCCGCCGCTTGCGCAGCGGGTCGATCTGCAGGATCCGCACGGCGCGGTCGACGCGTTCGGCAATCTCGTCCTTGGCCATGCCGGCGATGCGCAGGCCGAAGGAAAGATTCCCCTCGACCGTCATCGTCGGATAGAGCGCGTAGGACTGGAAGACCATGCCGATGCCGCGGTCCTTCGGCTCCTCCCAGGTGACGTTCCTGTCGCCGATCCAGATTTGGCCGCCGCTGATGTCGGTAAGGCCGGCGATGGCGTTGAGCAACGTGGACTTGCCGCAGCCGGACGGCCCGAGGAGAACGATGAACTCGCCCGACTGGATTTCAAGATTCAACGATTTCAGCACGCTGATGCTGCCGAAATCGATTGCAAGTTCGCGGATGGAAACATTGGCCATGGATTATCCCTTGACTGCGCCGGCGGTAATACCGCGCACAAACCAGCGACCCGAACCGAAATAGACGATCAGCGGAACCAGGGCCGTTAGGATGGTTGCCGCCATGTTGACGTTGTAGAGCTTTTCGCCTTGGGTGGAGTTGACGATGTTGTTGAGCTGAACCGTCATCGGGAAGTTTTCCCGCCCGGCGAAGACCACGCCGAAGAGGAAGTCGTTCCAGATGCCGGTCACCTGCAGGATGGCCGCCACCACCAGAATCGGGATCGACATCGGGATCATCAGCCGGAAGAAGATCTGCCACAATCCGGCACCATCGACGCGGGCTGCCTTGAACAACTCCATCGGCAGGCTGGAATAATAGTTGCGGAACAGCAGTGTCAGCACCGGCAGGCCGAAAACCGTGTGGGTGATGATGATGCAGGGCAGTGTCGAATAGATGCCGACGCCGCGGTAGATGAGCACAAGCGGATAGATGAACACCTGATAGGGAATGAAGGCGCCGAGCAGCAGGACGGCGAAGAGAACATTGGCCCCCTTCACCCGCCAGAAGGACAGCGCATAGCCGGTCAGCGACGAGATGAAGATGGACATTATCATGCTCGGTATCAGGATCTTCACCGAATTCCAGAATCCGACGCTGATGCCGCCGCATTCGAGGCCGGTGCAAGCCGTGCTCCACGCCTGCACCCAGGCTTCGCCTGTCCAGACCCGAGGAAAGGCGAAGATATTGCCCTGGCGGATTTCCGGCATGGATTTCAGCGAGGTGACGATCATCACATAGAGCGGCAGCAGGAAGAACAGGGCCGCGATGACGAGGAAAGTGTAGAGGCCGATGCGCGCCGGAGACAGATGCTGCGGCTTGCGCCCGGTCGGCCCGCCGGCGGCGACTGCGACGGAAGATGGCATTGTCATCAGCTCCCCCTCGGTTTTTCACGGAAATATTCGTAATAGAGCCATGGCGTGACCAGAATGACCACGGTGATGAACATGACGGTCGAGGCCCCGGTCGCAAGAGCGATATTGCCGCGGCCGAAGAGGTAATCCATGATGAATTTTCCAGGCACCTCGGTAGATATTCCTGGCCCACCGCCGGTCGTCGCCAGCACCAGTTCGTAGACCCTGACCACGGCGATCGCCAGAAGCACGCTGGCGGTGATGATGGTCGGCCTCAGGATCGGAATGACGATGTGGAGATAGACGCGCCATGCCGGTACGCCGTCGATGCGTGTGGCCTTCCACAGTTCGCGATCGACGCCGCGCAATCCGGCCAGCATGATCGCCATCACCAATCCGGACGACTGCCAGATGCCGGCGAGCACGATGACGTAGAGCGCGAGATCGCTTTGGACGATCCAGTCGAAGCGGATCCAGGTGAAGCCGATGCTGTCTGCAACTTTCTGCAAGCCGAGCGTCGGGTTCATGATCCACTGCCAGACAAGCCCGGTAACGATGAAGGACATTGCGAAGGGATAGAGAAAGATCGTCCGGAAGGTATTTTCGAACCGGACCTTCTGATCGAGCGCGACGGCCAGAAGAAAGCCGAGGATCAGGCAGCCGGCGATGAAGAGTACGCCGAAGACGATGACGTTCTGCAGCGATATCAACCAGCGTGCTGTCGTGAACAGTCGTTCGTATTGTTTTGTGCCGACAAAGATGTTGACCGGCAGCACCTTGCTGTCCGTGAACGATATCCAAATGTTCCAGACAACCGTCACGACATAGGCGAGCAAGACGATGATAAAGGCTGGGAACAAGGCGACATAGGCGGAAAGATGCCGCTTCTTCCTGGTGGCAGTCGTCCCGGCGCCGGCCCCAGCAATGGTTCCGGCAGCGGTTTCGGGAGTACTCATGGCTTCACCTCCTCCTCAGCATTCATGGAAGCCGGCAGCAGGTAAGCCCTGCCGCCGCATGGATGTCGGATGAGGCTTATTTCGCCTGCTCGATGACCTGTGCGAACTGGTCGGCGAACTGGTCGGCTGTCATGCTCGGGGTCGTCCAATACTGAGCGACGAGGTCCTGTTCGGTCTGAACGATGTCCTGAGCCGTGAGCACATCCGGCGCCAGGATCTGGCGGCTCGGATCCTTGAGCGCAGTCAGGCCCTTCTGGGCGCAGGCGTCAAGCTTCGAGGTATCAACGTCGAGGCGGACCGGCACGGAGCCCTTCTTTGAGTTGAAGGCGAGCTGGCCTTCCTTGGACATGATCACAGTCGCAAGCAGCGTCTGCGCATCGGTCGCGGCCTTGTCCTTCAGGACCGGGAAGACGAAGATGTCGCCGCCCATCATGAAGTTGGATTCACCCGGTCCGAGAATGCAGCCGAAATCCTTGTCGGCAACCATGTTGGCATGAATGAACTCGCCTTTGGCCCAGTCGCCCATGAACTGGATGCCGGCCTTGCCGTCGATCAGCATTCCGGTCGCAACGTTCCAATCACGGTTCGGGCTACCCGGATCCTGATAGTTGCGCAGCTTGGCGAAGACTTCCGCTACATGCTTGAACTTGTCGGACTTGACGGCGTCGGTATCGAGATCCTTCCAGACCTTGCTGTAGAGTTCCTTGCCGCCCTCTCCGAGCAGGATGGAATTGAACATCGACTGAAGCTGCCAGGGCTGGCCACCGACGGCGACAGGAATCAGGCCGGCGGCCTTGATCTTGTCGAGAGCAGCAAACATTTCATCCCAAGTCTTCGGCTCTTCGGTCACACCGGCTTTCTTGAAGACGGCCTTGGAATAGAAGATCCAGTTCTGGCCGTGGTCGTTGATCGGTGCGCCGTAGATATGGCCTTGGTACTGGATGGCATTGTAGAAGGCCGGCGTCAGTGCCGACTTCCAGTCCTGTTCCTTGGCGAGATCGTCGAGTGGACGCAGCAGGCCCTGCTGAGCCAGGTCGTTCATCTGCGTGCCGGTGTTGAACTGCATAGCTGTCGGCGGATTGCCGCCGATGATGCGGTTGATGCCGATCGGACGTGCGGTCGAGCCGGACCCCGCGATCGCGGTGTCCACCCATTGGCCACCGGCGGCGTTGAATGCATTGGCCAGTTCGCGCACGGCGGCGGCTTCGCCACCGGATGTCCACCAGTGCAGGACCTCGGCTCTCTTTCCCTCAGCCTGAGCGCCGGTAACGCCGACTGCGATCAGCGCCGTGGCGCCAACCAATGCCATTAACAATCCACGCATATGCTCCTCCTCTTTTGATGGCGTTCTTCTGAATACCTGTATTTCAGCCACCGCCGTCCAAAGGCCATCGGGTGCCGAATGCTGTCGTCCTCCAAGATTGCGCCGCCGGGCCTCCATTCCCTGCGGCGAACGGGCAATGCTTCCTCGACATCGCCCCTTCGTCAAGCATGCAGTCTGAGAGGACTGCCAATTCTCCTAACCCTCTATAACCCAGCCTATGCGAAACGTCCCTCATTAATTGCGCGCGGGATCGGATCCGGCCGGCCACAACTGCTGTGGATTGCAATCACCTTGCGCGACTGTGCCGAACGTTCGAATGCCGTCATCACCTCCAGCGCGTGAAAGGCGAGTTCCGACGATACGCGATGCTGGCGTCCAGCGCGAAGGGAATCTATCATTTCGGCCGCGCCCAAACCACGCAGTCCAAGATGGCCCGGCACGCCTTCCGTGTACGGATGGTCAACCGGGATATCTTCCCAAGTTTCACCGCCTTCGCGAAAGATCTCAACTTTGCCGGTAAAGTTGTTCGGGTCCGGTGTTACCATGCTTCCTTCGGAGCCGTAAATCTCGATCTGATTGTGCTTATGCTTGATGATATCGAAACTGGTGGCAATGGTGATCGTCGCACCGCTGTGGAACTCCATGATGCCGGTCAGGTGCGTCGGCACCAGCACCTTGATCGTCTCGCCGCGGCGTGGATCGGTCTTCACCGTGCGTTCGATGCGGGTGACCTTGGCGGTGCCGAAGACTTCACGCACCGGACCGAGCAGCGCGATCAGGTTGGTGACGTAATAGGGTCCGACATCGAGCATGGGGCCGCCACCGCGGCCGTAGAAGAAGGCCGGATTCGGATGCCAGTGCTCATGACCGGGCAGAAGCAGCATGGCCGTGGCCGACACAGCCTTGCCGATGCGGCCTTCATCATACAGCCGGCGCGTCAACTGGTGGCCGCCACCGAGGAACGTGTCGGGCGCGCAGCCGAGCCGCAGGTCGCCGGCGCGAGCGATCGACATCAGCTCTTCGGCTTCCGCCAGGCTGATGCCGAGCGGCTTTTCCGAATAGACATGCTTTCCGGCGAGAAGCGCCTTCTTGCTGATGGCGTAGTGCGAAACCGGTGTGGTCAGATTGATGATCAGACCGATTTCCGGGTCGGAAAGCATGGCATCGAGCGTGACGGCCTCGATGCCGAATTGGGCGGCGAGTTTTTTCGCCGGCTCTTCATAGAGGTCGCAGATCGACTTGACGCGAATGAAATCGAACATATTCAGGGTTGCGACATAGGTGGCGCTGATATTGCCGGCGCCGACGATGCCGACTTTCATGGGTGCGGTGCTCATGGATATGGCCTTTAGGAAATGGTGATATTGAGTTCAGCGGCGGCGTCGCGCAGATAGCTCATGCCGCGCCGCATCTCCTGATCGAATTCGGGCGTCGCCTCGCGGAAATGCGTCCAGTGCGATGCGCCGGGCGCATCCTCCAGTTCCAGCGTGATCGGGCCGGAATAGCCGATCGTCTGCAGAGCGGCGAAAATCGCCTTCCAATCGATCTTGCCGCGGCCGGGACGCCAGTGGGCGTTGGTATGGCCTTCATTGTCGGAGAAATGCGTGTTGTAGATGCGGTCGCCGAGCGCCAGCACGACATAATGCGGCATATCGCCGGCGGGGAAGAGATGACTGGGGTCGAAGTTCAGGCCCAGGTTCGAAGCACCGGTCCGCTCGATCAGCCGGAGAATGCCCTGCCCGGAGCTGACCCAGCGATAAGGATGCGGCTCAATGGCGACGCGCAGCCCGGCCGCGCCGGCAATTTCGCATGCCTCGGCGAAACCGTCGACGACGGCGTTGTATTCCGCCGTCCAGTCCCATTGCGGCTCGACGGCGGCCGTCCACTCCTGCGAGATCGGCCGCTGCAGGATCGGCTTGACATCGGATTGGAAGGGATAGGGTGTCATGCTGGTCATGATCGGCACGCCGATCTCGGCCACGACATCGACGCCGCGCTTATAGCCGTCAAGATCGACAGTGGAAAAGGCCGCACCTGCCTGGCGATTGAAGGGCAGGTTGAAGAAGAAATTGGTGAGCGTTAGCCCCTCGCCCTCAGCGATCTCCTTCAGACCGCGGATCGTCGCAGGCGTATAATAGTCCAGCATATCGACCGACCAGGCGGTAAGCTCGAAACCCTTGCAGCCGGTCTGCGCGAGCCGCTTCAGCGGCGCCTCATAAGGCGGGTTCCAGTTGAACGTCCAGATTGGTGATCCGAAAAAAAGCGAGCCTGTGGCCACGGCATCCTCCCACGGAATGCGGTCGCCTGCGAGATACGAGGCTCCCGTTCTCTTGCTGACATTTCCTGCCGCACAGAGCCTCAAAACCCCTCTGATCGGCAATTCGTAACGTTACGAATGATAGATAGCCACAACTCTGTCAAGCAACCACTTTCAAATGATAACGTTACGAATGGCTTCGACAAATCACGTGATATTGCCAGTGAACTGAAATTACGAAGAGAGCGCCTGACTGTCGTGATCTACGAATTCGGCATGGACGAGTTCGCGCAGATCGCGCGGATCGTCGCCGGCAATCGCGCGATGTAAGAGGGAGGCCAAGCGCTCCCCGATGATATAGTTGGAATAGTAGAAGGCGCTGAGCGGCGGATTGAAGAAATCGTGCAATCGGGTGCCGCCATAGGTGATCAATCCGAAATCCTTGCCCGCGTCCCGGCCGGTCTTGCGCAGCCCGGCGAGGAAGCCGAGGGCAGCCTCTTCGCTGGCGACGAAGGCGCCGGTCGCCTCCGGATGCCAGGCGATGATATTTTTCGCCAGTTCCTCGCCGCTATCCGGCGTCGTTGCGGCAAAATGGATAAGATCATCGGGAACAGCGAGATTGCGCGCCGTAAAAGTCTTGCTCCAGCCTTTGACAAATTGCAGGCTGTAGGTGAACTGGCTGGACGGCGCGATCAGGAGAGGCCGGCGATGGCCGGCATCGAGGAGCAACCGCGCCGCTTCCGCACCGATCGTCTCGTGATCGAGGTCGACGCTCGGGTGGACGCTCAAGAGCTCGGTGCGCCCGAAGGTGACGAAAGGCGTGCCGACCTCCAGCAGATATTTGACGCGGTCGTCCTGCGGTCTCGTATGGGTGATGATGATGCCGTCGACGGAGCCCTCTTCGACAAGATCGCGAACCGTCGCCAAAGGGTCGTCCGCCTGCAACTGCGGCACGACGGTTGTCCGATAGCCGCAGCCCTTCATCTGGCGCGACACGCCTTCCACCAGCGAGGCGACGACGATGTTCATCTCACCTTCGCGCTCGAAGGGCAGAACGATGCCGATCGCATGGGTCTTGCCGGTCCGGAGATTGAGGCCGCCGAGGTTTGGGCGATAGCCGAGTTCGCCGGCCACCCGCTTCACCAGCTCGATCGTTTCGCGATTGACTTCAGGGCCTTCCTTTAGCGCGCGGCTGACAGTGGTGATCGACAGGCCAAGTGCGGTTGCGACCGTTCGCAACGTCACCCGCTGACCCGCATCACGCCGCAACCCGCGCCTGATCCCCGATCCCTGCATGCTGGACAAATCCCACCGCTTTATGTTGTCTGCGCGACAATGCCCGCTGTCGGAAGCGCGTGCAAGCATCACTCTCAGGCCGCCCGGTATCACGTTCTATATCAATGGCTTTCATCGACCAGAAAATCGAGGTCGCAGCCGTCTTCTGCCTGCAGGACGTGTCTGTTGTAGAGGCCAAGCCAGCCGCGGGTCTCTACGGGAGGTGCGGGCGTCGGATCTCGCTTGGCAAGCTCCGTCTCGTCGACCAGCAGATCCAGCCGCCGCTCTTTGACGCTGATGCGGATCAGATCTCTGTTCCGCACACGCGCCAACGGCCCGCCGGCCGCCGATTCGGGAGAGACATGCAGCACGATCGTCCCGTAAGCCGTGCCGCTCATCCGCGCGTCGGAGATGCGCAGCATGTCCTTCACGCCCTTGCGCGCCAGCTTGGCGGGGATCGGCAGATAGCCCGCCTCCGGCATGCCGGCGGCCTTCGCGCCGGCATTCTTCAGCACGAGAATATCATCTTCAATGACATCGAGGTCTGGATCGTCGATCCGGTCTGAAAGATCCTTGAGGCCATCGAAAACGACGGCGCGGCCTGTCTTTTCGAAAAGCCTCTCGTCTGCCGCCGCACGCTTGAGGATCGCCCCTTTCGGCGCCAGATTTCCGAACAGCGCCACGAGACCGCCGTCAGCTCGTATCGGCTTCTCGACAGGGCGGATGATCTTATCGTCAACCCACGCATCGTCATCGGGAAGAAGTTCAGACAGCGTTTCGCCCGTGACCGTGCGCGCCGATAAGTCGAGGTGATCGCCAAGACGATTCAGCAGTGCGCCGACGCCTCCGGCGTAGAAAAAATCCTCCATATAGGCGTCGCCCGTCGGCTTGAGATCGACGAGGACAGGCGTCGCATCGGACGTCGCGTTCAGCGCCTGCAGATCGACCTTCAGGCCGAGACGACCGGCAATCGCCGCCAGATGAATGATGGCATTTGTCGAACCACCGATCGCAAGCAAGGTCTTCAGCGCATTGTCGATACTCGCCTGCGTGACCGTCTCGCGTATGGTCGTTCCCGAGGAAACCAGGTCCATGGCGGCAACACCCGTCGCCTCTGCTGCCCGCAAGCGATCGGCGTGAACGGCGGGAATGGCCGCCGTTCCTGGCAACATCAGGCCCATCACCTCCAGCAGGATCGCCATGCTGCTGGCCGTTCCCATCACCGCACAGGTGCCTGCCGTCGTCGCCAGAGCGCCTTCCACCTCATCGATCTGCCTGTCGTTCAGCTCGCCGGCACGATAGCGGCCCCAGAAGCGGCGGCAATCCGTGCAGGCGCCGAGCCGCTCGCCTTGATAACGCGAGGTCATCATCGGCCCGGTGGCGAGCATGATCGCCGGCTTGCCGGCGGAGGCCGCGCCCATCACCAGTGCCGGCAAGCTCTTGTCGCAGCCGCCGACGAGCACGACGGCATCCATCGGCTGGGCGCGAACCATTTCTTCCACATCCATCGCCATCAGATTGCGGAAGACCATGCTGGTCGGATTGAGGAAGACTTCACCGAGCGAGGTCACGGGGAAATCGAGCGGCAGGCCGCCGGATGTCAGCACGCCGCGTTTGACCGCCTCCACCAGCTCCGGCACGTTGCGGTGACAATTGTTGAAGCCGCTTGCCGTCCAGGTGATGCCGATCACGGGCTTTTCCAACATGGCGCGGGAATACCCCATCGAAGAGGCGAAAGAGCGGCGCAGGTAGGCGGCAAAGCGAGGATCCCCGTAATTGGTGAGGCCGTTGCGGATACCTTTTCCCGGTTTGCTCATATCTGCCCCCTATTTTTGGAAAAATGCACTTCCGGATCGACCGTCGGGATTGGTGGCGAATAGTCAATCAAATTATGACCCGTAAACTACACACGTTTCCTTTGCGCGCCGCCTGCGAAATGTCGAGCGCGGCGCTGTGCTGGTGTTAGGATTGCGCTATCTCATTTCTCTCATCGGCCAGCATGAAAGGCGGGTTACATGTCGCAGGCTGTGGTTTTCAAACTTCTTGGCAGGCGGGTGCGGCTCGGCCTGATCGGCGGTGCGCAGGGCTCACTTATTGGTCCGGTACATCGCACGGCGGCGCGCCTTGACGATTGCTTCGATCTCGTCGCCGGCGTCTTTTCATCCGATCCGGAGCGGTCGCTCAACTCCGCCCATGCCTTCGG
This sequence comes from Rhizobium sp. CB3090, assembly GCF_029714285.1. Lineage (NCBI taxonomy): Bacteria > Pseudomonadati > Pseudomonadota > Alphaproteobacteria > Hyphomicrobiales > Rhizobiaceae > Rhizobium > Rhizobium sp. CB3090. The sequence goes on from NZ_CP121663.1 coordinate 727,314, forward strand.
CATCAAGCGCGGCTATGCGGATGTCCCGAGCATGATCGAAGCCGAAACCGTGCGGGCTGACGGCATCGACGCCGTTGCCATCATGACGCCGAACGATAGCCATTATGAATACGCCGCGGCCGCTCTCGATGCCGGTCTTGACGTCATCTGCGACAAGCCGCTGACCAACGATTACGATAGCGCGCTGGCGCTCGCTCGCAAGGCGCACGACCGCGGCCGTATCCTGTCGCTCACCCATAATTACTCCGGCTACCCCATGGTGCGCGAGGCGCGCGCCACCGTCACCGGCGGCGAGATCGGCGCGCTCCGTCTCGTCAATGTCCGCTACGTACAGGGCTCGCTTAGCCGACCTGTCGAGGCCGAGCCGGACAAGATGGCGCCACGCACCAAATGGCGGCTCGATACGGCCAAGGGCGGAAAGAGCCATGTGCTCGGCGATATCGGCGTGCATGCGCATCAACTGATGAGCTTTGTTTGCGGCCGCCGCATCGCCGCAGTTCTTGCCGATGTCGGCCCATCGCTGCCCGGCCGTACGGCACATGATACGGCGCAAGTGATCCTGAAGTTCGATGACGGCACGCGGGGCCAGATGCTGGTGAGCAAGGTGGCGACCGGCGCGCAGAATGTCGTCAGCATCGAGGCTTATGGCGAAGACGGCGGCATCTCGTGGAACCAGGCCGACGCCAATGATCTGCGAGTCATGCGGCTGAACCGCGCCGACGAGCTCCGCACGCGCGGCCTGCCCAGCCTGCATCCGCATGCTCAGCGAGGCACCCGCCTGCCCATCGGCCACCCGGAAGCCTTCTTCGAAGCCTTCGCCAATATCTATACCGATTTCGCCGAACTGGTGGCGGCCCGCATTGCCGGCGCCGAGCCTGATCCGCTGGCCCATTTGACTCCTAATGCCTGGACCGGCGTTGACGGCCTCGCCTTCATCGACGCTTGCCTGGACTCGACGGCGACGGGAACGTGGGCTGAGGTGAAGTACGAGCACGATCGGTTCTGATCGGTGGATCGCCATCCTTGTTGCAAGCACCCTCGCATTCCTACGAGAATCATATTAGGCCTATTTCGCATAGGTTGTATATTTAGGGGAATGTTATGGACAAATATGCGAAAATGATTCTGACCGTGATAGCTGCTGCGCTGGTAGTCATCGCGGTGCAAAATTTTATTACGCCTGCTCAAGCCGTCGGCAATGGCTGCGGCTTCAACATGTATAATCCCTGCTATGTCAAACTCGCTCCTTAACTGGTGCCAATAACCGGGACCTTGGCCAGCGCTTTTTCATCTGGCTTCTTCCTCAGCATCAAGAAAAAAGTTGGCATCTGCAGCCATTTGAAGCCAAGGCGTCCGTTCGCAAAGGTTGTCCAATGCCGGACTACGAACGGCACGCCTGACTTGGCCGCAATCCCGACGATAGTCAGGAAACAGCAACCTTCCGAGCGGCGGTAATAGCAGCGCGAGCGCCGGAGCGGAGCTGGGCTGTTTCGGCACCGGCGATGACGAGATCCAGGCCGAGCTTCAGGAATTGCCCGGCGCGTTCGCCGTCGGTGCCAAAGGCGCAGATCAACTTGCCATGGGCGCGGCAGCGCGCCACGGCATGCGCCAATGTCTGATCGATCGCGGCGCTGTCGGGCGCCAGACGCGCGCCATTTGAAAGCGCGATGGAGAGATCGGACGGGCCGATGAAGATGCCGTCGACGCCGTCGACCGCGAGGATTTCATCGATAGCATCGAGCGCGGCACGGGTCTCGACCATGGCGATGGTGACGGTCAGTCCGTTGGCGCCCTGCAGATACTCGTCAGCCGCGATGCCGAAATGATTGAGCGCGAGCGACGGCCCCCAACTGCGTTCGCCGAGCGGCGGATATTTGGTTGCCTTGACCAAAGCACGGGCGTCATCGGCGGAATTGATCATCGGCGCGATGATGGCGGAGGCCCCGGCATCGAGCAGCCGCGAAGCCGAGGCGAAATCTCCGACCGGGATGCGCGCGATGGCCGGTTTGCCGGCGAGGCGCACCTGGGCAATGCCGTTCGCCGCAGAGGCCATGTCCCACATGCCATGCTGCATATCGAGGACGATGGCATCGAAAGATTCCTGCGACAGGTGATTCACCAGAAGCGGATCGGGCGTACCGATCCAGGCTGAGATCATGCCGCCATTTTCCCGCCGCTTCAGGCGGCCCGCGAAACCGTCGATATCATTGGTCATAGTGATTTTCCTCGATTATCAGGCCCACAAAGGCCGGATTGTTTCATGCCGTCGAATGGGGCGACGGCTGTGGAAATAAGATTTTCGTTGTCGCCGACAATACCGAATTCCAGCGCCTCGGCTACCCGAAAGATGCAGCCTGCATCGCGAGCGCAGAAATAAGAAGCAAGACCGGAGTCTGGGCTTGGCTATCCGGCAGCGGCGACCGCTGCAAGCTGGGTGGAGCTGGTCTCGGCCCTTATCAAGTCTTCGAAGGAAGAGTAGATGCCGTATCGGTGCACTCGCCCCCGCCGGCCTGCGGCAGCCGTGACGATCGCTGCGCTCGTCAGCGAGATGCCGATGACGAGCAGGACGGGAGGCCTGCAAAAATTCCCGTTCTGGTATTTAGGAAACTTATTGTTTTCCAAAATATGCGCTGTAAAATGGACGATAATAAGACTTTGGAAAACGAAAATGGTCGAAAATCAAATATTTGAGAAGCGCCCGCGCGGCCGACCGCAACTGCGCTGCGATGACGATACGAAAAGCCTGATCATTGAGGCTGCCGACGCACAATTTCGGGAAAGCGGCTATGCAGCCGCAAGCATCAATGCGATCGCCCAATCCGCCGGCGTCTCGACCAAGACGCTCTATCGGCTGTTTCCGACCAAGGCGGATTTGTTTTCAAGCATCGTTTCCGATCGCATAAGCCGGTTTTTTCTGGCGCTGGATCAGTCGACCCTGGAGACGATGGATTTGCGGCAAGGTTTGGAACGGCTGCTGACAGCCTATGGCATGTCGACGATGTCGGATGACACCATCGACATCATGCGTCTCGTCATCGCCGAATCGGACCGCTTTCCGGAAATCGCCACGTCCTTTTATGAGACGGCGATAGTCAGCTCGAACGCCATCATCGAAAAGTGGCTGATGACGCAGTGCGAACGCGGGCTGATCCGCCTGGAAGACCCGTATATGGCCTCCGGCATGCTGCGTGGAATGATGATCATGGAGCCGCAGCGCGCCGCCATCCTGCGCCAGCTCCCACCTCCAAACATTGCGGAGATCAGCCGCAGGGCACGAATCTGCGCTGAGGTCTTCCTGAAAGGTTGTCAGGTTTGATAGGTATCAATCCCGGCACGGATCGAGCGTGCCGGGACACGGCAGACGCGGACAGCAACAGACGATAGAGGACGTTGAAAGGCACATGCAGCAGCGCGATTTTTTCAAGCCGGGCCGTTCGGTCGCAGTTTCCGACAGAGGCATGGCGGCAACCTCGCACCCTCAGGCGACGCTTGCAGCCGTCGATATCCTGCGGGCCGGCGGCAATGCGGTCGATGCGGCCGTGGCGGCGGTGGCGCTGCAGTCAGTCATCGATCCGCACATGACGGGCATCGGCGGCGACTGCTTCGCTCTCTATAGCCCGGCCGGCGGCACGCCGATCGCGCTTAATGGCTCCGGCCGCGCACCGCAAAAGGCGAAGCTCGATTACTTCCTGGAGAAGGGCTTTACCGCCATTCCCGACGACAGTGCGCATGCCGTCACCATTCCCGGCGCAGTCGATGCCTGGTGCCGGCTGATCGGCTCCTATGGCCGTTTCGACATGGGCCGCGTGCTGGCGCCGGCAATCGCAGCCGCCGAAGACGGCTATTGCGTTACGCCGCGCGTCGAACTCGACTGGAGCCGCTACAGCGATCGGGTCGCCAAATACCCGGCTTCTGCTGCCTATTTCCTGCCGTATGGCCGCGCGCCGCGCATCGGCGAACGCGTAGCCAACCCTGCCCTCGCCGCGACGCTAAAAGCCATCGCCAAGGACGGTCGCGACGCCTTTTATCGCGGCAAGGTCGCGGAAGAAATTACTGAGCTTCTGCAATCGCTTGGCGGATTGCATGAAGAAAGTGATTTCGCTGATTACAAGGCATTCGAAACCGTGCCGATTTCCGGCAAGTACCGTGGCCGCGATCTGTTGGAGTGCCCGCCGAATGGCCAGGGCTTGGCCGCGCTGCTGATCACCCGCATTCTCGACGGCTTCGATCTTCGCGACCCCAAGCTCACTGAAGCGGATCGCATCCACTTGCTCGCCGAAGCAACCAAGGCCGGTTACGCTAGGCGCGATCAGCTCATCAGCGATCCCGACCACCTGACATTCAGCATCGACGAACTGCTGTCGGATCGGTCAGTTGCCGCCATGCGCTCGCAGATCAGCCTCGAACGTGCCGCCGACGCCGCGATCTGGGATGGGCCGACGCATAAGGACACGGTCTATGTCTCCGTCGTCGATCGCGACGGCAATGCGATTTCGCTGATCAATTCGATCTTCTTCGCTTTCGGCAGCGGCATCTACGCGCCGCGCGCCGGCGTGCTGTTGCAGAACCGTGGCGCAGGCTTCGTCGTCAAGGAGGGCCACCCGAACGCCATCGGCCCGAGCAAGCTACCCTTCCACACCATCATCCCGGCGATGCTGATGGAAAACGGCAAGACGCGCATGAGCTTCGGCGTCATGGGCGGGCAATACCAAGCCGTCGGCCATGCCCATATGCTGAGCCAGATGCTTGACCGCGATCTCGATCCGCAGCAGGCAAGCGATCAGCCGCGCAGCTTCTGCTACGACGGCAAGCTCTCGCTCGAACCGACGATTTCGGAAGACGTCAAGCGGGACCTCGAGCGCCGCGGCCATGTGACCGAATGGGCGGATGCTCCGATCGGCGGTGCGCAGGCGATTTGGATCGATCACGAGCGCGGCGTCCTCCTCGGCGCCTCCGACCACCGCAAGGACGGCATCGCGCTGGGGTATTGAGACCGCCATCGATGCTGCGCGATCTGCGCATCTCGACGATCTTCCTGTGAGAAAGCCGGCGCGTTGCCGGCTTCTCGAATTTTGACGTCTCAGATAATTCCGCCCCCGCCTGCCGCCGAGGCCGGCCGCTCGCCAGCAACCTTTTTGCGGTAGCCGCTTGCCCGATAAGCGGCCACCGGATCGATGGCGCCGCCGGTGCGGCGGCGGGCTTCCGCAAGGATGGGCTCGACATCGGCACGATAAGCGCGCTTCAGCGTCTCGGATGCCATAAGGGCGTCGTTAGAGTCTTGATAGTCCGCCAGCGCTTTCCGGTCGACGATCAATGCCTGCGCATAGGCGCGGCGGATTTCGTTGGCACTGGAAATCAGGCTTTCGATCGGGTCGGTGACATTGTGCGACTGGTCGATCATATGGGCCGGATGGAAGCCTTTGACGCCGCGATGCTCGGCCTCGACCAGTTCATTGAAGACGAGGAACAGGCGATAGGGCTCGATCGCGCCGGCGTCGAGATCGTCGTCGCCATATTTGGAATCGTTGAAGTGGAAACCGCCGAGCTTGCCGAACTGTATGAGGCGCGCGACGATCATCTCGATATTGGTGTTCGGGGCGTGATGGCCAAGATCGACGAGGCAGAAGGCCTTGGGCCCGAGGGTCTGCGCGATCAGATAGTTCGTTCCCCAATCCTGTACGACGGTCGAATAGAAGGCCGGTTCGTACATCTTGTGCTCGGAAAACAGCCGCCAGTCATCCGGCAAGGCCTTGTAGATCTCTGCCATCGCGGCGAGGTAACGCTCGAACGCCTTGGTGAAATTGCTTTGGCCCGGGAAGTTGGAACCGTCACCGATCCAGACCGTCAGCGCCTTCGAACCGATCGCCTTGCCGATCTCGATGCATTCCAGATTGTGCTCGACAGCCTGGGCGCGCGTCGCCGCATCGACATGGCTGAGCGAGCCGTATTTATAGGAATGCGCCTGGCCGGGCGCATCGGAGAAAGTGTTGGAATTCATGGCATCGAAACCGAGGCCGAGCGCGTCGCCCTTCGCCTTCAATTCCTTTGCATCGGCCTTGTCCCAGGGGATATGCAGCGAAACGGTCGGCGTCGCCTGCGTCAATTGGTGGATGACGGCGCAATCGTCGAGCTTGTCGAAAATGCCGCGTGGTTCGCCGGTGCCCGGAAAACGGGCAAAGCGCGTACCGCCGGTGCCGACACCCCAGGAGGGCACGGCGACAAAGAATTCGGAGACCTTTTTCGTCACCGTCTCGATATCGACGCCGCGGCGCGCAAGCGTGGCGCCGAGCGCCTCATAATCGGATTTCAGCGCAGCGGCGCGCTTGTCGTTTTCTGCAGCGACCAGATCCGGCGCAATTCTGAACTCGGCCATTCTTTCCTCCCAGGTATGTCATTCGAAATCTTACGGTGCGATCACCCTGCAAGCCATCACCCGCCCTCGCCCTTCGAGGGCCCTATGGGCCACCTCAGGGTGAGGGCTGATCTCCTCGTCAGTTGGCGCAGTCGCTACTCCATCCTCATGGTGAGGTGCACTGTCGCAGGAGCGAAGCGAGTGCGGCAGGGCCTCGAACCACGAGGATGGCCCCGAGGCTGCCACTTCCTTACCGACTAGCGCGTAAAGCTCTGCGCGTTCCCCGCATCAACATTGATGATGTTGCCCGTCGACTTGGCGGAGAGGTCGGAAGCGAGGAAATAGATTGCCTCGGCAATATCTTCCGGGAAAACGTTGAGCTTCAACATCGAGCGCTTGCGGTAATGTTCCTCCAGCTCGTCCACCTCGATCTTCGAAGAGGCGGCGCGCTGCTCGCGCCATTCGCCATTCCAGATCTTGGACCCGCGCAGGACGGCGTCGGGATTGACGGTGTTGACGCGAATGCCCGCATCCGCTCCTTCGAGCGCCAGGCAACGCGCCAGATGGATTTCGGCGGCCTTGGCCGTGCAATAGGCGGCCGCATTCGGCGACGAGGCAAGACCGTTCTTGGAGGCAACGAAGACGATGTTGCCGCCGAGACTCTGGCGGCGGAAAAGCCGGAAGGCTTCGCGCGAGACGAGGAAATAGCCGGTGGCGAGAATATCTATATTGCGGTTCCACGTCGAAAGCTCCGTGCTTTCGATCGGTGCGGAGGAGGCAATGCCGGCATTCGAAACAAGAATGTCGATGCCACCGAATTCAACGCAGGCTTCCGCGAAGGACGAAATCACGGCATCCTCCTTGGTCACGTCAAGCTTGATGCTGCGCACCGAGTCCGCACCGAATTTCTTGGCGAAGTCGTCCTGCGTGCTCTCTAATGCTGCCTGATCGATGTCAGCCAGCACCACGCAGGCGCCCTCTCCCACCAGACGCGCCGCCGTTGCGCGGCCGATGCCACCGGCGCCGCCGGTGACGAAAGCAACGCGACCGGCAAGGCTCTTCGGCTTCGGCATGCGCTGCAGCTTCGCTTCTTCCAGCAGCCAATATTCGATATCGAAGGCTTCCTGCTCCGGCAGGCCCTGATATTCAGACACGGTCGATGCGCCGCGCATGACGTTAATGGCATTGACGTAGAACTCGCCGGCAATGCGCGCCGTCGCCTTGTCGCGGGCAAAGGAGAGCAGGCCGACGCCCGGCACCAGGAAGATCACCGGGTTGGGGTCGCGCATGGCTGGCGAATTGTCGTGCTTGCAGTCGTTGTAATAGCGGGCGTAGTCGGCGCGGTAGTCTTCCAGCGCCTGGTCGAGGCCGGCGATGACGGCATCGGCGTCGGGCTTGGCCGGATCGAAGTCGACGATCAGCGGCCGGATCTTCGTGCGCAGGAAATGGTCCGGGCAACTGGTGCCAAGCGCGCCCAGCGGACGGAGATTGTTCGAGTTGACGAATTCCAGCACGGCATCCTGGTCATCGAAATGACCGAGCTTGCGCTCCGCCTTGCCGATGCGACCGCGAATTTCCGGCATCAGCTTGGCGGCAATCGCGTGGCGTTCGGCCCGCGGCAGACTCTGGACCACCGCGCCACCGAAGATGGTCTTACCTTCAGTCTTTGCCGCAAACCATTGAATGGCCTTGTTGATGATCGCAAGCGTCAGTTCGTAGCAGCTCTTTGCATCGTTGGCCCAAGTAAAGAGGCCATGGCTTTCGAGAACGACGCCCTTGGCATTCGGATGCGCCTTGACGAAGGCTTCGAGATCGAGGCCGAGCTGGAAACCGGGGCGCCGCCAGGGCAGCCAGCCGATATCTTCACCGAAGATTTCGCGCGTCAGCTCGCGAGAGTTCTTGGAAGCCGCGATCGCGATGATCGCGTCGGGATGCATATGGTCGACATGGGTAAAGGGCACGAAACCGTGCAACGGCGTGTCGATGGAAGCGGCACGGGCATTGAGGTTGAAAGTGCAATGCGGCAAGAAGCCGACCATGCGGTCTTCGTCGGCAACGCCCTTATAGATGCTCTTCAGGCTCTCGAGCTTGTCCTGATAAAGCGTGGCAAAACCGTCGAGTTTGATGGTGCCGACATCGCCGCCGGAGCCTTTGACCCACAGTACTTTAACCTTCCCGCCGGTCAGCGGATCGGTTTCCATGACCTTGGCGGACGTATTGCCGCCACCGTAATTGGTGATACGCTTGTCAGCACCGAGCAGATTCGACCGGTAGAGAAGCTTGCCTGGCTCATCGAGGCCGGCCGCATATGCATCATCCCAACGGTTTTCCAGAAGCTGAACCTCAGCCGCCATGTCATCCTCCCATAAGATCAAGTCTTGCGGACGGTCGGAAACATGCTCAAACCGCCCCTGTTAATCACGATATCGCTCACGCATAGTCGCTTTGTCAATCGAAAACGATCAAATTTGATAATGCTGCGATGCAATATGAAAGTTTTTGAGCGTTTGTGATTGACACTTTGTCACATTTGCGAAATAACCCGAGAAGGAGGAGCCGATGCACGAACGTGAACGCCATCGCATCATTTTGAGCGCCGTACAAGAAAAGCCTGTGGTGACGATTCAGGATATTTCTGAATTGACCGAGGCCTCCGAAGCGACGATCCGCCGTGATATTGCGGCCCTGCATGTGCAGGGAAAAATCCGGCGCGTGCGCGGCGGTGCAGAATCCATCCATCCTCCGCAACTCGGCAATTTGGCCGGGCGTCCCTTCCGCGTTTCGGAAGGCGTCAATATCGATAAGAAACGAGCAATTGCGCGCAAAGCCGCCGAATTATGCGGCCAGGGCGATGCCATCATCATCAATGGCGGCACGACGACATTCCAGCTTGTCCACTATATTTCGGCCTATCGGCTGCAGGTGATGACCAATTCCTTCGCCATCGCCGAACATTTGGTCAAGCATTCCAAAAATACGGTGACGGTCCCGGGCGGCGCGATCTATCGCGAGCAGAGCCTGATCCTGTCGCCCTTCGACAACGATACGACCCGGAACTTCTACGCGCGGCGCATGTTCGTCGGCGCGCAGGGCGTTGGTCCGCTCGGCATCATGGAAGCCGACGCGCTGGTGATCCAGAGCGAGCAGAAGCTGATGCGCCAGGCCGACGAGCTGGTCGTGATGGTCGATTCCAGCAAGTTCCGTCAGCGCTCCAGCCTGATCCTTTGCCCGCTTGAGCAGGTGACGACGATCATCACCGATGACGGCGTTTCGGCGGAAACTGTACGCATGGTCGAGGATGCCGGCGTGTCGCTGATTATCGCGAGCGTCACGGCGCAGGCCGAGAGGGAGGATTCCCCGTCCGTCGCATGAGATAAGCGGCGTGGCGGGGTGAGCATAGCCTATCAACTTTGGGAGGAAGAGACATGAATATTGCAAAGAAATTGGCGATCGGCGTAGCGCTGGCCGTCGCAATGATGGCCGGTACGGCAAGTGCGAAGGACATCAAGATCGGCCTCGTGGTGAAGTCGCTCGGCAACGGCTTCTTCGAAGCGGCCAATAAGGGCGCACAGGAAGCTGCCAAGGAACTCGGCGGCGTCCAGGTCATCTACACCGGCCCGACTTCCACGACGGCCGAAGGCCAGATCGAAGTCATCAACTCGCTGATCGCACAGGGCGTCGATGCCATCGCCATTTCTGCCAATGATCCGGACGCTGTCGTCCCGGCTCTGAAGAAGGCAACGCAGCGCGGCATCAAGGTTATCTCCTGGGATTCCGGTGTCGCTCCGGCCGGCCGCATTCTGCAGCTGAATCCCTCGTCCAACGAGCTGATCGGCAAGATGTGCCTGACGCTCGCTAAGGATCATCTTGACGGCGGCAAGGGCAACTTCGCCATCCTGTCGGCCACTACCACCTCGACCAACCAGAACATCTGGATCGGCGAGATGAAGAAGCAGCTCAAGGACTTCCCGGGCCTCAACCTGGTAACGACCGTTTACGGTGACGACCTTTCGGATAAGAGCTATCGTGAAGCCCAGGGCCTCCTTACCTCGCATCCGGAAGTCAAGGTCATCGTTGCTCCGACGACCGTCGGCGTGCTTGCCGCTTCGCAGGCCGTCAAGGATGCCGGCAAGATCGGCCAGGTCTATGTGACCGGTCTCGGCCTGCCGTCCGAAATGGCCGGTGCCATCAAGTCGGGTGCGACGAAGGAATTTGCGATCTGGAACCCGATCGACCTCGGCTACTCGGCTACGCAGATCGCCTACCGCCTCGTCAAGGGTGAAACCAATGGCAAGCCGGGCAGCGAAATCAATGCCGGCCGCATGGGCAAGATCAAGGTCGGAGACAATGGCGAAGCCGCCATGGCCGATCCCTTCGTCTACAACGCTTCGAATATCGATCAGTTCTCCAAGGTCTTCTGATCGACGGCTTCATTCGCAGCTTTCCGGCGGCTTCGGCCGCCGGATTTGGTTAACTTATCCGGTACATTGCTGATGACCACTGTCCTCCACCGAACTGCCACGGGCATGCCAAGCTTGGGCAATACCGCCATTCTGGAAATGCGCGGCATTTCGCAGATCTTTCCCGGCGTGAAGGCGCTCGACGGCGTCAGCATCTCGCTTTATCCCGGCACAGTCACCGCCCTGATCGGTGAAAACGGCGCCGGCAAATCGACGCTCGTCAAGATTCTGACCGGCATCTATCGTCCGAACGAGGGCGAGATTCTCGTCGACGGCAAGCCGACCACGTTCCATAGCGCCCAGGCTGCAATCGACGCCGGCGTCACCGCCATTCATCAGGAGACCGTGCTCTTCGATGAGCTGACGGTTGCCGAAAACATCTTTCTCGGCCACGCGCCGCGCACGAAATTCCGCACGATCGATTGGAAGACGATGAACAGCCGCTCAAGGCTGCTGCTGGAATCGCTGGAAAGCACCATCGATCCGTCGATCCGCCTGAAGGACCTCTCCATCGCGCAGCGCCATCTCGTAGCGATTGCCCGGGCGCTATCGATCGATGCCCGCATCGTCATCATGGATGAGCCGACGGCTGCCTTGTCCCGCAAGGAAATCGACGACCTCTTTCGTATCGTCGAAGGTTTGAAGGCCAAGGGCAAGGCCATCTTGTTCATCAGCCACAAGTTCGACGAACTATATGAAATCGCCGACAATTTCGTGGTTTTCCGCGACGGCCGCGACGTTGGACATGGCCGGTTGAAGGAGACGCCGCAGGACGAGATCGTCCGCATGATGGTCGGCCGCGATGTCAAGGATGCCTTCCCGAAGGTGCCGGTTACGATCGGCAACGTCGTGCTTGAGGTGGAAAACTACTGTCATCGTACGGAATTTCGGGACATCTCCTTCAAGCTGCGCCGCGGCGAAATTCTCGGCGTTTACGGCCTGATCGGTGCCGGCCGTTCCGAACTTTGCCAATCGCTGTTCGGCATCACGAAGCCGCTCTCCGGCCGGTTGACGCTGAGCGGCCAGGAAATCCATATTCATTCGCCGCATGACGCGATCCGCGCCGGCATCGTCTATGTGCCGGAGGAGCGTGGCCGCCATGGGCTGGCGCTGCCGATGCCGATCTACCAGAACATGTCGCTGCCTTCCCTCGGCCGGACCTCTCGCAAAGGCTTCCTCAAGGCAGCCAACGAGTTCGCGCTTGCCCGCAAATATGCCGAGCGGCTGGACCTGCGCGCCGCCGCCCTTTCCGTACCCGTCGGCACGCTGTCGGGCGGCAACCAGCAGAAGGTCGTGATCGGAAAATGGCTGGCGACACAGCCGAAGATCATCATCCTCGATGAGCCGACCAAAGGCATCGACATCGGCTCGAAGGCGGCCGTGCACGGCTTCATCAGCGAGCTGGCGGCAGAAGGCCTCAGCATCATCATGATCTCCTCCGAACTGCCTGAAATTCTTGGCATGTCAGACAGGGTGCTGGTGATGAAGGAGGGACTTTCGGCTGGTCTCTTCGATCGCGAAGGGCTGACGCCGGAAACGCTGGTGCGCGCCGCCACGGGCAATGCATAGGGAGAGCCGGATGCTACGTATCCTCAAAAAACGCGAGACACTGCTCTTCGTCATCATCGCCGTGATGATCGCCGGCTTCGCAACACGTGCGGCCGGCTTTGCCGAGCCCACTAATCTCGCCAATATCTTCAACGACACGTCGATCCTGATCATTCTGGCGCTGGCGCAGATGACCGTGATCCTGACGAAGTCGATCGATCTTTCCGTCGCCGCCAATCTTGCCTTCACCGGCATGGCTATCGCCATGCTGAATGCCGCCTATCCCGATCTGCCGCTGATCGTGCTCGTGGTTGCGGCAGTGGTCATGGGCGCGGTGCTCGGCGCCATCAACGGCTATCTCGTCTGGGCTCTGGAAATCCCGCCGATCGTCGTCACCCTCGGCACGTTGACCATCTATCGCGGCATGGCCTTCGTTTTGTCCAGCGGCGCCTGGGTGAATGCGCATCAGTTCACGCCGATCTTCCTCAACGTGCCGCGCACGCCGCTCCTCGGCCTGCCGGTCCTCTCCTGGATTGCCATTGCCATCGTGCTGATGATGTATTTCGTGCTGCGCTACACTCGCTTCGGCCGCTCCACTTATGCCAGCGGCGGTAATCCGGTTGCGGCGGTTTATGCGGGGATCGATGTCGGCTGGACGCGCTTCCTCGCCTTCGTGTTGTCGGGTGCTCTGGCCGGCCTTAGCAGCTATCTCTGGGTATCGCGCTATGCGGTCGCCTATGTCGACATCGCCAATGGTTTTGAGCTCGACAGCGTCGCGGCTTGCGTCATCGGCGGCATCTCGATCGCCGGCGGCGTCGGCTCGGTCGCCGGCACTGTGCTTGGCGCATTGTTCCTCGGCGTCATCAAGAATGCCCTGCCCGTCATCGGCATTTCGCCGTTCACGCAAATGGCGATCTCCGGCACTGTCATCATCCTCGCCGTCGTCTTTAACGCCCGGCGCGAGCGCAATCGCGGCCGCATCATTCTTAGGGATCAGGCGGCGAAGGAAACCTCGGGCAAGGAGGTCACCGCATGAGCACCGTATCCGAAACCGCACCGGAAAAGCGCAGCATTCCTGACCGTCTAGGCACGCCGTTCAAGCGCGTGATGGCGAGCTGGGAAGTCCTGTTGCTTGGCGTTGCGATTGGCATTTTCATTTTCAATTCACTGGCTTCGCCCTATTTCCTCGACCCTTATAACCTCTCGGACGCGACCTTCAATTTCACTGAAAAGGCGATGATCGCCTTCGCGATGGCGCTGCTGGTCATCGCCGGCGAAATCGATCTGTCCGTCGCCGCCATCATCGCGCTTGCCTCGACCGCCATGGGCGCCGCTGCGCAGGTGGGTGTCGATACGGTTGGGCTGGTGGCGATCGGGCTGGGCGTCGGGCTCGTTTGCGGCCTGTTCAACGGCTTCCTCGTCTCGGTGCTGAAACTGCCGTCGATCGTCGTGACCATCGGCACGATGAGCCTCTTCCGCGGCATTTCCTATATCGTCCTCGGCGACCAGGCCTATGGCAACTATCCGGATAGTTTCGCCTACTTCGGCCAGGGCTATGTCTTTTGGGTGTTTTCCTTCGAATTCGTTCTCTTCATCGTGCTGGCGATCGCCTTTGCCGTGCTGCTGCATGCGACGAATTTTGGCCGGCAGGTCTATACGATCGGCAATAATGATTTTGCGGCGCGCTTCTCCGGCATTCCGGTCGAACGGGTCAAATTCATCCTGTTCCTTCTGACAGGCATCATGAGCGGTATCGCCTCCATCTGCCTGACCTCGCGTCTCGGCTCGACGCGTCCATCGATCGCGCTCGGCTGGGAGCTGGAAGTCGTGACCATGGTGGTGCTCGGCGGCGTGTCGATCCTTGGTGGCTCCGGCACGATCGGCGGTGTCGTCATTGCCGCTTTCGTCATGGGTCTGGTGACCTTCGGGCTCGGCCTTCTGAACGTGCCGGGCATCGTCATGTCGATCTTCATCGGCCTCCTCCTGATCATCACCATCGCGCTACCGATCGTGGCACGGCGCATCAAAGCCATGAGCTCGAAATGACCGCTCCTCTCGAACGTCATGCTTTCAAGATGATGCTCAATCCCGGCATGGAGGCGGAATACCGGAAGCGCCATGACGAGATATGGCCGGAGCTGGTAGAGCTGCTGCATCAGGCCGGCGTCAGCGACTATTCCATCCATCTCGACCGCGAGACAAATACGCTGTTCGGCGTTCTGACGCGGCCGAAGGATCACACGATGGAGAGCCTTCCCGAGCATCCCGTCATGAAGAAGTGGTGGGCGCATATGGCGGATATCATGGCCACCAATCCCGACAATTCGCCGGTTCAAAGCGATCTCGTGACGGTCTTCCATCTGCCATGACCACAGAGCCGACCTATCGCCGCATTGCGGTCCTCGATATCGGCAAGACCAATGCCAAGGTCGTAGTGCTCGACGCGCAGACCGGCGCAGAGATTGCCGCCGTGCGGATGTCGAATGTGACATTGAAGACCGGTCCCTATCCCCATTATGATATCGACCGGTTATGGGATTTCGTTATCGGCGCGCTGAAGGGTTTTGCTGCCACGCCCGGCTTCGACGCCATATCGATCACCACCCATGGCGCCTCTGTCGTTCTTCTTGCCGAAGATGGCAGCCTCGCCCTGCCGGTGCTCGATTACGAGCATCGCTATCCGGAAGCCGTGCAGGAAGCCTATGAACGCCTGCGACCATCGTTCAGCGAAACCTTTTCGCCGAGGCTTTCCGGCGGTCTGAATGTCGGCGCGCAGATCCACTATCAGAAGAGCGCATTTCCCAAAGAATTCGCGCGCGTCAGAACGATCCTGACCTATCCGCAATATTGGGCCCTGCGGCTGACCGGCATCGCTGCCAACGAGGTGACCTCGCTTGGCTGCCACACCGATCTCTGGAACCCGACCACCGGCGTCTATTCCTCGCTGGTCGACACGCTGGGCATTCGTTCGCTGATGGCCCCGATCCGGTCCGCCTTCGATGCGCTCGGGCCTTTATTGCCGGTGATCGTGAAGGAGATCGGTCTTGACGCTCCGGTCCCGGTCTATTGCGGTATCCATGATTCCAACGCCTCGCTGCTACCGCATCTGGTGGAGAACGAAGCGCCCTTCTCCGTTGTGTCGACCGGAACCTGGGTGATCAATTTTGCGGTCGGCGGGGATCTCGATCATCTCGATCCAGCGCGTGATGCGCTTGCCAATGTCGATGCATATGGCCGCGCCGTGCCGTCCTCGCGCTTCATGGGCGGGCGGGAATTCGAGATCCTGGCGGATGAAATCGGACCCATATCGCAGGAAACGACGGAAGAGATGCTGGCGGCTGTTATTGAAAAGGGCATCATGCTGCTGCCGAATGTGGTCGACGGTTCCGGCCCTTTCCCCGGCAAGGTCAGGCGCTGGATCGGCGATGCTTCGGCAAATCCGGCAGAACACCTCGCCGCTGCCAACCTTTATCTGGCACTGATGACGGAGGCATGTCTGGGTTTGATCGGCGCCAAAGGCCCGATTTTCGTCGAAGGCCCCTTCGCACTCAATCGCGCCTATCTTGCCGGGCTCTCCTCGCTAGCCGGCTCCGATGTCATTGCCCTGCCCGGCTCGACAGGCACCAGCCAGGGTGCGGCACTGCTGACCGGTATCAGACCGATGGCTGTGGCGGAAAACCGGCCTATCAGGGCGGATCTGCCGGGCCTGCAAAATTACAGGCAAGCCTGGCGTCAAGCATTGGCAGAATAAAAGAAATAATATCCCTGCTATGGACCTGAGGAATATCGCTCGGTGCACCAGTTCCAGACCCTCTCCGCTGCCTTTCCCGGATATGAGACCTTTTTCCGAACCATGTAGTAATTTGCTTCGGACTTCACGTTCGTTTCCATGACCTGCACCAGCCGGCCGGCCTCCAGATCGGAGGCAACGAAAGCCTTGCAGGTGATTGCGAGCCCCTGGCCGGCCAGAGCGGCGTCGAGAGCGAGAGCCGTTTGATTGTACTTTGAGCCGAAGGGCATGTCGTTGGCGTGAAAATAGTGCTGCCAATGATCATAGGCGTCGTGAAGGAGCGGAAACTCGCGCAACTGCGAGGGCGAAAGCGGCAGCGGAACGCCGCTGACCAGATCGGGGCTGGCGACGACGATCAACTCCTGTCGAAATAGCAGTCGGGCGTCCCATGTTTCCGGAAACGGGGGGCGTGTCACTCGAATGGCTATATCGACGTTATCCCGATCGAAATCGGACAAAACCTCTGTTGCAATGGTTCGAAACTGCACACCCGGACACGCCGCCCGGAGCTCAGCGATCCTTGGGATCAACATCTTGGTCGCGAAAGTCGGAGTGACGCTGATGGTGATCATTTCCGGTTGGACGGAGAACCGTGCGGTCGCGGCATTGAGCGTATCGAAGGCGCGGCTGATGTCCGAAAGATAGATCGCTCCATGCGCGGTAAGGGAGAGACCACGTGGCAGGCGGTTGAACAGCGGCTGGCCGACATGTTGCTCAAGCGTGCGAACCTGCTGGGCGACGGCTGCCTGCGTCACTCCCAGCTCGTCGGCGGCCGCGCGGAAGTTGAGCTTTCGCCCCGCAACCTCGAAGGCGCGAAGTGCGTTTAACGGAGGTAGTTCCCGACGCGAGTATGCCATCACGACCCAATAGTTTTTCTTTAGCCTAGCACCAACACTTCTAGCGCGAAAGCCGCCCGGAATTTCGGCATAGTCTCATTCAAACCTTCTGCGGAGGCTATCATGACACAAGAAAAAGTCGCGTTGATCACCGCTGGCGGCTCTGGACAGGGCGCGGCAGCGGCTCGCAGGCTTGCTCAAGACGGATATCGTGTTGGTGTACTGTCGTCGTCCGGCAAGGGCGAAGCATTGGCGAAGGAACTTGGTGGCGTCGGCGTCACCGGCTCGAACCAGTCGAACGACGATCTGAAGCGTCTCGTCGATCTGGCAATGGAGAAATGGGGGCGCGTCGATGCGCTGGTGAACTCGGCTGGCCACGGGCCGCGTGCGGCGATCGTGGAGATTACGGACGCCGACTGGCACCAGGGAATGGAGGTCTACTTCCTGAACGCGGTGCGACCGATAAGGCTGGTCACACCGATCATGGAGGCCCAGGGCGGCGGTGCGATCGTCAATATAACGACGGCATGGACCTTCGAGCCGTCAGCCATGTTTCCTACATCAGCCGTCTTCCGGGCCGGCCTGGCGAGCTTCTCCAAGATCTTTGCCGATACCTACGCCCCGAAAAATATCCGCATAAACAACGTCCTGCCCGGATGGATCGACAGCCTTCCCGAGGTGGAGGAGCGTCGCGCGTCGGTCCCGATGGGACGTTACGGCACGTCCGATGAAATCGCAGCGACCATAGCTTTCCTGTTGTCGGATGGAGCAGCCTACATAACAGGCCAGAATATCCGCGTCGACGGCGGGCTTATGCGTTCGGTGTAAGATCGCCGGGGTCCATCTTCAATGCTTTAGGGAGCTAGGCCCATATCCGCCAAATTCCGGCAATAGGCTTGCGCCCGAAATTTCTGAAAAATCGTCAAAATTGTCCCGGCGACGGTTATTTTCTTGCGGAATCGCATTAGTATTTCTACAGAAACTACCCTTATGAGCGCTTTTGAGGTCAAAAATGTCCGAAGGCGATCATCAGCCTCGATGTCATTTCCTGTCTCCATTTCAAGGCGCCTTACGGCAGTTCGCGCGTGACGACAGGCCATTGCGGCGGGTTCAAAGGGCGCTGCCGCGCCCATCCAAGGAGAGAAAAAATGAGTCTGAAGACATTGACGGCTGCGACGTTCGTCGCCTCGCTGGCCTTCGCGCCGCTGGCGCATGCAGACATCGTGATCGGGCTGATCGCGCCGCTAACCGGTCCCGTGGCCGCTTACGGCGAGCAGGTGAAGAACGGCACCCAGACCGCCATCGACGAGATCAACAAGAGCGGCGGCATTCTCGGTCAGAAAGTGGTCCTGAAGCTTGGGGACGATGCCGGTGATCCGAAGCAAGGCGTTTCCGTCGCCAACGACTTCGTCGGCCAGAGCATTCGCTTCGTCGTCGGTCCGGTAACTTCGGGCGTTGCCATTCCGGTTTCGGATGCCCTCGCCGAAAACGGCATCCTGATGGTGACTCCGACCGCGACTGCGCCGGATCTCACCAAGCGCGGCTTGACCAATGTCCTGCGCACCTGCGGCCGTGATGACCAGCAGGCCGATGTCGCAGCGAAATATGTGCTGAAGAACTTCAAGGACAAGAAGATCGCCATTCTCAACGACAAGGCGGCCTACGGCAAAGGTCTGGCCGACGCTTTCAAGGCGACGCTCAACGCCGGTGGCATGACCGAAGCGCTCGACGATTCCTTGACCCCAGGCGAAAAGGACTACAGCGCGTTAGCTTCAAAGCTCAAGTCCGCCGGTGCCGATGTGATCTACTTCGGTGGCTATCACCCGGAGGGCGGCCTTCTCGCCCGTCAGTTGCGTGACATCTCCGTCAAGGCGCAGCTTATCGGCGGCGACGGCCTGTCGAACACCGAATATTGGGCGATCGCCAATGAAGCCGCACAAGGCACGATCTTCACCAATGCCTCCGACGCGCTGAAGAACCCGGATTCCCAGACTGCCGCAAAGGCGCTGCAAGCGCGCAACATTCCGCCCGAAGCCTTCACGCTGAATGCCTATGCCGCCGTGCAGGTGCTGAAAGCTGGCATCGAGAAGGCTGGCAGCGCCGACGATGCGCAAGCCGTGGCAACCGCATTGAAGAGCGGGGAACCGATCGAAACCGCCATCGGCAAAGTCACCTATGGCGAGACCGGCGACCTCACCTCGCAGACCTTCTCGCTCTACAAGTGGGACGCCGGCAAGATCGTTCCGGTCGAATAAGCCGCTTGTCTCACGTCTTCAAACTCTGCCGGGCCACTTGCGGCCCGGCATTTTTATGGTTGGCCGATTGCCTGGTGAGCCGTCAACAAACGGTGTGAAAGCGCTCGATGCAGGTGGACAGAACCTCCTCGCCCGGCTTTTTCCACCAATTCGCTTCCGAAAAAATCTCCACTTCCTGCGGACCGGAAAAGCCGGCCTTCTCGACCGCAGCGCGGATGCGCTTCAGATCGATGACGCCGTCGCCCATCATGCCGCGATCAAGCAGCAGATCCTTGGTCGGCACCAGCCAATCGCAGATATGGTGTGCAAGGATCTGGCCTTTGGCGCCGGCGCGAGCGATTTGCTCATAGAGCTTCGGATCCCACCAGACATGATAGACATCGACGGCCACGCCGACGCCTTCACCGAGCAGGTCGCAGATATCGAGGGCCTGTTCGAGCGTGTTCACGCAGGCACGGTCGGCGGCATACATCGGGTGCAGCGGCTCGATCGCCAGGGGGATACCGACGCTGCGCGCATGCGGCAGGATTGCCGCAATGCCATCCGCTACCATTTCCCGAGCGTGGGCGATATCCTTCGAACCCTTCGGCAGGCCGCCGACGACGAGCACGAGACAATCGGCATTCAGCGCAGCCGCTTCGTCGATCGCCCGTCGGTTGTCATCGATCGCCGCCCTCAAGCCCTCGGCATCGGCCGCTGGGAACATGCCGCCACGGCATAATCCGGTGACCTTCAATCTGTTATCGGCGACGATCCTTGCTGCTTCCGCCAAGCCGATCGCATGCACCTGATCGCGCCAGGGCGCGATCGCGACGATATCCTGCCTCAGGCAGGCCTCGACCGCCTGGCGCATGTCATATTGCTGGCGCACGGTCGCAAGATTGATGGAAAGGCCGGATACAGCCATTCTGATGATCCTCTCAGATCCCGTTTACTCTTTGCTTTCACGCGATTCCGGACGGAAAGCGGCTCACGCACTTTTCCTGGAATTGCTTTAAGCGACGCCGACCGTCGCAAGGATCGTCTTCATTCGCTGCACGGCAAGATCGGGGTCTCTCAGCACGCGCGCCGTATCGGCCAGGCGGAACAGCTCAGACAAGTGCACGACGGATCGCGTGCTTTGCTGGCCACCCAGCATCTGGAAGTGGTCCTGGAAGCCGTTGAGATAGGCGAGGAAGACCACACCGGTCTTATAGAAGCGCGTCGGCGCCTTGAAGATATGGCGCGAGAGCGGAACGGTCGGGGCCATCATCTCATGGAAGGCATCGAGATCGTTTCCGGCAAGCTTCGCGAGAGCCGCGCTCGCCGCCGGCGCGATCGCGTCGAGGATGCCGAGCAGCGCATGCGAATAGCCCTGGCTGTCCCCGGCGATCAGTTCGGCGTAGTTGAAATCGTCGCCGGTATACATCTTTACCGCCGGATCGAGGCGGCGGCGCATGACGATCTCTTTTTCCGCCGACAGCAGCGAGATTTTAACGCCATCGACCTTGGCGGCGTTGTCGTTGATGATCGCAACCGCCGTCTCCATCGCACGCATGTCGTCGGACGAACCCCAGTAGCCGGCGAGCGCCGGGTCGAACATCGAGCCGAGCCAATGGATGATCACCGGTTCTCGGACCTGCCCGAGGATGCGGTTGTAGACGCGGATATAGTCGTCCGAGCCTTTGGCGGCAGCCGCAAGCGCGCGGCTCGCCATCAAAATGATGCGCCCGCCCTCGCCTTCGACGAAGGCGACCTGCTCCTCATAGGCGCGGATGACATCGTCAATGGTGACGTTTGGACCGGGTGTCAGATGATCGGTGCCTGCGCCATAAGCGATCAGCGAGTCCGAGCGATTGCGGGCAGCCGATTGCGCATGCGTGATCAGCTCCTTGGCGCCGGTCCAGTCGAGACCCATGCCGCGCTGCGCAGTGTCCATGGCTTCCGCCACGCCAAAGCCGAGATCCCAGAGATATTCGCGGAAAGCGATCGTCCGCTCCCAGTCGATATTACGGTCGAGCCAGGGATCGTTGTCGGCCAGGGGATCGACGACGACATGGGCTGCGGCATAGGCGACGCGATTGAAGCGATGGCCGCCTGCAGGACGCTCCGGAGGGCTAAGCGGCGTATTGGCGACGGTGAATTCGGCAAGCTTGCCATCGGCGCCGGGCAAACGAAGAGTCTTCGTCATGATCCTATATCTCCTAGCGAGCGGGAAGCGAGGGAACGTCGATCCAGCGGCGCTCCGCCCAGCTCTTTTGAGCAAGTTCGGCGAGTTGAACGCCCTTGGCGCCCTCGCGCAAGGTGAATTTCCACGGCGTATCGTCGACGACATGGCGCAGGAAATCCTCCCACTGCGCCTTGAAACCATTGTCGAAGACCTGCGTGTCGGGCACTTCGTCCCAGGTTTCGAAGAAATTGATCGGCTGCGGCTGGTCGGGATTCCAAACCGGCTTCGGTGTGTTGACACGATGCTGCGTCCAGCAGCGCATCAGTCCACAGACCGCGGACCCATGCGTTCCGTCCACCTGGAAGGTCACGAGATCGTCGCGACGCACGCGTACGGCCCAGGAGGAATTGATCTGCGCGACCACGCCGCCGTCGAGCTCGAACGTGGCATAGGCCGCATCGTCGGCGTCGGCGACATAGGTCTTGCCGTTCTCATCGACGCGGCTCGGAATATGCGTCGCGCCATAGCAGCTCACGGCTTTGACTTCGCCGAAGAGATTATCGAGCACATAGCGCCAATGCGGCAGCATATCGAGGATCATCCCGCCGCCCTCGGCCTTGCGGTAATTCCAGGAGGGACGCTGCGCCTTCACGCCCCAATCGCCTTCGAAGACCCAGTAGCCGAACTCGCCGCGCACGGAGAGGATCTTGCCGAAGAAGCCGCTATCGCGCAGCATGGCGATCTTGCGCAGGCCCGGCAGATAAAGCTTATCCTGCACGACGCCATTCTTGACGCCGCGGCGCTCCGCCGAGTCTGCGACCGAAAGCGCTTCCTCCAGCGTCTCGGAAATCGGCTTTTCGCAATAGACATGCTTGCCGGCCGCAATGGCCCTCTCCAGCAGCGAGACGCGCATCTGCGTTGAACCCGCATCGAAGAAGATCGTGTTGTGAGGATCGGCGAGCGCGCTGTCGAGATCGGTGGTCGTTTTTTCGAGGCCATGCTTACGCGCGATGTCCGCGATCTTTTCGGCGTTGCGGCCGACCAGGATCGGGTCGGGCATCAACCTGTCGCCATTGGCAAGCAGCACGCCACCCTGCTCGCGGATCGCCAAAATCGATCGCACGAGATGCTGATTGTAGCCCATACGGCCGGTGATGCCGTGCATGATGATGCCGATCGGTTTCGTCACCATATCTCACTCCTCCCCGTAAATAACTATATAGTTACATGAGTGACACGCCAAAGCGGCGCTGTCAACGACGATCATCGACAACCGCAGCGGCAAGCCCACGGATTCGGCGGAATTGCGAGATGTTTTGGGCTTAAGGACGCAAGTAGGCGAAGATCACGTCGACGATATGCTCGCCCCAGGCGTCGATCTCCGACTTGTCGGAGAGGTTCCGCCGGAAGATCGTCGATAGGGTCCAGCGGTTCGTCAGGAAAAAGGAGCCGAGGGCCGCGATGCTCATGTAGATCTTGACCGGATCGCAGCCGGGACGAAAGTCGCCGGCCGCGGCGCCGCGATCCAGCAAGCCGGAAATTTCCTCTACCAAAGGCGAATGCAGTTCGAAAATCCGCGCTGACCGTTTCAGAAAGCGGGCCTTATGCAGGTTTTCCGTGTTGAGAATGCCCAGAAATTCCGGGTGATCCAGAAAATATTTCCATGTGAAAACAACAAGCTCGCGCATCCCCTCAGTGGGATTACGATGCGAGAGATCGAGCCTTGCTTCCGCCGAGCGGATGGCAACGTAACTGCCTTCCAGGACAGCAGCATAGAGCGCGTCCTTGCCGCCGAAATAGTGATAGAGCATGCGCTTGTTGATCTTGGCGCGCTCGGCTATCGCGTCGACGCGGGCGCCACCGAAACCGCGCTCGGCAAACTCCTTGGTCGCAGCCGCCAGGATCGCCTTGCTCGTGCGCTCCGCATCCCTGAGGCGCGGTCGCTCGGCGGGTGAATTCGAGACCGCCTGACCGGTGGCCTCGACCACAGTTTCAGCCTCTGGGCTCTTCGATCGACCCTTCGTGATTTTCGCTTCGGACATCCCGGCTCCGATTGCATTTGGCTAGGCCATGCGGCCTCCTAACCGCCGACAATTACTCGATCATGGCACAAGTTGACAGTCCCAGGGGAATCAAAGGCGTTAGTAACTATATGGTTATATAAATCGAAGCGGTTACGCGTAGCAGGCCGAGAACGCACGCTTCATCGGCGAGGCATCTTGCTTTCAACGCCGGCTCGGCCCAAGAGAACAAAAGCAATTCGACACCGGGCGGCTTCATGACAGCAAAGCAGATCACGATCATCGGCGGCGGCCCGGCGGGCCTGATGGCGGCTGAAGTGCTGTCGCTCTCCGGCCATCGGGTCACCGTCTACGACAGTATGCCGACGGTCGCGCGCAAATTCCTCCTGGCGGGAAAATCCGGCCTCAACATCACGCATTCGGAAGAGTACATCCGCTTCGCCGGTCGCTTTGGCCCGAGCTCCGATCGTCTGCGTTCGGCCCTCGACGCTTTTACCCCAGACGATATCAGAACCTGGGCAGCAGGGCTTGGCACGGAGACATTTACCGGCTCCTCGGGCCGCGTCTTTCCAAAGGTCATGAAGGCCTCGCCGCTGCTGCGTGCTTGGCTCGGCCGGCTGGAGGCGCAAGGCGTAAAAGTTCTGACTCGGCATCGCTGGTCCGGTTTTGCCGAAGGCGGCTTTGCCTTCGATACGCCGGAAGGGCGGTCGGTCATCCGCTGCGACGCCGCACTGCTCGCGCTCGGCGGCGCGAGTTATCCCAGGCTTGGCTCGGACGCCGCCTGGATCACCTGGCTCCGCGACAAGGGCATCGATATCGGTGACTTCCAACCTGCCAATTGCGGCTTCGATGTCGCCTGGAGCACGATTTTCAAGGAGCGCTTCGCAGGCGAGCCGATGAAGGCGGTGACCGCGACGTCCGATGCCGGCACCTTTCCCGGCGAATTCGTTATTTCCGGGCACGGTATCGAAGGCAGCCTTGTCTACGCCCATGCCGCCAGTCTGCGCGACCGACTTGAAAGCGACGGCAAAGTCGCGCTCACAGTCGATCTCGCACCCGGCAGAACAGCGGAACGGCTATCGCGCGATCTAGCACGGCAGGATGGCAAAGCCAGCTTTTCCAATCGCCTGCGAAAAGGTGCGGGGGTCGAAGGCGTCAAGGCGGCGCTGCTGCGAGAACTCGTTTCGCCTGCCAATTTGGCAGACCCGGAGCGGCTATCGCGGCTGATCAAAGCCCTGCCGATCCCGCTCCTGAGACCGCGGCCGATCACCGAGGCGATCTCGTCAGCCGGCGGCATCCGCTGGAGCGGCATCGACGATGGATATATGTTGAAAGCCCTCCCCGGCATATTCGTCGCCGGAGAAATGATCGATTGGGAAGCCCCGACCGGCGGCTATCTTCTCTCTGCCTGTTTCGCCACCGGGCGCGCCGCAGCGAGAGGAATCGAGGCGTGGCTACGGCGATGAGGGTTTCGGCCTCTCTTGAAGTGAAGGCCGGTCACCCAATCCGCCCGTTTGCCATCAGCCAAATCACCGACTCCTGCACCGCCTGCAGCGAAGTGTAGCGCGGCGCGTAGTTGAGAAGCCGTTCGGCCTTGGCGATCGAGCAATTCGGGCTGCGGGCGATATGCTCCCACGTCGCATCTGCATCCTCCGGCGTCTGGCCTTCGGCCCATTTGTCATAGGGAAGAAATTCCAGTTTCGGCTCGTGACCGAACCAGCGTGACATTGCCTCGGCATAGCCTCTGAGCGTCAGCGCGCCGCTGGATACCGCATGAAAACTTTCGCCCGTCGAGGCACGCCAATTGGCAATTGCGCCCATGAACATCTGGGCGACATCGTCGGCATGCACATGATGGACCGTTTCCAGGCCGAAATTCGGCAGCACGAGCGTTTCACCCCGCGCCAGCGTCGAAAATGCCGCGAGGTTGAAATGGCCGGCCGGATTGAGGGGCGCCCAGCCGAGGCCGACGATATGGCCGGGGTGGATCAATGTCGCCGGAAATCCTTTCTTGTGCGCCTCGCCCAGCAGATAGCTCTCGATCGCGGCCTTCTGCGTTCCGTATTCGCCGAATGGACGCTTCGGTGCCTCCTCGGGCGTCGGCACGACGGTCGGAAAACCATGCGTCCAGATGGTGCCTGTATGCAGGAAATGACCGACATGACCGGAGAGAGCTTCGGCCAGATGCCTGGCGCTTTCCAGAGTGAAGCAGATCATGTCGATGACGATATCGGCTCTCAGCGCCCGGATCGCCGGCCCGAAACTGCCGTCCTTTTCCATCGCCGCGCGATCCATCGTCATTTGATCGACAGCATCCCACGCCCGGTTCGGCGAATAAGGTTTTGCTTGGCCGCGGCTCACCGCCACCACCTCATACCCGGCCTCCACCAGCCGCGGCACGAGATAAGTGCCGACATGGCCGGTTGCGCCAATGACCACTGCACGCGTCATGATGTCCTCCCAAAGATATTTTCAAAATCGGGTGATGTCGGAATCTGGAGTGAAGAGAATGATCCCCCAAAAGAATAGGCGCATACGTCGCCTTGTCATCCTACGGGAAGGAACTTTCTTGCTAGACGCCGCTGCGCAGCCTTAACGGCTCGAGCTCGCCGTCCTCATCCTCGGACTTGATATAGACCTGCAGCGTATAGCCTATATGCTCGGTCATCAGCGCCCTGGCGCGCTCGATATCGCGGTCAAGCGCCGCTTCCATCAGCTCCGTGTGATGCTCGAGTGCCATCGCCTCGCGCCAGGCGGCGACTGCCGTCTCGTAGCCGATCGTCAGGCCGGCGGCAGCGCGCTGCGTCGGCGCAAGACCGAGAAAGCGGTGATGACGGCGGAGCTGGTCGGAAATCGTGCCCTGAAAGCGCAGGAGCCAGCTTGATGTCGCGGCGCTCAAGAGAGCGGCATGAAACGCCGCATGCTTTTCATCCCATTCGTCCGCCATCTCCTCGGAAGCGGCATCGGGCACGATCTTGCAGCGCGAGAGGCGGTAATGCGCGGTGACCACAGCCGATTCCCACGCCGCCCCACCTTTTTCGATCGATTCCAGCAGCAGCGGCAGCTCGACGACCATCCGCGCCCGCATCAAGTCTTCCAATTCCGTGCGGGAAACCGGAGCGACGGCAAAGCCGCGATTGCTGATGGCCGTTACCAGTTTCTCGGCTTCAAGCCGCGACAAGGCTTCGCGCAGCGGAGTCCAGCCGACACCATAGGCATCCCGCAAGGCGCTGAGCTTCAGCGCAGCTCCTGGCCGGAGCTTCGTGTTGAGAATATCCCGCCGCAGCAGCCAATAGGCCGCTTCCGTCTTCGTGAGAGGTTCCTTGTCCTGCATCGCGTCGTTCCCGGTCTCCGCAGCATGAGATTATATATAAATCACGCTCGACGCCAAATTATATATCAAATGCGTTTATGGGGCATATCATATATCGCAAATTGACAGGGACACCGTAGCCGCTATGATCCTTGGCTATAAAGCTCGGAGAGCAAAGGCTCTCTATAAAATCGGGAGGAAATCATGACAAAATCCAGATGGTTGTCGGGGCTGATTGTCGCCGGCGCGTTCATGGCAAGCGTCGTCACGGCAAGCGCCGAACCGATCAAGATCGCGATCGCCAATTTCGGTGAACATCCCCAGCTCAATGCTTCGATCGCCGGTTTCAAGAAGGCGCTGGCAGACAACGGCTTCGTCGAAGGCAAGGATGTTGTTTATACCGAGAGCAACACCAGCTTCGACGCGTCGCTGGTGCCGCAGATGATCGCCAAGCTGCAGTCGGACCATCCGAAGCTGATGTATACCATCACGACGCCGGTCTCGCAGATCGCCAAGAAGGCGCTCGCCGGCTCCGGCATTCCGATCGTGTTCTCGGCCGTAACCGATCCGGTCGCCGCCAAGCTCGTTCCCTCCTGGGATGCCGGCGGTGAGGGCATTACCGGCGCCAGCGACCTGCAGGACATTGCCGCCATCTTGACCTTCACCAAGAAGCTGCTGCCGAATGCCAAGCGCATCGGCGTGCCTTACAATCCGGGCGAGGCCAATGACGCAGCCCTGATCGAAAAGGTCAAGCAGGCCGCTCCGGCGGCCGGTTTCGAAGTGGTCCCCGTCGGTGTGGACAACGTCAACGATATCCAGCAGCGCATCGCATCGCTCGCCGGCAAGGCAGACGTGATCTACACGCCCGCCTCCAACCTGTTGCAGCCGGCAATCACCGCCGTTGCCGCAGCCGCCCGTCAAGCACAGATCCCGATCGTCAATTCCGACGATGCCGCCGTTCGTAGCGGTGTCGTCCCTGCAAGCTTCGCGGTCAACTACGAGCAGGTCGGTGAAAATGCCGGCAAGATCGCTGCAAAGATCCTCAAGGGTGGCGATCCCAAGACGATCGCGCCATCGCGCCCTGCCTATGAGGACCATGCTCCGTTGATCAACAAGACCGTTTTGAAGGCCTTCGGCGCCGACGTTCCGGCCTCGCTTGCCGATTGCAATTGCTTCACGAAGTAATCAGCGGCATCTTCTGGAGATCATTCTGATCCATGGCGGCGTTTAAAGCGCCGCCATTTCATAACCCTACATGCAGGGGAGGCACGGATGCTGGACATCAAATCCGCGCGCAAGGTTTTCTACAGAGGCCAGCCCGACGAAAAGGTCGCGCTCAACGGCCTGACACTCTCCCTCAAGAGCGGCGAATTCGGCGTCGTCATCGGTTCGAACGGCGCTGGTAAGAGCAGCATGCTGAATGCGATTTCCGGTGCCCTCACCCTCGATTCCGGTCAGATCCTCATCAACGGCAATGACGTCACGAACATGCCGGTCCACAAGCGCGCCGCGCGCCTCGCCCGCGTGTTCCAGGATCCGATGAAGGGAACCGCCGCAAGCATGACGGTCGGCGAAAACATGCTTTTGGCGGAACTCCGCGGCAAAAGCAGAGGATTTCGGCCCGGCCTGAATGCCGCCCGTCTCGCGGCCTACAAGGAGCGCCTCGCCGTTCTCGGGCTGGGTCTCGAGAACCGCCTGGATACCAAGGTGGAGCTTCTTTCAGGCGGGCAGCGCCAATCGCTGTCCCTCATCATGGCGGTCGGCGGCTCGCCCGACGTGCTGCTGCTCGATGAACATACCGCTGCCCTTGATCCGCGCACGGCCGATATCGTGATGCAGGCAACCGTGCGAACCGTCGAAGCGCTGAAGCTGACGACCCTCATGGTGACGCACAACATGCAGCATGCCGTCGATTTTGGCGACAGCATCATCATGCTCGATGCCGGCCGCGTGCATCTCGAAATTACCGGCGACGGAAAGCGGCACATCACGGTGCCCGAACTGATCGGCCACTTCGCCGTCAAGACCGATCGCATGCTGCTGGTGAGCTGACATCATGATGGATTTCATTCAGACAACCGTTTCGAGTTTCGTCTCGCTGATCCCGGTCACCCTGGCGCAGAGCTTCATCCTGAGCTTCGTCGTGCTGGGCATCATGATCCCGTTCCGCATGCTGAGCTTTCCGGACCTGACCAGCGAAGGTGCTTTTCCGCTCGGCGGCTGCGTCTGCGGCATCCTCTTGGCCGCCGGCGTCGCGCCGCCGCTGGCGATTGCCGCAGCTTTTGTCGTCGGTCTCGCCGCCGGTTGCTGCACGGCCTTCATCCACCTGCGCTTCCGCATCCATACGCTGCTCGCCGGCATCCTGATGTCGACCATGCTCTACAGCGTCAATCTTGGCATCATGGGCAAATCGAACCTTTCGGTCTTCGGCTCGCCGACCGTGTTCGATTGGGTGCCGCTGACCCAACCGGGCTTTCCCGCGAGTAAGATCGTCATCGCCGGCATTCTCGCTCTTATCGTGTTGATCGCCCTCAATCTCTACTTCAAGACGGAAAAGGGTACGGCCATGCGCGCGGTCGGCTCCAATCCGGATATGGCCGAAGCACAGGGCATCAATGTCTGGGCCGCGACGATCGGCGGTGTGGGCTTGGCAAGCGCCTTTTCCGCTTCCAGCGGCGCCCTGATGGTGCAATCGCAGGGCTTCGCCGACGTGAATATGGGCATCGGCATTTTGATCAACGGTCTGGCGGCGCTGATGATCGGCGAAGCCTTCACGGGCAAGCAGACCGTGTTGCGGCAGCTACTCGCGCCCTTCGTCGGCTCGATCATCTATTACCAGCTCGTCTCGCTCTGCCTAGCAGCCGGCATGCCGCCACCGAACTTGAAGCTCGCTACCGGCCTATTCGTCCTGCTGATGCTGGCACTGCCAAGCATCAAGCGCAGCCGCGGCGGCGCGCCCGCCCGGGAAACCATCCGCGAATGAAGTGAGACCCGACATTATGACCAGCCTTCCCGATCTCGCTGCTGTCGAGGCCATGGATGCGGCCGATCCGCTGCGTTCCTTCCGCAGTCGCTTCGCCCTGCCCGAAGGTGTCATCTACCTCGACGGCAATTCGCTTGGGGCCGCCTCGCATGATGTTTTCGCCGAATTGCAGCAGGCAGCGACGGAGGAATGGGGCAACGGCCTGATCCGTAGCTGGAACAGGGCCGGCTGGTTCCACCTGCCGCTCGAACTCGGCGACCGTATCGGCCGGCTGATCGGCGCCGCACCCGGGCAGACCGTGGTCACGGACTCGACCTCGATCAACATCTACAAGACCCTGCACGCCGCACTCGCCATGCGTCCGGGCCGCAGCGTCATTGTCGCGGAAGGCGATAGCTTTCCGACCGATCTCTACATGGCCGAAGGCGTTGCCTCGACGCGGCCCGGCGTTACCCTTCGCCTCGAAGGCAGGGATGCGGACAATATCGAAGAGTTGATTGACGATCAGGTCGCTGTCGTCCTGATCAATCACGTCAACTACAAGAGTGGGGAGCTGCGCGACATGCCGGCGCTGACGCGCCGGATCCACGAGGCCGGCGCGCTGGTGATTTGGGATCTCTGCCACAGCGCTGGCGCATTGCCGGTCGATCTCGACGGCGCGGATGCCGATTTCGCGGTCGGTTGCACCTATAAATATCTGAACGGCGGCCCCGGCTCGCCGGCCTTTATCTACGCCGCTCATCGTCACCACGACGCGATCACCCAACCGCTCAGCGGCTGGTGGGGCCATGCCCGCCCCTTCGCCTTCGAGCAGAATTTTGCCGGTGGCGAAGGCATCAAGCGCTTCCTCTGCGGCACGCAACCGATCCTGTCGCTGAGAGCGCTGAAGGGCGTGCTCGGCGTCTGGGATGAAGTCGACATGGGCGCGCTTCGCAAGAAGAGCATCGCGCTGACGGATCTCTTCATCCAGTTGGTCGAGGCGAAATGCGGCCAATATGGCGTCGTCTTGGAAACCACGCGCGACAGCGAAAGGCGCGGAAGCCAGGTCTCCTTCACGCACAGCAACAGCTATGAAGTGATGCAGGCCTTGATCGAACGCGGCGTGATCGGCGATTTCCGCGCGCCCGCCACCCTCCGTTTCGGCTTCACGCCACTTTATGTTGGCTATCGCGACGTCTGGCAGGCGGCGGAAGTGCTGGAGGATATTCTCGCCAACGGATCGTGGAAGGATGCGCGTTTTGTCGTGCGGTCGACCGTGACCTGATACCGGATTGGCGCTCGCAAAGCTGAGAGATGGGCGATGAATTATTTCAGAATTACCGACTGGGAAAGTGCCTATACCAGCGACGCCTATGTGGTCGGCGGTGATCGCTGGCCGGCAGCCTGGGTCGAGCCGGCACAATCTTTCCGCGATAGCCTGGCCGCGACCAGTCGCGCCAAACTCGACCTCGCCTATGGGCCTCATGAGCGCAATCGCTTCGACCTCTTCCTGCCCGCCGAGAAGCCAAAGGGATTGGTGGTCTTCATCCATGGCGGCTATTGGCTGGAACTCGACAAGAGCTATTGGTCGCATCTCGCCGCCGGGCCTGTCGCCAATGGCTACGCGGTCGCCATCCTCTCCTACACGCTTTGTCCCGAGATCCGCCTCACAGGCATCGCCAAGGAGATAGCCGCAGCGATCGGCACCGCCGCCGATATGATCGATGGCCCCCTGATGCTGGCCGGACATTCTGCCGGCGGCCAACTCGCAACCCGCATGGTGACCACGACCTCTCCGCTCGCCACCACAATCCAGGCACGCATCCGCCATGTGGTCTCCATTTCTGGACTGCACGACCTGCGCCCGATCATGAAGAGATCCATGAACGAATATCTGCGCATCGATGCCGCCGAAGCCATGGCCGAAAGCCCGGCGCTGCTTGAGCCCGCGGAAAATGTCCGCCTCACCTGCTGGGTCGGAGGCGCGGAACGCGCCGAATTCATCCGCCAGAATGCCCTGCTTGCCAATATCTGGACCGGCCTTGGAGCGGCAACCGCCGCCGTCGTCGAGCCGGATCAAAATCATTTCACGATCTTGGACGGCCTGACCGATCCGATACATCCGCTAACGCGGACGCTGCTCTCGGATTGACCTGGATTCGAACTCTTCGGACCCAGGTCCTGCTCTGCAAAGTTTATTTCTGGACCGGCGCGTTCATGGCCCAGACGATGCCAAAGGGATCGCGAAGCTGGCCCCAGCGGTCGCCCCAGAACATTACCTCGATGGGCATGACGACCTCGGCACCCGCATCGACGGCGCGTTGCCACCAGGCATCGATGTCGTCGACAAGCAATTGCAGAGTAAAAGCCTGCGGCTTTTCCAGCGGGTGACCGTGTTCCGGATAGGCGTCGCCGAGCATCAACGAACTCCCGTTGATATAAAGATGGATATGCATCGTCCGGCCCTGCTCGTCGGCCGGATACAT
The DNA here is from genome assembly GCF_029714285.1 of Rhizobium sp. CB3090. Lineage (NCBI taxonomy): Bacteria > Pseudomonadati > Pseudomonadota > Alphaproteobacteria > Hyphomicrobiales > Rhizobiaceae > Rhizobium > Rhizobium sp. CB3090. The sequence continues at coordinate 759,486 of NZ_CP121663.1, forward strand.
GAAGGCCTGTTCGGCGCCGAAGGCGCGTTTGTAGAACTCGGCGGCCTTCACTGCGCCGTCCACCGTCAAATAAGGCACCAAGCCGCCAAGCACCGGCACTTTGGGCTGCTCTGATTGCGTTTGTTCTGCTGCATCGGTCATGATCGTCTCCTCGGAACGGATTTTGCTGATGTGCCCAACTGGACGGGCTGTTCTAAGGACGGTAGACGGTGATGTTTTCCGACAGGCGGCGCCAGTTTTTTCCGATTTTTAGCGAACCCCTGTTGGGAGCCGGCATCTGCCATCTTCTCGAAAAGACGCAGGGAGCAACGGCTCCAAGGGCAGCCTCGATCATATCGATACCGCCAGCGGTGCATTCTCCTTTGGCGCAGCATCGGTAGCTTTAGCAATTGCCCATAACGCCCTACTACTGCACGGTTCCTCAAATCGGTACGATAGAAACAGGCCGCAGTTCAAAATGCCAAAACGACCTTCACGCGTCTGAAAAGACATGATGCTGTAGAGCCGTAACTGCGCAGGTGCTACGTTTCATAGGGAACAATGACTGATAGCCGGTTGTCGGGCGCAAGCACCGAGCAAGAGAGGGCTAGGTGGTGAGTTTCGAGGAAATCTTCAGAGAAACTGAGGCTTGGATCCGGACTGTTCTTCTTAATGAATGGACACTCTACCAGTGCGGATTGATCGTCCTGGGTTTCTTTCTTTCGGCATTCTCTGCAAAACGAATAGAGCCAGTCTTCGACGCGCGCGCACGCAAAATCAAGGGAAACCCGGACCTGCTGCGCGTTATTGTCGCCTTCCTGAGACGTCTGCGTTGGCTCTTCCTGATTGTTTGGTTGTGGCTGGTGGAAGGGGCTCTATCGCGCTATGCGTGGCCCTCCCATCGATGGCTTGTCGAAACGGCGCTGACCCTTACGGCGGCGTGGTTCGTCATAGCGGTGCTAACGAGGATCATCCGCAATCAGACCCTCGCACGCGTCGTCGCGATAGCGAGCTGGTGTTACATCGCTCTTTACACCGTTGGGCTTGACGGCCCCGTCCTTGGAGCCCTTGACAGTGCTGCGGTCAGGATCGGCGCGGTAAAGCTTTCACTGCTCCTGATCATGAAAGCCATCGTTCTGGCGGTTGCGCTGGTCTGGCTTGCCGTACTGATGGGAAACGTCTCTTCTCATTGGGTTCAACGGTCCACGGACCTTTCCCCCTCTTTCAAGGTACTCATCAGCAAGCTCATCAAGATCGGCTTGATCATACTGGCAGGGGCAATAGCCCTGTCGGCCACGGGGATTGACCTTACCGCCCTCACCGTCTTCTCGGGCGCAGTGGGCGTCGGCATCGGTTTCGGTTTACAGAAGGTCGTATCGAATTTCATTTCCGGGGTCATCATCCTGCTCGACAAGTCCATCAAGCCGGGGGACACGATTTCGCTCGGGGAAACTTTCGGCTCGATCAGGGATCTGCGCTCCCGTTTCGTCTCGGTGATCACCAGAGACGGCAAGGAATATCTCATCCCGAATGAGGACTTTATCTCGCAACAAGTGGTGAATTGGTCGTTTTCCAGCGACTTCGTCCGTATCGAAGTCGATTTTGGAACATCTTATGACAGCGACCCGCATGATGTCGTGCGCATCGCCATAGAAACGGCAAGGAGCATCCCTCGGATCGCGAATACCTATTCTGCACCGGTATGCTGGATGACAGCTTTCGGATCATCTTCGCTCGATTTCAAGCTGAGGTTCTGGATTTCTGATCCGAGTAATGGACTGACCAACATTCGCGGCGAGGTACTAATGGCGTTATGGGACGCCTTCAAGCAAGCAGGGATTTCGATCCCCTTCCCGCATCGCGAGATCATCATGAAGACGCCTGTCGAAATTGCCGAGCGCCCCGCTGAACGCGGATAGAGCACCCTGTTGCCGCGGCTGGCGTTCGGCCGAGGCTTCAGCCTGTCCGACTGGTTCCCTTTCCAATCTCTAAAAGCTCTTCGAGAACTCGTCGGCTTTGCCGATCGCATGGATGACGCCATGCAGCTCCGCCAGGCCTTTGAGCCGGCCGATCAGCGAATAGCCGGGATTGGTCGGCTTATCGACATCATCGCCGATCAGGTGTCCATGGTCCGGGCGCATCGGAATGAGGTGGTCCGGCCGGCCATCGGTGTGGCGGCGGGCCTCCTCCGTCAGGAGCACGCGCAGGATCGCGTACATATCGCTGCGCCCTTCCAGATGGGCCGCTTCGACAAAGGAACCGTCCGGCTCGATCGCCACGTCGCGCAGATGTGCAAAATTGATGCGCGATGCAAATTCGCGGGCGATGGCGAGTACGTCGTTGTCGGCACGCGAACCGAGGGAACCTACGCAAAGCGTCAGACCGTTGGCCGGATGATCAACGCTACTGACGATACGGCGGATATCCGCCGCCGTCGAAACCACTCGCGGCAGACCAAAGAGCGAAATCGGAGGATCGTCGGGATGGATGGCGAGCCTTGCTCCAACGTCAGCGGCGACCGGCGCGACCTCGCGCAGAAAATTGTCGAGGTTCGCCTGCAGATCCCCAGCCGTCAGTCCTTCAAAGGATTCGATGGCAGCGCGGATCGCCTCGCGCCCGTAGCTATCCTCGCCGCCCGGAAGTCCGGCGATGATATTGCTCTCCAGCCTGCGAACTGCTTCTTCCGAGAGCCCCTTCAGCCGCTCCTCGGCACGCTGCAAAATCTCCGGCCCGTAGTTCGCCTCAGCACCTTTCCTGCGCAAGACGAAGACGTCATAGGCGACGAATTCCACCATGTCGAAACGCAGGGCAAGCGCCGTTGTCGGCATCTCGAAGCGCAGGTCGGTGCGCGTCCAGTCGACCACAGGCATGAAGTTGTAGCAGATCGTCTTGATGCCGGCTCGGGCGAGATTGACCAGCGTATCCTTCCAGACACCGATCGCCTGGACAGCGCCGGCGCCACCGAGCTTGATGGCGCTTGGAACCGGGATCGATTCGCAGACGCTCCACCGCATGCCCGCTGCCTCGACAAGGGCCTTGCGCGCCTCGATCTCCTCAGGCGTCCACACGCGGGAATGGGAGATTTCGTGCAGTGCGGTGACAATACCCGTTGCGCCGGCCTGACGCGCGTGAATGAGTGGAACGAGATCTCTCGGCCCGAACCAGCGCCAACAGCTCTCCATGCCATGCCTCCCTTATTTGTTGGTCAACATAGCCATAAGTCGGCGAAAGTCTATCCTCCTCCCTTCTTGACATCCCTTATTGACCAACAATATCTTCTTGACAGTCGGAGGACAGATGGCAATGGAAACCGCTGAGATCGAGGATAAGGGATCGGCGGTAGACCAGGTGGTCGATGCGATCCGGCGGCTGATGCGCGAGCGCAATCTCGGGCTCGGCGACGCCCTGCCCTCGGAAATCGAGCTGGCGGCGATGTTCAACAGCAGCCGCAATACCGTGCGCGAAGCGATCCGCATCCTGAAGGCCTACGGCATCGTCGAAAGCCGGCAAAAGGTCGGCGCCGTCATCACCGACCGCCGCCAACAGGCGCTGATGGAACTGTTCTCCTTCGCCATCGACATGTCCGCCGAAAGCTTCCTGGATATCCAGGGTTTTCGTCGGTTGATCGAGGTCAATCTCTCCGATCTGCTGTTTCAGACTATCGACGAAGCCGGCATTGCGCGGCTGGAAGCCATCAACGACGCCATGAAAAAGGCGCCGGAACTGTCGGAGGCGGCGGAATTCGATTTCAAGTTCCATGCCGAGCTGATCAGCTTTGCCGATAACCATACGCTATCACAGGTCTACAGTATTCTGCAGCCACTGTTGCAGCGGCTGATGGAGGCCGGCAAGCGGTCCCGCATCGCGGTCGAAAGCGCCTACGACGAACATTGCGACATCATCGCTGCTTTGAAAGAGCGGGATCGCATCGCCTATGCCTACCATATGAATCGTCATCTCCACGCCGGGCTACAGTTCATTCAGCCCAAAGAGCCACGACAGATTTGACACAATCCCTTTCATGACGGACCGACAATCATGAAGAAGCTGGCACTCGACACGGGCTGGACCGTTTCCCGCCTTCGCGCACCGTCCACGGCGCCCTCCCTGCCCTCAACAATCCCGGCCGCTGTGCCTGGAAATGTCCATCTCGATCTGCAGTCGGCCCGGCTGATCACCGACCCCTATCTCGATGTCAACGAAATCTCCCAGGACTGGATCGGCCGTTCGGCCTGGCGCTATCGGGTGGCGTTCGACTGGAACAAGGAGAAGGCGGATCGGGTCGATCTCTCCTGCCTCGGCCTCGATACGGCGGCGCGCCTGGAGCTGAACGGCACGTTGCTCGGCGAGACAAGCAATATGCACCGCAGCTATCGGTTCGACATTCGCGAGCATCTCAAGGAAGGCCGGAACGAGCTGATTGTCGATTTCGATTCCGCCTACGCCCATGGCGAGGCGATCCGCAGTGCGCTCGGTTCGTCCGCCGATATCCCTGCCAATTATCCGGGTCCCGGCAACCTCATTCGCAAAATGGCCTGCAATTTCGGCTGGGATTGGGGTCCAAGCGTCGTCACCTCAGGCATATGGAAGCCGATCGCCATCGAGAGCTGGTCGAAGGCGCGGCTTGCCATTGTCCGCCCGGAAATCACCTTGCAAGGCAGTGACGGTGTCGCACGCCTGCGCATCGAGACCGAATGGGCGGCCGAAGGCACGGATAGCGCGGCTCTGGTGATGTCGATCGGCGGCAAGCGATCCGAAGTCCGGATTGCGCAGGGCGAAACGCATGCCCTGGTGGAATGCCGCATCGACAATCCCGAAATCTGGTGGCCGCACGGGCTCGGCGAGCAGCCGCTCTATGATCTCGATCTTCAGCTTCTGGGCTCCGACGGGGCGACGCTCGATCGCTGGCAACGACGCGTCGGCTTTCGCTCCGTGCGCCTCGACACCACGCCCGATGATATAGGCTCCGCCTTTACCCTCGTCGTCAACGACGTGCCGGTCTTTGCCCGTGGCGCCAACTGGATTCCGGAGGATTGCTTCCTGCCGCGAGTGACCCGGGAACGCTATCGCGAGCGGATCGCCCAGGCACGTGACGCCAATATGAACATTCTTCGCGTCTGGGGCGGCGGCATTTACGAGACCGATATCTTCTACGAAGAGTGCGATGCCGCCGGCATCATGGTCTGGCAGGATTTCCTCTTCGCCTGCGCTGCCTATCCTGAGGAGGAGCCGGTCTATGGCGAGATCGAGGCGGAGGCGCGCGAGGCGATCACCCGGTTGATGCCGCATCCCTCGCTCGTGCTCTGGAACGGTAACAACGAAAACATCTGGGGCTATTTCGACTGGGGTTGGCAGGATGTGCTCGCCAATCGCCCCTGGGGCGCCGGTTATTATCTCGATCTGCTGCCGAAACTGGTTGCCGAGATTGATCCGACGCGACCCTATTGGCCCGGAAGCCCCTATTCCGGCTCGATGGATATTGCGCTGAACACCGACGAGCATGGCTGCAAGCACATCTGGGACGTCTGGAACGAAGTCGGCTACGAGACCTACCGCAACTATATTCCGCGTTTCTGCTCCGAATTCGGCTGGCAGGCGCCGCCGACCTACGCGACGCTGACCGAATCCGTGCGGGAGAAAAACCGAGCGCCCGCCTCCCCCGGCGTCCTGCATCACCAGAAGGCGACCAGCGGCAACGACAAGCTGATCAAGGGATTGGAAAATTGGTTTCCCGCTCCGGAAAACTTCGACGATTGGCTTTTCGTCACGCAACTCAACCAGGCGCGCGCCATCAGCCTCGGGGTCGACCACCTGCGGTCGCATCGCCCCACCTGCATGGGCGCGATCGTCTGGCAGCTTAACGATTGCTGGCCGGTGACCTCCTGGGCGGCAGTCGACGGCGCAGGCCGCAAGAAACCGCTCTGGTACGCGCTGCGCAACAGCTATGCGCCGCATCTCCTCACCATCCAGCCGCGCGGCGACGGTCTTGCCGCCGTCGCCATTAACGACACGACCCTGTTCTGGCGCGTCCCTTTCACCATTGAGCGCTTCGATTTCAACGGCACGCTACTCGCCCGCCATTCGGTCTGGCGCATCCTCTGCGACCGTTTCGAAAATGCCGAAATCTCGATCCCCAAGGATGTCGCGACGCCGGGCAATGCTGAACGCGAGTTCCTGCGCACCCGTCTCGGCGATGCTGAAGCATGGTGGTTTTTCGAAAAGGATATGAAGCTTCAATATCCTGAGCCTCGTTTCGAGCTTCAGGCGGAACAGATCGCCGACGGTACCGCCGTCACGATCACGGCGCAATCCTTCCTGCGCGATCTCTGCCTGTTTGCCGACCGCATCAGCCCGAATGCCGAGGTCGATGATATGCTGGTCAATTTGATGCCGGGCGAGAGCAAGACGTTTCGCATCAAGGGCGTGTCGAAAGAGGCTTGGGACGATGCCGATCTTTCCTCTGTCGTTCGCACGGCCAATCAGGTCGCAGGTACAGCCCGGCCTCGGTGAGGCCGGTCACAGGCCGAAACGGCTCGCGCTAAACTTTGCGATCTGAAACGGCAAATTGTCTCCTATGATCGAGCGGCGGCTTGTGATCTAGTATCGCTCACCCGACCCATGAATCAGCGAGAAACCGCTTATGTCCTTGGAATCCAATCGCAGCTTTCAGACGCCACGGCGCGAAGAACTCGGTCTTTCCACGCTTTCCAATAGTGCCGGTCTGTCGGTTTCGGCGCTGCCGAACGGCACGCTGTTTGCCATCGACTTTGCCGACCAGCAGGGCAGCGTCATGATCAACCAGGTGCTCGGATCACCCGTCTATGGCGGTATCGGGCGCCTCTATCTTCGCGTCGGCGGTTCGCGGCCTGAGGTCGCCGAAATCGTCGGTCCAAAGGCCGCGGTGCGTTTCGGCCGTGACGAGGTCGGCTTTTGCTGGAGCGGCGAAACCGCTGGCATCAGGCATACGGTGCGGCTGCAGCTCCATTCTAGCGAAAGCGCCTGGTTTTGGCGGGTTTCGCTCGAAAATGCGACCGGCGACGCGCTTTCGGCCGATCTCGTGCTGGTGCAGGACGTCGGCCTTGGCGATCGCGGTTTCCTGATGAACAGCGAAGCCTATGCTTCGCAATATATCGACCACCACGTTGCCGAGCACTCCGCTTTCGGACCGGTCGTGATGAACCGGCAAAATCTTAAACAAGGCGGCGGGCGCAATCCTTGGCTGGCGCAAGGTTGCCTCCAGGGCGCGGCAGCTTACGCTACGGACGTGATTCAGTTGGTGGTGCCCGCCCCAACCGGCGATGCTCAGATGGTGCCGGGCTTTGGCGTAAGCCTGCCGAGCATGCGCCGGCAGCACGAGGTTGCGTGCCCGGCAATCCAATCGAAGCCGCTCGCGCTCACACCAAACACTGCCGCAGCCGCAACATTCTTCGGCCTATTCGTTGCCGATCACCCCGCAGCCTCCAGCGATGCCGACCTTGCAAGGCTTGACGTCTTACCGCAGGCTCTCAGCGAACTGGCTAAAACCGAGATTGCCGGGAATACGCCCGTTCGGAGCCTGGTGCAGGATGCGCCGCTATTCGTGACCGAGCCTTTGGACGAAGCTACGATCGAGCGGCTTTATCCCAAGCGGATGCTGGAAGAACGCATCGATGGCCAGCTTTATTCCTTCTTCGTGCCGGAAGGCTCGCTTAACCGTCACATCGTTCTGCGTGAGAAAGAGCGCGTCGTGGCTCGCCGTCACGGCGCCATTGTCCGCAGCGGCCAGAATATGCTGCTGGACGATCAGACGCTGGCCGCAACCTGTTGGATGCAGGGCATCTTCGCTGCCCAATTGACGATCGGCAATACATCCTTCCACAAGCTCTTCTCGGTCTCCCGCGACCCCTACAATCTGACGCGGGCGAGCGGCCTGCGTATCCTGGTGGATCTCGGCGAAGGCTGGCGCCTGCTTGGCGTCCCCGCTGCTTTCGACATCGGGTTGAGTGATGTCCGCTGGATCTACCAGCTCGCCGGCCGTACGATCACGGTGACGGCAATCGCTTCCGGCGACGACCCGTCGATGCGGTGGACGGTAACCGTCGAAGGCGCGGCCTGCCGTTTTCTGGTGTTCGGCCATATCGTGCTCGGCGAGCGTGACTATGAAGCCGTCGCAAACATCGAGATCGATGCCGCGGCCAAGCAGATATCGTTCCGACCCCAACCGTCCTGGCTTTGGGATCGCTATCCAAATGCCGCCTACCATCTCGTCACCTCGACGCCGGACGCTTTCGAGGCTGTTGGCGGCGATGAGCTTCTTTACAGCGACGGCACGTCGCGCAATGGCCCTTTCATCGCGCTGAAGTCGCGCTTGACCCAAAGCTTCAGCTTCGCCGTCACCGGGTCGATGACCGATACGGCGGAAGGCAAACGTCTTGCCGCGCGTTACAAGGCCGGCGTCAGCAGCGAAGAAATGCTCACTCCTGCACAGAACTTCTGGAGCCATGTGATCCGCGGCGCGCGCATCGAAGGCGACGGGCCGGATCTTACCGCGCAGGCAGTGATGCTGCCCTGGCTTGCGCATGACGCGATCGTGCATCTGAGCGTGCCGCACGGCCTCGAACAATATACGGGTGCTGCCTGGGGGACGCGCGACGTCTGCCAGGGACCGGTGGAATTCCTGCTCGCCTATGAACATGATGCCGAGGTGAAGCAGGTTCTGAGCACTGTCTTTTCCGAGCAATATCGTGACCGGGGCGACTGGCCGCAATGGTTCATGCTGGAACCCTATGCCAATATCCGCGCCGGCGAGAGCCACGGCGATATCGTCGTCTGGCCGCTGAAAGCACTCTGCGATTATATCGAGACGACGGGAGATCTTGCTTTCCTGACTGAAACCGTGCCGTGGCGCGCTGACGACACCATGCAACGGACCGAAGAAACGGCGACGATTTCGGCGCATGTCGAAAAGCTGCTCGACACCGTGCGCAGCCGTTTCGTACCCGGCACCAGCCTTATCCGTTATGGCGAAGGCGATTGGAACGACAGCCTGCAACCGGCCGATCCGCACTTGCGCGACTGGATGGTGAGCAGTTGGACCGTTTCGCTGCTTTACGAGCAACTGGTGCGCTATGCCGCCATTCTGACGCTGGCGAGCCGCGGCGAAGAGGCGGAGACGCTCAAGGAAACCGCCGCCGCCATGCGCAGTGATTTCAACCGCCTCCTGATGCGGGACGGCATCGTCGCGGGTTACGGTGTCTTCGATCCGAGCCATGATGGTGTCGAGCTGCTGCTGCATCCGCAGGATACCCGTACCGGTCTGCATTATTCGCTGATCGCCATGACGCAGCCGATGCTGGGTGGTCTTTTCACGCCGGAGCAGCGGCATCAGCACATGAAGCTGATCGAGGACAATCTCCTTTTCCCGGATGGCGTGAGACTGATGGAAAAGCCGGCGACCTATGCCGGCGGCCCCGAGACTTTGTTCCGCCGCGCCGAATCCTCGTCCTTCTTTGGGCGCGAGATCGGGCTGATGTATGTGCACGCGCATCTGCGCTATTGCGAGGCGCTGGCCATTGAAGGAGATGCCGAAGGCGTTTGGAACGCGCTGGCGCTCGCCAATCCGATCGCGATCAGCGGCCGGCTCGACCATGCATCGCTGCGCCAGCGCAACACCTATTTCAGCAGCAGCGACGCCGCCTTCGCCGATCGTTATCAGGCATCGCATGATTGGGGTCGCGTCAAGGCAGGCGATATCGCCGTCGATGGCGGCTGGCGCATCTATTCGAGCGGCCCCGGTCTCTTTACGAAAAGCCTGATCAGCAATGTCTTCGGCTTCAAGCGGCACTTCGGCAAACGTATCCGTCAGCCCCTATTGTCGGCATCGATTGCCATTTCCGAAGTCGAGCTGAATTTCGAAGCGTAACCGCGAAGAGAGCCACCTAGAGCGGCTCGCCCCCCAATTTTGTAGTTGGCGGCGCAGGAGACAGGCTGCACCACGAGCGGCGGTCGACTTTCTGCCATTGCGAATCACGTAAAATAGCGATGACCATCGATCAAGCAGAGGGCAGGATTTGGAGACGGCGCTTTATCTTCCGATCAAGAATTTCCTGGAAGCAGCCGGCTACACGGTAAAGGGCGAAATCGGCAACTGCGATCTTGTCGGCTTGAGTAATGATGAGCCGCCCGTCGTTGTCATCTGCGAATTGAAGCTGGCCTTCAATCTCGAACTCGTGCTGCAGGCGGTCGATCGCGCGGTGGCAAGCGATGAAGTATGGATTGCCGCCCGTGTCTCGGCAAAAGGCAAGGGCCGGGAAAGCGACCGCCGTTTTCGCGATCTCTGCCGCCGCCTCGGTTTCGGCATGCTGGCCGTCTCGGACAACGGCACCGTCGACATCATCGTCAGCCCGGTTGCGCCGATACCACGCAAGAATATCCGCAGGCGATCACGTCTTGTTGAGGAACATAGGCGGCGGAAAGGCGATCCCGCGCTCGGCGGCAGCACGCGCGCGCCGATCATGACCGCCTACCGCCAGCAGGCACTTGCCTGTGCGATGGCAATCCAGAACGGACAGCAGCGTCCCAGAGATATTCGCGCCAACGCTCCTGAAGCAGCCAAGATCCTGCAACACAACGTCTATGGCTGGTTCGAACGTGTCGATCGCGGCATTTACGCCCTGACCGAACTTGGTTCGGAAGCATTGAAGCGCTGGCCTCAGGCGGATGGTGCTTAACAATAAATATGGATAAATTCCGGCGCTCAAACATTAAATTCCGGTAATATCTTACAAAATTGCAATATAAATATGATCAATATTTAATTTGTAAAACCGATCAGGCAGATCCTATAAATCATCTGCGCCAGTTTTTCTTTCTACTGCAAATTCCGTAGTAATTTCGAACAGTCGCAGTTCTGCAGAAGGAATAGAAACGGCACTCCGTTCGACGCCTGGTTCCCGACATGGGCCCAAGTCGCCATATCGCAACGATCTCGTAAGGGACATTTGCCATGTCAAATCTACTTCGCAAGCATCGCGCCGCAGCCATTATCGGAGCGGCCATCGTCGTCGGCGCAGGCGCCCTGCCCTTCGCCTTCAGCCCACCCACTGCCATAGCCGCCGCCGAACCTAGCGGCATCATAGCACCTGCCGGCTCCTTTGCGCCGATCGTCGATGTTGACAAGCCGGCAGTCGTCACCATCACCACCACGATGAAGGTCGATACCGGAGCGGATGTCGGGGATTCCCCGATGGATGAGCAATTCCGCCAGTTCTTCGAGAACCAGGGCATACCCTTCCCGCAGCAACAAACGCCGCAACATCGTCAATCGCAGCGCGCCATGGCGCTCGGCTCCGGCTTCATCATCAGCCCGGACGGCGTCATCGTCACCAACAATCACGTCATTGAAAATGCCACCGATATCAAAGTGACGCTCGATGACGGCACCGAACTGCCGGCCAAACTTCTCGGCACCGACGCCAAGTCCGATCTCGCTGTGCTCAAGGTCAAAGCGCCGAAGCCGCTCGCCACCATCGCCTGGGGCGATTCGGACAAGCTGAAGCTCGGCGACCAGATTCTGGCAATCGGCAATCCCTTCGGTATCGGCACGACCGTCACCGCCGGCATCGTTTCAGCCCGCGGCCGCGACCTGCACAGCGGCCCCTACGACGATTTCATCCAGATCGACGCTCCGATCAATCGCGGCAACTCCGGCGGCCCGCTGGTCGACCGTGAGGGCAATGTCGTCGGCATCAACACCGCTATCTACTCGCCGAATGGCGGCAGCGTCGGTGTCGGCTTTGCCATTCCCTCCGACGAAGCCAAGGTGATCGTCGCCAAGCTTGAAAAGAACGGCTCGATCGATCACGGCTATCTCGGCGTCGCCATTCAGCCGGTCACGGCCGATGTCGCCGATGCCGTCGGCCTCTCGCAGCCGCAGGGCGCTTTGGTCGCCAGTGTCAATGACGGAACGCCGGCTGCCCGTGCCGGCATCAAGACCGGCGATATCGTCACGGCCGTCGGTAGCGAGACCGTCAAAACGCCTAAGGATCTGTCGCGCCTGGTTGCCGATCTTTCCCCGGGTGACAAACGGTCGCTCACCGTCTGGCGCAATGGCAAGAGCATGGATGTGAACGTCACCGTTGGCGGTAATGACGACAGCAAGCAGGCCGCCAACGACAAGGGCGACGGCAAGGTTCAGCCGTCCAATCAGCCGAGCATCGGTGTCGGTCTCGCTAACCTGACTCCCGATTTGCGGGAGCAACTGAACCTTCCGCGCAATGCCGAGGGCGCAGTCGTCGCAAGTGTCAATCCGGACAAGCCGGCCGCCGCTGCCGGCATCCAGACGGGCGACATTATCGTCTCGGTCAACGACCGGCCGGTTCACGACGCCCATGATGTTCAGAACGCGGTCGCTGAAGCCGGCAAGGCGGGCCGCAAATCGGTCCTGCTGCTGATCGAACGCGGCGGCGACAAGACCTTCGTGGCCGTACCGTTCTCGGCTGCTTAGAGCAGTCCCAGGAAAAGTGCGAAGCGGTTTTCCGTCCGGAATGCGTAAAAACAAAAGGATAGAGCGGAGAAGCGATTCCGTGAAACGCTGAGCCGCTCTAGGCATTCTCTACAAGGCAACAGCGCCTCGTCTCCGTCGTTGGAGGCGAGGCGCATCTGTGTGGTGCGCAACATCTTGTGACATGAGGGAATTTTTGGACGAGAGCACTGTCGTCAACCACTAATTTACGATGTCGCCACAGAAGGCTGACATGCCCCGCTCCTGCAGCGAACCCTTCACTGATACATAACGATTTGCTCACAGTGTAACGTAGCGTGGATTGTGAGGGAAACATGCACAAGGCGGCAGTTGGAAAACAGGTTACGGAGACGGCATCGGCGGATGCCGAGGAGCCCATTGCGCACAGGCGCTTGGCGGGGGAGCTTCCGCAATCCAATGAGCCCAGTCTCGCGGAGCGTTATGACTGGCTCGAGGCCATGATTAACCATGTGCCCGACTACATCTATGCAAAGGATCTGGAAGGCCGCTTCCTCTTCGCCAATAGGGCCATCGTGCTGAACAATGGGCTTGAGCGCGTAGAGGATATGGTCGGGCAGACTGAATACGATATTCATCCTTCGGCGGCGGCCGAGGCGATAGATGCCATCGAACGACGGGTGATGGAGAGCGGTGAACCCCATCTCGGATTCGAGGAGCGTCGCCTGAGAGGCGAAGGCTGGCTGATGATGTCGCGCGTTCCGCTCAGGGACAAAACCGGAAAGGTGATCGGTGTCGTTGGGGCATCGCGGGATATCTCGGCCCGCAAACGCGGGGAAAGCCTGATGAAGGCCCAGGCGCAGCTTCTCAAGGCGGTCGCCAAGGGAATACGTCTTGATCCATTCCTCAGTGACGTCACCGATCTGCTCGAAGAGGTCATCCCCGGTATGGCAGCCGCCATACTCCTGCACGACGAAGGGAACCAGGAACTCTATATCGCGGCGGCGTCCCCATCCGCACGCGCCGCTTCTATCTTGCCGGCCGATGTCCTCGACAACCCGACATCGTGGCGCCGCCTTGCAATCTCATCAGGTGACGGCGGACAGCATGGCATACTCGCCGTCCAGGTATCTTTCAGCTATGAAGCGAGCGTGTGGGAGTTCCTGACGGGCGTCGCACAAACGATCGGTATCGCAATCGATCGTCACTATGATGCCGAGCGAATCATCTTCCTTGCCGAGCACGATGCCCTGACCGGATTGCCGAACCGCACACTGCTCGACCGAAAGCTCGATGATATGCTGCGGCGGGCCGGCAAAACGTCGCGGAAAGTCGCGGTCGTCTTCCTCGACATCGACAACTTCAAGCTCGTGAACGACAGCCTCGGTCATGCGGCTGGCGACGAGCTGCTCAAGATCGTAGCGAGGCGGATCTCTCAGGAGATCGGGCATGGCAATATGATATCGCGCATTGGCGGCGACGAGTTCATTCTGGCGCTCGAACAGACCGAAGAAGACTTCGTCTCCTGGCTGGCGCGCATTCGCGAGGCCGTCGCGCGGCCGCTGACTTTGGCCGGAATGGACCTGCAGCTTACATGCAGCATTGGAATGGCCTGCTTTGCCGCACATGGCAATACGGCCACGGAACTGTTCGCCAACGCAGATATGGCTATGTACCGCGCCAAGGAGAATGGCCGGAACAGCATCCAGGTGTTCGATCCGGCAATGGCGGAGAAAGCGCGGCAAAAGCTCGGACGTTCGGAGGAGCTTCGGCGCGCCGTCGAACGGGATGAGTTCGTCCTGCACTTCCAGCCGCAGAAAGACATGACCTCCGGCGAGATTATCGGCGTGGAGGCGCTCGTGCGCTGGAATCATCCGACCGACGGGCTTGTCTTCCCCGGAGACTTCATTCCGCTTGCTGAGGAGTCCGGCCTCATCGTTCCGATCGGAGAGATTGTCCTGCGCAAGGCCTGTGGCCAAGCAAAAAAATGGCAGGAACAGGGACTGCCTCCGGTGAAGATCGGCGTCAATATGTCCGCCCGGCAGTTCCAGGAACACGGCATGACCCGGCAGGTGGCCGCGGCCCTCGCCGAGAGTGGCCTTGAACCGCAGTGGCTCGAAATCGAGGTCACCGAGAGCCTTCTAATGCGCGACGTTCAGGGGGCGATCATGAAAATGCATGAACTGAACGCCCTCGGCGTCAGTCTCGCGATCGACGATTTCGGCACGGGTTATTCCAGCCTGAGCACTTTGAAACGCTTCCCGTTGTCACGCCTCAAGATCGACCGGTCCTTTATCGCCGATATTCCGGACGATGCCGACGATATGGCGATCACATCCGCGATCGTGTCGCTGGCACGCTCGCTGGAACTGGACGTGATCGCAGAAGGCGTGGAGACGGAAGAGCAGGCCCGCTTTCTATCGGGGGCGGGATGCCATGCCATCCAGGGATACTTGTTCAGCAGACCCGTTCCGGCGGAAGAGATCACACGCATAATGCGAGGACGGTCTTAGGAGTCTTCGTCTCACATTCGTCAGCCTGATGTGATCGGGCCGCGATGATCCGCATGGTTTTCCGATCATGGGAAATCCCGTGCAAAATCCTTCAAAAACCTGCGGCTTTCAACAGAAGGAATGTTTCTGCGCCTTGTCATGACAGTTTTTGTCCAAACTCTGCCTCGGTGATGATAGAGAAGAAACGGGGGACGGATACGAACCGCCCTTCGGCGGGCCCTGCGTTCTGCCGAAATCATCGACGGCATAAGGGCTTCAGGACTTTGGACGGGGCTAAGCGGCAGCAGGAGTTGGAGTGACCGATCCATACGAGATTCTCGGCATCGGACGCGATGCGAGCGAAGAGCAGATCAAGACCGCCTATCGCAAGCGGGCGAAGTCGGCGCATCCGGATTCCGGCGGCGACGTCGATGCCTTCGGACGGCTGCAGAAGGCCTATGAGCTGCTTCTGGACCCGGTGCGCCGAAAGCTGTTTGACGATACCGGCTATGATGTCGAGCTGACCGACGCCGTCGATCTGCAGGCACTGGTCGCCATCGAGAAGCTCATCACCGATATGGTCCTGGACGAGCGCGAGCCCGGAACCTTCGATCCGGTCGCCCATATGCGCGCCAGCCTCTTGGAAGAAATCCGCAAGGCCCACTTCAGCAAAAGCGAACTGGAACGTCATTCCGACCGCATCCGCCTCCATCTGGATCGCTTGGGAAAACGCCCCGGCAAGGATGTCGTCGGCCATATGCTGCGCGCCCGCATCAAGGCCATCGCGTCTGCGATCAGCGAAACAGAGGCAAAGATAGACGCCACCGAGCGCGCCTGCGACATGCTCGACGGCTATCTTTATGTCATGGACGCGCCGATGCTCGAGAACGAGGAATTATCGGAGGTTGAATGGGATGACACCACGAGGGTCCGCTCCGCCGCTCATTGATTCCTATTGATCCAATGTCCCGCCGAATGCTGGAACTTTCGATCGGCAATCGGGTTTTCTCCGGCGTCAAGTCGAATTCCGCGACTGCCATACGACTAAGTATCGGCCCATGAATCGCACCGCGAGGACATCATGATCAACGAAGATGGATATACGCCTGCGGCAGAACTGGCGCAGAGAAACGGAGCCAGGTTTCCCAACGAAACCAACGAATACCGGCAGGCACGGAACGCTCTGCTGGCGGAGGAGATCGAACTTCGGCGGCATATAGAGCGGGTCGCAGCGCAACGGCGCGCACTGCCGCCGGGCGGTACGGTGAAGAAGCACTACCAGTTCATCAGCCCTGACGGTCCTGTCGAATTCGAGGATTTGTTCGACGATAAGGAAACCCTGCTGATCTATAGCTATATGTTCGGACCGGAACGGGCGCGGCCCTGCCCAATGTGTACCGCGCTTCTTTCGGCGCTGGAGGGCGAAATCCTCGATATCGAACAGCGAATGGCGATTGCCGTCGTGGCCAGATCACCGATCGAAAGACTACTTGATTTCAAGACGGAGCGCCGCTGGCAGAATTTGCCGCTCTATTCCGACCCGACCGGCGAATACAGCCGCGATTACCGTGCGCTCGGCGCCAATGGCAACGACAATGCCGCCGTCAATGTCTTTACCCGCAGAGATGGAACGATCCGGCATTTCTGGAGTGAGGAGATGGGTCCGGTGACTGCCGATCCCGGCCAGGATCCGCGCGGCGCGCCCGATCTTATGCCGCTTTGGACGATCCTTGACATGACGCCCGAGGGACGGGCCAGGGACTGGTATCCGAAGCTCGCCTACGGAAACGCGTGAACGGAGGGATGTTGCTCGGCGATGCCTATGCCTTGCCGGCAGCAGCCAAAGTGCCGGCTATTGGTGCCTCCGCCACTGCTTTGGCAATCACTGCGGCAAGCTGGCCCTGATTGAACGGCTTCGGCAGGCGGAGCAGATCGTTGTTGCAGCCCGCCGGAAGCTCGGCATAGCCGGTGGCAAGGACGACCGGCAAACCCGGCCGCCGCTCGGCGACCGCCGCGGCGAGTTGAGAACCCGTCATCCTTGGCATGGCATGATCGGTGATGACGAGATGGACGTCGTTGCGATTCTCCAGCAGCTTCAACGCCTCTTCTGCCGAATAAGCCTGCAACACGGTATGGCCGAGATCCTCCAGCATGATCGCCGTATTCATCAGGACGAGCGCATCGTCGTCCACCGCCAAAATATTGAATGGTCCTCCGCCTGACGGCATGGCCTCTATCGCCGGCTCCTCCTTCCACATCTCCGTTTCCGCTGCAAGAGGAAGCCAAAGTTCGGCCGTGGTTCCCTCGCCCTTCCGCGATTTCAGGATCAGCTTACCGCCAGATTGCGCCATCAATCCGTCGACCATAGGCAGTCCGAGACCTGTTCCCTTGCCGACGCCCTTAGTCGTGAAGAACGGCGTCGTCGCATTGGCAAGCGTCGCATCGTCCATTCCCTCGCCCTCGTCCCTGACGGAGAGACACACATAGGCTCCCACTTTCGGGTAATCTGCTTCGTCCTTGGCAATCTCCCGAAGTTCGGCGGCAATGACAAGCAACCCGCCCTTTGGCATCGCATCACGCGCATTCACGACAAGATTTAATAGAGCATTTTCAAGTTGGTTCGGATCAGATGTCACCTTCGGGAGGCTGAGGGGAAAACGTGTTTCGATCGTTATGGAAGCATCGATCGTGCGCTGCAGCAGGTCGGTCATATTGTGAACCAATTCGATCACATTCAGCGCCTCGATCTTGAGCTCCTGGCGCCGTGAGAAGGCGAGCATGCGCTGGGTCAGTGCGGCGCCGCGCTGGGCGCCCTGAATGGCATTGTCGATCAATGGAGTGATGTCGGAATTGTCAGCAACCCGCTTGCGCGCGATTTCCAAACTCCCGAGTACGGCCATTAGTAAATTATTGAAGTCATGGGCCATTCCCCCGGTCAATTGGCCGACCGCTTCCATCTTTTGCGCTTGGAACAGTTCTTCCCGCATCTCATCCAGCTTGCGCTGTGCTTCTCTCTTTTCGGTGATATCGCGAGTGACCTTCGCAAATCCTAGAAGCGATCCGTCGTCATCACGCAGAGCATCGATGACGACGCTTGCCCAGAACCGCGATCCATCCTTTCGGACCCTCCAGCCTTCGTTTTCAAACCGGCCCTCCTTGGCGGCGATATCGAGCGCCTTCCAGGGAAGTTGCGTGGCGCGATCTTCCTCCGTGTAGAACCGGGAAAAATGCTGGCCGAGGATTTCTTGCTGCGTATAGCCCTTGATCCGCTGCGCGCCGAGGTTCCAACTGGAGACATAACCCTGGGGATCGAGCATATAGATGGCGTAGTCCGCGACACCCTGCACCAGAATGCGAAACTGCTCCTCACTCCGCCTGAGCTCAGTTTCTACCTTTTTCCGCCCGGAAAAATCGCGCGCAATCTTTTCAAATCTCAACAAGACGCCTCCGCATTTCTGACTGCATCAATGACCAAACGCATTCAATATTGCGAACCATGCTTTCGCAGATGCCATTTCGGTCTTCGAGTCGCCCCAGTAAACTACAGAAACGTGGATTTGGTTCCGAAGAGACGCACACCTCGAATTGAAAGTCGCAAGCGAGTGTTTGCGTTCCCGTCAGCCTTGTCGAATGCGGCCGTCAATTACGAAAACGGCTCGGCCGGCCCTTTGGCGGGATTGGTGAACCAATGCGGCCCTTCCGCCGTCATGTAGATATGATCCTCCAGCCGAACGCCGAATTTGTCGGGAAAGACGATCATGGGCTCGTTGGAAAAGCACATGCCGGCGGCAAGCGGTGTCGCGTTGCCGCGCACGATATAGGGCTCTTCGTGGATCTGCAGACCGAGGCCGTGGCCGGCGCGGTGGGGCAGCCCAGGGAGGCGGTAATCTGGTCCAAGACTGTGTTTTGACAGCACCCTGCGCGCGGCATCGTCGAGGCTCGAACAGGGCGCGCCGAGCTTCGCCGCATCGAAGACCGCCTGCTGGGCTTCCCGTTCGATCGCCCAAGCCGCTTCGAATTCGCAGTTGCCGCTTTCGAGCACATAGGTCCGGGTAAGATCGGAATGATAGCCGTCGATCTGACAGCCGGTATCGACAAGCACGACGTCGCCAGCGTCAAGCGTCTGGTCGCCATCGGCACCGTGCGGCAGAGAAGTCGCCGTCCCGAAGGAAACGATGCAGAAGGTCGAGCCGCCGTCTGCGCCTGCCTGGCGGTGCCGGCGGTCGATGAAGTCGATGACCTCTGAAGCCTTGATACCTGGCTTCATCAGCGCATGCGCCTGCTTCTGGATATCGAGCGTCAGGTTCATGGCATACTGGATAAGAGCGATCTCGGCTGGAGATTTGATGCGCCGCAGGCTTCGGATGATCTGGCCGCCGTCCCTCAATCTTCCGGCGCCAATCTTCGCAGTGAGCATGTGATAGAAGAAGAGCGGCAGTTCGTCGTCGAGTGCAAGCGTGCCGGCTTGACCCAGCAGGCGTGACACGAGTCCGGCACTGTTTTCCTCCTCCTCCCATACCAGGATTTCACCAGGCAGATGCGGCAATGTCTCCACGCGGCTGCGCTCGAAACCCGGAACGATATAATAAAGTGCGGCTGGCGTGACGAACGCGCCAAGGAATCGCTCGCTCGGATGCCAGACGAGGCCGGTGAAATAGCGCAGGCTTTCCGTCGATCCGAGCAGCATGCCGGCAATTCCGTTCGCCTCCAGCGCGTTTCTCAAGCGTGCCAGCCGGAGTTGCCTCTCGTCATCGGTGATGCCGGGGACGGGATGAGACCATGTCATCTTGCTTTCCAGTTCCTGTTGCGCGCGACTCTCATGCGGCTGACACCGCTTGTTGAATCGACGTTAATGCGGTTTTGGGCAAATATTTCGATAGGAAAATGCCTCACGGGATCTCGATGGCAAGCGGACGTTCGAGATCTCGGGCGATGTATTCCTGGATCTGGCGCACGATCTGCGCCGCGTGATCGATCGCCAAACGGTCGGCGCGCTCGACATCGCCGGCCTCGATAGCGGCGATCATCTCCTCGTGCTCGTCCACATATTGACGCGGCAGGCGATCATCGAAGGTCGAGTAGTAAAGACGCAAAATACGCCGGCCCTCGTCCAGCAGCCGTGCAAAGAACGTTGTGTAATAGGAATTGCCGGCAAGTTCGGCGATGGCGACATGAAATTCGCGGTTCGCCTCGATCATGCCGAAGGCATCGCGGGCAGTCACGGCATCGGCGAATTCCTTCTGTCGGGCGCGCACGCGCTGCATGATTTCGGCATCCGTCCGTCCCGCCGCCCCGCGCGTCGTCACGCGGTACATCAGCGTCAGCGCCTCGAAATAAGTGGGCAGGCTGGCAAAGTCGATCATCGCGACGATGGTGTTGCGGTTCGGAAGCGTCGTCACCAACCCTTCGCCGGCAAGCCGAAGCAGCGCCTCTCGGACCGGCGTCCTCGACATTTTGAAGCGTTCGGAAAGACGGACTTCGTCGAGCTGACTTCCCGGCTCGAGCGCCATCGACAGGATTTCCCTGCGCAAGGTGACATAGACGCTCTGCGTGCCCGAGCCCCGTACCCGCACATTCTCCGCCTCATTTCGCATGCGCTATCCTTCTTCGAAATAAATGTCTTTCTATGTCGTTTTGACGGCTTTCAGCAATCGCAAGCAATCGACCGATATTTGTCGTTCAGCCATTCTTGAATTCTGTCGACAATTTGTATATAACGCAAGCACTTTCAATCGAGGACCCAAAATGACGACAGGATGGAAGGGCGTATTCCCCGCCGTGACGACTCAATTCAACGAAGATCTGTCCGTGGATCTGGCGGCGACGCAGCGCGTCCAGGACGCGCTCGTCAACGACGGCGTCAACGGCCTGATCGTCATGGGAACCTGCGGCGAGAACAATTCGCTGGACCCGGATGAGAAGCGCACGATCCTGAAGGCCGCGGTGGAGGTGGTGAACGGCCGCGTTCCGGTCGTCACAGGCGTTTCCGAATTCGATACGCGCCGTGCCGTCGCCTATGCCCGCGACGCCGAGAAACTCGGCGCCGATGGGCTGATGCTCCTGCCGGCCATGGTCTATGTTCCGAAGCCGGAGGAGCTGATCGCGCATTTCCGCACCGTGGCGGAAGCCACTTCGCTGCCGATCATGCTCTACAACAACCCGCCGGCCTATCGCGTCAATATTGGCGCCGACGTGCTGCAGGCCCTCGCCGAGGTGCCAAACATCAAGGCCGTCAAGGAAAGCGCGCCGGATCCGCGCCGCTTTACCGACCTCATCAATACCTTCGGCGACCGCTTCGACATCTTCGCCGGTCTTGACGATGTTGCGCTCGAAGGGCTGATGCTCGGTGCCAAGGGCTGGGTTTCCGGCCTTACCAGCGCCTTCCCGGAAGAATCCGTACAGCTCGTTGCCGCCGCCGAGCGCGGCGACTGGGAAGAGGCACGCCGGATCTATCGTTGGTTCATGCCGCTCCTGCATCTGGATGCCGAGCATGATCTCGTCCAGTCGATCAAGCTCGCCGAGCAGATCATGGGCCGTGGCTCCGAGCGTGTTCGCATGCCGCGGCTGCCGCTGTCCGGCGCTCGGCGCGCCGAGGTCACCGCCATGGTGGAAAAGGCAGCCGCTACGCGTCCCTCGAAGGCTCGTTAGCGGCCTGACCGCGAATATGCCAAGGCCGGCAATCGCAGACATGCGGTTACCGGCCTTGCTGTTCCGAGCCTGTCGCAGAGAAAAGTCTTTGATCGCGAGATCGTCCTGCAGCCTCGCGGTGCGGCATTGTCAATTTGACTTCTGCAGAATTCTAGTCAGCGTCTTCCGGCAATGCCTGAACATAGCGCACGACGACGTAAAAAACTCCGAAGAGAACAAGCACCGAGACTGCACGATGGATGTCGTGCAGCGCTGCATGGTGATGTCTCACCAACAGGGAAATCGCGTTGTATCCGGCTATGGCGAGCGCAGTCATGACCATTGCCACTACGAACGCCATGTTCCGATGAATAAATTTGACCATCGCTCACCTCTTTTCCGCTTCGCCACATAGAAGAGAAATTAGGGAGGAATTAGGACGGATCGGACGCCTGCGGCAAATCTGATCCACCCCACT
Source organism: Rhizobium sp. CB3090 (assembly GCF_029714285.1). Taxonomy (NCBI): domain Bacteria; kingdom Pseudomonadati; phylum Pseudomonadota; class Alphaproteobacteria; order Hyphomicrobiales; family Rhizobiaceae; genus Rhizobium; species Rhizobium sp. CB3090. The sequence goes on from NZ_CP121663.1 coordinate 781,522, forward strand.
CCCGACAGCCCGTTGAAGCAGTTGACGCCTCGACAATAGCCTGATGGTGAAGCTTCCTGCAAGGGGATTACAAATTGTCCATGTCGGAAAAACGCCACAATTTCCGAACTTTCCTGACACAATTGCCTGCGAGCGTATCACCTGATCGGTGATGCGGTGACAAGCGATGAGCCTTTCATTTCAGACCATGGCGGCACTACGGTTCGGCTACGGCTTTCGCCCCGGTGAAACGCCGCCCGCCAACAGGGACTCGTTGCTCGACTCGATGCGAATTGGCGACGGTAATTGCCTCTTTCCGGTGGGCGGCATCGAGGCGCGCCGCCAGGCGATCCGCAACATCGCCGACCGTCTCCGCGACATCCGCAGCCGCGACATCGATGATGCCGCCAAGCGTGATGAACAGAAGACGATCTCTAGGGAACTTCAGCAGAGCTATCAGCGTGATGCCGATGCACGCATCGCCCAGGCGGTCTTCTCACCGAATGGTTTCTACGAGCGTCTGGCCGCCTTCTGGACGAACCATTTTTCGGTGAGTGTCGACAAGACCCAGCCGATGAAACTCATAGTCCCCCTATTCGAGGCCGAGGCGATCCGGCCCAATATTGGCGGGACGTTTCCGGATCTGCTGCGCAGCGCCACCCGACATCCGGCGATGCTGATCTATCTCGATCAGACGCAGTCTCTCGGGCCGGATTCTCCCGCCGGCCTCAAACGCGACAAGGGACTCAACGAAAACCTCGCCCGTGAGTTGCTGGAGTTGCACACCCTCGGCGCCGGCAGCGGCTATACGCAGGACGACGTGCGAGCCGCCGCGATGGTATTGACGGGCATCACGGTCGACCGGCAGTCGGTCGGGGTGGATTTCCGCAAGGCTGTCGCCGAACCCGGCAGCCATCAGGTGCTGGGTGTCAGCTATGGCCGAACGCAGCGGTCGGAGCGGGATTGTCTGCAGATGCTGGACGATCTGGCGCTGAACCCGAAAACGGCCGCGCATATCAGCCGCAAGCTCGCCATCCACTTCATTTCCGATACGCCACCGCAAGCGATGATCGACGCCATGACCCAGGCGTGGCGGAAGACGGACGGCGACCTGATGGCGGTCTATGGCGCGATGCTCGATCATCCGGCGGCCTGGACAAATGAGGGAAGCAAGGCACGGCAACCTTTCGACTTTGTCGTCGCCGGCTTGCGGGCGCTCGCTCTCCCCGGGAACGCGGCAGCAAGCGCAGTCGTCGATCCGCTCGCCGATGACGAGGGTGCCGGGCAGGCTATGGCCGACGGCAATCCGCCTTTGCCGGGCAGCAGCTCCGCCCCGCCCGACAAGACTGTTTCGCCGGACCCGCAGGAAGCAAGGCGCCGGCAGGCCGCTATCGATGCGACCTTCTACGTGCCACGCGGTCTTGGCGTCTACGCGTTGAAGCGCATGGGGCAACCGGTGTGGCGGCCACCCAGCCCAGCCGGCTTTCCCGAGGGTTTCGACGCCTGGATCAATGCCGGCGAGCTTTCCGAACGGATTTCCTGGGCGCGGCGCGCGATCGGTCGCTACGGCAAGCTGGATGATCCGAGGCAGTTTCTCAAGGAGACGCTGGCGGATGCGGCTCGCGACGACACGATCGGGGTTGTATCGCAAGCGCCGAACAAGATGATGGGCCTGACGCTCGTGCTTGCTTCGCCCGAATTCAATCGTCGTTAGCGCGAGGAGTATTCCCATGGCAGACGACAAGGCTTTCTCGCTTTCCCGCCGCGGTTTCCTCGCTTCCGCCTGCTGTCTGGCAGCTGCGCCGATCTTTACGCCGGTGACCTTCGCGGCCATGCCCGGAGACAACCGCCTCGTGACCATCGTACTGCGCGGCGCCATGGATGGGCTCGATCTGGTGCAGCCTTATGGGGAGGCATCCTTCGGCGGCTTGCGGCCGGACATCGCTCTTGCTCCGGACAAGGGGCTCGTCGATCTCGACGGCTTCTTCGGCCTGCATCCGGCAGCCGCGGATCTGCTGCCGCTGTGGAAGGCTCGGGAGCTCGCCTTCGTCCATGCCGTTTCGACGCCCTATCGCGACGCCCGCAGCCATTTCGACGGCCAAGACATGTTGGAATCGGGCGGCGGTCACGTCGCCGAGGAAAAGACCGGCTGGCTGAACCGCGCACTCGGGAGCATCGCGCGATCGACGGCACATAAGGCGATCGACATCAACACCTCGACCGAATTGATCCTGTCAGGCCCCAATATGGTCGACGTCTGGGCCTCGGATTCCGGCTTGGCCATGGGTGCGGACGAGATGCAGTTCCTGACACGTCTTTATGCCAACGATCCCGCTTTCGCCAAGGCGATGGACGAGGCGAGGCGCGCCGACCAATCAGCCAAGATCGGCGAGGCACCGGGCACCAGGCGCGGCGAGCAGATAGCAGACGTTGCAGCGCTTGCCGCCAAGATGCTGCTGCGGGAATACCGTATCGCGAGCTTCTCCATCAACGGCTGGGACACCCATGTTCAACAGGCAGCCCAGTTTCGGAAAGCGGCCGGCGACCTGACGCAAGCGATGCTGACATTGAAGAATACGCTCGGCCCGGATGCATGGAAGACGACGGTGGTTCTGGCGATGACCGAATTCGGCCGCACCGTCCGCCAGAACGGCTCCGGCGGCACGGATCATGGCACCGGCGGTTGCTGCCTGCTGGCGGGAGGCGCCATCAATGGCGGCCGCGTGCTCGGCAAATGGCCGGGAATTAAAGACGAACAGCTCTTCGAGGACCGCGATCTGATGCCCACCGCAGATGTGCGCGAGATCGCGGCCGCGATGCTCTACCGACAGTTCGACCTCGGTGCCGACGACCTCAGCTCGAAGATCTTCCCAGGCCTAAGCTTCGATAAATCCTCGCAATTCCTGAAGGTGTAAATCGTCGCCGTAGAGCGCCAGTTGTCCCTATTGGACCATCCAGGTCGTCGTAGCCATCACGCTCGTTTCACCCTCCAGCTTTTGACCTCGAACGGCAGGATATCCGGACCGGCATCGCGTTGGGCTGGTTCCTCCATCAGATTGACAGCCTCGCTAACCGCCCAGCCGTTTGTTGGCGTGACGGTAAGTCCGCCGCGCCGGCCGGTCGGTTCGTAGACGCGCAGCACGAGACCGTCGCCATCCTCAGCCGGCTTGATGGCTGAAAGCGCGACCGGTGTGCCGGTTACCGCAATCGGAGTGAGCATCGTCTCCGCAAGATTAGCCGCCGCCGTAACGATCAGCGGCTGGTTGAGGTCTTCTGCCTCCTCGCGCACGCCGCCGGAATGCCATTCGCCAGCGTGCGGCATCAACGCGTAGGTGAAGCGTTGCAGGCCCTCATCCGCCAGCGGATCGGGATAGATCGGTCCGCGCACGAGGCTGATACCGAGAACGTTGCCGCGGGCACTATGGCCATATTTCGCGTCATTGAGCAAAGCGACGCCAAAATCCGGCTCACTGAGATCGATGAAGCGATGGGCGACCGCCTCGAACATCGCGGCATCCCAGCTCGTATTGGTGTGCGTCGGGCGGCTGACGACGCCATAGGCGCATTCGAACGTGGCGGTATGCGCCCGCGTCGCGACCGGGCTCAGCGATCGCAGCAAGGTGCGGCGATCATGCCAGTCGATTTCGGTCTCTATGTCCAACCGCCTCGCATTGGCCGTCAGCACATAATGCTGCACGACACTGGAATCGCGATAGCGATGGACGACCTTGATCGCGGCCCGATCCGGACTGTTTTCGACAAGCTCGATGCTTTCCGGCTTGTCGAGACGAATGCCCTTTTCCGGATAGTCGGCGTCGATGTCCCAGGCGTCCCAGTTGCGCGGCTTGTCGACCGGATAGACCCAGAGCTGATTGGCGGATCCCGCCAAAGCCTCGCGGCCGGTCGCCTTGTGCACGAGGCTCCGAACAGCCCCATCGACGCCGATGGTAACGGCGAGATGTTCATTTTCCAGCCGCCTCGCTTCGGCGCGCAAACCGCCAAGCGGCTTTAACGCGGCGCGGTCGAAGACATGGATGGCAAGCGGCGAGACTATGTCGCCGGTGGAAAGCACCGTGCCGTCGGCGAGGACCGTGCGCAACGGTCGGGCGTCCAGCGAGGGATTGACGACGACGAGAGCGTCCGCAATGCCGCCTTTCGGCAAAGCCGAGACGATGGCAGCCATAGCGTCCTTTTGAGCGATCTTGGCGTGGTCGACAACGCCGGAAAGTTCGCGCTGGGCGTCCTGATAGACCTCGTTGATGCTCGATCCCGGCAGGATATCGTGAAACTCATTCTTCAAGGTTACGCGCCAGTCGGCTTCCAGGCTCTGTGGCGCGGCGCCCCCGATCATATGGGCGATCGATGCCAGGGTTTCCGCCGTGATCAGCGCCCGCTCCGCTCTGCGATGCAGCCGCTTGACGCCGCTCTGGCTGGTCAGCGTCGCGCGATGCAGCTCGAGATAGATTTCGCCCGACCAAGTCGGAAGGCGTTTTTCCTTGGCGGTTCGATGGGCGCTTTCGAAGAAATCGGCGACCTTGCCCCAACGCGCCTTCGGAATGGCCGGGAAATCGCGCAACTGCACTTCCCGCTCGACCATCTCCGGCGTCACGCCGCCGCCGCCGTCGCCGTAGCCAACCGCAAGCAGCGAGGTATCGTGCAGGGTTTTCCCCCGGAAGTTCTTCCAGGTCGGCATGAGGCAATTCGGCTGGACAAAGCCGTTATAACCCTCCATCGGGTTGTCGAATGTATGCGCCAGCACCCGGCTGCCATCCAGACCTTCCCACCAGAAAAGATCATAGGGGAACCGGTTGGTCTCGCTCCAATTGACCTTGATGGTGAAGAAACTGTCGATGCCGCCCTGGCGCAGCAATTGCGGCAAGGCGCCGGAAAAGCCGAAGCAATCCGGCAGCCAGCAGACCGTGTGACGGGCGCCGAACGTCTTTTCGAAATAGCGCTGGCCGTACAGGATCTGCCGCACCAGGCTTTCACCCGTCGGCATATTCGTGTCCGGCTCGACCCACATGCCGCCGATCACTTCCCAGGAGCCGTCGGCTACCTTTTCCTTGATGCGCGCCAGCAGTTGCGGATCGTCAACTTCCATCTGCGCATAATAATGCGCCGTCGATTGGTTGAAGCGGAAATCAGGCGAGCGGTCCATCAAGGACAGTGCCGTATGAAAGGTCCGGCGCATCTTGCGGCGCGTCTCGTCATAGGGCCACAGCCAAGCAAGATCGATATGGGCATGGCCGGTCAACAGCAATTCGCCGTTTTGCGGATAGCGTTCCTGCAGAGTCTTTAGACGGACGATCAGGCCATCATAGGCCGCAACGACAGTCGCGCGCTCATCCTCGGACAGACCCGGCGGGTTTTCGATCAGCTCGGGCAATTCCCAGATCTTCTGCTGCCATAGGGCGTTCGCAGTGCGAGACACATAAGAAGCCGTGGCGGAAGGCCAGTCCAGGCCGCGCAGCGCCGTCTCGGCAGCATCGAGCAGATGCGGCACCACATCATGATCATCAAGCGCTTCGATTGCCTCGACTATCTGCCGCAGCAAAAGGTGCAGCCGGTGCACGGGAATATCCAGCCAGGCGAGCTGCGCCCGGTTTAACTTTGGCTGGCGGTTCGGTTCGCCGAACGGAAAGCGCGCCACGCTGTCCGTGGTGATCGAGAGATTGCGATCCTTGAGCGGGAATTCCTGGTGATAGGGATCGAGGCCGAAGCTCTCGCTCTCGCCTTCTTCATAGGCGAGCGTGACTAGGCTCTCACCACCGAGATCGAGCTGCAGGCGGGTTTCCTCGAGAGGCCAGTCGCCAGGCGCCTTCGCTTGCGAGGCAAAATGCGCCACACCCTTACAATGCGGCCAAGCCTCCCCGATGGCGATATCCTCGCCCTCGAACGTCCAATTGTCGATCGCAAGTACAGCGCGCTCGCGCCAATGGCTGAGCTCTGCGGTGCGTACCTTGAGGCGATCTAGGCGCTGGGCGATGGTGAGCTGCATGGCATGTCCTACATGGTTGATGTCAGGCCGGACCGGATTGGCGATCGTGGCGTTGAGAATGAGGCATAGCAAAGCAAGAATGATGACGGTTTGACGGCATCAGGCGAGCATGACCGGCAAAAGCAGGAAGGCAAGGCGGCCGGAGAAACGTTCCTCGGCCGGGACTTTGATGCTGGCGCTCACTCAACGGTCTCCTCCTCCTGCGTGAAGCGGGCACAGACTACGGCGAAGAACAGGCCGATGACCAGTCTCAAATGGTAGCGATTTTTTGGGCTTGTCTCTCAGCGCGAAGCCAGGAGGCAAAATCTTCGGCGGGGCGGCTAACAGCCCCGCCGCTATTGCTCAATGCCTCGGTATCCGCGGCAAGAAGATCGTGAACAGGCCGAGTAACGGCAGATACGAGCAGACCGTGTAGACGAAGGAAATGCCGTGCGTATCGGCAAAATCGCCGAGGAACGCCGCACCAAGTCCCCCTGCCCCGAAGGCGAAGCCGAAGAAGATGCCGCCGATCAGACCGACGCGGCCGGGGATCAATTCCTGAGCAAAGACCACGATGGCCGGGAAGGCCGAAGCAAACACCAGTCCGATCACCACCGTCAGGACGCAGGTCCAGAACAGGTTCGCATAGGGCATCATCAGCGCGAAGGGAATGACGCCAAGGATCGAGAACCAGATGACGAAGCGCGCGCCGAGACGGTCTCCGACCGGACCGCCCATGATCGTTCCGACCGCGACCGAGCCGAGAAAAAGGAACAGCATCAATTGCGCATCGCGAACGTCGAGATGGAACTTGTCGATGACGTAGAAGGTGAAGTAGCTCGATATGCTGGCCATATATACGTTCTTCGTTGCCGTCAGCAGGATGAGGATCGCAAGCGCCCAGATGGCCTTATTACGGGCAATTGGCAAGGCGCGGCTCGGAGCCGGACGTGCGGCATGCTGGCGGCGATGGCTGACATACCAGGTGCCGACCCAGCTCAGGACGATGAAGCCGATCACCGCCAGGACCGCGAGCCACGCAACGCTTGATTGGCCGTGCTGGAGCACGAAGAAAGCGGCGATCAGCGGCCCGACGGCCGAGCCCGCATTACCGCCGAGCTGGAAGAGCGACTGCGCCAAGCCGTGGCGCCCACCAGAAGCCAGCCGCGCGACACGCGAGGCTTCCGGATGGAACACGGCGGACCCAAAACCGATGAGGCTCGCGGCGACCATCAGCATACCGAAGCTCCCGGCATAACCGAGCAGCACCAGCCCTGAAAACGTGCTGACCATGCCGACCGGCAGCGAATAGGGCATGGGCCATTTATCGGTGACGACGCCGACGACCGGCTGCAACAGCGACGCCGTGATCTGAAACGTCATCGTCAGAAGACCGATCTGAACGAAATCGAGGGCGTAGTTCTCCCGAAACATCGGGTAGAGCGATGTCAGCAGCGATTGCATGATGTCGTTCAGAAGGTGGCAGACGCTGACCGCCACGACGATGGAAATTGTCGTCTTCTCAAATCGGGCCTGCGCGCCCGAAAATGCCGCAACCATTGGGATTCCTTCCTGCGCCGGCCGATTCTTTTCAGCCATGCTGTTCGAACAACCTTTTACATGGCTTGCGGGTGACCTTCTTTCGTGTTTTGGTCCAGTTCTTTCGCGATCGGGCCAAAAATGGAAAAGCTCTCTCAAAAGCTGCTGGCAACCCTCGACAACGACCACGAGCAAAATATGCTCAGGATGGAGGGGTCGAATGCCGGCGTACTCGTCAACAGCTCGGAGTTGCCGCCGGGCTACACCGTTCCATGGCATCATCATCGCCGCACGCAATTGCTCTGCGTTTTCGCCGGTGTCGTCGTGATCATGACGACCCGCGGCCGCTGGATGGTGCCGCCCGGCCATGCTTTGGTCATTCCTGCCGGGCTGGAACATTCCGTCGAGATGCTGAGTGATGTCAGCATAAAATCGGTCTACGTAATGCCAAGCGATCCGACGCCACGGGAAGACGCGCCTCGTGTCGTCGAGGTGACGGATCTCGCGCGCAGTCTGCTGCTCGAGGCCATCCGGCTGCGGGAGGCGCCCCTCGGAAATCGCAAGGCCGAACTTGTTCTTTCCCTCCTCATAGAGGAGATTTCGACGCTTGAGGAGCGCCCGCTTGGCCTTCCCTTCCCCTCCGACCGGCGGCTGGCAGCCCTCTGCCGCGACTATCTGGCAAACCCGACGCCGAATGCCCGGTTGGACAATTGGGCCGAAAAGCTGGCGATAAGCCGCCGCACCTTCACCCGGCAATTTCGCAAGGAGACTGGCATCAGCTTTACCACCTGGCGCCAACAGGCAAGCGTCTTCGCGTGCTTGCCCCAGCTTGCAGAGGGACAGCCGGTGACCAATGTTGCCCTTGAGGCCGGCTATGAGAGCGTCGCCGCCTTCACCACCATGTTTCGACGCATGCTCGGAACCTCGCCGCGCACCTATATGGTGAACCGCTGGTCTTTCGACCGACAGTAAAGGCCGTGCAGACATTTCGGCCTGCTTACAGCCAAAGGCATCCATCCACGGGCATGATCAAAAAAAAATTTGAGAAAAGCTTTTCCCATCTTGACTCCCGCTTTGAGAAAAGGTTTTCTCAGCGCAAATAAGTTTGGGAGAAGACATCTGGAAAACCAGCGGATCAGAAACGGTCGGGTAACGATTCACGATGTTGCCGCTGCCGCAGGTGTCAGCATTTCGACCGCATCGAAAGCGCTGAACAATACCGGGCGAATGGGCGACGAGACGCGGGAACGGGTCAAGCGTGTCGCCACCGAAATCGGGTTCCGGCCGAATGCCTTGGCCAAAGGCTTGCTTAGCAACCGGAGTTTTACCATCGGTCTTTTGACCAACGATACCTACGGCCGTTTCACTCTCCCTGTGATGGCCGGAATTACCGAGGCGCTCGTCGACCACGGCGTCTCGGTATTTCTCTGCACGATCGAAGACGATCCTGCGCTCGGAAAGGTTCATGTGGACGCCATGCTGGACAAGAGCGTCGATGGCATCATCGCATCAGGAAAGAGGATTGACCGCCGGCTGCCGGTGGATCTGTCCAATCTGCCCGTGCCCGTCGTCTACGCCTTCACGGAGGGGACATCCGATAGTGTTACCTTCTGCGCCGACGATTTTCAGGGTGCCGCTCTTGCCGTCGAATGGCTGATGGGTCTCGGTCGCCGCCGGATTGCCCATGTCACTGGCCCGGAGAGCTTCGTTTCGGTGCGCGAGCGCACCCGGGCCTATCGCGGTCTGGTCGGCGACGCCTTGCCGGTGATGTACGGCACGTGGTCCGAGGCATGGGGACATGAGGCGGTTGCAAAGATCTGGGATGCGCCCGGACCGAAGCCGGACGGCATTTTCTGCGGCAACGACCAGATCGCGCGTGCGGTGGTCGACGCCTTGCGCGAGCGCAGCGTGCGCGTGCCGGAGGACGTCTCCGTCGTCGGCTTCGACAATTGGGAGATCGTTGCCGCTCAAACACGGCCGCCGCTGACGACGGTCGATATGAATCTCAAGGCTCTCGGGCGAGAGGCCGGGCTGACGGTCCTGGCATTGGCGGAAGGCCGCGCCGTCGAACCGGGGATCAGGACATTGCCGTGCGAATTGGTCGTGCGGCAGTCGTGTGGGGGAAACCCCGATCATTAATTGAGGAAGAGGGGCAGAAGGAAATGCCCCATGGGAGGAGAAACATGATGAAGCGACTTCTGGCCGCGACCGGCCTCATATCCTTATGCCTTATGTCCGGCGCATCTGCCGCCGAAAACATTACGATGTGGGTGCGCTCCGGCATCGGCGATTCCTTCAAGAAGGTCGTCGAGGCTTATAACGCCAGCCATGACGACAAGGTCACCATGACCGAAGTGCCCTTCTCCGAGCTCGTGCAAAAATATGCGACCGCGATCGCCGGCGGACAGGCGCCCGATGCCCTATCGATGGACCTGATCTACACGCCAGCCTTCGCCGCCGCCGGCCAGTTGGAAGACCTGACCGACTGGGCCAAGAGCCTGCCTTATTTCAACTCGCTCTCACCGTCGCATGTGAAGCTCGGCACCTATCAGGATCACATCTACGGTCTGCCACTCTCGGTCGAGACCTCCGTCTTCGCCTGGAACAAGGACCTCTATAAGAAAGCCGGTCTCGACCCTGACAAGGCGCCGACCACCTGGGACGAGATCACCAGCAATGCCGAGAAGATCCGCGCGCTCGGCGGCGATACCTACGGCTTCTATTTCTCCGGCGGCGGCTGCGGCGGCTGCATGATCTTCACCTTCACGCCGCTCGTCTGGGGTGCAGGCGCCGACATTCTTTCGGCCGACGGCAAGAAAGCGACGCTCGATACGCCGCAGATGCGCAAGGCGGTCGATATCTACCGCAACATGGTCAAGAAGGATCTGGTACCGGCAGGTGCTGCCAGCGACACCGGCGCCAACTTCCTGAGCATCAGCAACGGCAAGATCGGTCAGCAGAGCATCGGCGCCTTCTCGATCGGCACACTGATCACCCAATATCCGGATATCCATTTCGGTGTGACGCTGATCCCAAGTGTCGACGGCAAGACGTCCTCCTTTGCCGGCGGCGACAACTTCGTCATCACCAAGGGCACCAAGAAGCTCGATGCCGTGAAGAAGTTTCTCGAATACACCTATTCGCTGGACGGCCAGAAGATCATGGCGAAATACGGCAGTCTACCGACGCGTGGCGATATCGCCGACCAGGTGCTTCAAGGCCTCGATCCGCGCATGCAGGTGGGCCTGAAAGCCATCGCCGTCGCCAAGACGCCCTATACGCTGCAGTTCAATGACCTGATCAACAGTGCCAATGGCCCATGGGCCGGCTTCACCAACGCCGCAATCTTTGGAGACAACGTCGACTCGGCCTTCTCCAATGCGCAGTCGGAAATGCAGTCGATCATCGACAACGCACAGCAGTAATAAACCATCACAGATCGGGAGGCTTGGCCTCCCGGTCCTCCCCACCAAAACATCAGGAGCATTCCATGGCTGGTCCCGAAGCTATCGGAGCACTGCGGCGTCGAAAGCGGCGGCGACGTGCCGGTTGGCACGGATTTCTCTACATCGCGCCCGCCATGGCGCTGGTCCTGGTCTTCTTTGTCCTGCCCGTGCTCTTTACCGGCTGGATGAGCCTGCACAATTGGCCGTTGCTCGGCAATCCGCGCTGGATCGGCTTCGGGAATTATACGAGGATGGTGTCGGATGTTCGCTTCATGGCGGCATTGCGCTTCACCGCCTATTACACCGTGATCGTCACCATCGTCATTTTCGCAGTCGCCTTTCCCCTGGCGCTCTACGTCGAAAAGCAGCGGCGCCTCGTCGGCTTCTACCGCACCATCATCTTCCTGCCCGTCGTCGTCGGGCTGGCGACGGCCTCGCTTCTCTGGGTTTGGCTCGCCAATGTCGATAGCGGCTTTTTTGTACCCGCGGCTCAGGCGCTCGGGCTGATCGACCGCAGGCCGAACCTGCTTGCCGACTTCGACACCGCCTTTGCCACGATCGTCGTAATGGTGGTCTGGAAGATCGCCGGCTTCACCATGATCATCCTGCTCACCGGCCTGCAGGCGATCCCCTCGGAACTGACCGAGGCCGCTCGCATCGACGGCGCTAGGCGCTGGCAGCGCTTTCGCTTCCTGACCCTGCCGCTGATGCGCCGGACGATCGCGCTGGCCTTGATCATCTCCATCACTGGCTCGGTGCTTGCCTTCGACCAGTTCTACATCATGACCAGCGGCGGACCGCAAAACCAGATGATCTCGGTGGTCTACTACATCTTCAACCAGTCCTTCGTGTCCTTCAATCTCGGCTATGGCGCGGCACTATCGATCGCCCTTCTCGTCATTCTCGTGTTGATCAGCATCGTCCAGCTCTGGCTGCTGCGTGTCGGGGAGGATTGCCCATGAGCATCGCCAACATGAGCACCACGAACGTGAGGACCGCCAAAGAGCGCCGTGCGCGGCGGAAAATGTGGAGTGCCGTCAGCTATCACGGCGTCGGCGTTATCATCGTCATCTTCTTCTTCGCGCCCTTTGCGATCGCGCTCCTATCATCGTTCCGGCATGGTACGGAGGCGAGCCTTCCGCCGCTGCCGCCCTGGCCGACATCGGGCTTCAGCTTCGATGCCTATCGTGCCCTCGACGGTTTCGGCGCCGGTGTCGTGCAGCATACGCTGAATTCGCTGTTCGTTTCAGTGACGACGGTCATCCTGACGGTCATGGTCAGCCTGCTCGCCGGCTATGGCTTCTCGCGCTATCAGTTCCCGTTCAAGGGCGCCTTCTTCATCCTGATCATCGCAACGCTGATGATCCCGTTCCAGTCGATCCTGACGCCGCTCTTCATCATCCTGGCAAGGCTCGGCCTCAACAATTCGCTGATCGGGCTGACACTCGTCTATGTCACCCTTCAGCTACCTTTCTCGGTCTTCATGATGCGCAACGCCTTCGACGCGGTGCCGAAGGAGATCGAGGAAGCTGCTCGCATCGACGGCGCGCGCGACCTGAAGCTCTTGTTCCGGGTTCTGCTGCCGCTAGTGCTGCCGGGCGTGGCGACCGTTGCGATCTTCGCCTTCCTTAATGCCTGGAACGAATTCCTGGCAGCGCTGGTACTGCTTTCGAGCAATGAAAAATTCACGCTGCCGGTGCTGATGATCGCGGTCCGGACCGGGCGGCTCGGCGCCGTCAACTGGGGCGCAGTCCAGGCCGGCATTGCCGTCATGACCATTCCCTGCGTCATCGTATTCCTGCTTCTTCAACGCTATTACATGCGCGGTCTGATGGCCGGCGCGGTGAAATGAACCTCAAAGAAACGGATGAAAGCCATGTCAGACAAGCAAAATCGCCAGTTCCGCCCCCTGCCCGTTCCGAATGTCGAACTTCACGGCCTCTTCGGCGCCCGGCAGGACGCGATCTGCAACTCCACGGCCGCCACCCTGCTCGATCGTTGCGTCGAGGCCGGCATGGTCAGGGCAATCGACGTCGACAAGCCAAGCCCCGGCATTGTTCTTCCGCTGCAGACCTGGTCGGGTTCGACGCAGATGTTCTGGGACAGCGACCTTGGCAAGTCGATCGAGACCATCGCCTATTCGCTCTATCGCCGTCCAAATCCGGAGCTTGAGGCCCGCGCCGACGCGATCATCGATATGTATGAAAAGCTGCAGCAGGAGGATGGCTATTTGAACGCCTGGTTCCAGCGCGTTCAGCCGGGCCGTCGCTGGACCAACCTGCGCGATCATCACGAGCTCTACTGCGCCGGACACCTGATCGAGGCTGCGGTCGCCTATTACCAGGCAACGGGAAAACGCAAGCTGCTCGACATCATGAGCCGCTTTGCCGATTACATGATCACCGTTTTCGGCCATGGCGAGGGACAGTTGCGAGGCTATTGCGGCCATGAAGAGGTCGAGCTGGCGCTGGTCAAGCTCGGTCGCGTCACGGGCGAGAAGAAATATCTCGATCTCGCCAAGTATTTCATCGACGAGCGTGGCCAGGAGCCGCATTTCTTCACCGAAGAAGCGCTGCGCGACGGCCGCGATCCGGCAAAATTCGTGCAGAAGACCTATGAGTACAATCAGGCCCACCAGCCGGTTCGGGAGCAGAAGAAGGTGGTCGGCCATGCGGTGCGCGCCATGTATCTCTATTCCGGCATGGCCGATATCGCGACCGAATATAATGACGACAGCCTGACGTCGGCGCTGGAGACACTGTGGGACGATCTGACCACCAAGCAGATGTATGTCACCGGCGGCATTGGGCCAGCCGCCTCCAACGAAGGCTTCACCGACTATTACGACCTGCCGAACGAAAGCGCCTATGCCGAAACTTGCGCCTCGGTCGGTTTGGTTTTCTGGGCGAACCGAATGCTCGGCCGTGGGCCGAACCGGCGCTATGCCGATATCATGGAACAGGCGCTCTATAATGGTGCGATGGCCGGGCTGTCGCTCGATGGGAAAACATTTTTCTACGAAAACCCGCTGGAAAGCGCCGGCAAGCATCATCGCTGGACCTGGCATAATTGCCCCTGCTGCCCGCCGAACATCGCCCGTCTGCTCGCCTCGGTCGGTTCCTACATGTATGCGGCTGCCGACAACGAAATCGCCGTGCATCTCTATGGCGAGAGCAAGGCCCGCGTGCCGCTCGCAAGCGGCGTGACGGTCGAACTGTCTCAGGAAACGAATTACCCTTGGAATGGCGCGATCCATTTCGAGGTCAATCCGGACCGCGGCGCCCGCTTCGCACTGTCGCTGCGCATTCCTGAATGGGCGGAGGGCGCAACGCTTGCCATCAATGGTGCTTCCGTCGATCTCTCCTCGATCACTGTCGATGGTTATGCTCGCATCGAGCGGGAATGGCAGAGCGGCGATAAGGTCGATCTGAACATTCCGCTGATCCCGCGTATGCTGTTCGCCAATCCCAAAGTACGCCAGGATGCAGGACGCGCGGCGCTGATGCGCGGGCCTCTGGTCTATTGCGTCGAGACCACCGATAATGGCCGTGATCTCAACGGCATCTCGCTTGCCGGCAACCCCGCAGCGGCGCAGACAACGGAAATTGCCGCACTCGAGGGCGCGGTCGCACTCGATATTCCGGTGAGCCGCGATGAGGCGGATTGGGGATCGGACCTCTATCGAACGGCACCGCCAAAGAGCCGCTCTGCCACCGCCCGTTTCGTTCCCTACCATCTGTGGGATAATCGCGAGCCGGGTGAGATGCTCGTCTGGGTCCGCGCCGGCCAGACGCAACACGGAGCCTGACATGGGCAAGAACAGCATGAGATTGACCGGGGTCCGCAAGAATTACGGCGGGCTGGAGGTCATTCACGGTATCGATCTTGAAGTGCAGGAAGGTGCATTCGTTGTCTTCGTCGGCCCGTCCGGCTGCGGCAAGTCGACCTTGCTCCGGATGATCGCCGGACTGGAGGAAGTGACCGACGGCGAGATCGCGATCAAGGGCCGGGATGTCACCGATCTCGACCCTTCCGAGCGTGGCATCGCCATGGTCTTCCAGTCCTATGCGCTCTATCCGCATATGAGCGTGCGGGAAAATCTCGGTTTCGGGCTGAAAATGGCCCGGACCGATGCCGGCGAGATCGAAGCGCGCGTTAAGGCCGCGTCGGCGATCCTCAAGATCGACCATTTGCTGGACCGCCGCCCCGGCCAGCTTTCCGGCGGCCAGCGCCAGCGCGTCGCCATCGGCCGGGCGATCGTGCGGAAGCCGGATGTCTTCCTCTTCGACGAGCCGCTGTCCAACCTCGACGCGGAACTGCGCGTTTCCATGCGCATCGAAATCGCCCGGCTGCACCGTGAACTCGGCAACACGATGATCTATGTGACCCACGACCAAACCGAGGCGATGACGCTGGCCGACAAGATCGTCGTGCTGAGAGATGGCAAAATCGAGCAGGCCGGCAGCCCCCGCGAGGTCTATGAAGATCCGGCCAATATCTTCGTCGCCGGCTTCATCGGCTCGCCACGCATGAATATGATCGAAGCCGAATGGGAGGCCGATGGCTCCGCCAAAGTACCCGGCGGTTCCATCAAGACCAATATAGGGCGGGCCGGTCTTGCGCCGGGCGACAAGCTGATGCTGGGCATGCGCCCGGAACATCTGATCGTCGTCTCCGATAGCAATGATGCCATCCGCGTGACCGTCGACTTCGACGAATATCTCGGCGGCACGCGCTATCTCTATTGCCAGACAGAGGACGGTCAGAGCCTAATTGCCGAATATCGTGAAGGTCCCGACATTCAGCGCGGCGACACCCTTTATCTCCGCTGCTCGCCAGAGAGACGCCGCTATTTTGACGGACAGGGAAACCGGCTCCGTTGAAGCATCATCTCCTAGCTACGCTGTCCAATCATTTGACGAACAACGAAAATTGTGACGATGTTTGCGGATAGCACCGGAGCATCTGTTCGGCGAATGAATTGGGAGGCGGCTGGATGGCAAGACTGACCGAGAACGCCAAGGGCGTCTATGTGATCGCCGTAACGCCCTTCACCGACGAAGGCGCGCTCGATTTCGTCAGCATCGACAGCACGGTGGATTTCTACGAGAGCGTCGGGGTGACTGGGCTAACGGTGCTCGGTCAACTCGGCGAGGCTCCGAAACTGACGGCGGAGGAATCGCGCGCCGTCGTAAAGCGCGTGCTCAAGCGCCTCGATGGCCGCCTGCCGGTTGTCGTCGGCGTATCAGCGCCGGGGCTTGCGCCGATGCGAGAACTGGCCGAGGCTGTGATGGACCAGGGTGCTGCGGGCGTGATGGTCGCGCCGCCTTGGACGATCAGGACGGACGACCAGGCCTTTGCCTTCTATCAATCGGTCGGTGAAGCGCTGGGCGATACGCCCTTCGTGCTGCAGGACTATCCGCTGACAACGAACGTCACCATCGCGCCCAAGGTCATCGACAGGATCATCAAGGACGTGCCGAACTGCGTCATGCTCAAGCATGAGGATTGGCCAGGCCTGTCGAAGATCACTGCGTTGCGAGCCTCCAGCGACAAGGGCGAAACGCGGCGTATCTCCATTCTCTGCGGCAATGGTGGGCTTTTCCTTCCTGAGGAAATGGGCCGCGGCGCCGATGGCGCCATGACCGGTTTCTGCTATCCGGAGATGATGGTCGGCGTCGTTCAGGCTTATACGGCCGGAGATGTCGACCGGGCACACGAGATCTTCGACGCCTATCTGCCGTTGGCGCGCTACGAGCAGCAACAAGGCATTGGGCTCGCCGCCCGCAAATATGTCCTCGCCAAACGCGGCGTCATCAAATCCGCCGCCCTGCGCAAGCCCGGCGCCAAGCTTTCTCCGCTCGATGTGAAAGATATCGAACGTCTCCTTGCCCGGCAGGCGCTGCGGGTTCAGGAGATCGGCGCATGAAGCTCGTGCTGGAAAGCAAGAAGGCGCTGGCGCTCGGGGCGAGCAAGGAATTGGGGCGCGGATCAGAGTCTACAGAAGCATGATCCGTGCAATTTAAAGACGATGAATATCGACCAGGGGGGATAGGTGGCGAAGACCTATGATTTCATCATTGCCGGCGGTGGCTCGGCAGCGTGCGTTGCCGCCATGCGGCTGGTACGCGATTTCGGCTTTTCCGTTCTCGTCATCGAGCGCGGGCCGCGCAAAACCGCAAAGCTGATGGCTTTTCCCGCCGGCTATATGAAATATCTCGCCCGCGACGATTTCCTTGAAATGCACCATACGGTTCCGCAGCCGCAACTCGGCGGCCGCGGGCCGATCGTTCCGGTCGCCAAGGCGCTTGGCGGCGGCAGCGCTGTCAATGCCATGGTCTACATGCGCGGCCAGAAGGAAGATTATGACGGCTGGGCCGCCCATCTTGGCCATGGGATAGAATGGTCCTATGCCAACATGCTGCCGCACTTCAAAGGGATCGAAGCGAATACGCGCTTCAACAACCGATATCATGGCATATCCGGCAATCTGCGCATCTCCGAGCCCGGGCATATCTCCGGGACGACGGAGGACTTCCTCTTGGCCGCGCAGGGGCTCGGCCATCCCTATAATCCCGACTTCAACGGCGTCAGGCAAAACGGCGTCGGCATCATGCAGCACACCTTCGGCCAGTGGAACGGCAAGACGGAACGATCCGATGCCAAGAAGGCCTTCCTTGACCCGCTTGCCGGCGACAAAAGGCTTGAGATCATCACCGACGCCCGTGTCGACCGCATCGCCATCGAAAACGGCCGCGCGACCGGTATCACCTACACGCGTAATGGAGAAAGCCACACGATCCATGCCGAACGAGAGATCCTTGTCGCTGCTGGCACCTACAACAGCGCCAAACTGATGATGCTGTCCGGCATCGGCCCGGCCGATCACCTGCGCGAACACGGTATTGACGTTGCCCTCGATCTTCCCGGCGTCGGCGCCAACCTGCAGGATCATCATGAAGTCCCGGTCATCGCCACGACCAAGGCCAAATCCGGCTATTTCGGCGAGGACAAGGGCTGGCCGATGCTTCGCAACGGGCTGCAATATCTGCTCTTCAACTCGGGGCCGGTGACCACCACCGGCATCGAATCCTGCCTGTTCTACGATCCGGACGGCAGCGAGCGGCCATCGATCCAGCTCTATTGCGCCCCGATCGTTTATCTCGACCGTGACGTCTCCTCCGCCAAGCCCACCTATGGCGTCACCTTCACCTCCTGCCTGCTGCGCCCGAAGGCACGCGGCAGTGTCAAGCTGCGCTCGGGCGATCCTGCGGATCAGCCGCTGGTCGACTGCAACTTCTTCGGCGATCCCGACGACCTGCGCCTGACGCTCGCCTCATTGAAGGTTGCACGGCAACTGCTGGAGACGGAACCATTCAAATCGAAGATCGCCGACGAAATCCTACCCGGCCGGGCGCTGCAGGACGACGAGGCGCTCGCCAAATTCGCCGGCCAGACCGTCAAGACGAATTACCACCCTTCCGGCAGCCTGCGCATGGGGCCGGACGATGATCCGATGTCGGTGGTCGATGGAAAGCTGCGCGTGCGCGGCATCGATGGCCTGCGGGTCATCGACTGCTCGATCATTCCCTTCATCCCCTCAGGAAATACGAATGCGCCGGCGATGGCGATCGGCTCCAAGGCAGCGGAGATGATTGGGAAGAGCTATTGATGATGGCTTAGCCGCAACGGCCTCCCCATGAAATTTTGGCTTTGCCCTTCCCGCAATCGAAACATCGAAAATAAGGTTTTTTTTACAAAGCCACGCTTTGCCATGCTTGACGACAAAGAACCTATGCATTTCCAACAGTTGATCTTCCCACCGGGCCGCATCATTTTCGAGAAATAGAGACTCGTTCTACGTCGATGCCCCCTGATCGCCATTGGCCGACGGAGACGGGTACCATCTACGGCATGACGATCATGGCCGCCTGAAAAGGGCATACTGATGAATTTGCGCAATAAGACGCTCAGCGCATCGGGATTTCATGCACCCACGCGCGGCATCATCGACGTTCTGGACGACGTGCTGATCGAGATCGATGCCGACGGTGTGATTGCCGCCGTTCATCGTCACGGCGATCCGAATTACCGAAGCATCCGTGATGCGCGCGACGCATCCGGCGAACTCGTGACCCTGCCGGCCGGCTTCTACATCTTGCCCGGTTTTGTCGATCTGCATGTGCATGCACCGCAATATCCGCAGCTCGGCGATGCGCTCGATGTTCCCTTGGAAGTCTGGCTGCAGAAATACACCTTTCCGTTGGAGGCGCGCTATCAGGATGCCGCCTTCGCGCGCCGCATCTATGGTCTGCTGGTCGATGATCTGCTGACCAATGGCACCACGACTGCCCTCTATTTTGCCACCATCCATCAGGAGGCGACGCGGGCACTGGTGGATATCTGCCTGGAAAAGGGTCAGCGAGCCCTGATCGGCAAGGTGGCGATGGACAATGCAGAGGAGTGCCCAGATTATTACCGCGACGTGTCAGCACAAGAAGCACTCGACGGCACGCGCGCATTGATCGATTACGTCCGCGGCCATCCAGATAATCGCGAAGGACGCGTACTGCCAGTCGTCACGCCGCGCTTCATCCCCTCCTGCACCGACGCGACGCTCGAAGGGCTCGGCGCCATTGCCAGGGAATGTGGCTGCCATGTGCAGACCCACTGCTCGGAGAGCGATTGGGCGCATGGCTATGTCCTTGCAAGACATGGCATCACGGATACGGATAGCCTTGATCGCTTCGGCCTGCTTGGCCGCAGGACGGTCTTGGCGCATGCGAATTTTCTGACGGCGAAGGATATGGAAACGGTTCGTGCACGCGAATCCGCCATCGCGCATTGTCCGCTTTCGAATGCCTATTTCGCCAATGCCGTCTTTCCATTGCGCGCCGCGCTCGAAAAGGGGTTACATGTCGGTCTCGGCACGGATATTTCCGGCGGCCCGAGCGCTTCGATGTTCGAGAACGCCCGTGGCGCGATCCTGGCATCGCGGATGCTGCAAAGCGGCGTCGACCCGAACTTGCCGCCGTCAGCCCGCTCGACGTTCGGCCAGGCCCAGATCGATTTTCGCGAGGCCTTCCATATCGCGACCGCTGGCGGCGGCATTGCGCTTGATCTCCCCATCGGGCAATTCACGCCCGGCTATCAGTTCGACGCCGTGCTCATCCACGCCGATGCCGAGAAAGGCACGGTGCGGCTGTTCGAAGACCGTGACAAGGGCGAGCGTATCCTGCAGAAAATCATCTATACCGCGTCGAGGCCAAACATCACGGCCACTTGGGTTAGCGGTCGCAAGGTTTAAACGCAAAGATGCTATGCCGCTTTGCTTGTCCTGAAAGTGATCGGGATGCGAGGCAAAACCTCAATTCTTGAAGACGAAACATACGCCGCCCTTTTGGCGGACCTGAGCGCAAACCGCATCCGCCTCGTCGCGCGTCTGCCGGCCGATGCGAGCGGCGTATCGAATACGAAAGCCGAAGTCGGCGTTGCGTTGGCGCACGATGAGCGGCTTCTCTTCATTCAACGGCGATGGAAGCTTGCTGACATCCTCGGAGAAAAGCCGCCGGACGGTATCGAGCTGCAAGTGCTCCGCAAGTTGAGCGCCCCAGGGCGCCCAGGGCCGTTCCTGCTCCAAAGCCACCTGCTTCAGCCGGCGGCTGCCGGCAAGCGCCATGCAGGCCTGCGCGAAAGGCTTGCCTTTGTCGAGTTCCGGCGCGACCGTGTCCGGAGGGTCATCCTTCCATTGCTCGACCGTGTGCGCCGTAATGGCAATCACGTAGCTGCGCGTCTCGTTGGGGAGATTGCCGGAATTGAGAAAATTTGCGAGGCCGTTTTCGCCCGCATTATAGGCCGCTGCCGCCAAGCCGAGATTGCCGAAATGGTTGCGCAGTTCATCCAGATATGCTGCCGCCTTGCCCAGCGCCTCCAGCAGGTCGTAACTGTCCTGAACACCGCGCAACTTTGCCGTTCCCGGCATGAATTGCGCAATGCCTTGCGCACCTTTCGGGCTGACGGCATCGGGGCGAAACGTACTCTCGCGCCAGATGAGCCTGGCAAGATAATCCGGCGGCAGATGATTGGCACGGGCGAAATAGTCGATCGCGTCGCAGAGGTCGTGATTGTAGCTTTCCTTGCGGATGCAAAGCGTTTCGCCGGTGTTCGTTATCAAAGGCCCGGAAATGCAAGCCGGTGGCGCAACGCTCCATTCAGGCTGAGCCTTCGCGGGACAACCGGCCGACACGACGCAGCCGAACGCAATAACGAAACCTATGACCCTTCCGACAAAGCCGGACCGATGCTGGTTGCCTGCCATCCTGCGAAACCCGTTGGAAGCCCGTCAAATCGCTAGATTGCCCTCTTGATAGCATCGATGCGCGATGACGGAAACCGACAAGCTGCAAGCCGCCTCCGGGTAGCCCCCGGTTGATGGTCGGTCTATGACCTGAATGCGTCGAAGATCAATGCCCGCAGCCATCGATGGGCCGGGTCTGCATCCATGCGAGGGTGCCAGGTTTGCGCGATGATGAAGCCGGGCGTGACCACGGGCAGCTCAAACATCTCGATCTGCCTCGGAGCACCCGCTTGGCAATACGAACGCGGCAGCAATCCGATAAGATCGGATGCCGCTGCGACCGCCATAACTGCCGGATAGCTCGGCACCACGAGGTTGACCTTTCGCGAAAGCCCGAGTTCGGCGAGAGCTTCGTCAACAGGCCCGTGGATGTGTCCCCGCCTGGAGGAGATGACGTGTCCGCAGGCCGCGTATAGCTCGGGCGTTATAGGCTTCGCCTTCAAAAGAGGATGCCCCGCCCGCGCGACGCCGACAAAGGAGTCCTCAAACAGTGTTTGGCCGCGCAACTCCGCGCCATCACCGGAGATAACCCCGATATCCAGGTCAAGCGTTGCATCTCTCAGGGGCTGAATTTCCTTGTTTGGTTTGGGCGCAAAACGCAATCTCACACCAGGCGCCGCGTTCTTGACGGCAACGCTTAGACGCGCTGCATGCAAAAGCACGAATGCCTCATTGGCGCGGATCGTGAAATCGCGCTGCAGCTCGCGAATATCGATCGCCGGCGGCGGGCTGAGCACGGTCTGCACGGCCGCAGTCAGCAAACGCACCTGCTCGGCGATCGCTTCCGCATGCGGTGTCGCGACCATCGCCCGGCCTGCCGGAACCAGAATGGGATCGCTCAACGCAATCCGAAGCCTCGACAAGGTCCGGCTCATGGCAGACGTACTGAGTCCGAGCTTTCGGGCGGCGGCCGATACGCTCCGCTCACGAAGCAAAGCGTCCAAGGCTGGCAGCAGGTTCAAGTCTATCTCGGGCATTGGGAAGTTTTAGCGACATGAGGCGTTTGATGCAACAGTCAGTTTCCTGTGTTGCGTCTGGTGCAAACTATGGCTCCGGGATATTCATGGCGCAAAGAAATATACAAGGTGAGCCCAATGTCCGTAACATCTCTCGCAGCTCCTACCTATGACGGCCTGCCCTATCCGCGCCGATACTTGGCGGTCGGCGTGCTTCTGGTGACGTTGGTTCTCGTCGTGCTGGACGGCGCCATTGCCAATGTCGCGCTGCCATCGATCGCCGCCTCGCTGGGTGCCGATGCCAGCGAGACCGTCTGGGTCGTGTCCAGCTACCAGCTTGCCGTACTCGTCGCTCTCCTGCCCTGCGGCGCCTTGGGTGAAATTCACGGGCCGCGACGGGTCTTCCTGATGGGTGTCGCTCTCTTCACAGCGGCTTCTGCGGCATGCGCCTTCGCTCAAAATCTTCCCGTACTGATCGCAGCGCGATTTGCTCAAGGGTTGGGCGCAGGTGCGATCATGGCGCTCGGCATAATGAACCTGCGCTTTGCGGTGCCGCAGCGGCTGTTGGGAACTATCATCGGCATCAATGCGATGGTCATTGCGATTTCTTCAGCCGCAGGCCCAGGTGTTGCCGGGGCGATCCTCTCCGTAGCCAGTTGGCCTTGGCTGTTTGCCGTCAACATACCGCTTGGCATGATTGTTCTTTTGTCTGGCGGCCTTCTCGGCCCCTTGCCAGGCGTGAAGCGGCAGTTGAACGTGGCGGCACTGCTCGCCAATACGCTGATGTTCGTCCTGTTCTTCTCCGGCGCAGACCGGATAGCCACCGCACCGATCAGCGGCTCCGTCCTGATTGCCGGCTCTATTCTGTCCCTCATCGCGCTGCTGCGCCTTGAACATAAGAGCGCTGCACCGATTGTCCCAACGGACCTCTTGGCCAAACCTGCTTTTCGAGTTGCCGTCATCGCGTCAATCGCGTGCTTTACCGGTCAGATGCTCAGCTACGTCGCGCTGCCATTCTACCTTCAGCACACCTTGCATATGCCGCCGGTTCAGATGGGGCTCTATATGATGCCCTGGCCCGCCGCGACCATTATCGTGGCCCCGATTTCAGGACGCCTTGCCAATCACATCAAGACGGCGTGGCTCTGCGCCTCCGGTGGCGCGCTCCTGGCTGCAGGCCTTTTCATCGCGGGCCTCTGCCCGGTCGATCCGAGAGGAATTGGATTTTTGGTCGGAACGGTGATCGCCGGTGTCGGGTTCGGTCTTTTCCAGACTCCGAACAACCGCATTCTCCTCCTCTCGGCACCGAAAGCACGCAGCGGCGCGGCGGGAGCCATGCAAGGCACGGCACGTCTTCTCGGGCAAACCTTTGGTGCCATTTGCATGTCGATCATTTTCGAAATCGTGCCGCAGGCAAGTGCGCCTGGCCTCGCGCTTGTTTTGGCCGGTATCTGCGCAGCGATCGCAAGCTGCGTCAGCCTCAGCCGCGCGCGTTATGAGACCGTCGGATAGAGATCATTGCTATAGCCTCCGGTGCCCAAACGGCACCGGGGCCATTAAACAGCATGTCACGCGCGGAATGTTTTCCCGAGTTCTGTGTCGGAAAGGTTGTAATAGTGGCGAAAATTGTAAACCAAAGGAGACCATTTCTTCGGATCGATGTGATCACTCTCGTCTTTCAGGAATTCTTCGCTAGCATGCACGCGCAAAATCTCGACGACGGCAACGAGGCCGCCTCCAAGCTCAGCGAGTTTCGTTCCGCCCATCTCATGACGTGACAAGACTCGCGCTTCCATCTGAATCGGGCATTCCGCAGCGCGCACCGGACGAACCATCTCACTGTCGAGCCTGGAAAATCCGGCTGCTGCAAATTTGTCTTTCTCTGTCTTGAATTGTTTGGACTTCAGTTCGGGTACTGGGTCTTTGCCGGTTAGCGGCGCTAGCTTTTCAACCATCTGCCACATGGAGGGAGAAGGAAGGTTTACGACGCATTCCGGATGCCGCGCGAGATTTTCTGCGAGCTTGGCATCATTCAGCAGACCAAGCGCCATCGTCCAGCCAAGCGCCCAAAATGATGAGATCGGCGACAAATTCGTCGAACCGTCTTCATTCAAGCTACTGATCAGTGCGACCGGCGTCCCGAAATACAGGATCTTTGGCTCTACGGTTCTCATTTCATCCTCCTGAGCCGGACCAGGTTCACATCATCAATAGATGAATTTCAGCGAGGATGCTTCGGTTACGATCGAAGTGTGATTGGAAAGCGGGATGCCGCTGCCTGCCTATTCCGCAAGGCGGCCGCCGAGCATCGGCGTCGGGACGCCCGTTGTGCCGGGGAAGCTGATCGGCAGGCCTCGGAGTACCCGCACGGCCAAAAATGCGAAACATTCGGCCTCGACGGCGTCTCCACGCCAACCGAGCGTTTCTGCCGAAATCGGCTCGACGCCTGCACGGGTCCTGAGCATCGACATGATCGTCGGATTGCGGCGGCCGCCGCCGCTGACCACCAGCTTCTTCGGGCGGCGGGGCAGCAAATCCAAGGCCTTGCCGACCGCTGCCGCTGTAAAGGCAGAAAGCGTTGCGGCGCCGTCTTCGGGGCTAAGGCCGTCGGCCATGGAGGCGCCGAAGTCGAAGCGATCCAGCGATTTCGGATAGGGGGCACTGAGATAAGGGTGTTCCAGCAACTTCGCGAGCCTCGCCTCATCCACCTTGCCTGCTTTGCCGAGCGCGCCGTCCCTGTCCATCTCGCCAAGGCCGTGGGATTTGACGAAATCATTGAGCGGCGCATTGGCCGGTCCGGTGTCGAAGGCGACGAAATTGCCCTCGCCATCCGACCAGGTGATATTGGCGACGCCGCCGAGATTGAGGATAGCGGTATCGTCTCCGGCGCCGGCGCGTCGCAGCAGGGCGGTATGGTAGACGGCAGCAAGGGGCGCGCCCTGACCGCCGGCGCGCACGTCGGCAGAACGGAAGTCGTAGGCGACCTTGGTGCCAAGGATGGAACGCATCAGCTCGCCATCGCCGAGTTGGCGCGTATCGCCGCGGCGTTCCTTTTGCGGTGCGCGATGCAGCACGGTCTGACCGTGGAAGCCGACCACGCCGATATCGGCCATCCTCAGCCCATAGCTTTCAACGAGGTCCCTCACCGCGTCCGACTGGGCACGCGTCAATGCTTCCTCGGCTTTTCTGAAGATTTCCGGCTCCGGCCCGTTGAAATTCCAGACCCGGGCCTGCGCCAGAGTCTCTTCCAGCAGCGTCCTGATCCATTCCGGATAGGGTGCCAGCACATAGGGACCGAACTCCTCAATCCGCTCGCCATCCGTCTTGAGCAGAGCAACATCGATATTGCCGTCGAGAACGGTTCCGGTCATCAGACCGACGGCCCAGATTGGTTCCATGATCAAGCTCCTAAGCTCTGTTGACGAGATCGCCGACGGTCTGACGAAGCGCCACGATGCCGCTGTCGAAATGGCGTGTCGGGTGAATACGGTTGGTGAGCAAGGTCCACGCCCTGCCCTTGTCGAAATCGATCCAGAGACCGGTGCCGGTGAAGCCGGTATGGCCGATCGTACCCGGCGAGCACAGCCCGCCGCCGGACCAGCCGTCATGGGGCCGCTCCCATCCATGGGTGCGTGTGGCGGATAACGGCGTGCGCATCAATGCAATGGAGCGCTCGGATGCGCCGGAGCCGGTGAGCAGACCCATGGCAAAATCGAGGACCGAGGCTGCCGTGCCAAACAGGCCGGCATGGCCGGCGCCCTGCAGGGCGGAGCAATTGTCATCATGGACCTCGCCCGAGAGAATGCGGTGGCGCCAGGTGCAATCCTCCGTCGCTGCGGCTTCATCGGGTGCGACGGAAAAAGCGAAGCCCGGCCCGGCATCCATATCGCGGATCGTCTGTCCCGTCAGGCGCTCCAGTGCAAGCCCAAGCAAAATGAAGTTGATATCGGAATAGACAGGCGGACCGGCCCGCCATTCGCGCTGCAGAACGAAAGCGCGCAGCAGGTCGGGATCGCGGCCGTAGGTATAAAGCGGCTCGACAGCCGGAAAGGGTGTCTCATGGCCAAGGCATTGGCGAAAAGTTACCTTCCGTTCCCAGGCGGCCGCATCATATTGGCGCAGATCCGGCAGCAGCGTAATCAGCGGCGCATCGAGATCGATCGTACCGGCTTCCGCCAAAGCCAGGATGCGCGGCGTGGTGAAAATGACCTTGGTCAGCGAGGCCAGATCGAACCAGGTATCGGCAAACATCGGCCGCGTGACGGGAATCTTCTGCGCGGAGCCGACTGCGCGGACCATCCTATTGCCGTCGCGATCGACAATGCCGAGCACACCTCCAGGAATGCGCCCGGCAGCAACGGCGGCTTCAACGGGCTGGAATGCCCGATCGAAGCGCTGCGCAAGTTCCGTATTCCCTGTTGCCGTCACGCCGCCCCTCGCCTCTCCGTCAGGCTTCTGCCTGTGCTATATGATCCGGAGCGAACTGTCGCCATTCGGGTGCAGCCGGCTCGAAACCGAGCGGGCGCACCAGCGAGGGGACTTGGCGCGTATCCAGCGCAAAATTCTCCCGCCGGCGGTCGACAGCAGGAACTGCCGAGATCAGCCGCTTGGTATAGGAATGCTTCGGCTGCGACAGCACCGATACGGCATCCCCGATCTCGACGATCTGGCCGGCATAGATCACCGCGATCCTGTGCGCGATCCGCTCGACGACTGCCATGTCGTGCGAGATGAAAAGGTAGGCAAGGCCATACTCGCGCTGCAATTCGATCAACAGGTTCAGAACCTGCGCCTGGACGGACACATCCAAAGCCGAGACGGCCTCGTCCAGCACCAGAACCGAAGGGTTCAACATAAGCGCCCGGGCGATACACAATCTCTGGCGCTGCCCGCCCGAAAATTCATGCGGATAGCGTTCGAGACTGTTTTCGGGCAGGCCGACCCGCTTCAGCAGCGTAACCATCCTGTTGCGCGTTTCCCCCGAGGCACGGCCACCGGCGGCAATAACGGGTTCGGCCAGGATGCTATCGACGCGAAGCCTTGGGTTGAGCGAGGCATAGGGATTTTGAAACACCATCTGCACGGCACTCGTCCGATCTGCCACCTTGCCGGCAGTCGTCGCGAATGTGCCCCGCGTCGACTTCACCAAACCGAGGATTGCCCGCGCCGTGGTGGATTTGCCCGAACCGCTTTCGCCGACGATCGCCAGCGTTTCGCCGGGCAGCAGGTCGAAACCAACGCCTTCGACCGCGTGCACAGCGCCGGTCGGACGGCGAAAGAAGCTGCTCGATACTGGAAAGCGAACCGTCAGCCCATCCACCTTTAACGCCGGCGGAGCTTTTGCGGCGGCGTCACGGCTGAAATCCGACCGGGTCGCACGGCCGGCCGAAAAATGCGGCACGGAATGAAGAAGATGCTGTGTATAGGGATGGCTGGGTTTGTCGAGGATCTGGTTCAACTCGCCCTGTTCGACCGCCTGGCCAGCCTGCATCACCATCACCTTGTCGGCGATGCCGGCAACGAGGCCGATATCATGGGTGATGAAGATCATCGCCAAGCCGGTCTCGCGCTTCAGTTCGGCGAGGAGCGCCATGATCTGCGCCTGCACTGTCACGTCCAGCGCCGTCGTCGGCTCGTCGGCAATTAGGAGGCGCGGATTGCAGGCGAGCGCCGTTGCGATCATCACACGCTGCAGCATGCCGCCGGAGAGCTGGTTCGGGCAATATTTCAGCCGCCGGGCAGCATCGGGGATGCGGACGCGGTCCAGCGCATCCTTTGCGGCGGCGGTTGCCTGGCGACCGGTCAAGCCGCGATGCAGACGAAAAGACTCTTCGATCTGCGTGCCGATGGTCAGCACGGGATTGAGCGAGGTCATCGGCTCCTGGAAGATCATGCCGATCTCGGCGCCGCGGATTTTTGTGAGTTCGGCCTCCGTCGCCGTCGTCAGGTCGAGAATGCTGTTGTCGGGCCGCGTCAACTTGATCGAGCCGCCGATGATGCGGCCACCGCCGAAATCGACCAGACGATTGATCGAGAGTGCAGTCACGGATTTTCCCGACCCACTCTCGCCGACAATCGCCAGCGTCTCACCGGCTGCGATATCGAAGCTGACGCCGCGGACGATCTTGTTCGCCTCGGGAGTCCGACCAAAGCCCACTTGCAGATCGGAGACGGAAAGCAGAGGACTCACGGAGCGGACCTCCGCATTTTCGGATCAAGAATATCACGCAAGGCATCGCCAAGCAGATTGAAGCCGAGGATGCTGATCATGATGGTGAGGCCGGGGAAGATCAGCAGCCAGGGTGCCGTTTCCATCAGTTTGCGGCTGTCGCTCAGCATCAATCCGAGAGAAGAGGCAGGTGGCTGTGTACCGAGGCCGAGGAAACTCAAGCCGGCTTCAGTCAGGAGCGACCATGCGAGCGCCAGCGTGATTTGCACCGTCAACGGCGCGACGAGGTTCAAGAGCAGATGCCGCGTCAGTATATAGGGTTTGCTGCTGCCGAAGGTGCGGGCGGCATCGACGAAATCGCGCGATTTCAGTGAGAGCGCCGGCCCGCGCACAACGCGGGTGAAGATCGGCGTATAGACGATGGCGATCGCTGCGACGCTGGTCCAGGTGCCGGGGCCTACAATGGCGATGATCAGCAGCGCGAGGAGGATGGCCGGAAATGCCAGCAGCACATCCATCGTGCGCATGATTACCCCGTCCCAGCGCTTGCCGAACCAGGCGGCGGTCAGGCCGAGCACAGTGCCGATCAGGCTTGCAAGCGCGACCGAGAGGAAGGCGACTGTGAAGGACTCGCCAATGCCATCCATCAGTCGGCTAGCCACGTCGCGCCCGAGCAGGTCCGTCCCCATCCAAAAGGCGCCACTTGGAGCATGCAGCCGATTCAACGGGCTCCGCGTCACCGGATCATAGGGGGTGAGCCCCAGCGTGCCGAAAATGGCGAGGATGAGATAGACGAAGACAATGGTGCCGCCGATGCGGCCGCTCGTGTGCCCAAAAATGGCTTTGATAAAACGCATCAGCCTTCTCCCAGGCGAACACGTGGATCGAGCGCGACATAGGCAAGGTCGACAAGCAGATTGACGATCATGAAGTTGAAGGCAATGAACAGGACGCAGCCTTGCACAAGCGCGTAATCACGTTGCTGGATGGCATCGAGCACCAACCGCCCCAGGCCGGGCAGCGCGTAAATCTGCTCGACAAGCACGGCGCCGCCGAGGAGATAGCCGAATTCCACGCCGCTCAGCGTCACCACTGGAATGAGCGCATTGGGCAGCGCATGACGCCAGATGACACCCCTGGCCGGCACGCCGCGGCTGCGGGCGGTGCGAACATAATCGTCACTCAGAACGTCGAGCATGGCGGAGCGCACGACGCGCGTGACCGAGGCGGCAAAGGCAAAGCCGAGCGTCAGCGCCGGCAGAATCATCTGGCCGAGATTGCCAAGCGGATCCTGCCAGAACGGCGTGAACGCACCCATGGCCGGCAGGACACCGAAGCCGGCCGAAAGCGCATAGATGATAAGAAGGCCGAGAACGAAATTCGGGGTGGACTGCCCGACCATGGCAACGATGCGGACCGTGAGATCGGATAGTTTTTCGTTTCGCGTCGCCGCGAAGACGCCCGCCGGCAGGCCGATCAGCAGCGCGATCAGCATGGACAGCAGCGCAAGCTCGAGCGTCAGCGGAAACCGTTCAAGGATGATGTCGAGCACGGGTTTTCCGTAGGTGACGGATATGCCGAGGTTGCCCTGCAGTACGCCGAACAGCCAATGCCAGTACTGCAC
Organism: Rhizobium sp. CB3090; assembly: GCF_029714285.1. Taxonomy (NCBI): domain Bacteria; kingdom Pseudomonadati; phylum Pseudomonadota; class Alphaproteobacteria; order Hyphomicrobiales; family Rhizobiaceae; genus Rhizobium; species Rhizobium sp. CB3090. The sequence continues at coordinate 811,569 of NZ_CP121663.1, forward strand.
GAACCATGATTGGTCGATGCCGAAATAAGCCGCCAGGGCCTGCCGCTGCTCGGGCGTCAGCAGACCGGCATTGGTTCCGAGCATCGCCGTGATCGCGTCGCCCGGCACCAGTCGGATGGCGACGAACACGAGCATGGACACTCCCAACATGATCAGCGGGAATGTCATCAGCCGGCGCGTCAGGTAGCCCATGGAACGTCCTCCAGAGCAATTCCAGGAAAAGTGCGAAGCGGTTTTCCGTCCGGAATGCGTAAAACAAAGGGATAGAGCGGGGAAGCGATTCCGTGAAGCGCTGAACCGCTCTAGAACCCGGTATCCATCATTTGATGGATACCTTGCTGAGACCGAAGAGAGAACCCGTCGGCGTCGGCACGAAACCCTGAACGTTCTTTTGCTCGGCCGTGTAGCCGTTGGATGTATAGAGCCAGATCCAGGGCGAGACTTCGGCGATGTGCTTTTCGAAGTCGCCGAAAATTACTTTACGCTTGGCCGGATCGGTTTCGATACGGCCCTTCTGCATCAGGCTATCCAGCGTATCATCGATATAGTTCGCGACCTTCTGCAGATTGCCGGTCTTCGTCCAGTAACGATTATACATCGAATAGGGATCGGCACTGCCGCCGTTCAGCGCAACCGCCATGTCGAAATTGCCCTTCAGCCAGGCATCGACATAGACGTTGAGTTCCATCACCTTGATGTCGAGCTTGATGCCGATTTCGGCGAGCTGCGATTGGATGACCTGGGCTTCGGCGGTGGCCGTCGGTGGCTCGCCGGTGGCGGCGATCACGGTCGCGGAGAAGCCGTTGGCGAGGCCCGCATCGGCCATCAGCTTCTTCGCCTTTTCGACATCGCGCTTGTAGCAGAAGAGCTGGCTCGGATCGGTTGCATAGAGAGGCATGGTCAACGGTCCCGTCACCTTGCCTTCGCCAAGCGCTGCGGTATCGAGCACATCCTTCCGGTCGATCGCGCAGGAGATCGCCTGGCGCACGGCCAATTGATCCATAGGCTTGTGTGAGGGGGTGAGCTGCAGGACGTTGTAGGAAAGTACCGGCGTGCGGGTCAGTTGCAGCTTCGGCTCCTTGGGAACGAGCGTCGCGACCAGCGGATCGTTTAGAAGCGCAAAATCGATCTGGCCCGTGCGAAGCGATGCCAGGATAGCCGTCTCATCGGGAAGGACGCTGATATCGATGCCGTCGACGCCGACCGTGCCGCCGGCCCAGGCCTTGTTGGCGCTCAGGACTTCCTTGGAATTCGGAACCCAATTTTCGAGCTTGAAGGGGCCGGAACCGATCGCCTTGGTGCCGACGGAGCCGGCGGCGATTTCGCTTGCCGGAACGACGGCGGCGTTGAGGCTGGTCATCGAGGTCAGAATTGGAACATCGGGCTGCGACAGGTGGAAAATGACGGTCGTCGCATCCGGGGTATCGATGCTGGCGATCGACAGGAAATTCGCGCGGGCGGCCGCACCTGTCGCCTGATCGAGAATGCGCTGGAACGACGCCTTCACGTCAGCCGACGTGACGGCAGCGCCGTTCTGGAACTTCGAATTCGGATTGAGCTTGAAGGTCAACTCCTTGCCGTCGGACGAAAACTGCCAGCTTTCGGCAATGGCGGGAACGATCTGCAGATTGCTGTCGAGCCGGACGAGCGGCTCATAGATCAGCTCCAGCAGGCGGATCGAGGAAAAGGCGGTTTGTTTGTGCGGGTCAAGGCCGGTCGCATCCTGCGACCATGCCATGCGCAGCGTCGCCGCATGCGCTTCGGTCGAAACTGCCGCCATACCAAGAGCTGCCGCAACGGCGACGCACGAAATCAGCTTCCTTGCAAAATGTCTTTTCATTCTGTTCTCCCTCTGAGCGTTTTTTTCGCTCCCAGCCGATTTTGGCCACTTCGTTAAAGGCTACCGCTGCTGCGATTTCAGTTCATACTGTCTTCGCGCTGATGGCCTTTCGCAGGAATCCACCAGCGTTTTGCAATGCCACACGGGCTTCTTCAATGCCCATTCCCGTAATTTCCATGAGAATGGCGAGTTTGACATCATTGCCAGTCTGGTCGAGCACGCGGCGGGCTTCCTCCTGGGTGCAGCCGGTCGCCTGCATGACGATGCGGGAGGCGCGAGCGACCAGCTTCTTGTTGCTCGCATTCACGTCGACCATCAGGTTCTGATAGCTCTTGCCGATCCGGATCATGCTCGCCGTCGTCAGCATGTTGAGAATGAGCTTCTGTGCCGTTCCCGACTTCAGCCGGGTCGATCCGGTCAGGATTTCCGGACCGACCACAGGAGAAATAGCGAGATCGGCAATGCCGGCAATGACGGAATTGGGATTGCAGGACAGGGCGACAGTGGCCGCGCCGACGCTCTTTGCGTAGTTCAGCCCGCCGATGACGTAGGGCGTGCGGCCGCTGACGGCGATGCCGACGACGACGTCTGCCGCGGTCAGGCCGATGTCCCGCAAGGCTTGCCGCCCCTGCTCAGGATCGTCCTCGGCGCCTTCGATCGAGCGTTGCAGCGCGTCGGGGCCGCCGGCGATCAGACCGATCACCATGCTCTGCGGCACGCTGAAAGTCGGCGGACATTCGGATGCGTCGAGAACGCCAAGCCGGCCGCTGGTGCCGGCACCCATGTAGATCAGCCGCCCGCCCTTCTGGAAAGCCGCAACGATCTGGTTTACCGCCGCTGCGATCGCGGGAATGACCTTTTCGACTGCAGCGGGGACGGTTTGGTCCTCGTAATTGATTTCGCGCAGGATATCGAAGGTCGACAACAGATCGATATGCATCGTGTTCGGATTGCGACCCTCGGAAACCAACTGTTCCAGTTCGGATATCAATCTTTGTTCTGTCATGTGCCAGCTCTCGAAAGAATGCTCTTCGATATCAACGGATCAGAGATGGCGGGCTCGATCGGCAAGGATCGGGCGAGCCGCAACAGCAGCCTTAGATTTTCAACGCAACAGAAAGCTAATCATAGCATAAGCAGCCGGCCTTTATGGCTTCGTTCGCCGCCGTTTCCCTGTTTACCTTCGTTAACATTATGTCCATTTATTCCGATCGTCAATCACATAAGGAATAAAATATTCCAATATTGGCGCGCAAAATGAGGGAGTTATCGAGCGGTCGTTTCAACGGCCGCAGGCTGACTTTCTGGCAAGAATGATGGCGCCGGAAACGGCATCGCCGTCGATGGGTTTGAGGCGGCGGCGGACATCCGGCGCAAGCCATGGCTCAAGCGGGCTGGAAAGGCCACCGAGCAAGGAGACGCGCGGAGCACCTTTATCAAACAGCGAGCGAATCAACGTATCTATATGTTCGGCCGCGCTCTGGACGATGCGTCGCCCGGCGGCATCTCCCTGATCCGCATGGCGCATCACCATCGGCGCGAGAGCGGCATAGTCGGTTGCCGAGGCGCGATCCATCCAGGCGACCGCCTCCATGGGATCGTTTTGAAACCGCTGCAAAATCTCGACTAACAGCGCGGTCTTCTCATAGCGGCCGTCATGCGCGCGCAGCGCAAGCTGCACGGCTTTCAGCCCGAGATCCGCGCCGCTGCCTTCATCCGAGATCGGGAATCCGTATCCTCCGACCCGCAAGTGGCGACCCTCGACGAAACCGAGGCCGATCGATCCTGTTCCGGCAATGACGATCGCACCGTCGCGGCCGGAATGGGCGCCAAGGCAGGCGCCCTCGCCGTCGCTGACGAAATCGATGCTGGCAAAGGGATGCTTTATGGCGCGCAATGCCTCAAGGGCGCCCTTCCGCCCGATTCCGGCAAGGCCGACACCCGTATGGACGTGCGCGATTTCGGAAGGGTCGAGGCCTGCCTCTTCAATCGCCGGACCGAAGGCCCTGGCAATGGATGCCCAGGCTTCGTCAATGCCGAGCCGCGTGGTCGCGGGACCGGATAGTCCCTGGCCGAATACGGTGCCGGCGGCATCCTCGATCCTGGCGCGACAGCCGGTGCCGCCGCCATCGATGCCGAGAAAATAGCATGCGCTGTCCGTTTCGCCGTTCATGACATCAGTCGCTCGATATCGGCACCACAAAGGCAGAGCTTGCGATCCAACTGCTCGTAACCGCGATCGAGGTGATAAACGCGGTTGACGATCGTTTCGCCTTTCGACACCAGCGCCGCCAATACCAGCGAGACCGAGGCGCGCAGATCAGTCGCCATAACCTGGGCCCCTCGAAGAGGTGCCCCGCCGCGAACCAGTGCCGTGGTGCCCTGCAGCGTGATGTTGGCGCCGAGGCGCATCAATTCTGGCACATGCATAAAGCGATTTTCGAACACCGCCTCACGGATCAGCGAGGCGCCTTCCGCGCAGCAGGCAAGCGCCATGAACTGGGCCTGCAGGTCCGTCGGAAAGCCAGGATAGGGTTCCGTGGTGATGTCGGCGCCCTTGAGCGGACCGTCCCTCGAAACGACCAGGCCCCGATCGCTGGGCCAGATGCTGACGCCCATGGCTTCCAATGCCTGCACGACGGAAGCGAGATTCTCCAGCCGGGCGTGGATCAGCTCAAGCTGCCCGCCAGTGATGGCGGCGGCAACGGCATAGGTGCCGGCCTCGATCCGGTCGGATATGCCGTGATGCCTGGCAGGCTGCCAGTTCGTGCCGCCCTCGATCAGGATACGATGCGTACCCGCGCCCTCGATTCGCGCGCCCATGGCACTAAGGCAGACGGCGAGATCGGCCACCTCCGGCTCGCGCGCCGCATTCAAGATCTCCGTCTCGCCCTTGGCGGCACATGCCGCCATCATCGCCGTCTCGGTCGCACCGACGGATGGGGAACTCAGGACGATACGCGCGCCCTTCAACCCACCAGGGGCCGAAGCGACGATCAGACCGTTCTCGATCGCGATATCGGCTCCAAGCGTCGCCAGCGCCTTGATGTGCATGTCGACCGGCCGGGCGCCGATCGCGCAGCCGCCGGGCAGAGAGACACGGGCATGCCCGAAGCGTGCCAGCAGCGGCGCAAGTACCAGCACCGTCGCCCGCATGCGCCGCACAGTGTCGTAGGAGGTTTCCTTCGAGACGATTGCGCTGGCATCAATCGTGGTCCCATGCGCCGCGCGGGTCACAACCGCACCATGAAGGGCGACGACGCCGAGCATGTTCTCGACATCGGTCACGGCCGGCAGGTTCGTCAATTCCAGCGGATGGGGACTGAGCAGCGCCGCCGCGATCTGCGGCAAGGCGGCATTCTTGGCGCCAGAAATCGTCACAGCGCCCTGCAACCTGTTCCCGCCTGATATCCGCAGTCTGTCCATGATATGAAACCCGTCAAAGAGAGGGGCGAAAGAGCAGACGTTATTTCGTCTGCCTTTGACTCAAAACTATTCGTTCATTCCGTCCTGTCAATGTAGATTGGAATTTTTTATTCCAATCTCTTTGTGATAAGGTCGGCGCTGACCGGCCGAAAGCGTGGTTGCCCGCTATCGGTCGAATGATATCCTGTGGCTCGATTGTGTCGACGCATGAACCGGCCTCCACGGCCTTAAAGGGGCGGATGTCTATTTTAAAGAAAATCAGCGCAAAGCTCGAAGGCATGGCGCCAGCCGATCGCCAGATCGGGCAATTCATCGTCGAAAATCCCGACCAGATGCTGCGGCTCTCATCCGCCGCCCTCGCAGCCGAGACCGGCCGGAGCCAGTCGAGCGTCGTGAAGTTCAGCCAGAAACTCGGCTATGCCGGCTATCAGGAACTGAAGCTCGCCGTCAGCGAGGCTAAGGCGCAGGAGTGGCAGGCCCCAGCCGGCATGATCCATGGGACCATCGAAGTCGATGACGGCTATCTGACCATCCTGCAAAAATTGCTTGGCAGCAAGCTGCAGGCGATGCAGCAGACGATCGCCGTCAACAATGAACTGGATATCGGCAAGGCGCTGAAAGCGCTCTACGAAGCCCGTCGTATTCATCTTGCCGGCGTCGGCGCGTCCTCGCTGGTCGCCCGCGACTTTTCCTACAAGCTGATGAAGCTCGGACGCAATGTCCTGCATGACAGCGACAGCCATGTGCAGATGGCCAACGCCTCTACACTCGGTTCCGACGACCTGCTGTTCGCCCTCTCCTATTCGGGCACCAGCATCGAAACCCTCAGGATCGCCGAACTCGCCAGCCAGCGAAATGCGATCGTCATTGCCGTCACCGGCCTGCAGGACAATCCGCTCGCCCATGTCGCCGATATCCGCCTTTATACCGTCGGCGATGAAGACCGCGTCCGCTCCTCGGCGATCACCGCGCGGGACGCGCAACTGATGCTCACCGATCTGCTGTTCATCCTGCTCGTGCAAAGGCAGCCAGATGCGAACGATTATGTTCACAACAGCGAAGCGGCCGTCTCTGTGCTGAAAGCGAAGCAACTGTCGTAGCCGGGCCTATCAAGCACTTTCTGCAAGCCAATGTCTGATATCGTCCAATGAGCGCATCAGGATCGAGGGGTTGTCACGAGCGGGAATAAAACCCCAGCTCTGCCAGAACGTCTCCGCCTCCGTGTCTATCGCACGAACCACCACGGCACGCCCTGCCACTATATCCGCGCCGGCGACGCAGCGCGTCAATGCGTCCTTCACCAGTGTCGAGCCAATACCACGACCGGCGTAACGACGGTCAACCGCGATCTGACCGATCAGCAAGCAAGGGATGGGATCAGGTGGACGGCCGGTGCGAATCTTGCGTGGGGTGGCATTGGGCTCGATGACAGACGGAGCAAGGCCGTAGTAGCCAACGGCGAGATCGTCGTCGAGCGCGACGAGGACACGGGTGAATCCGCGGGTCTGATTGGATCGCGCAAAATTTGCCAGCCAATCATCCAGCGCGGGTTTCCCGCAGTTAAAACCGTCGAACCGATGATGATCGGATAGAAGCGCGATGCCTGAAAGCGCCATGGCCTATTGTTTCCACGGCGCCTTGCGCTGCAGCCGCTCCCTCACCTTTGCCGGCGGAGCCGCCGGTGTTGCGCCGATGGTCTGCAGGAAGTCATCGAAAGCACCCGGCGAAAGACGAATGACCGTCTCGTTCAAGATCGCGGTTTGCGCCTCGTGAACTGCGGCCCGGCGCATGAACTCTGTGCGTGACAAGCCGAGCAGTTCGGCACCACGGTCGATGATGGCAAGATCGTCATTGCGCAACCGCATCGATACGGGCGTCTCTTTTTTTTGTGCAGGCGCTGCCATCGTATAGTCCTCAAATTTGAAAGGAAGATAGGCCAATGTAATGCGAAACGCAATACAAGAGCAGCTATCCTTCATCCCTCTCCGACAGAAGATCGCCCCACGATGACGGAGAAGAATGGTCCATCGTCAGCTCTTGGATTTCAAAGCCGCGGCGATCGCTTCGGCGGCAGCTAAGCCGGTTTCGAGAGCGCCATGTGCTGTCGAAAAACGGGTCGGCGAACAGGCTTCGCCGGCAAAGAAGAGCCTGCCGTCGACGGTTTCACCAAGTACGATGCGTTCGGCAGAGGCACCGGGCTGGGCATAGGAATAGGATCCACCAATATGCGGCTCGCTGTCCCAGGCCGACATGGCCACGGCATCGATGCGACGAGCGAAAGCGGTTCCGAAATGCTGCGTCAGCTCTTCTCTTGCGAATGCAAGAGCAGCCTGCTCCCCGGCAGCCTCCAAATCCCGCGCCAGCGAACCACCATAATAGGCCTCGATCAGGGCGGTGCCGAAGGGCCGTAGCTGGTAGGAACCCGTACGGACCTGATCCAAGGAGCCCGTGAGCCTTGTGTCGATCGGCAGATCGTCCGGCGACGTCACGCTCAGGAACAGTTTATTGGCAAGCCCCAGCGGCAAACGACCGGCTGCCTCCCGCTTTCTCGGCAGCGGCGGATCGAATTTGATCCGGTCCTCTGCGATCACATTTGTCGCGACCGTTACCAAGACCATGCGTGCATGCAGCGTTCCGCGTTCCGTCTGCAAAAGGATAGTCCCCGCGCCACGATGATCGATGGTTTTAACCGCCGTCGAAAGCATCGTGGGGACCGGCTGCGCATAGGCCGAAATCAGCGTTCCATAACCCTCGCGAACGCGCCAGTCCGGGCCTGGCCCGGGATCATAATGGACATAATCGTGAATGGAGGCGGCTGCGAGTTCGACACCGTTTAGAAACGTCCCGATTGCTTCGATGCGCCCGTTCCAGGGGTTTCCGGGTTCCAGCAGGTTGTCAAGCGATCCGTCTTCGCCAGAATCCCCCCATTGTTCTGCGCGCGCAAAAAAGGTGTTGATAGCCGATCTGCCTCCTGCCCCCTCGACCGTCCGTCCGCCCTCGCTCCAGGGGGCAGGCGTCGTTTCCACCGTCAGCCCGATCTGGCGGGCGATATCGGTCCATCGATTCGTCCTCGCGCCATGGAGCCATCCGCAGCCGAGATCGACAGGCTCATTCTCGAACGACGGCAACCGAACCGTCCAGGCGCGGCCTCCCAGGCGGTCCTTCGCCTCAAGAAGCAACACGGAAATATCAGGACGGAGAGACTGCAGCCGCCGCGCCGCTGCGACACCTGCGGCGCCAGCGCCGATGATGGCGACATCGATTGTCTGGCCCGCGGACCAAGGATTGCTCAAATGCCTCTCGCCTTTCTGGCATGCCGAAACCTGCAGATTTTGATCAGCAAGGCGAGAGATGTGCAAGCGCCAACCGGATGCTGCGACGCAATTTCCATAAGCATATCGCGGCGCGGCCAGCGTCGTTTCCGGTCACGGCTTGAAACGACCGCTCAAGCCCCGCTTTATGCTGCCGCTTTCCAATCGAGCCCAATGTCGAGCGTTGGCGCGCTATGCGTTACCCAGCCGACAGAGATCAGATCGACGCCGGAAGCCGCTATTGCCGCGGCAGTTGACGGAGTAACACGGCCCGACGCCTCCGTGATTGCCTGCCCGGCAACGATGCCTACCGCTTCGCGCAACTGATCAGGTGTCATATTGTCGAGCAGCACGGCATCGACGCCCTCTGCCATGGCTTCGCGAAGCTGATCGAGCGTGTCCACTTCGACCTCGATCTTGACCATGTGGCCGACGCCGGTCTTAGCGCGGCGGATGGCTTCCGCGACTCCGCCGGCGATTGCGACATGATTGTCCTTGATCAATACCGCGTCGTAGAGCGCAAAACGATGGTTCATGCCGCCGCCGGCCTTGACCGCATATTTCTCCAGCGCACGCAGTCCCGGCGTCGTCTTGCGGGTGCAGACGATTGATGCCTTCGTACCGCTGATCGCCTCGACGATGCCGGCCGTCACGGTCGCGATACCGGAGAGGTGACCGAGGAAATTCAATGCCGTGCGCTCGGCCGTCAACAAACCACGTGAGGAACCTTCGATCGTTGCGATTACATCGCCGGCGGTAACCTTTGCGCAGTCGTGAAGATGCCGCGTCATGGTGATTCTGGGATCGACAAGCTGGAAGGCAAGTTCCGAGGCGTCGAGCCCGGCGACTACACCCGGTTGCCGGGCTACCATGGCAACGGTGGAGCGATGATCTTCCGGAATAACGGCGGCGGACGTGATATCGCCGGCAAGGCCGAGATCTTCCAGCAGGGCATTGCGCACCAACGGCTCGATGATGAGGCGCGGAAGGGGAACGAGGGTCATGTCAGGCACTCCGGGCGAAGGAATAGGGAATGACGGATCGGGCGATGTCCAAGGCGTCAGTGAGGCGCATCGACCGGCGCTGGGCGTTCTTCAGTTTCAACGGAAAATCCGTGCGTGCATGAGCGCCGCGCGATTCCGTCCGTAGGCTGGCGAAGACGGCGATCAGCAGTGCCACGATGGCGGGATCCGCGGCCGGACCTTCACTTTCGACCAGCGGCAGAAGCGCAGCAATCGCTCCGTGAATGGCGCCGGCATTGCGAAGCACGCCGAGATGACGCGAGACGATCGGCCGCACAAGCGAGGAATCCGGTGCTATCGAGCGCCCATGGTCCGACGGCGGGTTCGCAACGCGCCAAGAGAGGTCGGCCATATCGCGTGCGGCGCGCATGCCCATGACGGCAGCCTCCAGCAAAGAGTTGCTGGCGAGCCGATTGGCGCCGTGAAGGCCTGATGATGCCGCCTCCCCTGCCACCCAGAGGCCGGAGACGGAGCTGCGGCCGCTCACATCGGTCGCCACACCGCCCATGTGATAGTGAACGGCGGGACGCACCGGGATAAGCTCGCGCGCGGGATCGAAACCCGCCTCCCGGCAGAGCGCATCGATCACGGGGAAGCGCGCAGCAAAGCGATTGCCGAGCGCTTCGCGCGCATCGAGAAAGACGCCGCCGCCGCGCGCGATTTCCGCGCTGATCGCCCGCGCGACGACATCGCGCGGGGCGAGTTCCGCGCCGGAAACCTCCGACATGAAACGCTCGCCTCTCTCGTTGACGAGCAATGCACCTTCGCCGCGCACAGCTTCACTGACCAGCGCCAGCGGCCGGCGGCGGGAATCGAGGGCTGTCGGATGGAATTGCACGAACTCCATATCGGCCAGAAGCGCCCCAGCTCTCGCGGCAAGTGCCACGCCCTGGCCGAAATTGCCGATGGGATTGGTCGTCGCATCGAAGAGACCGCCGATGCCACCGGTCGCAAGCAGGACGCGGGAGGTGGGCAGAACGGCCATTCCCTTTGCTGTTGCGCATAAAAGGCCGCTGATCCGTTCGCCATCCAGGAGCAACCGCCGCGCTTCATACCCTTCAAGCACCGTAATGGACGGCGTATTGACGACGGCCCGCACCAGGGCGCGGACGATCGCAGCCCCGGAGCCGTCGCCTTCGGCATGAACGATGCGACGGCGCGAATGGGCAGCTTCGAGGCCGAGCGACAGGGCACCGGCGCCATTCCGATCAAAGCGTACGCCCGCTCGCTCCAAGGCGGCAATTGCCGCCGGCGCTTCGGCAATGATGCTTGCGGCCACCACGGGGTCGCAGAGCCCATCGCCGGCAGCAAGCGTGTCGGCAAGATGCAACTCCGCGCTGTCATCCGCCCCCATGCTGGCGGCGATGCCGCCCTGTGCCCAGGCGCTCGATGTCTCGGCGCCGAGCGTTGCGCGGGTAAGGATGACGGTCGGCTGCGGAGCCAGCATCACTGCTGCCATCAGGCCGGCGAGACCGCTGCCGACGATGGCGACATGGCCGGCAAGATCGTGAAGAACCTCGGTCATATCGCCAGCATCCTTTCCACCGCGCGGCGCGCGGCAACGGCAATGGCCGGATCAATCGTTACTTCATGCTGGTTTTCCTCCAGTGCCTTGCGGATGTTGCCGAGCGTTATGCGCTTCATATGCGGGCAGAGATTACAGGGCCGGATGAACTCGACATCCGGATGATGAACGGCAACATTGTCGCTCATCGAACATTCGGTCAGCAGTACGACACGCGCCGGCCGTTTCTTGCCGACATAATCGGACATAACGGCGGTGGAGCCGGCAAAATCCGCTTCCCTGACGACCTCAGGCGGGCACTCCGGATGCGCGAGCACGGTCACACCGGAATAATTTTCGCGAAGCTGGCGCACATCATCGGCGGTGAAAAGCTCATGCACTTCGCAATGCCCATGCCAGGCGATGATTTCTACATTGGTTTCGCGCGCAACATTTTGCGCCAGATACTCGTCGGGGATCATGAGCACCTTGGGAACGCCGAGCGATTCCACCACCTGCTTGGCATTGCCCGATGTGCAGCAGATATCGGATGCCGCCTTCACCGCGGCGGAAGTATTGACATAGGTGACAATGGGAACCCCAGGATGCGCCTGCCGCAGCAGCGCGATGTCTTCCGGCGTAATCGATTCCGCTAGCGAGCAACCGGCGGCCATATCGGGGATCAGCACAGTCTTTTCCGGATTGAGCAGCTTGGCGGTCTCGGCCATGAAATGTACGCCGGCAAGCACGATGATATCGGCGTCCACATCGATCGCCTTGCGGGCGAGCGCTAGGCTGTCGCCAACGATATCGGCGACGCCGTGGAAAATCTCCGGCGTCTGATAGTTATGCGCGAGGATGACGGCGTTGCGGCGGCGTTTCAGCTCGAGGATCGCCTCGACATCATTCTGAAACGTCAGCCATTCGGCTTTGGGGATGACTCGGCTAACGCGATCGTAAAGGGAGGATGCGGATACGGGATGGTTCATGACCGGCTCCTTATTATACTCAATTTGAGTATATCATACGCAAATAGATATTCTCGTTGTGAGCATATGTCAATTGCGAGAGAGCGGTAATTTTGTTCCGGCGAGTTCGCGTTCTTCGAGAATGGCACGACGGAAGCGGAAGAGCTTGGCCGGGCGGCCGCCCGTCTCGCTTTCGGTTGCGCCCGTTTCTTCCACCAGCTCCTGCTGCTCGATCAAACGGCGAAAATTCTGCTTATGCAGCGTCAGTCCTGCCAGAGCTTCGACGGTGCGCTGCAATTGAAGGAGCGTAAAACTCTCCGGCATCAGTTCGAACACGACGGGGCGATATTTGATCTTCGCGCGCAGCCGCGCCATGCCGGTCGCAAGAATCCGCCGATGATCGGCAAACATCGGCCGGTCGGAATTGGCCTGCTGAGAGCAGCCCGCCTCCGAGACAAGCTTGGCCTCATAGAGAAGCTCGTAACGCTGCAGAACAAGGTCCTCATTCCAGGCGGCATCATTCAGACCAAAGGCGAAATCGGCACGGCGCCGGCGTTGCTCGCGCCTGGCTGGATCGCCCGTGATCCAGCTATTCAGCCGCTCGGCGATGTCGTCCAGTACGGACGGACGGCCGTGACGATGGTCTTCCCAAGGGAAATATTCGTACCAACTATGCCAACCCGGCCGGCCTCCGCCAGGGGCTGCTTGCTCCCGTACCAGGCCGAGATAGCTGATCGAAATCGTCCGGCCGCCCAAGATCTCATTGTTCCGATCACGGTCGGCAAAGGTATAAAGCTGCTCAAGATAGCCGACGGGGTGTGCCGTCTGTTCCCGCACCCATTCGCGAAGACCGCTCTGCAAGGTACGGTGCCCGAGTTCGAACGGTCCCGACGGCAAGGCATCGCCCGACCGCACGGTCATGACCCGAGGATCGTTGCCGGTGACGGCCGTCAGAACCGCGATCAGTTCGGCGTGCGCAAGTCCGATGGTCAAGGAAATTCCCTATCTTGTTCGAGCTTTACTTTTCTCGCACGAAGCGCCGCCGAAGCCAATGCAGCCGTTCGGCAACTCCACATTTCTCGACATCGCAAACACTCCAAAACCGCCTGCTATGCCAGGACTTGAATTCCGCAAATGATAGCTCGATATCCGGCAATAGGTGAAAGCCCGCCGACAGCGCGTAAATAAGAGGCAAGATGATTTCAGCATTCGAAGTATTCTCCGACCGATGGGGCTTTCTCGGCGAAAGCCCGGTCTGGTCGGAGGACGGCAAGTCTCTATGGTGGGTCGATACCGATGGCTGCCGGCTGCTGCGGACCGATACCGCATCTGGCAGAACCGAAGTCTGGGACGCGCCGGAGGCTGTCGGCTGCATTGCCATGCGGCCGGACGTGATGCTGCTGGCAGGCCTCGCCAGCGGCATTTTCCTCTTCGATCCAGCAAACGGCCGTTTCGACCTCGCCTGCTCGCCGGAAAGCCGGAGCGATGTTCGCTTCAACGACGGCGCTATCGATCCGGCGGGCCGCTTCTGGGCAGGCACCATGCACCTCAATCTGACCGAACCTGCGGGAGCCATTTTCTGCGTCGAAGCCGACCTTGGCCATCGCCGTGTCTTCGACGGCCTATGGACGCCCAACGGGCTTGCCTTCGATCCCGTTCGCCACCGCATGTATTTCTCGGACTCTCATCCGAGCGTGCAAACGATCTGGGTCTGCGACTATGGTCTCGCCACGGGAACGCCAAGCAATCGCCGCGTCTTTGCGACGACGCATGATTTCTCCGGCCGGCCCGACGGCGCGTTCATCGATGAGGACGGTATCTACTGGATTGCCGGTGTTGAGGGATCACAGCTTCTCCGCTTCGCACCATCAGGGGAAGCGCTGGAACCAATCCCCTTTCCGGTGACGCACCCGACGAAGATCATCATGAACAGAGCCAATCCACGCTCGATTTTCGTAACCACGAGACGGACTGCCGCAGAGGATGAAACGCACGCCTCCGGGCATGTGCTGCGCGCGATTTTGCCGTAGCCGCACCTGGATAGCTGCCTACCGGCTGACATAATCCGGATATTTTTCGCAAATGAGATCGATGATCGACAGCGTTCCGGAAAGGTGCTTGCGAAGTGCTGCCACAGCCTCTTCCGCCTTTCCCGACTGAACAGCATCGACAATGGCATGGTGATCGGTGATGACCTGCTGCTGTTTGCCCGGCATGGGCAGGTTCAGCATGCGAAGGCGATCGAGATGAACGCTCTGACGCCGGACGGTCGCCCAAAGTCCCAGGATACCAGCCCTTTCGAAGAGAACACGGTGGAAATCCTTGTCGAGAGCATCGAAGAGATCGTAGGTCTCAGGTGACGCCACATGCTCCTGCCGCACCAGAACATGCCGCAGGGCAGCCGCCGTTTCTTCGGGCGATTCGGCCGTCAGCCGCCGGACGGCCTCCAGCTCGATCGACAGTCTCAGAAAGTGCGCTTCGACCGCATTGCCGATGTCTATTCTCGCGACGACAGTGGCGTACTGCGGGTAGACTTCGACGAGCCCCTCTTCTTCCAGCCTGATCAAAGCGTCGCGAACCGGCGTCTGGCTGACGTTGAATTCGCTCTGAAGCGAGATGCGCGAGAGAACGGTGGTCGGCGGCAAACTCATTGAAAGAATACGCGATCTCAGGATTTCCAGGATCTGGGGAGCGACCTGGCGGGATCGGTCCAAAGCGAATTCTTTCGGGTTTAGTTTCACTGGCAACCTTCCTGATCGAGAGCGTTAGTTCATAAAGCACAATTTAAGACTTGATGCACTGATACATTAGTGCTTTAGTGCATTTAAGTAAACGCGATTTCACGGGTTTGCGCAATTTGGGAGGACATAATGAGAGGATTTCTTCGCGGCATGACCGCGGCCGCCGTGATGCTGGCCGGCGCCTTTTCGGCAAGCGCTGCCGAAAAAACCGATATTTCGATCACCCGCCAGCCAGGCATTCTTTATCTCGTCAGCCATGTCATGGAGACGCAGAAGCTTATCGAGAAACGCGCAGAGGCTGACGGCCTGCCGGGCGTCAAGGTCGAATGGCGCACTTTTAGCGGCGGCGGCGCGCAAACCGATGCGTTGCTTGCCGGCAGCGTCGACATCGTCAACACCGGCACCGGCAATCTGCTGCTGCTCTGGGACCGCACCAGAGGCAAGGTCAAAGGCATCGTCACCAATTCCGCGCAGCCGGTCATCATGGTCTCACGCGATCCGCGCATCAAATCTCTGAAGGACATCCAGCCGGGCGACAAGATTGCCGTGCCGACGGTCGGCGTTTCGACGCAGGCGATCCTGCTGCAGATGGCCGCTGCCCACATGTATGGTGACGATCAGGTCCACAAGTTCGATGCCAACACGGTGCAGCTTGGTCATCCCGACGCCATGGCAGCGCTTGCCAACCAGAACCATGAGGTGAAGAGCCATTTCTCTGCCCCGCCTTTCCAATATCTGGAACTCAAGCAGCCGGGTGTTCATGAGGTCGTCAATTCGCGCGACATCATCGGCGGTGAGCTGACTCAAGGCACCTTCTTCACGACGACGCAATTCGCCACCGCCAACCCCACGATCATTAAGGCCGTCCGCGAAGCAACGGCCGACGCCATCGATGTGATCAAGAAAGACCCGAAGACAGCCGTCGAAGCTTACAAGACGGTCAGCGGCGACAAGACCAGCGTCGACGATCTCCTGGCGATCCTCAATCAACCGCACATGATGGAATTCCGCATGGATCCGCAGGGAACCATGAAATTCGCGGCGCACCTCCATAAGATCGGAACCTTGAAGACGATGCCGAAAGCCTGGACCGATTACTATCTGCCCGAAGCGGCGGATCTGAACGGCAATTGAAGCCTGTTGGCGGCGCCAATGCCGCCTTTAGCTATCTCTTGGAGGACCTCATGCTTCAGGCAAAAGTTGCAACCGATGCCCCGCCGACCGAAACGGCCGTGGCCAAACCACTGTTGAACGTCGACAAGGTGACGCTTCGCTACAAGACGCCGAACCTTTTGATCACCGCCACCGAAGAGGTCAGCTTTTCGCTCGCTCAATCCGACCGGTTCGTGCTTCTCGGACCGTCCGGTTGCGGAAAATCGACATTGCTGAAGGCCATCGGCGGCTATCTGACGCCGACGGCGGGGCGCATCGAGATCAAGGGACATCCGGTCAAGAAGCCGGGCGCCGACCGGATGATGGTTTTCCAGGAATTCGATCAGCTCCTGCCCTGGAAGACCGTCCTTGAAAACGTCATGTTTCCGCTAACGACTGCTCGCCGCCTGCCCCGCGCGGAAGCCGAGGCTATCGCCCGCGACTATATCGAGAAGGTCAAGCTCACGCGTGCTGTCGATACCTATCCGCACATGCTCTCAGGCGGCATGAAGCAGCGTGTGGCGATCGCCCGTGGCATGGCCATGCAGCCCGATATCCTGCTGATGGACGAACCTTTTGCGGCACTCGATGCGCTGACCCGCCGGCAGATGCAGGACGAGCTTCTACAGCTTTGGGAAGATACGCATTTCACCGTCATCTTCGTCACCCATTCGATCGCCGAGGCGATCAAGATCTCCAACCGCATCCTGCTGCTTTCACCGCATCCCGGCCGCGTCAAGGCCGAGATCCGCAATGTCGAAGCGGTCCGCCACGATGCCGCGGCCGCGGCCGAGCTGGAGCAGGAAATCCATCACATGCTGTTTGCCGAAGCAGGACATAGGGAATAGGCCATGAGCGCACCGCAGATCATCCTCGCGGCCGAGAGGGCCGAATCGGCAGGCCACATCGCTGCTGTCGAACAGAAGCTCGGCGCCGCCGAACTTCTTTGGCAATCGAGCTTCTTCCGCAAATCGCTGCTGATCGTCATCCTTGCCATCGTCTGGGAGACCTATGCGCGACATCTCGACAATCCGCTGCTTTTCCCGACGCTCAGCGACACGCTGACGGCGCTCTATGATCGCTTTGCCGATGGCGTGCTGCCCGAACGCATCTGGACCACGCTGAAGATTTTGATCACAGGCTATGTGACGGGGACGGTGCTCGCCGCCATCCTGACCGTCGTCGCCATCAACACCCGTATTGGCACCGATTTCCTCGAGACGATGACGGCGATGTTCAATCCGCTGCCGGCGATCTCGCTGCTGCCGCTGGCGCTCATTTGGTTCGGTCTGGGCCCGGCAAGCCTCGTCTTCGTGCTCGTGCATTCCGTGCTCTGGGCAGTCGCCCTCAACACACATGCCGGCTTTCTCGGCGTTTCGCGGACGCTGCGCATGGTGGGGGCCAACTACGGACTGACCGGACTATCCTACGTGTTCCGCATTCTCATCCCTGCTGCCTTTCCATCGATCCTGACCGGTCTGAAGATCGGCTGGGCCTTCTCCTGGCGCACATTGATCGCCGCCGAACTCGTCTTCGGCGTTTCGTCCGGCCAAGGCGGTCTTGGATGGTTCATCTTCGAAAACCGCAATCTTCTCGACATCCCGTCGGTCTTCGCCGGCCTGCTGACGGTCATCGTCATCGGCCTTATCGTCGAGAACCTGGTTTTCCAAACGATCGAGCGTCGAACCCTGCAGAAGTGGGGCATGAAGGAATGATTATCCTGCGCGAATTCATCTCTTCTAATAGTTGAATATAAGGTCCTAAGACATGAATGCCAAAAGGAAATCGGCGGAATTGCGCAGCGCCAGATGGTTCGCGCCCGACGACCTCAGAAGTTCCGGACATCGTTCGCGCACCATGCAGATGGGCTATGCGCCGGAAGAATGGGCGGGCAAGCCCGTCATCGCCATCCTGAATACCTGGTCTGATGCCAATCCCTGCCACGCGCATTTCAAGCACCGGGTCGAAGACGTGAAACGCGGCATCCTTCAGGCCGGCGGCTTTCCTCTGGAACTGCCGGCGCTGTCGCTGTCTGAAAGCTATGTCAAACCGACCACCATGCTCTACCGCAACATGTTGGCGATGGAGGCGGAGGAACTGCTGCGCTCACATCCGGTCGATGGTGCTGTGCTGATGGGCGGCTGCGACAAGACCACACCCGGCCTTGTCATGGGTGCGCTCAGCATGGGCCTGCCGATGATCTACCTGCCCGCCGGCCCGATGCTGCGCGGCAATTTTCGCGGCGAATATCTGGGCTCCGGTTCCGATGCCTGGAAGTTCTGGGACGAGCGCCGCGTGGGCGCTATTTCGGAGAAGGAATGGGTCGAAGTCGAAGCCGGCATCGCCCGCTCCTATGGCCACTGCATGACGATGGGCACGGCAAGCACGATGACGGCGATCGCCGAAGCGCTGGGCCTGACCTTACCTGGAGCAAGTTCGATCCCGGCAGCCGATTCCAACCACATCCGCATGTCCTCGGCTGTCGGCCGCCGCATTGTCGAGATGGTCTGGGCGGACCTTGTCCCCGAGAAGATCGTCACGGCTGCCGCCGTCGGCAACGCCGTTGCCGTGGCTATGGCGACCGGCTGCTCCACCAATGCGGTCGTGCATTTGATTGCAATGGCGCGACGTGCCGGCGTCGACCTTACGCTTGACGATCTCGACAAGGCTGGACGCACGACGCCGGTGCTGGCCAATATCCGGCCGACCGGGAAGACTTATCTGATGGAAGACTTCTACTATGCCGGCGGCCTGCGGGCACTGATGGCAAAGCTTGCCTCCAAGCTCGATCTCTCCGCGCTGACGGTTTCAGGCGTCACCCTCGGAGAGACCCTGGAAGGGGCAAAGTGCTACAATGACGACGTCATCCGCTCGCTCGACAATCCCGTCTATCACGAGGGGTCCCTCGCGGTCGTGAAAGGCAATCTCGCGCCCAGTGGAGCCGTCATCAAGCCGGCCGCCTGCGATCCGCGCTTTCACAAGCATCAGGGGCCGGCTCTGGTGTTCGACAGCTATCCGGAGATGAAAGCGGCGGTGGACGACGAAAATCTCGCCATCACACCCGACCACGTCATGGTGCTGCGCGGCGCCGGCCCGCAGGGCGGTCCCGGCATGCCGGAATGGGGCATGCTGCCGATACCTAAGGCGCTGCTGAAGCAGGGTCATCGCGACATGCTGCGCCTGTCCGACGCCCGCATGAGCGGCACGAGCTATGGTGCCTGCATCCTGCATGTCTCTCCGGAGTCACATGTCGGCGGCCCGCTGGCGCTGTTAAAGAACGGCGATATTGTTCGCCTCGATCTCGAAGCACGGCGGATCGATATGCTGGTGAGTGAGGACGAATTGCAGCGCCGGCGCGAAGCCTGGGTCAAGCCTGCCGAAAAATTCGGCCGTGGCTATGGCTGGATGTTCGCCCGCCACGTGGCGCAGGCAGACACGGGCTGCGATTTTGATTTCCTGGAAACCGGATTTGGCCCCACACCGGGCGAACCCGATATTTATTGAGGACGATATCATGAGCAATTACGTGCTGAGCAGCGAGACCCGCAACAAGCTGATGGGCGTTGCCACGCCGACGATCGCCACGGCTCTCTTCAAGCGCGGCCTTCGCAACCAATTCATCCAAGATGTGCGCCCGCTGTCGCCGAAGAAGGCGAACATGGTTGGTCAGGCTTTCACGTTGCGCTACATCCCCGCGCGCGAAGACCTGAACACACTCGACGTTTTCCGCAATCCTGAGCATCCGCAGCGCGCGGCAGTCGAAAAGTGCCCGCCCGGTGCCGTCCTCGTCATGGACAGCCGGAAGGATGCGCGTGCGGCCTCGGCCGGCTCGATCCTGATATCGCGGCTGCAGGTGCGAGGCGTCGCCGGCGTCGTCACCGATGGCGGCTTTCGCGATAGTCCGGAAATCGCCAATCTCGATATCCCCGCCTATCATCATCGCCCGTCCGCGCCGACAAACCTGACGCTACATCAGGCCATAGAAATAAATGGACCGATCGGCTGCGGCGATGTCGCGGTTTTCCCCGGCGATGTTCTCGTCGGCGACAACGAGGGGGTGATCGTCATCCCGGCCCACCTCGCCAATGAAATCGCCGATGAGACTGTCGAGATGACTGCTTACGAGGATTTCGTCACTGAGGAAGTCTTGAATGGTGCGACCATCATCGGACTTTACCCGGCAACCAGCGACGCGCCGAAGGTCAAGTTCGCCGAGTGGCGAAAACAGAAGGGCCGCTGATCGGTGTCTTCGCCAATACGCCAAACCGAAATCCCGTCGCCGAGCACGGCGACGGAATAGTTTTCCAAAAAAATTATTGAATATTAATAGTTTATCCGGACAAGCTCATCTGGCTCCAGAAACATCTTTCATCAGCCGTGGCTGAATTCCGCGCCTTGGGCCGCCCCTGCTTGCGTCCGTGCCAGCCCGAAGCCGAAAAGGAACTCGGCGGCACTTCACCAACCCTCAGTCTTGGCGTTGCCAACTATGAGAATCCCGGTCTATTCAGGCCTCACGGCCTATGTTTGCCATCAGACTTCGATTCCACAGGAGCTATAAGCCCATGTCCGTCACACGCGAAACTTTGGTGCTGTCCCATTCCGGTGCCATGCAGGCTCTTGTGGCGGCGATCGCCCATGCCGAGAAGATGGCTATTCCGCAATGCGTCTTCATCGTCGATGCCAGCGGCGAAACCATCGCGAGCATCCGGATGGATGGCGCGAAATATCTGAGCATGCACACGGCTCGCGCCAAGGCACGCACCGCCGCCTCGATCAATGCGCCGACCGGCGCCATCTCCTTCGAATCCGCCACGGCTGCCGGCATTGCCTCGCAGGGCGGCGTCACGCATCTGCCGGGCGGCCTGCCCATCCGTTTCGGCGGACGGCTTGCCGGCGCGATCGGCGTGGGATCGGGCACGGGCGATCAGGATTTCGAAGTCGCCCGCGCCGCGCTTGCTGCTATCGGAGCCGATACCGTTTAAGGGAGGCTTCCCGTCAGTCCGGCCATTTGCGAACGTTGCGGTCGATTTCCGCGGCACCAACATCGCGTCGGACGGCCTTTCCTTAGCCTTTGGTGGTCGCAACCATGGGATCGGACCTTTAGCTGTGAATTTCGAAAATCGCTTCGATTTCGACGGTGATATTATTCGGCAGCGAACCGACGCCGATTGCCGAGCGCGCATGCATGCCTATATCGCCGAAGATGTCGACGAACAGGTCCGAACAGCCGTTGATGACCTTCGGGTGTTCGGTAAATTCCGGTGTCGCGTTCACGAAGCCCAATAATTTCACGATCTGCTTGACCTGACCGAGATCGCCGATGCTGGCCGACAGCGCCGATAGGAGATTGAGCCCGGTCAGCCGCGCATGCTGATAAGCGGTTGCGACATCCACATCCTGCCCGACCTTCCCCGTTCGCAGCGTACCATCGGCGTCCAAAGGTCCCTGCCCCGACAGGAACAGCAGCGAACCGCAGCGGACGACATTGCGAAAATTGCCGATTGGCGTCGGCGGTGTGAAGAGCTCCAGGCCGAGAGCCTTTAACCGCTCATGAGGCGTCATCTCCTTACTCCCGTTCGATCTCAGACAGCCGGGGCCGCCGCATGGAAGCGGGACAGAAAAGCCTTCAACCGTTCATTCTCGGCTACCAGCGCCGGAAGATCCTTCGGCGCGCCTTGGGCGGACACTTTTCCGTCAGCCATGAAGACGATGCGGTCGCTGGCATCCCGGGCAAAGGCAATCTCATGGGTGACCATGAGCATCGTCATGCCCTCGTCTGCCAACTGCCTGACAACATCGAGAACTTCATTCACCAGCTCAGGATCGAGCGCCGAAGTGATTTCGTCGAGCAGCAGGATCTTGGGGTCCATGGCCACGGCGCGCGCGATGCCGACGCGCTGCTGCTGACCACCAGACAGTTCCGACGGGAGATTGTCGATGCGGTGTCCGAGGCCCACGCGATTGAGCCAATGTTCGGCGATCTCCCGCGCCTCCTTTTTCGGTTTGCCCCGAACCTTCTGAAGACCGAGCATCACATTTTCGGCCGCAGTCAGATGCGGAAAGAGATTGAAGCTCTGAAAAACCATGCCCGTTTCGGCGCGCATGCGCGCCAGGTCCCTCTCGCCGCGGCGCTGCTGATTGGCACCGTCGCGATAGCCGACTTCCGCTCCATCGATCTGGATCGAGCCGCTGTCGTAGCTTTCTAGAAAGTTCACGCAGCGCAAAAGCGTGGTCTTGCCACTGCCCGAAGGACCAATGACCGAGACGACCTCACCTTTCACGACATCCATATCGATGGAATGCAGAACCTGGACGGGTCCGAACGCCTTGGCGACATTGCGTATTCTGAGGAGCGGCGTGGTTGATTGCGTATTGTTCATGACGGTCAATCCCTGATGTAGGAGTAGCGGCGCTCCATTCTCCGGCTCAGGCTGGAGAGACTGTAGTTGATCGCGAAATAGATGAAGGCCCCGAGGAGATAGAGCGGCATGGCCTCATAGGTCCGGCCGATCACTTCGTTGATCGACTGCATAAGATCGACGATGCCGAGCAGCGAGATCAGAGCGCTTCCTTTCACCGCGTCGGTCACGCCATTGATCCATGGCGGCAGAAAACGGCGGGTCGCCTGCGGAAAGATGACATAGCGCAGCCGCTGTACAAAGGTCAGGCCGATGGACATGCCGGCTTCCATCTGTCCCCTCGGGATGGAGAGGACGGCGCCGCGTACATATTCGACCACCTGCGCCGATTTGAACAATGTCAAGGCGACGACACCGGCCCAAAAGGCGACGATATGCAGACCGATCGCCGGAAACCCGTAATAGACGATGAAGATGAGAACGAGGATCGGAATGCCGCGGATGCAATCGCTGAAAAAGCGTACGAGGAGCTTGACTGGCCAAGGGCCATAGATCAGCCCGACGCCAAAGACGATGCCGATGCCAAGCGAAAGCGCGACGACGATCGCGGAGACCCAAAGCGTTATCAGCAGGCCTTTCAGGAGGAACGGCAGAGCATAGAGGATCGCAGCCATTCTATCGCTCCACCCGGAAATGACCTTCCAGCCGCCGCAGGCCGAACAGGATGAGATAGCCCGTGACGAGATACATCAGGGTCGCGATGATGTAGACCTCGACGATGCGGAACGTATTGAAATTGATCCATTGCGCCCCGTATGTGAGCTCGGGAACGGCGATGACCGAGGCGACCGACGTATCCTTGAACAAGGAGATGAAGGTGTTGGAAAGCGCCGGCAGGGTAATGCGCGTCATCGTCGGCAGACGGACGTAGAGGAGCCGCTGCAGCGGCGTCAGCCCGATCGCCTTGCCGGCATCGATCTGGCCACGCGGCACGGCCTCCAGGCCGGACCGGAAGACCTCGACCAGGTAAGCGCCGGCATAGACCGACAGGGTGATGACGAACGACGTTGTGGCGCTGTAGGCAATGTTCACTGCTGTCGGAAGTCCATAGAAGACGAGATAGACGAGCAGGATCAGCGGCACGTTGCGGATGAACTCGACGTAGGCAGCGATGAAGCTGCGAGCGACTTTGCCCGCCGATACATACCAAATGGCGAGGACCAACCCTATCAGGGCGCCGATAGCGATGGAAATAACAGCAAGCTCAAGACTGAGTAGAAGCCCGCCCCACAGCTTGTCGATATGTCGCCAGATAAGATTGAAATTCAGGTGATAGCCCATACCGGCCGCCGTCTCCTGCTATGCGATCGATGTCTGCTGCCGAGCCAGCGCAGGCGAGGCCGCGCTGGCTCCGTTCAGATCAGATGGTCGGGAAACCCGGCTTGCGCACCGGCGCATCCAGGCCGAAATATTGCTTGAAGGCGGCATCGTAGAGCGCCGATTCATGCCCGAACATCGCCGTGTTGAACGTCGTATTGACGAAACACAGCCAGTCGAGATCGCCCTGACGGAGGGCAGCGCCGTAAAGCATGGCATTCCATTGCTTGCCGGCGTCGAAATACCGATCGGGCGTACGCGATGCCAGCCAGCGTACCGTCGACAGATCGACTGCGGCCGCGTCGACACGCTTGGCTTCCAATGCCTGAATGACGTTCGCCTGCGTGTCGATCTGCATGACCTGCGCATCCGGCAGAACGAGGTGAACGGTCTTTTCCGCATCCACGTTCTGGAGGATGGAAATCCGCGTGTTGCTGCCGCCGGCCAGGAGCTTGTCAAAAGTCTTGTTGTCGGCGTCCGGACGGGTCAGCAGAGCTACACCTTCGACATAATAGGGCCGAGAGAAGTTGATGAGTTGCGCGCGCTGCGCCGTCATCGTCATGAACTGGATGGTAATGTCGACCTTGCCGGTGACGATGTTCGGAATGCGCTGCTGCGCATCCTGCTTGACGAATTCGACCTTGGTCTCGTCGTCGAACAGGCCCTTGGCAAGAATCCGACCCATGGTGATGTCCATACCGACCAGTTCGCCGGCGTCATTCTCGAAATGCCAGGGAGCATTGGTGCTGCCGGTGCCGACAATCAGATGGCCGCGATCCAGGACCGTGCGCAACAAACTATCGCTGGCAGCCTGAGCTGCCGCCTCTTCGCTGCTGGCCATCAGGCCAACCGCTGTACCGACCGCCAGGCCACCCAGGCCCAGCTTCAAAAAATCACGACGCTGCGAAATATCGTTCATGTTAGCCTCCGCGTTTGAGATAGAGTTCCCGTTATCAAGCTTGTTTCCCAAGCCTTTGTCTTGTATATAAGACACGTTTCTTATATTTAGGACGATATACCGATTTTAGCGCTGGCGCAATGCCAGAGCGGCAGCAATGGAGCATTTTTGCCATGGTTTCGAATGACGAAGGCGCGCGAAAGACTCGTGAGGCCCACGGCCCTCGCGAACGCGGCATCGATAGAGTCTTGAAATTGCTCGCTTATCTGAACAAGGCTGGACAAGCCGTGCGGCTCGCCGACCTGCCGAAAGCGATCGACGCCCCGCGATCGACCATCTACGATCTTGTCGGTATTCTTTCAGACGCGGGTATTCTGGAGACCAATGGCAGCGACAATCGGGTCTATTTCGGCAAGCTGCTCTATCTCTACGGCACGCGCTATCTGCAGGAAAACGACATCATCATTCGCGGCAGGGAGGCCGTCGAGCGGCTGTCGAAACAGACCGGCGAGACGAGCGAGCTCTGCGTGCGCCACAGAAACAAGCAAGCGATCGTCCATGCCGCCCCAGGCTCCCGTCCGCTGCGCATCAGCTCGGAGATCGGATCGCAGGTGCCGATCCCTTGGACGGCATCGGGACGGCTGCTGCTGTCACACCTGTCTCAGGACGAAATCGGCAGATTGCTGGAGGAAGGCGATTTGACCCTTCCCGACGGACGTGCGGTCGAGCTTGAGGATTTCGCTCGCGAATGCAGCGAAGCCAAGAAAAAGAAACTGATCGTCACGACGGGACTGATCAATAGCTTCACGCAATGCATGGCCGCGCCCATCTGGAACTCGGACGGCATTGTCGAAGCGACTATCTGTTTCGTCCTGCCAATCGACGTTTCAGAGGATCATAAGACGGCTCTGGGCACAGAACTCGTCCGTACCGCCGAAGGCCTTTCGATCGGCAACAGTCATTTGGCCGCGGCACAATAGGATCGCGCCGTGGTCTACTGCTCCCTCACCAATTTGAGGACGAGCTGCTGGAGATTGCCCCCATCGCTGAGTTCGGTTTTGTCGAAATCCCGGGCTCGCTGCCGCTGCTTGTTCGAAATCTCGGACAAGCGCTTCGTCAGATCGCTCCTGATCTTGCGGCAATCGGGGTCGTTGGCAGCAGTCAGGCCGATGCTCGCCGCCTCGATTTCCTTCACCATGTCCTTGATCATATCGCCATGCACGAGCTCATGTTTGTGCACGCCGGCGATGAATGTGTCCCAGCTTCTTCTGGTGGAAGCTGACAGTTGCGCCGAGGGCTTAGGCAGCATGTAAGTGATGGTCAGCTTCGGCTGCGCTGAGGCCAATACGCAGGCATCCCCCCGCGGTTCGTATTTCCTGGTCCATGTCAGCGTAAAGCTCGTATGCGCGATGGCGCGCGCTTTGCCGCCAATCTCCGGTCCTCGCTCGCCGATCGAGTCGTAAAGCTCTGCGCCCGATTTCCCAGCGACAGCATAGGTTTGGACCTTCTCGACCGCCTGCCATTGGGCATGTGCAACTACCGGCAATGATGCAAAACCGACCGCCAGCAAACAAAATCGAACGCCTGCCTTCATGCAAATCCCCGCAAACCATGCTCCGTGCGGCCAAACTACCGGGTGCAAGTTCCGCTTTCAATCGGGCCATAGGAATTCGAACGGACTTGTTTCGATCAGAAAGCCGATGACGAATGTAGGAGGTCTTCAGCCTCCTGTCGGCTCATATGGAAAATCGCCTTGCCGATCTCTAAACCGAATCCATTGCGGGCGAATGCGGACAGTTCTTTCGTCTTTCGCTTTTCATCGAGTTCACCCCTGCGAAAGGGGCCGAAGCCACGTTTACGAGCAAAGATGATCGCAGCAAACAAATCATTCGTGGCATCCAAAGCCGCCACCACCGTATCGCTCTCTATGCCTTTCGAAGCGAGCTTATAGGCAATGGCCTTCTTTGACTTGCCGGAGCGCACCGCAGACCGCGTGCTGATCTCCGCATAGGTGATGTCGTTAAGGGCGTTCTGGTCGTAAGCGAACTTGACGGCGAAGTCAGCGACGGCCTTGATCTGCACATCGCTGATGCCTTCGAACTTCTGTTTCGCTTTTCTCGCAATGGCGTCGAACAACTGCTTCTCAGTCATCATCTTGCGTTCAAGACGGTAGATCGTCGAATTGCGCGCCCAGGCCAGCATTCGGAGTGTGGGAATTTGGTCCATGGGCGGAAGATGGTCAGAATCGGCGAGCGGAGATTCGGGGTGAACGGTCTTTACGTCATGCACCTTACTTTCGCAACGAACCCCTTTCGTGCACCTGAACGCTACTCCGCGAAGAAATCCGCATTTTCAGCCGCGATGCGCTCGATCGCGGCAAAAGCGGTGCGCAGATGGGCTTGCATGACTTTGGTTGCCCCATCCGGATCGCCCTTCACCACGCGATCGACCAAATCCTCGTGTTGACGAAAGATCATCTCCAGCCAATCGATCCGCTCGAGCGAAAGATACCGGAGACGATCCAGGGAAACCTTTGCCGAGGCGATCATGCCCCAGACGTGAGGATGCCCGGCGATTTCCATCAGCGCGCGGTGCATCGCCTCATCAGACAGGAAAAAGCCGATATGATCGCCCTTGCCGATCAGCCAGCGTTGATCCTCCAGAAACCGATGCAGCCGCGCTTCCTTATCCGCGACGGACGACGTGGCGGCTTCTGCGACAGCACTGCATTCCAGCATTTCGCGGACGAATTGCGCGTCACGAACCGCGCTGATCTCGATGGGCGCGACATAGGTGCCGACCTGTGGCACGACCACAAGAAAACCCGCATCGGCCAGCTTTTGAAACACCTGTCGAACCGGCGTTCGGCTCAGACCGACCTCATCGGCGATCCGTGTTTCCGAAATGGCCGCACCTGGACGAAGTTCGCCGGTCAGAATGCGCATATAGAGAACATCATAGAGATCCTTGATGCTCAACCGTGGGCGGATTGGTGATACGGCCATCGGTTCAATGCGCCTCTGCTGTAATGGTGCTCAGGAAACGCCGCGCTCGCTCACTGTTCGGATTTGCGATCAGTGCACGAGGCTCCCTGTCTTCCACGATTTTTCCCTCGTCCATGAAGATCATCCGTGTGCCGACATCGGCAGCGAAACGAATTTCGTGCGTGACGACTAGCATTGTGCGACCCTCACGGGCAAGGTCGCGCATAACGCCGAGAACCTCGCCGACGGTTTCGGGATCGAGCGCGGAGGTCGGCTCATCGAACAGCAGAATATGCGGCTCGGCGCAAAGCGCACGGGCGATCGCCACGCGCTGCTGCTCGCCGCCCGACATCTGCGCCGGATAGGCATTCATCCGGTGCGACAGGCGCACTCTTTCGAACAAGGCTTTTGCGCGGGCTTCCACCGTCTTCCGGTCCTGCTTGTGCACGACAACCGAAGCGAGGACGACATTTTCAAGCGCCGTCAGATGCGGATAGAGATTGAAGTGCTGAAAGATCATGCCGATCCGACGGCGGACGGCTGTTATGGCTCCGCGCTCATGCGCGAGCACCGGCCGCCCCTCGAAACGGATCTCGCCGCCCTGGACATCTTCCAATCCGTTGACACAGCGCAGCAGCGTCGATTTGCCCGTACCGGAAGGGCCGATGAAGCAGACGATCTCGCCGGACCGCACCTGCATGGAAATACCATCGAGAATGGTGCGCTTTCCAAAACGCTTCACGACATTATCGAATTCAAGAACTGCCTGCGTCATTGTCCGCCTCCAGCGAGCATGAGCTTCGTTCCGACGTTGTAGCGCCGCTCAAGCACGCCTCCCGCCAGCGAGATTCCATAGTTGATGAGAAAATAGAGGACACCGAGCATCAGCAGCGGGGCGAAGCCGCCGCCCGTGCTTTCGCGGACCAGAAGACCGGTCTTCGTCAATTCGACATAGCCGATGATTGAGGCCAGCGACGATTCCTTCAGCGTCGCCACATAGACACCGACCGAAGGCGGCAGGACGACCCTCAGAGCCTCCGGGCCGACCACATGCCGCATGGTTTGTGCAAAGGTCATTCCGGAGGATTGTGCGGCTTCCCATTGGCCGCGCCCGACACTCTCGATGCCGGCGCGCATGACCTCCGACATTGTTGCCGTTGCGTGGAGCGCTAACGCTAACGTCGCCGCAGTAAAGGTCGAGATATCGATCTTGAACATGACCGGCAGACCGAAATAGGCGAAGAACAGCACGATCAGGATCGGAATGGACCGAAAGAATTCAACGAAAAGCAGCGCTAGCACTCGTAGCGGCAGCCAACGGGAGGTCCGTGCCAGCGCCACGAAGCCGCCGGCGACGGCGCCGATCATCAGAGCGAGCCACGACAGCCAAACCGTCAGCGCGGCCGCCTTCAGAAAGAGCGGCAGAAAGGAAACCAGATCGTGGTTCATCGGCGCACACCATTATCCTTGAAGAGCATGCGGCCGATCGCAAGGCGCATGAGGTTCACCGCCTGGCAGAGAACCAGATAAACACCCGCAGCCACCAGGAAAGTTTCGAAGAAGCGGAAGGAGGTGGAACCGACCGTCTGCATCCACGAGGCCACATCCTCCACGGCGACCGCCGAAGCGAGCGACGACGCCAGGATGACTGCGATGACCTGATTGCCGAGCGGGGCATAAATGACACGAAAGACCTGCGGCAGAATGATATGGCGATAGGTCTGGGCGGGGTTGAAACCCTGCGCTCGCGCCGCTTCGAATTGGCCATGCGCGATCGCCACAAGCCCGGCGCGAATGATCTCGGCCATGTAGCCGGCGCTGTTGAGCGTCAGCCCGATCAAGGCGGCGGTGAAGGAGGAGAAACGCAATCCCATCGCGGGAAGCGCGAAATAGACGATATAGAGAATGACCAGAAGCGGCGTGTTCCGCATGACCTCGATATAGGCGATCGCCAAAATGCGGGCGAGCCGGCTTTGGCTGCGGCGCATGATTGCCAATCCGCAGCCGATGATCACGCTGAGAATGATGGCAAGAACCGAAAGGTTCAACGTGGTCTGTGCGGCATCCCAGAGCAGCGGCAGATATTCGCGAATGCTGCGAAACTGGAGCGTGTAGTGCATGGTCCCCTCCGCCAGGTTCTCTCCGCGGGACGGTGGAGCGGCTTACGCCGCTCCCCTTGGATCAATATTGTGCCTGCAGCGAAGGCTGGTCGAAGCCGAACCAGGTTTTGAAAAGCGCCTTGTTGTCGCCGGACGCGTTGAACTGATCAACAAACAGGTTGACGACCCGCAGCCAATCGGCATCACTAGCCGGAACACCGATGGCAATTTCGGCACGCGCCAGCGAGCCGTCGACCTGGCGAAGCTTGCCCGCGTTGTCGCTGATGGCCTTGCGGTTGTAGAAATCGTCTTCCGCCATCGCGTCGACCTGTCCGGACAGCAGAGCGCTGAGCTCGTCAGCCTGGGTGTTGAAACGGACGAGCTGGGCATTGGGCATATGGGCGGGCACAGCGCGCTCCGCCGTGCCGCCGCGCGAAATGGCGACGCGGATCTTGGCGGCATTGGCCTCATCGATCGTCTTGTAGGGCGCGCTTTCCGCCACGAGCAGCCGCATATTGGTCACCACATAGGGGTTCGAAAAAGCAACCGATGTGGAGCGCTCGACATTGCGGGTGAAATCGGCGATCGTCACGTCAACCTTGCCGGTCTGCAAAGACGTGACGCGGCTCGGAATATCGGTGACAACGAATTCCGGATCGACCTTCAATGATGCCGCCAGTTTTTTCGCGATTTCGATGTCGTAGCCGACGGGCACGCCGTCAGCACCGACAGTAGCATAGGGCGGCAAGCTGCCCAGCACGGCGACACGAAGCTTGCCGTTGGAAAGAACCGACTGAAGAACACTGCCGGATTCTGCAAAGGCCGGGACCGAAACGGCTGCGGCGATCGCCAGACCGCCAACAAGACTCAAAAATGCGCGTCTCAAAAACATGGATATACCCTCCCAAGGTCATAAGGTTGAATGCTTCCGCTAAACGGCGCGGCGGTGATTAGGCATCGAAGGCGAGCTGCACCTTGAGCGTCTGCTCGGGGTGCCGTTCGATGAGATCGAAGGCGGCCGCGGCGTCAGTGGCGGCAAAGGTCTGCGTGATCATCGCATCCGGCTTGAGAGCGCCGCTTTCCAGCCAGCCGATCACCTCTGGAATGAAGCGGCGATTGAGACGAGAACCGACGAGGCTCAGTTCCTTTCGCACGATCTCTTGCTGGCTGACATTGCAAGGCGCGGAGGAAAAACCAAGCAGTCCGATCCTGCCGGCCGGCGCCGCCACGCGGCAGGCCTCTTCCAGCAAGGACGGAATTCCCGCACCATCAACGACGACCGATGGGCCGAGCCCGTCCAGCTCGCCGGCAACCATGTCCGGAACAGACTTTTCCAGAGAATTGAATATGACATCGGCGCCGAATTCGCGGGCACGCTCGAGCCTCCTATCATCGATATCGGCGACGATGCAGCGCGCGCCCTTCATCTTTGCGACCTGCAGCACAGTCAGACCGACCGTGCCCGCACCGTAGATCAACACCACGTCTTCGGGACTGCAGCCGGTACGCGACAACACGTTTGCGGCAACCGCCAGCGGCTCGGCAAGAGCAGCGATATCGAGGCCAAGGGATGGCGAAACCTTTACCGCATTTTCCTCGGGAACGACGGCCACTGACCGGAAGCCGCCATCGCGATGTACACCGATCACCTGGAGATTGGCGCAGACATTCGACCGGCCGATACGGCAGGGATGGCACTTTCCGCAGGAAATGACGGGATCGGCAACCACATGATCCCCGACCGACAGGCGCGAAACGCCCGCACCGATCGCTTCCACCGTGCCGGCAAATTCATGGCCAATGATGCGGGGATAGACGACGAAAGGGTTCGAGCCGTGCAGGATATGGATATCCGAACCGCAGATGCCGGCACGGCCAACCCGGATCGAAACTTCGCCCGGTGCCAATTCGAGAGATGAATTGTCGTCCTCCAACGCCAGCCGATGAGGCGCGCGTACCGCTATCGCAACCATGTACCCTCCCTGCTCCGACAGACGCGCGCGCCTCTAAAGAAGCGGCGAAAGTGAAGCTTGCATACTTGTATCCAAGAATGCCAGGAGGCGCAAGGCCGATTTTAAGATACCTTCGATAAACTGCTTCTTGCCTCAGCAAAGGGATTTCAGCAGCCAATTCACTCGATTTCTCCAGGCCCGGTTTGCCTGCAATTCCCTGGGGAAAAGCCCGGGCACGGCAAAGAAAGAAGCCGTTTCGTCATCTGGCTGGTTTGCGTCAGCCGCAGCCTTCAACAGTTCCCCGGAGCGTGGATCGTCCAAGGTATCGGCCTGCCTGACAAAGGCTATCCAGACAGCCGTTGCGAAGGCGAATTCCGCTCCGTCGCTTCCCAATGAAAGGGCGTCGACGGCGGGCTGGAAGAGGCGCTGCGGCAGCTTCTGCGAGCCGTCCATGGCGATCTGCAGGGTGCGATGCGCGATGGCCGGGTTGGCGAACCGCTCCACAAGCTGATCCATATAGTGAGCAAGGTCGATACCGGGCACGGGATCAAGCGTGCGAACCGCCGCCTGCATGTGCCGTCGGACCAGCGCGACATTCTCCGGCACGCCCATGACGTCGCGAACGAATTCGAGCTTCTGCAATTGCCCGAGATAGGCGATCAGCGAATGCGAACCGTTCAGCAGCCGCAGTTTCATTTTCTCATAGGGCTCGACATCTCTAACAAAGAGTGCGCCGCCCGCTTCCCAGGCGGGGCGATCGGAAACGAAATCATCCTCGATCACCCATTGCGAGAAAGTCTCCGCCTCGATCGACAGCCTGTCCTCCACTCCGAGCAGCCTTTCGGCACGGGCGCGGGTTTCCGCCGTTGCGGCCGGAACGATGCGGTCCACCATACTGCACGGAAAGGACACGTTTTCGGCAATCCAGGCGGCTAGCGCGGTATCCCTCATTTCGGCCATCTCCGTCACAAGACGCCGGACGATGCGGCCATTGCTCGGCAGGTTGTCGCAGCAAAGGACAGTGAATGGCGGCAAACCCATATCCCGCCGCCGCGCAAGTCCTTCGGTCAAATAACCGATCACGCCCGTCGGTTGGGTCGGCGATTTCAGATCCTTGGCGATTGCGGGATGGGCGCGATCAAGCCCGCCGTTGACGGGACCGATACCGTAAGCCTTTTCGCTGACAGTCAGCGTAACGACATGCACGGAAGGGTCGGCGAGCCTCGCAAGGACGGCCTCCCCGTCTGCGCTGGCCGCGAGCGCTTCCACGATCGAGCCGACTACCCTGACGCTATCACCGGAGCTGTCACGCGCGACAACGCTATACAGGCAATCCTGCGCCCGCATGTCAGAGGCGATCTCCGTCGACCGCAAGCTGACGCCGACAATGCCCCAGTCTCCATATGCATGCGCCAGCGCCGCATCGGTGTAGACCGCCTGATGCGCACGATGGAAGGCGCCAAGACCGATATGGACGATCCCCGGCTTCAGCGCCTGCCTGTCATAAGCAGGAGAGTGAATCGAATCCTGCAATTGCGTGCGGGCAGTCAATCGTTCCATCAGCGGGCCAATCCATATTGGGGGTGCAACAAGGCACGCTCGATGCCACGCAGTTCTGCGAGGCCTTTCAAGCGACCGATGGCAGGATAGCCCGGCTGGGCTCCGCGCGCCAAGTCATCCAGGATTTCCTGGCCGTGATCGGGCCGCATGAAGATCGTATGATCCGCCCGCCCCTCATTCCTCCGCCGCCGCTCTTCCGAAAGGATCGCTGCGATCACTGCGACCATATCGGCATTCCCCTCGAGATGTTCGTCCTCGAAGAAGGAACCCTGCTGTGCCGTCGTTTCGCGACGCACATTGCGCAGGTGAACGAAATGGATGCGGGAGGCCAGCCGCGAAATCATCGCCGGCAGGTCGTTGTCACCTCGCGCGCCAAGTGAACCCGTGCAGAAGGTGACGCCGTTGGCGGGGCTGTCGACCGCTTTAAGAATGCGCACATAGTCCGCCTCCGTCGAGAGAATGCGCGGCAGGCCGAGAAGCGGCCATGGCGGATCATCTCCATGGGCGCAGAGCCGCATGCCCAATTCCTCTGCGACCGGCACGACCTCGGACAGAAAATCAACCAGATTGCCGCGAAGGCGCTCCGCATCAATGGCGCTGTAGCGCGCCAGTTCCGCACGCAATTCCGGCAAGGTATAGGCTTCCGCCTGCCCCGGAAGTCCAGCGCCGACGCTGCGCGAAAGCTCCTGACGTCTTTCTTCCGGCATCTCGGCAAAACGCTGAGCGGCAGCCTCCACCAATTCTGCGGAATAATCGGCAGCAGCATCTGGCCGCTGCAGCATATGCAGATCGAACGCGATGAAATCGATGAAATCGAAGCGCATTGCCTTCGCTCCACTTGGAGTCGTCCAGCGCAAGTCCGTACGGGTCCAATCGAGAACGGGCATGAAATTGTAGCAGACCGTGGAAATTCCAGCCGCAGCCAAACGGCGAAGCGTCTCCGCCCACGCTTTCACATGCTCTTTCCAATCCCCGGACATGGTCTTGATGCTTTCGGAAACGGGAATGCTTTCGACCAATTCCCATTCCAATCCACCCTGCCGGACCTCATCTTGCCGCTTGCGAATTTCCTCCAACGGCCAGGCCACGCCGGTCGGAATGTGGTGGAGGGAGCTGACGATGCCGTCGGCGCCTGCCTGAACGGCATCCCTGACGCTGACTTTGTCGATCGGTCCAAACCATCTCCACGTATGTCTCATCCTGACTTTTCCTTTGAAAACCGACGCCATTGAACCAGGCATATTATGCTCGATTCAAATACACTACCATGGTAATATGTCAATTAAGCGAGGCGATGGGCGCAGCCATTCGCCTGTGATAAAAGCGCTCTACGCTATACCGGAGGACATCATTGTCACTGACCGATAGACAGTCGACATCCCTGCTTGCCATCGATCCCAAGCTGCCGATGGGGCCGCAGATCTATGGCAATATTCGCCAGTCGATCCTCAATCTCCGCCTCACGCCCAAACAGGCCCTGAGCGAGAAAGAACTCGCTCTCATGCTCGGCGTCAGCCGCACGCCGGTTCGCGAAGCGCTGATCAAGCTCGCCGAGGATGGGCTGGTCGATATCTTTCCTCAGCGCGGCACATTCGTTGCGCCGATCCGTGTTTCGGAAGTCCTGGAGGCGCAGTTCATTCGCGAAGCGCTCGAAGTATCCGTGGTGGCACGCGTGGCCGAAATCTCCGACCCTGCCGTCATCGCGCGTCTGCATGAGAGCCTGGCGCGGCAGAAGCGCGCGGTCGACAACAGCGATCCGGAGGGATTCTTGGCGGAGGATGAAAATTTCCATTTCATCCTGTCCGTGTCCGTCAATCTGACAAGGGCCTGGAAGGTCATCCAGAATGTCAAAGGCCAGCTCGATCGCGTTCGCGTCCTAAGTCTCCCCGAGCCCGGCCACCTGGCTGAGCTCTATGAGCAGCATCTGGCAATCGTGGCGGCGATAGAAGCCGGCAACTCGTCGGCTGCCAAAAAGCATATGGCCAAACATCTTCAGCAGGTCTTCCGCACCATCGACTCCCTGCTGGCACGAAGACCTGAGATTTTTGATTGATCCCAATAGGAGCAGTGCAGCTTATTTTTGCAAACCTACCTGGTCGCGGCGACATGAATGGCTGTGGTTCCTCACGCCCCGGCGGCGGCCGTTTTCGCAGGCTACGCGGAATTGTATG
This sequence comes from Rhizobium sp. CB3090, assembly GCF_029714285.1. Classification (NCBI taxonomy): domain Bacteria; kingdom Pseudomonadati; phylum Pseudomonadota; class Alphaproteobacteria; order Hyphomicrobiales; family Rhizobiaceae; genus Rhizobium; species Rhizobium sp. CB3090. The sequence goes on from NZ_CP121663.1 coordinate 846,933, forward strand.
GACAGGTTGCCAATTGCCCGTAGAGCGCTCGCGTCGCGGCGAGCGCTCTATTTTTCTTAAGAACGTTACGCCTTGAAGAAGGCAAGCAGGTCGGCATTGATGACGTCCGCATGGGTAGTCGCCATGCCGTGCGGGAAGCCCTTGTAGATCTTCAATGTCGCATTCTTGAGCAGCTTGGAAGACAGAAGTGCCGAATCTGCGATCGGCACGATCTGGTCATCATCGCCATGCATCACCAGTACGGGCACCTCGATCTTCTTCAGGTCCTCGGTGAAATCGGTTTCCGAGAAAGCCTTGATGCAATCGTAGTGAGCCTTGGCGCCGCCCATCATGCCTTGGCGCCACCAATTGTCGATGATGCCTTCAGAGACGGTCGCACCCGGACGATTGAAGCCATAGAAGGGGCCGGCCGGAATATCGTGGAAGAACTGGGCGCGGTTCGCCGCAAGCGCGGCACGGAAACCATCGAACACTTCGATCGGCAAACCACCAGGATTTTTCTCGGACTTGACCATGATCGGCGGGACTGCACCGATCAGCACTGCCTTGGAGACCCTGCCGCTACCGCCGTATTGGGCCACATAGCGGGCAACTTCACCACCGCCGGTCGAGTGACCGACATGAATGGCGTCCTTCAGATCGAGGTGAGCCGCAAGCGCTGCGACATCGGCGGCATAGGTGTCCATCTCATTGCCGGTCGCCGTCTGGCTCGACCGACCATGGCCACGACGATCATGGGCGATGACGCGGAAGCCCTGATTCAGGAAAAACAGCATCTGTGCGTCCCAATCGTCGGCGCTCAGCGGCCAGCCGTGATGAAAGACGATGGGCTGACCTGTGCCCCAGTCCTTGTAGAAGATCTGCGTTCCGTCCTTGGTCGTAATCGTGCTGCTGCTCATGGTGTCCTTACCTTTCGAAGACTGTTTTACAGGAGAGGCTTGTGCGGTTTGAGCGAAGGGCATGACAGCCGCCGTAGCGGCCAGGCCGAGTCCGGCCGTCATGACACCTCGGCGCGTAGCTTGATTGATCGACTGGCTCATTTCAATCTCCATTAATTTAATATCGCACTATTTATTATCGCGATATATATACGCATAGAGCAGTTTCGAGCCGCTGTATACAAAAATTATCGCGATATCCTTTTTTGTGATAAAGGAATGACGAGTGCAATTGGAAATATGCCCATGTCGGAACCCAAACCCGTCCCCTTGGACGACCAGCTTTGTTTTTCGCTGTATGCGGCTAGCATTGCTATCAACCGCACGTACAAACCAATGCTGGATTCAATGGGCATCACCTATCCGCAATACCTGGTCTTATGTACGTTGGGTGAGAACGATGGGCTGACGGTCGGCGCGATCGCTGATCGGCTCGCACTGGAATCGAGCACGATTACGCCACCGGTGCAGCGCCTGGAACAAGCGGGCCATGTCGAACGCCGACGCAGCAAGGTCGACGAACGCCAGGTTCATGTTTGGCTGACGGAAGCCGGCCGCGCCTTGTTCGCCCACAGCCGTTGTCTTGGCGAGACCTTGATGGAACGCTCAGGCATGACGCCTGCTCAGTTGGACGCATTGAATCGGCAAGTCCGGGAACTGCGCGAGATGCTCCACGGAGAGCGATAGCCGCCGTCAAGGATCAGCTGCAAGTTCACCGGCCGCAGTCGGGTACTACGCGTTGAGCGGCGTATTCAATGCCCTGACAGGGACTGCGCGAGTTGCAGATGCTTCTGTAGCGTCGGCAAAGTTTTCGCCGCAAGTTCCGGGACCTGCCTATTGCCCTCGCCGGCCTTCTCCTTAAAGTCGGAGATAGCCTTCTCATGCTCCGTCACCATGAAGCTCACGAACTCCTTGTCGAACTCGGAGCCGGCCAAATGTTGCAGCTTGCCGAGTTCTTGTTGCGCCTCTTCGGCGATACCTTCGGAAACATTCACTTCAAGGCTCGCTGCGAGGGTGGCAGCTTCGTCTTTCGCTTGGCGATGATCGGCGACCAAGGTCTGGCCGAACGAGCGCACGCCGTCGCTCCCGCCCTTTTGAGCAGCCAACTGGCCAAGTGCGATTTCCGCATTATCGCCTTTGATTGCGTCACTTAGAAATTGCTTGTCACTTTTTGCCATCGCCGAGGAGGCCATCAGGCATCCGATTATTATCGTTGCAGTCACCAGTATTATGTTGGTTTGCATCGCCACACCTCGTATTTTGAACCATCCGATCCGGCACTACATGGCCGGTACGAACTTCCAAAACACGCCCTCATAGCGTTCCGGATAATATTTGAATTCGCATTCGAAGCGCCGGCCATAGGCTTCGGCATTGTCGAGGGCGGCCTTGCTGACCGGGTTCATCCCGGTCCCCGGAGCAAACCAATCTTCAAGCAAGTCCTCGGGCACATAGGCGCCGATCCGAAGTGGCAGCTTGGTCAGCACATCGTTCATCTCTTCGGGAGGCATTGTCTTCTCCAACCTGTAACGTTGATGATATCGGACATCGCCAACCGGAGAGATTTGCTCTGTTCGTTGGGCGTTTGAGAGTGACACCTGTACCCGCAGCCAGGGGCTCCGCTCTCAGGCGGAGCCGTCCGGCTCAAATTCCAATGTAGCGCGTTGCCCGGGGAAATCCGGAAGCCGGCTGCGGCACTGCCTTGCGAGGCGAAGTCAGCGCCGGCATATCTGCCTCCAGGCAGGCGGCAAGAAACGCCTCACGCGCGACGATCGAGGGGATCACCCCATTCAACGCTCCTCGGCAAGTTTTACCTGCGCGCTCATATTGCTTTCCGTGCCGGACGGGCCACTCATTTTCGAGGAAATCCAGTGCATCGTACGCACCGGAGAAACTGCGCTCCAGACCGCATTGCAATCGAATGGTGACTGGCCGTATCCAGGAAACATTGTTGTTCAACATTTTCTTCCTCCAGTCGAATGCCATCCCACATCGCTCTCGACTGTGAATATTGGCTAGTCCTTCGCAGGTTCAAGGGAGAGCCTATGCCATTTGGAGGGACCGGGTCTTCCAAGGGCCTCATAAGCGCGCCCTTTGCAGACTTTCGCGCACGGACAGAAACCACCGCTTGTAAAGACGCAAGGCCTCGGAGTAAGTTGAGGTCATTTCATGCACCAAGGAATCATTCGTGGCCGACGAGCTCATCATATGGAGTTACCGCTCAGGATGACGAACGAGGCCGCCCAAGCGCGGCTGCAAGAGAATGCCTCACCGTCATCAAGTCAAAAAGTTATTTCCGCAAAGCAACGAAAAACATCTGAACCATAACCCACCCCTCTCGGCGCTTCCGATGCCGTCACGCCAATAGCTCGCATCATATGCTCGTAAGACAGGGTACTCACCGTAACGAAAAGATCGATCGCGGCCTTGCGGCCTCGCTTGCTGCCATCGCCGGCGCTCTGAACGCATCGGCTTTCTATGCCGTCGGCTTCTTCTCCGCCAACATGACGGGCAACGTTTCCACGCTCTCCGATCATCTGGCCGTTGGCCAGTGGCTCTCTGCGCTGTTCTATAGCGGCATCGTAGTGGCGTTCATACTTGGCTCGGCGGTGTCGACGCTGATCGTCAATGAAGGCCGTCGCCGTAGCGTCCATGCCATTTACGCCTACAGTATCCTAACCGAAGCAGCGCTGCTTGCCCTTCTCGGCTGTGCGGATCTCTGGTTGCTGGCCGCCTGGCGTGTGCCGGTTCTCGTTCTCGGCCTTGCATTCCTGATGGGCGTGCAGAATGCCGTCGTTACCCGCATCTCCGATGCCCGCGTGCGCACCACGCATGTATCCGGCATGGCCACCGATCTCGGAATCGAACTCGGAATCGCCTTCGACATTCTACGTGGACACGAGCCCGAGGCAGAGGCGCGACACAATCTGAGCAAGCTCCGGCTGCATTTCTACACAATTGTCGCCTTCCTGACCGGCGGCATTCTAGGCGTCCTCATTTATCGCGCCGTCGGCGGCTACCTTCTCATTCTGGCTGCGACCTTGTTGACGATGATCGCTTTGGATGCGATTCGGCGGGCGAAAGGGACAGCGTCCGCCCGGGGCACCCTCCCATCTGACATAAATCGGTGAGTCCGCAATCGCTTCTAATGCCTTGACCCGAAATCGCAATATTTCGGGAAGGCGCTGGTTTCACATCGCGTAAGATGTCACAAAAGTACTTTGATAACAATCAAATACATAAATATATTATTGTTAAACAATAACTTTAAACAGCCGCCGGATTGACTTGGCGGGGCCTCCTGCCGACAGGGATAAACACATTCAGCGCTGACTGTCTCCAGCGCGCTGAATGCAAGATGAGCCCGTGTCAGCGATCACGTGGCGGAAAAGGGAACGCGGCTCAGCTCCGAGTCAGCGTTTCCCGAAGCGGCCCGATTAGGCCGACGGCTGCTTTGTTTTGCGAAGATAGGGCAGAACCGTATCGAACGAGCCGAAGCGTGTGATCGCGTCCTCGTTGGATACGGCGGCTGTAATGATGACATCCTCGCCCTGCTGCCAGTTCGCCGGCGTGGCGACCTGATGCTTCGCCGTCAATTGAATGGAGTCGATGGCGCGCAGGATTTCGTTGAAGTTGCGGCCCGTCGTCATCGGATAGGTGAGGATCAGCTTGATCTTTTTGTCGGGCCCGATGACGAAGACCGAGCGCACGGTGGCATTGTCGGCGGGCGTGCGGCCTTCCGAGCTTTCGCCGGCGCCAGCGGGCAGCATGTCATAGAGCTTGGCGACATTGAGATCCTTGTCACCGATCAGCGGATATTCGACATCAAAGCCCGTCGCCGTCTTGATGTCGCTCTTCCACTTGCTATGGCTTTCAACAGGATCGACGGAAATCCCGATAATCTTGACGCCGCGCTTGGCGAATTCCTGCTCAAGGCCCGCCATTGCCCCAAGTTCGGTCGTGCAAACCGGCGTGAAATTCTTGGGATGTGAAAACAGTACCGCCCAGCCATCGCCAATCCAATCATGAAACCGGATCGGTCCGCGGGTCGTGTCGGCGGTAAAGTCGGGAGCGATATCATTGATACGCAGGCTCATAGTGGGTCCTCCAAATAGCGGCTCGTCGTTTTTGGCAAAGTTGTTGGCGACGAACGTCGGGTTAAAATCTACCGCAGGATGCCGCCTAATGCATCCGAAGAAAAGTCCTCCTTTTAGGCGGTGGCGGCGGCCGCGGATATCGACCTTCGCGGTCTCCGGTGTTTAGCCCGCGCCTTCAGCATCTCCAGCAGACCATATCCGCTCGGCCAGCGCCCGAAGCCGCTCGCGACATTGATATGACCCGCAAGGCCGATATTCCGGATATCGGAATTCCAGAGGTGCCCGAACATCGTAAGGCGGTCAAGAGACATATATATGTCGTTCAGGCTGCCGATCGTCATGCTGGGAAAAGGCAAGGTCTCGGTGGGCATAGTTCCGAACGAAATATGCCCCGCATGAAGTGCCTCGGTAGCCGGAAGATCACAGGGCGCAACGAGCAGCGCGCCCTTGACCCGTCGCGCTGTCGGTCGGCCCGCCAGCCGCGCGGCCAACAAGCATCCGAGGCTGTGGGCAACGATGTAAGCCTCCCCCGCCTCTTCCAATGCTGCGTCAAGCCTTGCCATCCAATCGGGAAGATTCGGATGATCCCAATCGTCCTGATCCACCAGGCGTCCGTCCGGCTGATCCTGCAGCCAGTAGCGCTGCCAATGCCCCTCCCCGGATCCGAACAGACCCGGCAAGATCAACACCCTGCTCATCGCACGCCCATCATCTTACTTTGAGGAAATCGGTAGAAGGTGTACCCGCCCCGTGCAAGGTATCTGAAATACAGGGGAAGGAGCATCAGAATACTCCCGCTACGAAGGCGAACAAAAACAAGAAGGACGAGACAATGGAGCAAACTTCGATACCGTAAATGAACCGGGATCGAATGCCGCTCGGAAACCGTCTCGCGACCGGTCGCCGCAGATCGAAGGCCAGTGCCATAGCGTGTTTCCTCTCAATACCAGGGTGCTGGCGTAGAGCACCAATAATAGAACTCGTAATCGCGCGCCGATGGATAACGGCCATCATCCAACGCGATCGTTCTTTCGACAGGAGTCCTGAACGCGCCCGGCTCGGCCGCTGGATGAAGCGCAAGACGGCTGAAGACCATCTTCAGGCGGCTGATGAAATCGAATTTCATGCGATCCTCCATCTCGTTGATCCACGCCTCGTCACGCAAAGGCCGGAGCTGCCAGCTTATCGAGCATCCGAGGCCGCCCAATATTCTCTATAAAAACGATAGATAAAAAGGAAAGACCATCTTTCCTTGCCAGGAAATGGGGAAATCTGTTCTCGAACCGCCTCATGGATCGAGCGGCGGTGCGATGCGGGGCCATGAAAGAGAGAGCGAATTTTGCTCCTTCGGCAATCTGCGTGAGCTCCGCGCTAAACGGATTTGTTCGCCGGTCCATTCGATTGAACCGAAAGCGCTAATACATATTAGCGACTATTGGGATGCCTCGGCATGTGGCAATTATTTAGTGGAATTCGGGGCGGTGCTGAGTCGAAGAATTTCGCGCAGCCGCAATGCGGACAGATGACTGCGTTGCGGCGGACTGAATGAAGAGAACTCGCCGCTATCCGCCAGAGGGCTGCGAGTTCTTTTTCATATGTGCATCGCTTATGCAATACAAAGGGCGATCGTCAGAAGACCTTGATTTTCCTGTCGCTGGTCTGCCTGCTCACGCCTGCGAAAATAGAGCATTGCGCAGATGCTGCCCGTAAGACCGGCGGGGCCCTTCTGTTTTGAACTCTTCATGTTCGGCTCACGAGCGTGAACTCCTCAATGCAAAAATTGCGATTTTCATGTAATCCGTTGCTTTCCCATCGAATTTCTTTGGTTACGGAACAATGGGTCCGCAGGCTGCGTTCAAAGCTGCAGTATCAAAGCAGTCATTCGATACGGAGGTCTCATCATGGGTCGCGGTATTCTTCTTTGGCTTCTTGGCATCCCTCTGCCGATCGTCATCCTTCTTGTCCTCTTCATGCGATAGGAGGCAATGATGTCCGTCTCCTTGAACAAGTCCGAAGCCTCCGTGGCTCCGGTCGAATCCTCCAATTCTGCAATTTCCTGGGGGCCTATTATCGGCGGTGCTGTTTCGGCCACGGGAATTAGTCTCATCCTACTCCTGCTCGGCTCCGGCGTTGGCCTTACTATGGTTTCTCCCTGGTCGGCTCAAAGCGCGTCGGCAGGTTCGATAGGCATTACCGCAGCGATCTGGTTAGTGGTCGTCCAATGGCTGTCGTCAGCCTTCGGCGGCTATCTCACCGGCCGGCTTCGCACAAAATGGACCGCCGTTCATACCGACGAGGTCTTCTTTCGCGATACAGCGCATGGCTTTATAAGCTGGGCTTTGGCAACAATCTTCGTCGCTGGTTTTTTGGCCTCATCGCTCACCTCTCTGGCGGGAGCCGGTGCGCAGTCCGTCAGCACCGCCGCGACCATGGCAGGCGTCTCCGGAACGGCAGCCGCCGTCTCTTCGGGTGCGCCGGCGAACAACCTATCTACCTCATATTTCACCGATGTGCTGCTTCGAGCCGAGCAAAATCGCACGCGAAATCCGGCCGACGAAAACGCTTCGGCCGCGGAGATTTCACGCATATTGCTCAATGGCGCAGCTCAAGGCCAGGTTTCTGATGATGACAAGAATTATCTGGCAACTATCGTCGTATCACGAACGGGTCTATCCGATGCAGATGCCAAAGCGCGCGTTGATGCCGTATTGAAGAGGATCAACGATGCGAAGGTGGCGGCACAAAAGGCCGCAGATCAAGCTCGCAAGGCAGCGGTTACAACGACCTTGCTGGGCTCCTTGTCGCTGATCGTTGGTGCGTTTATCGCCTCTGCCGCAGCCGCCCTTGGCGGAAGGCAGCGTGATGAGGAAGAAGATCTCATCAGAACGCGGCCGTGACACGCCGTCTTGATACCAGCCGGGGCGTAAGCTTCGCCTCGGCAGAAACAACAACATCTCGGTTGAAAACGGCTGCAACGAACTATTTCAGGTCAAATCATAGTCGCCACTATCTTTAAAGGATGCTTTTCTTATGGAAAATCAGCCGGTCAACCTTATTCTTGCCGCGCGCGCCGCCTTCAGCCAAGCAGCGGCACTGGTTGTACAATATAGCTTCTCCATCCTCGGCGCCGTCATTCTTCTCATTGTCGGCTGGTTTCTTTCCGGGATCTTCAGCCGGTGGGCCTATCAAGGTCTGTCGAGAATACATGGGATCGATGAGACGCTCGCCCGCTTTTTCGAAAACGTCCTGTACTACGGCATTCTCATCTTTGTCTTTGTCGCCGTGCTGGCGCAATTCGGCATTCAGACCGCATCAATCGTTGCAGCTCTCGGCGCGGCAGGCCTGGCAATCGGCTTGGCGTTGCAAGGCACACTTCAAAACATTGCAGCCGGCATCATGCTTCTGGTGCTCCGGCCGCTGCGCGTTGGTGAATATATCGAGACGACCAACATCGAAGGACGTATTCTCGAAATAGGCTTGTTCGCAACCGAGATGAAGACGGCCGACGGCCTCTATCTGATGGCTCCAAATTCCACGCTCTGGAATACGCCGATCAAAAATCACAGTCGTGAGGTCAGCCGGCGCCAGCGACTGTCGGTCGCTGTCGGCAATGATGTCGATCTCGACATGGTGATGCAGACGATCCTCGAACTCGTCAGATCGGACGAACGAGTGCGAAAGGATCCGCCTGCTCGCGTCTATTCGGACGATCTTACTGCCGAGAAGACGGTGTTGATGATCGAGTATTGGGCAAAAACCAGAGAATGGTCGGAGACACGGCATGCTGTAATCGACCGGCTGAGACGAGGTCTTACCGATAAAGGCATCATGCTCAAATAGATCGCTAAGAGCGGCTTGCATCAGCCGACAACAACTGCGTCGATAATTTGCGTTGAATGGGCAAAAAGGCAAGCCTGGTCACGGAACATACTCTCCTCGCGTCGATTGATAAGGCGAAAAGGAGATGATCGATGGCAGATGACAGACCAACCAATTCGCCAACAGCCGATCAATCGCAAGCGCGGGGACCGGCAACAAGAGACGTCGAAAAGGAAATCCGAGAGCGAGCCTACGCCATCTGGGAAAACGAAGGCAGACCGGAAGGTCGACATCTCGAACATTGGGAACGTGCGGAAAGACAGATAAGCGGCGAATTTCATCTCGATAAGACCGAGATCGAGAGTGACGACGTGCCGAAGTTGGACGCGCTGCGAGAAGCAGTCAGCGAACATACCGACGCGTTTCTGGTAAAAAGCGATCTTGAAGATGCGGACGAACGAACGGCTGCGCCAGGCACCCGGGAGCAGCCTTAGAAGGACGACACCCCGCGGCCATCTGTAGCTCACCGCGCGTCATGGCTCGCTCATCAGAGCCTCATCCAACTTGCCGCAAACTCTCTCGGCGCGGCGGCACTCTCTTCGGCCATGTCTCGGGCGTAGGCCATCCTTCAGGATGATTTGCCGACCGCCTCTGCATATTCGGCGAAAGTTCTGGATTTCCCCGGACCCGAGTCTTCGTTGGCGAGCAACAGCAAGCGGATGGGGAAGAGCATGGCCTTTCGATTGGCTTCTGAAAGACCACGAGCCTCGCCGTTGACACCGTGCTGTGCACGTTCCAACGCCTGCTGCATATCGCTACGAGAAACGATGCCGCTGTCGACCAGAAGGGCATTGATCGAAGCGACCGCCGTGAGAAGACCTTCGAGTTGAAGATTGGCAGTGTTCAAGGTTCGACTCCTTTGCCGTTGAATTCGATTGGCGCGGCCGCGTCATTGAACGCGGTGCCTGTATCGGTGAATTGCATGCCGTCCGTCCATAAGAGATGGCTATAAACGGGAGGCTATTCATGAAGTTCCGGCCACCGTAAGGCGCCTGCCGTGGTAGCCATTCGCTGGTTGTGAATAGCATTGCCACGATGATGACTGATTTGCGTGGTGTTCCCTTCTCCTCCGGCAATGGGACCACTTACAATGGAATGGATCAATCGTTACATCGATCAGCCGCTGCTCGATGGCGCAGCCAATTGGCTTCGAACCTGGCATATTTATTCCGGTCAGCCTCCAGAGCGGCTCGAGCCGACCTGGCACCTGGCCGTGCTCCTGCTTCTTTTGATTGCTGCTGGACATTTTCTACACGGCATAGGGCTTCTCGTCAGCGTTTCAGCTCTCATCATGCTGGCCTTTCCCTCCCTTTGGAAGCTACTTTGCTCGATGCGAAAAGCCGATACCTATGGCCGGCGGGAATATGCGCGCCTCAGGACACATGCAGTCGCAAGGCGAGAAGCAGAATGGTCCGTGAGAATGACTGTCTTGTTCATGTCCGCCAGCCTCCCGTTTTTCATCGGCTCTGGTGACTCTGTGGGCGCGTGCTTTTTGTTCGGAGCAACCATTTGGTTCGTTCTGACGGCGCCTGTCAAATTCTATCTTCAGGCAGCGGAACCGCCGGAACCCGATGAGGGCGACAGATCATTTCAGCATGCATTCGAATTTGGATAGCCGACGAATTGGAGGGCTTGGCCCTGTTCATCGCCAGCATCCCGTTGCCTGACCCGAATGATGGGGATCTAGCCAAACTCGAAAGATCAGATTGGCCAGGGCATGGTGTCTCGGAACCAATACCGAAGCGCTCCGTTATCTCCTACATCAATCGAAAGGAGACCACGATGCTTTACTATGCTCTGGTATTTTTTGTTGTGGCGCTGATTGCCGGTGTTCTCGGATTTGGAGGAATCGCAGGTGCCTCTGCTTCGATCGCCCAGTTTCTATTCTTTGTCTTCTTGGTTCTGTTTATCGTCTCGCTTGTTATGCGGGTCGTGCGGCGGCCATAGAAGTAGGAAAGACGTCTTTAAATAGTAGCTCGGTTAAGAAATGCGGCCTGTATAAAAGGCGCATTTCTTTAACCGAGCTTTCCGAAAATGCGCGGGAACTTTCCCACCTCATGTTGGTTCGAAAGCGGGTGGCAGGGGCGCCACCGGGCATCGCATGAACCAAGCAGTGGTGCCCTGGCCCGTCGCTTGCTTGCCCAGCTTCGCGGCGGGCCTAAAAAATGATGGCTCAATAGGGATGAACAAGCCAGAGTCGGCGACAGACGCGCCTTAAGATTGATTTTAAGCCCATCTAACGGCAACTTTTATGCGTTGCGTGCCCGAAGCTAATTAACTCGCGGCACACCTCCGCGGATTTTCATAAGTCTACCTGACCTATTATTTCCATTGCGCGCAGCAAGTCTCCCTGCCGAACAAAGATAGCTAAACTGCGTTATCTCACTATCCACACCAAGATAGCAGGAGCAGATCATGGATTGGAACAGAGTCGAAGGAAACTGGAAGCAGGTTAAAGGCAAGGTAAAAGAGCAGTGGGGTAAGCTCACGGATGACGACCTCAATCAGATCGACGGGCGTTTAGATCAGCTCGAAGGCAAAATCCAGGAACGCTATGGTTTGCAAAGAGATCGCGTCCGGCGTGACATTGATACCTGGTATAACCGACAGACCTGGCACTGACAGGTCGTGTAATGGCCCCGCTGCGTAAACAGATCATTCTGCGGGGCCTTTTTCGATTTCGCACCGGTTCGGATGCCGCCATCTTCCAAGCAGCGCGACACCCTTCTGGCTTCCTCCGTACTGCTCTCGATCGGATCAGGTCGACGAAGACGTCCCACCCGGCCAAATGGAATACATTGAATGGGCCGGCGGCAAGCTTCGCAGTTCACGAATGGGGTAGAACGAGCAGGTTCTCTCTGCCGTTCTTCATCGCAATCCGCGCTTTCTCGCGGACGAGCCCTCCCAGATCGATGTCGGGGTCATGTTCCGGGTCCAGACCATCCCAGTCCAGTGCCACCTGCAGCAGCGCCATATTCGTCAGGTGGACCAGGTTGCGAAGCTGTAGCGCTTCGGCCGCCTCCTTTGCCGAGGAAATCAGCCTGAACATTCTGACAAATTCACGCACTCTCAGACTATCGTCATTGGGCATGGGCGCCTCCTCATTCGAAACACGAAGGTCACGTTTTTCACGCCGCGATCTCCAACAGTCGGGTTGTAACGGATCGTATCGGCTTGGGGCGAACATAAAGCGGAGCCGAGACATTCAACATGCGCCGCATATTCGCCAGAACACGTTCCGAGACCTCGAATGCACCACAGCAAACAGGATATTTCCCGTAGCCGTCGCAGCGGCCAAGTTCGTCCACTTCGGCACCGGCGCGCTTGTACACCCGCTTGAGATAGGGTTCGTAATTGGAAATCATGGTATGGATGCCATGGTCGAGAGCGCATTCGCAAAGTGCGAGCAACAAAAGACTGAATGCCCGGCCGGCATCGATATCGGGAAAATCGTTCGCGATGGCAGCTTCGTCGATGCACATGCGCGTTCCTTCCCAGATTCCCGGGGCAACGAGATCGGTTGCGGCCGGAAACGTGTCCCTGAAGACGTCGTAGAGAAGTGTCGGCCCTGTCGTCGGCATGAGCCGCATCCCGCCATAGAGCCGCATACGCCGCTCGTCGCACCATACAAGATAAGCGGGGCCGAGAGCATCGTAGCTGTCGCGCTCGTAGGGTCCGACGACGGTTACGTCCCAGCCGAGCGTATCCGCGAAGATTTTCTTACGAAGACGGAACATCTGATCGAGGATGTTCGCATATTTATGATATTCATGTGCCTGAATAACTATGAACATTTTCGCCTCCAACAGTTGCTGTCGTAAGGCAAGAATGGGCCGGAAAGCCGCGGTCGGAAATCCCGCAAATGGAGCCCCTCATTTGAGGGGATTTACGAGGGGCGTGATGATGCGGAGCTGTACGGCTTTGGTCGTGGCAGCCGAGAGTGTGGCGCAGCCCAGCTTGAACCGCGCCGTCTTTAGATAATCACGCGTCGTATGCTCGGAAATGTCGAGAATCAGGGCAATGTCTTTGTAATCCTTGCCAAGCGCCGTCCAATGCAGGCACTCGATTTCCCTTGGGCTCAGGGATGGCACAGGATCATGTTCGCCATAGAGTTCCAGCACAGCTTTGGTATGGATGAGATGAGCAAGCTCTGTCCATTCCTCCCGACAACCCGCGACCAATTCCTGCCATCTGTCGGCTGACAAAGCTGAATTGATAGAAAGCAACGACCGGCGTCTGGCCTTGTCGACGACGGGAATGGAGTAACCGTTGCCACCCAGCCCATGTTTCTGCGCATCGACCAACAGCGTGTAAGCTTCTGGCGTCGGCTCCACCTCGCTCCAATCGAACGGAAGTTGCCGCAGAAAGCCTTCCCTCACAACGGGGTCGATCTTCACGTAACCATTGAGAAGATACCGGGAGACCCAAGCATCGGGATAGGTCGTACGAACGAACGGCGCGTCGATCGTATCCATAATCGTCTGCGCGAGATGATAAGTCACATAGTCGACGTGATATGCCGCCTGCAGAGATCGAATGGCGGTGTCGACATTGGGCGCCGCTTTGATCTCATTGAAGGCGTGCTCAAACCTTGGGTTGTCTGACGTTCCCCGCATGATGCGTCACCTGGATTTCATACTATCTTACCGCGAGATTGGTTCCACAAACAAGAGCATCCCCGCATATGAGGGGAATGACGTTAACGAAGGCAGTCGTATATCCTTACGTTAGGTGAAGGAAGATGAGCCAAAGCAAGATGGGCCAAACGGACGAAGCCGAGGAGGCGGTGAGCCAAGCTGCCAGTGGATTGAAAACGAGCTGGCACGATATGGCCGGCTCGGAAGCGCTGATACGGGCTCTGATCGCCGAACGAAGCCAACGGACAAGCGAAGCGCTGTTTTGGGTTCGGGTCTATCATGCTCTATCCCCCGAGACGGTCGATCCAATCCCTTCTTTTTTTCGATAGAACCGCTGTTCCGCCGGGATCTGCGAATAGGCGGTCCCTACCCTGAAGCAGGGCGCACGGACCTTCGCGACGCCCCGCCGCCCAACAAGCCTGCCACTATCTATCAGTCCGCCGGTCGCTTTCAACCGCTGCTGATCGCTAAGCCACGCGGTTCTGCCAATGAGGCTGAGTGTCAGGGCAGACGAAAAGGCTGAATTCCCTCGCGATTTCTCATAAGCACGAAGCAAACGTCACAAACCATGTGATCTTGTTAGTTTATGCTGTTATGAATTTTGATGGAATGTTATGGGCTTTCCATGACGTTTCCGGGAGGTTCCTGTCATTCTTGATCTACGCATCCGGCTACAACGCTTGTAACCACCCTCCGATGCAATCGAAATGACACCCCGCTAAGTATCAAAATGATCGCAGTCGCTCGCAATGCTAAAGGGAGAGAGCTTGAATGGCACGCATCACATTGAGACAGTTGCTCGATGACGCAGCAGAACATGGTTATGGCGTACCCGCGTTCAATATCAACAATATGGAACAGGCGCTCGCCATCATGGAGGCTGCCGATGCTGTCAACGCGCCCGTCATCATGCAGGCATCGCGCGGCGCCAGAGCCTATGCCAACGACATCATGCTGAAACATATGATGGATGCCGTCGCCGAGATCTATCCTCACATCCCGCTTTGCATCCATCTGGACCATGGCAACGATCCGTCCAGTTGCATGACGGCCATTCAGGCCGGTTTCACCTCGGTGATGATGGACGGTTCTCTGAAGGCCGACGCCAAGACACCGGCCGATTGGGAATACAATGTCGGCGTCACGAAGACAGTCACCGATATGGCGCATCTCGGTGGCATATCGGTGGAGGGAGAGCTCGGGGTCCTCGGCTCGCTGGAGACTGGCATGGGCGAAGCGGAGGACGGCCATGGCGCCGAAGGCAAGCTCTCGCACGACCAGCTTCTGACCAACCCCGAGGAGGCGGTCAAATTCGTACGGGAAACGAAGGTCGATGCCTTGGCGATCGCCATGGGCACCTCGCATGGCGCCTACAAGTTCTCCCGTAAGCCCGACGGCAAGGTGCTGGCGATGAATGTGATCGAAGAGATCCATCGCAAATTGCCGAATACGCATCTGGTGATGCACGGCTCCTCTTCCGTTCCGGAAGAACTGCAGGAGATCATCAACAAGTACGGCGGTCAGATGAAGCCCACTTGGGGCGTGCCGGTCGAAGAGATCCAGCGCGGCATCAAGAACGGTGTGCGCAAGATCAACATCGATACCGACGGCCGCATGGCGATGACGGGCCAGATTCGCCGCGTGCTGCAGGAAGATCCGAGCGAGTTCGACCCGCGGAAATATATGAAGCCCGCAATGGCGGCGCTGACGAAGCTTTGCAAGGAACGCTTCGAGCAGTTTGGAACGGCAGGTCATGCGACACGCATCCAGCCGCTATCGGTCTCGGAAATGGCCAAGCGCTACAAGTCCGGTGCGCTCGATCCGGTCTTCTCCTAAAGCCATTCCAATAAAGCCGCGGAGCGATTTTCAGAGCTGAATTGCTCAGAGATGCGCCGGCTCAGCCCTCGCTGGGCCGGATCAGATGTTCGTCAACCGGAAGCCGGGCCGACTGTGGTTCTGGCTTCCGGAAACAGCCGCGCGGCCCGTCGTCCGGCCGTCGGCCATGAAATGTCGACATGATCGTGACGACGTCTTCGATCTCAGCCGTAAGGCCTTTGTTCCGTCCATCCAAGCGCTTCGGGGGCAATTACACCCATGTCGCCCAAGCCTTTTCGCCCCGGCTGACGCCGTTGCGAAGGCAGAGGCCATTCGCGCAGTCCTCAAGAGCAGGTGCCTCTACTGTCTGATTACCGACGAACGAACCGCGCAGGCGCTTCTGCAACCTCTCACGCCACATGAAATTATAACAAATTAACAAAACTAATGTGGAACTGTGTGATAAACGTGTTACATTCCGCGGCATCGATCTGGAGCATCAGGGTGAAACGAGAAGAACGGCAACAATCGATCATCAACTTGCTCGTCGAGCATAAGAGCGTCGACCTCGACGACCTAGCCGATCGCTTTGCTGTGTCGAAGATGACCATTCATCGCGATCTCGACGACCTCGAACAGGCCGGCGTCGTCCGTAAGATCCGGGGCGGCGCGACGATCGATGCGGGGATGCAGTTCGAAAGCGACTTCCGCATCCGCGAACGCCAAGGCAATGAGGCCAAGATCGCAATGGCGCGTCGCGCGCTGGAACTTATCGAGCCGGGCATGACAGTCATGGTCAACGACGGCTCCATGGCCGCCGTTCTCGGCGAGATGTTGTTGCAGAAGCGTCCGCTGACGCTGATCACCAACAATGCCGCGATCATCGAGAGGCTGAAGAACGAAAGCGGCATCACGCTGATCGCGTTAGGGGGCATATACTCACAGAAATTCAACGCGTTTCTGGGGGTTGTGACCGAGGAAGCGCTGTTTCGCCTCAGGGCGGATATCGCCTTTATCTCGACGCCGGCCGTTTCCGGCACCCTCGCCTATCACATGGACGACAATGTCGTACGCGCGAAACGCGCTATGATCGCATCTGCGAGCAAGACCTGCCTGCTGGTCAATCACCAGCGCATCGGACACACCGCCCTGCATGTCATGGCCGATCTCTCCGCTTTCGACGCCATTATTACCGACAGCGCACCCGAGCCCGCCGCCGCCAAAGAGCTCGAACGCGCCAACATCAACCTGATCATCGCCTCGGATTAGAAGACGACATGAGCGCCGCACCTCGATATTGGGTTGGAACCAGTTGGAAGATGAACAAGACGCTGGCGGAAGCCAGCAGCTATGCGGAGACGCTACGCGCCACCGATAGCGAAAGGGATCCGGCGATCCAGCGTTTCATCATTCCGCCGTTTACGGCGGTGCGGCAGGTCAAGGCTCTGCTTGCCGGCACATCGGTCAAGGTGGGTGCGCAGAATATGCACTGGGCCGATGAGGGTGCCTGGACCGGCGAGATTTCTCCCCTCATGCTCAGGGATTGCAATCTCGATATCGTCGAGCTCGGCCATTCCGAACGCCGCGAGCATTTTGGCGAGACCGACGAGACCGTCGGCCTGAAGACCGAAGCCGCTATACGCCACGGCCTGATCCCGCTCATCTGCATCGGCGAGACGCTGGCCGACCGGGAAAGCGGCCGGGCGACCGATATTTTGAAAACCCAGGTTCTCGGCGCTTTTTCGAAGCTGTCCGAGGCGCAGAAGGCCGCACAGATCCTTCTTGCCTACGAACCTGTCTGGGCAATCGGCGAAAGAGGAATTCCCGCCTCGCCAGACTATGCCGATGCACGCCATGCCGAGATCATATCGGTCGCGCAGGATGTGCTCGGTCGCAAAATCCCCTGTCTTTACGGGGGATCGGTCAATCCCGAGAACTGCGAAGAACTCATATCGTGCCCGCATATCGACGGGCTTTTCATCGGTCGTTCTGCCTGGAGCGCTGAGGGTTATCTCGGCATCCTTGCCCAATGCGCCGCCAAACTCCAAGGAGACAAATGATGAAGCTTGCAATCGCAGGAGACAGCGCCGGCGAAGGCCTGGCAAAAATTCTCGCCGAACATCTGAAGGACCGCTACGACGTGCAGGAAGTCTCGCGTACCGACACCGGTCCCGATGCCTTCTACGCGAACCTTGCCGATCGCGTCGCCTCGGGCGTCATCGATGGCACCTATGACAAGGCGATCCTCGTCTGCGGCACCGGCATCGGCGTCAGCATCTCGGCCAACAAGGTGCCCGGCATCCGCGCAGCACTGACACATGACACTTATTCGGCCGAACGTGCAGCACTTTCGAACAACGCGCAGATCATCACGATGGGCTCGCGCGTCATCGGACCGGAACTTGCCAAGGCCATCGCCGACACCTTCCTGGCGCATACATTCGACGAGCAGGGCCGCTCGGCCGGAAACGTCAAGGCAATCAACGACGTCGACGCGAAATATAACGCGCATTGATTTGCCGTCGTGTGTCGTGGCTCTCCGAGCGGCACGCGGCGCGTAAATCGCCCTGCATCGCCACACCAATTTGCCGTTGGGGATGACAACGCCTGGTTCGTCGATTATAAGGTTCCTGCGACCCATGAGGGAGATCGATTAGATGAGACATTTCGGCACCAATCAACGCTGAACAGCGATGCCGAATGCGGACTGCTGTTCAGTCCATCCTTGTCTAACAATATGATCTCTCGTGCCCTTGGAGGGCATTCATGTTTCGTCGCTTCTTTTCCTATTATGCGCGCTATAAAACCTTATTTTTCTTGGATTTTGGCTGCGCTGTTGTCGCCGGCCTCCTGGAACTGGGCTTTCCGTTGGCGGTCAAGCTCTTTGTCGATGAGCTGCTGCCAAGTCGTGACTGGGGTCTGATTGCAACGACCGCTGCATTGCTGCTGGTCGTCTATGCGCTGAACACCGCCCTGATGGCCGTGGTCAACTATTGGGGCCATGCGCTCGGCATCTCGATTGAATCCGACATGCGTCGTCAGGCCTTCGACCACATCCAGAAGCTCTCATTCCGTTATTTCGACAACAACAGAACCGGGCATCTGATCACTCATGTCACCAAGGATCTCGAGGAGGTGGGCGAAATCGCCCATCACGGACCCGAGGACGTTTTCATCGCCATTATGACTTTCATCGGCGCCTTCCTGCTGATGTTTTCGGTGCATTGGAAGCTGGCGCTGCTGACGACCGTCATCGTGCCGTTCATGACATGGCTGGTCAGCCGCTACGGCGCGAAGATGACATTGAACTGGCGGAGCCTGTTCACCAAGGTCGGTGACTTCAACATCCGCGTACAGGAGAGCGTCGGCGGTATCCGTGTCGTCAAGGCTTTCGCCAATGAGGATTACGAAAGCCGGCTGTTTGCCCGCAACAATGAGGACTATAAGGCCACCAAGCTCAACGCCTATGCCTATATGACGGCGAGCATCGCGCTCAGCTATTTCAGCACGCGCCTCGTGCAGCTCGTGGTGATGGTGGCTGGAACCTGGTTCGTCGTTTCCGGCGAGCTGACCTATGGCGGCTTTGTCAGCTTCCTGCTGCTGATCAACGTCTTCTTCCACCCGATCGACAAGATCACCTCGTTGCTTGAAATGTATCCGAAGGGCATTGCCGGCTTCAGACGCTTCCTGTCGCTGATTGACACACAGCCCGATCTCGCCGACCGATCGAACGCGATTGCGGTCGACCATCTCAAAGGCGATATCGTCTATAAGAACGTGAGCTTCGGCTATTCGGATCAGGGTACGATCTTCGACGGCCTGAACTTGACTATATCGGCTGGAGAGACCATCGCCTTCGTCGGCGCTTCGGGAACTGGCAAGACGACGATCTGCTCGCTGCTGCCGCGCTTCTACGATGTGACGGGCGGCAGCATTACCATCGACGGCATCGACATCCGCGATATGACGCAGGCCTCCTTGCGTAGCCAGATCGGCATCGTGCAGCAGGACGTGTTCCTGTTCGGATCGACCATTCGCGAGAACATCGCCTATGGAAAGCTCGGCGCGACCGATCAGGACATCATGGAGTCGCTGCGTCGCGCATCGCTCGACGAATTCGTCCGCTCCCTGCCCGACGGCCTGGACACGTCGACCGGCGAACGCGGTGTGAAAATGTCGGGTGGGCAGAAGCAGCGTCTTGCCATCGCGCGCATCTTCCTCAAGAACCCGCCGATCCTGATCCTCGATGAGGCAACGTCCGCGCTCGACACGGCAACCGAGTTTGCCATCCAACAGGCGCTGGCGGACCTCTCGAAGGGACGCACGACCCTGGTGGTGGCGCATCGGCTGACGACCATCCGCAATGCCGATCGCATCATTGTCATGGGGCCGAACGGCATTGCGGAGCAGGGATCGCACGCGGAGCTGCTGGCTCGCGGCGGTGGCTATGCCGGGCTTCACAGCGCTCAGTTCGATACGCTCCCATGATGCGGCGGCATTGGAGCGATCAAGCCCGGCAGAGCGTCCTTCCGGGGCATCCCATTTCTTCCGATGGGGCCTCAGCCACTGCCACGAAGGCGGACAAATAAGTGTCTGGACGGGTTCCGGAAAGAGCCCGTCTCGCCTACGATCGAAGCGGTTGGCACTCTGCAAATTCTGCCCGGAGCCGGAAATGGCCTCAGCGTCGAAAGAGAAGAACAATGGATGATCTGTTCCCCGCGACCTCGATGCCCGACCGGGATTGGTGGGCGGCCCTTTGGCCGCGGCCAGCGGAGGTTCTGACTAGTCTTGGCATCCGGCCCGACATGACCGTGCTCGACCTCTGTTGCGGTGATGGTTATTTTACCGCGCCGCTTGCCCGTCTCGTCGATGGAGGTGTCTATGCCCTTGATCTGGATTCGGGGATGATCGAGCAGGCAAAAATCGAGGTCGAACGCCTTGGCGGGACTGTCCGCCAATGGATCAACGCCGATGCGCGCGAGATCGCATCGCTGCTGCCGGAGCCGGTCGACTATGTGTTGATGGCCAATACATTCCATGGCGTGCCGGACAAACCGGGTCTGGCACGGGCAGTCTGGCATATTTTGCGGCCGGGAGGCTTGTTTACGATCGTCAACTGGCATCCGATCCCCAGGGAGCAAACGGTCGTGGTGGGTCAGCCGCGCGGCCCGAGTACGGACATGCGCATGTCGCCTGACGCCGTGCGAAAGATCGTCGAGCCAGCGGGATTTCGTACCGCCCGCATCGAGGAACTACCGCCCTATCACTACGGCATCATCCTGGAGCGCCTGTAGCGGCGAACACCGTCCTTTTCTTCCAGCAGGGCGCAAGGGCTAGTGCTTCATCATCAGCGGAAGCGCACTATGCGACAGGAGGTGGCGCGTGACACGGCCGAGAAGCAGTTCCAGAAGATATCCGTGTTTGAATGCGCCGATCAGTAGGCATGTCGCGCTCGCGGACCCGGCAAAGTCGAGGATCGTTTCTCCGACCGACCGGCCTCCGGAACCGATCGCGACCACCTCACCCTCAAGGCCGAGCCGATCAAGCAACTCCCTCGCCGTGCGCTGGTAGCTTCCGTCAGCCTTATCTTTGACAGACAGAACCGTGATGCGATCGGCGGCAGCTAGCCAGCGTCTTGCCGTGACGACGGTGCGTTGCGCATGTTCATGCGGTTTCCAGCCGATCACGACATGGCCCAGCAGATTGCCGGCATACGCTCCGGAAGGCGGCACCAACACCAGCTTGTGTTCCTTGAACAGGAGATCATAAAACGCGTCGCGGGCATCCATGTTGCCGTGGCATGGAGCGACGACCAGCGCCGTCTCATGGCATTCGGCCGTCACACAGCGGTCTAGGTCGCCGCGGCAATCATCCAGCAACAGGCTTTCGCGGTCGGGCCGGTCCCGCTTCCAGTCCGCAAAAGCACCCGCAACCCTCTCGAATCTTTGGTTCGGAGAGTTTTCGTCCATGTCTCGCAGTATCTGCAGGTCGACTTCCTCGGGCGCGGCGATCATCCTTTCGGGATCGGCACCGATATGAGCTGCCGCCATGCTGCCGTGAACGGCGCGTGCGGCGTCCTCGGCAATATCCAGGCAGTTCCGGACAGTGGCGGGATCGGGCAGCAGCGCGAGAACATCGGCATGGACGGTCACTTCACGCACACTATCGGCCAACATGAGACCGACTCCTTGCGGTGGCGGTTTCGCGTCACTTCCATGTGTTGGCGGGCTCATCAGATCGGACCTCCTTTCGCGATGCTTCCGTATCGCTCCTGGTCCAATCGGCCGATTTTAGTCCCACATCGAATGGCCCGCAACGTCGCAAGTCTTCTCCTTTCATCCGATCAAGCTTGCAATCGCGTACAGACAAAAGGATCGAGCACATCGATGAAAGGTTGAATCCTTATTAATGACGCGGATGCATGCACTGCCCATGATCGGCCAGAACTTCGATCACCCGGCACTGGTCGATGCGGCCGTGGCCGCCGCTTTCGACCATCATCTCCAGCTCCGCCTTCAATGCCGTCAGGCTGCGTATCCGTTGCTCGACTTCGACCAGACGGGCCTTGGCGATGGCGTCGGCGGAGGCGCAGGATTGATGTGGATCGTCCTGAAGCGCCAGAAGCGTCCTTATCGCATCGACCTCGAAGCCCAATTCGCGGGCGTGGCGAATGAAAGCCAGCCTGTGAACGTGCGATTGCTCGTAGGATCGCTGGTTGCCCTCGCTTCGGTCCGGCTCCGCCAGAAGTCCAATGCTTTCGTAATAGCGGATTGTCGGCACCTTCACGCCGCTTTGCCGGGCCGCTTCGCCAATCGTGATCTTTTTCATGATTTTCCTCTTGCACCTCTAGCCACTAGAGGATGTAGGAGAGGTGTCATGGTTTGACAAGGAACGGATCATGGCAGCGACGGGGGAAGCACGATACAGAGTGAGCGGCATGGACTGCGCATCATGCGCGGCCAAGATCGATACGGCTGTGAGGCGGATGCCGGGCGTGGAGGATGTCTCCGTTTCCGTCGCCTCGGGAACGATGACAGTTCGCCACGACGAGACCAGCAATCTCACTGCGATCGAAAAGAAAGTGGCGGGCCTCGGCTATTCCCTCGCCCCGCTGACCGGCAAGGCCAAGCGCGCGCCCTCCGAACATCTTCATGACCATCATGCCCATGAAGATCATCATCACGATCACGACGGCCATGATCATTCATCGCACAACCATGCCGATCATGGTCATTACGACCATGCCGCAAAGGAAATCGAGGGACTGCATGGTCACGACTATAAGCCCATGGATGGTCCGTGGTGGGCGAGCAAGAAGGGTCGGCTGACCATCGTCTCGGGCGTGGCGCTGGTTGCCGCCTATACCGTCGGCCATCTCGTGCCTTCGATCGCATCCTATGCTTTTATCGTTGCCATGCTGGTCGGTCTCGTGCCGATCGCACGCCGTGCCGTCATGGCGGCCCTGGCGGGCACTCCCTTCTCCATCGAGATGCTGATGACGATTGCGGTCGTCGGCGCGGTTGTCATCAATGCCGGCGAAGAGGCGGCAACCGTTGTCTTCCTTTTCCTCGTCGGCGAACTGCTGGAAGGTGTTGCCGCCGGAAAGGCGCGCGCAAGCATCCAGTCATTGACGACGCTGGTCCCGAAAACCGCCTTGATCGAACACAATGGCGAGACCCGCGAAGTCCAGGCCGAGAGCCTTAAGGTGGGTGCGGTCATTCTCGTGCGTCCCGGCGACCGCATCGCCGCCGATGGCACTATCATCGAAGGCGAGAGCGCGATCGACGAAGCGCCGGTCACCGGAGAAAGCACACCCCTGCGCAAGGGCGTGGATGCTAAGGTCTTCGCAGGCACCATCAACACGGATGCTTTGCTGCGCGTCAAAGTCACCGCCGCTGCCGCCGACAACACGATTGCCCGTGTGGTGAAGTTGGTCGAGGAGGCGCAGGAATCCAAGGCGCCGACCGAACGCTTCATCGACCGCTTCTCGCGCTACTATACGCCTGGCGTGGTCGCCGTCGCGACACTGGTCGCGGTGACGCCGCCTCTGGTGGCCGGCGCAAGCTGGCTGGAATGGATATACAAAGGCCTCGCCATCCTGCTGATCGGCTGCCCCTGCGCCTTGGTGATCTCGACGCCGGCGGCGATCGCCGCGGCCCTGTCGGCGGGCGCCCGCAGCGGATTGTTGCTGAAAGGCGGCGCTGTTCTCGAGACGATGGGCAAGGTGACGATGGTCGCTTTCGACAAGACCGGCACTCTCACCGAGGGCAAGCCAAAGGTGACGGACGTCCTGGGCTTTGGTTACACCGAGGCGGAGGTTCTTTCGCGGGCAGCCGCTCTCGAAAACGGGTCGAGCCACCCGCTGGCGCTCGCAATTCTGGAGCGGGCGAAATCCGATAAGGTTCCGGTTCCGCCTGCCGCCGAAGCGAAGGCCCTGCCCGGCAAGGGTGTCAGTGGCCGTGTCGGTGGCGAGACCATGTCCCTCCTCTCTCCGCAGGCGGCGCGGCAGAATGAGCCATTGTCGGCCGAACAGAACGCGCAGATCGAAACGATGAACGACGAAGGCAAAAGCGTCTCCGTTCTCGTCGTCGACGACAAGATTGCCGGCCTGATCGCCATGCGCGACGAACCCCGCACCGATGCACGCGCCGGGATCGAGGCATTGCGGACAGCCGGCGTCGGTTCCGTCATGCTGACCGGTGACAACGCCCGTACCGCCGGTGCAATCGCGAAGGGTCTCGGCATCGAACCCCGCGCGCAGCTACTGCCGGAAGACAAGCAACGCATCGTGCGCGAACTGCAGACGAAGCAGCAGATCGTCGCCAAGGTCGGTGATGGCATCAACGATGCGCCCGCCCTGGCGGCCGCCGACGTCGGCATCGCCATGGGGGGCGGCACCGACGTGGCGCTGGAGACAGCCGATGCCGCCACTCTGCATGGCCGCGTCACCGATGTCGCTAACATGATCGTGCTGTCACGGACGACGATGAGCAATATCCGCCAGAATATCAGCATGGCACTTGGCATGAAGGCGGTGTTCCTGGTGACCACGATTGCCGGCATCACCGGCCTCTGGCCGGCGATTCTCGCCGATACCGGCGCGACCGTGCTCGTCACCGCAAACGCAATGAGACTGTTGCGGTGGAAAGGCGTGTTCGACGGCCATTCGATGAAAGCGCGCTGATCTCAATAATTTGCCCGTTGCAACGCGGCCCGGCGCACGGGATCCCCGGTGAATCCGTGCGCCGGGCTCGCAATCTCAGAGCCGCTCCTCAAGCCAGTCCAGCAAACACGCTGAAGCCGTGGAATAGGCTCCGATTTGGCAGTGAGCCTGTGCAGTCGAGACGGATAGCGAAAAGAACATAGGTTAGCAGCGCCAGCGTGATTCACGGTGTTGAGCAGTTCCCCGCAACGCCCTGTCGGCTTCCGAGCCAAGTCGGCCGCCGAGATAGCAGTAAAGGAGATATCGAGCGTTCGGTCCGAGCATGATGTCGCGAGCGACGCGACCGTCGATTAATGGAACGATTCTCAATCAGCCGTGGCCGCTCAACGCACCATTTTTTGCCGCCTTTCGGGGAATTTCGAGCGTAATGGCGAGGCCACCGTTGGTCGGTAGCGACGCGTACACGCGCCCTCCATGACGTTCGATCGCCTGCCTGGTGATCGCAAGGCCCAGGCCGTATCCGCCTTTCGGCATTGCGTCATTGCCGCGGGAGAATGGCTGGAAGATGCGTTCGAGCTCGTCTCGACTAACACCCGGTCCCTGATCGGTGACGCAGATCTTCAGGAGATCGGCCGTAGGCTCGCATAGTACGGATATATGCGAATGTTCGGCAGTGTACTTGACCGCATTTCGGAGGACGTTTTCGAGAGCCCTGTAGATCAGCTCGCCCTCGACTTCGGCTGGGAAGACACCGTCGACATCCGGAGTGATCGAGATGTCTTTGGCCTCTGCCTCGAACGCCGTATCACCGAGAATTTCATTCAGCAGCTCTATGACGTCCAGTGTCTGAGTTTTCAGCGGGCTGGCGGATCGAGCCGTCAACCGGGCAAGCGTCAGGACCTCACCCACCAACTCATCAAGCCGTTCGACTTCTCGATCGATGCGGTCCAGCATGGCACCGAGTTTTGCCGGGCTCTGCCGCAGGACGCCCACGACGGCCTGGAGGCGCGATAAAGGCGAGCGCAGTTCATGGGATACATCGTGAAAGAGTCTCTGCTGCGCCTCTTGAAGCTCCTGCAGTCTGGCTGCTGTGGAATCGAAATCATGCGCAAGGGCAGTGACCTCATCCTTACGACGACCCATCTTGTCGCCGATACGGACGTCGAAGCGGCCGTGTGCAAGCGCGCTCAGGCCATCGCGCAGATGCACGACCGGACGAACGAGGTAACGTGCCAGTGCACCCGCCGACAGCGTGCTCGCGACCAGCGTGGTTAACCAGGGTATCAGCGGAGCGAGATCCTTGAAGCTGAAGCTAATTGGGTTCGGTATCGAGATTCGATAGCATGCCCCATCTCTCTGAACGGTTTTCGTGTCGGCGGCGTTCTTCTTCGCGCACTCTCCTGCGTCGGCGACTTTCGAAATGGATAGCCCGAGCGGCAGAGTCTCTTCGCTGGTGCGCACGAAGCGCGAGGCGGCATCTTCGCCGTCCTTCGAAAGCATGTTCGCGGCCAGGTTCAACACGAGGGCCCGCCGCTCTTCCGCCATCTCTCGCTCAAAGGGTGCGGCCTGCAGGAGCTTGACGATCAGGATGATGATCGCAACGGATACTGCGAATGTCAGCCAGATGACTCTGAAAAACTTCCAGAAAAGTTGGGGCATGGTCAATCCACGAGAAGTTGATAGCCTTGGCCCCGAATGGACCGTATCCAGGATTGCCCGTCCTCCCGGAGCCCAAGCTTTTGGCGAACGCTGCTGATATGGACGTCGATGCGGCGGTCGAATGGCGTGAGCGGCTTTCCGAACGCCAGCTTCGAAATATCCTGCTTCGACACGAGCTGACCGCCGTTGCGGGCGAGAATTTCGAGGAGACTGAACTCCGTTCCAGTCAGCTCCAAAACCTCGCCGCGCCACTCAACGGTTCGACTGCGCGGATGGATCACGAGCTGGCCCGCTCTCAGCGTATCGGTCGTCGCGCCGGCCGCAGGCTGGCCCGCCCGACGCAGGATCGCACGCAGGCGTGCCGCAAGTTCTCCAGGCGAGCATGGCTTCGGCACATAGTCGTCGGCGCCAAGGTTCAAGCCCGAAATCCGGTCGATGTCGTCGCCTCTGGCCGTCAGCATCAGCACGGGAACCTGGCTCAGCTTCCGGATTCGCTGCAGAACCTCGATCCCGTTCATCCGGGGCATCATGATGTCGAGTACGATGATGTCGACCGTATTGCCGGCGGCAGCCGCAATAGCCGCGCGGCCATCCGTGTCCGTCGCGACATCATATCCTTCCTCCGTCAGATATTCCTGCAGAAGTGTCGTCAGCTCGACATCGTCGTCGATGAGTAGGACCTTGTTCATTCGTGCCGTCCGTCGTTCATATCGGCCGTCATACAGCACAAATCCAAACTCTCCACCCAACTTTACCTAGCTTAACACTAACTTGACCGCACTTAACATTCGGCCGGCTACTGATAGGCATGGCGGCATCGCCCATGCAGCGGGAATTGCCGCGCCCCGTCAGAAACCCAAGGGATGCATCGTTGAAAAAGTGGCTTGTGACGTTCGCCGCAGCATCCATTGTGGCTGCTCTTCTCTACGCCATCCTCGGCCCCATGATGGAACAGGCCGCGCCGCCAGCGCTGTCCATCTCGTTGACCACGCCTACGAAGCCTGATTGCCCGGAAACCGTTTCGGCAAGCGGCTGGTTGAAGCCGTGGCAAGAGGCGATCGTCGCCTCCGAGACGAGCGGCCAGAACCGCACAGTCCTTTGCCGCCTTGGAGGAGGTGAAAACCCGCCAGATCACTGTGATCGCCTTCAGCCCCGGACTCACCGGCGGCAGATCGCTCGGCCGTGAAAGCCCGCGCGCAATGCGCGCGTTCGTCATGCTCCTAACGCATACAGTTTTTCGTGTTGTCGGTTTCTTCCGTCCCGAATACGTCGTTGGTACACCCGAACGCTCCGGAGAAGCGTTGGCCGAAGTCGCTCTCGGGGAAGTCCCCCTACCGCGGGGCCGGATCCGAATTCCTGTGTGCGAGGGCGCTCTGAGTGATGTCGCCCACCGCCCCTATCCGTCGTGATGCAGCACAAATTCCCGGGGCTCCACGCAACTTTACCCAGCTTAACACTAACTTGACCGTACTTAACGTTCGGCGGGCTATGGATGAGCATGACCACGGTCGCGCGGCGGAAAAGCCTGCGCCCATGCCGGGACTCGTAAGGAATGCATCGTTGAAAAAGCCGTTCAGAACATTCACCGCCGCCCGCATCACCGTGGCCGTTCTACTTCACAGTTGCAATGCTGCAGCCCAGCAGGCCGCCGCGCCCGCACCTGCGCTCACCGTCTCTCTGACGGCGCCGGCCCAAAGGGACTGGCCGGAGACCGTTCCTGCGAGCGGCTGGCTGAAACCGTGGCAAGAGGCAATTGTCGCCTCCGAGACGAGCGGCTTGCGTATCACCGAAGTCCTGGTCGATGTCGGGTCCGTGGTCACCAAGGGGCAGACGCTGGCGCGGCTCTCGCAGGACAGCGTGCTCGCCGACATTCGCAAGCAGGAGGCGGCCGTCGTAACCGCCAAGGCAAACCTGACGAAGGCCACGACGAATGCGGATCGGGCGCGGCAGCTTCGGTCCTCCGGCGCTCTTTCCGACGAGAAGATTACCGAATATCTCGCCGACGAGCAGACGGCGACAGCAAGCCTGACATCCGAGGAAGCCGCGCTCGACAGCGAAAAGATCAAGCTCGATCAGACGACCATCAAGGCTGTCGACGATGGCCTGATAACCTCTCGTTCCGCCAACCTCGGCGCTGTCGTCTCCACCGGCACCGAACTGTTCCGCATGGTGCGCCAGCAGCGTGTCGAATGGCAGGCCGAAGTATCGGCGCGTTATCTACCGCGCATTTCGGAAGGCTTGGGCGTTGCGATCAACGGACCGGACGGCCACGCCATTGCCGGCAAAGTGCGGCTTGTCGGACCCTCTGTCAGCACCGACACCAGCCGGGCGATCGTCTATGTCGCACTGCCGGCCGACGTTCGTCCGCGGGTTGGCCTTTATGTCACCGGCAACATCGAGCTGCAGACCACACCGGCGCTCACCGTCCCCGAGACGGCGATCGTCTTCCGCGATGGCCTTAATTACGTCTTCACCGCTGGCGACGGCCAGCGGGTGCGGCGGGTCCGGGTGGAAACCGGCCGCCGCAACAACGGCGAGGTCGAGATCGTCTCCGGCATCGACCGGTCGGCGAAGGTCGTGACGTCGGGCGGTGCTTTTCTATCCGATAATGACCTGGTGAAGATTGCGGAGACGAACTGATGAACTTCTCCGCTTTCTCGATCCGTAACCCAGTTCCTGCGATCCTGCTGTTTGTCATGCTTGCTGTCGGCGGGTTGTTGGCCTTCAAGCATCTGTCGGTCCAGAATTTCCCCGATATGGACCTTCCGACCATCAGCGTCACCGCCACCCTCGACGGCGCCGCGCCGACACAGCTCGAGACCGAGGTAGCTCGCACCATCGAGGATAGTCTCGCGGCCCTCAGCTATCTCGATCATATCACCACCACGATCGCTGACGGTACCGTCTCGATCAAGGTTTCCTTCAAGCTGGAGAAAGACAGCGAAGTGGCCCTCAATGAGGTCCGTAATGCCGTCGACAGCGTCAAGGCCGATCTGCCCTCGCAGATGGAATCTCCGAGCGTCACCAAGGTCACGGTGCAAAGCTCGGCGCTTGTCACCTATGCTATTCGCTCGACCTCTCTTAACGAAACCGAGCTCTCCTGGTTTGTAGACAATGATCTGACCAAGGCGCTGCTGTCGGTGCAGGGCGTCGGGCAGGTCAACCGCATCGGCGGCGTCGACCGTGAAATTCATGTCGATCTCGACCCGAAGACCATGGCGTCGCTCGGCGTCACCGCCGCCACCGTATCGTCGCAGCTCAAGGCCGTGCAGGCCGATACGTCGGGCGGCCTTGGCGAAGTCGGCGGCACCCGCCAGACCTTGCGCACGCTGGGCGCTCTGCCATCGGTCGAAGCGCTGAAGGGGTTGCGGATCCCCCTGGCAAACGGCCAGCAGGCCCGCCTTGATGAGATCGCCTCGGTCCAGGACAGCTTCGCGGAGCGTTCCTCGATCGCCTATCTCGACGGCAAGCCGGTGATCGCGGTCGAGATCAAGCGTTCGAACGGCTTTTCGGACAGCGGTGTGGCATCCGACGTCGGAACGGCAATCAAACAATTCGCGGCCAAGCATCCCAATGTGCAGATCGATGAGGCCTACAGCACGATCGGGCCGATCATCGATAATTATGACGGCTCGATGCACATGCTCTACGAAGGGGCGGTCCTGGCGGTCGTGGTCGTCTGGCTCTTCCTGCGGGACTGGCGCGCGACGATCCTGTCGGCGGTGGCGCTGCCTCTGTCGGTCATACCCACCTTCCTCGTCGTGTATCTCGCCGGCTTCAGCCTGAACATCGTCACGCTACTTGCGCTGTCGCTGGTGGTCGGTATCCTCGTCGACGACGCCATCGTCGAGATCGAGAACATCGCCCGCCACCTGACGATGGGCAAGCGCCCGATGGATGCCGCGATGGAAGCGGCCAACGAGATCGGGCTTGCCGTTATCGCGACCACCTTCACGCTGGTCGCCGTCTTCCTGCCCACGGCCTTCATGAGCGGCATTCCAGGCCTCGTGTTTCGCCAGTTCGGCATAACCGCCTCTGTCGCGGTCCTTGCCTCGCTCGTGGTGGCGCGTCTGCTGACGCCCATGATGGCCGCCTATTTCATGAAGGCCCATCCGTCCAAGGATAAGGACGGCCGGATCATGCGTGCCTATATGGCGATCGCCAAGGCGGCGCTCAGCCACAGGAAGACTACGATTGCCGCAACAGCCGTCGTCGTGGCGCTTTCGCTCGCCACCATCCCCTTGCTGAAATCAGGCTTCCTGCCGGCTTCGGACGATGCGCGCACCCAGGTCACGCTCACCATGCAGCCCGGCGCCACTATCGAGCAGACGGACGCGAAGACCCGGAAGGCTGCGGATCTCATCGGCAAGCTGCGCGACGTGACGCATGTCTTCTCCTCGGTGGGTTCGACCTCCTCAGGGGGCGGGCCAGACAGCACCACCACGAGCAATGTCGGATCGGCTACGATCGTGGCTGTCCTGACCCCGATCGCCGATCGAGACCGTCAGCAGTCGGAAATCGAAAATGACATTCGGCAGGCGCTTTCCGTCCTTCCCGGTGTGCGCGTGGAGGTCGGTAGCGGCGGTAACGGCACCAAGCTCGAGATCACGCTTGCCAGTGACGACGCTGGTGCACTGGATAGTGCCAGCACGGCGCTGGAGGAGCAGCTTCGCACGCTGCAGGGCATCGGCGCGGTGACATCGACGGCGACGAGGCAGGCGCCGGAAATCCAGATCACGCCTGACTTTGCGCGCGCCGCAGCACTCGGGGTAACGTCGAATGCCATCGCCAGTGCCGTGCGCGTGGCGACGAATGGCGAATATTCTTCCGACCTGCCGAAGCTCAACCTGCCACAGCGCCAGGTCCCGATCGTCGTCCGCTTCTCGCCGGAGACCCGCACCAGCCTGGACGATATCAAGACCATGCGGGTGGCCGGTACCAATGGCAATGTCGATCTCGGATCGATCGCCGATATCCACATCGGCGGCAGCCCTTCGGAGATCGACCGCATCGACCGGATGCGCAATGTCACGGTCTCCGTCGAACTGAACGGCCGAATTCTGGGTGACGTCAACCGCGAGGCCCGCGCGCTGCCAGCGTTGCAGCATCTGCCGCCGGGCGTCACCCTTGTAGAACAGGGCGAATTGCAGCGCAGCTCCGAGCTTTTCCAGAGCTTCGCGCTTGCGATGGCGATCGGCGTCTTCTGCATCTATGCGGTGCTCGTCCTGCTCTTCCATGATTTCCTGCAGCCGCTCACCCTGCTGATGGCCCTGCCGCTTTCGCTTGGTGGCGCGCTGGTGCCGCTCGTCGTGACCGACACCAGCTTCTCCATGCCGGCGGTCATTGGGCTGCTCATGCTGATGGGCGTGGTGACGAAGAACTCAATCCTGCTGATCGAATATGCGATCATGTCGCGCCGGCAGGGCATGTCGCGGTTCGATGCCCTTGTCGATGCCTGTCACAAGCGGGCGCGGCCGATCGTCATGACCACCATAGCCATGGCCTCGGGCATGTTCCCGGCTGCGCTCAGCCTGATGGGTGGGGATTCAAGCTTCCGCCAGCCGATGGCCATCGTGGTGATCGGCGGCGTTATGATGTCGACTGTGCTCAGCCTCATCGTCATCCCGGTCATCTTCACCTTCGTCGACGATCTGGAACAGATGCTCAAGCGGCTCCTGCGTCAACTCGGGCTGAGCCACGACAGTGTCGACGACCAGACGCCGCATGCATCCAATGACCATGAAGCGGTCGCTTTCAAACCACTCCATTCGACAAAGGGGCAGGGTCATCGATGATCTTCTTTCGCCAAGTGATCGCCCGGATGCATCCCTGCCAAACAGACGCAATACTTCGCCGCTCACGGCGACTTCTTCGGTCGCGTTCTTCCGCCCCCATCCGGAACGAGACCGCGGGACGTATACCCCACGCAGGCGGCATGAAGCCGCCTGCGCGTCCTGCCAGACCCTGTAGGTGCCTCTCCTTCTGAAAAAGGAGGCACCGGCAGTTTGATGCTGTGAAAGGCATAGGCGGAGTTCGGATCGTCTCCCACTCATTCCCGGGCCGATCCGCGACACCGCCGTGCATCTCTATACGAGCCCAGTGACCTCTGAAGGAAGGTATCGTTTCCGGCATGCTCACATCAGATCCGCTCTCGTCGACATCAATCCAACCCCGCGCAGGATTATCCGGGGAATGCTTTCCAGACGCTACAAGCTTGCCTTCGCGACCATCGGAATCAAACACTTGTCGGCGATCGCAGACCTCGCGAGCGAAGGTGTGTTGCGACCAACCGTTGGCCTCGTGGTCCCCTTTGCCCAAGCCTTGTCCGCCATCACCGCGGCTGAAACTGGATTGCGAGTGCTAGGTAAAGTTGTTTTGCAAAGGGACATTGTGGAGGAACGGGGCCAACCGATGTGAAAAACAGGCCAACCTATAAAAATGGATTGACCTGATGGCAGATGTCAGACCAATTTAAGGTCATGACGAAGGCAATGCTCACCCCTCTCCCATCGATCGACCGGACGCAGCAAGTCATCGACGCGCTGTCCGACTTCATCGAGTCTTCGAAGCTCCAGGCAGGCGACCGGCTGCCGACCGAGCGCGAATTGATGGTGGCCCTCTCTGTTGGGCGCTCGACGATCCGGGAGGTCGTCACGCATTTTCAAGCTCTGGGTGTCGTGGAAACCCGCAAGGGCAGCGGCACCTATCTGCTGAAGCCCATTTCCAAAGCGACCATTCATATGCCCTTGTCGCTCGATACGGCGCATCTGCGCGATGCGCTGCTGCAGACCCTGGAGGTGCGCCGTGGCATCGAATGCGAGGCCGGAATGGTTGCCGCCAAGAGGCGCACGAGCAAAGATATCGCGATCATCGAGGAGAAGCTCGACGAGATGGAGCGCGTCCATATCGCAAAGGGCACCTCCGGCCCGGAAGATCTGGCGTTTCACCTCGCCGTCTATGACGCCACCCACAATCCGCTGTTCAGGCAGCTCCTCGAACAGATGCGCGAAACCTTTGAACGGTTCTGGAGCCACCCCTTCGACCGGCAGGATTTTGCCCGCCGGTCCTTCCCATTTCACCGCACGCTGTTCAACGCGATCGTCGCCCGGGATCCTGAGGCGGCGCGCGCCGAAACATTGAAAATTCTCGACGTCGTCGAGGAAGACATCAAGGAAATGTCCAAATGACTGACGGGCTAGAGCCGTTCGATCTCGCTTCTCTCATCACTGCCCATGATGACGGCAATTACGCAGATGCCGTGGTGCCGCCGATTTTTCAGACATCGCTTTTCACCTTTGCCAATTACGACGAGATGATCGCCTCCTATCGTGGCGAGAAGGTGCGGCCGATCTATACACGCGGCCTCAATCCGACCGTGCGTATGTTCGAGGAGATGCTGGCGAAGCTCGAAGGCGGCGAGGATGCGCTCGGCTTTGCCAGCGGCATGGCAGCAATCTCTTCGGCCATATTGAGCTTCGTCGAGCCCGGCGATCGGATCGTTGCGGTCAAGCATGTCTATCCGGATGCCTTCCGCCTCTTCGGCACGGTGCTGAAACGCATGAAGGTCGAGGTGACCTATGTGGATGGCCGCGACGAGGAAGCCGTCGCCAAGGCGCTTCCCGGCGCAAAGGTCCTTTATCTGGAAAGCCCGACGAGCTGGGTAATGGAAGCCCATGACGTCGGGGCGCTCGCCGCCCTCGCCAAGCAGCATGGAGCCGTTTCCATGATCGACAACAGTTGGGCCAGTCCCTATTTCCAGCGGCCGCTGACGCTCGGCGTCGATCTCGTCATCCATTCCGCCTCCAAATATCTGGGCGGTCACAGCGATGTCGTCGCCGGCGTGGTTGCCGGCTCGAAAGCGATGATTGCGCGGCTGAAAGCCGAGGCATATCCTTATCTCGGCGGCAAGCTTTCGCCTTTCGACGCCTGGCTTTTGATCCGCGGCCTGCGCACTCTGCCGATCCGCATGAGGGCGCATCAGGCAGCCGCGATGACGATCGCCAAGCGGCTGCAGGAGCTCGATGTCGTCGAGCAGGTCTGCCATCCGGGCCTTGCCAACCGTTTGCCCGCCGGGCTCAACGGCACCTCGGGCCTGTTTTCATTCATTTTCCGCGAGGGCGTCGACATCCGCGCCTTCGCCGATCACCTCAAGCTCTTCAAACTGGGTGTGAGCTGGGGTGGGCACGAAAGCCTGATCGTACCGGGCGAGGTCGTGCTGCAGCAGAAGGCACAGCCGAATTCCGCGCATACCTTTGGTATCAACCCGCGGTCCGTACGTCTCCATGTCGGTCTCGAAGGAACCGAGGCGCTGTGGAGAGATATCGAGGAGGCGATCGCCGCCGCCTCATAAGATCGTCAACCTGAAAGAAACACCGAAAAGGGGGAACTGAGCATGAAAACACTGATCACGGCAGCACTTTTCGCCACGATGATGGCGGGCACGGCCTTTGCCGATACCACGCTGAAACTCGTCGAAGTTATTACCAGCCCGGAGCGCACCGAGACGCTGAAGTCGATCGTCGCCAAGTTCGAAGCGGCCAATCCGGGCACGAAGGTCGATATCATTTCCCTGCCCTGGAACGAGGCCTTCCAGAAGTTCGCGACCATGGTTTCGGCGGGCGATACGCCTGACGTAATGGAAATGCCCGACACCTGGCTGTCGCTCTACGGCAATAACGGCATGCTCGAAAGCCTCGAGCCCTATCTCGCGAAATGGGATCAGACGAAAGAACTGACGCCGCGGGCCCTCGAACTCGGCCGCGACGTGAAGAACACGGCCTATATGCTGCCTTACGGCTTCTATCTGCGCGCCATGTTCTACAACAAGAAAATCCTGAAGGATGCCGGCATCGCCGAGCCGCCGAAGACGATGGACGATTTCGTCAAGGCATCGGAAGCGATCTCCAAGCTGCCGGGCAAATACGGCTACTGCATGCGCGGCGGCCCCGGCGGCCTGAACGGCTGGATGATCTTTGCGGCCTCCATGGCCGGCGACAACAAGTACTTCAAGGACGACGGCACTTCGACGATGAACAGCCCCGGCTGGGAGAAGGGCATCGAATGGATGGTCGATCTCTACAAGAAGGGCTATGCGCCGAAGGATAGCGTCAACTGGGGCTTCAACGAGGTCGTCGCCGGCTTCTATTCCGGCACTTGCGCGTTCCTCGATCAGGATCCGGATGCCTTGATCGCGATCGCCGAACGCATGAACAAGGATGACTTCGGCGTCACGCCATTGCCGAAGGGGCCGGCCGGCAAGTCTTTCCCGACGATCGGTTATGCCGGCTGGTCGATGTTCTCGACGAGCCAGAACAAGGATCTCTCCTGGAAGCTGATCGCAACCCTTGAAGGCAAGGAAGGCAATCTCGAATGGAACAAGAAGATCGGCGCCCTGCCGGCCTATACCTCGGCTGAGAAGGACCCCTTCTATGCCGGCGATCAGTTCAAGGGCTGGTTCGAGGAACTGGCCGACAAGAACACGGTTCCGACCGTCATGCCGACCTATCTCGAGGAATTTGCCTTCTTCAAGGACTCGCTCGCCATCAAGACGTCGCAACAGGCGCTGCTCGGCGACATCTCAGCCAAGGATCTGGCTGATCAATGGGCCGATTATCTAACCAAGGCGCAGAAGAAATTCCTTGCCAAGAAATAAGTCCATCTCTCGGCGGCGGAGCAATCCGCCGCCGCATTTCTGCACATGAAACAGACGGCGTCCGAACGCCGCGAACGGGAACATTGGCCGATGACCATGACCGCCGACACGCTCGACAGGCGTCACGACCGCAGGCCGTGGCCAAAGCGCCTTGCCGATGCCTCGGAGCCCTATCTCTACAGCGCCCCCGCGCTCATCCTCATTGTCGCCGTCATGCTGGTGCCGCTGGTGATCGGCATTTCCTACGCGTTTCGCGATATTCAACTGCTCAATCCGTTTTCCGGCGGCTTCATCGGCCTGGAGCATTTTCGCGATCTCTCCAAGGACACGGCTTTCTACTGGGCACTGAAGAATACGCTTTGGTGGACCGGTGCTTCCGTGGCGCTGCAATTCGTCTTCGGGCTGATCCTTGCCCTGTTGCTGGACAAACCGTTTTTCGGCAGGGCGATCGTGCAGGCACTGGTGTTTCTGCCATGGGCGGTCCCCTCCTTCCTTGCCGGCCTCAACTGGGCCTGGCTCTTCAATCCCGTGATCGGGCCTATCCCGCACTGGCTCTTCGCTCTCGGCCTGATGAAGGAGCCCGGCAACATCCTCTCCGACCCGCAATATGCGATGTGGGGACCGA
The DNA here is from genome assembly GCF_029714285.1 of Rhizobium sp. CB3090. NCBI lineage: Bacteria > Pseudomonadati > Pseudomonadota > Alphaproteobacteria > Hyphomicrobiales > Rhizobiaceae > Rhizobium > Rhizobium sp. CB3090. Next base: position 883,398 of record NZ_CP121663.1, read on the forward strand.
TCGTTGCCAATGTCTGGTGGGGCATCCCCTTCTTTGCCATCACGCTGCTGGCTGCCCTCCAGGCGATCCCGCGCGATCTCTATGAAGCCGCTTCGATCGACGGTGCCGGCTGGTTCCAGCGCTTCCGCTCGATCACGCTCCCATTCCTGGCTCCGACGATTGCCATCACCGTCTTGCTACGCACAGTCTGGATCTCGAACTTCGCCGATTTGATCGTCGTGATGACCGGGGGCGGGCCTGCCGATCGTACCCAGATCGTTGCAAGCTACATCTTTACCCAGGCTTTCAGGCGGCTGGATTTCGGTTATGCGTCCGCCATAGCCCTCGTCCTGCTCCTGCTGCTGCTTGCCTATTCCATGCTGATCATCCTGCTGCGGCAGACCCTGCTGAACAAGGATTGAGCCATGAGACGATCCGTCATCCCCACCATCGCGCATCGCCTGGCAATCCTTTGCTATGTGGTTTTTGCGCTCTTCCCGCTCTTCTGGCTGCTCAAGGTCTCGGTCACGCCCAATGACCTGCTCTATACGGAAGGCGTACGCATGTGGCCGTCGCGCACGACATGGGAGCACTATGCTTTCGTGCTGCAACACAGTGATTTTCCGACATTTTTTGAAAACAGTCTGATCGTTTCCGCATCGACGGCGATCGCAGTGACTATCTGCGCATCGCTTTCCGGCTACGCTCTCTCACGCTTCACCTTCCGCGCCAAATACTGGATCGTGGCCTTGATGCTGCTGACGCAAATGTTCCCGCTGGTCATGCTGGTCGCGCCGATCTTCAAGATTTTGACGCCGCTGCATCTGACGAATAGCCTGACCGGCCTCGTCATCGTCTACACGGCGTTCAACGTGCCTTTCGCCACCTTCCTGATGCAGTCCTTCTTCGACGGCATCCCGAAGGACCTGGAAGAGGCGGCGATGATCGACGGCGCGACGCAGTTCACCGCATTCCGGCAGATCATTCTGCCACTGACGCTGCCCGGCATCGCCGCGACGCTCGGCTTCGTCTTTACCGCCGCCTGGAGCGAGCTGCTGTTCGCCCTGATGCTCATCAACGGCAATCAGGCAGCGACCTTCCCCGTCGGGCTCCTCACCTTCGTTTCGAAGTTCTCCGTGGATTTCGGGCAGATGATGGCAGCGGGCGTCATGGCGCTCATTCCGGCCGGCCTCTTCTTCCTGCTCATCCAGCGTTATCTCGTGCAGGGTCTGACGGCCGGCGCGGTCAAGGGTTAGTCACATGGCATCGATCGATATCCAGAACGTTAAAAAAGCCTATGGCCACGTGCAGGTGCTGCACGATATCGACCTCAGGATCAAGGATGGCGAGTTCGTCGTTCTCGTCGGCCCTTCCGGCTGCGGCAAGTCCACGCTGCTGAGGATGATCGCCGGGCTTGAAGACATTAGCGGCGGCGAGATCCGCATTGCGAACAACCGCGTCAACGAGCTGCATCCGAAGGATCGCGACATTGCCATGGTGTTCCAATCCTATGCCCTCTATCCGCATATGAACGTCGCCGGCAATATGAGCTACAGCCTCAAGCTTCGTAAGATGGCAAAGGATAAGATCGGAAAGGCCGTCGCCGCAGCAGCATCGAAGCTCGGTCTCGATCCCCTGCTCGAACGCCGTCCGAAGGCGCTTTCCGGTGGCCAGCGCCAGCGCGTCGCCATGGGCCGCGCCATCGTACGCCAACCGAAGGCCTTCCTCTTCGACGAGCCGCTGTCGAACCTCGACGCGCGCCTGCGCGAACAGATGCGGGCCGAAATCAAGAAACTGCATGGCGATCTGAAGGCGACCTCGATCTATGTGACGCATGATCAGATCGAGGCGATGACGCTGGCGGACCGGATTGTCGCCATGCATGGCGGGGTGGTCCAGCAGGTCGGCAGTCCGCTCGAGCTTTACGATCGCCCCGCCAATCTCTTCGTTGCCGGCTTTATCGGCTCTCCGGGGATGAACTTCCTCGACGCGACCTATGAAACAGGCGGTCTGAAGCTGAAGGACGGAACCATCGTCCCGCTTTCGGCAGTACCGAACCTGCCGGCCGGCGCCAAGGTGACACTCGGCGTCCGACCGGAACACGTGGTTTTGTCCACGGACGGCTCCGGCATCAGCGCCGACGCGGAGCTTATCGAGCCGACCGGCTTCGGCATCATTCTCCACCTTTCGCTGCACGGCCTGCCCTTCAAGGTCTTCACGCTCAATCGCGAGGTATTGAAAGCGGGGCCGAAAGTGAATGTGATATTCCCGTCGCAGCATCTGCACGTCTTCGACAGCGACGGACGGCGGGCGGGATAGCAACATCTCAAATGGCTGCAAATTGCCGCATCGAGCTTGCCCGCCGAACATCGTAGGGATCTGTCTGCAAGAGGGGACGAGACGACGGTGGAGAAGAAGCGCTTCGGCACGACGCAGTGGATGGTGCGCATCATGTGCGCCCTCGCGCTGGCGTTTGTCGGCTTCGCCCATCAGATGCCGATTTCCAATGCCGATGAACTCGCCCCCGCGGCGCTGGCGCAATACCAGTTGCCAGATGGCACATTACCGGTCTTGTGCATCACCTATAGAGGCTCCGACGGCAAGGAACATAGCAAGACGCAAGCGCCGGGTTGCGAAGCATGCCGGAGCGCTGCAGCAGCCCTGCTTCCCACGCCGCCGACGGACGTCTGCGAGCATCTTGCTGCTGCAGATCAGGATGAGTTAGCGCCCAGAACAGAAGCTTTCCATCGCCAGCTCTATCCGCCGAACACCGGCCCCCGAGCACCGCCCGTCCTCCAAATCCTTGTCTGAGCCTGCCTCGCGGCGCGAGCCGTGACGCTTGTCATCAATGGCTGCCGGAAATGCACGACACCTGATCGTGCCGGCTGCGGGGGGATTGTCTCCATGCTGATCGCTGCGACGTGAACGGGCCGCCTCGGCGTCCCCTGCGCGTGGCACATCCGCATCAGGCTGCGACCAGAATGGCCGCTCCTTCCCGCAGACATGACTTCCCGGGCCGCCAGCCGATTTCCAGAGGATTTCCCATGTCTGCTTTCACCGCCGCAGAACCCGCGGCAACAACCTCCCACAATATATCGCTCTACCGCGCGATCTGGCGCTGGCACTTCTTCGCCGGCCTGCTGGTCATCCCCTTCATGCTCAATCTGGCGATCACCGGATCGCTCTATCTATTCAAAGATCAGATCGCCGATACCTTCTACGCCCACCGCAATATCGTCGCGGACGCGGGGGCGATGCTGATGCCGCAGCAGATCGTCGATGCGGCAGTTGCCGCGATCCCAGGCTCCAAGCCAGCTTCCTATCGCGAAGCGCCATCAGGCAATCGCTCCGCAGTGGTCACGGTATCGAAAGACGGACAGTCGAGCATCGTCTACGTCAATCCGCATAGCGGCGAGGTGCTCGGTTCGGTCGGCTCGAAGCAGGAATTCAGTTGGGTCGTCAAACGCATCCACAGCCTGCAGTATTTTGGAGAATGGACCAACCGCATCGTTGAGATCGTCGGCGGCTTCGCGCTTATGCTCGTCGTCACCGGTATTTACCTCTGGTGGCCGCGCCAGCAGACCGGCGGCGTCCTCAGCGTCCGCGGCACACCTTCGCGTCGTGTCTTCTGGCGGGATCTGCACGCCGTCACGGGCGCCATCGCCGGGATCGTCATCTTCTTCCTCGCCTTCAGCGGCATGCCCTGGTCTGGCTATTGGGGCGCCAATGTCAATGCCTGGCTGACGGCCCATGATCTCGGCACGCCGGCCGCGCTTTGGGACAATGTGCCGAAGTCAACGAAGGTGACGCAGGATATCGTCAACCCGGCCGGCTGGATTGTCGAGAACGCGCCCGTTCCCCTGTCCGACATCGCCGCCTCGCGAGCCGCAAAGCCTATCGATCTGAACAAGGCTGCCGAGATCATGCATGGGCTGGGCATGGCACCGGGATCCGATCTCGCGATCCCTGCCAATGAGACAGGCGTCTATACTGCCAGCCACTACGGAGGCGATCTCGGCGAGGAGCGCACCGTCCACATAGACCAATATTCCGGCAAGCCGCTTGTCGATCTTTCCTTCGACCAATACCCGGCGCTCGGTCAGGCAATCGAATGGGGCATCAACGTCCATCAGGGCCAGGAATGGGGCTTGCTCAACCAGCTCCTGATGCTCATCACCTGCCTGGCGATCGTCCTTTCCTGCGTGACGGCCATCGTCATGTGGTGGAAGCGCCGGCCGACGGGACGTCTCGGCGTGCCGCCAATGCCGCCGCAGAAATCCGTCTATATCGGCCTATGGCTGATCGTGATCATCTTCGGCGCGGCCTTCCCGCTGACCGGCCTAGCCGTCCTTGTCATGCTGTTCTTTGATCAGATTGTCGTGCGCTTCGTGCCGCCACTCCGGCGCTTCTTCTCCTGAGCTTTCGACCGACCTCAAGGCAGGGGGTATCGACAGGAACGCGGGATCAGCGCCAGTGCGGACGCTGATCTCGCGTTTTCAGAAACGAATGGCTTCTGGATTGTTCATTGAACGTGGGAACTCTGACGCGATTGCCTTATGGAACTTGAAATCGCAGTGGCCATGCGAGCGATTCTACCAGACATATGGGATGAGCCGATATCGCACGCGCGCCGCATAGGCTTGATAGCCGCTCAGCTCCGCGCTTAAAGCGCGCTCCTCATGCACCGCACGCCAGGCGACACCCAGGATGAACACCACGGAGAATGCGATGCCGAACCAGGAACCGAGCAATAGCGGCATGCCAATGAGGAAAAACAACGCGCTCGCATACATCGGATGGCGAACAACAGCATAGGGACCGGTGTCGATCACCTTCTGATCTTTTTGGATCTTTACCACCGGCGCAGCGAAGGCGTTTTCGCGAAACGTCCACCAGGTACCGAGCATGTTGACCGCCATACCAAGGCCGCCGAGTACCTGAAGCCATGGCGGCACCGCCCGAAAACCCATCCGGGCCGCGTCCCAACCCATGAAGTACAGCCAGCCCAAGAAGGCCAAAACGAAAAACGTCAACCAGACGCGATCCCATGGCTTCTGATCACGCTGCAGCGGAGATGCCATACGTTCACGCAACAGGCGCGGGCTACGCTTCGACAACCAAAGGATCATCGCCAAGCCGCCGAACACGAAGAAGGCTATTACAACCCAGGCGCCCGGAAAAGCCAGCGTACCCGCCGGCCACAGCAGCAGGGCTGCAATAAAGACCGACCATGCCAGGAGTTGGAGCAAGTAGATCGCCATGGCACACTCCAAAAACCGTCAACGGGAAAAGCCGGAGGCACGCCTGAAGCAAATACGCTTCTCGCGACGGTGCTCTTTTGATCAATCAATAAAATCCATTCCACGTTGATATTGTTCCTCGTGGGATGCGCCCAGACCCTTCTTGCTGCAACATGCGATCCCCGACGCGGCCGCGAGAAACCAATTCCCGGATATGCGCTTGTCAGTCCCGGTCTCGAATGTCATTGGTCGATTAAATAGTCAGCTCATTCACACGCAGTTCTGCAAATGAAACTCGATGCAATCGATTTGCGCATACTGGATGCCATTCAACGCGATGGCCGCATCACCAAACTCGCGCTCGCCGAAAAGGTAGGACTTTCGCCGACTCCATGCTGGCTTCGGCTGCGGAAGCTGGAGAAGGCCGGGATCATTACCGGCTATCATGCCCATCTGTCGCCGCGCCGGCTTGCAGCAGTTGCAAGCGTGATGGTCGAACTCACACTCGCCAACCATCGTCAGAGCGACTTCGAGCGCTTCGAGCGGGCAATCTCCTCCGTTCCCGAAATCGTCGCCTGCTGGTCGGTCGGCGGCGGCGTCGACTACATTCTGAAGATCATGACGCCCAATATCGATGCCTATCAGCGGCTGATCGATGGCCTTCTGGATCGCGACCTCGGCATCGAACGTTATTTTACCTATATCGTGACGAAGACCGTGAAGGAGGAGACCGTGCTTCCGATCGCCAATCTTCTTTCCGCAGAGTCTCCGGGCGATGAATAGAGACTCTCTCTACGGCTGCCTTTCTCTTTAGGCCCTCTCTCTCTTTCAGCGGCGAGCAATGGACAATGTCTCGCGGCGTTCCGTGAGAGCATTGCGGCACCCGGAAAGAGAGGTCTGCCGATGCCTGCAGTATGCGCCCGCCCCGACTATCATGAAGCCCTGTCACGACTGAACGACCGGCATCTCCTTAGGGATCTATCCTACGTCGGCGGTCGCTGGGTCGCCGCCAAGACCGGCGCGAGCTTCGAGGTGAGCGATCCCGCCTCGGCCACAACGCTGGCCTGGGTTTCGAGCCTCGGCAGGGATGAGACGTTGGAGGCGATCGACGCGGCGGCGCATGCCTTTTCAGCCTGGCGTTCGCTTCTGCCGCAGCAGCGCGCATCGATCCTGCGCAGGTGGTATGAGCTGATGCTCGCTGCGAAAGAGGATCTGGCGCTGATCATGACGCTGGAACAGGGCAAGCCGCTCACCGAATCCCGCGGCGAGATCGACTACGCCGCAGGCTTCATCGAATGGTATGCGGAAGAAGCCAAGCGGATCAATGCCGAGAGTGTCACCAGCCATCTGCCGGACACCGAAATGATCGTGCGCCGAGAGGCATTGGGTGTCGTGGGGATCGTCACGCCCTGGAACTTTCCTTCCGCCATGCTCACGCGCAAGGCGGTCGCGGCTCTTGCCGCCGGATGCACCGTCGTCGCCCATCCATCGTCGGAAACGCCGCTGTCCGCGCTTGCCCTCGCCGAGCTCGGGGAACGTGCCGGCCTTCCCGCCGGTGTCTTCAACATTGTCACCGGCGATGCTGCGACGATCGTCGGCGCTCTCTGCGAGGATGCCCGGGTGCGGGCATTGAGCTTCACCGGCTCGACGGAAATCGGCAAACTGATTGCCGGCCAATGCGCTCCGACCATGAAGCGGCTGGTGATGGAACTCGGCGGGCACGCGCCCCTGATCATCTTTGACGACGCCGATCTCGATCGTGCCGTGGATATCGCGATCAATGCCAAATTTGCGACCTCCGGCCAGGATTGCCTAGCTGCCAATCGCATGTTCGTACAGCGCTCGATCTTGGAGCCCTTCGTCGCTGCCTTTGCGAAACGGATCGCAGCCCTCAAGGTCGGTGACGGACTGATGGACGCCGTCGACATTGGTCCGCTGATGCACGAGCGGGCTCTGGCGAAGGTCGAGGAACATGTGGCCGATGCGCTGAAACGCGGCGCAAAACTAGCCGTCGGCGGCAAACGCCATGCGGCAGGGCCGCTCTTCTTCGAACCGACACTGCTCGTAAATCCGCCGCCGGATGCGTTGATCATGCGTGAGGAGACCTTCGGGCCGGTCGCCGCGGTAACATCATTCGATACCGAAGCCGAAGTCATCGCTCGCGCCAACGATACCGAATATGGCCTCGTCGCCTATGTCGTGACGCAAAACGGCGCACGTCAGATGCGCCTCGGCCGGGCGCTGGATTACGGGATGGTGGCGATCAACCGTGTGAAGATCACCGGTGGGCCGGTTCCCTTCGGGGGATGGAAGCAATCCGGCCTTGGCCGGGAAGGTTCGCGCCACGGCATCGAGGCCTTCACCGAGCTCAAATATCTCTGCATCGACACGGCTGCCTGACGGGCCACAAACTTTCAGCAAAGGAAAATATCATGTTGGACAAGCGCAACGAACTGAACGCGTGGGACAGGGATCACTTCTTTCATCCCTCGACCCATATGGGAATGCACGCACGCGGCGAAACGCCGACCCGAGTCATCGGCGGCGGCGAAGGCGTCTACATCACCGATACCAACGGCAAGAAGAGCCTCGATGCATTTGCCGGCCTCTACTGCGTCAATGTCGGCTACGGCCGGCAGAAAATCGCCGACGCCATCGCCGAGCAGGCAAAGAACCTCGCCTATTATCACGCCTATGTAGGACACGGCACGGAAGCGTCGATCACGCTTGCCAAGATGATCATCGACCGGGCGCCCAAGGGCATGAGCCGTGTCTATTTCGGCCTCTCCGGCTCGGACGCGAACGAGACAAACATCAAGCTCGTCTGGTACTACAACAATATTCTCGGCAGGCCGGAAAAGAAGAAGATCATTTCGCGCTGGCGCGGCTATCATGGATCAGGGGTCATGACCGGCAGCCTTACCGGCCTCGAACTCTTCCATAAGGCTTTCGACTTGCCGCGGGAACCCATTCGCCATACGGAAGCACCCTATTTCTTCCGGCGCCCCGATCGGTCGATGAATGAAGAACAATTCGCCCAATATTGTGCCGACAAGCTGGAAGAGATGATCCTGGCCGAAGGTCCGGAAACGGTGGCCGCCTTCATCGGCGAACCGATCCTCGGCACCGGCGGCATCGTTCCGCCGCCGAAGACCTATTGGCAGAAGATCCAGGCCGTACTCGACAAATACGACGTCCTTCTCGTCGCCGACGAGGTCGTCACCGGTTTCGGCCGGCTCGGAACCATGTTCGGCTCGGACCATTACGGCATGAAGCCGGATCTGATCACTATCGCCAAGGGCTTGACCTCGGCCTATGCGCCTCTGTCGGGCAGTATCGTCTCCGATAAGATGTGGCGGGTGCTCGTACAGGGTTCCGATCAACTCGGCGCCATCGGCCATGGCTGGACCTATTCCGCCCACCCGATCTGTGCGGCCGCCGGTATTGCCAATCTTGAACTGATCGATGAACTCGGCATCGTGGAAAACGCCGCTTCGACCGGTGCCTATTTCCGCTCCGAGCTCGCCAAGGCTGTCGGCGATCACAAGCATGTCGGCGAGGTCCGTGGCGATGGGCTGATGGCGGCGGTCGAATTCGTCGAAGACAAAGATGACCGCAAGTTCTTCGATCCTGCGAAGAAGATCGGCCCGCAGGTGGCGTCGGCTCTGCTTGAGCGTGGCGTGATCGGACGCGCCATGCCGCAGGGAGACATTCTCGGCTTCGCGCCGCCTCTATGCCTGACGCGCGACGAAGCCAATATCGTCGTCAAGGCTGCGGCGGATGCGATAAAAAGCGTATTCTCAAATCTTTGACGTAGCGGCCGCCAATAGCCGGTGCAGGCTCGTACGAGGATTGCTCAGTCCGTTGTTGACAACGGACTGAGCATATCGGCTTAGTCATCGCCATGCCGCATTGAATGGTGTACATGGATATCCTGCAATTGTACCGGATCAATCCATGCTTCGTCATGATTCAATAGGCCAGCACAACCATGTCTGGAAACCCGTCCTTCAGCATCGCAAGGGCGTGACCAAGCACAAGCTGCTTACCGACAAGATCATTTCCGATATCGATGATGGTATCCTTCCGGTCCATACACGGATGCCGACCCATCGCGATCTCGCCCATGCGCTGGGGATTTCGGTGCAGACCGTGAGCATCAGCTACAAGGAAGCGGAACGGCGCGGCTATCTGCGCGGCGAAGTCGGTCGCGGCACCTTCGTGCGCAGCCGCGTTACCGAACGCGCCGACAGCTTCATGCTCGACCGCGATCCGAGCGGCAGCGCCGATCTTTCCATCATCCGGGCCGTCTACACCGAAGCGCACGAGCGATCGGCACGTGAGCTGATGCACGCTCTCGCCGAAAGCGACAACAGCAGTTTCATGCGGCCATGCCGTCCGATCGCAGGCCTCGACGCCCATCGCGCAGCGGCGCAATCTTGGCTGGCGCGCCTGTCCGTCGATGCCGATCCCGATCGCATCCTCATCACCAACGGCGCCGCTCACGGCCTTTTCCTGGCGGTGGCCTCAGTTGTCCGGCCCGGCGAGGTCGTTCTGACTGAAAACCTCACCGATCACGGCATTATCGGCCTTGCCAATGTGCTGGGTTTCACGCTTCGCGGTCTGCCGACCGATCGCGAAGGCATCTTGCCGGACGCCTTCGAGAATGCCTGCGCAGTCGGCGACGTGTCAGCGCTGGTCGTCATTCCGTCGCTCAGCAACCCGACGAGCCATGTCATGGGCGCGGAGCGTCGTCGTGCCATTGCCGATATTGCGCGCCGACATGGCATCTTCGTCATCGAAGACGAAGTCTATAAGCCGCTGTTGCGAGAGCCCCTTCCCTCCATGCCGGACCTGCTGCCCGAACTCGGCTTCTTCGTCACCAGCTTTACGAAATCAGTGATGACGGGCTTGCGCGCCGGCTATCTCGTCGTCCCGGCGAATTATTCCATCCGTGTTGCCTCGATCCTGCGCGTCACCGGATGGAGCGCCACCAATGTCGTGGCAGAAATGGCCTCGCGCTGGGTTCTGGATGGCACCGCCGATGCTTTGATTGCCGTTCAGAGAACGGAGGCCCAGGCCCGGCAGGCAATCGTATCGGAAGTGATGGGTCCCTTCGTCGCTGGCAGCCATCCTCTATCGCTGTGCGCGTGGCTCTCGGTGCCCGAGCGCTGGACGGAGGAGGGACTCGTTCGCGTTCTCGCCCGCAAGGGTGTCGCGGTCACACCATCAGATCCATTCGTCGCCGGCGGAGAACGGCCGGGCGGCGGAATTCGCATCTGCCTCGGCGGCCGTCTGTCGCATTCGGCGCTTCGCTCGGCGCTGGAAACGGTCCGCAGCGCCTTCGAACAATTGCCACCGATTTTCGATGTGGGATCGATCGCTTAAAGCAACCCTATGCCGGGACAGGTCGGCAAAGGAGGTTCTTTTCAGTCACAGGACGGAGCGCAGAAACTCCTTGGTGCGGTCCTCCTTCGGGGTACTGAAAATCTGTTCGGGCTTGCCCTCTTCGCAAATGCGGCCCTTATCGAAGAAGCAGACGCGATCGGACACCTCGCGCGCGAACCGCATTTCATGGGTGACCAGCAACATCGTCAAATCGTGCTCATGGGCAAGATCGCGGATGACGCCGAGCACTTCGCCGACGAGCTGCGGATCGAGCGCGGAGGTCGGCTCGTCGAACAGCAGGACCCGTGGGCGCATGGCAAGGGCGCGGGCGATCGCCACGCGCTGCTGCTGGCCGCCGGAGAGTTGGCTTGGATAGTGATCCTTTTTCTCGGAAAGACCGACCATGCGCAAAAGCTCGATGGCGCGGGCCTCCGCTTCGGCTCGTCCCAAGCCGAGCACGCGTGTCGGCGCCTCGACGATGTTGCGCAGCACGGTCATGTGCGGAAACAGATTGAAGCTCTGGAATACCATGCCGACATGCGTGCGGATTTGGCGCAGATGCGCCTCGCTGGCACGGAATCGTCCCCTGCCGTTTTCCTGGTGATAGGACATGCCGGCAAGCTGCAATGTGCCCTCCTGGAAAGGTTCGAGCGTCATCAGGATGCGCAGCACCGTCGATTTGCCCGAGCCGGAGGGGCCGATCAACGTCACCTTCTCGCCGGGCGCGACATTGAAACAGAAGTCATCGAGCACGGTGAAGTTGCCGTAGCGCTTGGTGACATCGTGAAAGCGGATCAGGGATTCGGTCATCTCAAAGCAATTCCGTTTTTCGGCAGCGTCTTTTCGAGCCAATGAATGGCCGCCGAGCAGACGAGCGTGAGGATGAGAAAGATCAGGCCGACGAGAGACAGCGGCACCAGATATTCGAATGTCCGATCGCCGATGAGGTTGGCCAGATTCAGCATGTCGACTACGGTGACGACAGACAGAACCGGCGTCTCCTTGAGCATGGAGACGAGATAATTGCCCATGGCCGGGATGATACGCGGGATCGCCTGCGGGATGATGATATCCCGATAGGTGAGGCCGCGCCCCAGATTAAGCGCCGTCGCCGCTTCCCATTGTCCGCGCGGCACGGCGTCCAGGCCACCGCGATAGACTTCCGAGGTGTAGGCCGAATATTGCAGGCCGAGAGCCAGTGCTCCCGTCAGAAAGGCCGGCAGGACGATCCCGTAAATCGGCAGGACGTAATAGAGGAAGAAGAGCTGAACGAGCAGCGGCGTGTCGCGCAGGAATTCGATGACAAGCGCCGTCGGCCAGGAAATCGCCACGAAGCGGCTGCGCCGCAACAGCGCGAACACCAGGCCGAGGACCAGGGCGATCGCAAAACCGGCCGCCGCCGCCTCCAGCGTCACGATCAATCCGATGCCGAGGATCGGCAGGATCGACAGTGCGAAGGAGAGCGTCGAGGACGTATCCCAGGTAAAGCCATACATCATGCCGGCGCACTCCCCGGAAAGGCGGCGCCGCGACGAAGGATCGTCTCAAGCCAGCGCATGAAGACAACAAGGATAAGCGCCATGATGAAGTATCCCATCAGCGTCAGCGAATAGATTCTGACGCTGTCCAAGGTGATGTTGCGCAATTGCTGCGCCTGAAAGGTCAGATCGCTGATCGAGATCAGCGACACCAGCGCCGTGTCCTTCAGGTTCTGGACGGCGAGATTGCCGAAGGGCGGCATCATCTCCACCACGGCCTGAGGCAGCACGATATGAAAGAGCGTCTGCCCCTGCCCGAAGTTCAGGGCGCGTGCCGCCTCGTGCTGCGTATCGGGAACCGACTGCAGCGCGCCGCGCACCACCTCGGCGCCGTAAGCACCGATGTTCAGCGCCAGCCCGGCGATACCCGTCGTGATGGGATCGAAGGAGATTCCGATCAGCGGCAGCGCGTAATAGAGCCAGAAAAGTTGCACCAGAAGCGATGTGCCCCGGAATATTTCTATGTAAACCAGCGCAATCCAGGAGAGCAGCCGCCCTCCGGCGAACCGCGCAAGCCCGGCCGCGAAGGCAAAGATTGCGCCGAGCAGCATCGATGCGACGGCGATGATCGCCGTCACCTCTGCGCCCTTCAGCAGCGCCGGAAGATAATGGGTCCAGCTCATGTCCGGGTCACCTCCGTCCGCAAGATGCAAGGGGCTGATCGGCCCGATCCTTGCCCGCAGGCAAAGAGCAAGCCGATCCGGCTATCACCAACCTCACTTGCCCGCGCACAGGTCTTCCGTGTTCTTGGTCCGCGCGGCCTCGACACTTTCGGCGCTAAGCCCATAAGACATCAGGATTTTCTTATAGTCATCCGTCTTCTTGAAGGCGGTGAGCGCGGTATTGAACGCCTGGTAAAGATCCTTGTCCTCAGGCCGGAAATCGAAACCGCCATAGCTTCGGACGGACTTGCCTTGGATGACCGGATCGGTGAAGGGGGCTGCCTGCTCGACATTCGTGCCGCCTTGGACCAGCTTGGCGACTGTCAGTTCCGTTGCCGCATAGGCATCGGCACGGCCGGTCTGGATGGTCGAAAGCGCATCGGCATTGGCTTGGATCATGACGATCTGAGAGTCCGGAATGCCGAGACCGTGGAAGAAGTCGAGCTGATCGGCACCCGATACGATCGCGACCTTGAGAGACGGATCCTTTTTGATGTCTTCATAGGAATGCAGCTTCTTTGGATTGCCCTTCGGCACCAGCAGGCCTTCGCCATAGCTTGAATTCGGCGTGGTGAATTGCACCTGCTTGCAGCGTTCCGGCAAGATGTTCTGCTCGGCAGCGACGAAATCGAAGCGCTTGGCCTTCAGGCCCGGGATCAACGAGCCGAACGGCGTGACGGTCCAGTCGATTTCCTTCACGCCCATCGATTTCAGCACGGCTGCGGCGACATCCGGACCGATACCCTTGGCCGCTCCGCTCTCGTCCATATAGCTGTAGGGAACCTCATTGGCGCTGGCGCCACGGATATAGCCATCCTTCTTGATCTGCTCGAGGCTGGTGGCATGGGCGGAGGCGGCAAGGCCGATGGTCAGACCCATGGCGGCAAGGCTGCGGTAAAAATTCGATCTCATGGTTCACTCCTCTGTGGTTGAAATCCGTCATCGGCCGTCCGGTTTTCCGGATCTTTGCCGCAACGGGGTGGTGATCCGCGCCGCGCTGCCGCGGCGCGGCAATTCAGGGGGCCTCCGTCAAGGTTGCGACGACAGCGAGGCAGTCCCCGGTCTTGATGAGGCCGGGGAAATGACGTGCGGCAAGGACACCGCCGAGAGCCGCCCGATGTTCAAACAGCACGGACCCGGTACGGCCGATCGGATGCACACGGGCGATGATCTCCCCGGCCGCAATCATGTCGCCAAGGTCCTTCATGGGTTCGAAAAGCCCGTCGGCTTCGGCAAAGACGAAGCAATCGGAGGACGGCATGTCGAGCCACTGTGTTGCTTGCGTCTCCGGCGCGCCGGCCACGATACCGGCCTGTTTCAAGACGTTCAAAACCCCGCGCTTGGCAATGGAAGCCGTACGCGCCGATATGGTTCCGCCACCCGAAAGCTCGGTCGTCACAAAAACCTTGCCCATGTCCTCGGCAGTCGTGTCGTACATGCCGACAGCGTCTATCTCGATCATCCGCATGGAATAGGGCGCGGAAAACGCGCCGACCGCATCGAAACAGGCTTTTTCCTGCCGTTTGTCCAGCAGCGCATGCGCTGCGGCATAGGGCAGGAAATCGAGCGTCCGGCCGCCGGAATGGAAATCCAGCACGATATCTGCAAGCGGCAGCAAATGTCGGGTGAAATAATCGGCGATCTTTTCCGTCACGCTGCCGTCGGGCCGGCCGGGAAAACTGCGGTTGAGATTGCCTTTGTCGACCGGAGAGGTGCGGGTACCCGCCTGAAAGGCTGGATAGTTCATCGCCGGGACGATGATCACTCTCCCCTTGATCTCCTCCGCCTTCAGCGCCCGGGCAAGATCGAAGAGCGCAACCGGACCTTCATACTCATCACCATGGTTGGCGCCGGTCAAAAGCGCCGTCGGGCCGTCGCCATTCTTGATGATGCAGATCGGGATCATGATCGAGCCCCAGGCTGAATCGTCGCGCGACCAGGGCAGGCGTAAATGACCGTGCTGGACGCCGTCCTGATCGAAATCGACGGTCGGCGTTATGGGTGAAGGGCGTGTGATCATCGTCATGCTGTTCATGCTACAAGATCACTTCACGACGAGTTTGCGGGGTACGTTGGACAGGCACTCGACTCCGGTCTCGGTGATCACGATGCTTTCGGTGATCTCCATGCCCATGTCTTCCAGCCATAGACCCGTCATGAAATGGAAAGTCATGCCGGGCTGCAGCTCGGTGCGATCGCCGGGGCGCAGGCTCATGGTCCGCTCGCCCCAGTCCGGCGGATAGGACAGGCCGATCGGATAGCCGGTGCGGTTGTCCTTCACGATCCCGTATTTCTTCAACACCGCGAAGAAGGCGTTGGCGATGTCCTCACAGGCATTGCCGGGCTTGGCGGCGGCCAGACCGGCCTCCATGCCTTCGAGCGTCGCCTTCTCCGCATCCAGAAAGGCTTGGGTCGGCTTGCCGAGGAAAACGGTTCGCGACAGCGGGCAATGATAGCGGCGATAGCAGCCGGCGATCTCGAAGAAGGTGCCCTCGCCGCTCTTCATCGGCTTGTCGTCCCAGGTCAGATGTGGTGCGGAGGCATCGGCACCTGACGGCAGCAGCGGCACGATCGCGGCATAGTCGCCACCGAAGCCGTCTACGCCACGAATGCCGGCGTCATAAATTTCTGCAACGAGATCGGATTTGCGAATGCCTGGCTCGACCTTTTCGACGATCCGCTTGTGCATGGCTTCGACGATGCGGCCGGCCTTACGCATATAGTCGAGTTCCGTCGGGCTCTTGACGGCGCGCTGCCAGTTCACGAGCCCCTGCGCATCCTTGAAGCGTGCGTTGGGCAAATGCTTGACCAAAGAGGCATAGGCCGCGGCGGTGAACCAGTAATTGTCCATCTCGACGGCGATCGAGGCCTTGGCCCAGCCGCGCTCCTCGATGATCTTGGACAGCATATCCATCGGATGGCGTTCGGTCGACTGTACGTAGTGATCGGGATAGCCGATGATGTTGTCGTGGCTGAGATAGGCGGTGCGTTTCGCACCGTTGGCATCCTGGCCGCGTCCATACCAGATCGGTTCGCCGGAACCCGGCACCAGCACGCATTGATGCACATAGAAGGACCAGCCGTCATAACCCGTCAGCCAATGCATGTTGGACGGGTCGGTCACGATAACGAGATCGACACCGGCCTTCTCCATGGCGCGCCGCGTCTTGGCGAGCCGATCGGCATATTCGGAGCGGGTGAAATTGAGGGTCGGTTCGCTCACGCTGGATCTCCTGGTGCTTTTGTCGTTTCAATGGCTTGTCCCGCGCCGGCAAGGACGGCGCGACGATGGGCAAGCGTGGCAATGGCCGTGTCCTGGACGCCGGTGCCTGTCAGATCGCAAAGGGTTATCGCTTCGTTCGACTGGCGGCCGGCCGCCTGACCACAGATGATGGCGCCCAGTTCGGGGAAGGCCGCATCTTCTCTGACAAGTCCCGCGGCGACGGCATGATGCAGCTCGCCGAGCCGGCGGGTCTGCTTCAGGCTGTCGGCGACATAGGGTTCGGCGCGCAGGATCGCCGCCGGGTCGATCTCGTTCTTGTGCTCGGCATCCGAGCCCATGGCTGTGACGTGCTGACCCGGCTCCAGCCAGGAAGCGTCGAGGATCGGCTTGTCGGAAGGCGTGGTTGTGACGATGATGTCGGCCCCGCGGCAGGCCTGTTCGGCCTCCGTCTCGGCCGAAACCGGAAAACCGAGCTCCGCGGTAAGCTCAACGGCAACCCGTTTCGCCTTCTCCTCATCGCGCGCCCAAATACGGGCAGCCTCGATCGGCCGGACTAAAGTCAGCGCGCGGAGCTGCAAGCGCGCCTGCATACCGGCCCCAAGGATTGCCGCGACCCGGGCAGCCGGGCGAGCCAGATGCCTTGCAGCAACCGCGCCTGCGGCCGCCGTGCGCACATCCGTCAAATAGCCGTTGTCCAGCAAAAGCGCTTCGACCAGTCCGGTATGCGCCGACAAGAGCATCATCAGCCCGTTGGTGCTGGACAGGCCGAGCGATGGATTGTTGAAAAAGCCGGGGCTCACCTTGATCGCAAAGCTGTCGAGATCGGGCACATAGGCGGTCTTGACGTCGACTTCACCGCGATGGGCGGGAATATCCAGCCGCATGATGGGCGGCATCTCAACTGCCTTGGTGGCCAAGGCCGCGAAGGCCTGCTCAACACAATCCACCGCATCGGCATCGAGCTGCACGATTTTGCGCAAATCGGTTTCCGTCAGCACAAGCACGCGCGCCATCACGCCACTCCCGATTTGATGTCGTTGACGATTTGGCGATGGACCGCCGGATCGATGTTGCCACCGGAGACGACAATCGCCGTGGGGCCGACTGGCTTGATCTTGCCGGCAAGCAGCGCCGCGATGCCGACCGCACCCGCTCCCTCGACGATCTCGCCTTCGACCGTCGCCGCGTAGCGGATGCCTGCCGCTATCTCGTTTTCACTGACCAGGATCACATCGTCGAGAAGATCGCGGCACATCGCAAAGGTCAGGCGATTGTCGAGCCCGATGCCGCCGCCGAGCGAATCCGCTAGGGTTTCGACCTCCTGGACTTCAAGGGGCTTACCGGCCGCAAGACTTGCCGCCATCGCCGCTCCCCGCTCCATCGATATGCCGATGACCCTAGTTTGCGGTCGCCGGCCTTTGATCGCGGCAGCAATGCCGGACGCCAGTCCACCGCCCGATAGCGGCACGAGGACAAGCGCCACCTCCGGCAAGTCGTCGACGATCTCGAGTCCGATGGTTCCCTGACCGGTGATCACGCCGGCATCATCGAAGGGCGGCACGAAGCTCATGCCCTTTTCGCTCACCAGGCGCTCGACCTCAAGCATGGCATCGTCCTGTGAGCGACCAACGATACGGACTTCAGCCCCGAGGCTGCGGATCGCCCCAACTTTATTCGCAGGAACGAGCGCCGAAAGGCAGATGGTCGCTCGCGCACCCAATGTTCTGGCGGCATGCGCGACCGCTCTGCCGTGATTGCCCGTAGAGGCCGTTGCCAGCCCGCGCGAACGTGCCTCCTCGTTCAGGCACAGGATCGCGTTGGTGGCTCCGCGAAGTTTGAAACTGCCGGTCTTCTGGTGGTTTTCCAGCTTCAGGAATACGGGCGTGTCGGATTGGCGGGAGAGCGCCTGCGAGCGAAGCAACGGCGTGCGGACAACGTGTCCGGCGATGCGCCGCCGTGCCTCTTCAATATCGGGCAACGTCACCATCGCGGTCATCGCGCGGTCCGTCGCTCTGGAAATGCCGTGACAAATGTCAGCACGATTTCATATCTCTTTCGCAGCCGATGTTCATGACATCAGCGTGAAAGAGACAATAGATCATGTCAATCTGATTATTGTTTCATTACAATATTCAGCACTACATAGCAGCCGATTCATGGCGCTGGCGGCCGAACTTACTCCGTCTGGGGACGCGGATTGTTATCTATCCGCGCCCCAGATGATCAAAGCCCGGTGTCGAGCAGCTTATCGAAGCGCTCTCGTCACGCGGCCTGGACGACCGCGTGCAGCGGGATTTCGACATCGATTTCCAGGGTCGACACGTGTTCGTTGCAGTCCATTTTGACTTGCACCTTGTCGCCGTCGAGCTGCACATGCTTTGCGATCACGCCGAGGATTTCCTCCCGCAGCAGCGATACCAGATCCGAGCCCGCCGACGACCGTTCGTGGGCGAGAAGCACCTGCAGGCGCTCTCGAGCCGCCGGTGCGGTTCTTTGTTTGCCGAAAAGACGAAAAATGTTCATGCCGCCCTCCGTCCGAATATCTTACCGAAAAAGTTCCGCTTTTCGCCGGGAATTGTGATCGGCAGAATCTCGCCAGTGAGCCGGCGTGCGGCATCGAAATAAGCCATGGCAGGTGCGCTGCGGCTATCGGCCAGGGTGACGGGGGCGCCGATGTTGGAGGCCCGCAGAACATCCGTACTTTCCGGAATGATCCCCAGGAGCGGGATGGACAGGATCTCCAGCACGTCGTCGACCTTGAGCATATCCCCGCGCTCGGCGCGGGTGGCATCGTAGCGGGTCAAGAGCAGATGCTTTTCGATCCGTTCGCCGCGCTCGGCCTTCGCCGTCTTGGCGTCCAGCAGACCGATAATACGGTCCGAATCGCGCACCGACGAGACTTCCGGATTGGTGACAACGACAGCCGTATCCGCATGGCGCATGGCCAGAGTAGCGCCGCGCTCGATCCCTGCGGGACTGTCGCAGATGATCCAGTCGAAGTGTTGCTTCAATTCGTTGATGACCCGCTCGACACCTTCCGCCGTCAAGTTGTCCTTGTCCCGGGTTTGCGAGGCCGGCAGCAGGAACAGCGTATCCAGCCGCTTGTCACGGATCAGCGCCTGGGGCAGCTTGGCGTCGCCATGTATGACGTTGATCAGATCGTAGACGACCCTTCGCTCTGCCCCCATGACAAGGTCGAGATTCCTTAGGCCGACGTCAAAATCGACGACAACGACCTTATCATTTCTCTGTGCCAGGGCCGCTCCGAGCGCGGCGGTCGAGGTCGTCTTGCCAACCCCGCCCTTGCCTGACGTGACTACGATGACTTTCCCCATCTTGCTCTCCTCTGTCGTGGCCGGCTGCCGGCTCAGATAAGTTTCTCTGCCATGATCGCATCACCTTCGAGCCAGAGCTGAACTGCCTGTCCGCGAAGGTTGGGGGCCATGTCTTCTGCCATTTTGTAGATACCGTCGATCGCCACCAGCTCGGCTTCGAGCTTTCGGCAGAAAATGCGCGCCGATGCGTTTCCAATTGATCCCGCCATGGCCCGCCCCCGCAAAGTGCCGTAGATGTGCACCGACCCGCCGGCGATGATCTCCGCACCCGAAGCGACCGATCCGATAATGGTGACATCACCTTCGGGGAAGATCACCGATTGACCCGAACGCACCGGCTCCCGGATGACGATGGATTGCGTGACCGGCCTGGCCTCGGGAGCCGTCGGCCTGCTGCGCACATCGACGACCGGCTCCTGTACCGGAACTTCGTTTACCGGCACCTCGATATCGGAAACCGGCCTACCGCCCTTGAGTGCGGGAGGCATGCCTGGCCCCAGGATTGAAGGGCGCGCGCCCTCGATCCCCATGATGCTCACATTGCGCTGGGCAAGTTCGCCGATCAGGTCCTTCAACTGCGACCGGTCGATCGGCAGGTCCGTTAGGTCGAGCACGACCGGCCGTCCTAAAAAGAAGCCCGCCGAACGCGCGGCGAGGTCATCCAGCCTGATCAACCAATCATCGATGGGTAGATCCGGGGAAAGCATGACCGCCAGGAAAGAACGGCCTTTGATGCGGATCGAGCGAGCGTCTGTTAGCACTTTGGTCATCTATGTAAATATTTCGTTGATTATGTCTATCGCCGACATGGTTAACAAAAAGTTAACGCGGCCTTGCCGGGCCCCTCTATTACCTTGATCTGGTACCCTTTTTTGAAAACGAGATCAGGCTACCCCTACCCCAGCTTTAAAGTCATCGGGGTTGAGCACGCACCAGGCGAGAATGTGGATAGATGGTCTTCGGATTGGCTCACTGAGTCTATAGCGAGGCCGGTTTTCCGAACAGAAAACCCTGCACGTGAGTCGCGCCTGAGTCGCGCGCGGCATCGAGATGCTCTTTCTTTTCGATGCCTTCGGCGACGATGATCGGGGCGACGCAAGACGCAAATCCGACAAGATAATGCAGGCTGCTCTGTCCCTTTTGAGAGGTCCGGACATTCCGCACCAGCGAGGCGTCGATCTTGATGATATCGGCCGGGACCGTCAGCAGTCGCGCAGGCGTGGCCATACCGGCGCCGAAGTTATCGATGGCCACCCGGCAGCCAAGCGAGCGAACGGCCGTCAGCCTGGCGACACCTGCATTTACCAGAGGGTAGGTCTCGGTAATTTCAAGGACGAGCCGCGGCGCAAGTTCCGGATGGTGCTCGATCTGCCGACAAATCTGCTTCCAATGATCCGGAGCGGCGAGATTCGCTGCGGAAATGTTGCATCCGAGAACGAGGTTTTGATCCTTGGCTAAATGCGACAGAATGAGGTCCAGCATGCGCGCATCGAGATCGAAGGAAGCCATGGAGGATTCCAGATAGGGTGCAAAAGCGCTGGCGCTGTGAACAACGCCGCGAGCGTCCGCGATCCGCGCGAAGCACTCCCAATAGAGCACCTTTTCCGGAACATCGATTTGGCTGACCTTTTGTGCGGCGAAACTTAGTCCGCGATCGGAAACAGCCTTGGACATAATGAGAAACACCTCCAGCGATGCTATTCTCAGTCATTGTTTTCGATTGCAGGCAGGACGCCGTTGGCGCGCGTATCCTGACACGGAACCCTACAACCGACCGGCGCTGTCGGATTAATTGAATTTCATATGTTAGTAACTTATAAGTACATCGGGACGACTAATGGTGTCAAATCCTCAATCATTGCGGGATTTTATACAACCCCCATTTTGCATTGAAAGGCCGCACCTATCCGTTACATGCATTAACCGAGCCGGAGATCGAGCTCGCGATAAAGCTTCTTTAGATTCGGCAATGATTTTAGCTGCCACGAAATCTGTTTGGAACCGCGCACCGTCATCTGCACGTCGGCGCGTTTGCGGGCCTCTATCGTCAGTTTCGCAAGCAGGTTTATGCCCGACGAGTTCAGAAATTGAAGCCCTGTCAGATCGAGCGTCAGCCGCTCAGGTTTTTTCTCGAGCAAATCCATAGCCAACTGGAAGATCGGAGCATAGGCCTCCGATCCCGCCAGACGCATGGAACCGTCGAAGAATATGACATGCCCTTCAGTCCAAACCCGAAATGCCTCTCCTCTGATTTCCATGGTCAAAACTCAGCGATCTTGGACGGAAGGGATCGGTAAAGAGGCATATGTCTCCAGATGAGTCGGACCGTTCGGCCGGTTCGCATCAAAAGTCCACGCCAACTCGGCTTCATAGTCACTCATCAGCGTCAACAGGCCAAGGCCGGACTCCGTGCCGAAAGTCAACGCCGCATTCTTCTCGATTTGCTGAATGAGGAGATCCGAGGGGTCATCATTGGTTATCTGCGCAAGCAGATGCTGAAAACGCGCCGCATTTTCATTATCGATAAAATTCGAGACCCTCATGCGAAACCGTTCCCCTACTATCGAAGCCGAAATGCCGATTTCACCGGATACACGAAACTTCACGGCATTTTCAATGAGTTCGTTGGCGACGTAACCGATGTCATGGCGCACCTGATGATAGACCTGACGTAAGCTCCTGTAACGCAAAGCCGTTATCTCGGCGATAAAATCAGATGTCATCGAACAATGGGACCAGCTTAAGGCGAGTGGTCCGTCAAGCAATCGGAGGAAGATAGCGCCGGCTCCGCTACCCTCCGCTACAATATCTGCAAGCCCAAACACGACGGTCGCCATGTTATCACCTATGCTTCATTACAACCAGAGTTATGTCATCGTGAATCTTTTGCGACCCAATATAAGTCATGAGATTTTCCAGGATACCGTTCATGACGTCCTGGGCACTGCCGCCATAAAAACGGCGAGCCGATTCACAAAGCCGCTCAATTCCATACAATTCGCCGTTTCGGTTCTCGGCTTCCGTAACCCCATCCGTATGCAGAACGATCATGTCGCCGCTTTTGAAAGCGACATCTCTGGTATCGACAAATTCGGAAATATCTGAATCGAGCCCCACAGGAAGTCCGAGATCAGCGGTTTCAATCCGCTCAACCGCACCACCTTGTCTCACGACAATCAGATCCTCGTGTTGACCGGAGAGCGTCAAGCGCTCCCCGTCATAATCGAGAAAGGCAAGGGTCAAATGTTTGTCGGTCTTGGTTCGTTCGATATTCTTGTAGATCGTGCGGTTGAGGTCGGTCAGGAACTTTGCCGGATCGGTCTCACCGGCCTCCTGCAAGGCACGCGCGACGGACTGAACCATCAGCATCAGCACGCCGCTTTCAAGCCCATGGCCGGTAACGTCCCCTATGCCGATCTTCAGCCTTTTGCCGTCCTGCAGAATGTCATAGTAATCGCCACCGACCTCATCGGCGGGTCGCATGAAGGCGGCGATTTCAAGTTGTTCGATGGCCGCAAGTTCGTTTTGGCGCGGCAAGACCATGAGCTGTATCCGCTGAGCGACGGCCAGCTCGGCGCCGAGCCGAAGGTTTTCGCTCTTCAATTGCGTGTTCAGCGCCGAGATTTCCTCTTTCGCCTCTTCGATTTCCTTGGTTCTTTCATCGACAAGCAATTCGAGGTTTTCCGTGTGGAAGCTTATCTCCTCCGCCATGCGGTTGAATGCAACGCCGGCCTGGCCCACCTCGTCTTGCGACGGGATATCGACCCTGACCGAATAATCCTTCGCCTGAATGCGCCGCGCCGCGCCTGCAAGCGCGCTGATGCCGCTGGTAATACGCTTGGAAACCGCAAACACCGCCGCGGTGACGATCATCAGCGATATGGAGATGGCAAGGATCTGATAGATAAGGATGCGGTTTGTCGCTCGCGATATTTCTTCCTGCGCCGCAAAAAGCGAGGCATAAATCTCCCGCTCCGGCACCACAATTCCGAGCGACATTGCTTCCTTTTGAACCGGCCCGGAAACCCAAAGATTCGTCGGCGCTATCTGCTTGACGACAACTAGATACGGGATCTTCTCTCCTTGTTCGTCCAGCATAATATGCTGGATGACGCCATCGCGGTCCAAGGGGAGTGTTGCCATCGCCTTTTGCGTGCTGTTGCGGAAGGAGCGGTCGAGGCCGGTCACGCCCTTATCGCCGGTGTCGCTCGAGGAGCGCAGGCCGATGATCTTTTCACCGGCATGATTGATGGCAACCACATTGCCATTCGACATCGCCAGGAAGCCGAAGCCGGTATCGGCGACCTTCACACTTTCGACGATTCCGGCCAGTTGGTCCAGGGTGATGTCGGCCCCGCCGATGCCGGCAACCTCCTTGCGATCGGGAGACCAGAGAGGATTGAAAAAGCTGACGATCAGCTTGCCCGTAATCGCGTCGGTATAGGGTGCCGTCTGCGTGATATCGTCCGCGACAGGGCGCGAACCCGGTTCACGTGCCCATTGTTGCCAGGATTCGTATAGGCCCGGAAAGAAGAAATCCCAGAAATTGGCGTCGTTATGACCCGGATAGAGACGATCAAAGGTCTGCGCCTGGTCGGTATAAGGCACCGTCCTGAAGATCGGCCGCTCTTTGGGGCCGATGTAATACATCTGTAGTTTGGGGTAGCCACTCTTCAGCAGGTTCGGCGCGACGAGATCGATGACCGTGCTGGTCTCGATGTCTTTTTGCACCTCAGGCAGCGGCTGGTGATTTTGATCCAGCAGATAACCCCAAACGCTGATGACGGACGTCGAACCGGGAAGGTTCTGCGCCCATCGGCCTTTTGGATCATAAGTGAGCTTGTTGGCGCCAGGTTCGGACCGCGCCAGCGCCTCGGCGATCGCATTGTTCCGGTTGGGATGATCTATCTGCGACTGGAGAACACCCGCGAGCGTTTTGACGTCGGAATGCACCTGATTGAGAAGCAGCCCGACGCGGGCAGCCGTCGAATCCGCATAGGACCTGATATAATCTTGGCTCGCGCGTTCAAGACCCTGCCCCACTTCGGATGTGGCGTCGCGGGACAATCGTTGCACGTTCCACAACGCCAACCCACCGCTGACGAGAAGGTCGAAAAGGACGGCTCCGCCAACCACGAGGACAAACTTCGCGCGAAACGAGCGGATGCCAGGAATGAAAAATCGACCGTTTTTTTTGCTCATAGCGGCTTCCGCCCGGATGCCGCCCAGATAGGCCAGCCGGCATAGCCTTTTGGATGAAGGGCTGCGAACATATGATCCTGAAATCCTTGGCGGAAACGCTTGATGAATTCCGGCGTGTCGCCCCGGCGAACCGACATTTCGCCGGCATAGACATTTTCCCAAGCGGCAATGACATCGGCAAAATCCTGCGGATCGCCATCGAGGTTAGAGACCATGAAACTTTCCACCTCGATGTCCTCGAAGCCCGCATCCAACAGCAGCCGGCGGCTTTTGGGCCCCATTTCGACATCCATGTCGAAATGGGCGAACAACGTCGCCACCTCGTTGTAGGTCCATTGTATGCTTGCCGCTCGTGGCTCGCCAAGACAATGAGAGTTCTTCTCATTGGTTATGTAGACACGGCCACCGGGCTTGCAGATGCGGTAGAGTTCCCTCAGCAATATGTCGGGCCGATTGAATATCTGCAGCGAATGGCGACAGGTCACGAGGTCGAACTGATTATCTTCGAGCAGCATCTCCGATGCATCGCCATAGGTATATTCGATATCGCGGATATCGAAATCGGACGCGACCTTTCGTGCGTATTCGAGACTGGCCACCGAATGATCAAGCGCCACGATCCTTGCCGGCTTGAATTCCTTATAGGCCAAGACGGCGAAATCACCGATCCCGCAGCAAATGTCAGCCATAGCAATGCCGGCGCTCATGCCGTGACGCGGCAAAATCTCGCGTTCATGGCGCCAGGTCATTTTCGTCTGGGTCCGCAAGATGGGAATGAAGCTCTGATCTTCGACAAAGGTCTGCCCCGGATAAAAGGCGGCGTCATACGCCTCGACGACAATCTTCGGTTCGATGGCACTGAGATGACGGAATGTCCTTGTCGCCCAACCAACGACACTGGACGTCACGATGACAAAGCGAATGTCCCCGCGTCTCCGGCTCGCATTGACCAACAGCCGTGCCAAGGCGTGATAGGCCGTCGCATTCATATGAATGAGGCGCTTGACATTGATGTAGAGCACGCCTCTGACTTGATTGATGCACTTTTCGAGTAGGGCGGTCGTGTCGGCGATCTCGACAGGTGACAACGGCCGCAGGATGCCTGAAAGTGAAAACTCCTGACTGTTTTGGTCGAACTGAGCCGAAAACAGCGGAACCGGTTCGTGCGAACTCAATTCAGTAATCCCTCCACTGGAATATCCAATACCACCGTGAGAGCTCGATCTTCCACCTGTCGCAGCGACAGCGATGCGTCATAGTTGATCGCTAGGCCGAGCAGGATGACGTCCGCTTCCGAGACCGAATTTTCATCTGCGAGAGCGTCGAGATATATTTGCAGAGCCCCGCTTCTCGACGCTCTTGCGGTTGCGTCACGGTATAGGTGCTGCTGCGCGGGAGCACAGGGAAAGGTCAGGGCAATCCGTTCCGAACCATCCCCTCGGGAAACATTGCAGTGAAGTCGCCCGGAAGTGCAGCCGGAACGAAACGATATTTCAAAAAGCTCGTTCAGTGCCGACGAAAGCAAATTGGCGTGCCTGATCGGATCGCTTCGGTCGTGGCTCACCATCCGCGCCATGTAATTCGAAAGCTGATTGCAATGGAGCCAATCCGACGTGAAAACTTCCATTTCCATTTCCAGCTCCAGCATCGGATGAAATGGTAGTTCAGTGCGGCCTGCGTTTTTTTCGCTCAACGCCGATCCCCTTAAATTGCCCGGAACGGTCAGCTTCTCATGGATGCGCAGAACCGCTCTATCTTTATGGTCTCACAATTCCGGAAGGAAAACGCTGCGCACTTTCCGGGAATTGTTTCCGGAGCATCTCATCTGCTTTCTGAAAGCAGATATTCCGGTATTTGCGACGACTGCTTACGGAACAGACCCGACTTGTCCCGCCAACTTCCCACCACCTATTTTTTTTGGTTCTGCCGGTTTGCCGTATCATTACGCCGGAGGAACTCCAGCACCGAGGACGCAGGCAGAGGCCGACCAAGAAAATATCCCTGCAAACGATCGCAGCCGGCGGCAATGAGCCACTCGGCTTGCGCTTGGTCCTCCACGCCTTCAGCAGTGACCTTCATTCCCAACCCATGCGCCAAAGCGACGATAAAGCGGACGATCGTCTGGCTCTTAGGGTCGTTCGTCAGATCTTTTATGAAGTACTTGTCGATCTTTATGGAGTCGAAGGGAAAGTTCTTCAAATAACTCAGGGAGGAATATTCGGTGCCGAAGTCATCGAGCGAGATTTGGATACCGAGGACATTGAGGGTATTCAACGTATCGAGATTGTTGATCGTGCGCTCAAGCAAAACACCTTCGGTAATTTCAAGCTCAAGACGTTCAGCCGGAAATCCGACCATATCGAGCGTCTGGGATACCTGATCGGTGAAGCTTCCGGTCAAGAACTCAGCGGGCGAGAGATTGACTGCGACCATGCAATGCGGCGGCCAATTCATGGCCTGCCGGCAGGCCTCTTCCAGGACCCATTGGCCGATTTCCGGCATCATTCCGTCGGCCTCTGCCATTGGGATGAATGCGGAAGGTGGAATGATACCCATCATCGGATGATGCCACCGCAACAACGCCTCGAAGCCTGCGACGGAACCGGAACAATCCATCAGCGGCTGATATTCGATAAAGAACTCACCGTGCTGCAGCGCCACGCGCAGGCTTCGCCTCAGCAATTCCCGCTGCTCCAGCACCATCATCATGGCTGGCTCAAACGTTCGCGCGCGGCCTCTTCCCTCACTTTTTGCGGCATAAAGAGCAATATCGGCGGCACGCATGAGCTGATCTTCTTCGCTGCCATCGCGCGGGGCAAGCGCCACGCCGATGCTTGCGCCTGAAAACACCGCGATACCATTGACTAGGAATGGCTTTTTGAAAGCGTTCACCAACGAATCCGCCAGTCGCTCGGCCTCAGCCGGCTGGTCATTGCGGAGCTGAATGATCGCAAACTCGTCGCCCGCCAGCCGGTATGCGGTCTCTCCCGCTCCCAGCACATTGCGTATGCGTTCGGCCGTTTGCTGCAGCACGATATCACCTGCGGCATGTCCCAGCGTATCGTTGATCGGCTTGAACTCATCGAGGTCCAACTGCATCAGCGCGATACCGTTCTTTTCGCCTGATAAAGCCTCGTGCAGCTGTGCGGCGAATTGCCGCCGGTTCGGCAGACCGGTCAAGGCATCATGATTGGCCTCGTGCAGCAGAAGGGCCCTGTCTGCCTCCTCAGGTGACGGCTCCCGCCGAAGCAGGCTCCTCGTTTCAATAACCGCGAAACCGTTGGCCGGTCGAAATATGATAAGATCGCATAATGCCTCGCCCGCTCTTTGGAACTGCACATTCCGCAGCGATCCGGTGTTGCCCGTCTGCTCCGTGAATATGGTCATCTCCGGATCGTCCAGCTCCGGATATATTCCGAAAAGCGTGGCTTGAGAGGTCTTGTCGTCGCCGTAGAAAGCCCTAAACCTCTCGGACGACATTATGAGATTCAAATCGGAGTCGTAAAATGAAAAAAGCACGTCAGGCGCGTTGCTGGTCGGCAAAGGTATGTCGAACTTAATGACGCTACTGGCTGCCATTCCGGTCTCCGTCCCGTTCTGGGAAATTTCAGGCTTCGTAATCGCTTTCAATCTCCTGTCGTCTTAGAATTTTAGCGGCCCGAATCCAGATACTTGTCCTTCCACAAGTACCGAATGGCTTTGCTTTCTATATTACGCATAAATAATTTAACAATTGCCGAATTTAAGCCGCTGCGTCTGATCGGCTTCAGGCAACACTCCTCCTACTTGTGAGCGCTCCATCAAACACTCATTTTATATTACGCTTATGAAATTAATTCTGTCAAACTTTCAATCTAAGATTGTACTCAAATGTAAAGACAGGCATGGGTACACACCGTTCGTAGAGATCTTCACCGAGGATGACGCATGGTGCTATAGCCCGTCACATATCTCGAACGCCGAGAATGGTCCGGCCTTCAGGGAATCGCAGAATCGCCGCGCCCTTCTTTTTCCTTCGCTATTCCGAACAGAAAGCCGCTGCGCGGCTTCCCGGAATTCCTCTAAGCGACGCGTTCGAAGCGGGTACGGATATGTTCGATATAATGCTGGCCGGGAGAGGAAGCCGCCACCATCGCCAAGGCAGCCTCTTCCGGTACACCTGCAAAGAGACGCTCTTCGCCGTTTTTGAAGCGAATATAAAGGCGGCCGTCGTTCGGATGGAAAAATACGGACTTAATGATTTTCGATGAAACCGGGAGTTCTTTCATAGGTCACCTCGCCTTTTGGGGTGCTTGTGCCATGAAAATCACAATATCGCATGAAATGAACTCGTTAAGAAAACGTAGCTCTGCGACGCAGCCGCTCTGAATATTTCAGGTTACCTGGACCAGTGCGGCACAACGGCCGATCCCACCGATCTAACAAGGCGTTGTGTTGACCTGAGATGCGATCTCAGCCGTAAGCGCGATGCAAGAAAATTTAGCCCGATCTTCAGCAGCGATCCTGCCGACATGCCAGGGCCGTTATCCTCGACTGTGGGACGGTATAGCGATGGTGGTCCGGTTACCGGGACCACCATCATACCCAGGTTTACGTATATCACGCTCCATCTGCGCTTTGACTGTTTCATGCCCGGTGCTCCTATAACTTTCGCCTCGCCGCCCTGGCTTGCGCGCGTCCATACGACCTCCTGGTATATCGCTGACGGGAGCCCGGTCGCCCGAGCCCAATCAGAAGCTCACTCGGCACCTGAGAAGACATCCTTGATCGCGGCTGCGATCTCCTCGCAATGTGTCTCAAGGGCGAAATGACCCGTATCGAAGAACCTGATGTCCGCGTTCGGGATATCCCGCTTGAACGCTTCGGCGCCAGGCGGCAGGAAGAACGGATCGTTCTTGCCCCAAACGGCCAGGAACTTCGGCTGACAAGTTCTGAAATACGCCTGGAATTCCGGATAGAGAGCGACGTTGCTCTTATAATCACCGAAGAGATCGAGCTGGGCGTCGATCACCCCTTCCCGCGCGAGATAGTAGTTATCGAGGGAATAACCGTCAGGCGAAATCAGCGTCGTATCCGTCACGCCATGGGTATATTGCCACACCGTCGCGTCCGGCTCCAGGAATGATCGCAGCGCGTCGCGATTGGCAGGAGACGGATCGTTCCAGTATGCCCTGATCGGGTTCCAACCTTCGCTCAATCCTTCCTCATAGGCATTGCCGTTCTGCGAAATGATCCCCGCAATCCGCTCGGGATGCCAGGTAGCCAGCCGGAAGCCCGTCGGCGCGCCGTAGTCGAACACGTAAATCGCGAACCGTTTCAGCCCGATCACCTCCGTAAAGCGGTCAATCACTTTGGCGACGTTGTCGAAGGAGTAGGAGAATTCGGAACGCGGCGGCAGATCTGTCTGGCCGAAACCCGGCAAGTCAGGAGCCACCAGATGAAAATCCGCGGCCAGAGCCGGGATCAGGTCGCGAAACATATGACCGGAGCTCGGAAACCCATGCAGCAGCAGAAGTGTCGGTTTCTTTCGATCACCCGCTTCCCTGTAATAAACGCCGAGGCCGTCTACATCCACCTTCCGGTAATGCACCTTCGTCATGGAACCACTCCTTTTCGTAACCTAATTAATGACATTCAAATGGTTACATAGGACGCATAACCTGTCAACAGCCATCAATAGGGTTATGCGGCTTTAGTTTGCCCGGGCGCGGTGAGCGGCCTGCTTTGCGCGGTTGCCGCAAACTGCCATGCTGCACCACCGGCGCTTCTTGCCGCGGGTGCGATCGATGAAGAGAAGCGTGCAATTGTGACCTTCGCACGCCTTGATATCCGAGAATTCCTCGGTGCAGACGAGTTCACCCATCGCTTCCGCCACGGGGGATAAAAGGGCGTCAGGCGATTTCCACTGGCGCTCCATGCTCCAGCGCAATCGGGTCGCCCCCTTCTCCTCGTCCGCGGTGACGATTTGGCGGAATTGCTCATCCCGCGCCAGCAGGCGGTTTAATGGTTCGAGTTGATCGAGCGCGCTCGCATCGAGAGGCTTTCCCTTGTGTTCCCGGACGAAACCGCGGAACCATTCACGCAACGAACGCGCTTGTGCCGCCAGCGATTCGAGCTCTCCGGGCATTGCATTCCGGATAATGGACTGCAGTCTGCGCTCCGGAACGAGACCAGCCTCGCGGAGCCACTGGATAAATCCCTCGCCGTCATTCAGCCATTCGAAAGGCGCGTCGACCGGGGTTGCCACTGAATTTAGAAAATCAAGACCAGCGGCATCCCCGACGAAGATTGCTGGTGGGTTGCGTTCGGCCATGTCCTATCTCACTTGAAGTTTATTCATGTTATGATCGCTCCGCCCATTCTTCGCTGCGCATCGCTGATTTTCAAATAGCGCAATAACCTTTTAAAATCCAGTAAAATGGTTATTATTGTTTACTGTCGATACCGTTTCGGTCTGACACCTATTCTTTTGCCAGACGGGCATTTTGAGCCATATGGAGAAAGCCAATGGTAGAGCGAAAACCGACCGCCGAGCGGCTCAGCCTCTTTTCCGATGGCATTTTTGCGATCATCATCACCATTCTCGTTCTTGAACTTCGGCCGCCGCACGAAGCCAGCTTCACCGCATTGAAGGAACTTTGGCCGGAGGGTTTGAGCTATGCGGTCAGTTATTGGTTTCTGGCGGTGGTGTGGATCAATCACCATCATGTGCTGCGCTTTGCCGAGAGCGCGACTCCGCGGCTTATCTGGAGCAATTTTGCCCATCTGTTCTCTGTCTCCCTCATTCCTTTCACGACCGCGTGGATCGCCGATAGCGACCTCGGCTCAGCGCCGGTAACGCTTTACGCCCTGGTCTTTGCCGCCGTGAACGTGACCTACCTTGCGATATGTTGGGAAGCCGTCGACCGCCCCTCGGACGAACATCCCTCCGATCGCATCAGGCGAATGATGCGAATGCGATCGCTGGTGACAATCGTCCTGTTCCTGGCCGCCGCATTGATTGCGATCTGGTCCCTTGCGCTTGGCCTCGGCATCATCGTTTTCTGCCTGTTGCTTTACGTTCGACCCGATGTTTCCGAGGTGAGTACTTAACAAATTCGCCGGTCGGCAAGCCTCCTTATCGCGCTTGAGGCGCACGCCAGCGGCGGGTCTGCGTGGATCGGATGGGTATCCTATCTAGAATAACTTATGAACAATAAGCATCCCCGGAACGTTTCTCCGCCAGGAGGAATATCCCATGAAGAGCATGCAAAACCGTCAGGTTAAAAGGCCCGGCCCACGTGAGCTGGACGTGGAAAAACATTGCAAGAAACACGGCGTCGACGCGGCCGAAACCAAGAAGCTGGTCAAGTTGTTGGGTCGCCACGCTCCGCTGCATGAACTACATGCCAACGCTCCGCCGAAACAACCTCGTTGGCGGTAATGTTTCCCGCCGCATACATGACCAGATGTAATCACGGCTCAAGGATTGATCTTAGCGTTTGAGACCGCGCGGGCGAATGCTCGCGGCCTCAAACGCCTTCCAACGTCTACCCGCTCGCTATCAGTCGCCCCACGTTCCTCGTCTGCCAAGAAATTTAACGAAACAGATGCATGAACATCATCCCAGGCGTATGATTATGCATGGATAAGCAACTCGTAGAACAACATTTGAAATTGGCGAAACAGCACGTGGCTCAGGGTCGCAGACATATCACGCGGCAAAAGCAAATCATTTCCGATCTTACGCGAGGCAAACACGACACCTCGCAGGCCCGCCAGCTCCTATCGACCTTTGAGGAACTGCAATTGATGCATATTGCCGAACGGAACCGTCTCCAAAAGGAGCTGGAGTCGATGAGGCCGTAGCTTTTCCGCATGGCAATAGGAACGGAAGGCAGATCGAGGCGGGATGAGGCGCCGTCTCCACCTTGCAAAGGCTTAGCCAACTACCCATTTATTGACGTGAGGCTCCGGAGCCGCGTGGCGTGATATCGCGCCGAAGCCGATGCTTCGCCAGAACTGTGGCAAGAACATCAGTCCGTAGCCAACGTGCTCATCGAGCATTTGCGTGATGGGCACTCCCACTATTCCATATCGCTTACGCTGACCGAACGGTCGGCAGAGGATCTCTATTGAACAAACCAAACATCGCTGTCGCGCCCGCGGCGGTGAAGCCGCGCGAGCGCGATGAGGCCGTAAACCGGCCCGACAAGAACTGGAAGCCGTATCCCTGCCTTCTCACCCGCCGGGAACTGCAGGAATTGATCGCCGAACAGCTCGGCTGATCTGCAAATATTTACCAACGCAACAACAAGGAGAACAAAATGCACGTTCTGGTCAGAGACAACAACGTCGAGCAGGCGCTGAGAGCGCTTAAAAGAAAGATGCAGCGCGAAGGGTTGTTCCGGGAGATGAGGGAACGGCGGGCCTACGAGAAGCCCTCTGAACGCCGTACCCGGCAAAAAGCGCAGGCAATCAGCCGACAGCGCAAGGCCGCCCGGAAGAAGATGCAGCGCGAAGGCCTTGTCGCCGCATCCAAACGAAGATCATCGGCGCGATAGAGAAATATCGCTGGAGCCGCTCTTCGATATGGCGGCTCACGGCTGAAGGAAAGGTTGAATGATGGACGAATTGTATAGCATGACCGTTTCCGAAGAACGGCTTGAGGATTGCCGCGATGTCATTGAGCCCGACTTGCAAGACCTGATCGAACGAACGATCGGCTCCGGTTTCTCGCGCGAGGAGGTGTTGATCGCAATCAGCGAATTGGTGGCGGAGGATTTCGCCGCGGTCGCAAGGATTCCGAGCGTCCATTGAGGCGCAGCGGACCGCGAAAGCGGCGACCGGCCCGCCGTCGGCAGAGGCGAACAGTTACCAACGGCAGGCTTCCATGGCCGCATAAAAAGTGCGGCATTTTTAGCAAGGATGACCACCTCGCCGGCATTCCAACTGCCATTAAAGGCATTTGTTCCAGATAACGACGTGAGTATCACCGCCCAAACCGCCGGTGGTGGGGATCACTTTCCTATTGGCTCCCGCTGCCGCATCGCATCCGAAGTACCTTCTTTCGATGGCTGGTGAAACTCTATGGGACCTTAGTCCCGAACCGCATAGGACCAACGTCTTACCCTGCCGCGACTGAAGCCCCAAAACAGGAACAGACCCGGTTCCCAGTTGTTTTATCAAAGCTCCGTTACTCGCGGACAACTAGGAAATACAAAGGAGCCATTGGAGAGCCTGAGGGCTTTCCGATCATTCTTCATAAATAGGGACACAGAACCCGGCGCCCCTGAGGCGCCGCGGCCGGCGTGCGCCGTGAAAACACATCGTCATGGCCGGCCCGTCGTGAA
Organism: Rhizobium sp. CB3090; assembly: GCF_029714285.1. Classification (NCBI taxonomy): domain Bacteria; kingdom Pseudomonadati; phylum Pseudomonadota; class Alphaproteobacteria; order Hyphomicrobiales; family Rhizobiaceae; genus Rhizobium; species Rhizobium sp. CB3090. The sequence continues at coordinate 917,297 of NZ_CP121663.1, forward strand.
GCAACAGCGCTTTTGCCGTTGATTGGCATCAGTGCACCGGAAGGAGTTCAATATGCCTCGCAATCTGTTCTACATTCTCTTGGCGTCCGCTGCCCTTAGCCTCTCCCCAGTGGCTCATTCCGTTGCGACTGCACAGGATTCACAGGATTCAACTGTCCTACCGAAAACCGGCACGTCCAAGAGCGGCTCCGGTGAAATGAAAACTCAGGGTGAGACTAAGACGCAGGGTGAGACGAAGACACAAGGCGGAACTACGGCACAAGGCACGTCTGGCACTTCCGACGATTCGTCTCAAACCATACTGCCGAAGGACAAATCAAAATCATCGACCAAGCAGCAAACCACTGGAAACAGCGGATCATCCGACACGACTGGCAAAACTCAGACCGATACAACCCAGAAATCCGGAACGAGCACCGAGACTCAAAAGCCCAACACCCAGGAGACTCAACAATCGACGACATCCGGCAAGACGCAGACGGATCAATCGAAATCCACTGACACGTCGAAGACTGGCAGTACCAACACCCAGACGAATACCACCCAGAACAATACTTCCAATACCAACATCACCGTCGAGCAGCAAACGCAGGTGCGTGAGGTAATCAAGGAATCTCACGTCACGCCGGTTCATGTGTCGGAAGTCAAGACGGTGTCCGTGGGTGCCACTATTCCGCATTCTATAAGGCTCGAGGTACTTCCGCCGCGGATCGTCAAGATCGTGCCGCAATACAAGTCGTATCGGTACTTTGTCCTTGACGACGGTCGCATCGTAATCGTCGATCCCGACACGTTTACGATCGTCTTTGTGCTCACCGCTTGATAGGCCGACGCACATTCTTCCCAAGATGTCCGCGAAAGATATCCCGGCCTCGGCAGCGCCCTGGGCCGGGATCTCATTTCCGGGGCATCCGATAACGACCGCAAGCCATAAATACCACCAGCGAAATCTACGATATCGAATGCGAAACGCCGATCGTTTAGCAGCAGTCGTCGAAGCCATCCATCTGCGACCGCTGAGGTAGTCGGGTCGCGCCTCTCTTAGACTACACCTGTTACCACTTGATCCGATAATCGACCCGCACATTGCCCGCCGGCGTCAACGTCAGCGGATCGGTAAGTGAAGCGGTAAGACTGAGATTGGGCGCGATCGCTTGGTTGAAGGCAAACCTACTCGAGAAGGCGTCCTTAGTGTCGTTCACCTCTCCGCGCGCCGAGATCGACGTACCGGTCCACGGAAAGATCATCGTTACCGCCTGTGAGGCGGTGATGGAGGTAGAGGCAGTCTGCGTCGTCGCATAGCTGACGTTCAACGACCGCACCATCTGCATGTCGATATCTTTCGAGAATATCCAGTTCCGAGAGCGGCCAAGATACATCATTCCACTGCCCCTCAGCGCGTCCACCCGCACCGCCACTTCCCGGCGCGAATTGCCGGCAAAATTACGGCGATCCTCCACCATTCTTCCCCATAGCGTGGCGAGTTCGGAACCGGTCAGGATCGTTCCACCAGCCGCTCCTCCGAGCCCGATGTCGGCACCCGCGCTCATTTCCCAGGCCATCGGCAGCCGAAAGCCGATCGTCGTTTGATAGGTCCGCGGGGCAACCTTGACCGGCGACCAGATCACCAGATCGCCGGCGTGAGCCTTATGCGAAAGCGGAACAGCACCTGCGAGAACGCCAAGAAAAATACCCGTTGAAATGAATCTCATCACAAAAGCCCAATTGCATTTGTATCAATGCCCGCGCGAGAGCGCTGCATTGACAGCCGAAGACGATGCGAAAACGCATTTTCAGCTTCGGATTGATTTGGTTGGTTGGCGCCGATCCAGCGGCCTGCCTTTTAGGCACTCGAACCGTTGTCGCGCGAGACAAACGCTCCGCGCCTCAACAACTCTCGACGAACAGAGTCCCATTCAAGGGAATGCTTGTAAACCCCTTGGGCTGAAGTTTTTTGCTGCGATGCACATGTGCCGCACTTCTGCCTCCACGACCTGTTTGATGCGCCTGTGCGGGCTTCAACCAGCAGGCGCTTTGCCGGAGCGGACAAGGCGCACCGGCAACAGCTTATAGGACGGCGTTTTGGACTTGGCGTCATGATGATCCAACGGAAACAGCGGATTGGCTTCCGGATAATAAGTGCCGCAACATCCCTCCGGAATGTCGTAGGCAATAATGGTGAACCCTGAAACCCGGCGCTCCCTCTCCTGATCGATCGCCGTCACGAGATCAACGGCATCACCGTTGTTGAAACCAAGACGCGCAATGTCGGCTGTATTGACGAAGACGACCCGCCTGGTTCCCTCGACACCGCGATAGCGGTCGCTGAAACCATAAATCGTCGTGTTGAACTGGTCGTTGGAACGCAACGTGGCGAGATGAAGGACATCGCCGCTTTGTGCGCCGAGCGAAAACTCCGGAAACAGGCGGTCGGGGGTGATGAAATTGGCCTTGCCATTGCGGGTGACCCATTTGCGCTCTCGCGCCGGCAGCGGTCTTGTTATGCCGCCCGGTTGGAACATGCGCTTATTGAAGTCCTTGAATGTCTCCGGGTATGTTTGCTCGATGGCGTCGCGGATCTTTGAATAATCACCAACCCAGCGATCCCATGGCACGACCCCTTTGGTCAGCGTCGCCTTTGCCATGCCGGCAACGATCGCCGGTTCCGAAAGCAATTCCGGACTGGCGGGCCGGGCTCTTCCACGCGAACCATGAAAATGCGCGACTGAGCTTTCCACCGAGACCGCCTGCGGACCGCTCGCCTGTTCATCGATCTCGATCCGGCCGAGACATGGCAGGAGATAGGCGATTTCGCCATGAATGACATGGCTACGATTGAGCTTGGTGGCGATCTGTACGGTCAGGCGCAGCTTCCGCCATGCATTCTCCATCGCGACGGTTTCAGGAATAGCCCGCAGAAAATTTCCGCCGAGACCGACGAACGCCCGCGTCTCGCCCTCAAGGATCGCTTTGCATGTCTCGACCGTGGTATGGCCGGTCCATTCCGGCGGCTCGAACTGATAAAGCGCGGCCAGCTTGTCCAGCGGCACGAGACCCGGCTTTTCGGTGATTCCGACCGTGCGTTGGCCCTGAACATTCGAGTGGCCGCGTACCGCGCAGATATTGGCTCCCGGCTTGCCGATGTTGCCGCGGAGAAGCGCTAGATTGACGACCATGTGCACATTCTGAACGCCCATAACATGTTGCGTAAGGCCCATGCCGTAGACGATCAGAACCGCATTCGAGTTGGCGTATGTCGAAGCAGCCTGCTGCATCTGAGCCCGGGTCAGGCCCGAGACCCGCTCCAGCTCGGCCCAATCGTAGTTCCGGGCGGCAGCAGCGAACTCCTCGAAACCCGCGGTATGTTGGCGAATGAAATCGTGATCGAGGACATGCTTTTTGTCGGCGGCGGCCATCGCTGCGGCAAAGGCCACCGTTCCGGCATCGGAGACATCGTCCGGTATCGCATCGGTTCCCGCAACCTTGCTGGTCCCGGACGCCTTGAGCGCATCGTCAGCCTCGATCAGCGCCTTGCACACGCCGAATAGTGCCGCGATATCGCCGCCGTTCCTGACCTGATAATATTCCGACGAGATCGGCGTTTCCTTGCCGGTGAGCATCTGACCGGGCATCTGAGGATTGACGAAGCGCTGCAGCCCCGGCTCGTGAAGCGGGTTGAAGGTGACGATCTTGACGCCCCGGTTGACCGCGTCCTGCAGGTCGTGAAGCATTCTCGGCGAGGACGTACCAACGTTCTGCGCAAGATAGAAGATGCAGTCGCAATTTTGGAAATCGGACAGAATGGCCGTGCCGATCGAAGCGCCGATGCTTTCCGGTAGTGCGACGGATGTGCTTTCGTGGCACATGTTTGACGAATCCGGCAGATGGTTACTGCCGTATATGCGTGCGAACAATTGATACATATAGGCAGTTTCGAGCGATGCGCGGCCGGACGTATAAAAATCGACCTGCTCGGGAGATAGCGCCCTCAATTCGCGGCCGATCTCCTCAAAAGCCACATGCCAAGTGATAGGTACGTATTTGTCCTTTTCGGCATCCCAACGCATGGGATGCGTCAGACGCCCCTGTTCTTCGAGATTATGGTCGGGCCAGGTTTCAAGCTCGGCGAGCGTATGTGCCGCGAAGAAGGCACGATCCGCCCGTCGGTTGGTGACCTCCCAACTGGTGGCCTTGGCACCGTTTTCGCAGAACTCCAATGGATGAGGCTTCGCAGGCTTGCCCCACGCGCAACTGACGCACATGTACCCGTCCGGCTTGTTTTGATGGGCCAAGAGAGATGGGCCTGCGATCGGAATATGCTCCCGAAGGAGAATACTGCTCACCGACTTTGCGGAACCCCACCCACCTGCTGCGGGTTTGCCGGATGCTTTCGTTGGTTCGTTTCTCGGCTGCGTAGGCATGACGAAGATCCTTCTCTACCGCAAAGAACCAACGGGCGACTTCGCGTCAGGTCGGTCCGGAAAATGGAGCTGCGATGGTTTGACGATGTCAGCCGAAGTCCTCATCGAGCTGCGCGGCGAGCTGTTGGCGGGCCCGGTTGATGCGGCTCTTCACCGTGCCGATCGCGCAACCGAATTTTTCTGCCGCATCGTCATATGAGCGGCCCTCGATGACCACATATTCCAACACCGCCCGATATGGCTCCGGCAGCATGTTGCAGGCCCGCTCCAGTTCCTTCGCACGGATCGTCCATTCCTGCGACGGCGCTTCCACGCCAAAGCCAGAGACGCACTTCTTGCTGCCCGGCGACTCGCGCTTGGCTATGCGGAACTTCGTGCAGAACGTGTTACGCATAATGGTGAACAACCAGGATTTCAGCCGCGTACCTCGATCGAACTGTCCAAGATTGGCGAGCGCCTTGGCCAAGGTTTCCTGAACCAAATCATCAGCATCGGCGGAGTTCCTATGGAAGGTCCTGGCGAAGGCGCGAAGAGCCGGGATGAGATTTACGATTTCTGCCTCTAAGTCGGCGGATCGGGACATGTCGAACACAACGCTCTCCTTTTAGCCGCGTCATTGACGCGATGTTTGCATCGCCCCGCTAATGCAAACGTCGTAGCTACCGGCTCAGCCTCCTCGCGGATGCCGGTCGGATCAATCCAACAATCTTTTATTGATCGAGTTGCCGCGATGACGCCCGAAGCCCTTCAGACCTTTTCAAGCGCTTTCGCATCCAGTAAGGAACGGCTCTGTCTTCAGCTTGTTCCGCGCAGATTCTTAAAATTCTTCGGCGTCTGGCGCCGATCGGTTTCCCCAGCCGACCACGCTTTCATCGGCAAGCCGGGACTATTTTGAGCGATGGAAAATGGTCGAACAATCCATCAATTCGGGAACATTTTCCGACGTGAGACGTTCGACGCCGTTTCAGAGGCAGGCCATTCGCGAAGAACGCATGGTCGCCGCTGATCGAGCTTTTGCATGAGAAAAGCGCACGCCGACGCTCACGAGCCGCCTGATGCGTTTCCATCTCGTGACAGCAGCCAAAAGGATTCAACCGATGGCTCTTATGGATCACGTAAGAGATCGAGAGTTCACGCCGTTCATCGCAGTATGGGCAGTCGCAGCAGAGCTCGCCATCATATTCGTCGGCGCAACCTTGCCGACCCCGCTCTACCCCTTCTATCGAACGGCATTCGCTTTTTCCGGCCTTGTCCTGACCTTGATTTATTCGGTCTATGTTCTGGGAAACCTGGTGGCACTGCTGATCCTCGGTCGCCTGTCCGATCAGATCGGCCGCAAGAAAATCACCCTGCCGGCAATCGCCTTCGGCATAGCAAGTACGATCCTCTTTGCTTTTGCGAGCAGCGTCAAATGGCTGTTCGCCGCCCGGATCCTCAGCGGAATCGCCACCGGGCTTGCCGCAGGCGCCGCCACAGCATGGATCGCTGAGCTATCTGCGGGCAAGAACAAACTCCCTACCGCGAAAATTGCCTCAGCCGCCAATTTTGCCGGCCTTGCCATCGGACCACTTGCCTCCGGACTGCTCGCCGAGTTTGCGCCCTGGCCCCTGCGCCTCTCCTACGTCCTATATCTCATTCTCCTGCTCGGGATCGCCGGCGTCATCATATTCGTGCCGGAAACCGTGGCAAATCCAAAACGCCGGCTGCGCGAAATCTCGCTGAAGCCGAGACTTGGGCTGCCGCGGGAGATCAGGCAGAAGTTCATATCGCCGGCCGTAACCGGATTCGTCATATTTGCACTGATCGGCTTTTACGCCGCCTTGATCCCGAGCCTGTTGTCGGAAAGCCTGCACCAGACCTCCCCCGCTGTGTCCGGCGCTGTGGTTTTCCAGCTATTCACCGTTGCGGTCATCTCGGTGGGGCTGACCGGAGGGTTGGCAAGCCGGACGGCCATGTTGACTGCGTTGGCGCTGCTACCCGTCGGTACCTGGCTGCTCGTGATGGCACAGTTGATGAAATCCTTGCCGATCCTGTTCCTCGCCACGACGCTCGGCGGCATTGCAGGAGCTTTGGGGTATCGCGGCAGTCTCGATTTGATTAACACGATCGCACCGCAAAATCAGCGCAGCGAAGTTGTTTCAAGCTACCTGATCGCCGTCTACACCGGCAATGCCCTTCCCGTCATCGGGATTGGATTGCTCTCCACTCTCACCAGTTCGATTGTCGCGCATATCTCCTTCGCCGCATTGATCTCCGTTCTTGCCGTCATTGCGCTGGTGGCCGAAAGGAGATGGGCAATCCGAGGCCAAAATGCGCGAAGATGAACTGACAGTTCTTCTTTCCGACCTCCCGCAGCGTCTACTTTATTGGCCTGCGGCTAATGGAACAAAGACTGCCGCCGCTGGTTCCTCCCCTAATGTGAGGTGTGATGGCTAATCGCGATATCATCGTCATTGGCGGATCGGCGGGATCGTCGGACCCTCTGAGAACCATATTGGCCGCCCTGCCCCGCAATTTTAGGGCGGCAGTGCTCATCATTGTTCATATCCCCGCAAACAGCGCCGGGATATTCAGGCTGGTGACTTCCGCTTCCAGCAATTTGCCCGTCAAGAATGCCGAAGATGGCGATCCCATCGTACCCGGCCAAATCTACCTTGCTCCCTCCAACCACCATCTGCTGGTGATAAAGGACAAGCTGGCTCTCGGAAACGGGCCTCGCGAAAATCTCGCTCGTCCCTCCATCGACTCGCTCTTCCGCTCGGCCGCTCTTTCCTGTGGCCCCAGAACGATTGGTGTCGTTCTCAGCGGCAAGATGAACGATGGCGCATCCGGCCTTGCGACGATAAAGCAAGCCGGGGGTATCGCCCTGGTTCAGGCGCCGACGGATGCGATGACGCCTGAAATGCCGATGTCGGCATTGGAAGCCACCCCTGTCGATCTCAGTGCCACATCCGGAGAATTGGCGCAGGCGATCATTCACTTTGCATCAGAGCCGCCAGGACCGGCGCTGCCATTGCCGGCAGGCATCAGGATTGAAGTGGAGATCGCAGCAGGCGGCCCCTCGGACACCCCTAAAATCAAGGAACTAGCCGACCCTTCCCCCTTGACATGCCCGGAATGCGGCGGTGTTCTGTCGGAGGTACGGGATACGCAGCCCCTGCGGTTTCGCTGCCAGATCGGACATGCCTATACCGCCAAGGCATTGATTGCCGAACAGCGCCATTCCGTCGACACGGCCATGCGCGTGGCACTGCGAATCCTCGAGGAACGCGCCTCTCTGGTCAGCCGCATGGCGAAGGAGGCGAAACAGGCCCACCGTTTGGGCATGGCGGAAATGCATGAAGAGCGGGCCAGGGAATACCGAAAGCACGTAGATGTCTTGCGCAAGGCCATACTTCAGGGCATGGAAGATAAGGCTCCTCACGAGAGCGGGTCTGATGTCATTGACCTGGAAATGCACGCGGGAACGAAGCCGAAATCGTAATGGGCCGTCGCGGCGGCCCGATAGCATGGAACGCCAGACGTGACGAAGAAATCTCGGGTAAAAAAAAGCGACGAGCTTTCAACGAATGCCGGAGTTGATATCCACGAAAGTGCCCCCTTGCGGTCGCCGGTCATCGTGGGGATCGGAGCTTCCTCAATGGAGACCGGCAGCCTCGAAGTTTTCTTCGAGCACATGCACTCTTCTCCGGGAGCCGCATTTGTCGTCGTCATGCAATACCGCGACGCTTTCGATCAGGATGCATTCCAGGCTCGTATGGCGGCCGTCAGCGGCCGTACCGTGCGATCGGCGTCGAATGGAGAAACGATAGAATCCGAGCGCGTCTACATTGTCCCGGCCGGTATGGCGGCCAGCCTGAAAAATGATCGGCTGCTGATACATCATGCCCCCGACGCATCCGGTGAACGCGGGACCATGGACAGCTTCCTGGTCTCCCTAGCCGAACAGGAGCAAAAGCGGGCCATCGGGCTTATCATGAGCGGCTGCGGAACGGACGGAACTCTCGGTATTATTGCCGTCAAGGAGCAGGGCGGATTGGCGCTTGCTGAAAGCGGCCAGGAATCCGTCGATATTTCCCACCCTTCCTCACAGCCGAAGAGCGCGGCTGCGGTGGCGGATCTGGTTTTGTCCGCTGAGGAGCTGGCAAATCGCGTAAAGACTCAGATCCGCAGCCTGCAACGCCAGACGTTGGCGCAGGATTTCGACGAACTGGTCGTCCAGGTCAGCCCGCAATTGACACGCATCGCCGCCGTGCTTCGCAACCGGACAGGTCATGATTTTCACGGCTACAAGCCCAATACGTTCCTAAGGCGCGTGCAGCGCCGCATCCAGGTGACGCAGACCGATACCATCGAAAATTATCTCGAATATCTGCGTTCCGAACCCGAGGAAGCAAACAGCCTGTTCAACGACCTGCTGATCGGCGTGACGCATTTCTTCCGGGATACGAAAGAGTTCGAATATCTCGAACGGGAGGTCATTCCCAAACTCTTTGAAGGCAAGGGAGCGAGCGATCACATCCGTGTATGGGTACTTGGCTGTGCCACGGGTGAAGAAGCCTATTCGATTGCCATTCTGTTGCGTGAACAGATGGCACGGCTCGACATTGTGCCGCATATCCAGATATTCGCGACCGATATCGACAATCGCGCGCTGGCGCAGGCACGTGTCGGACGGTACGCCGCCTCCGCCATCAAGGACGTTACACCCGAACGGTTGGCACGCTGGTTCGTCAAGGAGGGCGAAACTTATTCCGTGGTCAAGGAACTGCGGGAAATTTGCCTGTTTTCGCAGCACAATCTCATCAAGGATGCTCCTTTCTCAAGGCTCGACCTGGTGTCGTGCCGCAACCTTCTGATTTATCTGGGCGCGGAACTTCAGAACAGGGTCATTCCGCTCTTCCATTTCGCCCTGCGGCCGGGTGGTTACCTGTTCCTTGGAAATTCCGAGAATGTCAGCCGCCATGGCAAGCTCTTTACGCCGGTGGATCGTCGCTTCCGAATATTCCGTCAAATCGAAACCATGACCCGTCTGCTGCCGGATTTTCCGTTGTCGGCGGCAACGGAGCGCAACGTGCCCCCCGGCATGCCGAATGGAGTACGCACCGCTGTCAACAATGTGTCCGCGCTTACCAAGCAGGCCGAGCGGATCATGGAGCGGTATGCGCCAGCTTATATGATCGTCGACGAAAATCATGACGTGCTGCATTTTTCCGGACGCACCGGCAAGTTCATCGATCCGCCTTCGGGCCATGCCAGCCTCAATGTTTTCAATCTGATTCATCGCGATCTGCGCATAGATCTGCGCGCAGCACTCCATAAGGCGGAGACCGACAAGGCGAACGTCAAGGTCGGCGGCTTGAAAGTGGGCCAGAACGGCAGCGCTTTAGTGGTGACCATGTCGATCGAACCAATCGACCCCGCGCCGGGGCAGCCGCCGCGTTTCATGGTGATCCTCCAGGACGGTCAGGTGGTCGGCGAAGATGAAGCCGGCAGTGTCATTCCATCCGCCGGTCAGGAAGAACATGTTCGGCGTCTGGAGGACGAGCTTCGTCAAGCGCGCGACCGGCTGCAGGCGACAGTCGAAGAGCTGGAAAGCACCAACGAAGAGTTGAAAGCCTCGAACGAGGAATACCAATCCGTCAACGAAGAACTTCAATCGTCGAACGAGGAACTGGAGACGTCCAAGGAGGAGCTCCAGTCGCTCAACGAAGAGCTTCAGACGGTCAATGGCGAACTAGCTCATCGTGTGGAAGAGCTGGCGCGCGCGAATTCCGATCTTAGAAACCTGCTCGACAGCACGCAGATTGCCGCGGTCTTTCTGGACAATGACCTGCGCATCAAAAGTTTCACCCCCGCGATCACCGACATATTCCATCTGATCGATACGGATCTCGGCAGACCGATCCATCACATCGCTGCTAGAATTGCCTATGACGATCTGGAGCAGGATGCGCGGCGTGTTATCCGAACGCTGAGCAGCATCGAGCGCGAGACGAAAAACCCGCAAACCGGCTCACAATATCTCATCCGCGTGCTCCCCTATCGCAGCGTCGACAATGTGATCGAAGGCGCCGTCTTGACCTTCCTGGACGTGACGGCGCTCGTAAGAGCAGAGGAGCGTCTACGTGATCGCGAGGCGCTTCTGCGTTCCGTCGTCGAAGGCATTCCGCAGCTTGTCTGGCGCGCAGCAGCGGAAGGCAATTGGACCTGGTGCAGTCCGCAATGGACGGCTTATACCGGTCAGACCGAGATTGCATCGCTCGGCAGAGGCTGGCTTGAACCCATTCATCCCGATGATCGCAAGAAGGTCGTGGAAGCCTTGAAGGAAGCCGAAAGCACCGGAATGCTCGAATTGGAGCATCGCCTCTTCAATGCCGAAACGAATGCCTACAGGACCGTGCATCTTCGCGCCCGGCCGGTGAAGAACGATGCCGGCAAGGTGGCCGAGTGGTTCGGGACCGCGACCGACGTGCATGAAATGCAGCTTCTTCAGGAGCATCAGCAAATCTTGCTGCATGAACTTCAGCACCGCGTACGCAATACGCTCGCGATCGTCCGCTCGATTGCCGCCCATACGGCAGAGACGAGCGAAACGGTGGCGGAGTACGCCCACCATCTGGAAGGCCGCATCAATGCAATGGCAAGACCGCAAACCTTGCTGACGAGCGCGCCGGATGCCGCCATGGACCTGAGAGAGCTGATCGAAAGCGAAATATCCGCGCAGACCGGCAGGGACGAAAACCTGGTGACGATAACGGGTCCGAATGCGGCCCTGTTCGGGAAAGTCGCGGAGAACATGAGCCTCGCGATTCATGAACTGACCAGCAATGCCGTGAAATACGGCGCATTGTCGCGAGACGGTGGAGAGTTGCACATATCCTTCCATAATCATGGTGAGGGTAAAGAACGTTCTTTAAAGCTGGTCTGGCAAGAGACAGGGTTGACGGGGTTGCCGAAGAGGCCGGCCCGACGCGGATTTGGGTCCGAGCTGATCGAGAATGTCGTGCCGTATCAGTTCGGTGGCAGCGGACGGCTTGAATTCACGCCGGAAGGATTGATCTGTACCATCGAACTTCCTCTTTCAGAGAGCATCAAACTGCATGAGGCAAGCCATTGAAATATCAATCCGCGGCAGAGACCATGTCAGAGGATCTTTGCCCTCCCCCCGCAGTTCAAAAACGTTCGGTCTGCTGAGATGAATTACAGCCGCTTCTTTTCCGGCCGACGGGTTTTGATCGTCGAAGACGAGTATCTTCTCGCAAACGAGGCACGCCGTCAGTTGGTGAAGCTCGGGGCTATCGTCGTCGGACCGACGGCAAGGGTCGACCAAGCTCTCGAACTGATCGAGGACAAAGGTGTCGATGCAGCGATCCTCGATATCCACCTCGGCGGCGAAATGGTGTTTCCCGTGGCCGAGAGACTGGATGAACTCAATATTCCTTATGTCTTTGCGACGGGTTATGATCCGTCGATCATTCCCGCGCGCTTCACCGGCTTTGTGCTTTGCGAAAAGCCGATCGAGATAGAGCACATTGCGCGAGCTCTTTTTGGCCCGCGGTCACGGGATTCTTAACGAGCATCTTGTCCGCATTCTCAGGCTAGGCGAAGCAGTTTCCGTCTGAAAATGGATTAACAGAAGAGGGAGAGACCGTGAAGAGCTGGCCGCTACCCATTCGCGCGCTTGACACAATGGTTATGAGCCAAGGTGGCGATTTCCGCCACAACGCGTTCGATATCGAGCGGCTTTGAATAAATCTCGATATCAGTGAACCGGTCGCCAAAAACGGATTTTTCATATCCGGTGGTAAATACGAACGGTATGCCTCGCTTTGAAAGCACCTCAGCCACGGGAAAGACCATTTCGCCCTTGATTCTGACGTCGAGAATGGCGCAGTCGATCTTATCGGTCGCAGCGATAAGAGACAAAGCTTGAGGAATGGTAGGCGCCGGCCCAAGAACAATAAGGTCGTGGTCGCCAAGTGAATCTGCAAGATCGAAGGCAAGCAAATACTCGTCCTCCACGACCAAAACGACTGGTTGCTCCGATGGTTGTTTACTCATGAGACATGGACGTCCTAGATTGCTTTAACGGCGGCCCTGATCTAGGCCTGACGCGCCAGCTTTCGAAGGTGCCGTTCCGCGTCGATTTCGCCCTCAATGATACGCAGGTGGCCTCTCATCAGATCCAAGGTGATGTTGAAGGTGTCCAACAATTCTAAAGCCTGCTCACTCGAGTGACCGCCGGCCTCCAGCCTGCTGATCAGCGCCTCTTGCCTCAGAACGCGTTTTTCACCATCGCGAACATGGCCGACTGCCATTGCAAGTTCCTCGCGTCTGCGCATGGTCGCCTCCTCAAGGAGATTTCCATGCATCATGAACTCAGTTATGGCTCAAATCCAGCAGCTTCCGCCGCATGAGTAGCAGATGCGTAATTTCCTTGGGCTCCTGGCTCAGATAATTCAATCCTCTGAGGCTCGTCGCGTCTCCTTCCTAAAATGGCGTTTATTCCTTCTGGCTGCAGATCGCCTCCGCAATGATCGAAGCGTCGGCATAAGCTCCTCTATTTCGGCCTGCAATCGATAGTGTCGCGAAATACCCGTCACGATATTCTCTTTCACTAACTCACACGATTGTTCCGCCCCTCTCTCGAGGCCTCCACCTGCGAGGCATTTTTTAAACGAGTTCGATCCTCGGCTTGTTCCTGCTTGACGTCAGAAATCTCACCAGCCGCAGGGGGAACTTCCAGCGCTCTCCACCGTTCAGTTTGATTATTCGAAACGTGAATCACGATGCTCAATTTTGAGAGCATTGCGGCGACCGATGAGGTATCACGATGTTATCGACCGACCCGGACCACGCTATGGAAATCGCGATCAGAGCGCATGCGGGCCAGACCGATAAACTCGGCAATCCTTATGTCGAGCATTGTCGTCGCGTGGCGCTGGCGGTTTCGGGTGAGGACGAGAAGATCGTGGCATATCTGCATGATGTCGTGGAAAAGGGTCCAGGCTGGAGCATCGATCGCCTTCGGCAGGAAGGTTTCTCCCTTTCAGTGCTCGCAGCCGTCGATGCCCTCACCAAACGGACTGACGAGGATGAGAATGCCTTTGTCCGCCGTGCGATCGCAAATGCCATCGCAAGGCCGGTAAAGAAGGCCGATCTTGAGGACAACTTATGGCAGCAGCAGCAGATCGGCGGCGATACTGGCAAGTATCGGCATGGCCTCGATATTATTAGCCGGTCGCCGCCGGCAGCCGACCTTTCGTAAGCGTCGATGGGCTGCCGGAACATTTGTCACTCGACACGGGTTAGCCTCAGCATATGCCGACGGTCGAATGGCGCGTAGCGCATAGCGCGACGGGGAAAGACTCGGCGCGACCGGGAGAGACTCTCTGAGTGCAAGCGAAGCGGACGGCCGAATCGCATGCCATTTCACGAAGGAGACACGTCATGACCACGAAGGCAGACGGCGACCCGCGCCATCACACGCAAAAGATGCAGGCGCGACTGAAGGAAACGATGGACCACTTGCGCGCGGACATTGAAAAAGTCGATGAACCGCAGCTCAAGGCGATGTTCGAGACCGCCGCGGAAGTGCTCGGAGGACTGAGAAAAGCCTTCAGCGACTATGAGAAGAAGAACGAAAGCGCGTGGCGATAGAGCGTCAGCGACCTAGACGCCGACGATCACGTCAATCCGGCAGGCCGCACCGATGCCAGACCGGCCGGTAAACGGCATAGGTCGGGACATGGATTCAGGCTCATGGCATCACTTGCCAAGGCCGATTTCCGCAATCAACGGGAGATGGTCGGAAGCCAGGCTCGTCAGACGATTTCGAGGCACGGTCGTACCGAGAACGGCCAGATCGGCGCTGACGAAAATATGATCCAGCCGCATCAGCGGATAACGCGAGGGAAAGGTCGGCCTCGCCGGCTGATTGCCGAAAAGCTGGACATCCTTCAATGTGCGGGTGGCGAGCCGATAGGCCGCTGAGACGGGAACGGCATTGAAATCCCCGCAGAGAATGGTTGAAACCAGATCCTTGCCGCTACCCGGCAGCCATGTTGGCCCGAGAAGCGCCGTCATTTGCTGCATGCGATCACGGCCCCGAAGGCCGAGATGGGTGTTGACGAGGTGCAACTGCCTGTTTCCAACCATGACTTCGACGGAAAGCGCCCCACGCGGTTCGCCCAGCGAAGGCAAAGGCCCGGCCTTGATCGCCCTTGTCGGCAAATCCGTTATGAGCGCGTCTCCATATTGCTCGTCGGCTATCGTCAAAGCCGGATTGAAATGCGCCTCCATCTTCAACAAAGAGGCGATCATTCTCGCCTGATCGACACCGCCGGTTCTGTGGCGGCGAACATCGATCTCCTGCAGCGCCACGATATCCGCCTGCGCCCCCGCGATAACGGCGGCGATGCGCGCAGGGTCGATCTTGCGGTCCGTACCAATACAACTGTGTACGTTATAGGTCAGAATTCTGATCGATCTTCCGTAGGGCATGGCCTGCGAACTGGTTTTCGGCATCGCTCAGCTCGAACGAAGGATGCGGCGAAGGTGACCGACAAGGTGATAAGATCCCAGTCGCCCTAACGGATGCACGGGATCGAACAGCGCAGTTCCCGCAATCGGCGTCGTCTTCTCACAGGTCGTTGCAAATGGCTTGAGGCACCGAGGCCCGACATTCAGCTCTGTGATCGCCTCGATCAACGATCCGGTCCGTTGAAAGACATTTCGAACTGCGCCGGCAGCGCAGCCGAGGTATTCCGCCACGAGCGTGTTGCGCAGCTCATCGATTGCCAAACGGTGAGTGGGCTTAAGTGCCTGAAAGAGAATATCGCATTCGGTGTCGAGCCCCTCGGATCGATGGTTGAGATTGGAGGAACCAATGCGGAGCACATCGTCGTCGGCGATCAGAAGTTTCGAGTGAACGAGCAGTTCGACCTGCTTTTCACCGTCGGGAACCACCGGGTAGAAGACGCGCAGCCGGCCATGACGATCCGCATTCGTGAGACGCCGTATGATCCTGTCGCGATTCCTTCCCATGACAAAGTTCTCGATCAAGCCATGGGACTTGCGCGTGCAGACGATGACGACCTCCGGCCCGCTGCCTTCCTGCAGGCGAGCTGCAATGGCCTCCGCGACATTGAACGAGGCAAGATATTGCGTTTCGATATAAAGGTGACGCCTCGCCTTGGCGATCACCTCCTTTGTCACGGCAATTCCCTGGCGGAGCCCCCTCCTGAAGAAGGTCGCCGGTTCGGTTGTCGCAAGTCTGACCGGCACATTCTCCAGCGATGCCATGAGATCGTCGGGCCAGCCAACAGCCGCCTGCGCCGGCAGGGCCCTGTATTCCTCGCCGGTGGCATCCATCCATCGTCGCCTCGCCACAGAGGCGATGAGCCTTGCCGCATCCCCCGTAACCATGGCTTGGAGGTCGTGAAGCGGCTCGTAGAATACACCTTGGGAATCGCACTTCAGCTTGTCGCGAACCCCGTGGCCGCAGGTGTCCCAGCGCCGTGACATCAGATCGATCCCACCGATGAAGGCGACGGAATCGTCGACGCAGACAAGTTTCTGATGGTGACATCCGCGTATGGCGGGCTGGATGGCAAAGCGCAGGTCGATGCGATTGTTCTTGGGGAAACTTTTCTTGCGCAACACTTTCAAGGATTTTTCGGAATAAAGCGGTCCCAAGGCCCAGATCAAAATTCGGATTTCAAGATCGGGATTGGCATCCGCAAGAGCATGCAGGAGATCACCCAGCGTTTCCTTGGAATTTTCAGGCTGCAGGCAGATATCGGGATTGAAGTCCCATCCGATGATCCAGACCCGCTTTCGCGCATGACGTAAAATGTGCGCCAACCGCGAGAAATAAGCACTGCCGTTGATGAGGAAGGCCGTCCTTGCCGCAATACCTTCCAACCGCACATCTTCGGCTTTCAGCGACATGGCAGAACCGTTTGCTCCTTTCTGTTTCCGACAGCCGATCGTGCTCCGACAGGTCCTTGTCGCTTTCGCCCTACCGAAACGCAAACGCCTGGATTTTGCCAAGGTTCCGCCGAAGGATGTTTGATCTGGTGGTTAGTTTCGTCGGCGCGGATTTCATCGACCTGCTTCGCGAGCATGGCATCGCGCTTGTCTGCGCCGACACGGTCGAGTGGCCACTGCTGATGGATGTGACGGCCGACTTTGTCCATTGCCGCCTCCATGGCTCTGAAGAACTCTATGTCAGTGGTTAGACGACAAGGCACTGGATATCTGGGCGGACAGGATCGATGACTGGGGCGCACGGTCGCGAGCCGGAAAATGCCAACCGCGTGCTTAAGCCGCTGAAGCAGCCCCGCGACGGTCGCGATGTCTATGTTTATTTCGACAACGACGCGAAAGTGCGAGCCCTGCGGATGCGCAAGCGCTTGCCGCAAAGCTTGGATTGGCAAATCCCGCCACTGCCGGAAAAAGTTCAAAATTGGCTCTGGCTTGACTTTCCGACCGCATCATTCAAAACCGACTTAAAGGAACCATGTCACGACCATTCCAACAACGGATGCGGCCACGACTGCCGTCGACGCCCACCCGAGCCAGCGCAGCCAGCCGGTAACCGTAAACTTTCCCATAATCTGCTTTTTCGCAGTCATGAGCATCATGATGGTCATGACGGGTACGGCTACGATCCCGTTGATTACTGCGCTCCAATAAAGAGCGGAAATGGGATTGACCGGTGTAAACAATATGCCCATTCCGAGAATGCAGGCCGTGATCAAAGTCGCATAAAATGCTTTTGCATGCTTCGGTTTCCTTGAGAGGCCGACCGGCCATTTGAAAGCCTCGCCAATGGAGTAGGCGGCTGCGCCGGCAAGGACCGGAACTGCAAGCAACCCGGTGCCCAATATGCCGACGGCGAACACGATGAACGCGACATCGCCCGCGATGGGTCGCAATGCCTCGGCTGCCTGCGCCGAAGATGAGATCGCCGTAACGCCGGCCGCATGGAGTGTTGCCGCAGTCGTCGCGATAATCGCGAGAGCTATGATGTTTGAAAATCCCATGCCGATCAAAGTGTCGGCGTGGATGCGCGTGAGCTCGGCCGGTGCTTCTCTCGGCGCTTCGACCAGCGGATGTTTGTGACGATCGACTTGCTCCTCCTCGACTTCCTGGGAAGCCTGCCAGAAGAACAAATAGGGAGAAATCGTAGTACCCAAAATCGCGACGATGGTCGTGAAGAATTCAGCATTCCAGATGATCTTGGGCAGGACAAGGCCTGCCATGGCCGCGCCCCATGATATGTTGACCGCAAACACGGCAGCAACATAAGCAAAGAGGCTGAGCGTCATCCATTTAAGCACCGCGGCGTAACGATCGTACTCGACAAAAACGCTGGCTATGGCACAAGCGCTTCCGAAGCCGACGACATAAAGCGTCTCAGGTCCACCAACAAGAAGTTTCAATGCATCAGCCATCGCGCTGAGGTCAGCTCCGATATTGATCGTGTTTGCTATGAAAAGCAGTCCCACAATGAAATAGAGCAGCCAGGCGGGGTAGTGCCGGCACACATTTCCCGCGATGCCATGCCCGGTCGTGCGCCCGATCCGCGCGCAAATCTCCTGAATTGCCGACATCAGCGGATATGTCAGCAGCATTGTCCATCCGATGCCATACCCAAGTTGAGCCCCCGCCTGACTGTATGTTCCTATTCCGGAGGGATCATCGTCCGAAGCACCGGTGATAAAGCCCGGGCCTAAAATTCTCAGGAACCGGCGAAAGGCTCCATTCCCCGCCTTTGACCCTTGTCGCTCCGTGGTCTCAGTCACAGACATGCTCCCGCTTCTTCAGCCAAGCGCAGAAAACATAGTGTCGGACTTTTCAACTGCCGGCGCTGGCGTGCTGAAAGAAGCTGTAAAAAGCCAAATAGTTCCAATAGGATTCTTCAGATCGGAACGATCGAGTAATTATCTGAAATTGCCATCCTTCGGCCCGACAGGGCCTGCTTCCCGCTTTGATCCCCAGAATATGAGCGCCTGCATCCTGATTGGTGATGGAAGCAGTCGTGCAGGCGGTTCGAGCCAATCCTTTCGGCTTGGCCTCTACCCATGCGGGACCGTTGCATAATAGAGTGAAAGGACACGGCTTGAGGGATAGGGTCGTGTTTTGGGGTCCGCTATGTTGGTTAGCGGGCTGATTTTGGGTGGCTGTTTTGGGTTTGAGTGGGCGGCGGACGGAGTCCGAGCCCTGGCTCAGGCGCTGAGCGTCACCCAGCGACGCATGTTGAAGGCGATTGCCGTCATCAGCACCTGGGCTTGCGCCTTGATTAGTCCCCGATAACGAATGACCGAAAGACCCATGCGGCGCTTCCATGTGGCAAAAGTCGTCTCGACGGCAGCGCGCCGGCGGGCGATCAGATCATTCAAGCGTTGCAGCTTCGGCGGCAGTGTGCGGTGATGTTTGTTGGGCCGGCGCATCAGCCGCGCCTTGATGCCTCTGGCCTTCAGCTTCTTCTCGCGGGCATGGGTATGATAAGCGCTATCGGCCAATACCGCCTGTTCGTCACCGCAGATCAGATCATCGGCGCAGACCGTGTCGTTGACATTGGCCGGGGTGGTGATCAGCCGGCGGATCAGGCCCGAGCCCTCATCGACACCGACATGGGCCTTGTAGCCGTAAGACGAGCCCTGCCGGCCCTTGCGCCGTGTGAAACGGGCATCCGGGTCGCTCAGCTTCACCAGCGGCGCCGTGTCCACGTCATCGTCATCTCCTGCTGGTTCGCCAACCTGCTGTCCGGGCAGGCGCTCCCTCGGCGGCCGAGCGGCTCCCGTCTCGATGATGGTCGCATCCAGCATCGTGCCACGCCGCAGAATCAACCCGGCTTTGTCCAATTGACTGTCGAGTTCCGCAAACAGCACCTCCAGAAGTCGCGCCTCGATCAGATGGTTGCGGAACCGGCACAAAGTCGTGTGATCGGGAACAGCTTCTCCCAAGCTTAGGCCAACAAAGCGGCGGAACGACAGCCGATCGTACAGTGCTTCCTCCAGCTCCATGTCCGATAGGCCGTACAGCGACTGCAAAAGCAGCGCCTTGAACATGATCAGCGGCGGATAGGCCGGGCGGCCCGCAGCCACGTCATTGCGCAGCCGCTGCAGCACCTTCTCGAACCGGTACCATTTTACAAGTCCCGATAACCGATCCAGACGCTGATTGCCACCACTCGCCGGCATCAACGCATCCGCAAAACTGAACTGACCAGTCCGTTTCATCGCCATGCTAATCGTCCCCGTTCAACAACAGGGAATCATATCCAACCAATTTTGCAATAGTCCCCATGCGCCACAGCGCGCCCGATCCGGCTACTCAGGAACCTTCGCATCCGATGACAGTTAGGAACACCATTGAACCAACGGAGGTTGTGATGAAAAGGATTCTCGTTGCCGTGAGTGCGGCACTCTTCGCATCCGGGACAGCTTTTGCTCAAAGCAGCGTTGTCGTAACACCGGATAGTTCCGACACCGTGGCTGTCCCCGGAGACGTAAGGACGTATGTGACCGAACAAGAAGTTCCATCGGCAACCTATGACGGCGATGTTGTAGTCGGCGCCGAATTGCCGAGTTCAGTTGAAGTACACACTATTCCCAGCAATAACGACTACGCATATACGATCATCAACAAGAAGCGGGTTATCGTAAACCCTCACACGCATAAGATTATCGAAATCGTGAAATAGCCGAGATACGAAACCAGGCACCGTGGTTGTGAAGCCTTTATGGTTCGGTCGTGGATGAACCCCGGGGTCACCGCGCATCAACAGCGCCGTCGTTGGCGCTTGTTGGCTTAGAGTCATATCCTGACTGGAAAACGGGCCGTCAGGCGCTAGGGGCTTTACCCGGCGCCCCATGAGCCGGACCTTCTTCCTTAACCTCACGCGGCGTCGGCGTAGTAATGGCGCCGTGGTCGGGATCCCTTACATCCTGTCCCTTCGAACCATCCGCGCCCATTGCACGCTCACGATCGCGGCTCTCGCGTCTGGCCTTTCGCAAAGCAGTTGCATCGTCGATCAGCGAGGTCAGTTCCTCGTCGGAAAAGTCGGATAGATCAATGGTCCTGCTCATAACGGCCTCCTGGTCTAGTTTTTCTGAGGCTATATCCTCATTCTACGCAGCATTATTGAAGCCTGCCCCATGCCGGGTTCCAGCGAACCCCCTCGGACAACTCCACATAGATGGGCAAGGTTTCGTCACCCACCATCTTGTTTCGAGCGATCCGAAAGGCATCGTCCGGTTCCATTTCCTCGCCGGGAAATATGGCATCGTCCTCGCCGGGCCGCGCGACCCTCCAGATAAATCCTCTTATCTGGCCACCGGAATGATAGAACTTGATGACGACCGAGCCGGGCGGAGCGGCATCCTTGCGATATTGTCGATAGGTCTCCATTTGTACCTCCTCACTACGCCGCGGACCGGTCCCTACAGGATCGGTTTGCCTGCCGTCACGGCGACGGACTTCTCGCCGGTAAGCCGGCCCGATCCCCGGCAGGACTTTTCGCCATGATCCGGCACCGGCTGGATGGCCGCGGTATGGCCGGGCAGCGGCTTTTGTGACGGCAATGACGGCGTGGGATGCGTGACCACGGCGTCCTCCTTGCTATCGGTGAACTCTCTTTCTCAACCACCCGCCTCCCGCTTGGTTCCCGAAAAGGGCAAAATCAGCATGGGACAAACGAAAATGACACTACCGTTTTCCAGGAACCTTTCCCGTCCCGCTGCAGTTTTAAAACCGGGTTGCAGGCCTGTGCGGCCATTCGTCCGCTCATTCGAAAGGACATCTCAATGCATCGTTTCCACGAGAAGGTTGTCATCGTCACGGGTGCGGGATCAGGCATGGGAGAGGCGACGGCGCGCAGATTTTCCGAGGAAGGCGCGAATGTCGTTCTCGTCGACTATCATGCCGAAAACGTCAACAAGGTCGCGGCGGAGCTTCCGGCCGAGCGTACCATGGTGCAGGTGGTCGATGTCTCCCAATCCTCTGCCGTCAACGCGATGGTTTCGATGGTGATCGCCAAGTTCGGCAAGCTCGACGTCATCGTCAACAATGCCGGCGTGCACGAGGCCGGCGAACCGACCGAAATCTCCGATGAACGCTGGCACAAGGTCATGGACACGGATGCCGGCGGCGTCTTCTTCGGATGCCGCGCAGCCATTCCGCACCTCGAAAAGACCAAGGGCGTCATCATCAACACCGCTTCCGTTTCCGGCACCGGCGGCGACTGGGGCATGAGCCCGTATAACGCCGCCAAGGGCGCTGTCGTCAATCTGACCCGGGCTTTGGCGCTCGATCTCGGAAAAAAGGGGATTCGCGTCAATTCCGTCTGTCCGAGCCTGACACGCACCGGGATGACCGAGGAGATGCTCGGGGACGAAGCACTGATCGCCAAGTTCAAGGAGCGCATTCCGCTTGGCCGCGTCTGCGAGCCAGAAGAGGTAGCAGCCGTCATCGCCTTTCTGGCGAGCGACGATGCCAGCTTCATAACCGGAGCCAATATCCCAGTGGACGGAGGCGTCTCCGCCTCGAACGGACAACCCGCACGTGGTTAACGAGGTTATTGCCATGAATTTCAAACAGATAAACGAGATAAGCGGTCAGCGCACCTATGTCGTCGTGCTCGATGCGAAGGAAGAAGCGTTCTCCACCCTCAGCAACTTCGCCACGACCTATGAGATGACAGCTGCATCGGTCACCGCCATCGGTGCGTTCGAAAAGGCGACCGTCGGCTGGTTCGATTTCGCCACTCGCAGGTACCGCAGTATTCCGGTCGAAGAGCAATGCGAGGTCCTGAGCCTTCTTGGCGATATAGCGACCGGCGACGACGGCAAGGCGAGCCTGCACCTTCACGCCGTTCTGGGTTTGAAGGACGGCTCCACGCGCGGCGGGCACTTCATTGATGGCATCGTCCATCCGACATTGGAAGTCACGATCATCGAGACGCCCGCATACATGCACCGCCGGCATCACAAAGATCTTGGAATCGCACTCATCGAGCTATAAGCAACCGCATACCCCACAGCTCCGATTACTTGAATGCTGCGGAGGACAGCGCCGCGGTCATGCAAAGGAGCGCGTAAGATAGTCGACGCAGAGAAACACCAGCAAGATCAACAGCCAGACGGCCGCGGCGAGTGCCGCCATCCGAGACAGCGCCGTCTCCTCGTTCAGATGCATATAGCGCCAGTAGATCAGGGCGGATTTGACCAAGGCTATCGACAGGCTCACTGAAAGGCCGATCGCGCCGCTCAGCACAAGACTGGCGCCGATGGTCGTCCCCAGCAGAAGCACAAGGATCATCCAAATCAGAACGAGCGGATTAGCAAGGCGCAACATTCCACTCACCTCGCCAGATAGAAGACCGGGTAAAGGAAGACCCAGACGACATCGACCAGGTGCCAGTAGAGTCCGGCAGTGATCAGGACGATGGCTCGCTCCGGCACCGGTATCGCTCCGCGTGCCGTTTGAACTGCCAGCGTCGCTAAAAGCACGACGCCGATCGTCAGGTGCAAGGCGTGCAGAGCGGTGGCAACCAGATAGAGATCCATGAAAAGATGCTGGACGCCGGTGACGTAGCGCGATTGCACGCCCGGCACGGGCAGCAGCCCCTCGCTGAACTCCAGTCGATATTCGTAGGCCTTGACGGCGAGGAAGCAGAGGCCGAGGACAGCAGCGGCGGTGACCCAACCGGCAGCCGCATTCGCTTTGCCGCCCCTGCCCGCTTCGACACCGAGCGCCACAAACAAGCTCGACGTCAACAGCACTGCCGTATTCATGCCCCCAATGCCGAAATGCAACGCATGCGACGCCTGGATGATCTCCGGCGAATGCGCCAATCGAAGCGCGGCGGCAACGGAGAAAATACCGCCGAACAGCATGATCTCGCTACCGAGAAAGATATACATGCCCATCATCGCCGCTTCGTGCTGCTGGCGGGCATCTCGGTAGGGCTCGGTGACGGGCAAGGTCTCAGGCATTGTCACCCTCCATCTCCACCTCATAGTCGTAAGGCGGCCTATCGACGAGCGGTACGCTGTCGAAATTATGTTTTGGCGGCGGTGACGGTGTCGTCCATTCGAGCCCGGTCGCGCCCCATGGATTGTCGCCGGCGGGCGCTCCGTAACGCAGCGAATGAATGAAATAGATGAAGGGCATGAGGTAGGCGGCGCCGAGCAATGTAGCCCCGACGGAGGAGAAGACGTTCAGCACCTGAAATTCCGGCGGATAGACATGGTAGCGCCTCGGCATTCCAAGATAGCCAAGCAGAAACTGCGGGAAAAAGGTCAGGTTGAAGCCGAGAAAGATGAAAATGGCGGCCAGCCGCCCCCAGACGATCGAATACATCCGTCCGACGATCTTCGGCCACCAGTAATGCAGAGCGCCGAAGAAGGCCGACACCGTACCGCCGACCATGATGTAGTGGAAATGCGCGATGACAAAATAGGTATCATGCACATGGACGTCGATGGCCAGCATCGCCAGCATCAGGCCGGTCAAGCCGCCGAACACGAAGAGACCGATGAAGGCCATGGCAAAGAGAAAGGGCGGATCCAGCGAAATATGGCCCTTAAACAGCGTGGCAGTCCAGTTATAGACCTTGATGCCGGAGGGAATTGCCACCGCGATACTCAGGAACGAAAAGGCAGCGCTCGCATAGGCCGATTGCCCAGAGACGAACATATGATGTCCCCACACGAAGAAACCGAGAGCGGCAATCGCGACCGATGAGGCCGCGACGAACTGATAGCCGAAGATCGGCTTGCGTGCTCCGGCCGCCACCAGTTCGCTGATGACCCCGAGCGCGGGCAGCACCATGATGTAGACCGCCGGATGGCTGTAGAACCAGAAGAGGTGCTGGTAGAGCAGCGGATCGCCGCCAAGTGCCGGATTGAAGATGCCGAGGCCGAAAAGCCGCTCCAGCGAGATCAGCACGAGCGTAATGGAAAGGACCGGCGTCGCCAGCACCAGGACCAATGAGGTGGCGTAGATCGACCAGACGAAGAGTGGCAACCGGCCCCAGGTCATGCCGGGGCAACGCAGCTTGTGCACGGTCACGATGAAATTCAGCCCGGTGAGGATCGAGGAAAAGCCGACGATGAAGACAGCGCTTGCCGCGAGGATGACATTGCCGTTGGCATACATGGTCGACAGCGGCGTATAGAAGGTCCAACCGGTATCGACACCGCCGGCGATCAGCACGAAGACGGTGAAGAGACCGGCAATCATGTAGATGTACCAGCTCAGGAGATTGAGTTTTGGGAAGGCGAGATCCCTGGCACCGATCATCAGCGGAAGGAGAAAATTGCCGAACGTATTGGGGATCGACGGGATCAGGAAGAACCAAACCATGACGACTCCATGGATGGTGAAAGCACGGTTATAGCCGTCGTTGGTCAATAGATCGCCCGCGGGCGTCAGCAGATCGAGGCGGATCAGCGCCGCGGCAATCGCCCCGACGAAAAAGAAGAAGGTGATCGACAGCACATAGAGGATCGCGATGCGCTTATGGTCTGTCGTCAGCAGCCAGGATTTGAGACTATGGCCGGCGCGCAGATAGCTGACGCGTTCGGTTGCCGTTTCCGACAGGCCGCGGTCATCGAGATTGGCGGGGTTCGGGCGCTGTTCCCTGGTGATCGTCACTGGGTCGCCTCCCCTGGCTGCAATGACTTGATATAAGCAACGATCTTCAGGACATCCTCTTCGCTGAGCACGTTCTGGAAGGTCGGCATGATCGGCTGATACCCGGCCGCGATCTGAGACTGCGGTAGAAGAATACTGTCGCGGATATATTCATCGTCGGCGATCACGACCTCACCGGACTGTAGTGGCACCGGATTGCCATAGAGTCCCACCAGCGAAGGTGCATGCACGGTCGACGCGGGATCATGGCAACCGCTGCAACCACGGCTGCGGAAAAGTGCCGCTCCTTCCGCCGCGAGCGTTTGATCGTTGGAGGATTGACTCAACCATTTGGCATAATCCGCCGGCTTCATAACGACGAAGCTGCCCGTCATTTCGGAATGGTTGCTGCCGCAATATTGCGAGCAGGCGATGCGGTAGGTGCCTGGCTTGTCGGCGGTGAACCAACTCGTCGTGTAGCGGCCCGGTACCACATCCTGCTTGATACGCAAGGCGGGAATGAAGAGGCTATGGATCACGTCCTGAGAGGCCATCGTAAGCTTGACCGGCTCTCCAGCCGGCACATGAAGCTCGTTGATTTCGGCTTGGCCCTGCGGATGCTGGAATTTCCACATCCATTGCTTGGCGACGACGTCGATCTGCAATGCATCGGCCGGAGCATGACGTAGCGTTGCGAACAATTCGGTCGACCAGACATAGAAGCCCACCAGCGCGACGAACGGAATAACGGACCAGGAGATTTCGAGCGGGATGTTCCGGTTTGGAGAATGTTTCCGGTCCGCCGGCCTGCCGCGTCGGTATTTGACCGCGAAGACGACGATCAGGATGAAGACCGGTGCCGAGAGGGCCACGATCAGTACCGTGAAAGCGATCACCAGCAGATCCACCTGATGGCTGTAATCGGAAACGCTCTGAGGCCAAAGGGGGATGAAAGTCAATTTTCCCTCCCCTTGGCCGATGCCTTCTCACGTCGTCTCTCGCACAGGAGGGCAAATCCGAACAGCCCGCCGCCGGCCAGCACCGTCACCCCACAGGCCATCTGCAGGGCCATGTGAATGAGCGAAGAGTACCGTCCGGTGGCCGGATCATAATGGTAGCAAAGCAGCAGGAGCTGATCGCCCCAACTCCCGATCTGCCCCTGCCCCGCCTCCGTCAACGCCAGCTTCAGATCATTACCCTCAGGCGAAAGCCCATAGAGCCAGCGGCTCAATCGCCCATCCGGTGTCAGGGCGGCGACGGCTGCGTCATGCGCATATTGACCGATGTTGGGGTCCCAGGCGTAGCGATAGCCGAGTGCATCCGTCACGGCATGGATATCGGAGGCCGTGCCTGTCAGCGCATGCACACCCCCAGCGGTCAGCGAGGGAAAGCGACCGCGCAATTGATCGAGTGAGTTTTGCGCGTCCCTGGGCCCTTCGCGGGGATCGATGCCGAAAGCGATGATGGTGAAATCACCAGGCGGCCGGAACGGCTGCTCCTTTACCGCCTCCATGAGGCCCGACAAGGTCACCCCGCAGATGTTCGGGCAATTGTGCAGGACCGGTGCCAGCAGGATCGGCTTGTCGCCGGCAAGTCCGCGCAGCGTCACCCGATGGCCTCCCTCGTCCGTGAAAGGCCGATCGAGCGGAATTTTCGCATCCGACTTGTGTTCGATACCGGTGACGGCAAATGGATCGAAGGGTGCCGCCGCGGCCTGACCGACGGCAAAGCCCAGCAACGCGAACGCGAGTGGCAGTACATGGCGCATCATCGCTTGACCGCCTCCCCATTGTCCTGATCCGGCCAACCGCGGGCGGCGAGAATTGCCATAGCGCGATCGATCGGAATATGTGCTGTCTGCGCCGCCCTGTCGTTCCAGCCATAACCTTGCAGCCGACTCTGGGCTTCAAGCTGCAACGCATGGCGATCGGCAGAGGGAGAAACTTCGAGACGAGGACCGTTTCGTTCCTGGGTTTGGGTGTTCGTGAGAGAGGACTGTGCCGCAGGCTCGACCCGGCGAAGAATGCCGAAGGCAATCAGGATCGATAGCCCCACACCAATGAAGAGCGCTGAAGTCCACGACAGGATGATGCGTGGCGAGACGTCGCGCGCCTCATAAGCCGGCTTTGTCTTCGTTCGTTGCCGCCGTCTGCGAAAGTTCGGGCTCATCGCGAGACCTCTGCCTGATAGCTCGACCTCAATCGCGCAAGCAGGATGGTCGAGCGGGAAAGGATCGCGAGGCCAATCTGCGTGAAACCGATCAGTGAAAGGAGATAGGCCGTGATTGCGGGCCCAAGATGCCCCGTCAACTGCGGCATCGTCAGCCAGGCATATTCCAGCAGCGCGCCAATGAGCACAGCAAGCGACAGCGTGATCAGCCATGCCGGAGACGTGCGGACTGGCGGAAAAAACAACAGCAGCAGCGGCAGAAGGTGCAACAGCGTGAATAGATATTCGGCAACCGCCCAAATGCCGTCGCCGCGCCGCTGATACCAGGCAACTCCCTTTGGAAGATTGCCCGACCAGATGATGAAATATTGCATGAAGGCGAGATAGACCCAGAAGAGGATCGCGGTCAGCAGCAGAGCGCCGAGCACACCAGGCCTGCCGACGGGGCCGGCCGATAGCCGGAGAATGAGCAGAAGCGACAGCGCCGTCAGCATCTGGCCCGCCAGTATATAGAGGCCGAAGCCGGAGGAATGGAACTGAGGATCGAGCGACATCAACCAGTCGACCGACAGCAACCCATGCAACAACACGAAGGCGATGAGTCCCATCGCCGCCAGCGGCAGGGAACGGCGCGGCCTCGTGACCAGCGCCCATGCGAGCCAGCAGGCGCCTGAAAGGATCGCCAGGGTGCGAATATCGAAGAAAAGCGGCGTCAGATAGACCTTCTTGAAAGCTCCAAGCGGAGCCCCTCGCGCCCATTCATAGGTCCAGGGGAGGCCGATCATGATCGGCAGCGAGGCGAGGAGAACGAGCGGCACCAGCAGCAGCGCCGGCTCCGCGACAGTAAGAAGCTCGTCGCGCCAGATGCCGGGGATGATGCGCATCATCATCGTCAGGCAGAGGGCGCCGAGCGGCAGTGCGCTCATAAAAACAAGGGCCGCCAGCCAGCCGATCAATGCGGCTTGGGGCGAGAACAGCGTCATCGCCAGCGCCATCAGGCAAAAGACGATACCGCTTATGGCGAGCAAGTTGGTCGGCAGGGCTTCGACGCGGCTCATGATCCCGTCCCTTCCAACCGCGCTCGATCTTCCGGTGGGAGAGTGGCAACAGGGGCATTTCGGCTAAGCTGCAGCGCACGGATATAGGCTGCGATCGCCCAGCGGTCAGCCGGAGAAACCCTGTCGGCATAGGAATACATCACACCATGGCCGTTGGTCATGACATCGACGAAATAGCGCGAGGGCGCATTGCGCAGCCGGTCGATATGGAAACTCGGCGGATGCGGAAAGCCACGCGCCGGCACTGTCCCATTGCCATCGCCATCGGTGTCGTGGCAGGGGGTGCAATAGATGCCGAAGCGCTCCTGCCCACGCTGCAGCAATTCGGTCGTAATCATCGGACGATTTGCAAGGGCAGCGTCCTCTCGGGCATCGTCGCGCGCGACCGTCCCCTGTGGCGGTGCTTGCAGCGCCTTGCCATCGGCAAAGAGCGAACTCTTTTCATAGGAATCGTAGCGCGGCTGATGGTTCATGTTGTCGCAGCCTGCGAGCAATAGAACGGGCACGAGATAGAGCGGCGCGCTTCTCATTCCGGTTGCTCCGTATGTTCTACGGCTTCGACGCGCACCGGATCGAGGCCGTCCAGAAAAGCCCTCGTGCGTTTCAGATGGAACCGCGCATCGTTGCTGAAAAGGACGAGAAAGAACTTGTCCGAGCTCGCCAGATGAAAGGCCTCGACATCGAACAGCGGATGGTGAAGGCGTGGCAGCCGGTTCAGCAGAAGCATGCCGAAAACCGTAAACAGCACCGAGAAGAGCACGGTCAGCTCGAAGGTGATCAGCATGAAGGACTGCCAGGCATAGAGCGGGCGTCCGCCGATATCGATCTGATAGGCATGATTAGTGTAGACCTGAAGGCCATAGCCGATGGCGGCGCCGACTATTCCCCCAGCAAGGGTCAGCCAGGGCACGATATTTTCGTTAATAGCCAGCACTTCGGTCAGTTCCTGCACCGGATAGGGCGAATAGGCGTCCAAGGCACGAAAGCCGGCCTTGCGTGCGCGCTTCACGCCCTCCACCAACCGCTCTGGCCTGTCGAACTCGGCGAGCAGACCGAACACCGCACTTTCCGGACTCGGTTCACGCATGGCTCAAATCCCCCGTTTCCCTGAGCGCCTCTTTGACTTCGAAGGCCGAGATGACCGGCAGGAAGCGCACGAACAACAGGAAGGGCGTGAAGAAAACGCCGAGCATGCCGGCAAAAAGACCCCACTCCCAGATGCTTGGATGGTAGACGCCCCAGGAGGAGACGAGATAATCGCGATAGAGCGACGTCGTCAGCAGCATATAGCGCTCGAACCACATGCCGACGGTAACCGAAAGGCCGATCAGGAACAGAATGACCGGCTGACGGCGAACGGTGCCGAACCATAAAAGCTGCAGCGGCACGAAATTGAGGATGACGGCGCCCCAGTAGCTGAAGGCATAGGCGCCGGTCAGCCGATCCATCATCGTGCCGACGTCCTGCAGATCGCCGCCATAAAGGCTGTCGAAGACTTCCGCCACATAGCCGTAGGCCGTCATCAATCCCGTCGCCAGCATAAAGCATCCGAGAAGATCGAGATGGCGGCTGGTGACGAGATCGCCAAGTCCCAATGCATGGCGCAGCGTGACGGCAATCATCGCCACGACGGCAAAACCGGAAAAGGCGGCACCAAGCACGAAATATGGCGGGAAGACCGTCGATGTCCAACCGGGTATCGGCCCGGCCGCAAAAAGCAGCGAAACCTCGGAGTGGACCGAAACCACCAGAGGCACCGCAATGGCGGCGGTCAGTCGATAGGACTGGTTCCAGCGTGCCCAATGCCTGGCCGAACCGCGCCAGCCAAGTGCTGCGAGGCCGTAGAATACCTGCTGCCAGCGTTTTTTTGCCCGGTCTCGGACGGTGGCGAGATCGGGGACGATTCCAATATACCAGAAGAGAATCGAAACGGTGAGATAGGTGAGCACGGCGAAGAAATCCCAGCTCAAAGGGCTTTTGAATTGTGGCGAAATCGTCATGGTGTTCGGATAGGGCGCGATCCAATAGAAGAACCAGGGACGCCCGAGATGCAGGATCGGATAGAGACCCGCGCAGATGACGGCAAAAAGGGTCATCGCCTCGGCGAAGCGATTCAGCGAGTTGCGCCAATGGGCACTGAGAAGCAGAAGCAACGCCGAGATCAGCGTGCCCGCATGTCCGATGCCGAGAAACCAGATGTAGTTGGCAATCGCCAATCCCCAATTGACGGGAATATTGTTTCCCCAGACGCCGACGCCATAGGTGAGCAGGACGGCTGCCGAAACGACGAAGCTTGCAAGCAGCAGTAGAGACATCAAAAAGCAGACCCACCATGCCCTCGGGGCTGGATATTTTAGTGGAATCCGGGTGATCTTCGCCGTGGCCGCGGCGTTGCGACCTGCCGTTGCATCGCTCATCCCGTGGCCTCCTTCGGGAGGATGCTCTTGTCCTCGATGCGGGCAAGATAGGTGGTCCGGGGTCGGGTATTGACCTCCTCAAGCAACGTATAATCGCGCGATCCGGCCTTGCGGCGGCTGACGGCGGAATTGGGATCGGCGACATTGCCGAACACGATCGCCTGAGTTGGACAGGCTTGCTGGCAGGCGGTGACGATCTCGCCGTCGCGGATCGGCCGACCCTCCTTATCGGCAGTAATGCGGGCTTCGGCGATGCGCTGTACGCAGTATGTGCATTTCTCCATGACACCGCGGCTTCGGACGGTCACATCCGGATTGCGCATGGCCTTCACGGATTCCGCATCGTTTCCGGTGTAGTCGAACCAGTTGAAACGGCGGACTTTGTAGGGGCAATAGGACGAGCAGGTGCGTGTGCCGATGCACCGGTTATAAACTTGGAGGTTCAGCCCGTCGATGCTGTGGACGGCGGCGTTGACAGGGCAGCCCATTTCACAAGGGGCCTGCTCACAATGCATGCAAGGAACTGGCTCGAAATAGGATTTCGGCTCCGTGACATCGCCTTCATAGTAATGATCGATGCGAATCCAATGCATTTGCCGGCCTTCGGCGATCAATTCCTTGCCGACGACCGGAATATTGTTTTCGGCCTGACAGGCGGTCACACAGGCATTGCAGCCGATGCAGAGATCAAGGTCGATCGACATTCCCCAGGAAGGGTCGGATTTCGGCTTGTCCGGATAGAATGAGGGCTGTTCCTTCTTGTCGTGCTTTCGCGATTGCGGGTCGAGCTGGCTGACATCCACGCTGCGGACGAAATCGAAGCCATCCATCGCCTGGTTCACTTGCGTCGTCGCGACTGTCAGCGTCTTACCTGTCGGCTCGATCCCGACATTGCTCCGGTGCCAAAGCTCGTTCGCTTGCTGCAGCGGGTAAGCATCGTAACCGAGATTCGCGGCGATCGAGTCCTTCAATTTTCGGCCATAACCCAGCGTGACCGTGAGCGTATGCGCTTCCTGACCAGGCATGATCCACACCGGACCGGTCATCGAAACGGCGTCTACCGCCAGCCGAACCTCGTCACCATTCTTCAGCCCTCTTTCAGCCGCAACCTGTGGGCTGATGAGAATAACATTGCCCCAGGTGATCTTGGTCAGCGGCCGGGGCGTCTCCTGTGCCCAGGCGTTCTCCGAAAGCGTGCCGTCCCAGACGCCGGCGTCGGGGCGGATGACAAGCGTCAGAGCATCGGCAGCATCGGCAGCATCGGCAGAGGCGGGAATTTTTCGGTCTGTGATCGGCGGCGCGATGAGCGGCGGCGCGCTGGCCTCCACGAAGCCCCGGTTGAGACTGCCGCGCCAGCGACTGTCGAAATCGGCTCCCCATGCAGTCTTCCAGGTCTGTTGCACGACATCCCGATCCAACGACGAGCGTCCCATCAAGTTTTCCAGCACCACATGCGCCGAACGCACGTCGTAGAACGGCCGGACGAGCGGTTGAACGAGGCTGATCGCGCCGTCGACCGCGCGTGCATCACTCCAGCTTTCGAGATCGTGCTGAAGCGGGACATGCCATTGGCAGAAGGAGGCAGTCTCTTCGACATGCAGTCCCGCATGGATGCAGAGCCTCACCTTTCCCAAAGCCTTGCGGAAATCGAGATCAGCCGGCGCCATATAGGCGGGATCGGTGCCGATGATCGCAAGCGTCGAGACTTTGCCCGCCTGCATATCCGCGGCCAAAACCTCGAGCGATTGTGCACCGTCCGGCGGCATCGCAATGAGAGGGTCGGAGAAGCGCAGTGTGGTGCCGAGGCTTCCGAGCTTTTCATTCAGCAGCAGTCCAAGCGCCTGGATATTCTGATCGTAGTGTGCGCCGACGAGAAGCAATGCATTATGCGGTGAGGCTTTGAGCGCATCCGAGGCGGCATCGATCCATCGACGTTCCCTTTCAGAGAGATCGACGTCGCCGAGACCTTCCACTCCGATCCGCCTCCCGAGCGCCCGCAGCAGGCGATCCATCATCGAGACGGATGCGACGAGCCGCATGTCCGCAACGGAGCCGGTCGTCGAGGGAGTGGGTTCCGCGACGAAGAGGCGGGATTGCCCCTGTCGGGCCTGACGCAATCGGCGGCGATCGGCAAAGAGGCGCGCGTTGACCGTCTGCCTTGGACCAGGGCCGAGAAAGTCGTCATCGAGGCTGACGATCGTCTCGGCGGTATCGAAGGCCGGATGCATGACCAAGGGCCGGCCGAACACTTGGGCGGTCGCTGCGAGCCGAAGCGCGTCCGAGACCGGATCGCAGACGTGCCAGCGCGCCTGCGGCCAGCGCTGCATCATCACATCTATCTGCCGAAGCATGGTTGGCGAGCTGACGGGACCTGTCAGCAGACGGAAGCCTTCCCCATGCACCTTGTCCAACCTGTTCGCATTCGCGACCATCTCCACATCGAAGGTGCTCCAGTCCACCGGTTTGCCGAAATGAAGCGGGGTTTGCGAACGGCCCGGATCGTAGAGGCTGAGAAGAGCTGCCTGGGTGAAAGCATCCGTTGTCCCCTTCGATGCGGTATGATCCGGATTGCCTTCCAATTTGACAGGGCGGCCGGTAAACGTCTTGCCGAGAACCGGCTGCGCATAGCCGGCAAAGGTAACGGATGTCGCATACCATTTCGCCACGCCGACCGTGACCCCCTCGGGAGCCTCGACATAAGGAAACGCCGTTTCGTCCGCCTCGCCCTTGCAGGCCGATAGGCCTGCAAGGGCGAGCGATGCGCCCATGACCTTCAGCAGTGAACGGCGATCGAGGCTAATTGGGCGGCTATGAAGCGCCGGAAACTCTTCCCTTGCGAACCGTTTGAAAGCCTCCGTTTCGGAGAGCTCTTCCAAAACCGACTGGAAATGCCGCCCCGCCTTGCCGGCGAGCCGCTTGCGGATTGCCTCCCTGGAGGATGGGCGGTTGGCCATCAAATCACCTGTGACAGATGTTGCATTGGACAAGCTTGGCCGGCTCAATGCCGTAGGCTTTCACCACGAGCGCGCCAAAATCCTTGTGTTGTTCGGGATGAGCGTCCCAGTCGGACCAGTCCATGCGCGTCACCTCATCAGGCGGGCGGAGGTTCGGCGCGGGGTTTCGATGACAGCCCAAACACCACTGCATCTGAAAGGGTTGTGCACGCGACATCAGCGGCATCTGATCGACGCGGCCATGGCAGGTGACGCAAGGAACGCCACGGGCAACATGGATCGAATGATTGAAATAGACATAGTCCGGCAGCCGCGACACACGATTCCATTGCAGCGGCACATTCGCCGTCAGACTGTACCTGACGGCCGCCAGCATGGGCGCGCCGGTCCATATCTGCGAATGACAGCTCATGCAGATATGCGTTGCCGGCAAACCGGCACGTGCGCTCGTTTCGACCGACGTGTGGCAATAACGACAGTCGATGCCGAGTCCGGCGACGTGATGCTCGTGGCTGAAGGGAATGGGCTGATCCTGGACCCAGCCGATCAGAGTTCCATAGCTGGAACTCGCATAGCCGCCCACAAAGAGCACCAGAAGAAATATCAGAATGGCGGCGGCGAGCAGGAAGGCGCGCAGTCTGGTATCAGCAGAAGCCGTGAAAATCTGCGCCACCGAATTCCCCTGAGTTGTCTGTATAACGGGGTCAAACGCGGAGTCAGAACGAAAGTTCCCGCCCCGCCGCCGGCGGTTTTGATCCGCAACCACCCGCACGTTCCCGCCTTCGTCGACCGATGGAACAATCTATTCGGGCCATGGGTTACATTCACCAAGTCGGGATCATGGAGCGCTGCTCACCCGACGGTGGGATCGGCGAAACGCCGTCATGTTCGAGAGGAGATCAGCGATGAAGCATCAGCAACCACGTAGCGGCGCGCCGGGAACGACCGACCAGTCTCCGAGATGGGAAGGCCCGGCCGGTTCCAAGCCCGCCGGCTATCTTCCTGCCAAGGATGGCGGGGAAGCAGCGCGAGACGCCAATGACGAGAACATCAATCATCCGCGCAAGCGGAAGGTTTCCGACGCACTGAAGCAAAAGGGCGATGACTGAGAGCGGACTGCAATTAGAACCGGAACCAAGCAACGGTGGCAGCGATACCGACACGGCATGCACGGGAACCAAGCTCGCACAAGGACGGTCGCCGGTTGCCGCCGGCCAGATCCAGTCAAAGACAGCCAGTTCAAAATCTTCGCCAGCCATCCGGCCGGGAATCGTTTACCTTGCCGCATTAGACAGCGGTATTACCCGCAGGAAAGGCCGGAGAGGCTTCCTCTACTACGACCAGCAGGGAAACCGGATCACCGATGAGACGGAACTCGACCGCTTTTCCGCGCTCGCTATTCCCCCTGCCTATACTGACGTCATCATTTCGCCAGATCCGAGATCGCATCTGCAGGCGGTCGGCCGCGATGCTAGGGGCCGGAAACAGTATCGCTACCATCCGGATTGGATCGCCGAGCGCGATCGGGAAAAATTCGCGCAGCTTGTGGAGTTCGCTCGCGCACTGCCAGATATCCGCAAGCAGATCGATATCGATCTTCGCCGCAGGAAGCCCGGATTGGCAAAGGCGCTCGCCACTGTCGTCTGGCTGATGGACAAGCTTTTCATCCGCATCGGCAACGAGGCCTATGCGATAGAAAACGGCTCCTATGGCCTGACGACCTTGCGCAGCAAGCATGTCAAGCTAGTTGGATCGCGCCTCCAATTTCGCTTCAAGGGAAAATCCGGCAAGGAATGGCGATTGAGCTATACCGACCGCCGGATCATACGCGCCATACGAATGCTGCAGGAGCTGCCCGGCCAGCATCTGTTCCAATATCTCGACGAGAACGGCGTTCTCCACCCGATCCGCTCGCAAGACGTCAATGCCTATATTCGCGAGGCCGCAAGAGGTGACTTCAGCTCACGGCAATTCCGGATCTGGGGAGCCACGCGGATGGCAGCTTCGGCGCTGGCTGCGATACCGCCGGCCGCCACTGCTGCAGGGCGGACAAGGCAGATAAACGAAATCATCGATACGGTGGCTGCGAAACTGGTGAATACGCGGGCCGTCTGCCGAGGGTCCTACATACATCCAGGCGTGTTCGCAAGTTTCGAAGAGGGCAGCCTGGCGAGGATCGCCAAGATGAAGGTGAGGAAAAGGTCCAGCATACTAAGGTGGCTGGATGAAGACGAGGCAGCAGTGCTGCACTGGCTGGAAAAACTGAAGTAGCCGTCGATCGGACCTATGGCGGACATTGCAGGTATACGCGAGCGATCGAAGGTACCGCGACATTTGTGACATCACGGGCAGACGCGTCATCACTTCATGGCGGCACCCATCAGTGAGCAGTTTGTCGCTCTTGCGAACCGATGAAGGCTTCGTCAGGGCGTCCTTGAGGCGTTGTCCGGCTCAGGACTCGAGGCATGTTCCGGCTTTCCCTTACGCTTGGTGGATGATTGACTGCCCCTCTCCTTTGAATGCTGCGCTTTGCCTCTGTCAGAAAGCACGACATCTTTCCAACACGAGAATCGTCAGGCATCGATTACAGGCATCTCCTTTGCCCGGGACACCGCGCCCGATGTGTTTCTGCTCACCCGGCAAATCGCAACAGCAAGATCACGAGGACTAATGCAACCAGACCGCCGATGAAAACCAGCCGCTGCCAGCGGCGCTTCAGGATGATCTCGCCCTGACGGACATCCTGAGCCGCAAATGTCGGAGGTTCCGCGCGCTTCTGGTCGCTCTTCTTCTCGTCATTCATTTCCGCGTCACCTATGCTCCGGCGAAGCCGCGATCTTACGCGGCCGCCATCTGCCGGCAGGTCTCGGCGCACTTGCGGCATGCATCGACACACTCCGCCATATCGCCGATCCGCTCGCAATCGGCAGCACATTCGCTGCAGATTTCCGAGCATTCCCGGCAGACATGCGGATGGTGACGCGAACCGATCAGCATGAAATGTGCTGACGTGCGGCATATCTCCGCACACGCCATCATCAGCCTGAAATGCTGCGGTTTGGTATGTTCGCCGCCGACTTCCAGGCAGTGGTTCATCGCCGTGGACAGACAAACGCTGTAGCAGCGCAGACAGTTCTCGACACATTGCTGTGCCCCGCTATCCAAATGCATTGTCGTCTCCTTTTGGCTATTGCGTCTGGTACGTGCCTGTGACGCTCGCTTCCGCGAGCACATGCTTCTTCGCCTCTGTCCACATCGCGCTTATGCCGGCAGCATCCGGGATCGAAAGCCTTGGAACGTCCAGAGCGGCAAGGCGGAAAATGTAGTGATGAGGACGATCGCCGCGTGGCGGCTGCGGGCCGTCATAGCGCGCATTGCCGAAATCGTTCTTGTAGAACCGCGGCGCTCGATCGGGCGCGGTATCGGCGCTTTCGGCAAGATCGGTCCACTGCGCCGGGATGTTGGCAATACCGCAGTGGCGAAAGGTGCCGCTTGGAGCGTCTGGGTCCTCGACAACCAGAGCAAAGCTCCTGGTTCCATCGGGAGCGCCGCTCCAGGCAAGCGGCGGAAAGAGGTTCTCGCCCGCTCGCGCATATTTCCTAGGGATCGGCTGATCTTGCGCAAAGGCCTTGCTGATCAATGTCAAAGCCATGACGTTCTCCTTTTGCTATTAGGGATTACCGTGGCCCTTTCCATGCCGCTTTACTAAATTGAGCCCGGACCATAGGTTCCGATCCTGCTCCCGGTACCGGGAGCGGTTTTCATATCCCCGCCTTCCATAGCTTCCCTCTCCTGCGCGATCCGCGCAGATCTTGCATTTAGTGGCGGCTGACGAATTTTGTGAACCAGCTGGTATCGCCGCTTTCGGTCCTATCCTGGTAGAGAAAGGCGAGCTCGTTCTCGTCGAATATCCGGAAAAACTCCTCCCAGGAAATCTCTTCGAGCGATTCTTCCGGCTTGCCGAAATCAATCCGCAAAATGCCGCCCTTCTTCGCCCCTTTGACCCGGGCTGGATGACCGTTCCTGGCCTGGACCCAATTGCGGATTTTGTCGTGTTCCGTCGTCGTTTGAGATGTGCTCATCTCAGCCTCCTCTTTGTAATGACTACTCGTCTAAGCCGACAGGCCCGCCATTGTTCCCGCTCCTCGACATTTTGACGGCGATCCATGCAACCAAAGTCGCCGGATCCGCGCTTGTCATGTCCATAAGCGACAAAGGCTCTCCCTGAGAGGCGTAATGTGATCGCGATCGGCCATATCGAAACGGCGGGAGGCCGGCGCGAGGCCGCCATTTGATAGCCGCGATGGAATATACCGAAACGTTTCCGTTGAGCGTGGCGAGTTTTGAAAGGAAAGGTGGACCGCGCAGACGGCGATGGGCATTAGCAGAAGGGATAAATTCCACGCGATCCGGCTTTCGAACCCACAGCCGCATTGAAGGTTCCCAAGCGAAATGAGAAAATCGGTCAGTCGCCAGAGCCCATCGCATCGACCTGGAGATCGCGCGATTGCTGAGGGAGCCCCGATGCCTGACGGCAACTGATGGGGTGGGCTGTCGGGAGACGGTGAGATTTGCTATGACTATCTCGGCAGGTGGATGGGATGGGTCCATTGCGACCTATGCTTTCCGGGAGATGACGATGGGGAAAGTAAAAGCAATGGCCGCTGACCAAACGGACTCTTTAGCCTCCGCATCTGCATCAGATTCCGAGGGGGCAGCGAACGAAGAAGAACCCACTCAGAGTAGAAGCTTGAGCGAAAATCTTACCCAGCAATTTGGACTGCATGCGCCTTCGGCAGACGCCTGGCTGGCCGCCATTGTCGAAAATTCCGATGACGCGATCATCAGCAAGACCCTTGACGGCATCATCACAAGCTGGAACAGGGGCGCCGAACGCCTCTTCGGATTTACGGCGGCGGAAACGATGGGCCAACCGATCACCATTCTGATCCCGGATGAGCGGCTTCACGAGGAAATAACGATCATCGGACAAATCCGTCGTGGCGAACGGATCGATCACTATGAGACGGTGCGCCGGCGCAAGGATGGAAGCCTTGTCGATGTCTCCCTCACCGTATCGCCGATCCGTAACGAGGACGGATCGATTATCGGAGCGTCGAAGATCGCGCGCGACATTTCCGAGCGCAAACGTGAGCGCGAACGCCAGACACTGCTCCTGCGGGAGATGAATCATCGCATCAAGAACGTGTTCGCAATCACCAATGCGCTGATCACGATGAGCCTGCGATCGGCTACGAGCGCCCAAGATCTTGCCGACAATCTGCGCAGACGGATCGTCTCTTTGGCTCGCGCTCATGATCTGACATTGCCGGATCTTTCGGGAGATGTCACCGCCCGACCGTCGACGACTCTCTTTTCCCTCTTTGATGCGGTTCTTGCCGTTCATCGGGAGGATGACCGGCAGCGGATACAGATTCATGGCTCGGATGCCCCGGTTGGAGGCTCCGCACTGACATCGCTGGCATTGCTATTACATGAATTCGCCACCAACGCGATCAAATACGGGGCGCTTTCCCTCCCGCAGGGGCAGATCAGAATCGACGTGACGATGAACGACGAACTCAGCCTGATCTGGACGGAAACCGGCGGCCCTGCTGTTACAGCGCCAGGGGAAAGCACCGGCTTCGGATCGCAGCTTGAGCGGGTGACCGTCGAAGGCTCGCTCAGCGGATCAATCACTCGGGAATGGAGACCCGAAGGGCTGCGAATTCATTTGCAGGTTCCGATTGAGAACCTGACACGTTGATATCGCCGTGGCAGGAAGCGGCGGCATTCGACTTCGAATGCCGCGCAGTGACCCCACGTGTCCTTTCCGATAATCCGCGCGCGTAAACCGGATCAGCGCTCCAACTCGATGACTGCGCAGCCATAGCCATCGAGCTTGAGCCCGCCGGCAACGGCCTTTCCATTGTCGAGAAGGTTATTGCCTGGCGGCACGGCGGCGAGGCTCGCCGGCTGATCGGTGTAGTTCTGGATGAACAGCAGCCTGCGGTCGTCATTCATGCGCATTGTGACCTCGACGCCAGCCGGAAGGTCGTCCACTAACGGCTGCACACCTGCCGTTGGGAACAGCCGTTCGGACAGTGCAGCCGTCAGTTCGGGCGTAAGATAGGTGCCGACATAGACGACCTGACCCTTGCCGACCTTGCGCGAGGTCGCCATCGGCTGACCGTCCGCATAACGATTGGACCAGGCGGCAACGATCTCCGTATCCGCGTCGACCGAAAGATTTTCGTAGAAGTGTCCGGCAGTCAGTTCCTGGTTGCCGATCTTGAAACGGCGCGTCCTGCGCTGCGATTCCGCCGGCCTGTTTGGTGGCACCACCAGGCCACCTGACCGCTCCATCACGTCGAACAATCCGCTTGCGCCGGGTGCTGCGAGACGGCCGAAGTCCTCGACGCGCACGCCTGCGAGCTTGGAAAGGGAGGTGCCGGGGGCCGTCTGCCTGATGACGTGATTGTTCTCATCCCGCGTGCCCGTACGAGCACCGATAACGACCGTGCCGCCCTGCTCCGCGAAGGCTTCAAGTTCTTCAGTCCATTCATCCTTCCACATCACCCAATGCGGAACGTAGAACAGCTTCAGCTTCGAAAGATCGTCCTCGGGATGAATGAAGCCGCAGGCGATGCCGCGATCGTAACAATATTGGTGCAGGAGAACCGCGTCATCCTGGGGGCTTGGCAGTCCAATCGAATAGGTCTTATGGGCTTCCTGGTTGTCAAAATCCGAACCGGCGATACCCACATCCATGCGCACATAGGTACCGAGAATCTTATCCTTCAGCGCCATCATTTCAGTGGCGAACTGCTTGGCCTCGTCATAGCGATGACGACCGACATCGTCGTGGTCGATGATGCCCATCCAGTAGATCTCGGCACCGAAATGGGCTGGACGCCAGCGGAAGAACATCAGTCCGTCAGCACCATGCGCGACCGATGACATGGCCATACGCCGAAGTTCGCCCGGCTCCGGTGTCAACGTGCAGAAACCCGGCTGACTGCCAAAGCCGGATTGCTGTTCCGGCACGATGTAGTTACCCGAAAAGCCACGGCATATATCAAGGTGCAGGGCCTGAACCTTTGCGTGATTTCCGATGCGCTGAAACTCGTCATAGAGCATCGGATAGATATCGTAGCCGACGAAATCGAGATCCTTGGTGAACTGACCGCGAAAATCGATATCCCGCAGGCCGCCGAGATTGTGGAAGACGAACCATGACGGGTTCGCTGCCCGCAGGATCTCGACCTGATCGTGCTGAAACCGTGCCGTCGCAAATGCGAGGAAGCGGTGGTAATCCTGCACATGGCCGGGACTGGGGAAGGTCGGACCGAATTCGATCGGAAGTACGACCTGGTCGAAATTGTCATAGGCAGTCGCCCAGAAATCGCCGCCCCATGCAGCGTTCAGCTTGCCGATGGTGCCGTATTTCTCGGCGAGAAAAATCTGAAATTCGCTCAATGTCGCCTTCGAGTAGCTCTCCGGCATGCTCGTATTCAGTTCATTGTCGGTCTGCCAGCCGACAACATGCCGATTGTCTCGATAATGTTCGGCCATGGCCTTAGTGATGCGGCGGCTGTGTTCGCGGAATACGGGACTTGCCGTATCGCAGTGTTGACGCGATCCATGGCTCATCGGACGGCCCTTGCCGTCAACGCGCAGGATCTCGGGGTGGGCAACGGTCAGCCAGCGTGGCGGAGTGGCCGTCGGCGTGCACATGATCGTATCGATCCCGTAGCGCCCGAGCATGGCTATGGCGCGGTCGAACAGATCGAAATTGAAGGTGCCAAGCCTGGGCTCGAGAA
The DNA here is from genome assembly GCF_029714285.1 of Rhizobium sp. CB3090. Taxonomy (NCBI): domain Bacteria; kingdom Pseudomonadati; phylum Pseudomonadota; class Alphaproteobacteria; order Hyphomicrobiales; family Rhizobiaceae; genus Rhizobium; species Rhizobium sp. CB3090. The sequence continues at coordinate 958,791 of NZ_CP121663.1, forward strand.
TGTGCCAGGCGAATTCCGCCATTCGCACGACATTGAAGCCCGCCTTCGCCATGCGCTCGGCATCGCGCTCCCAATAGCTCTCGTCGACATGCTCGGGATAATGGGGAGCGCCGACCAGAAAGCGGTCGGTCTTGACGGTATTCCAAACAGATGGGATCGCAGCAATATTCTTGTCAGACACGGTCTTATTTCCCGAATTCATTTGTCGATGATCGTCTTGCGGGCGCTGATCGTGCGTCCGCCATTGGGTGAGAAGAGATAAAGCTCCCTGGCGTCGAGCTTCAAAGCCACGGATTGGCCGGATGTGAACGGAGCGACATAGCTGAGCTGCACCGTGATATTTCCGGTGCCGCTTTCCGAGGCGATGGTACGCAGGCTGCCAGCGTCGACGTAGAGGATGGTTTCACGGCCGAGGTGCTCAACCAGTTGCACCTGCCCTTCGATCGCGCCGCCGTGGGCTACATCGGTGACGATCGATATGTTTTCCGGCCGGACACCCAGCGTCAGATCGGCGCCCTTTTGCAGCGTCACGCCATCGGACAATTCGACCGTCAACGGCACGATGCCGGGAGCAGAGACCCGAACGTCCCGGCCCGAGACCTCGTCCACGGTTACGGCAAGGAAGTTCATTCTCGGGGCTCCAAGGAAGCCCGCAACGAAGAGATTTTCGGGATTTCTATAGAGCTCCAGGGGCGAGCCCACCTGTTCGATCACGCCTTGGTTCAACACCACGATGCGGCTCGCCATGGTCATGGCTTCCACCTGATCGTGGGTCACGTAGACCATGGTTGCACCGAGTTCCGCGTGCAGGCTGCTGAGCTCGACGCGCATCTGCGTTCGGAGCGCCGCATCGAGATTCGAAAGCGGTTCATCGAAGAGGAACACATCCGGAGAGCGGGTAATGGCACGGCCGATGGCAACGCGCTGCCGTTGACCGCCGGAGAGTTGCTTCGGCCGCTTTTCAAGCTGATCGGTGATGCGCAGGATCTTGGCGGCGCGTGCAACGGCGGCATCGATTTCGGCCTTGGGTCGTTTGGCCATACGCAGGCCAAACCCCATGTTCTCCGCCACCGTCATATGCGGGTAAAGCGCATAGGACTGGAAGACCATGGCGATGCCGCGATCCCCCGGCTCTTCCTTGCTGACGTCGCGGCCATTGATCAGGATCTGGCCGGACGAAATCCCTTCCAGGCCGGCGATCGTCTTGAGCAAGGTCGACTTGCCGCAGCCGGAAGGCCCGACCATGACGATGAACTCACCCTGCTCGACGGTAAGGTCGATCCCGCGCAAAGCATGGTATCCGCCGTAATTCTTGTTGATCTGTCGCAGTTCGAGACTGGTCATGCTTCCTGGCTCTCTGCTGTTGGACTCTTGAGTTTTGGGAAAGGAAATGCCCGTTTCGCTCATCCTTTGACCGCCCCCATAGTGAGACCGGCGATGAAATGCCGTTGCATGAGGAAGAACATGATGACGGGCGGTACGGCGACGACGATCGTGCCTGCCGAGATGAGGTTCCATGCCGAAACCCATTCTCCGCGCAGATTGGCAAGACCGGCAGTCACAGGCTTCACCGAGTCGCTGACCGTCAGCACCACCGCCCAGAAATAATCGTTCCAGATGAAGGTGAAGATCAGAATGGCCAACGCAGCGAGAGCTGGCCGGACCAGCGGCACGGCAACGTGGATCAGTGTCTGGAAAGGCGTTGCGCCTTCGGCGCGCGCGGCCTGAAAGAGTTCATCGGGCAAGGCAGCGATGAAGTTCCGCATGAAGAGCGTTGCAAATCCCGTCTGGAAAGCAACATGGAAGATGATCAGCGCCGCGGTCGTATCGATCAGATTGAGCCGTACCATAAGATCGCGCACAGGGATCATCATGATCTGATGCGGCAGGAAATTGCCGCCAACGAAGAGGGCAAAGATCAGCATATTGCCCGGAAAGCGGTAGCGGGAGAGAACGAAGCCCGCGAGCGTGCTCAGGACAAGGACGCCGATTACCGAGGGAATAGTGATCGTCAGGCTGTTCAGGAAATACTGGGCCATCGGGGTCTGGGTGAAGACCGCCGTGTAGTTGTCGACCACGCCGATTTCGGTCGGCCATCCCCACAGATTGCCGCTCATGACATCGGTCGTTGAACGGAACGACGTCAGGATGATCGCAAACAGAGGGCAGAGCCAGAGCAGGAGAACAAGTAGCACCGCCAGGACATAAAACCGTCGCTGCCAGATGGCCGTTTCCGGAATAGGACGAGGATACATCAGCCACCTCTCTCTTCTGTGCGAATGATGCGTGACAGGTACCAGGTGATGAAGACGGCCATGATCACGAAAAGAACGGATGCGATCGCCGCTCCGTAGCCGAAGCGGTAAGAGAAGATCGACTGCTCGTACATCTGATAGGCAAGCACCGAAGACGAGCCGAACGGGCCGCCGGCCGTCATGACCGAGATCATGTCAAAGGATCGAAGCGCACCGACGACCGTCACCGCTATGGCGATGAAGGTTACTTGCGTCAGTTGCGGCAGGACGATGTGCCACAACATGTTCCATCCCCTCGCCCCGTCCACGCGGCCGGCACCTATAAGTTCCTCGCTCAGATTGTTCAGCCCGGCGAGATAGAGAACCATGCAGAAAGTGACCTGCGGCCAAAGCGCTGCGATGACGATCGCAAATGTCACGAAATGCTCGTCAGAAAGAACGGCCGGTGCGGTTGCGCCGAATGCCTTGAAGATCAGGGCGAGCAGTCCGAACTCCGGCGTGTAGACCCATGTGAACACGACCCCCACCGTGACCGAAGCCAGGACCAGCGGGATGAAGAACAGGGACTTCAGGAAGCGCATGCCCCTTATCTTCTGATTGACCAGCAATGCTATGGCTAACCCGAGCGGCGGTGAGGCCATGAACATGATCAGCCAGATCAGATTGTTCTTCAGCGAAATGTAAAATTGCGGGTCGTTGAAAAGCTCGATGTAATTTCCAAAACCGATCCAGTTCATCGGTCCGAAGCCGTCCCACTCGTGAAAACTGATCCAGACGCTCCGCACGGCTGACAGCAGGATGACCGTGAAAAAGAGTATGATCGCCGGTGCAATAAGCAAAGTAGGGGTGAGCCACCAACGTTGGCGGCGCCAAATCATCAACATATCCAGAGCCTCATTGGAGTTATGAGGGAGCGGAAGCGCGCTTCCGCTCCCTAGCCACCGGGAGGAGAACTAGAGTTTGTAGATGCGCTTGCGGGTGCCCTCGAGGCGCTGAAGAATGGCGTCGCGCCGATCTGGCTTCGCCATGAATTCCTGGAAGCCGACGAGACCGGCCTGGGCCATATCGGGGTCGCTGTCGCGATCGTAATATTGTGAAGCTCCCTGCAGCTTCTTCAACGTCTCGACCGCCACGTTGACGAGCGGATCCTTGCTCGGCGGAAGATCGTTGCGCGGCGGCACGTTTCCGCCTGGCTCCAAATAGGACGCGAGATTTTCCGGCTTGTAGAAGTAGGCGAGGAATTCGCGAGCGCCCTGCTTGTTCTTCGCGTTGGCAGGAATGTGGATCGAATTGACCGAGAACTCTTCGAAGTGACCGACCTTCGGGTCCAGAACCGGGAAGGTGGCATAAGACAGTTGCGGCAGGTCCTCGGCGGTGAAGGCGGACTTCAGGAAGGCGCCCAGATTCATCATGCCGGCCTTTTTCTGGGCAAGCAGTGCTGCGGCCTCCTGCCAGCCGAACGACGTATGGTTGGCGGTGAAGAACTCCTTCTTGATCATCCCTTCCCATTGATCGAAAACCGGCTTTAAGGATGGATCAAGATAGCTCATCTCGCCGTTCATCAGCGCCATGTGCTTGTCGAGGCCATTGATACGCAGGTTCATCTGATCGAACCAACCGGCAGCCGGCCAAAGCTCCTTGGTGCCCATGGCGATCGGAGTGAGACCGGCGGCTTTGCACTTGTCACCGTAAGCCACAAATTCCTCTGCCGTCGTCGGCACCGTCAGGCCATGCTGATCGAATACATCCTTACGATAGAACATCCCCCAAAGGGTGCCGCCCGTCGGCAGGCCATATTGCTTGCCGTCGACGGTGACCGTTCCCGCCGTCGCACCGAGCACATCCTTGTATTTTTCCTTTTCGAACAGATCGGAAATATCGTCGAAGAGGCCGCGCTTTACGAAAGCACGCATGCGATTGCCCGAAAACCACGTGCAAATGTCGGGCGCGCCGGCGACAAGGTAGTTGCGAATGGCCGTCTTGTGGGCCTCGTGATCCATGTTGTTGATGACGACGCTGACCCCCGCTTCCTTCCCGAAGTTCTCGGCGATCGTCTTCAGCGCCGCAAGCGCCTCGGCATTGTTTTCCGCCGAGATCACCGTGACTTTCTGCGCCTGAGCAATTGCTGGCGCGGATAGGCCGCCTGCCAGAGCTGCCGCCGATGCGGCACCTGCGCCTTTCAGGAAGTTACGGCGAGTGGCCGGAAAGATTTGCTTAAAATGCACCATGGAGTTCCTCCTCCCAGTTGATCGATCAACACGGCCCGGCAAGCCCTCCCCTCGAGATGCATGTCAGGCATTCAACGCGCCGATTTGTCGCTTATTCTCAGGACGGAAACCGCATCCGGAGTTGATCGGCGGGTGGAGTTATGCATAGATCGATAGAGCCTGCAATAATTAATTTACAAAATTAAGGAACTAAAAGTGAAGCTGAAGGGCGACCAGAGCACGGCAAGGGCGCTAAATCGACGCCTGATCCTTAATCTTTTGCGCAGAGAGGGGCCGAGAAGTCGCGCCGATATTGCAACAATTACAGGGCTAAGCCCCGCAGCCGTGACCTTCGTTGTCAGCGATCTGTGTGAGGAAGGCATCGTTGTGGAAGGCCAGGCCGTGACCGGCCTCACCGGCAGACGCCCGATCCCGGTGCAGATCAACTATGAGCATGGGCTCGCTGTCGGGTTCAAGCTGATGACGGATTCGGTCGAATGCGTTGCAACGGACCTTGCGACAAATCCCGTGGCGGCCATGCGGATACCCCTTGCCGGTCGCGAGCCCGACTATGTCGCCGACCTCTTGGCCAACACCGTTCCCGAAATGGTCAAGCTCGCCGGACGCCCGCATGCCAAGCTTGCGGGTATCGGTATCTCCATGCCCGGCGTCATCAATGATGAGCAGACCGCGTGTGTCCGCAGTCATCGCTTCAAGTGGGACAATGTTCCCCTCGCCTCGCTAGTGGCAACGCGCGCAAACGTCCCGGCCTGGCTGGAAGACGACTCCAACGCCTATGCCATTGCTCAGCAGCTTTTTGGATTGGGAAGACAACATCACAATATGGCCGTCCTCGCGGTGGGTGTCGGCATAAGCTGCGCGCTCGTCATCGAGGGAAAGCTCTACCGCGGCGCAAATGGTGCGGCCGGCAAGTTCGGTCATACGCTTTATGAAGAAAATGGTCGCGTATGCGAATGCGGCAAGCGTGGCTGTCTCATGGCATATCATTCCGAAGTGTCGATCTTGAGACGGTGGCGCGAGGCAACCGGGTATGGCGAGGATAAAGGCCCTGCCGAACTCCGCGGTGCGTTGGCTGCAGGCGACCCGGCGGCAGTCGCGCTTGTCCAACACTCCGGTAAAAGCATAGGAACAGCGCTCGCCAATCTCGTCAACATCACCGATCCGGAAGTCATCGTTGCTGGCGGCGAAGCTGTCTCGCTCGGCGACCATTTTCTCGGACCCCTACGAGATGCCCTGGCCGCAAGGACTTTCAGAACAGCACCTCCCCTACTTCCGGATTGGGAAGACAATTCCTGGGCCCGCGGCGCAGCCGCGCTGGTCACCCAAAAAATGTTCGATTTCGAATCGTCGAGCGGCTTTACCGACATTGGGCGGACTTATACCGGCACGCAGAAATCCGCCGGGTAGTCCGCCTGTTGCAGAAGGGCTCGCGACGTGGCAGTTGCAAGCTTGCTCCTCAGCAAGCGGGCCGTTTTGATCAAGAAAAAGCCGCTCTCGCGGCCGCCAGTGACCGTGCGCAATAACAGCCGTAGAATAACCAAGGAAAAGCTTCACGCAGGCAATAGTGTTGTAAGCACGATAATCGACGTTATGACTATGTGGGAGGGCTGAAGGGGCGCAGCTCGGAAATCGGAGGGGAACAAATAAATGAGACGTACAAAGGAGGAAGCCGCTGAAACCAGACGCGAGATATTGCGCGCGGCGGAAGCGTTGTTTCTCGACAACGGCTATGAAAATGTCACGCTGGACGAAATAGCAACGACAGCCGGGGTTACGCGCGGAGCAGTCCATTGGCACTTCAAGAACAAGCAAGGCCTGTTGTTTGCGATCCGCGACAAGGCGCAGCAGCCGTTTAAGGAACTTGCGGAGCGAATTGCAGAAGGACACGCGCCCAATCCACTGGAACTGCTGGCGGAGACGATTTCGGCGACGTTCGCAGAGCTTCAGCACGAGCCGCGTAAACGCGGGTTACTGAAAGTCATCATGTATCTCGACATGGCATTTTGTGAGGAGGTCGGAAGCAGTGCGGATTCTTTCAGGCATGACATGCGGGAGCATTTCGTAAGAATTTTTCATTCCATGGATGCCGTTAAGCCGTTGCCTCCCCCCTGGACGGCAGATACTGCGGCGAACGCTTTGACCGCGATCATTGGAGGGTTGGTCGGAGAATGGGCTCTCGATAGAGGCGATTTTCAATTGGTTCCCTGCGGCCAAGCTCTGATCAAAATGATCCTCGCCGCCTGGTTTCCGACGCATTGAGAATGCGATGAGCATAGTCGAGGCTACATGAATGCATAGTTAGAAAGGGTTCGGTAGGGAAAACCGAACCCTTTCCCTATTTGATCGGAGGTCAACCGATCAGTGTGAGAAGCCCGAGGGATTGGAAACCCCAGGCTTCTCCTATCCGGCACGAGCCGGATAACTTTAAATTAGAAACTACGCTGGAAGCGCAGGATACCGGCCCACTGGTCTTGATCGACCGAATCCCAATCGGTGTAGGAGATTTCAGGTTCGATCAGCAGGTTCTTGACCGGGTTCCACTTGACGTTCGTCGTAGCGGCGAAGATCTTGGAGTCGGTATAGGCGAGCTGCAGGTTCCACTTGAGCTTGTCGTTGATCGGAACGCCAACGCCGCCCCAAACGGCCCAATCGCCCCAGCCGCAAAGATCAGGACGGCCTGCCGGGCAAGCGGAACGATCCAGGTTCGTACCGGCATACTTGTTCAGCTTGTCGCCGTCCGTGTTCCAGCCGCCCATCAAGAAGGCCGAGAAGGCACCGAAGTCGGCGTCGACGCGGGCCTTGATAGCACCTTCTTCGACAATCGAGTCATAGCCACCGACGACCTTGACACCCCAGATGCCGGACTTGAAGCCAGCACCGGCGACGACGTCAGGAGCGTAGTGATCTGCCTTGTCATCGCTCCACCAGCTTGCGCCGTAAGATGCGTCCGAGCCACTGGAGTTGGAATCTTCGAGCGAGATCACAGCCGTGAAGCCGTTGCCGGCATCGTAGTTGTAGGTGATCTGGTTGAGTTCGTATGGGCCGTCATAGACCACGTCGTCGTTGATGACGTCGCCGGCATAACCTGCGTAGAGGTTATACTGCGAATCGAGCTTGCCGACCGTGAAGCCGCCGAGGCTGATATTGGCAAACAGCAGCTTGGTGCTCGTCGAATTGCCTTCGCTCCAGTCCCAACGCAGAACCATATTGGTCTTCAGGGGGCCGTATTCGGTATCCGTTGCGGTGTCGAGATTGAGCTCGGCGCGGGTGTGCCACAAAGTACCGGTCTTGTTCGTCGGGCTATAGGCATCATACCATTCGCCTTCGGTACGAACCTGGCCGCCGATCTTCAAGCAAGTTTCGGTACCCGGAATAAAGAAATATCCCGTGCCATAGGCGTCGCAAATGCGAACATACTGAAGAGGCTCCGGTTCGGCGGCGACGATAGCATCCGCGGAATGCGCGCCGGAAACTGCGGCAAGCGATGCAGCAGAACTGATCAGAAGGCTTTTCAAATTCATCTTAAACTCCTGGTTGTAATATGCATTTCAAAGATTCCGCACGCATGGAGGTTTATCCACCAACCCCATGCAGAATGACCTCGCATCAACGCGATCGAACAGATCTGCGATTGCCCTGCTTGATACTGACTTGAGCTCCCTCTCGTTCCGCCCAATCAGCCCCGCGACACGGCCCTGAAACGCCCTACCGATACGGCCGATGCTTCGACCGCAAGACATGTTCATGTCCTGAGCTTTATTTACAAACCAACCGTATGTTTGTCAATTATGTGAAGGTACCCTTCTCACAAGCTTCGCCCGCTGTGGCCAATATGCAACTGTCAGCTTCATCGCCGTCAGAGCACTCCGCGAAATGCGGCGGGTTGCGCATTTTACTCAACAGAATTTGGTGTCAGCGCTTACGAATTTCAAATCGTCATAAAACGATCCAGACGCGCGATTCGGCGTCTAATGCATGTCGCGCAAAAGTTTGCGCCGGTTTTTGTGAGAATGACATGCAAAAACAAGGAGCTATAGCATCCAGCCTTCATCATTGTGAAAGACAATCGCCGCGCGGCTGATCGGCGAAATCAAGCAGCTCGAGACATTTCCCGAGCAGGAGCTTTGGAAAGCCGAACTGATCGTGCGTGCCTCGACCGGCGTGGCGCCGGCCGAGTAAGATGGTTTGATTGGCACAACCTGTTTGAAAGCCGCTTGATCGGTTTCGGAATTATGCGCCGACGGCTTCAGAATTTCGGCGGCGTCTGGCCGGCGGCACGATGGGCGGCAATGGCGGTATTGGCCATCAGCATGGCAATGGTCATCGGTCCGACGCCGCCCGGAACCGGGGTGATGGCGGCGGCAACTTCCGATGCTTCGGCAAAGGCGACATCGCCGACCAGGCGGCTCCTGCCCTCGCCGCGTTCCGGTGCGGCGATGCGGTTGATGCCGACATCGATCACCGTCGCACCCGGTTTCACCCAATCCGCCTTCACCATTTCCGGCCGGCCGACGGCCGCCACCAGAATATCGGCGCCGCGGGCCACCGTGGCCAAGTCCTTCGTCCGCGAATGCGCCGTCGTTACCGTCGCATTGGCAGCAAGCAGCAGTTGCGCCATCGGCTTGCCGAACAGGTTGGAACGGCCGATGACGACGGCATTCAATCCCGACAGGTCCTTGCCATGGATGCGGCGCACCAAAAGCATGGCGCCGGCCGGCGTGCAGGAGATCAGCCCGGTGGCGAAATCGCCGGTCGCCAGCTTGCCGGCATTGACGACATGCAGGCCATCGACATCCTTGTCCGGCCGGATCGACTGGATGATCGCTTCGGCATTCAGATGCTTCGGCAAAGGCAGTTGCACCAGGATGCCGTGGATGGACGCATCCTCGTTGAGGGACTGAACCAGCTTTGCGAGCTCACCTTGAGTCGTCTCGGCCGGCAGCGTGTGCTGGATGGAGGTAAAGCCGCATTCCTTGGCCATGCGGCCCTTGGCGCCGACATAGGTGTGGCTCGCCGGATCATCACCGACGATGACAACCGCAAGGCCGGTCTTCACACCCGTGTTCTTTTCCAATACTGCGGTCGCCGTCTTCACCGCATCAATTACCGAAGCAGCCACCTGCTTGCCATCGATGATCTCAACCATCGCCTACCCCATCCTCTCCGAGGCATAGCTTCCCGGGCTTGCCGGGAAGACGATGGTGCGGTTGCCGTTGAGGAAGGTGCGGTAATGGATATGGGCATGGATGGCCCGCGCCAGCACCTGGCTTTCGACATCGCGGCCGATCGACACATAGTCTTCCGCCGACTGCGCATGCGTGATGCGGGCCGTGTCCTGCTCGATGATCGGACCTTCGTCGAGATCGCCGGTGACGTAATGCGCCGTCGCGCCGATCAGCTTGACGCCGCGCTCATAGGCCTGCTTGTAGGGATTGGCGCCCTTGAAGCTCGGCAGGAAGGAATGGTGGATGTTGATGATCTTGCCCGACATCTTCTTGCACAGCGCATCCGACAGCACCTGCATGTAGCGGGCAAGCACGATCAGCTCCGTGCCGGTCTGCTCGACCAGCTCCATCAACTGGGCTTCGGCCTGCGGCTTGTTGTCCTTCGTCACCTTGATGTGGTGGAAGGGGATGTCGTGGTTGACCACCACCTTCTGGTAATCGAAATGGTTGGAGACGACGCCGACGATGTCGATCGGCAGTGCGCCGATCTTCCAGCGATAGAGCAGGTCGTTGAGGCAATGGCCGAAGCGCGACACCATCAACAGCACCTTCATGCGCTTCTGGGCATCATAGATCTCGGCATCCATCTCGAATTTCTCGGCGACCGGCTTGAAGCCTTCGACCAGCTTCTGCTGGTTGACGCCTTCCTCGGAGATGAAGGAGACGCGCATGAAGAACTTGCCGGTATCGAGATCGTCGAACTGGCTGGAGTCGAGCAGCGTGCAGCCTTGATCGGCCAGATAATTCGCTATCGCCGCAACGATCCCACGCGTCGATTTGCAGGATACCCGTAGAACATATTGTTTCATCTTATGTGGTCCGATTGAAAATCATGAAACGCCGCGGTTTGCCGGCTATCGGCCATCACCTTCGGCAAGCAGCCGGAGAAACGTCTGCAGTTCCCCTTCGTCGATTGCGACGAGATGCCCCTTTGCCGGATAGGCGCCCGAGCGAACGTCCTCGGCAAATTCCTTGAATGCGGCGGTGCGTTCATTCTGCAGCCGATCATATTCGGCGGCAAAATCGCGGTACACCTTGGCATGACGCGGCCGGTGCCCGCGATTGCTGCCAAGCACGTCGTCGGCAAATAGGTACTGAGCATCGCATCCGCTTCCAGCGCCCATGGAAATCATCAGCATCGACGTTGCCCTGCTGATCGCGGCGGCGACATCGCCAGGCACCACCTCGATCTCGGCGGCAAAGGCGCCGGCCTCTTCCAGCGCCTTGGTCTGGCGCCAGATCTCGAAGGCGCTTGCAGCGGTCTTGCCGACAGCGCGAAAGCCACCCGTCCAGGTCGCCTTGGATGGAATAAGGCCGAGATGGCCGCAGACCGGAATGCCTTCGTCCCGCATCCGCCGGATCGTTTGCAGCCCGGCGGCGCAATAAACGGCATCGCCGCCGGCCTTCAATGCCTTAAATGCCTCGCGCATGTACTCTTCCGCCGAGACGTAATCGCCATATTCGAGCCCAGGAATGGCAAAGGGGCTCGGGGCAGCTTCGCGGAATGCCGGACCCAGCAGCGCCGGCGGCACTGACAGCATGTCGATACCGGCCTTTTCCGCTGCTTCGGCTTCCTCCAGCGAGGTGACGCGCAACATGGTGAGCTGCCGCTGTCCTTTGAGCGCCAGGAGATCGGCGACCGTTGCACGATTATGTTTCTTCATTGAAAACTCCGTAGGTATGGGCCTATCACGCAGCGAGAAGCGATTTGAGTTTGACATGGCTCGCCGTCAGCGCTTCCGGATCGGGATGAGCACGCGCTGCGATCAGCATTTCGGCGAGACGGATATCGCGGGCAACGGCATTGCCGCGACCGATGCCGCTGGCTGCAAGCAACCGGCCAGCCTCATCGAGATGGAAAAGAATGAATGCGTCCTCGCCAAGGTCACGCCTCAGCATCGTCGTCGCGCCATCGGCAAGGCCGGCAATCTGCAGCGTCAGATCATATTGATCGGACCAGAACCACGGCACGGCCGAGATGCTGTTGCCTTCGCTAAGCAAGTTGGCCGCGGCCAACGTCCCCTGCTCCTGCGCGTTGCGCCAGGATTCCAGGCGAACCCGTCGCCCGCCATAAAGTGCCAGCGGAAAGGAGCAGCAATCGCCGGCGGCGTAGATATCGGCTGCAGAAGTTTCTAGCCGCTCGTTGACGGCGATGCCGTTCTCGATCGCAAGGCCCGCTTTCTCGGCAAGCGCGACGTTCGGCTGCGCCCCAATGCCGATGAGCACGAGATCGGCGGAGAGTTCCTCACCACCCGCCAGGCGGACAATCGCATTGGCTGCGCCGTCTTCGATTGACGCAATGGTCTCGCCGCAGCGGATGTCGACACCTTCGTCCCGATGGCGTTGCGCTATCACCTCGGCAACCGCCTCCGGCACACCCCGCTTCAGGACGCGCGGCAGCCCCTCGATCACGGTGACATCGGCACCGAGCTTGCGCGCCGTCGCCGCCAACTCGAGACCGATAAAGCCGCCACCGATGACAGCGATGTGCCGGCCGGGGAGAAGCGCTGGCCGCAGAGCGAGGGCATCGGCATGGGTTCGGAGCATGCGAATGCGCTCTCCCCCCGCGATGCCGGGAAAGCTGCGCGCAGATGCACCGGTCGCCAGCAACAGTTTGTCATAGCTGAGCGTCTGCCCGTCCGAGAGTGTGGCGACCTTGCCGATCGGATCAATGTCGGTTGCATGCGTGGCGAGCCGAAGGTCGATGCGCTGGTCGGCATAACGTTCCAAGACGGCCACGAACTTCGGCTCATGCGCTAGGATAAGGCCTTCTTTTGAAAGCGGCGGACGTTCATAAGGCGCAACCGGCTCGGCTCCGATCAGCGTGATGTCGCCGTCAAAGCCCTTCTCCCTGAGCGCAAAGGCGGCGCGGGCGCCGCACTCTCCTGCCCCGATAATGACGAAATGCAGCATGGCTTTCCCCTCAGACCGCAATGAAGACGGTGCCGTCTTCGACCTTGACTGGATAGGTTTTGAGATTGACGCAGACCGGGGCGCCCTTGGCTTCGCCGGTGCGATAGTCGAAGCGGCCGTTGTGCTTCGGACATTCGATGATATTGTCCATCACCAGCCCGTCGGCGAGATGGACCTGCTCGTGCGTGCAAAGACCGTCGGTGGCAAAATAGTCGTCTTCCGGGCTGCGATAGACGGCGAAGGTTCTGCCGCCATGGTCGAAGCGCAGGACGTCCTCCTCGTCGATCGCATCCGCCGCACAGACCCTGATCCAGTTGCCGCTCATTCCTGCCTCCCTGTATATGCCGTTGTATGTGCCGTTCCTGGCTGTTGTTATCGTTTGCTGTTCTTGCCTGTCGTTATTGCGCTGCTTCGGCCAGCGTATTGTGGAATTCCTCGCGATAGGGCCGCGCCGTCGGCGGCAATTCCCGCTTCAGGAAATAATCTTCATTGCGCAACTGCCGCAGGAAGGCCGGGATCATTTCGCGGTAGCCCGACCAGATCGAGGGATTGGGCTTCGGCAGATCGTGTTTGATCATCGCATGCAGCTTCGGCAGCGCATGATAAGGCACCATCGGGAACATGTGGTGTTCGACATGGTAGTTCATGTTCCAATAGATGAAGCGGCTGATCGGGTTCATCAGCACCGTGCGGCTGTTCAGCCGGTGGTCGGTGACATTGTCGGCCAAGCCGCCATGCTGCAGCAGGCCGGTCAAGACATGATGCCAGGCGCCATAAAGCCGTGGCAGGCCGATCAGCACCAGCGGCAGGAGCGAACCCATATAAAAAGCGGCGGCGATGGTGGCGACATAGATCGCCAGCCAGATGCGGGCGATGCGGATCGCCTTCGGCTGCTCCTGTTCGGGAATGAAGGTCTTCTCAGCGGCGCTGACGATGCCGAAGGCATTGCGGATCATGTCGAGCATCGCATGGAAGACATCGACGATGCCGAAGAAGTTCAGGACGAGCCGCAATAGATCCGGCGGCCGCATGACGGCGATCTCCGGATCGCGGCCGACGATGACGGTGTCGGTGTGGTGGCGGGTATGGCTCCAGCGCCAGGTCACCGGATTGCGCATGATCATGAAGCAGGCGATCTGATAGACCGCATCGTTCATCCAGCGGGTCTTGAACGCCGTGCCGTGGCCGCATTCATGCCAGCGGCTGTCGGAGGCCGAACCGTAAAGCACGCCATACGCCAGGAAGAAGGGGATGGATAGCCAGGAGCCCCAGAAAGCGATGCCGAGGCCGGCCAAGACCGCCATGCTGCCGAGCCAGACGATCGTGTCGCGGATGGCGGCCTTGTCGGAGCGCTGCATCAGCGCCTTCATCTCCTTGCGGGCAATGTCGGTATGATACCACTCGGCCGCCGCCAGCCCGGTTTCGACCGCCTGCCGGCTGCTCGGGCCGAGCAGGCTGTAATCGCGCTTGATGATCTCGGTCATTGCTGTTCCTGCCTCCCGCGATGCGCAAGTGCCGCACCGCCTCAGATGTCAGCAGGATAGGTCGAGTTTTCGCTTGCCTCAATGCGGCAATGATGGAATCTATCATATTCCATCAATCCTCCATCTCATTCATGATGGAATACCTCAGGACCAACCATGCGCCGACCAACCATTTCCGATCTCGCAAAAGCATCCGGCGTCAGCGTTGCAACCATCGATCGCGTACTGAACGGGCGGCATCGCGTACGCGAAGAGACGGCCAGGCGTGTCTACGAGGCAGCGCAATCGATCGGCTACCATGCGGTTGGCTTGCTGCGACAGCGCGTTTTTGAGGATCTGCCGCAATACCGATTGGGCTTCCTGCTGCAGAAACCATTCCAACCCTTCTATCAGTCTTTTGCCAAGGAGATCGGCGCGGCTTCACAGACAGTCGCAACCGCGCGCGTCCATACGCAGATCGATTTCGTCACCGCGTCGACACCGACGGCAATCGTCGAAAAGCTGAAAGCCATGGCGGCGCGGAACCAGGCGATCGCCCTAGTCGCCCCCGATTATCCCGCGGTGACAACGGCGGTGGAGGAGCTGAAGGATAAAGGCATTCCGGTCTTTTCGCTGCTGTCCGATTTCGCGGCAAATGTGCGCGAAACCTATGTCGGCGTCGATAACCGCAAGGTCGGGCGCACCGCTGCCTGGACGATCGCGAGATCCGCCCATCGTCGAGGCAAGGTCGCCTGCTTCGTCGGAAGCCATCGCTTTCATGGCCATGAACTGCGCGAGATCGGCTTTCGCTCCTATTTTCGCGAGAATGCTCCCGATTTCGAGGTGCTGGATACGCTGATCAATCTGGACACTGCGGAAATCACCCATGAGGCGACGCTCAACCTTTTACAGAAACATCCCGATCTCATTGGCTTTTATGTCTGCGGCGGCGGCATGGAAGGCGCGATTTCCGCCATTCGCGAAGAAGGGCTTGCCGGCAAACTGACCGTCGTCGTCAATGAACTGACACCGGAATCGAAGGCCGCACTCGCCGACGATGTCGTCACCATGGTCATCGGCACCCCTCTTCCTTCGCTCTGCAAGGAGCTGTTCGGCTTGATGATCGATGCCATCGAACGCGGCGAGGCGGCAATGCCGGGACAATCCTTCCTGCCCTTCGACATTTTCGTCTCGGAGAACATTTAATGCATGTCGCGCAAAAGTGTGCAGCGGTTTTGTGAAAACGACATGCACAAACAAGGAGCGTGGGAGCGAATCTGAAAGATCGCGACGAGCTTTAGCGGTGATGGAATCACATCACCGTGGGCGATATTTCTATCATGGATGATGGAAGAGGCCGGCGCTTGCCTGTGGATCGGCAGCCTAATTCTCGCTAGTCATTCGCAAATGTGCACAGCCGATCAACATCCCGTTGGGCCGGCCGCTAAGAGGAGGAATGCCCCGCGATGAGTTCCATTCGTTTCGCGCTCAATCACATGTGTACCCCGGCCCTGAGCCTGGAATCATTCTTCGCCGCAGCTAAAAGTCTCGGCATCGACAGCGTCGAAATCCGCAATGATTTGGCCGGCAATGCGATCCTGGACGGCACGCCGGCGGCAGCGGTCAAGGAGCTCGCAGCGCGTTATGGGCTGACGATCATTTCGATCAACGCACTGCAGCGTTTCAACGAGTGGAATGAAGCGCGCGCCAAGGAGGCGGCGGAACTCATCGGTTACGCGCGGGATTGCGGTGCAAAGGCGCTGGTGCTCGTTCCCGTCAATGACGGTAGCGGCCGCGAGCCGGAGGTGCGCAAGCAGAACCTCGTAACGGCGTTGACGGCGCTGAAGCCGATGCTGGATGCCGCCGGGATCATTGGCCTCGTGGAACCGCTTGGCTTCGAGATCTGCTCGTTGCGCTCGAAGACCGAAGCCGCCGCTGCGATCGAAAAGCTCGGCGCGCAATCGACCTTCCGCCTTGTTCACGACACCTTCCATCATCATCTCGCCGGCGAGGCAGCGACTTTCCCTGATCTCACGGGCTTGGTCCACATCTCCGGTGTCAGCGATGCCGCCGTGTCCGTTTCCGATATGCGCGATCCGCATCGCGTTCTGGTCGACGCCAACGACCGCCTCGACAATGCCGGACAGATGCGGGCGCTGCTGTCAGCCGGCTATACCGGCCCCTTCTCCTTTGAGCCCTTTGCGCCGGAGGTGCATGCGCTGAAGGAGCCCATTGAGGCGCTGAAGGAAAGCATGGCATACCTGACTGCGCATGTTTGACAAATGATTGACCAACGAGACCACCAAGTCTCGTTGGTCAATCGTGCAAGTACTGCTGATGACTATGCCAGCCGCGCTCTGATGGAATGATAGCGCCGCCCATTATTCTCTGCCCCGGAAGCGACGCTGGTAGGCGGGATCGTAGAGCGAGCTTTCGCGGAAATCGCTGGCGGCAAGCGACGGGCCGACGAAGATCAGTGCTGTGCGCTCGATCGGCTCGGCCGCCACCTTTGCCTCGACCGTGCCGAGCGTAGCCTGGAGAATGCGCTCATCCGGCCAGGAGGCCTTTACGACGATCGCGACCGGGCAATCCGCACCGTAAAGCGGTGTCAACTCCTCGACCGCTTGCCCGAGCGCATGGATCGCCAAGTGAATGGCGAGTGTCGCGCCCGTGGCGCCGAACTTTTCCAGGCTTTCATTGTTCGGCATCGGCGAGGCGCGGCCGGAGACGCGGGTGAGCACAAGGCTTTGCGCGACTGCTGGTATGGTCAGCTCACGCCCGAGGGCGGATGCGGCTGCTGCAAAGGACGGAACACCCGGGGTCAAGGTATAGGCAATTCCGTGTTTTTCCAGACGGCGGATCTGCTCGGCAACGGCGCTCCAGACAGAGAGGTCTCCGGAATGCAGGCGGGCGACATCCTCGCCGGATGCGGCGGCTTTCAGATATTCGGCCTCGATCTCATCCAGCGACATCGGCGCGGTATCAATGATACGGGCGCCGGGCGGGCAATATTGCAGGAGTTCCGGCGAGACGATCGAGCCTGCATAGAGGCACACCTGGCATTTGCCGATCAGGTCTCTGCCGCGCACGGTGATCAAATCCGCAGCCCCCGGCCCTGCCCCGATGAAATGAACCGTCATTCCGCTACCTCGTTTTTCATTCTGATGGTTTGACCCAGGACCATTGTGTCACCGGCATCGCAGGTCGCCAGCCGGTCATCGTGCCGACGGGTGCCGCGCGGACAATATCGATACGGATCAGCGAGCCGCCACCCCGCGCGTGTTCTGCAAGCAAAACAGCTTCCATTTCGGTCGTCACCGCATTGGCAACAAGCCGCCCGCCTGCCTTCAATCCGGCAATGGCCGCCTCCATGACGCCCGCATCGCTGCCGCCGCCACCAATGAAGATCGCGTCCGGTGCCGGCAGACCGGCAACAGCATGGGGCGCCTGTCCTTCGACGACGCTGAGCCCTGGAACACCGAAACTTGCGGCATTGCGGCGGATGCGGGCCACACGCTCGCTGGAGGATTCGATGGCGATGGCCCGCATCGAAGGATGAGCCAGCATCCATTCGATGCCGATGGAGCCGGAACCGGCGCCGATATCCCACAGCAATTCACCCTGACGCGGCGCCAGCGCCGACAGCGTCAAGGCGCGGATTTCGCGTTTGGTGATCTGGCCGTCATGCTCGAACAGGCTATCGTCCAGCCCGGCGCTGAGCGGCAGGATGCGAGCACCTTCACTTGCCGCCACTTCGATGCCGCAAACATTCAGATCATTGATGCCGGAGAGTGCGAACTCGGCTGCCCGCTGCGTCGAAACACGTTCATATGGCCCGCCGAGGGCTTCGAGAACGGTCAGCGTCGATTGACCGAACCCCGTCTTCTGCAACAGGCGCGCCAGATCGGCGGGACCTTGGTCATCCGAAGTCAGGGCCAAAATTTTTCGGCCCGGATGAAGATGCGGGCGGATGAGGTCCAGCGGCCGGCCATGCAGGGAAAGAACGGTTACGTCCTGCAGCGGCCAGCCGAGGCGCGATGCGGCAAGGCTGAAGGAAGAAGGAGCCGGAATGACGGCCATTTCGGATGCAGGAACATGCCGCGAGAGCGTTGCGCCGACCCCGTAGTAAAAGGGATCGCCGGACGCGAGGACGACGGTCGGCATTCCGCGCCGGGCCAGCACGGCTTCGATGGATTTCTCGAAAGGGCTCAGCCAGCTATGCGCCTCGCCCTCGACCAGAGTGTGTACCAGTTCGATATGACGCGTCCCGCCGAAGACGACAGGCGCCGCAGCAATCAGCCGTTTGGCATCGTCGCCAAGCCCGGCTGGACCGTCTTCGCCGATGCCGATAAGAGTGAGCCAGCGATGAGGGGAAGGTATTTCAGACATGGGCAAGACCCGCATTCTGATCTTGGGCGGCACGGCGGATTCCCGTCAATTGGCAGAGGCACTGGCGCCGCGCGCCGATCTCGACGTCGTGCTGTCGCTGGCGGGCAGAACCGCCGATCCGGCCACGCAGCCGGTTCCCGTTCGCAGCGGTGGATTCGGCGGCCCAGAGGGTCTTACACGCTATTTGAGAGACGAGGCAATCGATCTGCTGATCGACGCGACCCATCCCTTCGCCGCCCGCATTTCCGCCAATGCCGCGGAAGCCGCTGCCTTGAGCGGTATCCCCGCCTTTGCACTTCGCCGGCGAGCTTGGCTGCCTGCCGAAGGCGATCGTTGGCGCTCGGTGCAAAGTGTTTCGAAGGCAATTGCGGCGCTCGGGGCCTCGCCTCGCCACGTTTTTCTGGCGATCGGCCGGCAGGAGGCGCATCAGGCCAATGCGGAGCCTATCCATCACTATTGGGTGCGCAGCGTCGACCCAGTCGAGCCGCCGCTGACGGTGCCCAACGTTACCTATATCCATGCGAAGGGTCCGTTCCGCCTGGAAGACGAACTGGCCATGCTGCGGCAATATCGTATCGACATGATCGTGACGAAGAACAGTGGCGGCAGTGCGACCTACGCGAAGATCGAGGCGGCGCGGCAACTTGGCATCGAAGTGATCATGATCGAGCGCGCACCCGCCGTCGATATGCCGGCGGTCGAGACTGTCGAGGATGCACTCCATCGGATCGATCATCTTGCCGCGTCCTTGATGAAGCGTGGCGTATAGACCAGATCGGGTTTTGTTTCCCGGGCAATGACGCGGGTCTCAGCCGAACCGATGATGACGCAGGTCGCCATATCGGCGCTCGATGCTTCCGCATCCGCGAGCCTTGCAACTGTCATGCGCTCATCCGGCCGGCCCGCAGCACGGCCGAAAATGACGGGGACCTCGGCAGGTAGAACGTCGCGCAGGATTTCGAAAGCCTTGCCGAGCTGCCAGGGGCGAGCCTTGCTGATGGGATTATAGAGGGCGATCACAAGCCCCGCTTCCGCGACCAACCGCAGCCTGTTTTCTATGATATCCCAAGGCTTCAGATTGTCCGACAGCGAGATGGCACAGAAATCGTGCCCCAGAGGCGCACCGATGCGAGCCGCGACGGCAAGCATGGCGGTGATACCCGGCGCAACGACGAGATCGACATTTCGCCATTCGCTCGGTCCATTGTCGATCGCCTCGCACACCGCTGCCGCCATTGCAAAAACGCCGGGATCGCCGCCGGAGACGACGCAGACATTGGCGCCGGCGACCGCACGCTCCAGCGCCGCCTTGGCGCGATCCAGCTCCTCGCGGTTGTCGGAGGCTTGGCGGATCTGATCCGGCCGCAGCGACAGGCGATCGAGATAGGGGCCATAGCCGAAAAATTCGGTCGCGTCGGCCACGGCAGCCAGCGCTTCCGGGGTCATCTGCGCCGGGTTTCCGGGGCCGGTGCCGATGACATAGAGACGACCACTCATGGCTTGTCTTTCCAACCGGGAACAAGGATCAGAGAGAAATAGGGCGCTTCGGCGTCCCCCCTCTCCGCGAGTGGCGTCATTCCGCCGTTCGCCATCGTTCCGCGCTCGACATAGATCGCCTCGTCAAGGCGTCCTGCAGCTTCCAGGGCGCGGCGAATTTTCGGCAAGTTGCGGCCGACCTTCATGATGACGGCCGCTTGTGTGTCGCCGAGACGACGGGCAAGTTCGGCTTCCGCCATAGTGCCCGGGAGCACGGAAAGAACATCGTCGCCCTGCACGATCGGCACGCCGGCCAAAGACCAGCAGCCGGACATTGCCGTTACGCCAGGAATGACTTCCGTCTGATAGCGATCAGCAAGCCGCACATGCAGATGCATATAGGAACCGTAGAACAGCGGATCGCCTTCGCTGAGTACGGCTACGGTCTTGCCATCCTTCAAATAGGCGGCGACCATCGCGGCGGAAGCATCATAGAAATCGGTAATCTGGCTCTTGTAGCCGGTCTCGTTCTTGTCGATTTCCGTCGTCACGGGATAGTAGAGCGGCAACAACGTCACGTCGGTTCTGAGCACATCCCCAACGACACCGCGACCATTGCCGTTTTTCCCCTGCTTGGCGAAATAGGCGACAACTTCGGCCTTCTCCAGGGCTTTGACGGCCTTGATGGTCAACAGTTCCGGATCACCGGGGCCGGTGCCGACGCCGATCAGCCGGCCAGTAGAATGCGCGCTCATAGGCCAGGCCTCGCCAATGCGTTGATTGCGGCGGCGGTGATGGCGCTGCCGCCAAGACGGCCACGAACGATGGCGTAGGGAACGCCATAGGAATGTTCCGCCAGCGCGTCCTTTGATTCCGCGGCGCCAACAAATCCGACAGGCATGCCGATGATGGCGGCAGGCTTCGGCGCGCCGTCGCGCAGCATTTCGAGGAAATGGAACAGTGCCGTCGGCGCGTTGCCGATAGCGACGACTGCACCCGCCAGACGATCTTTCCAGAGATGCATCGCCGCTGCCGAGCGGGTGTTGCCGATTGTCTTCGCCAGTTCCACTGTCCGGGAATCATGCAGCGTGCAAATCACCTCATTGCCCGCCGGCAGGCGTGCGCGCGTAACACCGTGGGCGACCATTTCTGCATCGCAGAAGATCGGCGCGCCGTTGGTGAGCGCCGTGCGGGCAGCCGTGACGAAATCTGAAGAGAAGACGAAATGCTCCGATGCTTCGACGAGGCCGCAGGCATGGATCATGCGTACGGCTACATCGGCCTCGGCATCCGAAAAGCGCGACAGATCGGCCTCGCTGCGGATGATTGCGAAGGATCGCTCGTAGATCGCGTTCCCCTCGCGGATATAATCATAGTCAGGCATTCCTACCCCTGTCGTAGCGCTGTCACGATCGCGTCGGTGCCGAGCCGTGTAAGACACTCTTTCGTCGATTCGCCAGCAACTTTGTTGTTCCGCACCAGCCTGTTCATCTCTGCCAGGGCGGATTTTAGCTCTTCTTTTCCGATGTAGGCCACTGGCTCGCTCGATGCGGACCCATTTACGACAACCCCATAGCCCATTGGCGCACCGACGATAGTGACAGCACTGTTGCCCGGGTGGGCACAGCCTTTGCGACAGCCGGACAAGTGGACCGTGAGCGAGCCGTCGAGCAGCGCGGGGGCCAGATCGAGAAGATCAGCGGCTGCGGATTTCGTTGCGTAGAAGGCGGAAGCGCAAGCCCCTGCCCCGGCGCAGACGTCCACATGATTTGACGGATCATCGGCGCGCGTTCGAAAACCGCGATCGGCTGCAGCCAACTGAACGGTCCCCGCCGCCTGGACATCGAGACCCAGCACCAAAATGGCGTGCTCCGGCGCGGTGCGGATTTCGCTTGCTCCGGCATCTTCGGCGATGGCGAGGAAACTGAGAAGGGCTTTCGCGTGGATTTGCCCGAAAGACGGGCTCAGGCCGAGCGCAAGATGATCGCTGCCCAGGGGATGAATGCCGATCGGCGAAACATGCCGGCCGGCAATGCCGAGCACGCTGACATCCGGCGAACGATACGCCATTCGCAGGCTGCCCACATCGAGATCACGGCCGCGCGCGTGCGGCCCGATAAGAGCGAGGGTTTTCAGCAGCTCGATGATCGCCGGTATGGATTGTTCGGGAGATAAAGATGCGAGAGGCCTCGACGTCTGTGCCGTACCGCCGATTGCAAGAACCCATACGGTCGAATTATCAGCGGTTCTTGCCGCTCTCAACCGGATATCCGCGGAGATCGCATCAAGGTTCAGCCTCCCGCCGGCGTCAATGATGATGGTCAGCTTGGGTGCCAGCGCCGGCTGGGGATCGAGCGCGGCGATCTGCTGGCGAAGCAGAGTAGCCAACTTGCGGGCATCGGCGATCTCCAGCGGGTCCAATCCGCTGAGCGGCAGGGTTTCGATCGTGACGCCTGTTTCAGGGATGATCCCGGCATGAGTGATATCCGCTGCGAGGCCGGGCATGTTTTCCGCCGTCATGCCGCGCAGCTGAAGATTGCCGCGTGCCGTGATTTCGATCAGTCCGTTGCCATGTCTCTCGGCCGCTTGGGCCAGCGCTCGGAATTGACCGATCGTCAAGCCCGGCGTCGTCGGACGCAGCCGTACGAGCAGTCCGTCACCGGTGATCATTGGGGCGCTGAGCGACGGGCAGGCGCCGCGTGCCATCGATGGTGCGTCCGTAACGCAGGCAATAGCGTCGATATTCTCGCCCGAGGGAATATCATGCCCTGCCATCATCTGCCTCTCGGTCACTGTCATGAGACCATCCTTCCCGAAGGAGATGTCCTTTACATAATCCTCATCGGTGGGCAAACAATTTGGCCGCGGCAGAGTAGCTCATGCCTGATCGTCGAAATCTGATCCTTTGCGCAGCAGATAGATATCCATGATCCAGCCATGCCTCGCCCGCGCCTCCGCCCGAGTCGCCATGATACGGTCAGATACATCGGCAAGCCTGCCGGCGATGGTGATTTCATCCTCGGTGCCGAGGTAAGCGCCCCAATAGATATAGGCATCGGGATCATCGATCTTGCTGAAAGCCTGCTCGCCGTCGAGCATGACGACGGCTGTCTCGACCATACCCGGGAAGCTCTCGGCCAGTCGGCGGCCGGTGGTGATCTGCACCGGTTTTCCGACTAGATTGAGCGGGATGCGGTGGCTCGCCGTCAAAGCCTGAATGCTGGTGATTCCCGGTGTGACGCTATAATCGAGGGCAACGCGGTCTCGTGCCTTGACCCGCTCGATGATGCGGATGGTGCTGTCGTAAAGACTGGGATCGCCCCAGACGAGGAAGGCGGCGCTTCCTTGTTCCGAGATATGGTCCTGGAACAGCCGTTCGTAGGTTGACGAAATCGCGGCATGCCAATCGTCGACGCTTTGGACGTAGCTGCGATCCCCGGTCTGGCGTACCGGCACAGCATAATCGACAAAGCGGACAGCCTTGTTCGTAACGTATCGCTGGCAGATGTCTCTCCGTACATCCGCAAGCTCCGCCTTGGCCACACCTTTGCTCGGAATGAAAATGACGTCCGCTTTGTTCAGCGTATTGATTGCCTGCACAGTCAGGTGCTCGGGATTACCCGTCCCGATGCCGACAAGATAGATGTGTCTCATTTCCTCGCCCTCGTTCTTCCGGCTGTTTGCCGGAAGCCGAAGGGCATTTCAAGTGTGGTGGCAATCAAGCTGGCCGCGGCAGGCTATAACCATGCATTCCTAACTCAGCTTTTGTCGCCCATAGAGCAGCAGCATGCAGATGATAACGACGCCATAGACGAGCTGCCGTCCGGCTTCTTCGATCTGCATGACCGAGAGGATGGACTGAAGAAGGGTGATCAGGATGACGCCGGCGACGGTTCCGAGATACGATCCCTTGCCGCCCAGCACATGCGTACCCCCGAGGACGACAGCCGCAATCGACGGCAAGAGATAGGCGTCTCCCATCGATTGCGATGCTTTGGAGGCATAGCCAGCCAGAAGTACGCCGCCCAGAGCACCGAGCCCGCCAGAAATGACGAATGCCAGCAGAGTGATGCGGCGCGTGTCGATCCCCGACATGTAGGCGGCTCTCTCCCTGTTTCCGATCGCATATAGCGAACGGCCGAATGTGGTTCTCACAAGCAGGAAAACGGCGAGAAGGCCGACGACCAGCCAGACGAGCACACCGTTCGGAATCGGGGGTATGACATAACCGGTCGCGAGAAAACGCATCGCCGGTGACGCCGCATCCTGAGGCGCAAACCCGCCGGTATAGACGACCATCAGCCCTTGCACGACCGCATTCGTCGCAAGCGTGATGATCATCGACGGGATGCGCAGATAGGCAACCGCAAGGCCGTTGACCCCGCCGATCACCGCGCCGCACAAGATCCCAAACGGGATGGCAAAAAAAGATCCGACACTACCATAGGCAGTTGCCGCGCAAGCCATCATCGCTCCGGCAGCAACGACCCAGGGAACCGAGAGGTCGATCTGCCCGATGAGAATGACCATCATCATGCCGGTCGCTATGACACCGAGAAAGGAAGCGACCTTCAATTGCTGCAGCAGATAGTCCGGCGACAGGAAATTCGACGAGTAGATGGAGCCGCCGAGAAGCAGCAGAAGGATGCAGCCGAAGGCGATTGCCACGGCCGGATCGACGCGACGCAAGTGCGCAGGTATGCCGGATCGCTGCATGAGGGATGCATCCTCGCTCATTGAAACCACTCCAGACGGTTGCGAACCCGCGCAAGACCCATGCAGCCGATGCTGATCGCCAGCATCAGCACCACGCCCTGGAACAGGGGCTGCCAAAGGGGGTCGAGATCGAAGACGAACAGCAGGTCGCCGATCGTGCGGAAAGCCAATGCGCCGAAGACCGCCCCGACCGCGCCACCTTTTCCACCCGCCAGCGAAACGCCGCCGAGCACTACAGCGGCGATCGAATAAAGCGTGTAGGCATTGCCGCTCGCGAAGGCCGCTTCACCCGTATAGGAAAAGAAGGTCAGATAAAGCCCGCCGATCGCCGACATCAATCCGGCCAGGGCATAGGCTGCGAACTTCGCACGCTTGATCGGCATGCCGGACATGTACGCAGCGTTTTCGGCGGACCCTGCTGCATAGGCGGCGCGGCCCAAAATCGACCGGCTGAACGGTATCCAGCAGACCAGGAGGGTGGCAGCAAGCACGACCAGACTTGCGGGAAAGACACCGAAAAGCTTGGAGGTAAAGGCATCCGCCAGCGTCTCGTTCACCGCACCGCCGGGTGTCGGACGCAATACCAGGGCCAATCCAAAGAAGATTGCGCTTGTCGCGATCGTGGTCACGATCGGCTGCAGCCGCCCGAAGATGATGATCAACCCGTTCAGCGTGCCGCAGGCGAGCCCCGTCAAAAGAACGGCGACAACACCCAAGGCGGTCTCAAACGGCGTTCCGACGACAAGCCAGGAGGCGAGGCAATTGCAGAGAATGAGGATCATGCCGACGGAAAGATCGATGCCGGCTGTAATCACCACAAAACATTGTGCCATCGCGACGAAAGCCAGCAATGCAGCCTTGTTCGATGCGGTCTGCACGACATTGGGAGTAAATCCCGCAGGGTGGTTCGAGACATAAATCACGAACATGACGGCAAAGAGCGCCGCGGCCAGCAGCGTCCCCTTGTGTTGCGCATACCAGAAGCGCCATTCGCCGTGTGGTATCTCTTTCATTGGCCGACCTTCTGTTCCGTCAGGTGTGCACCGATGTTGAGCGCACTGCCAATCAATTCGCGTTCATTGATATCAGAGCCCTCCAGCACCCGGACGATGCTGCCGTCGTACATCACCAGTACCCGATCGCAGCAACCGATCAGCTCGTCATAATCGGTCGAATAGAAGATGAGCGCGACGCCGGCTTCCGCAAGCTTGCGGAGCAAGACGTAGATTTCCTGCTTGGTACCGACATCGATGCCTCTGGTCGGATCATTCAGCAAAACGATCTTCGGCCGGTTCATCAGCCACTTGGCAATGACGACCTTTTGCTGATTGCCGCCGGAGAGCGCTCCGACCGGCATATCGATCGTCGCGGCCTTGATCGCCAGCAACTTGAGGAGTTCGTCGATCCTGTCGGCTTCCGCGGCGCGGTCGATCACGCCCCTGCTCGACACGCTGTCGAGTGCCGCAATCGACAGGTTTTCGCGCACGGTCATGGGCAGCATGAGCCCTTCGGTTTTTCGGTCCTCCGGGATCAGCGCAATCGACGTATCGCCGGATTTTGCCTGTTTCGGGCTTTTCATCGAGACACTTCGGCCTGCAATCTGCACATCGCCCCTGACGTCGCGCAGCACACCGAACAGGGCCAGCAGCAGCTCCCGCTGCCCCTGCCCGTCCAATCCGCCGAGGCCGACGATCTCGCCGGGCTTGACATCGAAGCTTATGGCAGAAAGCCGGTCGCCCCAGGAAAGATCCCGGCACGAGAGGATCGGCGCAAGTCCATTCCCGACCGTGTGTTTCGGGGGAAAGACGCTGGTATATTCGCGTCCGATCATCAGCTCGATCACCTGATGATCGGTCTTCGTACCGGCCGGATAGGATTCGATGCTGCGCCCGTTGCGAAAGACGGTGCACTCATCCGCCAGTTGCGCAATTTCGTGCATACGATGCGAAATGTAGATGAGCGCCATGCCCTCGGAGCGCAGCCGCTTCAGCACGCTGAACACTTTTTCGACATCAGGTTGGGTCAACGCCGACGTTGCTTCATCGAGGATCATGATCCGCGGTTTACGGGCAAGCGCCTTGGCAATCTCGACCATCTGGCGGCGGGAGAGCGGCAGATCTTTGACGAGAGAGGACGGGTGGATATCGGAAGCGCCGGCACGCGCGAGGGCCTCTTCAGCAATCTGCCTCTGCCTGCGACGATCAATCATGCCGAACCGCAATGGCGGATTGCTGATGACGACATTGTCGGCGACTGACAGATCAGGGATCAGCGATAATTCCTGGAAGACGCAGACGATACCCGCGTTATTGGCGGCTGCAGGCGTGGCGAAAGATACCTCTTTGCCGTCGAACACCATGCGACCCTCGTCCGCCGCAACGACCCCTGCCATGATCTTGATGAGAGTCGATTTGCCTGCGCCATTCTCACCGAGAACGGCGTGTATGGCTCCCGGCCGAATGGCGATGTTGGCCTCTTTCAGCGCGACGACACCGCCATAGCGCTTGGATATGCCTTCCATCCGGAAAAACGGTTCGGATAAACTCACGCCCCAACCTCCCATCGGGTGCCGCAAGAACGAGACTGCGGACGCGACGGTCCGCAGTCAAGCGTCGGAATCAAAGGTAATTATTGGTTTTCCTTTGTCTGGCCCATGATCTCCTGAGCCGTGAAATTGATGCCACAGGTGGGGAAGGAATTGCCGACGAAGAAATTATCTGACTGCTTGGGATAATAATCCTGGCCTTCCTTGAAGTTCGGATCTTCGACAAGAGCTGTCGGGAGCTTTACGGCCTGGGGTACGACCTGACCTTCCAGAGCGGCGATCGCTGTCTTGATAGCAACCGCGACCTGAGCCGGTCCGGTGCCCGCGGACGCACATTTGAGGCCATCGGCCGAATGCGCCGCGCAAAGCTTGCGGAAGCCATTTTCCGTCTCGCCACCGAAGGGCACGAAGGGATGCTTGGCATCCATCATCGCCTGTACGACACCGGTATCGCCACCCTGCGCCGTGATACCGTCAAAGGGACCGTTGGTCGCGATGGCGTCAGCTGTCGCCTTCTGCGCAACGCCGTCGTCCCATTTGCCGACAACTTCCGTCACATTGAACTTCTTGCCGGACGCATCCAGCGTCTCCTTGATGCCGTTGTGCCGATCGGTATCGACGGAGGTGCCGGCAACGCCTCTCACTTCGAGGACCTTGCCGCCGTTGGGCATATGCTTCACGAGCCAATCGGCCCAAATGACACCCAGACCTTTTTGATCGACGTTGACGTTGATGGCGTCCTTGGTATCGAGCGTATTGTCGAAAGCAACCAGGATGACACCGGCCTGCTTGGCGCGCTTGATGACAGGGCCGAAGGCGGTCGGGTTCTGTGCATCTACCACGATTGCATCGTAACCTGCGTCAATGAAATTGTTGATTGCCGATATCTGGGCAGGAACATCTTCCCCCGTCGACACGACCTTGAACTCCTTCAGCTTGGCTGCAACATCGGGTTGCGCCGCATAAGCCTTGGCCGTCTGCACCATCTGAATGCGCCAGGTATTGGCGATATAGCCGTTGGCAAGTGCGATCCGGTAGGGACCTTCTTTTTTCGGGAATTGCAGAAATTGCGTATCGGCTGCCCAGGGCGTCATGCATTTCGGGTCGCCCGCGGGACCGGATACGACTTTTGGTTCCGCATAGGCAACACCACTCAGCAATGCAATGAATGGTATGGAAAACACGGCGATCCGAGCGGATCTTACTTTGATAGCTTTCAGCATAGAAGTCCTCCTCCTCGGGCGAATTGCATCGCCCCTTCTTTTTTGATCGGCATGATTGAATCCGGAAAAGGCTCCATCCCATCCCTTCCGAATTTCTGGGAGCGTAACATGGTTGACAGCGCTGTCAAATTCTAATTGCTAGCGCTGTCAACTATGAAGTATTTATAGATATTCTTATTTCGCTGAATTCGAATTCAACAACATGTGAACGATACTTGATGCGCCGAATAACCTTGGACGATGTGGCAAACCTAGCTGGCGTCAGCCCCATTACCGTATCCCGCGTTCTGAGGAAGCCCGGGGCGGTGTCGGAGGGATTGCGCCTGCGCGTCCATGCTGCGGTCAACGAACTCGGTTATGTTCCGAATGTTGCAGCGAGCAGGCTTGCCTCGTCGCGAACCCACACGATCGGCGTGATCGTGCCGACCCTCTATAACGTGATCTTCGCCGAATACCTTTTTGCTCTGCATGAAGTTCTGATCGACGCCGGTTTCCAGGTACTGGTCGTCAACAGCCGCTATTCCGAAATCGAAGAAGAAAACGCGATCAAAGCGCTGCTGGGACAAAGGGTCGAAGCGATCATCATAGCCGGCATTCACCACACGGCGCTTTCGAGGCAGCTTCTCACGCAAGCAAACCTGCCGGTCGTCGAAACCTTTGAACTTTCCGACGACCCGATAAATCTCAACATCGGCATGTCGCAGGAACATGCCGGCTACACGGCGACCCGCCATCTCATCGAACGCGGCTTTCATCGGATCGCGTTTCTCACCGGAAACCTTGATCATCGTGCCCAGTCGCGCTTCGATGGGTATCACAAGGCCATGCGAGATGCCGACGTGCCAAGTGCGGAAATCATCGCCCCGAAGCCGCGGCACAGTTCGGTGGCGCTGGGATCGGAACTCTTTGCCATGGCGCATGAACGCGGCAAAGTGCCCGAAGCCATATTCTGCACCGATGACAGTCTCGCTCTTGGCGCGATGCAGGAATGCCGCAAGCGGGGCCTCCGGGTACCGGATGACATATCGATCATCGGTTTTCACGATCTCGAATTCGCAGCCTGTGTTTCCCCGTCACTCTCCTCCATCGCGACACGCCGCTATGAAACCGGAAAGCTTGCGGCGGAGAAAGTTCTTACGGCGCTAGAAACGGGAGCCAAGCCCGATATGGAACAGACGGACCTCGGATTTGCACTGTTGCCCCGCGAGAGCACCAGCGGCTGAAGTCATCTCGCCCCCCGCTAACACACTGACACTGCCACCGCGGAAGCTACGCCATTGAAGGCCGGCGCCGCTTACCGCGAATGAGAACGATGCCCCGAAAGTTCTCGGCGCAGCCCGCTTGTTGTCAGCATCACTCGGAACAGCGAATTCATCCCAAGGGATGACGAAGCCGAAGACCTCTCACTACCGATCGGAAACGTTATTTGACAGATATCCTACAAGTGGATATGTAAACTTTATCTCAATCACTCCCTGGAAGACACCGAAGATGGCCTTGAAATCGATGAAACCCTTGACGCGAGCACCTCTGCTGCACGTTTCGGTCCAGGAGAGTCTGCGCGCCTACATCGATGAAAACGGTTTGGCGCCCGGCACGCTTCTACCGGCTGAAGGAGAGCTCGCGACGCAGCTCGGCGTCAGCCGGAATTCCTTACGCGAGGGAATCAAGGCGCTGGAATCGCTCGGCGTGCTGGAGACGCGGCGGGGAGTCGGCATCTTCGTGAAGGCTTTTTCCTTCGAGCCGCTGCTCGACAATCTTGCCTATGGGCTCGGCGGCGCACTGCGGCAAATCGAGGAAGTCCTCGAAATCCGCCGTACGCTGGAAGTCGGATTGATCGGCAAGACGATCGAGATGATCGGCGAGGAGGACATCGCCGAACTGCGCAGCACGGTCGACCGGATGCGCGTCCATGCTGAGCGCGGAGAGACCTTCGCCGAAGACGATCAGCTCTTTCACCGGCTGCTCTTCCGTTGCCAGCACAATGAAACGCTCGTGCGGCTGATCGATGTCTTCTGGCTCGCTTTCTACAAGGCGTCCGATTTCGTCAACTTGGAGAACATCGACCCGATGGCGACGTGGCGGGATCACGCCGCGATCGTGGATGCAGTGGAAGCAAAAGATCTGGAGGAGGCGCGCAGGCGTCTGGATCGCCACTACGAGGGCATTGCCCGGGTGATTGCCAGCAACAAGACAAGTTCAAATGTGGGAGGAACACATGAGAGGACCGTTTAGATTATCCGTCATTGCGCTTGCAGCCATGCTGTCGACAACCGCAATTCCGGCCCTTGCTGGCGAGGCGCAGGCAGCGACCCTTTCCGGTGGCTTCGATGTCGGCCCGGGCGGCTTCCAGGGCAACTTCAATCCGCTTGCCGCAACCGCCGGCTTCACCTGGCTCAGCATCTATTACGAACCGCTCGTCACCTATGACGAGAAGCTGCAAAAAGTCGTCGGCGAGCTCGCGAGTTCCTATGAGGTGAGCCCGGATCAGAAGAGCTACACGTTCAAACTGGCGGACGCCAAATGGCATGACGGCCAGCCATTCACGGCCGAGGATGCCAAATTCACCATCGGCCTCGCAAAGGACGCCAAGACCGGTTCGGTGCTTGCCGCCAGGCTGCAGAGCATCTCATCCGTTGAAACACCGGACGAGCACACGGTCGTCATCAAGCTGAGCGCACCGACCGGCAGTTTTCTCGACACCATGACCAAGGTCATGATGCTGCCGGAGCATGCCCTGTCCTCGATACCGGCCGATCAGTTGGCGAAGAGTACATGGTGGTCCACGACGCCGATCGGCACCGGACCTTTCAAGTTCACGAAGTACGTATCCGATCAATATGTCGAGCTCGCCGCCAACACCGACTACCGCGGCGGCAAACCGGCGCTCGAACGCATCATCAATCGCTATTTTGCTAATCCGGCTGCGGCGATCGCTGCTCTGAGGTCCGGTGAAATCCAGTTCACCTACGTCGATTCCAACGACGTGCCGACTTTCAAGGACGACAAGAATTTTAGAGTCATCGAAGGCGATTCCTTCGTCGTCAACTATCTCGGCTTCAACCAGGAATCCCCGATCTGGAAGGATGCGCGCGTCCGCAAGGCGGTGATGTACGCGATCAATCGCGATGCCATCATCAAGAACCTTTATGGCGGCGCGGCCAAGCCTGCCAATTGCGCCTATGTGGCCGAGCAACTGGCACCGAAAGGCATTGACGACTATGCCTACGACCCGGCAAAGGCCAAGCAATTGCTGACGGAAGCGGGATGGGATCAGATCAACGGCAGCAAGCAGATTACACTGCTGACCTATTACACGACGCCGCTCGCGACCAATGTTCTGGCTGCAGTTCAAGCCATGCTCGCGCAGGTCGGCATTAATGTCGTACCGCGTGCAGTCGATGCGCCGACCTATAACAGCATCGTGCTCAATCCAAAACCCGATGTCGCACAGTTCCAGATGGTCTATGCCGGACTTCAGAACGGCCCGGATGCCGGAAGCATCAATGTCGGGCTGAACGAAAGCCAGATTCCACCGGCCGGAGCGAATGTCGTTCGGGCGCGCATGCCGGATCTGAGCGCGGCGCTCAATGCCGCACTTGCCGAGACCGACAGCTCGAAGCGCGACGGTCGCTACCAGGACGTCTGCAAGGTCATGAATACGGAACTGCCCTGGGCAACGCTCTGGGTGGCAAAGCGCTACGGGATCGTTTCGTCCAAGGTGAAGGATTTCGTCTGGACGCCGGCGCCGGGCGGCGGCCCTTATCAGGCCGATCCGCAGAAATGGTCGATCGCCGAATAAGGCGCTCGCTTCCAAAAGCCCTGAGGGTGGCCCTCGGCCACCCTAAGAAGACGGATTTACAATGCTTCGATACAGCCTTCGGCGCCTGATGATAGGGATAGGCATGCTCATCGCCCTGAGCATGCTGATCTTCCTGCTGTTGCGTCTGACGCCGGGCGATCCGATCGACGCCTATATCGATCCGAACGTCCCGATGTCGCCGACCGACCTTGCCAATCTGCGCAGGAGCCTGGGCCTCGACCAGCCCCTGCCGCTGCAATATCTCGCATGGCTGCAGAACGCTCTGACGGGCAATCTCGGCTATTCGATCAAGCGTCTCGACCAGCCGGTTCTGGGTCTCGTGTTGTCTCGGATCGGACCGACGGTGCTCCTCATGGGATCGGCATTGGTGATCGCCATTATTGCCGGCATAGCTGTCGGCGTTTTCAGCGCCGTTCGCCGCAATTCGTTCGCCGATCTGTCCTTCTCGGTGTTCGCGCTTACCGGAATTTCTAGTCCCGCATTCCTCAGCGCCCTTGTCGGCCTCTATATCTTTTCCGTCCGCCTGCATTGGATGCCCTCCGGCGGCATGCTGACGCCAGGCGAGGAATTCTCGGTCGGCGATCTCCTACATCACCTGATTCTGCCCGCCGCGCTGCTCTCCATCGCCCAGGCGGCATTGATCACGCGTTATATGCGCGCTTCGCTGCTCGAAGTTCTCAATCAGGACTATGTGCGCACAGCCCGCGCCAAGGGTGTTAAGGAGTTCTGGGTCATCACCAAGCATGCGCTGCGCAACGCCCTCCTTCCCATCGTAACCCTCATCGGTTCCACCATTGGGCTTGCAATCGGCGGCGCCATCTTCATCGAAAGCGTCTTCAACTGGCCGGGCATGGGTCTGCTTCTCGTCAATGCCGTGGAGACGCGCGACTATCCGGTGATCATGGGCGCGACGCTCATCATCGGCATCTGCGTCATCGTCGTCAATCTGCTGACCGACGTCACCTATGCGGTCGTCGATCCCCGCATCAAGGTGGGCTGACGATGTTTGCTCGCTCGACATTCCGCCGCAGCCCTGGGCCACTTGCCCGAGCATTCGAGCGCTTTCTGCTCAACCGCGCCGCCGTCGCCGGCATTTGCGTCGCCATTCCGATGCTGTTGCTGATCCTGTCCTATCCGGTGTGGTGGACGTTCCAGCCGAACGATATCGATCTGCTCGCCATGAATAGCGGCCCGACGGCTACGCACTGGTTCGGAACCGACGGCGTCGGCCGCGATGTCTTCGCGCGTGTTCTGGAAGGCGGACGGATTTCGCTACTTGTCGCCGCCGCATCAACTGTCCTCTCGGCGATCATCGGCTTCCTTTTTGGCGCCATTTCCGCGCTGGCAGGCCGGTGGGCCGACGCGGTCTCGATGCGCTTCGTCGATCTGGTAATGACTCTGCCGCCCGTCATCTTCCTGCTGGTGCTCGCATCGATCGCCGGAACCGGCATCTGGCCGACGGTGCTCGTCATCTCGCTGCTCTCCTGGCCGCTTCTTGCGCGCATGGTCCGCTCGCGGCTTCTGGAACTGCGCGAGCGCGATTTCGTCATGGCATCGCGCGGCATGGGCGCCGGCATTGGGCAGCTGCTGTTTCGCCACGGCCTGCCGAACGCGATCGACATTCTCGTGGTCTACGCGACGCTGCAGATCGCCAATGCCATCCTGCTGGAGGCCGGCCTTTCCTTCCTTGGTCTCGGCATCGCCCCGCCTGTCGCAAGCTGGGGCAATATGCTCAATGCCGCCCGCTCGACCGCCGTTCTCGAACAATATCCCTGGCAATGGCTCTTTCCCGGCGGAGCGCTGATCCTTGCCGTGCTTGCAATCAACTTCATCGGCGATGGCCTCAGAGATGCCTTCGACCCTCGTGCCGAACTGAACTGACAATCGAAAGAAAGCGAAAATGACCAAATTGAAGGGCGTCGTTCCCCCCGTCGTAACCCCGCTCAATCAGGATTTCACCGTCGACTATCCGTCGTACACCCGTGTTCTCGAACATCTGATCGATGCCGGCTGCCATGGCGTGTTCGTGCTCGGCTCGACGAGCGAAGTTATCTTTCACGATGAAAAGACGCGGCGCGAGATCATCGAACATTCGGCAAAGGTGGTGAATGGCCGCGTGCCGCTCATCGTCGGCGTCATCGATCCGACGACCGATCGGGTGATCGCGCATTCGAAGGTCGCAAAGGCCTCGGGCGCCGATGCAGTGGTGGTCACCGCACCTTTCTATACGGTCACAAGTCAGTCCGAGATCCTCGATCATTTCCGCTATATCAGGGATGCGGTAGACGTCCCGGTGGTTGCCTACGACATTCCGGTCTGCGTTCATGTGAAGCTGCAGCGGCAAACCGTCGTGACGCTCGCCAAGGAAGGCACCATCATCGGCCTCAAGGATTCCAGCGGTGATGACGGTAATTTCCGCTATGCGCTGCTCGATCTCGCCGAACACAAGGACATCTTCCTGATGACCGGCTCCGAGATAGTCGTCGACAATGCCCTGCTGATGGGCGCGCATGGCGTCGTTCCCGGCATCGCCAACGTCGATCCGCATGGCTACGTGCGCCTCTGGGATGCCGCCCAGCGCGGCGATTGGGCGGCGGCGAAAAAGGAGCAGGAGCGCCTCTGCCGCCTCTTCGAAATCGTTTGGGTCGCCCAAGGCCGCGTCAGCGGCGGCGCATCGGGCATCGGCGCGTTCAAGGCCGCCATGCGCAGTCTGGGGATCATCGATACCGCCGTCATGCCGCGGCCGCGCGCTGCGCTGAACGAGGCTGAAACGGCCCGGATCGACGACATCCTGCGTGCAACCGGCCTTCTGAACTGAGGCGCATAATGGAGCCGACCGCCGATCCCGTTCTCGATATCAAGGGGCTGCGAACGATCTTCCGCGTCCACGGCAGCGAGATCACGGCCGTCCACGATATCGACCTGACAGTTGCCGCCGGAGAAACCCTGGCGCTCGTCGGCGAATCCGGCTCCGGCAAATCCGTGACGAGCCTTTCCATAATGCGTTTGCTCACCCGCAATATCGGCAGGATCGCCGCGGGCAGCATTCGCCTGAAGACGAAGAACGGCGCGGTCCGCAATCTGGTCTCCCTTGAAGACGAAGCTATGCGCAGGATCAGGGGCGACGATATCGGCATGGTCTTTCAGGAGCCGATGTCGAGCCTCAATCCCGTTTTCACGATCGGCGACCAGATATCGGAACCGATCCGCATTCATCGCGGCGCGGATCGGAAAGCGGCGATGAATGCGGCTGTCCAACTGCTCGACAGCGTCGGTATTCCGGATGCGAAGCGGCGCGCCCGTCAATATCCGCATGAGCTGTCGGGCGGCATGCGGCAGAGGGCAACGATCGCCATGGCGCTCGCCTGCGAACCGACATTGCTGATTGCCGATGAGCCGACGACGGCGCTGGACGTGACGATCCAGGCACAGATTCTGGATCTGCTCCTCCGGCTGCAGCGCGAACGCGGCATGGCGATGCTGTTTATCACGCACAATCTCGGTGTCGTCGCGGAGATCGCCCACCGCGTTGCGGTCATGTATGCGGGGCGGATCGTCGAAGAAGGACCGGTCGGCGTGGTCTTCAGCAATCCGCGCCATCCCTATACGACGGGCTTGCTGGCCTCCATGCCGCGTCTCGGCGATGCGGCGCGGATGAAGCAGGCCGGCGAGAAGCTCGCCGCCATTCCGGGCGTGGTCCCGAGCCTGATGAATATGCCTGCCGGCTGCGCATTTTCCCCGCGCTGCAAATACGCAATCGATGCCTGCCGCGCAGCCGTTCCGGCGCTCGAAGAGGTCAGTTCGCAGCACCGCAGCCGCTGCATCAGATGGCGGGAGATATAGATGAGCGCGCCATTGCTCTCCGTTCGCGATCTTGGGAAACACTATACGTCTCGAGGTACCAAGCTGAACGTTCTTCAGGGCATCTCCTTCGATATAGGTAAGGGCGAGGTCGTCGGGCTTGTGGGCGAATCCGGCAGTGGAAAGACCACGATCGGACGTTCGGTCCTGCGCCTTGTGGAGCCGTCCGCCGGCAGCGTTCGCTTCGATGGCTTGGAGCTGACCACGCTTTCCGCCTCCGCGCTAAGACGCACGCGACCGCGCATGCAGTATATTTTTCAGGATCCCTTCGCCAGCCTCTCGCCGCGCATGACAATCGGGGAGATTCTGACGGAAGGTCTAAAGATCCAGCGCATCGGAACCGGCAAAGAACGGCTTGAACGAGCGCGGTCCGCCCTCGCCCAAGTCGATCTGCCGACCGACGCGATCAATCGCTACGCGCATGAATTTTCAGGCGGTCAGCGCCAGCGCATCGGCATCGCCCGCGCCTTGACCTTGTCGCCCGAATTCATCGTGGCGGACGAGCCGGTCTCCGCGCTCGACGTTTCGATCCAGGCGCAGATCATCAATCTGCTGCGCGAATTGCAGATGCGCCTCGGCTTGACCATGCTGTTCATTTCGCATGATCTGGCCGTCGTCGAATATATCTGCGATCGGGTGATCGTGCTCTATCTCGGCCGCATCATGGAAATAGCGCCGAGTGCCGACCTCTACGCCAGACCGCAGCACCCCTATACGCGTGCGCTGCTGTCGGCGATCCCTTCGACCGACCCAAACGTCCGGCGCAACCGCCAGATCCTCAAAGGCGACATACCGAGCCCGGCCAATCCGCCGAGCGGCTGCGTCTTCCGTACGCGTTGTCCGCATGCATTGGACGCTTGCGGGAAGGCGGTTCCGGAGTTGAGAGAGGTCGCACCGGGCCATTTCAAGGCCTGCATTCGCGATGATTTGAACTAAGAGACATAGAGTGACAGCAAACAAGCGGCATGCCATCGCCGGCAATTGGGCGAGCCTTCTCCTGCCGATCGGGGCGGACGACGACATCGAATTCGCAAAGCTCGGCGAAGAGATTGACATCCTGATCGCCGCCGGTGTCGACGGCATCTATTCGAATGGCACGGCGGGGGAATTTCATAGTCAGACCGAAGGCGAGTTCGACCGCATTCAACTGATGTTGGCGCAACGATGCGTTAAGGCCGGCATGAACTTCGTCATCGGCGCATGCCAGCCGGATGCCCACATTATGCTGGAACGGGTTCGCCGCGCAGCACTCCTGAAACCGCTGGCGATCCAGGTCATCCTGCCCGACTGGTGGCCCGTGACGGATCAGGAAGCGATCGATTTCCTGAGACGCGCTGTCGATGCGGCAAACGGCATACCGCTCATCCTCTACAACCCGCCGCATGCCAAACGTGTCCTGACGCCGGAAGAACTGGCTAGAATCTGCGCGGCGGCGCCAGGTGTCATCGGCGCAAAGATAGCTGACGGCGACGAGCAATGGTATGCGGAAGCACGCAAGCACCTTTCCGCACTCTCACTCTTTGTCCCCGGTCACCATCTTGCAACCGGTATTATGGAGGGCGTTGCGGCGGGATCTTTTTCCAACGTCTGCTGTCTGAGCCCCCGCGGCGCGCAAGCATGGACCGCATCGATGCAAAACGACATTCATGCCGCACTCGATCTGGAGCGGCGAATTTGCAAGTTCATGGAAACGCACATCGCCCCGTATCGCCAGCGGTTGGGCTACTCGAACGCTGCGCTCGACAAGCTCCTCTGCGCCATCGGCAATTGGGGACCTGTCGGCACCCGGCTACGGTGGCCGTACCGCTCGATCGACATGAGCGAGGCGGTTCGGCTCCGAGATATCGCCCGAATGGAACTCAGCGAACTTTTTGCGTAACCGGGGCAATTGGTGGTGCTCAAGCGGTAGCGCTCATGCGCCGGCGGCGGAGAACCTACGGATTTCCCGATCCGCGGACTGCAGCAGCTCGAAAGCGCGATAACGCCTCTCATGGAGCGCCCCGATAGCGCCACCTGCAGGAGAGAAGACTGTCGAGAGACTCGACATCGCCTTCATCGCCTGCAGCAGCGAAGAATGACATCCTGCGGCAACGGCCCCTAGCATCGCCGCACCCAGAAGAACGGGCTCATCGGTATTGGCGATGGCGACTGGGACATTCGTAGCATCGGCCAAAAGCTGCCGCACGAGATTGCTTTGGGCGGCACCGCCGCTCGCAATGATCGTACCGATCTCGATACCGTCTCGTGACAAGGTCTCCAAAAGCTGTCTCAGGCCATAGCCGATACCGCAGAGACCGGCGATATAAAGCGAAATCAGGTCGGCGATCTCGATCTCAAGTCCGACGCCGGCGATCACCGCGCGGGCATCGGGATCGGCATGGGGTGACCGGTTTCCGAGAAATTCCGGAACAACATGGATCAACCCTGCAAGCTCGACGGCCCGCCCCAAATCGGGAGACAATTCGGTGGCCTGACGGTCAAGCCATGCGACGAGGGAGAGACCTTCCATCTCCGCCTTGGCGCGCGCTTCGGCAGATGCGGGATGCATCGTGACGAGATGGTCGATAGCGGCTCCAGCGGCCGATTGTCCGCCTTCCGTCAGCCAGAGGCCTGGTATCATCGCCGAGTAATATGGTCCCCATACGCCGCCGACAAAGATCGGATTGTTACTCGAGGCCATCGAACAGGCCGACGTGCCGAAGACGTAAGCGAGCCTGTTTTGCACTGCCGATCCGTCCGCCCCATCCCCTCCAAGCGTGCCGACGCCGCCGGCATGGGCGTCGATCAAGGCCGCTCCGACAGAGGTTCCGATCGGCAACCTCAGATCGGCGGCGGCCGCCTCGGTCAGCCCATTCGCCAGCGCCGTACCGGGTTCGACAATGTCCCTGCCTATTCTCGAAAAGCCTTCCGCCGCCAGCTCTTTCAGGCCGATTGCCTCAAAATAGGCCGCATCCCAGCGTTTCTCATGGGCAAGATAGGTCCACTTACAGGTGACCGTGCAGACCGATCGGCTGAGCGAGCCGGTCGCACGCCAGGTCAGATAGTCGGCAAGGTCGAAGAAGTGATCGGCGGCGGCAAAGGATTGCGGCAGGTTGCGCTTCAGCCAGAGAAGCTTCGGCGTTTCCATCTCCGGCGAGATAGTGCCTCCGACGTAACGCAGAACATCGTGATTGCCGCTGTTGATTTCAGCCGCCTCGCCGGCTGCACGATGATCCATCCAGACGATGATGTTGCGATCCGGATCACCGGAGGGACCGACAGCCACCGGCGCACCGTCAGCTTTGACGGCGACGAGGGAACAGGTCGCGTCGAATCCCACCCCGGCGGCCGCCGAGACCGGGATTCCGGCCGAGGCGACGGCTTCCCTCACACTGGCGCATACCGCTTTCCATATCTGTTCGCTGGATTGCTCGACGATGCTGCCGGCCTCATGCCAGATCGTGATCGGGCGTTTTGCCGAAGCCAGCAGCTTGCCATTCTCGGTGAAGACCCCCGCCCGGGCGCTGCCTGTACCGACGTCGACACCGATGAAATATTGCGTCATTTCTAGAGGTCCGTGCTGTTCGGAAGGATGACGAGGTCGCGGATCGTGACATTACGCGGCCTGGACAACATGAACAACACCGCGTCCGCCACCTCCGTCGCTTCCATCAATCCGCCCGCCGCGATCGTTTCATCGAGCTTCGCTTTCGGCCAGTCGCTGATCAGAGCCGTCACCACCGGGCCGGGAGCGACCGCTCCAACGCGAATGCCATGTTTCGCGACCTGCCTTCGCACGGTATGGACGAAGGCCTGCACTGCATGTTTGGAGGCCGTGTAGATCGGCTCCCACACGACGGGAACCAGGCCGGCGATAGAACTGGTCATGATGATATCGCCGGTCTTTCTCTCCACCATATGGGGCAACACTGCCTGCACTGATCTGAACGCCGCATTGATGTTCAGGTTCAGCATCCGATCCCAGGCATCGGGATCACCATCAACGACCTCACCGCCGATATAAGAGCCGGCATTGGCGTGAAAGATGTCGAGCTTTCCGAACCTTTTCAAAATCTGCGGCATCATCGTTGCGACACTGGCAGGATCGGTGAGGTCCACGACCAGAGGAAAAGCCTCCGGGCCAAGCTCGGAACACAGGTTCCTCAGAGATTCCCCGGCCCTGTCGATCAGGGCGACGCTCACGCCCTCCTGCAACAATGATTTGGCGCATTCAAGACCGATCCCCGAGGCGGCTCCGGTAATGGCTGCGACCTTTCCAGAAAGTTCCTGTCTCATATCATTCCTTACCTTGGTCGTTATATCAGGCCCGGCCGTGCGAAACGCGCGACCGGCGTGCCAGGGAGTCGACGATGACGGCTATAGCGAGGACCGCGCCGGTGATCATGTAGCGAAGGGCCGAGGACAGATCGAGCATCGTCAGCCCGCTCGCGATAGACTGGATGACGATGATGCCGAGCAGCGCCGAATACGCGCTGCCGCGGCCACCGAAGAGGCTCGTTCCGCCGATGACGGCGGCTGCAATCGCATTCAGATTGACGTCGCCCGTACCCGCCTGCTGGCTCGCCGATGCGAGACGGGCCGCCGCGAGCACGCCGCCGAGTGCTGCGAACATCGCGCAAAGAACGAAGGCGCTCGTGTAGATGCGCCGGACGTTGATGCCCGCGCGGCGCGCCGCCTCACGATTGCCGCCGACGGCGGCCATCGAACGTCCCCATTGGGTCCGCGTCAGTGCATAGTTCATGACGATGGCCAGGGCGGCGAAGAGTGCAAACATCCACGGGATGCCGCGATCCTGATTGAGATAGAAGGCGACGAATTCGAGCGCGACGCTGATCGCAACGGCGCGTGCTACCAAGCCGCCGATGGACCGGGAGGAGAGATTGGCCTCGCGGCGGCGGAGAGCCGCGCGATAGCCTGTCACCAGCATCACGATACCGGGAAGCAGCGCAAAGACATAGGCGAGCGGCCGCGGGATGACCATGAGCTGGCCGAAATTCACGATGGACGACCCATAGGGCAGGTTGATCGAACCCGTGGCGCCAAGCAGATAGAGCTGCATGCCGAGCACCGCCAGCAGGCCCGCCAGCGTCGAAACGAAGCTCGGCATTCCCAGTCGGTTGAAAAGCAATGCGTAGAGCGATCCGATCAATCCGCCGACGAGGAGCGCGGCGATAACGGCAACGGCCACCGGCCAACCCTCGTTGACCCAGAGCATGCCGACCATGGCGGAGGCAAAGCCGCTGATCGAGCCGACGGATAGATCGATTTCGCCTACCATCAGGACGCAGACGATTCCGAGCGAGATGACGCCGACCGTCGATGCATCGAAGAGAAGATTGGCGAGGTTGTTGCTCGAAAGGAACGTCGGATTGAGAGTACCGAAGACTGTCCAGATGATGATCAGGCCAACGACCACCGGCAGCGAGCCAAGATCGCCGGAGCGCACTTTGTCGATCGACGAACGGATCGTGCCGCCAAGACCGGCTTGGTGTTTGACGCGAATATCGCTGCGGTCGAGGAGCGTTCCCGCCTGTTTGATGTCGCTGGTCATATCTGACCCTCCTGCCCTAATTGCTGCTGCGCCTGACGGCGCCCGGCACGGCGCGAAACTGCATTTTCGCTGGCGCCGGTGATGGCACTGACGAGTTCCTGATTGGACGCATCGGGATAGAAAATTCCATTGTTTCGGCCGAGCCTCAACACGACGATACGATCCGCCACGGCCCGGACGTCTTCCATATTGTGGCTGATCATGACGACTCCGAGTCCACGGTCGCGAACGCGCTCGATCAGATTCAGAACTTCGGCTGTCTGAGCGACGCCGAGAGCTGCCGTGGGCTCGTCGAGCAGGATGAGTTTCGGCTCCAGAAGCAGCGACCGCGCGATCGCAACTGTCTGACGCTGCCCGCCGGAGAGCGATGCGATCGGAATGCGGACACTCGGAATGCGCGCCGAAAGCTCGTTCAGCAGCGTCCAGGCGCGAACCTCCATCGCGGTCTCGTCAAGTTTCATGGGGCTGAGTTCTCGCCCGAGAAATATATTGGCGACGACATCCAGGTTTTCGCAGAGCGCCAGATCCTGGAAAACGGTGGCGATGCCCAGATGCAGGGCGGTGCTCGGGTCGCTCAACGTCACCTTCGAGCCGCGAAAGTTGATCGTGCCGGCACTCGGCTGGTGAACGCCGGCAAGAATCTTGACGAGCGTCGACTTGCCGGCACCGTTATCGCCCACGAGAGCGACGACTTCGCCCGCATGCACGTCGAGATCGATATCGGTCAGCGCCGACACCGCGCCGAAATGTTTGGAGATGCCTCGCAGGCTGAGCACCAACTCGCCTGTCGCGGCTGTTTGGTCGGGAGCATCAGTCATATGTCGCGAGCCTTTCTATATGTATGGAGCAGGATAGGTTCCCGGTTCCCCGGCCGCCCTGGAGCGGCCGGGGAATTTGGCGGGAGGATGGGTCACTTAATGATGCCGAGCTTCTTGCAGCCTTCCGCATAGCGGCCTCCGCAGAGCTGGTCCGCAGTCTGGATCGGCTTGCCGTTGACCTGCTTGTCGATGATCTCGGCCTTCAGATTCTCCGAGGTAACGAGCGCCGGAACGAAGAGTTGCGTCGGTGTATCGAAGAGCTTCGTATCGGCTTTCGGCGCTTCGCCCGACAGCAACTGGATCGCGACGTTTGCCGCTGCCGCAGCAACGATCTCGCTCGGCTTGGAGATCGTGTTGTACTGGTCGCCGGCGATGATGAGCTGCAGGCCGGCGATCGTCGCATCGTTGCCGGTGACGGGCGGCACCGGATCAATGCCGGCAGCCTTGAAGGCTGCGACGGCCGCGCCGCCGGTGCCGTCATTGGCCGCAACGACGCCCAGGATCTTCTTGCCGAAGCGGGTGATCTGGCCGCTTGCCCATTGCTGTGCCTTCGGCGGCGCCCATTCCGGCGTGTCGAACTCGGCAAGCACCGGATAGCCGCCGTCAGCGAGACCGGCATGAATACCCTTCTTGATCAGCCCTGCGGCCGCATCGGTCGGCGAGCCATTGATTTCCAGAAGGCCTCCATCGCCAGCCTTTACGTTCTTCGCCTTCAGATGATCGACCAGCGACTTGGCGATCATCTTGCCGATTTCCTCGTTGTTGAAGGAAACGTAGTAGTCGGCCACCGCCGATGGGATCGGACGGTCATAGGCAATGACCTTTACGCCCTGGCTCTGCGCCATCTTGACGAGAGAAGCCGCCGCCGTGGAATCGACCGGATCGAGCACGATTGCCTTCGCGCCCTGAGAAATGGCGGAGTTGAACTGCTGCTGC
Source organism: Rhizobium sp. CB3090 (assembly GCF_029714285.1). NCBI lineage: Bacteria > Pseudomonadati > Pseudomonadota > Alphaproteobacteria > Hyphomicrobiales > Rhizobiaceae > Rhizobium > Rhizobium sp. CB3090. The sequence goes on from NZ_CP121663.1 coordinate 1,002,213, forward strand.
TGACGAGAGGCGTCACCGTTTGCATTCTGATAGATCACCTTGCAGCCAGCACAGAGCTTCTTCATCTCCGCCTGGAAACCCGGATAGTCATGCTCCTCGTATCGCGTCGAGCTCTGGTCGGGCATCAGGAAAGCAACCGTCGCATCGGTCACTTTCGCGGACTGTGCAAATGCGGACGTGCCGCTCAGAAGGCCGATGGCGACTGCTGCAGCACCTGCCAGTTTCAATGCGAATTGGGTCATTGGAATTCCTCCGCTCCAAATGATAGTTGTTTTGATAACGCCTCAAGCTCATGTGTTCAGCTCGACGCCTGTTCCGTTGTGCAGCCTTTAAAGCAGACCCTGCGGCGATGCTTGTTGGGGCTGACATGCGGACAAGTGTTCCCGTTCGGGCAATTCTCATGCCGCTCCATCTTGCCCCGATTGTCTGGTCTCTCCTCCCGGTCCTCCTCTTTTAGGCGGCCTCCACCGCTCTTACGTTTTGGGCCAGCAAAGTTCTGAAGCGCGAGGGCGCCATGCCCTTCTGCTCCAGAAAACGACGATTGAAGTTCGAGATATTGTTGAAGCCGGCGGCAAAGCAGATGTCGGTTATCGACATCTCGACTTTGCTCATCAGCAGATGGCAGGCGAAGTTGATCCGCAGCCGATTGACATATTGAACGAGCGCCATGCCGGTATGCCGGCGGAAGCTGCGTGAGAACGCACTCGGGCTCTGGCCGGTCAACTCCGCAAGATCGGCTTCACTGAACGGTTCCGTCAGATGCGTATTGATGTAGGCCAATGCCTGGTTGACCCCGGCCGACATAAAGCCTGAAGGATCGGGATGATAACGTGCACTGGCGAGAGTGCTGGCGTTCTGAGCACTGCTCAAAGCATTCAGCACATTCATGAAAAGCTCGATGCGACGAATTCCCTTGGCTTCGACCAGCTCACCGAGGATCGGCCCGACGAGCGCTGCCGTTTCCGGCGTGAACAGCACGCCGCGGCGGCTCATCTCTAGGATGTCGATGCATCCGGAAAGCTCTGGAAAAACCCTATTAGCGTCGGCAAAGAAGGATTCGGAGAACTGAAGGACCCGGCAGCGCAGCGGCAGGCACGTGCCTGGCGGCACGTCACTCACCCAGTTGTGCGGCAGATTCGGGCCTGTCAGCACAAGGTTTCCGGGCTCGAATTCGCCGATGAAATCGCCGATGAAATATTGTCCCGTCGTTGCGACGACATGGTGGATTTCATATTCGGGATGGAAATGCCAGCGGACCGTGCGGTAGGGATAGCCGTGTTCCCATGCCTTGAAGGACTCGGCACTGCCGATTGCGACCACTTCCAAATCTGGATTCATGTCGTCCTCCTGCCTGCCCGCCGTCGGGTTTCTCCCGCACCGGCACCTCCTCCCAGAGGCCGTTGTTCTTTTCCAACGATCCGACTTTACGCGCGGACATTCATCGCCGCTACTACGCCATGAACGCCGGGCTGATACTTTTTTGACAATTCTATGCCGATTTGTCGTCCGATCGCACAGGAGTAGAGGCAGCCATTCGCAATGGATAGTTGCTGATCTATGGCTTTTGTCTCCCTGGACAAGGCTTAATGCATGTCGCGCAAAAGTATGCGGCGGTTTTGCGAGAACGACATGCAAAAACAAAGAGCGAAAGCGTCGGAGCGAATCTGAAAGATCGCGACGCGCTTTAGGCGCTAAGCGGGACTTACGGGACAAGCGCATTTCTCGCGCCAGGCGACAGGCGTCATGTCGGTGACACGGCGGAACTCGCGATTGAAATTCGATTTGGTCTGGAAGCCGGCTTCCAGCATGATCTCGGTTACGGATCGGTCCGTTTCGGCGAGCAGCCTGCACGCCTCGGCAATGCGATAGTCGTTGACATATTGCGAGACATTCTTGGCCATGATCCGGTTGATGGCAGTCGAGATGCGCCGGGACGGTATCCCGGCCCTTCGGGCCAGACGCTCAAGATTGAGATTGGCATCGCGATACAGCCTTTTTTCCTGCATCAGCTCATGGATTTTGGCGATCGTATCCTTGTCTTCGGCAGGGTCGTATTGAGGCGCGCTCTCCAAGGTTTCGGCGGGCGTAGAATTCCGGCTCGCGGCTGCGGCTGCAATGCCGAGGATGAACAGTCCGAGAAGATTGGCAATGCTGACGATCATGCCGGCATGCGCGCCATGGTTCGATTCGAAATCGAATAGCACGAGAGCGTCGACCATTGCCGAGAAGCACAAGGCGAAAGCGGCGAAGACGAGTGCCCGATGGGCTGGCTGCGCCGCTTCGAACGGCGCAAGGCGCAGCACATCCGGACCCGACCGGACAAGCCAGAGCAACGCGAGGGCGTAGGCCATGTAAATCAGGATCAGTCCAATATCGATGGCCTCCGGCCAGACGACAACCAGCAGGGCGATGATAACAGCGGGAAGGCTGTAGAATGTCAGAAGAACGGGCCAGCGGCGGCGGGTGTCTGCGCCCAGCCTGCGAACGCCGGCATAAACAAGCGGCGGCATGATCGTCGCAAAGGCGAGCGTCAGATGGCCGACCGCTTGCAAACCGTAACCCCAGCGCAGTCCCACGAAAACCGATTGCAAGGCGCAAACCAGAAGCAGGATGAGAAACGGGCGGTTTGCCGCCAATTCGTCATCGCGCCGCACCACGGCCAGAAACAGCAGCAGGAGCAGGAGAGCAACGACGAACGGCAGCGGCACGAACAGCATGAGACCCTTTCCCCGGACAACCATATTGGCCGCTACTATGGCCTGACTCGCGGCTTCCGGCGATCCAGATCGCGATCCGAGACGTGCTGAATCATGATCGAGGTCGCACCGGACGCCTCGGCAGCAGAGATTGACGGCGTAAACGTCTGGAGACCTGTCATGAATGCTGAAGCGAATATCGCAACTCGGCTTCGGTCGCTATCGATCGATCGCCTTGAGCCACCTCCCCGCGCCTCGTTGCCCCGCGGCCGATTGCGGACGCTCGGTGTGACACTGGCAGGCATGACCGCAGCACTGGCAGCAGCTGCGTATTTCATGCCCGCGCCATCCGCCAATGCGCTCTCGGAAGCCCTTGCCTCAGGAACCGTATCCGCGCCGGCAAAGGAGGCCTCGCCGTCTTCACAAGGCAAAGCCCCCACCATCCAAGAGCCTGCAAAACCTTTGTCTCAGGCCATTGTCGGTTCCGGCTATGTCGTTGCCGGGCGGATGATCACGCTACGGCCGGAGATCGGTGGCAGAGTGGTCGACCTGCCGCTGGATGTCGGCGATCAATTCGTTGCGGGACAGGTCGTTGCGCGTCTCGATGCGACGACGGACGAAATCGACCTGAGGATCGCCAGCTCGCAGGCCGTCGCTGCCACTGCTGCGGCGCGCCGGGTCGAGGTCTCGCTGGAGCAAGCCCGCAAGACTCTCGATCGCACCAAACTCCTTATCGAGCGCGGGGCTGTCGCGACCAGCAGCCTCGATGCCGACAGCTTAGCGGTCGTGCAGTTGACCAGCGATCTCGAAGTCGCGCGGCAAACGGCCGAAACCGCGCGACTGCAGGTGGATAAGCAGGAAAGAACCCTGTCCCTCCACCAGATCATTGCGCCTTTCGACGGCGTGGTCGTCTCCCGGCTGGCCGGCCTCGGAGACACGGTCGCCTCGGGAACAGATGGCGGCGGGCCGCGAGACGGAATCGCAATTCTTCTCGACCCGACCTCCCTGACCATCGATGCCGACATCGCACAGTCCAATGCCGCTCGGCTACAGCCCGGCCAGACGGCGGTCGCCATTCTCGATGCCTTTCCGGACCGGCCTTTCAAAATGCGGGTGCGGACGATTGTGCCTGCAGCTTCGCTGCAGAAAGGCACCGTGACCACCCGGCTGGAATTCCTGACGCCGCCTTCCCGGGTGCTGCCGAACATGGCGGCAAAGGTCACTTTGGACGCTCCGGACCTTCAAGCGAACCTGAACAAATGAGGATTTTGAGATGGACGAAAGTGCATCGATGCCGGAAGACGGCAGCATTTCGATCGCCAATGTGCGCAAAGACTACCGGATCGGAAAGAACGCCGTGACGATCTTTTCGCATCTGACCATGACGATCCGCGGGGGCGATTTCGTTGCGATCGTCGGCCCTTCCGGCTCCGGCAAATCCACACTTCTGAACCTCATCGGCGGTATCGATCGCCCCGATGCCGGCGAGATCACATTCGGACATGCGCGCATCAGCCGGATGAACGAAAGCGCCCTGACAAAATGGCGAGGCGCCAATATCGGCTTCGTGTTTCAATTCTACAATCTGATGCCGATGTTGACGGCGGAACAGAATATCGAGCTTCCGTTGCTGCTGACGAGCCTGACCCGGCGCCAACGTCGCGAGCGGGTCGAGACGATCATGTCGCTTGTCGGCCTCACCGACCGGCGCAAACATCTGCCGTCGGAGCTTTCGGGCGGTCAACAGCAGCGGGTGGGGATCGCCAGGGCCTTGGCAAGCGACCCGAAACTGCTGCTCTGCGACGAGCCGACCGGCGATCTCGATCGCGATTCCGCCGAAGACGTGCTGACCATGCTGCGCATCCTCAATTCGGAGCTCGGTAAGACCATCGTCATGGTCACCCATGACGACGCGGCGGCGCGTTCCGCCAGACGCGTGTTGCGTCTGGATAAGGGCCGCTTTGTCGAACGGGAGGCTGCGTAATCGTCATGAGCCGCTTTACTCTCATTCGCCGCACCATGGGGCGCAAACCGATGCGCAGCGCCCTGTTGATCACGAGCATCGCCATCGCCTTTTTCATCCACCTCATCCTGACCAGTTTCCAACACGGCTTTTTGGGCGGCGAAGTCGACTCGGAGCGGCTGGTCGTGACCAACAAGGTTGGCGACGCGCTGCCTTTGCCGATCGGCTATTACGACAAGATCCGAGCCCTCCCCGATATCGCGGAGGCGACCTACATCGCGCACAGCCGAGCGACCTACCGGACACCAACGAATTTCCTAGGCCTGACGGCGGCGGAGCCCGGCAGCTTCGCGGCCTTTATTGGCGATCAATACGATATTCCTGCTGACGCCATTAGCCGTTTCGACCAGCTTCGGAATGGCGCCATTGCCGGCCGCAGCATCGCAATGCAGGAAGGTTGGGTGGTCGGACAGAGGATCACGCTGAATACCTCCAGCTTCTTCAAGGCCGACGGCAGTTCGGATTTCGAATTCGAGATCGTCGGCATATTGGATGGCAAAAAATCCGCCGACACTCATTTCGTGATGGCGCGGTATGACTATATCAATTCCGAGCGCAGTACCGACCGCGACACCGTCAGCAGCTTCGGCATCGTGCCGAAGAACGGTGTTCGCGCCGACGATGTCATCAAAGCAGTCGATACCCTCTTTGCCAATTCCGCCTACGAGACCCGGACGCGGACGGAAGCCGAATTCATGAGGGCCTTCATCGCGCAGTTTGCCGATATTGCGACTATCGTGCGCCTGGTGATCGGCGTGGCGTTCGTGACAATCCTGATGATCGTTGCCAATACCATGTTCTTCGCGATCCGCGAACGGACGAGGGAAATCGGCATATTGAAGGTCCTCGGTTTTTCGCGGCGTTTCATCCTCTGCAACATCCTGGCCGAGACGTTCGCCCTGTTTGCCGTGGGCCTCAGCCTCGGTCTCGGTTTTGCATTTATGGCCGTGATGTTTCTGCGGGAACCGCTGCGCACGATCGTGCCGGATCTCGTGCTTACGCCCCCAATCATTCTTCAGGCAACCGGCTTCGCCGTCCTGCTGGCCCTGGCGACGGGTGTGGCGCCAGCTTTCAATGCCATTCGCGTGCCGCCCAACGCCGCTCTGAGAGAAAGATGAGACGATGAGCACAATCATCAATCAGTCCCTGGCCCTGACCATATCCAATCTGAAATCGTTGCACCGCCGGATATGGATTTCCCTTTCGCTGGTATTTTCCGTTGCGATGGTCGTCACGGTTCTGCTGGGCTTCCTGGCGATGTCGAATGGCTTTCGAATGTCGCTGATGCAAGCCGGTTCCAAGAATATCGCCATTGCCCTTGGCAAAGGTGCGGCAACGGAACTCGGCAGCCGGATCGAACCGTCGCAGCTTCACTATCTCGACGGCGCTGCCGGCATCGCGACCGATGCGGCAAGGACTTCAGTGATGTCGCCGGAAATGGTCGTGCCGGTGGATGTGCCGGAGAGGACGGGCGGATCGCTTTCGACATTGTCCTTGCGCGGCATCGGTGCGTTCGGTCTCAGCCTGCGGCCAAATGTCAGGATTGTCGATGGGCGGATGTTCAGTCCCGGCAGCAGCGAGATCGTCGTCGGGCGCCGACTGAGTCTTGATTACAATGGACTGGAAATCGGCGAACAGCTCACGCTCGGCACATCGAAATGGACGGTCGTCGGCATTTTCGACGCCGGCGGTTCCGTCTTTGAATCCGAGATGCTGGCGGATATCGGCGTGGTGCAGACGCTGTTCAACCGTCCCAATCTGGTCCAGAGTATCAGGATCAAGCTCACCTCGCCGGAGAGCTTGCCGGCGCTGCAGTCCATGGCAGCAAATACGCCGGAGATCGGGCTGACGCTGCGGTCGGAACAGGATTATTTCGCAGGCCTTGCAGAGCGCACGTCGAAGCTGATCCTGCTTCTCGGCTGGCCGCTGGCGGTAATTATGGCCGTGGGAGCGGTTGTCGGCGCGATGACGACCATGTTCAGCTCCGTGTCGGATCGCAGCACCGAGATCGCTACCGTGCGGGCAATCGGCTTCAGCCGGCGTGCCGCTTTTGCCGGCACCTGGATCGAAGCCATGATCCTCACCTGTTTCGGATGCCTGGTCGGCGTCGGCTTTTCCTATGCCGTTCTCAACCGCTGGACCGCGTCAACGATGAGCGCCGATCATACGCAAATCGGCTTTCAACTGGTCCTGTCTCCCTCGCTGGTGATGAAGGCCGTTTGGCTATCCTTGATCATCGGCGCCGTCGGCGGCGCATTGCCTGCAGCGGCGGCAGCGCGGATTCCACTGCGGTTGGCGATGAGCGGGCGAACAGAGATTGGCTGACGGATGGGCGAAGAACGGAGCCAAACGCTACTTCCTCCCTTTCGACCGTCGCAGTTTTCGTTCAGCCGCCAGAAGAAGGCCCTTGAGTTCCGGTTCTCGAACACGGCCTGCGGCTTCGGTGAAAGAGAGCCATTCGTTGCGACGCTGGTCTCTTTCCGGAAAATTCTCGCAGGATTTTTCGACTTCGAGCAGATGCAGTTGCACGATGCAGGGAACGCGGTTGCCGTCCGCGAGCTGCTTCAGGTAGGTGAAATAGCCGAAAGGTTTCTTCTTGATCTTGCCGCGAACCCCGGCTTCTTCGAACGCCTCGATTGCCGCCACTTCGTATGGCTTTTTCCCTTTTATCGGCCAGCCTTTGGGAATAACCCAGCGCCCGCTTTCGCGGCTGGTGACGAGAAGCACTTCCGCCGTGCCAAGCTCCCGGTTTCTCCGGTAACAGATCGCCGCATATTGTTCGTATATGGCTCCGTGGAACAGCGCATCTGCGTGGGGAGCGAGATCGGACAAAAATCTATCCGTTGCCCCGGAGAATTTCGGCTGACCTGGAATCAAGGGTGCCATGCCGTCAGCCACCCCTGATCGAGCCACGCCAGACGAGATCGGCGTGAAGGCGGATGGCGTGGGCCTGTCCCTCCGGCTTTGCGGCCTCGTTGCTTTCCAGCCATGAGACTGCTTCCCGTGCGATCGTGGCAAGCGGCTGAGCAAAGGTCGTCAGTTGATAGGATGCCCAGGACGCCTGTTCGATATCGTCGAAACCGGCAACACAAAGTTGGTCGGGAACACGGATCGAAAACTGATGGCGGGCGGCGTCTATGAAACCGCAGGCCAGGAGATCGGTGGCGCAGAACACGGCATCCGGCCGCGCGGAAAGTGTCAGAAGCCGCTGTGCAAGAACCCTGCCGCTCTCGTAGCTTGTCCACCCGTAACGTTCGACGACGACCTCGAGACCGTGCGCCCTGGCCGCGGCGACGAAGCCGTTCTCCCTCGCCATCAGGCTTGGCGTACCGGCCTCCGAATTGGCGAAGGCGAGCCTTCGGCAGCCGGCGCGAAGGAAGGCCGTGACGACGCGGCCGGCAGCCTCTTCGTCATCGAGATTGATCCGCAGAGGCCCGTCCTGCTCGTCGTCGCGGTTGATCAACACCAGACGCTGGCCGTTCTTCAGGCAGAGTTGCGTGATCGACTTGTCAGGCATCCCCGAGACGATGATCGAGGCATCGGCGCGATATCGGATTGCCTGGCGCAGCGCCATGTCCACGCTGCCGTCCAAAAGGTCGGTGTTGACGAGCATTGCAATCTTGCCGCTGTGCTGCAGCTCCTGCGTCAGCGCCTTGATCAGGCCGGCTCGATGTGGTGTGGCCATGTCCGAGACGATCAGGCAGACGATGCCGCTTTCATTGCGCATCAGCCCGCGGGCGAGATGATTGACGTGATAGCCGAGTGCATCGGCTGCCTCGATCACTTTGCGGCGCGTCTCCGGCGACACGCTCGCCCCCAGTGTGAACGTGCGTGAAACGGCCGAGCGGGAGACCCCTGCGCGGTCCGCTACCTCCTGTGCGCTCACGAACACTTTCTGCGACACGCTTCTCTCCCGCCGGCATGCGAGCTTACTCAGTCTTGCAATTGCGTGCATCATCCTCTGAGCCACTGTCATGACAGTTTTATGAAGGAAGCTGTTAATTGGTACAGCAGGGCTGTGCGGCATTTGCACGCGCTTGCAAGATGAAGGAATGCGGCTTTGGCAAAGCGTGCTTCGCGGTAAAAGCGATGTGATCTCAGCTATAGTCTTCAGTCCCGCCCCGCTCGCTGATCAGCGGCACGAAAATCACGGCGCCGAGAGTCTGAGTTGTAAAATCATCCGGGCCTTTTCGCAGGATTTTCAGGAGCGTCTGCCTGTGCTCTTCCCGTCCCACAGGGATGACCAGCCGACCGCCTATGGCCAATTGTTCTTTCAGGGCTTGCGGCACCTCCGGCGCGGCGGCCGAAACAAGGATGGCCCCAAAGGGAGCGGCTTTCGGCCATCCCTTTGAACCGTCTCCGCAACGCAAATCGATATTGTCGTAGCCGAGACGTTGCAGGCGTTCGGTCGCTCCAGCCGCCAGAGAGGCGTGGCGTTCCACGGCAAAGACATGGCCCGCCATGCGGCTCAGGATAGCAGTCGCGTAGCCAAGCCCCGCGCCGATTTCGAGAACCGTATCGTCGGGTTTGACCTCCGCGGCCTCGATCATCAGCGCGACCATATAAGGCTGAGAGATCGTCTGCCCCTTACCGATCGGCAGCGGACAGTCGTTATAGGCAAACATCTCGAAGCCCTTCTCGACAAAGGCTTCCCGCGGCACCAGGCGCATGGCATCCAACAATGCCGGGTCGCGAATGCCGCGCCCGGCGATCTGTTTTTCCACCATGCGAAGACGCTCGTGCATGGCCGGCTGTCTCCACGTCCGGAACATCCCATTATTACGCGGTCTGGCTGTGATCTCCGCCGTGGCGCGAGATACTGCTCAGCGCTTGGCCGGCCCCACCGTTACTTTGGGCCAGGGCGATATCGCCGAGCGAGAGGATACCGACGAGCCGCTTGCTGTGATCCAGCACCGGCAGGCGCCGGACCTTGATGCTACCCATGTTGCGGCAGACCTCATCGATCTCCTGATCATCGAAGCAATATTTGACCTCCGATGTCATGACATCGCGGACCTTCGCATCCGGCCCCCTGCCCTTGGCGATGCCACGAATGGCGATATCGCGATCGGTGATCATGCCTACCAGGCGGTCATGGTCGCCGACAGGCAGGATGCCCGCGTCGAGATCCGCCATCGTCTGGGCGGCCTGCAGGATCGTCTCGTCAGGATTGGTGATACGCACGTCATGCGTCATGGCGTCTCGAACTTTCATTGGTTCCTCCATGAGCGGACGCCTCATCCCGCCGCTTAGGCAGGATAATCTCTTCAGCGACCTCAGCTCGGGCGGCGCCCGGTTCCCCACTGGTCGCGGAACCCTCCTATGAGAGCCCGTTACAACAACAGGCGAGGCGCCGATCTGTTCCCATCGACAGCGCGGATTATCAAATTTACATCTCGAATTCGTCGTCTTCACCGGCAGAAAGCAAATCGACAAGCTCGGCCACCTTGCCGCTTGGCAGCGTCCTGCCCTCGCCGATCAGAGCCTCGTCATTGTTGAACCAGGCCCATGCCTCTGCAAGTTCGCCCAGCGTCGCGCCGGTCGCGGAGATATCGGCCATCAAGGTTTCATCGACAGGTCCAAGAACGGAGACGATGTCTTTTGCGGTCATAGTCATGTGCGTTCTCCTGAGGTTTCATGGGCGCAGAATCGCGCCGGAACCCGTTCATCTCCTCGAGGGCGGAACGAAATCCCCCCAGCTTTGTTCCGGCATTGGAGATCGACCATGAAATGGATGTGAGGAGGGTACGATGCCGAGCACGATGATCGAGCTCATGCCTTTGAACCCTACATGGGTGGACATCGCGATACGCCTCCTGTTGGTCGTCGCCGCCGGCGCGTTGATTGGCCTCAATCGCGAGGCCGGCGGGCATGCGGCCGGATTCCGGACGACGATCCTGGTGGGGTTGGCGGCATGCCTGGCCATGATCCAGGCCAACCTGTTGCTCACCACGATGGGCAAAACGCCTCAGTCATTCGTCCGCATGGACATACTGCGCTTTCCGCTTGGCATATTGACGGGTGTCGGCTTCATCGGCGGCGGCGCCATTCTCAAGCGCGGCGATTTGATCACTGGCGTGACGACGGCGGCAACGCTTTGGATCATGACGGCGATCGGCCTTTGCATTGGTGGCGGCCAGTTGGTGGTTGGGTCTGCCGGAGCTGTTGTGGCCTTTATCGTGCTCTCGCTCTTCAAATGGTTCGATGAGCTGATATCGCGACGGCAAAAGGCGCGCGTGATCATTGAGCTTACCAGCAGCGCCTATATCGCAAAGATCGAAACAGCGTTCGATCCACTCGGATATTCCTTCTGTTTTACTGATAAATCGATAAACGATACCGATGGTACGGTTCATGCCACTTATCAAGTGCGATGGAAACACGCGGGCATCAGCGGCGGCGCAACGGAACTCCTGACTGCCATCGAAGAGCGCTACAAGGTCGTATCTTTCGAGATGACGACAACGACCACATGACCAAGAATGCTCACTGGGAACATTCTCGCCCGGCGTGGGTTTGCCCTTCGAACGAAAGGAGGATGCCATGGTTAAAATCAGAGAGGCGAAAACCAACGATGCCCCCTCCGCTAAAGCCGATATTCGTACGCAGCAGGCGCTCGATCAGGCTGCGGGCGGCGCCGGAGAGATCGATACTCGTACGCCGGGCGCAGAGACGCTGGAAGTGAACTTCTCCTACTCGGAACCCGGCTCGGACGACTCGCGGTCGACAGATACTCCGGATTGCGACAGGCAGCGCCAGCAAGCTCTGGATATGGCCGCGGGTCGGATTGCAGCGGCGGTTAGAGCCTCGCGGCCGCGGGAGCGCCATACGACGCGCAATGTTGCAATTCTGGCAATCGGCGGCCTCGCCGGCTTTTTGCTGCATGGGGTTTTCACGGGTCGCTAAGCGGCTTCCGAATGCAGGCTGCGGGATGGAACCTTATGGCGTTTTTCTTGTTGCGTCCATGAGCCCAAAGGAGGGAGGGTGTCATGCAACGTCAACACACGTCACATGCGTCGGCAAAGTCTGAGCAAAACCCATTCAAGGCGCCCGAGTCGCAATGGCGGCCGGATGCGGAAATCCGTGCCGAAATCCAGAGGAGACTGAGCGAAGACCCGCTGCTGGATATTACCGGCATCTTCGTCAGCGTCAGCAGCGGCCGCGTTCTCCTCGAAGGATCGGTCGAAAACGATGAGGTTAAGCGGCGCATCGAGACACATTCGCGTCAAGTGAGCGGCATCAGCGGTCACGATAGTAATCTTTGTGTTCGCAAGCCGCGATAGAAAGCGTAGGCAGGTATGCGTGCATTGTTGATCATCGTTATCGGACTGATGGTGGCCTCGATCCTCAGCATCCTCGTCATCAAGCCGTTCGTGACCGGAAAAAACCAGGATTCTCAAGTCGCACAGAAGACCATCGAGCAACCGGAACCGAAGCCGTAAAGGTGCCATAGCGGATCACTTCGCTTGCGGCGTCTGCTGCTCCTGCTGGCCAGGTACCTGGCTAGGCGGAATGACCGGTGTTTTACCGCCACGCGGCGCCTGCTTTTCCATTGCGCTGTCTCCGGTCGTTGGCGGTTTCAACACGCCGCCGCAGTCCGAAAGTTCTTTACTGGCGTTCTCCTGAGAACGCGGCGGCGGTGCGGTTTGGTTTTCACCTTCGCTCTGCTTATTGGGGTCGGGAGCCCTGCAGCGCTCGCTGTTCGGCATCTGTAGCTGTTGTGCGGATATGACCGTTGGCACAGCGAATGTCAGCGCAGCCGCCAACAGCAGAAACCGTCCAAACGGTCTGCGCACTGCGTCGGACTTCGGTGCAGATGACGGCATCGTTGCTGATCTTGCCGTTGACGACACCACGCTCATGATGTGTCCGGCGTTCGGATTGCCGGCTGTCGCGATCGGAACCGGCCGACAAAGCTTGAAGCTCGCGTCCATACTGTTCTCCATCGGTGAAAATGCAGGGTTGCAGACCGGATGGATAGGAAGCTCGTCTGCCTATTCGTCGGCCATGGAGAGAAAACGGAAAAATCCCCATGTTCTTCAGCACCATCATGTCCGTTTAGCACGGCCTGCAGTGTCTATGGCTAACGTCTGGTGGCGACCGATGTTCCGGTTTAATTCGCGACGCCAATGTCGCATCAGCGGGGCTGATGAAATCACGAAATGAGCGAACTGGCACCAAGCGTAGAGGCAACTGGACAGGGGCTGCAGACATTAAAAAACGGCCTCCTGCGGAAGGGAGGCCGTTTTCGAATTTTTCCGGATATGGCGACAGAGTTGCTATTCGGCCGCTTGCAGTGCCGGCGTATCGACATCGCTGGTCAGTTGTCCGGCCATGGCAGCAGCGAATTTCGACTGATCGAGCTCACTCTCCCAGCGTGCGACGACAACTGTCGCCACGGCGTTGCCGACGAAATTGGTCAGAGCACGGCACTCCGACATGAAGCGATCGATGCCAAGGATGAGCGCCATGCCGGCGATCGGAACCGAGGGCACAACGGCAAGGGTAGCGGCCAGCGTGATGAAGCCGGCACCGGTGATGCCGGCAGCCCCCTTGGAGCTCAGCATGGCCACGAGCAGCAGCAAGATCTGGTCAGTGAGCGAGAGCGATGTGTCGGTTGCCTGCGCGATGAACAGCGCCGCCAGAGTCATATAGATGTTGGTGCCATCGAGGTTGAAAGAATAGCCGGTCGGGATGACGAGACCGACGACCGAACGCTTGCAGCCTGCGCGTTCCATCTTGTTCATCAGACCGGGAAGCGCTGCTTCCGACGACGAGGTGCCGAGAACGAGCAGCAATTCTTCCTTGATGTAGCGGATCAGCGCCAGGATCGAGAAGCCGTTGTAACGAGCGACGGCGCCCAGAACGACCAGCACGAACAGTAGCGATGTGGCGTAGAAGGTGCCGATCAGGAAGGCCAGATTGGCGATCGTGCCGATGCCGTATTTGCCGATGGTGAAGGCCATGGCGCCGAAGGCACCGATGGGCGCGAACTTCATGAGCAGGGCAACCATTCGGAAGATCGGCGTGGTCAGTGCCTGCAGGAAGTCCATCACGGGGCGGCCACGCTCGCCGACGGCGCCGAGTGCGATACCGAAGACGACCGAGAAGAACAGGACCTGGAGGATGTCGCCCTTGGCGAAGGCGCCGACGATCGTGTCCGGAATGATGTTCATCAGGAAGCCGACGACGGAAGCGTCATGTGCCTGAGCCGCATAGTTGTTGACGGCCTTCGTATCCAGCGTTGCCGGATCGATGTGCATACCAGCACCAGGCTGTACGACGTTCGAGATGATGAGGCCGACGATCAGCGCCAGCGTCGAGAAAGTCAGGAAGTAGATGAACGCTTTGCCGACGACGCGGCCGAACTTCTTGAGGTCCGACATGCCGGCGATGCCGGTGGTGACCGTCAGGAAGATGACCGGCGCGATGACCATGCGGACCAGCTTGATGAAGGCATCGCCGAGCGGCTGCAAGGATGCGCCGATTTGCGGATAGAAATGTCCAAGCAGGATACCGGCGGTGATGGCGGCAAGAACCTGAACATAGAGATGCCGGTAAAAGGGAAGTTTGCCGCGTGTCTCGGCAACGACGGGTGCAATCATGATATCCTCCGTTATGCCCAACCGATCCCTCGGTCCTCCGGGCAACGACTACGAATCTTCAACAGCCTCCGACTGTTTGGCGGATCGTTGCAACGGGCGTGCCAGATGAAGGATTTCCTAATAATTTATTGATATAAAAGCAGATTTTAGGAAGTCCTGCAGTTAATTCTCCGAATTTGTGCGACAATCCGCACAGATCGAATTGCGGCGCGCGCGAAATCATGCACAATGTAGCGATGCTGCAGCGGCCTGCCACGGAACGATTTTCGACGCCGGAGCAGCTAGGCCGGCGCTCTCGCCGTGTCTGGCTGGTCTTTGCGATTTTCTGCGCGATCATCATTGCGGCCGCGTTCTACGGTGCCGGCGTTTACGGTCGTGCGACCGCAATCGAGGCCTTGAAAGATCAGGGTCGTACCGACGCGAACCTCAAGGTCGCGCTGCTGAGAGCCGTCCTCGAACGCCCCCGCGCCTTGCCGCTTCTCTTGGCAGACGACCAGCAGGTGCGCGACGCGCTCGCAGCGGCGAAGGGCGATGCCGTCACCACGCTCGACCGCAAGCTCGAAAGTCTCGTCTCCGGCACCAAGGCCTCGGTGCTCTATGTGACCAATAAGGACGGAGTAGCGATCGCATCGAGCAACTGGCGTGAGCCGCTGAGCTTTGTCGGCAACGATTATTCCTTCCGTGATTATTTCCGCCGGGCGATGGAGGCGGGAACCGCAGAGCATTTCGCACTCGGCAACGTCAGCAACCGTCCCGGGCTTTACATTTCCCGTCGCGTCGGCGACGCGGCAGGTGCGCTGGGTGTCGTGGTCGTCAAGATGGAATTCGACCAGCTCGAAGCCGATTGGCGGGAGGCAGGCCGTCCGGCCTATGTCACCGACGATCATGGCGTCGTGCTGATCACCAGCATGCCCTCATGGCGCTTCATGACGGCCTCGCCGCTGCCTGCCGACACTCTCGCCGCCATCCGCAAGAGCCTGCAATTCGGCGATGCGCCCCTGACGCCTCTGCCGATCGCCCATCCCGATGCGATTGGTCCGGACGTCGCGATCGTGCGTGCGGTCCTGCCGGGCAGCAGCGCTGCGGAATATCTGCGCTTGACGACATCGATCCCCTCGACGCCGTGGCAGTTGGACTATCTCGTCCCGACGGACCAGGCAATTTCCTCCACCGTTCGCGAAACACGCTATCTCACACTGACCGTTCTGGTGCCGATTCTGGCGATTGCCGCCTTCCTGCTGAGGCGCCGCCATGTGTCCGCGATGCAGATCGCCATCAGCAGGATGGCTCGCGAGGAGCTGGAACGGCGCGTATTGGAGCGCACCGAAGATCTCAGCCGCGCCCGCGATCGTCTCGAAGCGGAAATTGCCGATCACCGGACGACGGAGGCGAAGCTGCAGATCGTGCAGCAGGAATTGGTGCAGGCCAATCGCCTTGCAATCCTCGGGCAGGTCGCCGCCGGCGTCGCCCATGAGATCAACCAGCCGGTCGCGACCATTCGCGCCTATGCCGACAATGCCCATATCTTCCTGGAGCGGCAGCAGATCGCGCCGGTGAAGGAGAATCTTTCCTCCATCGCGGCCCTCACGGAGCGGATCGGCACGATTACCGAAGAGTTGAAGGCATTTGCCCGCAAGGGGCGGACCGCGCCGGAGCCTGTGGAACTGAGGAGCGTCATAGAAGGCGCCGTGATCCTGCTCAGAAGCCGTTTTGCCGGCCGGCTCGATGCGCTGGCGATCGATCTGCCGCCTGCCGGATTGACGGTCGTCGGCACACGCGTTCGGCTGGAGCAGGTGCTGATCAACCTCTTCCAAAACGCACTCGAAGCGCTGGAAGGGCGCGAACAGGCGAAAGTCGAGGTTTTGGCGCAGGAAACGTCCGAAGGTGTCGACGTCATCGTCTCCGACAACGGCCCCGGCATTCCGGCGGCGATCCTCCATTCGCTGTTCACACCCTTCAACACATCGAAGGAAAAGGGCCTCGGCCTCGGTCTTGTCATCTCCAAGGACATCGTCGCCGACTATGGCGGCCGCATCGAGGTCGACAGCAGCGAGAACGGCACCCGTTTTACCATTCATCTGCGCAAGGCGATTTCATGAGCGACGTTTCCCCGGTCTTTCTGATCGATGATGACAAGGACTTGTTGAAGGCGACAAAACAAACGCTTGAACTCGCCGGTTTTTCCGTCTCCGCCTTCCCCTCGGCAGTAGATGCGCTCGGTGCGCTGGACGCCGGTTTTGCCGGCGTGATCGTCTCCGATATCCGCATGCCGCAGATGGATGGACAGCAGCTCTTCAGCCGCGTGAAAGAGCAGGACGCAGATCTGCCGGTCATCCTGGTCACCGGCCATGGCGATATTCCGATGGCGGTCAAGGCGATCCAGGACGGCGCCTATGACTTCATCACCAAACCCTTCGCCACCGACCGGCTGGTGCAAAGCGTGCGGCGGGCAGCGGAAAAGCGCCGGCTTGTTCTGGAAAACCGCGCCCTCCGTATTGCGGCCGAACAGGCGCAGGGCGATCTGCCCTTGATCGGCCAGACGCCTGCGATGGAACGGCTGCGCCGAACGCTGCGACAGATCGCGGATACGGACGTCGATGTGCTTGTCACAGGCGAGACCGGCAGCGGCAAGGAAGTGGTCGCAAGCCTCCTGCATCGCTGGAGCCGACGCGCGAAGGGCAATTTCGTGGCGCTCAATTGCGGCGCGCTGCCGGAGACAGTCATTGAAAGCGAGCTTTTCGGCCACGAGCCCGGCGCCTTTACCGGCGCGCAGAAGAAGCGTGTCGGCCGCATCGAACATGCCAGCGCCGGTACGCTGTTTCTGGATGAAATCGAGAGCATGCCGCCGGCAGTGCAGGTGCAGATGCTGCGTGTTCTGGAAATGCGGGAGGTAACTCCGCTCGGCACCAACGAGGTGCGCCCGGTCGACCTTCGCGTGGTGGCAGCCGCAAAAGTCGATCTCGGCGACCCGCGCCAGCGCGGCGACTTCCGTGAAGATCTCTATTACCGCCTAAACGTCGTCACCATATCCATCCCGCCACTACGCGACCGGCGGGATGATATCCCCCTGCTCTTCGGTTATTTCGCTGACCGCGCCGCCAACCGCTTCAAGCGCGAAGTTCCCGCCATTTCAGCCGTTATCCGGCATCGTCTGCAGAGCCACGATTGGCCAGGCAATGTTCGCGAACTCTCGCATTTTGCTGAGCGTTTCGTTCTCGGCCTGGAAGGGGCGGCGGAGCCGAAGACAAACGAAATCCTCTCCGCCGATGCGTCACTACCCCTGCCCGCCCGCGTCGAGCGCTACGAAGCCGAAGTCATCCGCGAGACTCTTGCCCAAAACGGCGGCGATGTCCGCAGCACGATCGAGGCCCTCGGCATCCCACGGAAGACCTTCTACGACAAGCTCCAGCGCCATGGCATCGTCAGGGGAGATTTTGCGGGTTTAGACGGAGAAGAGCGGCGCACGCGCATGGGTGATCAATAGGGTGCTGTGACACTTCATCAACAAACAATCTGGCAGTCACCCGACCTCAACGGCAGGGTATTCGACCCTGCGACAAAACCGCCATGCCGGGCGCCATTCGCACCCGTCAGGAACTCATCCTCCACCTAAACGTTACCGACCCTGTGGCCAACAAATATGAGAGTTGTGCCGTGGTCGATGATCAGCATCTCGCTCAGAAAGACAACCAGACCGAACCTCGGATTGAGCGTATCCGTCCAGGCGATAATCAGCAGATTGACCGGACGGAGGAAAAACGTCCGTCTTTTGTCCGCCGTCATCCTTTCTGGATCTTGCTCGGCATCCTGGCTATCGCTGCCCTTGTCGCTGCCGCATGGCTCGTCTGGCAGATCTATTTTCATCCCTATGAATCGACGGACGATGCCTTCGTCGATGCGCGCAGCTTCGCGCTCGCCATGAAGGTTTCCGGCTACGTCACCGATGTTCCGGTGACCGACAATCAGCATGTCCGGACCGGCGATGTGATCTTGAAGATCGATCCGCGCGACTATCAGATCACTCTCGACGAAGCCAAGGGACAGGTGAATGTGGCCGCAGCCGCTGTACAAAGCGCCAATGCCCAGATCGAAGCCGCAGGCGCCGCGATCGAAGTCGCAAAGGCTCAGCAGAATTCAGCGGCAGCAGCACTGCAGTACGCGCAGCAGGAAGCCGCGCGCCAACAGCAACTGGTCAAGAGCGGGTCAGGCAGCGTGCAGGCGGTGCAGCAGGCGGCCTCGACCCTGCAGCAGAGCCAGGCGAGCCTGGTGCAGGCCGAGGCAAACATAACTTCGGCGCAAAAGAACAAGGCAGTTGCCGAAGCCCAGAAGGCGAGTGCCGCCGCCAGTCTGAGCCAGGCTCAGGCACAGGCCGAAGAAGCGCAGCAGAACCTCAAATATACGACGATCGTCGCAGCCCAACCAGGCCGTGTCGTCCGCCTTACCGGTGCCAAAGGGCAGTATATCGAAGCGGGACAGGCAATCTCGATGTTCGTCCCCGACGATATCTGGATCACCGCGAATTTCAAGGAAACGCAGCTGACCGACATGCGACCAGGCCAGCCGGTTGATGTCACGATCGACGCCTATCCGGATCACAAGCTGCACGGCAGGGTCGCTTCGATCCAACCGGGCTCCGGCACGGCGTTCTCATTGCTTCCCGCTGAGAACGCAACCGGCAACTATGTGAAAGTCACCCAACGCGTGCCGGTGAAGATCGTCGTTGACAATTGGCCGGCAGATGTCGCGATCGGCCCGGGCATGTCGGTGGTCCCCACGGTCACCGTCCGACCGAGGCATTGACATGAGCGGCGCAAATACGACGTCCGGCGGAGCAGCCGCATCCCCCGCGGGCGCCACCAATCCATGGCTGATCGCAGTCGTGGTCTCGCTTGCGACCTTCATGGAGGTATTGGACACGACGATCGCCAATGTGGCGCTGCGTTACATTTCGGGCGGTCTCGCAGTCAGCGCGGATCAGGCCTCCTGGGTGGTTACGACCTATCTCGTTTCCAATGCAACCATATTGGTGGCCAGCAGCTTCATCGCCGAACGATATGGCAGGCGTCGCTTCTATCTCGTTTGCCTTGCGACCTTCACGATCGCCTCCATTCTTTGCGGGCTGGCATGGAATCTTCAATCGCTTCTTATCTTTCGCATGATCCAGGGATTTGCCGGCGGCGGCATGGTGCCCACGTCGCAGGCGATCCTTGCCGATTCATTTCCGCCAGCCAAACGCGGCCAGGCGTTCGCGATGTTCGGGGTCGCCGTCGTGGTGGCGCCCGTGGTCGGTCCGACGCTCGGCGGCTATCTCTCGGATAATTTCTCCTGGCACTGGTGTTTCCTGATCAACGGTCCAGTGGGTGTCTTTGCCTTCATCCTCGTCTATTTTCTGGTGGAGAAGTCGCAGGAAATGCGCCGAAAACGGCAGGAGCTTCGCAGGCAGGGCGTCCGCTTCGATCTCATCGGCTTCCTGCTTGTCGCGTCATTTCTCGGTTCGCTCGAACTGGTTCTCGATCGCGGTCAGACGGAAGACTGGTTCGATTCGAATTTCATTATCGCCATGACAGCGCTTTGTGTCCTGTCCTTTGCCCTGGCAACTCCTTGGGTGCTGACGAAATCCAATCCGATCATCGACGGTCGGCTCGGAACCAAGCAGTTCGGATCCTGCTTTATCGTCATGATGGCAACCGGTGCGATCCTCATCGCAACGACGCAATTCCTTCCGCAGGTTCTGCAGCAGGACTACCGATATACTGCCACCTGGGCCGGCCTGGCGCTGTCGCCGGGCGGCCTGGTCACCATGGTCATGATGTTCGTTGCCGGTCGCCTGACTACGGTGGTCCAGCCGAAATACATGATCGCAACTGGTGCATTGATCATTGCAGGCTCGATGTGGTGGCTGACCCAGCTCAGTCCCGGCCTCAATTTCGCATTCTTCGTCTTGTCGCGCCTATATATCGGATTGGGCCTGCCGCTGATCTTCATCGCGATCACCTCGGCCTCGTATTATGGCCTGAGACCGGACCAGACCAATCAGGCCTCCGCTATGATCAATGCAGCGCGCAATATCGGCGGCTCGATCGGCGTCTGCATCGCCTTGAACGTTCTGGCGCATCGCCAGCAATGGCACCAAAGCCGGCTGGTCGAACACATAGTCCCGTCATCGCCGGCCTACCACGAAACCCTTCAGACCATGTCGCGCTATTTTGCGCAAAAAGGCGCGACCATGGCCGACGCGCAATCGCAGGCAACGGCGTGGATCGGACAACAGGTGCAGATGCAATCGAGCTATCTGGCCTATATCGACGTGTTCTACGTGCTGACGATGATCGCGCTCTCGGCAATCCCGCTTGCCCTGATCCTCAGCAATGTCGAACTCGGAGAAGGCGGCGGCGGGATGCACTGAAGGGTCAAGACATCTTTGTTAAGCCTTGCGTCGAACCATTATGAGTTGCCGGAGCCAGCGGGTGTTCGCTTCGGGGCCGAGAATATAGGAGAGAACAGGTAGCTGAGCCTTTTCGACGTCGCGGCCGTGATATGATCGGCATCCTTATAGAGCGGCATGCCGTCCTGTGTCGCATCGCAATGTCCATCGTGGCAGATCGCTGGCAACGGGTCGACGATATCAGCCCCATATTTAGCCGCAAGGCGGGTCAGAATGGCGCGCGGCAATGCCTGGCGTTTCGCAACGTAATCCCATGGCGGGGCAACATCCGTCGATGTCTTGGTCATCACGGCCTTGGCGACGGCTTCCGGCATGTAGCGGCCCATTTCCGGCACATCCATGACCAACACGACTTTGGTTCCCTGCCGCGTCAGCTCGGCCATCAGGCGGTCAAGGGATTCCGTCACCGGCGCGGATTTGTCCTGCAATGGCGGCGGCACCGATGGATCGAAGTAGACGCCCTCATGCGGCAACTCGGCGTCATACACATATTTCGGCCAATAGGCGATCAGAAACACCAGTGGAATATGCCTCGATGCGACGAGATCGCGAACCGCGGCGTTGAAGTCGCCGCATCGCTTCACATCACCACGGGCTGGAAGCTGTGCGTCCGGCAATGGCGGACATGAGGCGTGCCCTGCAAACAGACCGGAAACACCGGCCTGTTTCGCTGCCCCATCGATCGCCGGAGACATGGCTCCGGAATGCGAATCCCCCCATACGAGAAAGGCAGGAGCACCCGTTCCTTCGGCGCCGAGCGGGCAAAGCTTTCCGGCACGGATGTCGGAGAGAGACGGACCTGTCGTGTCGGAGTCTGCAAAGCACGGCGGCACACCGAAGCGGCTGATGTCGTATGTCGCGGCATAGACTTTCTGCACATCGGCCGGGAGGCGGCTCGGCACGCCGCTGTCGTGAATGACATAGCTGCCAAATCCGATCATGACGACCATGACCGCCACTGCTGCCGCAAACAAAGGTCTTCGGCCCAGGCGGCTGCTGCGGCCGCGAAACGGCCGTTCGATGAACCGCCACGAAAATGCTGCAAGACCGAGCGAGGCGAAGACGATCAAGCCGCCCTGAACCGGGGAAAGCTCGCGGCCGAGGATTTCGCGGCTGAAGACGATGATCGGCCAATGCCAGAGATAGAGGGAATAGGAAATCAGCCCGGCGATCACCATCGGTCTCGCCCGCAGCGCCCGTCCGGCCAACCCATATTCAGCGCCTGCATAGATTATCAGAGCCGCACCGAAACAGGGCAGCAAAGCGGCCGGGCCGGGAAACAGGGTATGGTCGGTGAAACCGAACACGGCGATGACGATCAGGATTATGCCCAGAGCTGCCAGGCTTTCCCGCACCATAGGCCGGCCCGGCCTCGGTATCACATTGAAAGCCAGCAAAGCGCCGAGCAGCAATTCCCAAGCGCGGAACTGGAGCAAATAGAACGCCGCTACAGGCGTGCGGAATACCGTCCAGGTAGTCGCTGCGAAGGAAGCGATCAACAGGCCAAGCAGAATGTGTACCGTATATCGCCGCGCAAACCGGCTGATCGCCAACAGCAGCAGCGGAAACAGGATATAGAACTGCTCCTCGACCGCGAGCGACCAGGTATGCAGCAGCGGTTTCAACTGCGCACCGATGTCGAAATAGCCGCTTTCCTTCTCGAATTGGATGTTCGAGGTAAACAATGCGGCGGCCTTCAGGCTGTGGGCGAAATACTCCAGTTCGACCGGCATCAGAAGCAGCCAAGCCGCAACAGCCGAAGCCGCGAGAACGGCAAAGAGCGCAGGAAAAATTCGCCGCACTCGCCGCTCGTAGAAGCGCAAAATGCTGAAATCGCCTTCCGCGATTTCACCCGAGATCAGCGAGGCCATCAGGAACCCGGAAATGACGAAGAAAACATCGACGCCAACGAAGCCACCGCTGAATCCCGGGATGCCAGCGTGATAAAGCACGACAGGCAGGATCGCCAATGCGCGAAGCCCGTCGATGTCAGCTCGATATTTTAGGTGGCCTGGGGCAAGGCGGTGTACGAACTCCGTAGGGGAGTTACGCAATAATATAAGATTCAAACTTATTCTCCGAAAGCCACGAGGTTCTGGGGCTGGCCTGGCCCGGCTAAGCTGTTATAGCGGTGAGCTGACGTAAGGCTGAAAAACTACCCGGTTACGACTTAAGTCCGGCCTCTATTCGTCTTGTTCAGCCGCATAGCTGCGGTTTAAGTGATGTCGGCGGGTTGCAAGAGAGACCTGATCGCTTTTGATGAGCGGGGTCGGCGAGGAGAATGAAGCAGGATGACGGACATTACGCTCCGCAACGTGGTTAAACGTGTGGCGCTTCTGAACCTCGGCTATTTCTGTGTCGAGTTTGTGGTGGCTCTGTCCATCGGTTCGGTGTCGCTCTTTGCCGACAGCGTCGATTTTCTGGAAGACGCGTCAGTCAATCTCCTGATCCTGATGGCGCTCGGCTGGAGCGCCCGCAACCGCGCCCGCGTCGGCATGGCTCTTGCCGTAATCCTGCTGGTTCCCGGACTGGCGACCGTCTGGACCGCTTGGCAGAAATTTATGACGCCGGTTGCGCCGGATCCGCTGCCGCTATCACTGGCGGGGCTTGGCGCATTCGCCGTCAATCTCTCTTGCGCCATGATGCTGGTTCGCTTTCGCAAGCATAGCGGCAGCCTTACCCGAGCCGCATTTCTCTCCGCCCGCAACGATGTGCTTGCCAATATCGCCATCATCGCAGCGGGTCTTGTGACCGCATTTGTCTGGACGTCCGCCTGGCCGGACCTGATCGTCGGCCTCGCCATCGCCGCCATGAACGCCGACGCGGCACGCGAGGTCTGGACAGCGGCCAGGGGCGAGCATAGCGCAGCCGCCTGAGACGGCCTGCTATGCCGCTCGGTTGGGATGCTGCCCTTAGACGCCCGATGCTCGGGCGATGCTCGTCTGCGATGCCAATTGCGCGGCCATGCCAGCGGTTCGATCCAAAACCGTCATAGCCTGCGAGATCATGCAGTTCAGCGCATCGACGCTCTCAGAAGCTTGCACGATCAGCGGCGCACTCAGGCATATCCTCAGGGCGCTTGCGGGCATGTCACCGAAATCGGCGCAGCGAACAGGCTGACCGAGACGCACCGGTGCAAGGCCGCTCTGCTCGGCGGCCAGGTTCTTGTAGACTGCGGCGGTCTCTGTCGCCGTCAGGATGCCGCCCCGATGGGGATTGTGCAGATAGAACGAAAAGATCGAAGGCATTTCATCCCAGCGGGCCGCATGCGATCTTCCCCATAAACGGTTCCGGTCTATCGGCCGACTGTCAAGCAGCTCAAATGCGCCGTCCCGCTTGAGCCGCTCACCGACCGCCTCGGCGAAGGCGGAGAGCACTGCAATCACCTTTTCCTCAGGCATGCTGATGAAGCGCTCGAGTTCGAACAGCGCCGCCTTCCATCGCAGCAGGAGGCCGAAATTAGCGTGATCCGTCAACACGTCCCGCGCCACCCAACCTTCCGGCCAATCCGCTTTGGCGCAATAATCGGCAAGCGCCAGCGGCAAAGGCCGCTGCTTCAGGCGATCAGACATTTGCGGCGGACAGAGCAGCGCTCCACTAAAAATCGGACCGGCCAGGAATTTGGAGCCGGTGACCGCCACCAGAAAGCCCTGGGCCAGATAGGCGCGGATCGTGGCCGCGGAAACGCGAAACTGGCAGGCATCGATCATGATATCGAGCATGGCGCCGAAGCGCTCTTTCAGGCGAAAGACCGTTTCGAGGCCTGGTGCCAGCAGACTGGTCTTGGAAACGTCCGTGACGACCAAAAGGCATCTGAGTTCAGCCGCGCGAGCAAGTTCGATCAGCCCTCTCAATTCCGATTCTATCTCTTCATCGCTCCGTAGCGTGCCGTCGGCATTGCGCACTGCGACCGTAGCATTTCGCGTGGCGTGTCCGGGGCTCAGTTCCTCGCCTTTGGCAACGGGGCGATTGTTGCTGACGCGGCTCATGAAATGGCGGCCGGATGCGGCGGTCATCACCCCGCTCCCGGTCTCGTTGCCCATCAGCGTGATGGTCATCAAGGTCCGATCGTCCTGGCGGGCCAGCAGCGCCGCGGCGAAGAGATGGATATCGGTGCCGGATGTGGCCATGATGGCATCCACCTGCGACGATCCTGAGCTCTGATCGAGACCGAGCAGACGCAGCAGTTTCGCCCGCATACGCGCGATCTCCCGAGCGTAGATGTCGGCCGCAGGCCGCGTTTCCATTTCCTGCAAAAGACCCGCATGATAGGCGCCGACCGCCGCGAAAGCTGGCGCGGAAATGGTCGATGCCGTCGAGGAGCCGAAGGCTAGGTCCTGCGGCCGGGGCGATGGGCCGTGGCCATACATGTTGAGGCCAGTCGCCGATTCGCATTCCAATCTCTCGTCTCCGCCGGAGATCAGGCAGTTGAGAAGTGCGTCCCAGCCCTTGTCAGTCGGCTTCAACGGCCCGCCTGCGGTCTCAGCCAATTTGCCGCTCGGGGCAAGGCCGTGGGCGTCGTCGTCAAAGGTCTTCAGCATGCGGAAACATTCCTCTTACAGTCCTGAAATCGAAGCGTTGAGCGCCACGATCTCCATATCGCCCACAGGATGGTTTCGGGCATGGAACATTAGGACAAATAAGATGGAGCGAAGCTGACTTGCTGATGGATAGAGATGACGGCGAGCGCGGCGCTGCCTTGGCTTCAAACGAAAAAGCCTGCCGCGGGAGGAGGTGCGGCAGGCTTTCGTAAAGAACCGAACAGTAGCTGGGAGGAGGAGTGCTACTGTTCCCGCAGAAGACCTTGGGAGGAGGAGTAGGTCATCTGCATCACGAAGGGATGCGGGAGGAGGTGCACCGCTTCGATAGATACATCATACTTTTTATTTGCTCAGTTCATAGGCATTTCTTTGCAGGGCAGCCATGCGTTATGCGAAAAGCGGGACGCTACACCGGGATCCTCACTGGAAATATGCGAGCCCGCCTGCGGAAAACGCAAAACAAAAGCGCCCGCTCGGGAGGAAGCAGGCGCTGACGAAAAGTCGAAGTTTGATGGCGTTGTGAGCCGTTAGCGAACGACCGCCCCGCGAGCGATGTTGTGAATGTCGCCGCGGCCGATACCGAGGTCATTCAGTTCGCGCGTGGACATACGACCCAGTTCGGCGACCGTTTGACGATACTTGCGCCAGTTGTTGAAAGAGCGTGTGATGTTCATGATGGTCCCCTTTCTTTGGGATTCGAAGCTGAGCTGCCGTCCTTGGCGCTCCCTTCGCTTCGATGACTGGTATATAATATGAGACACTCTGATATTGCAGCGCCAAGGTATCACTGCACCCATGCAAGAAGCGCATGGGTCAGTCATAGCAACCTCCCGATCGCTTAACTCGAAATCTGAGGGTTGACCTTCGTTACCCTTTTCCCATTCTTGCCTTGATCGAATTGGGCTGCTGCGCAGATTGCTTTGCAAGCCGCCAGCGCGAAAATAATTCGCTGCACATGTCGCAATCACAAGCGGCCGTTCGTCAAAGGAAAAAATCAAACACTCTACCGTCCCGGGCAATGTCATTGCCTCCTCCAATGACCCAAGGCAGCACCATAATGACCGAGAGCGAAACTTTTGCCGATGCGGAACAGGATGTACCGACCGTGGAAGATCATAGTGCCCGCAATAAACTCGTTATAGCCTTGCTGTTGGTGTCGGCTTTCGTCGTCATTCTCAACGAGACCATCATGGGTGTCGCGTTGCCCCATCTGATGGGTGATCTCGATATCACCGCAAGCGCTGCTCAGTGGCTGACCACCGCCTTCATGCTGACTATGGCCGTCGTCATCCCGATCACCGGATACCTGCTGCAGCGGCTCAACACTCGGCCGGTTTTCATTCTCGCCATGTCGCTGTTCAGCGCCGGCACGCTGATATCGGCGCTGGCACCTGGGTTTGTCGTCATTGTCATCGGCCGCATTGTGCAGGCATCGGGCACGGCGATCATGATGCCGCTGCTGATGACGACGGTGATGACCCTGGTACCGCCGGAATCCCGCGGCAGGACCATGGGCAATATCTCTGTCGTCATATCGGTAGCGCCGGCCATCGGGCCAACCATTTCCGGCCTTATTCTTTCCGCACTCGAATGGCGCTGGCTGTTCCTCCTGGTGTTGCCGATCGCGCTGTCGGCATTGGCGCTCGGCGCCTTACGGATAAAGAATGTGACGGTTCCGACCACGGCGCCGATCGATATTCTTTCGATCTTCCTCTCCGCCATCGGCTTCGGCGGCTTCGTCTATGGCCTTAGCGGTCTGGGTGAAGCGGCACTTCATCCGCCGGCGATATCGCCGTGGATTCCGCTTCTGACCGGCGCTGTCGTCATCGCGGTTTTCATATTGCGTCAGTTGCAATTGCAAAAACAAAATAGAGCGCTGCTCGATCTGCGTACTCTGACCACAAAGACATTCACGATCGCCGCGGCCATGATGGCGGTGCTGATGATGTCGATGTTCGGCGTCTTCATCCTACTGCCTATCTACCTGCAAAACGTGCTGGGATTGTCGACCCTGGAAACCGGGCTGCTGTTGCTCCCCGGTGGGCTGATCATGGGCCTTTGCGCCCCAACGGTCGGGCGCCTGTTCGATAGATTCGGCCCGGCGCCGCTGATCATTCCGGGAGCGATCATACTCAGCGTGGTGATGGGCGGACTGGTCTTCATACAGCAGGATACACCATTCTGGATGCTGCTGGTCGCCCATATCGTGCTCAGCATCGGTCTTGCCCTGATGTTCACACCACTGTTCACCGTCAGCCTGGGATCGCTGCCGCCAAACCTTTATTCGCACGGCAGCGCCATGCTCGGCGCGACCCAACAGGTCGCCGGCGCCGCCGGCACCGCGCTGTTCGTCGCGATCATGACCCTGCGAGCCACCAGCCTCTCCGCCGGCGGCGTCGGTGCCCTGGCCGCAACGACCGGCGGCATCAAGGCGGCATTTCTCTGCGGGACGATCATCTCCCTGGGAGCGATCGTAGCTGCGTTGTTTATCAGAAAGCCGGAACACGGGCCGGATATGGGACACCGCCACTAGACGATTTGTTAATGACAGGACGGTCTTTCTCTGCGAAAAAGATGCCGATGAGAGACAGGGGCGCCCGTCGTGTGATGGGCTGAGAAGCACCCTTTGAACCTGAACCAGATAATGCTGGCGGAGGGAGTCGCTCGGGGTCTCGGCGTGCTCTTGTCGTCATCCCCGCGCCTCGCCCCGCCCGAACGGGGCAATATGCAAAACAACACTGTTCCCGGCATACTGATGACAGCAATGCGGTCAAACCCTCCGCTAGTGCCTTGCATCACCAACTTAGTCGCGATCTCCGGTGCACTATCCACCGGCTGGATCAGAAAGGCACGCCCATGATCCGAAACGTCCTATCCATCGCCGGCTCCGACCCTTCCGGCGGCGCCGGCATCCAGGCCGACCTCAAGGCATTTTCTGCCCGGGGCGTCTATGGCATGGCGGCGCTGACCGCGTTGACGGCCCAGAACACGCAGGGCGTTTCCGCCGTCCACCCTGTTCCTCCGCAATTCGTCGCCGAACAGATCAAGGCGATCTTTGCCGATGTGCGCGTCGATGCCGTCAAGATCGGCATGATCGCCAATGCCGCAATCGCCGAAGCCGTTGCCGATGCACTCGCTCCTCACCAAGGCGTTCCGATCGTGCTGGACCCCGTCATGATCGCCAAGGGCGGAGCAGCGCTGCTTGCCGCGGATGCTGTAGACATCCTGACTGAGCGGCTTCTTCCGCTGGCCACGCTGTTGACGCCCAATCTGCCGGAAGCAGCCGCACTTCTGCACGAATCGGAGGCCGAAAATCGCGAGACGATGGCCCGGCAGGCGGAAGCCCTCATAAGGCTCGGTGCGCGGGCTGTTCTGGTCAAGGGCGGACATCTTGCCGGCAATGAGAGCCCGGACGTGCTCGCAAGCCCGGAGGGCCTGATCTGGTTCGAGGCCGGCCGCGTTCCGACGGGGAATACGCACGGAACCGGCTGTACGCTAGCCAGCGCGTTGGCGGCCGAGATCGCCAAGGGCTCGGCGCTGCCGCAAGCCGTCGCCACCGCCAAAGATTATCTTGCAGGCGCGGTTGCCGCGGCCGAAACGCTGTCCGTCGGGACAGGGCACGGACCCGTGCAACACTTTTATGCGCTTTGGCCAGCATAGGTGAGGCGGGATGAGAGCAGACAGGTCCTTAGGGCGACCATCGCCCTCGTCCGCAGAGACTTGAGAGGCCCGACCACCTGCCTCGTGAGTTGTATCGGTAGCCGAGCCTCAATCAACCGCAAGGCGTTGCGGCGATTATTTATTTGCTCTCCACTAAATGAATGGCAGCTGAACAACATACAGCTTATAGGCGAATATCTTCACCGCAATATAGGTTTGATGGATAGGCTGCTCTAGCTCGCCTTGTGCCGGCGCCGGCTATGCTGGAGGTCGATGAACGTGTGCCACAGGATCGTAGCAAGGATGATGGCGCCGCCGAAAAACGTCGCAGCCGGCGGTCTTTCGGAAAAGAACAGCCAGACCCAGAAAGGTGTCAACACGATTTCCATCGTCCCGATAAGCGCGGCTTCCGCCGGCGGCATGCGCTTTGCCCCGGCTAGAAATAGCACGAGCGCAAAGGAGAAATTGGTCGCTCCGAAGGCGGCAAGCACCAGCCAATTGTGCAGATCGAGCGAGCCGGCCGAGCCGAACGGCGCGAAGATGATGAGCGTCAGGAAGGCGCTGACGATGGTCGGCGGCAGGCTCGGTACGCTGCGATCGATGCGCGGAATGATGATAATCAGGGCGAACGAAGCCGTCATGCCGAGCGCCAGGAGATCACCGAGACCGGTGCCGCCGCCGACTGAGGCGGCGACGATGATCGCTACGCCGACCAAACAGACGCCGCCGGCAACAAGGGTTCGCCTCGGCACGCGCTCCTTCAGGATCGCCCAGCCTAGCAAGGCGGCGATGAAGGGCGCCGTGGCATAGATCATGGTCACGTTTGCAACCGTGGTCATATAGAGTGCGCCGATGAAGCAGGCCTGACTGAAGGTCTGGCATGCGATCATCGCAAGTCCCGACGGGTGAACGATCGAACTCCACTGGCGACGCGAGAAGCCGCCTTCGAGAAAGAAGCTCGGGATCAGCAGGAACAATCCGCCGAACAGGGATCGCCAGGCAATCGCCGTCCAGATATCCGTCGTCAGCAGCCGCGTATAGACGCCGCTGGCGCTCCAGGCGAGCGTTGCCGCAACGACGAGAGCGACGCCCTTTTCGTATTCATTGGCGGAGAAGGATCGAGCCGGGGTCTGAATGGTCATGTGCGGTATCTCGGGAGCGAAGCACCTGAACGGACTGTCCTTGTGTGCGCCGATATTTGACATCAGACAAACGAATAGTAGAGATATGTGCCATCGGAAATTTTTGTGGCTTGCCCATGCGCGAACCCATCGAAAGCGATCTGCTCCGGACGTTTCTCGTCATCAGCGAGACGTTGAATTTTTCCGTTGCCGCGCAACGCATCGGCCGCACGCAATCCGCTGTTAGTGCGCAGATCAAGCGCTTGGAGGAAATTGTCGGCGAGGCTCTGTTCGAAAGAAGCGCGCGGGGGGTTGTGCTGACCCGCTCCGGAAATCAATTGCTTCCCTATGCGCGACGGATCGTCGATCTGTTGAACGAAGCCGCCGCGACCATCCGCACCAAGCCGCTGAACGGACCTGTCCGGATCGGAATTCCGGAGGAATATAGCCAGACTGTCCTACCGGCGGCGCTCGCCGCCTTCGCCGTCCGGCACCCTGCCGTCGAAGTGACCGTCTCCTGTGATTACACGGCACATAACCTGGCCGCGCTGGAAAAGGATGAGTTGGACCTGGCCGTCGTCTTTGACTGGAATAACCAGAGCAAAGGCGAGGTGCTCTGTATCGACCCGACGGTCTGGGTGACATCGTTGGTCCATCGCGTGCACGAGGCGACGCCGCTGCCCATCGCCGTTTATCGTGATTCGACATGGTGCCGCGATTTTGCCCTGAAATCTTTGGAGCAAATCGGCCGGCGCTATCGTATCGCCTTCATCGCCGACACGAGTTCCGGCTTGAAGAACGCCGTTTCCGCCGGGCTTGCCGTCACGACACTATCCCGCAGCAACATCCCGCATGGCTGCCGGGAGCTGGCGAGCGATGACGGCTTCCCGCCGGTCGATTCCTCGCGCGTCGTGCTTCGCCGCAACCCCTATCATTCCAGCGAGGCGATCCGCGAATTGGCGGAGATGGTGCGCGAAGCCTTCCAGCCTATGTCGGCTCTGCTGCAGCCATAGAGCGCCCGCGTAGCCGCCGTCTCGTGCCGGAAGGGCTTTCCGAAAAGCTGGCGCGATAGCTGCGGGAAAATGCCGAGGCCGAGTTGAAGCCAGTTGCTGCGGCGATCTCCGCGAAGGACTCCTTCGTCTCGATCACCTTGCGTCGCGCTGCATTGAGCCGGAGGGCCAGGTAATGCACATGCGGAGGCGCGCCGATGCTTTCCTGAAAGAGCGCCTGAAGGTGACGGGCGCTGACACCGACGCGTCGCGCAAGGCGCGCAAGCACCAGCGGCTGCTCAATGTTTTCCTCCATCAGCCGTATAGCTTGAGCCACGCGTGGGTCGCGCATGCGCAGGCCGGCGGTCGACGGTGAAAGTTCTGCCGCGCTCTGCATATTGGCGGGCTCGTAGATGAAAAGCCGGCTCACTTCCAGCGCAAGAGAATAGCCTTGCCGCCGCCGAATGATCTCCAGCATCAGGTCGACGGTCGGCAATGAGCCCGCGGTGGTGATGCGCTTGCCATCGATCACGAAACGGTCCTTGACGGCACGCACCTGCGGATAGGCCAGCGCGAAATCGTCGAAATCTTCCCAGTGGACAGCCGCCGACACATTATCGAGAAGGCTTGCTTCCGCCAGCAGCCAACTGCCGGATTCGATGCCCGCGATCATCGAACGATACCGCGCCGTCTGCGATATCTGCATCTTCAGCCCCTGCGTCGCGCTGTTTCGCCAATTGTAGCTCGCGAGCACGAAGAGCGGAGCGGAGTCGGTCGGCTTGAAGTCGCCGGACGCGGGAACCGGGATGCGGCTTGTCGTTTCGACGGGCGAGCCGTCAGGCGTAAATAAGCGCCAGCGATAGAGTTCCGCTCCGGAAATTCGGTTCGCTCCACGCAACGGTTCGATCACCGAAGCAATCAGGATCAGGTTCGTTTCCGGAAGCACCAGCAGATCGATCTCGAGCGGCGCGTTGGATGAGGTGAGCACAGGCATTCTCCGCTATTTCCGATAATGTATCGTTTGTTTCCGATAATGCAAAGCAAGAAGGCGCTGCTTGCCTCGTAATGTCCTCAATACGAGGGAGAACAAAAATGCCTCTTGCGATGAACCGCGATGTCTTCATCACCTGCGCCGTCACCGGCTCCGGCGATACAGTCTCGAAATCCAGCCATGTTCCGATCACTCCCAAGCAGATCGCGGAATCCGCGATCGACGCCGCCAAGGCTGGGGCGGCAGTGGTCCACTGCCATGTCCGCGATCCGGAAACTGGCGCTGCCAGCCGCCGCAACGATCTCTACAAGGAGGTCACGGACCGTATCCGTTCGGCCGATGTCGATGTTGTGCTGAACCTGACCGCCGGCATGGGCGGCGACCTGATCTTCGGCGATGTCGAAAGCCCCCTGCCCCTGAACGTCCGGGGTACCGACATGGCAGGCGCCACCGAGCGCGTCAGCCATGTCGCCGAATGCCTGCCGGAAATCTGCACGCTCGATTGCGGCACTATGAACTTCAGTCTCGGCGACTATGTGATGACCAACACGCCCTCCATGCTACGGGCGATGGCAAAGAAGATGACGGATCTCGGCGTGCGTCCTGAGATCGAAGCCTTCGATACCGGTCATCTCTGGTTTGCCAAGCAGCTTGCCGAGGAGGGTCTGATTGAGGACCCGGTCCTCATCCAGCTTTGCATGGGCATCCCCTGGGGGGCGCCCGATGACCTCAACACCTTCATGGCGATGGTCAATAACGTTCCCTCGAGCTGGACCTTCTCGGCCTTTTCCATCGGCCGCCATGCTATGGCCTACCCGGCTGCAGCCGTGCTTGCCGGCGGCAACGTCCGCGTGGGCCTGGAAGATAACCTTTATGTCGGGAAGGGCATGCTCGCCACCAACGCCCAGCTCGTCGAAAAGGCGGTGCAGGTCGTCGAAGGCATGGGCGCGCGCATCATCGGCCCCGAGGATGTCCGCAAGAAACTGAAACTGACGAAGCGCTGAGGCCCCGATGACCAGGATCAACAAGGCAGCCTGCATCGGCGGCGGCGTCATCGGCGGCGGATGGATCGCCCGCTTTCTGCTGGCCGGCATCGACGTCGATGTCTTCGACCCGCATCCGGAAGCGACCCGGATCGTCGGCGAAGTTCTGGCAAACGCTGAAAAAGCCTACGCGATGCTGACCGGCGCGCCGCTTCCGCCGCGCGGCAAGCTCACATTCAGGGACACGCTTGAAGCGGCCGTTGGCAATGCCGACTGGATCCAGGAAAGCGTACCCGAGAGGCTCGATCTCAAGCGTAAAGTCCTGACGCAAATCGATGCCGCAGCAAAGCCGGATGCTCTGATCGGCTCATCCACTTCGGGGCTGCTGCCGACCGATCTGCAACGCGACATGCGTCATCCAGAACGCCTCTTCGTTGCTCATCCCTATAACCCGGTCTATCTGCTGCCGCTCGTCGAAATCGTCGGGGGCGAAAAGACGTCCATGGAAGCGATCAAGGCCGCCATGGAACGGCTGCCGCCGATCGGCATGAAGGGCGTACACATCGCCAAGGAGATCGAGGCCTTCGTCGGCGATCGACTGCTGGAAGCCCTATGGCGGGAGGCGCTGTGGCTGATCAAGGACGACATCTGCACCGTCGAGACGTTGGATGACGTCATCCGCTATTCCTTCGGCCTGCGCTGGGCGCAGATGGGTCTTTTCCAGACCTATCGCATCGCCGGCGGCGAAGCGGGCATGCGGCACTTCCTGGCGCAGTTCGGTCCGGCGCTCAAATGGAACTGGACGAAGCTGATGGATGTCGTCGATCTCGACGACGCGCTGGTCGAAAAGATCGGCCAGCAGTCGGATGAGCAGGCGGATGGTCTGTCGATCCGCGAGCTGGAGCGTATTCGCGATGAAAATCTCGTCGGCATCCTGCAGACGCTGAAGGGAAGCCATGGCGGCAAGGGCTGGGGCGCTGGCAAGCTGCTCAAGGATTTCGAGCAGGACCTCTGGGCCTCCACCGGCGGCGACGAGCTCGCGGACGTCGCGCAGCCCCTGCGGCTGATCGAAACCAAAGTCAGCCCGGCATGGGTGGACTATAACGGTCATATGACCGAGCACCGCTACCTGCAGGTGTTCGGCGACACGTCGGACGCGTTGCTGCGCCTGATCGGCGTCGACTTCGCCTATGTGGAACGCGGTCACAGCTACTACACCGTGGAGACGCATATTCGTCATCTCGGCGAAGCCAAGCTCGGTCAGGCCATCCATTCGACCGCGCAGATCCTCGGCTCCGACGAGAAGCGGCTGCATGTGTTTCACACGATCTACGACACGGCAAGCGGCGAAGCGATCGCCACCGCCGAACACATGCTGCTGCATGTCGATGCCAAGGCCGGAAAAGCCGCTCCCGCGCCGGAGGAGGTGCTGGGCAAAATAAAGCCGATTGCCGCGGTCCACGCAAAACTGCCTGTGCCTGAAGGCGTCGGGCGCCATGTCGGACAAAAGCGCTAGGAGGAAGCGGTCATGAATTTCGGGCTTAGCGAAGAACAGGAAATGATCGTCAAGACGGTCAGGGACTTCGTCGAGGCGGAGATCTATCCGCATGAGAATGAGGTCGAGCGCACCGGCGCCGTGCCGCCGGAGCTTGGCCAGGAAATCCGGCGCAAATGCATCGAACTCGGCTTCTATGCCTGCAATTTTCCCGAGGAGATCGGCGGCGCCGGCCTCGACCACGCGACCTTCACGCTTGTCGAGCGTGAACTCGGCCGCGGCTCGATGGGGCTCACCGTCTTCTTCGGCCGCCCTTCCGGAATTCTGATGGCCTGCGAAGGCGAGCAACGCGAACGGTATCTCCTGCCGGCGGTACGCGGCGAAAAGATCGACGCGCTTGCCATTACCGAACCCGACGCCGGCTCCGATATGCGCGGCATGAAATGCGCGGCACGGCAGGACGGCGACGATTTCATTCTAAACGGCACCAAGCATTTCATCTCTCATGCTGACGTTGCCGATTTCGTCATCGTCTTTGCCGCTACCGGCGAAGAGGAAACGGCGAAGGGCACCAAGAAGAAGATCACGGCTTTTCTGGTCGATCGCGGCACGCCAGGGTTCGAAATCCTTAAAGGCTATGACTCGGTTTCGCATCGCGGCTATCACAACGTCATCCTGAGCTTCACGGACTGCCGTCTGCCCAAGTCGCAGGTACTCGGTGAGGTGCATCGCGGCTTCGATATTGCCAATGAGTGGCTTTACGGCACGCGCCTGACGGTCGCCGCAAGCTGTGTCGGGCGTGCTCGCCGTGTCTTCGATCTGGCGCTGCCCTATGCCGCGGAGCGCAAGCAGTTCGGCCGGCCGATCGGTGCCAATCAGGGCGTGTCCTTCAAGCTTGCCGACATGATCACGGAAATCGACGCCGCCGACCTGCTGACTCTATCCGCTGCGTGGCGTCTCGACGCCGGTCTTCCCGCCAATCGCGAAATCGCATCTGCCAAGCTCTACGCCTCGGAGATGCTTGCCCGGGTTACCGACGAAGCGATCCAGATTTTCGGCGGCATGGGATTGATGGACGATCTGCCGCTGGCGCGCTTCTGGCGCGATGCGCGCGTCGAACGCATCTGGGACGGAACCTCGGAGATCCAGCGCCACATCATCAGCCGCGATCTGCTGCGGCCATTCGGAGCGTGATCGGATGACGCAACGCCCGCTCGATCGCCTGATCAGACCGCAAACGATCGCCGTCTTCGGCGGTCGTGAAGCGCGCCGCGTCATCGAACAATGCGATCGCATGGGTTTTGCCGGAGATATCTGGCCCGTGCACCCGACGCTCGATACCGTGCTCGGGCGCCGTTGCTATCGATCGGTGGAAGACCTGCCTGCCGCACCCGATGCCGCCTTCGTCGGCGTCAACCGGATGCTGACCATCGATATCGTGCGCGCACTTTCAGCCAGAGGCGCCGGTGGCGCCGTCTGCTACGCGTCCGGCTTCAGCGAAGCGGTCGCCGAATTATCTGACGGTGCCGCGCTGCAGGAGGCCTTGGTCAGTGCTGCCGGCGACATGCCGATCGTCGGGCCGAATTGTTACGGCGTGATCAACGGTCTGGACGGCGCCCTGCTCTGGCCCGACCAGCACGGCATGGTGCGGGTCGACCGTGGCGTCGCCATTCTCACCCAATCCTCCAACATCGCCATCAATCTTTCCATGCAGAAGCGAGGCCTGCCCATCAGCTATCTGATAACGGCCGGCAATCAGGCGCAGATTGGACTGTCGGATCTCGCCCTCGCCGTCCTGGAAGACCCCCGCGTTACGGCGATTGGCCTACATATCGAGGGCTTCGGCAACATCCAGACGCTGCAAAAACTTGCCATGCGTGCAAGGGAACTGCGAAAACCCGTCGTTGCCCTGAAGGTCGGCAAATCCGAGCAGGCGCAGCGCGCCGCCGTTTCGCATACGGCATCCCTTTCCGGCAGCGACGCCGTTGCCGATGCGGTTCTCGCCCGCCTCGGTATTGGCCGGGTAGCAACGCTGCCGGAACTCATCGAAACGCTGAAACTGCTGCACGTAACCGGCCCGCTTAAAAGCAATGCGATTTCTTCGATGAGCTGTTCCGGCGGCGAGGCCTCGCTAATGGCCGATGCCGCGACCGGCCGGGCCGTGGATTTCCGCGATCTGAAACCGGAGCAATTGCCCACCTTGCGACGCAGTCTCGGCGAGATGGTCACGCTCTCGAATCCCCTCGATTATCACACCTTCGTTTGGGGCGACCTTTCGCGCCAAACAGAAGCCTTCACCGCCATGTTTGAAGGCGACTATGCGCTCAATCTGATCGTCCTCGATTTTCCACGCGACGATCGTTGCGATGCGGCGGACTGGATGACGACGATTGCCGCCGTCGCAGCCGCGGCAAAGCTGACCGGCGCCCGTGCGGGCATTCTGGCGACACTGCCGGAAAACATGCCGGAGACAATTGCCATGCAGCTCATCGCAGATGGCATAGTGCCTCTCTGCGGCATAAGCGAAACCATTGCCGCAGCGGAAGTTGCAAGCCGCATCGGTGCGGCCTGGCACGCTCAGTCACCTCTGCCGTTGCTTGATATCCCCTCGGGCACAGGTGAAGTCGAAACCCTCAGCGAGGCGGTTGCTAAGGCGGAGTTGTCCGCCGCCGGCCTCTCCGTGCCACTGGGGGCTACGGCAGCCAGCCCGAATGACGCCGCCGAGCAGGCACAACGCCTCGGCTTTCCTGTCGCGCTGAAGGCACTGGGCGTTGAACACAAGTCCGAAGTTGGAGCCGTCGTACTCAACCTCTGGGATGCAAAGGCGGTGCGAAA
The DNA here is from genome assembly GCF_029714285.1 of Rhizobium sp. CB3090. Classification (NCBI taxonomy): domain Bacteria; kingdom Pseudomonadati; phylum Pseudomonadota; class Alphaproteobacteria; order Hyphomicrobiales; family Rhizobiaceae; genus Rhizobium; species Rhizobium sp. CB3090. The sequence goes on from NZ_CP121663.1 coordinate 1,039,597, forward strand.
CGCGGCAGAGCGCATGGCCTCCATTGCCTCCGGATACCTGGTCGAACGGATGATCGAGCGGCCCGTTGCCGAGTTGATCGTCGGCGCCGTGCGCGATCCCGTCCTCGGATTGACATTGACGGTCGGAGCGGGCGGAATTCTGGTGGAATTGCTTGAAGATTCTGCCATTTTAGCCCTTCCCGTAACCAAGACGGAGGTCTTGAACGCCGTTTCACGGCTGAGGATCAGGAAATTGATCGAAGGCTACCGCGGCGGTGCGAAGGGCAATCTCGACACAGTTGCCGACGCCATCCTATCAGCGGCAGAATATGTCGTAAAAAATGCCGCGCAACTTGAGGAACTGGACATTAATCCATTGATGGTTCTGCCGGAAAATCACGGCGTCGTCGCCGCAGATGCCCTCATCCGGCGAAGGAGGTAGCGGAAGTTGCAAAGCCCCATTCGTACCAGGCGTGACAACGGTATCCTGGAGGTCATCATCGACCGGCCGAAGGCAAACGCCATCGACCTCGCGACAAGCCGCGAGATGGGTTTGATCTTCCGCGATTTTCGTGATGACCCCGATCTGCGCGTCGCGATCGTTTCAGGTGCCGGCGAGAAGTTCTTTTCTGCCGGTTGGGATTTGAAGGCGGCTGCCGCCGGCGATGCGGTCGATGGCGACTATGGCGTCGGCGGTTTCGGCGGCCTCCAGGAACTTCGCGATCTCAACAAGCCGGTGATTTGTGCCGTCAACGGCATCTGTTGCGGCGGCGGCCTCGAGATTGCTCTTTCCGCCGATCTGATCATCGCCGTCGAGCACGCGACCTTCGCCCTTCCGGAGATTCGCTCGGGGACCGTCGCAGATGCTGCATCGATCAAATTGCCGAAGCGCATTCCCTATCATATAGCCATGGACATGCTCCTGACCGGCCGTTGGCTCGACGTTGCCGAGGCTCATCGTTGGGGCTTCGTCAACGAGATCGTCGCTGCGGACCGATTGATGGACCGGGCATGGGAACTTGCCCGGCTTCTCGAAAGCGGCCCACCGCTCGTCTACGCAGCCATCAAGGAAATTGTCCGCGAAGCGGAGGGAACGACGTTTCAGACTGCCATGAACAAGATCACCAAACGGCAGTTTGCTACCGTCGACGCCCTCTATTCGAGCGAGGATCAGTTGGAAGGCGCAAGGGCATTCGCGGAGAAGCGAAGCCCAATCTGGAAAGGAAAGTGAGAAAGCAGCGACAACTGCATTATTTTCCCGCATGATCACGGGCAATCAGGCTTCCGGCGGAGAGGAAACCGCATCCGAAGCCTTGCTCGAAAGTTCTATCAACACGTCAAGAAGAAGGAACAGGGGAATGAAAGACTACACGAAACACTTGGCAAGCCGTGTGACCTCGGGCGGTCTCAGCCGCCGTGAATTCATGGGGCGCGCCATGGCGGCCGGCATGACATTGGCACTTGCCGACCAGCTTTTCACCGAAAGCGCGGTGGCGGCCGAACCGAAGCGTGGCGGCCATCTTAAGCTTGGACTTGAAGGCGGTGCCGCCACCGATTCCAAGGATCCGGCAAAATTCCTGTCGCAATTCATGTTCTGCGTCGGCCGTTGCTGGGGCGACATGCTGGTCGAATCCCATCCGCTGACTGGTGCCGCCGTGCCGGCTCTTGCCGAATCCTGGGAACCATCGAAGGACGCTGTTACTTGGACCTTCAAGATCCGCAAGGGTGTCAAGTTCCACAACGGCAAGGATCTGACCATCGACGACGTCGTTGCCACGCTCAAGCGCCACACCGACAGCAAGTCGGAATCCGGCGCGCTCGGTGTCATGAAATCGATCAAGGACATCAAGGCCGACGGCGACAGCCTCGTCCTGACACTGACCGAAGGCAACGCCGACATGCCGTTGCTGCTCTCCGACTACCACCTCGTCATCCAGCCGAATGGCGGCAACGACGATCCCCTCGCCTCGATCGGCACCGGTCCCTACAAGCTCGTCAGTTTTGAGCCCGGCGTACGCGCAACTTTCGAGAAGAACAAGGACGACTGGCGCACCGATCGCGGTTATGTCGATACCGTCGAAATCATCGGCATGAACGATGCGACCGCACGTATTGCCGCTCTGTCGTCCGGCCAGGTGCATTACATCAATCGCGTCGATCCGAAGACGGTGGACCTGTTGAAGCGCGCACCCAACGTCGAAATCCTATCGACCGCCGGCCGCGGGCATTACGTGTTCATCATGCATTGCACCACCGCGCCGTTCGACAATAACGACCTTCGCCTGGCGCTGAAATATGCCATGGACCGCGAAACCATGGTGAAGAAGATCCTCGGCGGCTACGGCAAAGTCGGCAACGACTTCCCGATCAACAGCACCTATGCGCTCTTCCCCGAAGGCATCGAGCAGCGTGTCTACGATCCGGATAAGGCCGCCTTCCACTACAAAAAGTCTGGTCACGACGGCTCCGTGCTGCTGCGCACCTCGGAAGTCGCCTTCCCCGGCGCCGTCGACGCCGCCGTTCTTTACCAGGAAAGCTGCAAGAAGGCCGGCATCAACATCGAGGTCAAGCGCGAGCCGGGCGACGGCTACTGGACCAACGTCTGGAATGTGCAGCCCTTCTCCACCTCCTACTGGGGCGGACGACCGACGCAGGATCAGATGTATTCCACCGCCTATCTCTCGACGGCGGACTGGAACGACACGCGCTTCAAGCGTCCGGACTTCGACAAGCTTCTGCTTCAGGCCCGTTCCGAACTGGACGAAGCCAAGCGCAAGGAGCTCTATCGCGCCATGGCGATGATGGTCCGCGACGAGGGCGGCGTCATTCTGCCGATGTTCAACGACTTCGTGAATGCCTCCACCAAGCAGGTGAAGGGTTATGTTCACGATATCGGCAACGACATGTCGAACGGCTACGTCGCGACCCGCGTCTGGCTAGAGTCCTGATGCCCGAAGCAGGGCGGGAATGCCCTCATCTCTAGCAGAGCCGGGACCGCGGAAAATCTCCGCGGTCCTCCTGACGTTTCAGCGCGAGGCATCAGCAATGTCCAATATACAACCCAGCACAGTGCTGCCCGGATTGCGGTTCAAGCAGCGATTTCCGCTGCTGTCCCTCATTATCGAGCGCTTCTTGCTCAGCCTCGTGCTGCTTTTCGCCGTCTCGGTCCTGATTTTCGGCGGCCTTGAAGCCCTGCCGGGCGATTTCGCGACGACCTATCTCGGCCAGTCGGCAACACCGCAGGCCGTAGCCAATATCCGCACCGAACTCGGCCTCAACCGGCCCGTGACTACGCGCTATTTCGAATGGCTGGGGAATGCGGTCCGGGGGGATTTCGGAACATCCTGGGCCAGCAAGAACTCCGTCAGCGAGCAGATCGGCAAGCGTCTCGGCAATTCGCTTTTCCTTGCGGCTTGTGCTGCTGTCATCTCGGTGCCGCTCGCGGTCGGGCTCGGCATGCTGGCCGTGCATTTCCGAAACCGTTTGCCTGACAAGATCATCAACGTGATCTCACTGGCGGCGATTTCATTGCCGGAATTTTTCATCGGTTACCTGCTCATCCTGTTTTTCGGAGTGAAGTTCGGCATCGCGACATTCCCCGCGACCGTCTATGACGGCATGGACTTCATTGACCGGCTGAAGGCCATCGCCCTGCCGACGGCAACGCTTGTACTCGTCGTCCTCGCCCATATGATGCGCATGACGCGGGCCGCGATCCTCTCGGTAATGTCGTCCGCCTATATGGAAACAGCGGAATTGAAGGGCCTCAGCGCCTTTCGCGCCATCGTCAAACATGCCGCACCCAATGCGCTGGCGCCGATCATCAACGTTGTGGCTCTGAACCTCGCCTATCTCATCGTCGGTGTCGTGGTGGTCGAAGTGGTCTTCGTTTATCCCGGCATGGGCCAGTATATGGTCGATGCCGTCACCGTACGCGACATGCCGGTGGTCCAGGCCTGCGGACTGATCTTTGCCGCCGTGTACATCCTGCTCAATATGGTTGCCGATATCCTGGCGATCGTCGCCAACCCGCGCCTGAGGCATCCGCGATGAGATTGAGAGACATCCCCATCACCGCCTGGGTCGGCATCATCGGCATACTACTCGCCTTCATCTGTGCGATCTTTGCACCCCTGATCGCGCCCTACGGCGAAACCGAAGTCGTCGGCAACGTCTGGCAGCCCGCCGACGCGCAGTACTTCTTCGGCCTCGACAATCTCGGCCGCGATATTCTTTCGCGACTGATCTACGGCGCCCGCACCACGTTGTTCGTGGCGCTGGCGGCGACAATCATTTCGTTTTCGCTCGGCATCATCCTGAGCTTCACCGCCGCCGTCTCGCGCGGATTGGTCGACACGGTTTTCTCGCGCTTCAACGACTTGATGATGTCGATCCCGACCTTGATCTTCGCGCTTGTGGTGCTGGCAGTGCTGCCACAGAACCTTGTCGTGCTGATCCTGGTCATGGCGATCCTCGATTCCACGCGCGTCTACCGCCTCGGCCGCGCCGTCGCGCTGGATGTGGCGGTCATGGAATTCGTGGAAGCCACCAAGCTGCGCGGCGAAGGCAAGGTCTGGATCATCTTCCGCGAAATCCTGCCGAATACGCTCTCGCCATTGCTGGCGGAGTTCGGCCTGCGCTTTGCCTTTTCGATCCTGTTCCTGTCGACGCTCTCCTTCCTCGGGCTCGGCATCCAACCGCCGTCGGCCGATTGGGGCGGCATGGTCAAGGACAACAAGGACGGCATAATCTTCGGCATTTCCGCTGCTCTCGTGCCGGGCTCCGCGATTGCGGCGCTTGCAGTCTGTGTCAATCTGGTGGTCGACTGGCTCTTGAAGCGCACCTCCAGCCTCAAGGGAGGACGTGGCGATGCCTGAGCTTCTTTCCGTTCGTGATCTCAAGATCGAAGCGACCAGCTATCCGCCCGGCGAGCCCCCGAAGCGCGTCACGATCGTCGACGGCGTCTCCTTCGATCTCCAGAAGGGCAAGGTGCTCGGCCTGATCGGCGAGTCCGGCGCCGGCAAATCCACCATCGGCCTTTCGGCGCTGGCCTATGGCCGCGGCGGCGCGGAGATCACCGGCGGCACGGTGCTGCTCGACGGCGTCGATATTCTTCCGCTTGACAAATCGGGCATCCGCAGGATTCGCGGCGCGCGCGTCTGCTATGTAGCCCAATCGGCCGCAGCAGCCTTCAATCCGGCCCACAAGCTTGGGGAACAGGTGATCGAAGCCTCCGTCAAGCATGGCTTGATGACGAAGGACGAAGCAAGGAAACGCGCACTCTACCTCTTCCGGGTCCTCGGTCTGCCCAACCCCGAGACGTTCGGTGATCGTTTTCCCCATCAGGTCTCAGGCGGCCAGCTTCAGCGCGCGATGACCGCGATGGCGCTCTGCTCCAATCCCGAACTCATCGTCTTCGATGAGCCGACCACCGCGCTCGACGTGACGACGCAGATCGACGTCCTGGCGGCGATCAAACATGCGATCGAGGAGACCCATACGGCAGCGCTCTACATCACCCACGACCTTGCCGTCGTCGCGCAGATATCAGACGACATCATGGTGTTGCGGCACGGCAAAAAGGTGGAATACGGTCCGGTGCAGCAAATCATCGAGGCACCGCGGGAAGATTATACCCGCGCTCTCGTCAACGTCCGCCAGACCGCACGGGAAGAGGCCGCGGATCAATCCGATACGCTTTTAAAAGTCGAACACGTCAGCGCTGAATATTCGAACGGCTTCAAGGTGCTGCACGATGTTTCGCTACATGTGCCGAAAGGCCAGACGCTCGCGATCGTCGGCGAATCCGGTTCCGGCAAATCGACGCTTGCGCGCGTTATCACCGGACTGCTGCCGCCCAGCGACGGCAGGATTTCTTTCGACAAAAAACCGCTGACGCCGGCACTCAAAAACCGCTCGCGCAACGAGCTCCGGCGCATTCAATTGATCTACCAGATGGCCGATACCGCCATGAATCCCCGCCAGACCGTGCGCGATATCATCGGCCGCCCCCTCACCTTCTATTATGGCTTAAGAGGCGCATCAAAGACGGCGCGCGTGAAAGAACTGCTCGATCAGATCGAAATGGGCAACGGTTTCATCGACCGTTATCCGGCCGAGCTTTCCGGAGGCCAGAAGCAGCGTGTCGCGATTGCACGTGCCCTTGCGGCCAAGCCAGACCTCATCCTCTGCGATGAGCCAACCTCGGCGCTCGATCCGCTCGTTGCCGAAGGCATCCTGAAACTGCTGATGCGGCTCCAGGAGGAATCCCAGCTCTCCTACATCTTCATCACCCACGATATCGCGATCGTCCGCGCCATCGCCGATAGTGTGGCCGTCATGCATCGCGGCAAGCTCGTGCGCTTCGGGCCGAAATCGAAAGTGCTTTCGCCGCCTTTCGACGACTACACCGATCTGCTGCTGAAATCAGTGCCGGAAATGGAGATCGGCTGGCTGGAGCGTGTGCTGGCGACGCGGAAAATGGAGAGTGCCGGAAATTGAAAGCTCGACATCGCGAACTCCAAGGCCGGATTTGAGGGCCTCGTTGCTGATATCGATATCATCAATACTCCGCTGGAACCGCATACACCTCAGCGGATGGATCGGCGAGAAACGAGCGTACCGTCGGCGGCAGCTGGCGTGACGATAGCGGCAGAGGTCCGCAGCGCGAGAGAAGTTCACGCAGATCCGGCTCGGCGCCGACATGCCGCCAAATCATACGCGACGCATAAGGGAGGTTTTCCTTTCGCCAGGAAACTCCCATTGTCGTTCCACGCAAGTAGACGCGCTGGTACTCGTCGAATGGCAGCAGGATCGTCTGTGACAGTATGGGGTTCGGGCCGACGACGCGCTCCGTAATGAAGATCCGGTTTCGATAGAAGGCGGCCAAGCCCACATATTTCGAAAACTGCTGGATGCCGTTTCCAGGGTCCCGCAGACGCTCCATTGATTTGACATGCACCAGCCCACCCTGCTCGATAAGACGGCTGCACGAACAGACAACCATTCCGGGCCAGGACGGCGAGCGATGATAGGTCTGGAAATAGCCGATATGGCGCCGAAGCGCGGTCAGATCTCCGGGGAACGCTTTTAAGAGCTCGGAACTTTGGTTGAGGTCTAGGTTCGGTTTGCGAAGCCGCTCGCGAAAGAGCCGGGGCGCGAGACCAAAGTCGGCTGCGTCGAGATCGAAATACTTGGCGATGCGCGCCAGATTATGGGCCGACGGTCTCGTCTGGCCGTTGATGTATCGGTTGAATTGTTGCCGGTTGATATCAATTGCACGGCACAGATGCGAAATGGAGCGCTGCGTTGCACAGGCAATTTTGAGGTTATCGACCAAATAAGGCATCAGTTACTCCGTCTCGGAAAGCCTAGCGTAAACTCGCTTAAAGGCGCGTCAAGTCGCGAAATTGCGTGAGCCGGCTCAACCTCTACGTTCCGACCTACAAAAAGGAAAACGAGGGAACCGCAATGACGCAACAAAAGGATCAATCCTCACAACTGAAAATCGGCCGCCGCCACTTCCTGGGCGGGGCCGTCGCGCTGGGCGCTTTGCCGGCCCTCACCTCCGGCCTCCTGATACCGCGCGAAGCCCGCGCGCAGGAAGCAAAGCATGGCGGCCATCTGAAGCTCGGCCTTAAGGGCGGAGCCACCAGCGATGCGCTCGACCCGGCAACCTACAGCGCCTCCGTTCTGTTCGTCATCGGCCGCCTGTGGGGCGATACGCTTGTCGAATCCGATCCCAAGACCGGTGCACCCCTGCCGTCGCTGGCAACGTCCTGGACGCCATCCGCCGATGCGTCCGTCTGGACTTTCAAGATCAGGAAGGACGTGCAGTTTCACGACGGTAGCAAGATGACCGTCGCCGATATCGTCGCGACGCTGAAGCGGCATGCGGACAAAAATTCGCAGTCGGGTGCTCTTGGACTCATGGCGTCAGTTACAGGCATCGAAGAAAAGGCAGGCGATCTTGTTTTGACGCTTTCCGAAGGCAATGCGGACCTGCCTCTGCTTTTGACCGACTACCACCTGATCATCCAGCCGAAAGGTGGCGTCGAAAAGCCGGCGGCGGCCATCGGTACCGGCCCTTACATCTTGAAGAATTTTGAACCCGGTGTTCGCGCGACCTTCGAGAAGAATCCGAAAGATTGGCGCTCCGATCGCGGCTTTGTGGACAGCGTCGAAATCCTCGTCATCAACGACAACACCGCGCGCATTGCAGCATTTGCCTCCGGCCAGGTCCATTTCGTCAACAATGTCGATCCGAAGACGATCCCCATGCTGCAGCGAGCACCGAATGCCGATATCGTGCGAAATCCCGGCAAGGGCTTCTACTGTTTTTTGATGCATTGCGACACAGCGCCTTTCGACAACAATGATCTTCGGCTTGCGCTGAAATATGCCATCGATCGCCAGTCGATCCTGGATAAGGTTCTGGGCGGCTACGGGACGATCGGCAACGACTATCCGGTCAATTCCAACTATGCCCTCGCGCCGACCGATATCGAGCAGCGGCCGTATGATCCGGAAAAGGCCGCCTTCCACTTCAAGAAATCGGGCCTCAACCGTCCCGTTCAGCTGCTTACCTCCGATGCAGCCTTTCCCGGCGCCGTGGATGCGGCGATCCTGTTCCAGCAAAGTGCGCGCAAGGCCGGCATTACGATCGACGTCAAGCGCGAACCGGAAGATGGCTACTGGACAAATGTCTGGAACAAGCAGCCCTTCTGCGCCTCCTTCTGGGGCGGCCGCCCGACGCAGGATTCGCGCTATTCTACCTCCTACATATCGACCGCCGAATGGAACGACACGCGTTTCAAGAACCCTGATTTCGACAAGATAGTGCTGCAGGCAAGGTCCGAGCTCGATGAGGCTAAGCGCAAGGCGCTTTACCGCCAGTTGGCTTTGACAGTGCGCGACGATGGTGGTCTGATCCTGCCCGTCTTCAACGACTACATCATGGCCTCTTCGAAAACGCTGAAGGGATATGTCGACGACATCGGCAACGATATGTCCAACGGCTATATCGGCAGCCGCGTGTGGTTTAATGCTTAAACCTCTTCGGGATATGTGACCATGACCGACCGCAGCTTCACCACCATAGAAAATCAGTGGATCACTCTGAAGGATGGGACACGGCTTGCCGCACGCATCTGGATGCCGGACGGCGCCGAGAGCGACCCCGTGCCGGCGGTGTTCGAATTTCTACCCTACCGCAAGCGCGACGGCACGAGCCCCCGCGATGAATCCACCTATCCGGTCTTTGCCGCAGCCGGCATTGCCGGCGTGCGCGTCGATATCAGAGGCTCCGGCGAATCCGATGGCGTTATCGACGGCGAATATACGGAACTGGAGCTCGCCAATGCCTGCGAGCTGATCGCCTGGATCGCGGCGCAGCCCTGGTCGAACGGCTCCGTCGGCATGATGGGCATTTCCTGGGGCGGCTTCAACAGTTTGCAAGTCGCGGCGCTGCGCCCGCCCGCGCTCAAAGCGGTGATCTCGATCGCCTCCACGGTCGACCGCTACAATGACGACATCCATTACAAGAATGGCTGCCATCTCTCGGCGCAGCTCTCCTGGGCTGCGACCATGCTCGGTTATCAGTCCCGCTCACCCGACCCCGAGATCGTCGGCGACCGCTGGAAGGATATGTGGCTGCAACGCCTGGAGAACGAGCCGTTCTTTATGGAGGAATGGCTGCAGCACCAGCGCCGCGATGATTTCTGGCGGCATGGTTCAATCTGCGAGAATTTCGCTGATGTCGACATTCCCGCTCTTGTCATTGCGGGCTGGGCGGATGGCTATCGCAACACGCCGCTGATGGCCGTCGAAGGTCTCGGCGACAAAGCGAAAGCGCTGATTGGTCCGTGGGTTCACAAATATCCGCACTTTGCCTGGCCGAAGCCCCGCGCCGATTTCCATAGCGAGGCAATTGCCTGGTGGAACCGCTGGCTGCGGGGCGACCGGAACGGTGCAGAGAACTTGCCGCAGGTGCGCGCCTATATTCTCGACGCGATGAAGCCCGCGCCGCGCCGCGATTTCGATCCCGGCTTCTGGATCGCCAAGCGCGAGTGGCAAAAGCCAGAGATGCAGTGCTTCTATGTCGAGCAGTTTGGCACGCTGATGGAGGGCATGCCAATCCCGCATGCGCCGGAACATGCCGTCTATCTGCGCTCGCCTCTCGATACGGGGACGACCTCCGGCGAATATTTCACCCTGAAACCCGATGCCGAAATGGCGATCGACCAGCGTCTCGACGATGCCGGATCGCTGACTTTCCAGACCACGCCATTATCGGCCGATCATGACTATCTCGGCCGTCCGGTCGTTACTCTCTCGCTGCGCTGTGATGCCGAAACGGCCAATCTTTGCGCCCGGCTTATCGATCTCCATCCCGACGGCACCGCGACGCGGGTCTCCTTCGGCGTGCTCAACCTCGCCCATCGTGACGGCAATGCCGAGCCGAAATCCATGAAGAAGGGCGAACGCACCACAATCAGGCTGGTGCTGGATGCTTGCGGTTATCGGTTCCGGAAAGGTCATCGTATCGCCCTTTCGCTCTCCACCTCATACTGGCCGATGATCCTGCCGCCGCCGGAAAATCCGGGGCTGACGATCGATCTCGCCTCCATCGGCTTCGCCCTGCCAAAACTCGGCGCCTACGACATCATCAATATCAAGCAGCCGGACAATCCCGACCCGCTGCCGAAATATCTCGAACATGCTCCGGCTGCGACGAAGCGTCAGGTCGTGCGCGATCTCTCCGCCAACAAGACCCATTATGAAATCCGCGAGGATACCGGCCTTTTCGAGCATCCGGGCACCGGACTTTCCACACGCCAGCTCCGCGAAGAGGTCTGGTCCATCGCGCCGGACGATCCCCTGTCGATGGGCGGGACCTCGATCTGGACATGCGACATGCGGCGGCCGGGATGGTTCGTCCGCACGGTGGCAATGGCGACGATTTCTTGCACGGCAACCGAATGGATCATCCGTGCGTCCGTCATCGCCTTCGAAGGCAATACGCAGATCTTCGAAAAAACCTTCGAGGCAAAGCGTATCCCGCGCGATCTGATGTGATCAGTTCGATCCGGCAAAATGGCTGGCAGCCGCGCATATCACGCGGAAACCAGCGCGTGCGCCGTCGCTCATGTGCCGCGCGCGCAGCCAGGCGTGCACCATCTGCGGCTCTTCGCGAAACCAGACCTCGACGCCCGCCGCGGCGAGCCTTGCCGCATAGTTGCGGCCGTCGTCACGCAGCGGGTCGAAATGCGCGACCGTTATGAAGGCCGGCGGGAGGCCGGCAAAAGACGGTTGGGCAAGAGGCTCGGCCATCGGATCGCCAGCCGGTGCCTGCAATACGCTGCGATAATAGGCAATGTCGGCGGTCGTCAGCCCCGGCGCATCCGCCATCTCCTCGTAAGAGCCGGACACAAGATCGCCGCCGAGCGTCGGATAGATCAGGACCTGCCCGGCAATGCCGGAGAGCCCATCGCCCTTTGCGCGAACGGCGAGCCCCGCCGCCAGATTGCCGCCGGCGCTGTCGCCGATCAGCACGACGGTCTTTCCCGCAGCAAGCAAAGACTTGAGAACGCCATAGCAATCATCCGTCTGCGCGGGCCAGCGATGTTCAGGCGCCAGACGATAATCGACCGACAACAGCTCGGCGCCGGCATGATCGGCGATCTCGGCGCAAATCGCATGATGGCTCTCGAGCGAACCGACCACGAAGCCGCCACCGTGAAGATAGAGCAGGCATGTAGAGGTCCGGATCGTCCGCGGCTGATAACGCCTGATTGGAATTCTCCCCATCGCCATTTCATCCTGCGTGCGCATGCCGTCGGGTAACGGGCGATCGAAACGGCCGCAAAGTGCATCGTACCATTGCCGCTGCTGCTCTATGGAAGCCGTCACCGCGTCAGGCGGATAGAAGGAATCGCAAATCTCCATGAATTGCAGAATGCCCGCCTCGGTCGGTCTGGGTCGCTGGGAAAAGTCCATGGAATATCCTCATGATAAGGCTCGTTATGCAACCACAACATCATTGACGGACGCAGCTTGTTCAGGGACGGCCTGCGACGCTGCTGTGACGACATAAGCAGGCTAAAGTTCCGGCCGTTAAAGTGCAACCTGATGGCCGGGCGAAATCTCCACGTATCTTAGCGACTGCTTCCTGTGGTGTGGAGGCCGGATCGGGCTCCTCAGCTCGTCGGCGGCTATGCCGTGCTTCAATTTCCGCCGCGCCGGATCTGGAACGGGCACCGCTGACATCAGCTTCTTGGTATAAGGGTGCTGCGGATTTTCGAACACAGCCTGGCGCGGCCCGATCTCGACGATTTCGCCAAGATACATCACCGCGACCCGGTGGCTGACACGCTCGACGACGGCCATGTCGTGCGAAATGAACAGGAAGGCGAGGTTCAGGCTTTGCTGCAGGTCGAGCAGCAGGTTGATAACCTGCGCCTTGATCGAAACATCAAGGGCGGAAACACTTTCGTCGGCGATGATCACCTTCGGATCGAGGGTGAGCGCTCGGGCGATGCAGATGCGCTGGCGCTGCCCCCCGGAAAACTCATGCGGATAGCGCGTCGCCATATCCGGCGAGAGGCCGACCTTCACCAGGAGGTCGGCGACCTTGTCACGTGCCTCCTTTCCCGTTCCCATCTTGTGTTCGAGATAGGGTTCTGCGACCGCAGCCCCGATCGTCATGCGCGGGTTGAGGCTGGCGAAGGGATCCTGAAAGATCATCTGCACCTTGCGGCGCATATCCCGCAAACCCTTGCGGTCGAGGAACAGCATCTCCTCGCCGTCGACCAGCACGGAGCCGCTTTGCGGCTCAATCAGGCGCATGATGGTGCGGCCCGTCGTTGATTTGCCGCAGCCGGACTCGCCAACCAGCGACAGCGTCTCGCCGGCTCGCAGATCGAAGGAGACGTTCTCGACCGCATGCACCCTGCCCTGCAGCCGGCCGAAAAGACCGGAATGAATGTCGAACCGTTTGCAAAGATTCTTCACCTGCAGCACCGGTCTTTGTGCAGCGGCGACAGTATCAGCTGCCTCCGTCAGCGGCTCCGCCTGGCCAGTCTTGCTGTTGACGACCGGAAACCGCAGGGGCCGCTCGTGTCCCTTCATCGAGCCGAGCACGGGAACGGCTGAAAGAAGTGCCCGTGTGTAGGGATGCTTGGCATGGAAGAATATCTCGCTGGTCTCGCCTGTCTCGACCTGTTCGCCGCGATACATGACGATGGTGCGGTCGGCGATCTCAGCGACCACGCCCATATCGTGGGTGATGAACAGTACGGATGTTCCCTGCTCTTCCTGCAGCATTTTGATAAGATCGAGGATTTGGCCCTGAATGGTGACATCGAGTGCAGTCGTCGGTTCATCGGCGATCAGCAGCTTCGGCCGCGAGGCGAGCGCCATCGCGATCATCACGCGCTGGCGCATGCCGCCGGAGAAACGGTGCGGATATTCGTTGAAGCGCGAAGCGGCGGATGGAATGCGCACGCGTTCCAGCAGCCGGATCGTCTCGGCCTTCGCTTCGGCCCTGGAGATTTCGCCGTGGCAGAGCAGTGCCTCGGAAATCTGATCGCCGATGGTGAAGAGCGGATTGAGGCTGGTCATCGGCTCCTGGAAGATCATCGCGACATCCTTGCCGCGCACCTTGCGCATCTCGCTTTCCGACAGTGCCAGAATATCCCGCCCCCCGAGCATGACGCGGCCCGTGACGCGGCTCATATCCTGCTGCAGCAGACGCATGATCGACAGCGAGGTGACGCTCTTGCCGGAACCGGATTCGCCGACGATCGCCACGGTCTCACCCGGCGCCACCGTGAAAGAGACGTCACGCACCACCGGCTTCCAGGCTCCCTCCACCAGGAATGAGGTCGTCATTCCCTCGACCGAAAGCACGGGCTTGGCAATCTGTGAAGTCTGTGCGTCGCTGCTCGCCATCATCATTCCCTCATTCACCGCCTCAATCCGGCCAACGCAACAGACCGTCGAAACGGCGTCGGCTGCGATCTTCCAGGGAGGTGGCAATGATCTCGTTGGAGGCTTGCGCCCTGTCGAGTTCTTCACCGATGCGGGTCGCCACGATCACCTCCTCGCCCGGATGCAGGTTGCAGGGATCGAGGTAGAAATAATTGTGCTCGATCTCGTGGTCGCGAACGATGATCGGCGGGGTTCCGCGCGCCAAAGCGTCGGCGAGGTCCCAGGCGGTGATGTGCGCCTCTCGGGCATCGATGGTGAGACGCAGCCGGTCGAGGGGATTGTTGGTCGGGTCCGGTTCGATTACGGCTTTGACGCCGGGGCGGCCGTCGAAGCGATCATGCCAGAGATGGAGATAGCCGGTCTCGCGCTCGCGGATGCCGGCATGGTCGCGCGTCTCCCAGGCTTCAAGCGCCGCCATGACGCCGAAAATGCTTTCCTTGCCGACCTTCATGCCGCGGCCGATGCCGAGGTTCTGCAGGAAAGTGTTGCGCACCATGTCCTTGCGCCCGGCAACGATGCCCGAAGTCGGGCCGCCGAGGAATTTGTGGCCGGAGTAGAGAACAAGGTCCGCTCCCTGCTCCAGGAAGATGCGCAGATCATATTCGGAAGCCGCATCAACGATGACCGGCACGCCCTTCGCATGAGCGATCTCGCAGAACTCCTTGAGGCTCAGCATGCCGTAATTCACGACATGATGCGAAACGACATAGAGGGCGGCCGCTGTCTTCTCGGTGATCGCACCTTCGAGATGATGGCGGTATGTCGAGGTTGCCTGGCCGATCAGTACGACCTTGCCGCCCGCAAGCCGCACCGCCTGATCGACCGGCGCGCCGTAGCTCACCACATGCCCCATCTGAACGATGACTTCGTTCTTGTCACCGCGCACGTCGGGCAGACGCTCGATCGCGGCAAGGTCATTGCCGGTGATAGTGGCGGCGACCGCCAGACTGATCCCCGCCGAGCAGGAGGCGGTGACGAAACCCGCTTCGCCCCCCGTCAGCCGCGCGATGACCGCGCTTGCCTTGCGCTGCAGGTCGTTGATCTCGACGAATTGCGGCAGGATGGAACCCATCGCCGCAATCGCCTGCGGAACGACGATCGATGCGCCAAGGCTCGTCATCGTGCCCGAGACATTAATGACGGGGCGAAGTCCGGCGGACGGACGAATGTCTTCATTCGGCATGGGATCTCCAGATTTTTTTGCTGCGGGCCGGTGCTTGCTGTACCGAGCCATCGACAGCTATGCCATAATTATGTAACACACTACCGATTTGCACGGGAGTTCGGTTTTTGGACGCAAAGACATCACCCATCGGCTACTCCGAGAACGGGATGGCCAATGAAAACCATGGCGATGCCGCCAAGGGACCGCGGCGCTCGCGCGTCAGCGGCATCGATCGGGCGATGCAGGTCATCGATTATCTCTACGAAACCGGCGCGCCCTGCGGTGTCTACGCGGTTGCCAAGGCGATCGGCGCACCGCTCTCGACCGTCTACGTCATCGTTGACGACCTCGTGGAGAAAAACCTTCTCAGCCGCAATCCCGATGGCACGATCTGGCTCGGCGCCCGTCTTTACCACTATGGTCTCGCCTATGCCCGATCGCTCGATTTCATGAGCGTCGCCACCCACGAAATGCACGATCTCTGCCGCCAGGCCGGGGAAACCGTTCAAGTCTGCGGCCGCGACGGCGACCACATGCTCGTTCTCGCCATGGCCGATGGCCCGAGCCACTTTCAGGTCGCCTCGCGCGTCGGCACGCGGGTACCTCTCAACTGGACGGCGTCCGGCCGCTTGCTCGTCGGTCACCTGCCGGAAGAAGACCGCATCGCGCTTTTCCGGCACTGCGCCCGCACCTCTCCGACCGGCCGCGCCGATGTCGATCCCGTGACGTTGTCGACGGCGGCGGCAAAAGCACTGGAATCGCGCCTGTCGATCCAGGCTGGCGAATCCGATTATGCCGTCGCCTGCATTGCCTCGCCCATATGCGATCGAGACGGCCAATGCGTTGCCACCATCTCCATCGTTCTGCCGGAGCAGAAGGCCTTTTCCGACGAAAGCCACTACGTCGCACGGGTTCGAAACTCCGCGGAAAAAATCGAAAAATTGATGGGCTGGCGCAGCCATTGACGTCCTGTCCTTCCCTCAGCCGTGCAACGCTACGATTGCTTCGATCTCGACGGTGATATTGCCCGGCAATGAGCCGAAGCCGACAGCCGAACGGGCATGTTGGCCGGCCGCTCCGAAAACCTCGATGAACAGGTCGGAGCAGCCGTTGATGACGCTTGGATGATCGGCGAAATCGGGTGTGGCGTTGACCATGCCCAGAAGCTTCACCACCCGCTTGACGCGCTTGAGATCGCCGAGTGCATCCTGCATGACGGCCAGCAGATTGATGCCCGTCAGCCGGGCATGGCCGTAAGCCTGTTCGATGCCGACCTCTGCGCCGACCTTGCCGAAATGCAGGGTGCCGTCGGCCTCGCGCGGACCCTGGCCGGATAGGTAAAGCATATTGCCTTCGAGAACATGCGTCACGAAATTGGCGATCGGCGGCGGCGGTGGCGGCAGTTCGATGCCGAGGGTGGAGAGGCGCTCATAGGGCGAACCCGATGCGCTCTCGGCGGTGGCTGAAGACTGGTTCACGCAAACTCCTGTCGTACAATCATAAAATTCGAAGCTCAGCTAAAGCTCGTCGCGATCTTTCAGATTCGCTCCGGCGCTTTATCTCTTTGTTTTTGCATGTCGCTCTCGCAAAACTGCCGCACACTTTTGCGCGACATGCATTAATGGCTGTGGCCATGGGGCGTCAGTTTTCGCGCCCGCGGGATGTAGCGGCTCGCGACAAAAGCCTCAGCGCCGATGACCGCGTAACGCGGCTCGAAAAGCTGCTTCAACATGGCGGTGTCGCCCATCGAATCCACCGCCTCGATATCGGACTCCACAAGATCGAAGATCGTGAATTCCGCCCGTTCTCCGACGGCAAGCCGATTGATGAGCGGCTGCTTGATGGCCGAGGCCGGCGCATGCGTGACCGCTTCGATCACCTTCTCGAAGGGCATGCCGACCGACAGCAATTTCGACATCGTCGTCGCGAGATCCCAGACCGGGAAATTCAGCGATCGGTTATGCAGATCGGTGGAGATCGAGAACGGCAGAAGCCCGCGCTTGATGGCAGCCTCGGCGACGCGGAAGGAGAAGGACGCGCCACCATGACCGATATCGAGACGGATACCCTCGCCGGCGCAGCGTTCGGCGAGATCGAAGAGATCCTCGTCCTCCACGAGGCTGCTGCCGGCCTTGCCGTTGAAGCAATGCGTGATGATATCGCCGGGTCCGAGGGCCTCCAGCACTTCATCATAGAGTGCCGGCGGTTCGCCGACATGCACCATCATCGGGATTTTCAATATCTTGGCGATCTTCTTGCCGAGCTTGACGGGCGTAATCCCCCAGGAGCCGGTGATGACGTGGCTCGCACGCACCTTGATGCCCACGATATGCTCGCTGTTGTCGGCATAGACCTGAAGCATGCGGTCGAAATCGATCGAACGAATGTCGATCAATTCGCTGACGCGATTGCAGGCGACGAGACCAATCGAGCCGAGATTGAGAAACGCCTTGATGCGCTCGCGCGCCGGCTCGATGATGTATTCGCGGAAACCGTGGAAATTGGCTTCGCCCGCCGAGCCGGCATCGACCAAAGTCGTCACGCCACGTTCGAGGCCGCATTCCGATGGGCGCAGGGAAATATCGGTCCCGCCATGCCAAATATGGACATGCAGGTCGACCCAGCCCGGCGACATCCAAGCGCCCTTGCCGTCGATCCTTTCGACATCGGCCGAGACGGCAAGCGACGGTCCGACCTCTGCGATATGCCCGTCCGCGCCGACCAGCACGTCAACGACGCTGCCGGAAGTCGACTGCCCGAAAGCCATCGGCTTGACATTGGCGATCAGCAGCGGCGGTTTCGGTGCATATCCGGAAGACATGAGCTACAGGTCCTTTCGAAGTCTGGGATCGAGAATGTCGCGCAATCCATCGCCGACCATCTGCAGCGAGAGGACGGATAGGATGATGGCGAAGCCCGGAAACAGTGTCATCCAATCGGCCTGATCGAGATATTGCCGGCCGGCGGCAATCATCGTTCCCCAGGTCGGAATATCCGGGCTCACGCCAAGACCGAGGAAGGAAAGGCCGGCTTCGGCAAGCATGGCGTTGGCAAACAGGAAGGTGCCCTGCACCAGGATCGGCGACAGCAGGTTTCTGAGCACATGCCGCGTCATGATGTGCAGCGTCGAAACGCCGAGCGCACGCGCCGCCTCGACATAGGGCAATTCGCGGATGACCAGCGTCGAGGCGCGGACGATGCGCGCGAGCCGCGGCGCATAGACGATGCTGAGCGCGACGATCACCGTCGTCAGCGACGGTCCCAGGGCCGCGACCAGCGCAATCGCCAGCAGAATGTCGGGAAAAGCCATCATCGCATCGACCAGCCGGGCGATCGGCGTGTCCAATTGCTTGAAGAAGCCGGCGAGCAGCCCAAGCGTGACGCCGATGACAGCCGCCAGCGCGACGACCGCGCCACCGACCAGCAATGACAGGCGGCCGGCATAGATGGTGCGGGTGAAGACATCACGGCCGAACTCATCGGTGCCGAAGAGATGAAGGAAGCTCGGCGGCTTCAGCCGATTGACGATGGACAGTTTACCCGGCGCATAGGGCGCAATCAGCGGCGCGAGGACGGCGAGCAGAACGAATATCGTCAGCACGGCAACGCCGAAGACGACCGTTTTGCGCTTGAAGAGACGCCTGGCGAATTTGCGGCGCTCGGCGCCGGCGGTGGTGTCTGACATCGCGGTCATCAGTAGCGCACCCTCGGATCGACCAGCAGATAGAGCATGTCGATCGCAAAATTGATCAGCACATAGAGCCCGGCAATGACGAGCAGCGCGCCCTGGATCACCGGATAGTCGCGCCGAAGCACGGCAGACACCACGAGATTGCCGATGCCCGGCAGGCTGAAGATGGTCTCGGTTACCACAGCGCCGGAAATCAGCACCGCCGCAGTCAGACCGATGACGGTGAGGATCGGGATCAGCGCATTTTTCAACGCGTGCTTCAGAATGACCTTGCGCTCGACGAGCCCTTTGGCGCGTGCCGTGCGGATATAATCGTCACCAAGCACATCCAGCATCGAGGCACGGGTGAAGCGCAGGATCAATGCCGAGGAGACGACGCCGAGAACGATCGAGGGCAGCGCCAGGTGATACATCCGATCCACGAAGGACGAACCCGGCCCGCCATATCCGGAGACGGGAAAGATGCCGTGGCGAACGGCGAAAGACTGAATGAGGATGAGGCCGAGCCAGAAGCTCGGAATGCTCGCCGCCAGCATGGCAAGCGCCGTCGCCGCCTGGTCGAACAGCGAGCCGCGACGATAGGCGGAATAAATGCCGATCGGCAGGGCGATGATACTGGCGATGATCAGCGAGAATACGGTCAGAAAGAAGGTCGGCTCGGCGCGTTCGACCAGCGCCGAGGTCACCGGCTCGTTGAGAAAGATCGATTGACCGAGATCGCCGTGCAAAAGCTGGCCGAAATAATAGAAATATTGCAGGGCAAGCGGCTGATCGAGACCGAGTCGCGCCCTAAGGCTGGCGATGTCCTGCGCGGTCGCATCCGGCCCAAGCATGACCGCGGCGGGATCGCCGGGGGTGACGCGCACGATCACGAAGACGATCGTGACCACGAGGAACATCACGACGATCATGCCGAAGAGGCGCTGAAGGATATAGCGTATCATGTCTTGTCCGATCCTCCGGCCGCTTTCGTCGCGGCCGGAATAACGAGCCTGTGGATGCTACTTCTTGATCGACGCGTTCCAGAAATACGGCCAGGGTGCAGCCTCGACCCCTACGAGCTTCTTCGATTTGGCCGCCAGCGCGTTGAAGTCGCCGATCTTGATCAGCGGCACTTCGTCGTAGATCACCTTCTGAACATCAGCCCATGCTGCCTGGCGCTTGCCGGCGTCGACGGCGGAATTGAAGGCATCGACGGCGGTCTTTCGGGCCGGCGTGTCCCACCAGCCCGGCGAGCTCGTGGACATCTGGCCCATCAGAGCCGGCTCCGGCAGGAAGGGGCTGTGGGTGATATAGATGTCCCACAGCTTCGGATCGGCACGGCGTTGCGTGAGTGTCGCCCAATCGACCACCTGCAAGTCGACATTGAAACCGGCTTGCTTCAGATATTCGGCGGCAACCTGCGCCATCTTGTAGTGGAATTCATACTGACGACTGGTGAGGATACGCAGCGGCTCGCCGTTGTAGCCCGCCTTCTTCAGCAGGGCCCCGGCAGCCTCGGGATCGGCGACATTGTAGGCGCCATTCGTGCCGGCATCCGTATTCCAGACATAGGGCTTCGGATAAAGAGCGGCATCGAGCGAATAGAAATCGGTGCTGCCGAAGGCGGCGGCAAGCATGTCTTCCATGCTGAGCGCGGTGCGCACAGCTTTGCGGATATCGACATTCTTGGTGATGCCGTTCGCCGTATTGAAGACAAAGACCGGATAGCCGAAGGGCTTCAGCATGACCGGTTCGGACGCCGTCGAGCCTTTCAAGCGGTCGAAGGATTCGACCGGCAGCGAGTCGACATAATCATATTGACCGGCAACCGCCGCCTCAAGGCGGGTGTTGGCGTCGGGAACGGGTACGAAACGGATTTCATCGAGATATTGGTGCCGAGCGCCGCCATAACCATCGGCCTCGCCGCCACGGGACTTATACCCATCGAAGCGCACCAACTGAATATACTGGTCGGCCTTGCGCTCCTTCAGCATATAAGGACCGGTGCCGATGAAGGCGGTCATCGGGTCTTCCTGATGCTTAGCCGGAATGATGATCGCGGCCGAATTGTTGAAAGCAAGCAGCGAAAGAAGCGGCGCATAGGGCTGCTTCAGTACGATCTTGACCGTCGAGGGATCGACCGCCGAGATGCTGTCGATCATCGCCGCCGTCTGCTTGCCGCGAGACGCGATTTTGGTCCAGCGATTGAGCGAGGCAACCACATCCTCCGAAGTCATCTCGCTATTATCGTGGAATTTGATGCCGGTGCGAAGCTTGATCGTATAGGTTTTGCCGTCAGCGCTGATGTCGGGCATGCTCTCCGCTAGGAGCGGCGTCACCTTCCAGTTCTTGTCGAAGGTAAAAAGCGTTTCGAAAATATGCTGCGAAACGATGCCGACCAAATCGGCCGTCGACGCCATCGGATCCAATGTCGGCGGCTCGCCGATCGTCGCGACATTGATCACCCCACCCTTTTCCTGCGCCAGAAGCGCCGATGGCATGACGAGAAGAGCTGCTCCCAGAAGAAAGGCAAATTTGTTTCGCACGATATCGTCCCCTTATTTATTCCGTTATTACGGAATATCAAATGTTATAATGGAATGATAGCTGTGAGATGAGCGATGTCAATATGGTGGGGTTATTACGAGATCCGGCCTTGCCGACAGGCTCGACGGCGATCTCAAGACCGATTGCAGCGATCTTCGGAAGCATAATCTGTGTTGTAAAAGGCCGGCGCCTGCGTTGAGGCAGAAATGTCGAAGATACGGCAAAGTGTGAGCCGTCAGTCGCAATCGGCAGAATACGCAAACCGTCGGGATGCATCAGCGCCAAAGTGCCCCCGCCAACGGGGCGAATAAATATCGTACTGGTCGGCCCTTGCGGGAAACAAGGCCGACCAGATTTCCTTATCAGATTAGAGCGTCAGAAATGCCGACGGCGGGAGTTGAAGAGCAGCGGCGATCCGCTTCAACTTGGCTGGATCGATATCCTCGCCATCCTCGATGTGCATGATCTCTTCATTGGCGAGACCACAGGTCACCGCCAGATCCTCGATACTGTAGCCCACGGTTTCGCGCGCCGCCTTTACACGCGCCGCCACATCGTCCGCCTGCACGGGTTCCGTTTGAACCTCATTGAAATTTTTGAGTGAAATGGACATATCGTCTCCTTCTCTGCATAGATTCTTACGAATTCTTTTTGTGAGTTTCGGGACAGGCTCCGGTTAAGGCGCCGGTAACCTTTTATTTCAGCATTGTAATGTGAACAAGCACAAATCGTCGCACCGCGCCGGCCGAGCCTATGGCCGCGCGGGGGACACTGTTCATCTGTGCCAAGGCTGACAGCTTAGGACAGATGACCAAACGACGGATAGTTAACGGATTTTTCCGCGATCATAGAGTGCACACAATACAATAGCGAAGGGTCGAGGCTCGGCTTATCTTTATCGCAAATATCTGTGAATATAGAGGGGTGAGAAGGCGAATTCCCGCACAAAGAACCTCGGGGTGGCTTGCATTTTCAAGCAAGTCCATCAGCGATTCGCTCGCTCGCAACATCTGCTCGGCACTGCCAAAAGCGATTGAAGGTCTAACCCTTGGACTTGGATGTGCGGCTTGGCCGGCGGATGGCTCTCACCTTACCGCTGCCTCCACCGCCGCAAAAGAACCGATCACCGCCATCGGACTCCAGCCCTGACACGCCCGCGCCAGGCGGCATATCCAGCCTCTCCAGCACCTTTCCCGTTTCAGGGTCGATCCGCCTCACATCGCTCTCGTCACCTTCCCAGGTGCCATGCCAGAGTTCGCCGTCGACCCAGGTGACCCCGGTCACGACGCGGTTGGACTCGATCGTCCGGAGGATCGCCCCTGTTTGCGGGTCGATCTGATGGATCTTGCGGCCGCGGTGCTGCCCCACCCAGAGCGTGCCTTCGGCCCATGCGAGCCCCGAGTCACCGCCGTTGCCTGGCGCCGGGATCGTGGCGAGTATTTTGCCCGTCTTCGGATCGATTTTGTGGATGCGATCCTCGGCGATCTGAAACAGGTGCTGACCATCGAAGGCCGTTCCCGCATGCGAGGCGACCTCGATCGAGCGCAGCACCGCCTCCCCCTTTGCCGGGTCGAAGGCGTTCAGCTTGTCTCCGGAGGCAAACCAGACGCTTTGGCCGTCGAAGGTGACGCCATTCACGCGGTCGGCACCCGAAAAGGGTCCATATTCACGAAGAATTTCGGCTTGAGATCGTTTCATGCTGTCATCCTATTCGTTCGGCAAAGGACCGGGGAGTAACAAGATTGTCGGGAATCCGAGAACGGGCGGCGTCATCCAACGGCGCGCCCTCCCTAGACCCAACGACTGTACCTTACCAACTTCCGCAAGCTGTTCGAGCGCCCGCTGTACCGTGCGCGGGCTCGCCCCCAGCACAATCGCCAGCGCCGAGCTCGACCAGGACTCGCCGTCGGCAAGAAAGGCGAGCAGCGCCGCATGCTGCTCTTCGACCGGCGGCGCCAGGACGGCGACCTCACGCGAGCGGCGCGGCACCAGCGCGAAGCCTCGTTTCGTCGCCTTGACATCCGCCAGCGTCCGCAGCTCCGCGCGAAGTCGCCCCATTTCGACACGCAGCCGCGCACGATGCGATTCATCGGCGTGTTTCGCCCGGAAGGCACGCGCGAGGAGCGTACTCCTCGGCACGTCTCCGGGCCAGGCTTCACCCAAGACGCGAGCAAGCGTAAACAGGACCGGGCGCGTCGCGAGCGAAACGACCGTTCCCGCGCTCCGAACGACATTCCGGCATGCGTCCACCACGAGCGTCCCGGACTCCAGGAGCGTTTCGACCTCCTCAAGCAGGAGCGGACGCTCCTCGCCACGCAGGATCAGCCGCGCCGCGGCTGTATTCAGAACGAGAGAAGCGCCTTCGACCTCCGCTGTGAGCGCGGGGATATCCGCAGCGCGCGCGGCCTGCTCCGCCCGTGTCAGCGCAGCGCGGGCAGCCTTCGTCTTCAGGCGGCGAATGGCTATACCGGCAACCACCAGCTCGTAAGCAGCCCTTGAGGCGGGAGGGAGCGGTGTCGGGTCGAGCTCGGCGAGCACGCGCTCGGCTTCATCGAGATGGCCGATCAGCAGCAGGCGCCGAATTTCGAGATTGCGGGCATGCGTGGCATTCAATCGGTCGCCATGCGTCTCCAGCGTTACGCGCGCAGCAGAAAGAGCCTTGGCAGGCCAGGTGAGGTCACGCGAGACAAGTGCGATCTCGGCTTCGGCAACGATGCACCGCGCGCGAGCCATGGCCTCCTTCGGTCCAAAGGCGCTTGCAGCGCTTTTGAGAAGCGCCTTTGCACGGCCGAGATCGCCGAGCTGCGCCATCGCGATACCTCTGAGTGCGAGAGCCGGCGCATCGTCACGCAGGGCAACCCGCTTCAACGCGCCGAGAGGATCGCCGCCCGCCAGCGCACGTGCTGCAGCGGTGATCATCGAGTCCATCGAAATCCCGTCAAACTTGTAACTCCCATCATATCGATAGCCGGGCGTAATTTACTCGCGACCACCAAAAAGCACGCCGTATCTTGAATGATACGACGGCAGATAGCCAAGGGAGAAAAATCATGACCGCACATGCGATAGCAACACGCAAGGAATGGTTGGCCGCAAGGCTGGACCTGCTCGCAGATGAGAAGGCACTGACGCGGCAGAGCGACGAATTGGCGCTGCGCCGGCAAGCCCTCCCCTGGGTGCGGATCGACAAGGACTATCGTTTCGAGACGGAGAATGGCAGCGCCTCGCTTGTCGATCTCTTCAAGGGGCGCTCGCAGCTTCTCGTCTATCACTTCATGTTCGGCCCCGACTATACGGCCGGCTGCCCGTCCTGCTCTTCGATCGCGGATGGTTTCAACGGCTTCTTCGTTCATCTCGAAAATCACGATGTCGCCTTCTCGGCGATATCGAGCGCGCCGCTGGCAAAGCTGCAGACCTTCAAGCAGCGGATGGGCTGGACCTTCCCCTGGGCGTCCTCGTTCGGCAGCGATTTCAATAGCGACTTCGGCGTCTGGTTCAGCGAAGAGCAGCAACGCGATGGCGGCATCGAGTACAATTTCCGCCGCGAGGCGCCTCTACCTCAGCCTCCAGCAAGCAAGGCCGTTCAGGGATGCGAAGCGTGCGGCAGCGAGGAACCAGTGACGCAAATAGCAGCTATGACCGGGACCGACGCCGCCACATTTACGCGCGACAGGCCGGGCGTCAGCGCCTTCGTACTCGATGACGGCGTCGTTTATCACACCTATTCCAGCTATGCGCGCGGGCTCGATGGCCTCTGGGGCATGTACCAATGGCTCGACCGTGCCCCCAAGGGACGCAACGAGAGTGGGATCTGGTGGCGCCATCATGACCGGTACGGCCGGAGCTGAGGTTTCGATGTCTACTCAATCCAACCCTTTTCCCGTCGGCAGCGGATCTGCAGGCGATGCTGCCGCCATCGGCATCACTCACTGGCTGTCCCTCGCCGCGGCGCCGACATTCGCGATCATGGCGCTGCTGACGGCCACAATCGGCGATGCCGATATGATCTGCTCCATGCAAGGGGCCTCACCCCTCAGCGGAATGGTCCCAATGTACCTCCTTATGAGCGTCTTCCATGTCGCGCCCTGGCTGAGACTTCTGTCTCGCCAACGAAACGGTGCGCGCCGGGCCTGATCCGGCGTTCGCCATACGGTCCGTCGCGGACGCGAAACCCGATTGTCGAATCGTAAAGATTGGATTCAATCTTTTTTGGTAATTCTCCATTAGCAATTCACGTCGGTGGCTTTCCGAAGGCGTGGATTCTGCCGTCGACTTTAGTTTTGCGTGCGGGTTTCTATGCGTCTAGCGGCTGTGTCAGCAATCTTTCTCACCTCTTTGATCTTGTCGGCCTGCGCCGCCAGTTCCGGTCCGGAAGACGTCATGGTCGTCGCGCCACCGTCGCAGGAGACGACCAATTCCATCAGCCGATCGAGCGGACCCGTGCCATCCGCCGAGGTGGGCAGCGCCACCCCGCAGGTCGTCCAGCAGCAGGCGTTGACATGGACGGAGCCGGAACCGCGGCCGCAGGCCTTCCTGCCAACAGCCAAGACCGACAGCGTACCGATCCCCTCGGACAAACCAGTCGCTCTGCTCATGCCGGTGAACCCTGTAATCAGCGCAGCGCCGCAAACGCGGATGCAAATCTACAGCCGTCGTTTCCGCGACGCCAAGCCCATCAATTTCGGCAGTTCCTCACCAAGAAAACTGGCAGTGCATGGCGTCGACGTTTCCCGTTGGCAGGGCGAAATCGACTGGGAAAAGTTGCAGGCGCAAGGTGCGAATTTCGTCTATTTGAAAGCGACCGACGGCGGCGATCACCTCGATCCTATGTTCAAGAAGAATTGGCGTAGGGCCAAGGAGGCCGGGCTAAAGCGGGGCGCCTATCATTTCTTCTACTGGTGCCGAACGGCCGGCGAACAGGCCGACTGGTTCATCCGCAACGTTCCGAGGGAGGCAGGCGCCCTTCCGCCGGTGATAGACGTCGAATGGAATGGCGAATCGAGCTGCAAGAGACGGCCCTCACGCGAGCATGTTCTCGAAAAAATGCAGGTCTTTATGGACAGGCTGGAGAGGTATTACGGCCAGCGCCCGATCATTTACACCGCACCGGATTTCTACCGCGACAATCTGAAGGGTGAATTCACCGACTATCCCTTCTGGCTGCGCTCGGTGGCCGCGCATCCCTCTCAGGTCTATCCGGGACGGAAATGGCTCTTCTGGCAATATTCCGGTTCCGGTCTCACACACGGCGTCGAAGGGCGGATCGACCTCAATGCTTTCCACGGCAGCGCGGAAGAATGGCACAACTGGCTGGCGTCGCGTTCGAATTGAGCCGACGGACACCCCGAAGTCGCCCTAGTCCCAGAACCAAGATTTTTGACATTCAACCCGCGCCTCTTCGGGTGTGATACCAATGTCGTCGAGCTGATCCGGGGTCAGCTCAGCCAGCGCGTTACGGCTCCGACGCTTTTCCAGCTCAAGACCAATGCGTCTTACTAAGGCAGCAGTCATTCTTGCCCAGATTTTCAAGGGCGCGCGGTTACTCTCAAGATTTTCGAGTTCAATCGCCGGCATCATTGTCTCCTTGATGGTGATTGATTTTCCTCGCCGAATGTCCCGCGCCCTCGGAGCTGCGGACCGTGGCACATCCGGCCACGTACAAATTATGCTGGTCCGATCACCAAAAGAAGCTTATGAAATTTATGCAAACCATAAGGATTATTTATGTTCGGTCTGGACCAACTCGCAGCCTTTGTCGATGTCGTCGAACTCGGTAGCTTCACCGCAGCGGCCGAGAAGGCCGGCCTCACGCAGCCCGCTATCAGTCAGCAGATCAAGCAACTGGAACTGAGCGTGGGCGTACGCCTGATCGAGCGCGTGGGCCGTCGCGCTCAGCCATCGGTGGCTGGGGCAGAGCTTGTCGTCCATGCCAGGCGAATCCTTGCAGAGTGCAACGCTGCTCGGGATTCGATGACGCCATACCGAGAGGGCTCTGTGGGGCGTGTCAGGATCGGCAGCGGGGGCACCGCATCCATCCATCTGCTCCCGCGCGCAATCGCCTCTGCGAAGAAGCGGATGCCAGGTCTGGAGATCACCGTCCGTATTGGCAACACAGACGAGATCTTGCGCGACCTCGAAACAAATACGCTCGATCTTGCCGTTGTCACTCTGCCCGCCACTGGCCGCTCGCTGGAAATCGAGGCGTTTTACGAAGACGAATTGTTGGCGGTTGCGCCGAAAGGAAGCGAGATGCCCGAAGGCGGCCCGGACGCCGCATTTCTCCGCGATAGAATCCTGCTGCTTTACGACGGCGGCAACACCCGCGCGACGACCGATGGCTGGTTTGCCGAAGCGGGTATTCGCCCTCAGACCGCAATGGAGTTCGGCAGTGTCGAGGCGATCAAGGAATTGGTTGCCGCGGGACTAGGCTGGTCGGTATTGCCTGAACTGGCCCTCAAGCGCGATCGCGCGATGCTGACAACCTCTCCCGTCAGGCCCCGCCTTGTCCGTCAGCTCGGGATCGTCTTGCGGCGGGATAAGCATCTGACAAAAGGCCTCAGGGAAGTGATCAGATGCCTTCGAGAGTTTAAGGGGTAGGTGGTCAACCACAGCGAAGCTGTCGCCATCGGCGACGAACTTGCCGCACACATATTGCCCCACTCTCCTGCCGCTACATCTAGAAAGCGAAATAATCAGCTTGCTCATCCTCGGGTGCTCAGGACATGCAATGAAGGAGAAACGGCCATGGTCGACGAAAAGCAGCTCATCTCGAAAATCACCTGGCGCCTGATGCCCTTTTTGGGGCTCTTGTACCTGGTCGCCTATATCGATCGTCAGAATGTCAGCTTCGCCAAGCTGCAGATGGTCGATGCACTCGGGATGAGTGAATATGCCTATGGCCTTGGCGCCTCTCTCTTTTTCATCGGTTATTTCATCTTCGAAGTGCCGAGCAATCTGATGCTGGATAGATTTGGCGCCAGCAGATGGTTCGCCAGAATTCTGATATCCTGGGGCATCGTGACGACGCTGCTTGCCTATACGCAGAATGCGACGATGTTCTATATTCTGCGCTTCCTTCTCGGCGCGTGCGAGGCAGGCTTCTTCCCCGGCGTTCTCTATCTTCTCACGCTCTGGTTCCCGTCGATCTATCGCGGCAAAATGGTTGGGCTGTTCATGATCTTCAGCGCATTCGCCAATGCCGTCGGTGCGCCGCTCGGCGGTATGCTGCTCGATCTCAACGGGCTCTACAATATTGCCGGCTGGCAATGGGTGTTCATCGCGACCGGCGTTCCGGCCATCATTCTGGGCGTGGTGACGATATTCTATCTGTCCGATCATCCGGCGAAGGCGCATTTTCTGGCGGACGAGGAAAAGCGCTGGCTGCAGGACAGGCTCGCCTCCGAAAATGCCGGCATGGACAAGAACGCCGATAGTGGTTTCAAAGCGCTCTTAGATCCCCGCGTGCTGCTGATGGCGCTCTGCTATATCGCCTTTCCGCTCGCAGCGTATGGCCTCAGCTATTGGCTACCGACGATCGTCAAAAGCTTCGGCGTCGGCAACACCGAGAACGGTTTCCTGAACATCATTCCGTGGCTCCTGGTCGCGGTCAGCCTCTATGTCGTTCCCGCCATGGCGGCAAAGGCGAAATCGAAGACGCCCTATATCGTCCTCCCGGCTTTTGTCGGAGCGGTATCGCTCCTGCTTTCCGCGTTGATCCCGGATCACAGGCTGCAGTTCGCGTTCCTGTCCGTCGCCGCCGCAGGCATCTTTGCCGGTCAGCCGGTCTTCTGGAGCCTGCCCTCGCGGTTTCTGAGAGGCGCGGGTGCTGCGGCGGGCCTCGCAGCCATCAACTCCGTCGGCAATCTCGGCGGCTTCATTGCCCAGAACGTCGTGCCATGGATCAAGGACGCGACGGGAAGCACGATTGCCCCGATGTTCTTCCTGGCCGGATGCCTGGCCATCGGCGGCCTGCTGGTATTCGTCGTGGAACAGCAGATATCCCGGAGGGAGCGGATCACCAGAGAAAGAGAGATCGCGGCCGCAGCAGCCTCCCCGAAAATCTGATCGCCCGGCATCTAGGCGGCATGAACAATCGATCGTCTCGGGCATGGAGGCGAAGGCTTTGTCTGAGGGTGGCGCTGACCGCCGCCTGCATCGGGCGGCTGAGCGGACCGTGTCGGCCGGAATGGTTTCCATCTTACCCTTTGACGGCGCGCGCCATATATTTATGCACATGAATGCTTGGCGAACGATGGTTCAGTGTTTGAAGTTTTGGCGGCGAATGCTGCCAATCCTCACCTTGACGCTGGCCCTGGCATCGGCTTTCGGCCTGACCGCCTCACCGACATTTGCGGCGGAGCGCGTTGCCATGGTCCTGAAGGTGAACGGCGCGATCGGCCCGGCGACATCAGACTATGTACGGCGCGGCCTTCAACGTGCGAGCGAAGAGGGAGCGACCCTCGTCGTTCTGCAGATCGATACGCCCGGCGGGCTCGACACTTCGATGCGGGACATCATCAGGGCGATCCTTGCCTCACCCGTACCTGTGGCGGGGTTTGTGGCGCCAAGCGGCGCCCGGGCTGCAAGCGCCGGCACCTATATTCTCTATGCGAGCCACATCTCGGCGATGGCGCCGGGCACCAATATCGGCGCAGCCACTCCGATCGCAATCGGCGGCAACCCGTTCGGTGGCGGTTCGGAACCGGACAAGGGAAATTCAAGCGGGCAAGGCAACACACAAGGACAGCCCTCCCGCAGCGCCAGCGAAGCGAAAGCGGTCAATGACGCCGTCGCCTATATTCGCGGACTGGCCGAACTGCGCAATCGCAACGCCGATTGGGCGGAACGGGCCGTGCGGGAAGCCGCGAGCCTTTCTTCGACCGCAGCGGTGCACGAGCACGTCGTCGATTTCACGGCAAACACCATTCAAGACCTCTTGACCCAGGCGCAGGGACGTACGGTTCGCGTCGGCCAGACGGATGTCCGCCTCGATACCGCCGGCCTTGCCGTTCGGGAATTCGAGCCGGACTGGCGGACGCGTGTGCTTTCCGTGATTACCGATCCGAACATCGCGCTGATCCTGATGATGGTCGGGATCTATGGCATAATCTTCGAATTTCTCACCCCGGGGACATTTGTCCCCG
The DNA here is from genome assembly GCF_029714285.1 of Rhizobium sp. CB3090. NCBI lineage: Bacteria > Pseudomonadati > Pseudomonadota > Alphaproteobacteria > Hyphomicrobiales > Rhizobiaceae > Rhizobium > Rhizobium sp. CB3090. The sequence continues at coordinate 1,070,093 of NZ_CP121663.1, forward strand.
GCACGATCGGCGGCATATGCCTGCTGCTCGGTCTCTACGCTCTGGCATTGCTGCCGGTGAATTATGCCGGCTTCGGACTGATCGTCCTCGGCGTCGGGCTGACCGTGGCCGAAGCGCATTCGCCCTCGTTTGGCGCCCTCGGCATGGGCGGTGGCATTGCGCTCGTGCTCGGAGCGGCCATTTTGTTCGAGACGGATGTTCCTGGCTTTGAGGTGTCCTGGTCCGTGCTGGGCGGCATCGCCGTGGCAGCCCTTGCGTTCAGCCTTATCGTCGCCCGTCTCGCTATCCTCTCGCGCTGGCGCAAGGTCAGCACCGGCACGGAACAGATGATCGGCATGTCAGGCAAGGTCGACAGTTGGACAGGTGCTGCAGGCTACGTCATCGCGCGTGGCGAGCGCTGGAAGGCAGTCTCCTCGGAGCCGCTTGCGGCGGGAGACGCCGTTAAGGTGACCGGCCGCAACGGTCTGACGCTCGAGGTGATCCGCGCCACTTGATAGACTGGCAGCTTCGGAAGCAGGAGAAAAAGTCATGGGCATGTTCGCAGATCTCGCCTTCTACCTTGTGGTCATCCTAATCTTGCTGCTCGTCCTCGCATCGGCGATCAAAATCCTGCGGGAATACGAGCGCGGCGTTGTGTTCACGCTCGGCCGCTTCACCGGCGTCAAGGGCCCCGGCCTGTTTCTGCTCATCCCCTATGTCCAGCAGATGATGCGGGTCGATCTGCGTACCAGGGTGCTCGACGTGCCCGGCCAGGATGTGATTTCGCGCGACAATGTCTCGGTCCGCGTCAGTGCGGTAATCTATTTTCGCGTCATCGATCCGGAGAGGTCGACGATCCAGGTCGAGGACTTCATGATGGCAACAAGCCAACTTGCCCAGACGACGCTGCGTTCGGTACTCGGCAAGCATGACCTCGACGAGATGCTGGCCGAGCGTGACAAGCTCAACAGCGACATCCAGGAAATCCTCGACGCCCAGACCGATGCCTGGGGCATCAAGGTCGCCAATGTCGAGATCAAGCATGTCGACATCAATGAATCGATGATCCGTGCGATTGCCCGGCAAGCGGAGGCGGAACGCGAGCGGCGCGCCAAGATCATCAATGCCGACGGCGAGCAGCAGGCGGCGGCGAAGCTCCTCGAAGCAGCCGAAATCCTGGCCAAGCAACCGGAAGCGATGCAACTTCGCTATTTAGGCACGCTGAACGTCATCGCCAGCGAGAAGAGCTCGACGATCCTGTTCCCCTTCCCGATGGAATTCGCCAATCTCCTGCTCGCCAAGACGGATAAACCATCGCAATGACCGCTTGGCAATCTGGCCTGTAGTCGCTAACCGTGAGCCTGCATCTTGTGCGGGGCAAGGAAATTCTCCATCGCCTTGAAGGAGAAGGCCGAGATGGGCAGCTCTGTGCCGCCCTCCATCGCAAGATCGGCAAGAATTTCTCCGACAACGCTCGTGAATTTGAAGCCATGGCCTGAACAGGGTGAGGCGACGACGACGTGCGGCTCGGCGGGCATGAGATCGATCAGGAAATCCTCGCTCGGCAACATCGTGTAGCGGCAGGTGACCGCATTCACACGAACGCCCGCCGCGGCCGGAAGGCGCTTGGCGATAAAGCTATCCAGCAGTGCCGTATCCCTGTCATTGACAGGCGGATTTGGCCGGTTCGGATCGATCGGCTCCATGAAATGGGCGTGGCGGCCGACCTTGACGCCGTCAACGCCGATGGCCGGGAAGCCGAAATAAGAGCCTCCCTCGCCCTCATCGCGGAGGAAGGCGGGCATGCGATGCGGCTGCGTCACGAAGCCGTCGCGCGGCTGATACCAGGCGACGACCTGCCGGATCGGATTGGCATGTTCCCGCAACTGCGGTACCAGTTCGGCAATCCACGAGCCCGTCGAGACGATCAACTTCCTGGCGCGATAGCGGCCGGCAGCAGACGAAATCGTCACGCCGGCATCGTCGGGCTCGATTGCCGTCACCTTCTCGCCGAAATGCAGGACCGCCCCATCTTCCGCCGCCAGCTTCAGATAGCCCATGACAGCCGTTTCCGGACGGAGATAGCCGCCTTGCGGATCGAGCACCGCCATCTCCCCTTCGTCCAACGCAAAGACCGGGAAACGCAGTGCCATCGCCTTCCGATCCAGCTCCTCGTAAGGCAAATCGTGCAGTTCGCAGGAGGCCAGCGTACCGCTGACGATCTTGCTGTCCGGCTTGCCGATCTGCAGGACGCCGGTGATCGTCAGGACATCGGCGCGCAGCCGCGCTTCCAGCGCCCGCCAGTTCTCATAGGCACGCTGCAGCAACGGCACATAGGACGGGTCCTCAAAATAGCCGAGGCGGATCAGCCGGCTGTCGCCGTGCGATGAACTCAAGGCGTGGGCGGGAAAGTGGGCATCGATGCCGATCGTCTTGACGCCGCGCGCCGAGAGAAAGGAAACTGCCGCGCTTCCCATGGCACCGAGGCCGATGACGGCAACGTCGAACTCAGCAGTCATAAACTATCCTATTCGCTGATATCCGGCGGCAGCGTCCCGCGAATGAGGTTTCGCAAGGCTTCCATGTCGCCGCTCAAGGGACGGACGTCGCCATAATGCGGGATGCGGGCGCGCACCATCTTGTAGATCGCGTCGGTTCCCTCGGCGCGCGTTCCCGCGGCATTCAGGAAATCATGCGCCTGCGCCGCCGCCATCAGTTCGATCGCCAGGATATATTCGGCATTGTCGATCACCGCGAGCAGCTTGTTTGCCGCGGCTGTTGGATGCGCGAGGAAATCCTCCTGCAGGCCGGAGGTCAGCCCGCCGTCGGTGCTGGCAGGTACTGCCAACCGGCGGTTTTCGTTGGCGAGTGCTGCGGCCGTATATTGCGCGATCATGAAACCGGAATTGCTGCCGGCATCGCCGGCGAGGAAAGCCGGCAGACCGCTGACAAGCGGATTGACCAGCCGGTCCATGCGCCGCTCGCTCATCGCTGCTATCTGGGCGAGCGCGATAGCAAGGCCGTCGGCGGCTTGTCCGAGCGCCGGGGCAACCGCATGGGCTTCTGACGAAACCACCGGGTTTTCCGGCGTGCCGGAAACTGCCGGATTGTCGGTGACTGAGGCAAGCTCCTGATCGACAACGCGCGCGGAATTATCGAAGACATCGCGCGCCGCGCCGTGAGCATGCGGAATGGCGCGCAGGCTGAGGGCATCCTGCGTGCGCCGGCCTAAAGCCGCGGCGACGAGGCCGCTGCCCTGCAACCGGGCGCGCAACGAAGCACCGACTGCAGCAATACCCTTAGACGGACGCAGCGCCAGCACAGCTTGGTCGAATGCCGCCATTTGGCAACCGGCTGCCTCAAGCGTCAGCGCCGCTATGGCATCGGCCCAGGCAAGCAGGCGTTCGGCACGAGCCAGCGCCACGCTGGACAGACCGGTCGCGCAGGCCGTGCCATTGACGAGGCTCAGTCCTTCCTTGGCGCCGAGCACGAGCGGTTCGAGACCGATTGCGGCCAAGGCTTCACGTCCGCTCATCGCCTTTCCGGCAACCCGGGCACCACCCTCACCGATCAGCACCAGCGCGATATGGGCACTGTGCGTCAGATAACCGGCCGAACCTTTCGAGGGCACGTCGGGGATGCAATCTTTTTCGAGAAAGATCGCGAGATGACTGACGATTTCCGGCCGCACGCCGGAATGGCCATGGGCGAAATTGGCGATCTCGGCCGCGATGATGGCACGCACCTCGCGCGGCGCCAGCAGCTCCCCGACGCCGGAGGCATGGCTGAGGATGATATTGCGCGACAAACGGCTCTGGGATTCACGATCAACCACCGTGTCCGACAGCGCGCCAACGCCGGTGTTGACACCATAGGCGCGCACGCCGGTCTCGACGATGCGTTCGACGATCCGGCTGGCATAGGCGATGCGCTCCCGGACTGCCGGTGCGAGCGATAGAGGCGCGCCTTCCGCCACGCTGGCGACATCCCGCCAGCTCAGCACCGTTCGCAGCGTGATAGTCATGACGGCGTTCCGAAATGTCCGATGAACTGGCGGAAAGCCGGTGAGGCGCCGCTGCCGAACATCTCCCGCGGCGGGCCGCTGCTTTCGATCAGGCCCTCGCGCATGAAGACGACGCGGTTGGAGACGTTGCGGGCAAAGCTCATCTCGTGGGTGACGACGAGCATGGTCATGCCCTCTTCCGCCAGCGAGCGCATGACGCGCAGCACTTCACCGACAAGCTCGGGATCAAGCGCCGAGGTCGGCTCGTCGAAGAGCATGACCTTCGGCTTCATCGCGAGCGAGCGGGCGATCGCCGCGCGCTGCTGCTGACCGCCGGACAGAAGCGCCGGATAGGCATGACGCTTGTCGGCAATGCCGACCTTTTCGAGCAGAGCCTCGGCTTCGGCTATGCACTCGGCGCGCGGTCGCTTCAGCACATGCACCGGCCCCTCGATGACGTTCTGGAGGATCGTCATATGGGACCAGAGATTGAAGGACTGGAACACCATGCCGAGCTCGGAGCGAATATGGTCGACCTGCTTCTGGCTTGCCGGCTTGGTTTTGCCGCCCTTGTGCACCATGCGGATCTGCTCACCATCGACCCAGATTTCGCCATCGGTGGCGGTCTCCAAAAGATTGATGCAGCGCAGAAAGGTGGATTTGCCCGAGCCGGAGGCGCCAAGCAGCGAGATGACGTCGCCATCCTGTGCATCTAGGGAAATGCCGCGCAAAACCTCGTGCGTTCCGAAGCTCTTGCGGATATTGCGGACCGAAAGTCTGACGACGCCGGGCATGATCGCTCCAATCCAGATCTAGGCCAGTTGCCTCACGCCTTCAGCGCCGCCGGAACGGCGCGACGATGGCGGGACAGACGATATTCCAGCAGGCCGAGCGCCTGCAGAATGATGAAATTCAAGATGAGATAGATGGCGGCCGCGCAGAGGAAGACCTCCATCGTGCGGTAGGTATGCGAGATTAATCGCTGGGCGACGCCGGTCACTTCCCAGACGGTGACGAGACTTGCGAGCGCCGTCGACTTCATCATCAATACGATTTCAGTCGAATAAGCGGGCAATGCGTGACGGAAGGCGATCGGTGCCAGGACGCGCCGCACCAGCAGGAAACCGGACATGCCGATCGAACGCGCCGCTTCGATTTCACGCGGCGAGACAGCGCGAATGCCGCCACGGAAAATCTCCGCAGTATAACCGCCGGTGCAGAGCGCCAGCGACAGTACGGCGCAGACGAAGGGCTCGCGCAGCAGTGGCCACAGAGGCCCATAGCGGATGAATCCGAACTGGGCGAGCCCGTAAAAGATGAGGAACATCTGGATGAGCAGCGGCGAGCCGCGGAAGATAAAGATGTAGCCCTTGGCGATGGCGGTGAAGACCGGATTGCCGCCGATCCGCATCCAGACGATCAGGATCGCAAGAACGCCGCCGATGGCGATCGACAGGAAAAACAACGCCAGCGTCGTCGGCAGAGCTTCGAGCAGCGTGAGCATCGTCTGTCCGAGAAAAGCGAAATCCATGATCGATCCTCAGGCCTGGCCCATTGCGGAGGGCATGCTGCGGTTGGCGCGGCGTTCGGCGCCGTTGAAGATGCGATCCGACAGGCTCGTCAGGATGAGATAAAGCGCACCGCCAACGATGAAGAACAGGAAATATTGTCGCGTCGAACCGGCGGCGACCTGGCTGGTCCGCATCAGCTCGGCAAGGCCGGTGACCGAGATCAGCGCGGAATCCTTGAGGCTCAACTGCCAGACATTGCCCATGCCGGGAATAGCATAGCGCAGCACCTGCGGCATGATGATGCGCCGAAATCTCAAGCCTCCGTGCATTCCAATTGCCGAGGCAGCTTCAAGCTCGCCCTTGGAAATAGCGAGATAGGCGCCGCGGAATACCTCCGCCTGATAGGCGCCGGAGATGATGCCGACGGCAAGCGCGCCAGCCGCAAAGGAGGGCATGCCCAGAAACCCTTCATAGCCGAAGGACTTGCCGATGCTGGTGACCGCGCTCGATCCGCCGAAATAGATAAGATAGATGATGAGCAGTTCCGGTACGCCGCGGAAAACCGTCGTATAGACGTTTCCAAGCGTTTTCAGGACCATATTGCCGGAAAGCTTCGCCGCCGCGATGATGGCTCCGAAGACGGCGCCGATCGCCAATGCGACCGCAGTGACGCACAGCGTCATCAGCGCGCCGAACAGAAGCAGAGCGCCCCAGCCGGTCGAGCCGAAACCGATCAATTGCAATATCGCCATCTCGTTCGTTCCCCGTACCGAGCGATCCGTCTTCTTGATTAGTCAAACATAACATGCGGGAATCGGCATTGAAGCCGAAAGCCGGCGCTCCCGCTATTCGGAAGCGCCGCCCAACGATTACGACTGCGGAGAGACGTCCGTCTTGAACCACTTCATCGAGAGGTTCTTCACGGTGCCGTCGGCCAGTGCCGACTTGATTGCCGCGTTGAACATGTCGCGCAGGTCCGTGTCAGACTTGCGGACGCCGAGGCCTTCGCCGACGCCCCAGATCGGGCCGGCGACTTGCGGGCCGGTGAAGGCAAGCGCGCCGTTGGCGGCATCGAAGGCCGTCTGGAAATAAACGGCATCGTCGAAGCCGAGATCGATACGGCCGTTCTGCAGATCGAGGTCACGGTCGGCGCCGGTCTTGTACTCGCGGATCGTCGCGACGTCGCCGAAGTTGTCGTAGATGAACTTGGCGTAAACGGTAGCGGCCTGGATGCCGATGGTCTTGCCCTTGAAGGCTGCCTTCAGCGCGTCGATCTCCTTAACGCCGGTCTGGCCGGGTGTCATCTTGACGGTCGCCCCGGTGCCGGCTGCGTTGGCCAGCGGGCTGTCCTTTGCCGTCGCGAAAGCGGCCGGCGTCGCGGCGTAAGGAACGGTGAAGTCGATGACCTGCTTGCGCTCGTCGGTGATCGACAGCGCATCCATGATCACATCGAACTTGCCGGCATTCAAAGCCGGGATCATGCCGTCCCAATCGGACGCCACGAGCTTGCATTCGACCTTGGCACGCTCGCACAGCACCTTGGCCAGCTCCGGCTCGAAGCCGCCGAGCGTACCGTCGGAGTTGGTGAGGTTCCATGGCGCATAGGCACCTTCGAGCGTGATGGTAACGGTTTTCCAGTCCTTCGCCTGGGCCGCAGGGCCGGCGAGAACAGCAAGCGCCAGGGCGCTGGAAAGAAGGGCATGTCTGATCTTCATCGATGTTCTCCTCTTGAGATCGAAATAGCCAATTTCTGTCTACACCAGTCTTCGCCGGCTTGCCGGTCGGTGACTCTCATTCGCTGGTCACATCGATCGGATAGTTGTATAGGGTACCATATGTGATATTTTATGTTATGCAAGTGCCAAGTCGATTTACAAGCGAATTTCGCGACTGCACAAGGATTAGGCAATGAAACGCGCTACCGATCGGAAACGTGAGCTGGCCGACAACGACTCCGGCCCGCTTTACGCCGGCGTCAAGCAGATGATCCTGGATCGAATCCACAGCGGCGAATGGCCGCCGAAGCATCGCGTTCCCTCGGAAAACGAGCTGGTCGTGGAACTCGGCGTCAGCAAGATGACTGCCAACCGGGCGCTGCGGGAGCTTGCCAACGAAGGCGAACTCGTTCGCATCCAGGGCGTGGGCTCCTTCGTTGCGGAGCGTAAAGGCTATTCGGCACTTTTCGAGGTGCGCAACATCGCCGATGAGATCGCCGAGCGCGGCCATGTCCACGAAGCCTCCGTCGTCGTTCTCGCCCGCGAAACCGCCTCTCCCGAGGTTGCCGACGCGCTGGAGCTGGAGATCGGGGCGGCGGTTTTCCATTCGCTGATCGTCCACAGCGAAAACGGCGTTCCAGTGCAGATCGAGGACCGTTTCGTTCACCCGGAAGCAGCACCCGAATATCTCGATCAGGACTTCACGACACTGACGCCGAATGCCTATCTGACGGCCGCGGCCCCACTTAGCGGCTCGGAACACATCGTCGAGGCCGCAATGCCACAGCCTTGGGAATGCAAGCTCCTGACGGTTCTGAAGACCGAACCCTGCCTGGCCATCCGCCGACGTACCTGGTCGGCGCGACAGGTCGTCTCCATCGCTCGTCTCGTCTATCCCGGACACCGGTATCGGCTGGAAGCGCGCAGCGGCAAGATGTTCGAGGAATAAAAACACTAATCAGCTTGTATATGGAAGGTCATGCGCTTAAGCGAGGAGCGCTTTGAAGCGGCCGCACTCAGCCACCCTCTCGCCTCCTCCTGCTCTTCATCGCCGGATCCGGCAGCACCGTGCCAAATAGGTGATCCCAGAAAAGCGACGAAACACCATAATTCCCTTCGTCGGCGGAAGCATGATGCTGCGCATGCCAACGCTTGGCGCGGTAGAGGTAGGTGCCATGCGGAATCCGCCAGTGATGCATGGCGTGATGCATTGTTCCGTAAGTGAGATAGCCAAGCGTCATGCCGACGGTGAAGCCTGACGCCACGCCAAAGCCGAAAGCCCACCACGATGGCAACAACACGGCCGCGACCATGAAAAACAGACTGAGCCAGATCGGCGTATCGATCAGTTCGGTCGGCGCGTGGTGATGCTGGACATGCATATCGCGTATATAGACGACATGATGCAGCACGAAGCGATGGATGAGGTATTCCACTAGCGTCCATGCGGCTGTGCCGATCACGATCGCGGCGAGCCATATCAAGGGCCGACCATCATAGCCCCAAGCAAAATAGGCAGCGATCAGTCCAACAGTGATGATCGGGTAGACGACAAAATCCGTATAATAAGCGATCGCATTTGGTTTTCGCGAAAGTGAGCGCCTCATGTGGCTTGCTCGCTGCATTGACTGCGAAGATTCGTCATAAGATTCTTCTTCATTCTTTACAGGCAAAAACGATTCATATGCCTCTGTCGCCGTTTGTGAGAACGCGCAAAGAAGCGAAAGCACTGCAATATTTGCACACACGCGGTAAATCGAAAGGGATTTACAGCCTATGCGCACGCCGCTTCAAGGCCGAGATAGAGCGGCTCGCACAGGGTTAACGCCGCTTTCCCTCCATTTCGCCCGCGATCCCGGCGCTGAAACCAGCCAATCGCGAAACAGCTTAGAAGCATGCCGAATAAGATGTCTCTTAAAAAAATGACAAGCAAGTGACGTGCCGCCAAGGTCGGGCAATATCGGCTACATCAGATAACAAAAGAGCGACCAACACGATTGGCGGCGTGTTGGTCGCTCGTAGCAGCGGGTGCTTCCGGTTGGGGGCCTTTTCACACCCGCCGCATCGGTGAATCAATCAGCGCTGTCTGTTGCGTCGTCGGTTGGCGCCGCAGTCGATTTTTCCAGCGAATCGCGAACCTGATCTATCTTTCCGACGGCAGGGCCAACGCCGAGGATGTCCTTGGCCTCGGCCAGCGTTTTGTCTGTCACGACGCCGGTCTTAGACTCCTGAGCCAGAGCCGAACGCAGTGCCTCGTCGCTGAGGGCTGGGTCCGTCGGAACAGCATTGGTTCCATTCTTGAGTTCGAACTCGGCATAATCCATGACATAGGCTCTGATGGCCGCCATCTTCGGATCCTTGGAATTCATATAGGCATGATAGTTTCTCTTGAGAGAATTGAGGCTTCCAAGCTCCGCAGCCTGCGTTCTGACGTTGGTCACGCTGGATTTCTCAAGCTTCTTGTCGGCAGCCGCGGCCTTCGAGACGTGAGTCGTGCGCTTGGCGTTGCCTACATCCGCATCGGCATCCACATCCGTGTCGCTCGAATCCGCGTCGTCGGACTTAGCATGACTCGAATTGGCGCTGCTGTGGCTTCCAGCATTACCGTTGCCATTGCCGTTGCCGCCGCCATTGCCGCCGCCACCGTTGCCGTTTCCATTGCCGCCCTTGGCATATGCGATTCCAGCGAGACCCAGGGCGGCGCCACCGATGGGAGCGACGGCTAGCGTCAGGGCGACCATGGTCGTTCCGAGGGCTGATCCGAATTTCATGTGCTTTTCCTTTCATTCCAGACGTGCGCCCTTCCGCTGCCGTGCGACGACGACACGGGACGAGCAATTATGTCGTTCGCCACAATATTGCTGAAAAAGAAAGTTTCCACCTGGGTCAGACCAATGCCGCCTGCGATCGGACCTTAGGCCGATGGCAGGTTGCCGAAAGTCTCATCGGTTTCGAAGCGGTTTGGTCTGCATCAAGCCTGTGATCTGCCGGTGATAAGAACCAGTCGCCATTTGACGCGCCGCCCGGCTACGATAGGTATGGCGTATAGGGTGGCCATCGGTGAAAGTAGCCAGGCATGCAGATGAATCTTAAATCAATGCTGTCGCCGGTCCGTTTACTCGCCGGCTGGAATTCTCAATCGCTGGCGAAACAATTTCTGCTGATCGGCGGTTTCGTTTCCGCCTGCGCGATGCTTCTCGTCGGCGCCTTTGTGACCGACCTCATCGAGGATGCCGTCACGCGCAACTCCGCCGCCAGCACCGCTCTTTATGTCGACAGCGTTATCGCCCCCCTGCTTCCGGATATGCAGAAGACCGAGGTCCTGGACGATACGGTGACCCACGCGCTCGACGAAACGCTCGGTGAGGGCGCGCTTGGCAGCCGCCTCATGTCGTTTCGCCTCTGGCGCAGCGACGGCACCATTCTTTATTCCAACGACAAAAAGCTCATGGGTAAGCAGTTCCCGCTTAGCAATGATCTGAAGACGGCCTTTGCAGGCACGATGGTGGCGCAGTTCAACCAGCTCGACGACGTCGAAAGCATTGCCGAGCGCAACAGCGGCAAGCCGCTTCTGGAGATTTACAATCCCGTCCTTCAGCCCTGGTCAGGCAAAGTCGTGGCCGTTTCCGAATTTTATGAGGTGGCGTACGACTTCGAGCGGAGCCTCAACCAGGTGCGTTTCAGAAGCTGGATGGCTGTTGCCTTGTTCACGCTGACGTTCTTTCTTGTTCTTTCTATTATCGTCCTTCGCGGAAGCCGGACGATCGAAAGCCAGCGCCGCGCACTGAAAGCGCGCATCGGCGAGCTATCGTCGCTTCTGCAGCAGAACGAGATTTTGCGAGCCCGCGTTCAAAGAGCGTCACAACGCACCGCCGCCCTCAACGAGAGCTATCTACGGCGCATCGGCGCCGATCTGCATGACGGACCCGCCCAGCTCGTTGCCTATGCATCATTGCGATTGGACAGCGAGGCACTAGTCAATCCAGCCACGCCGGCGCAGGAAAGAGAACAGTCGCTTGCCGCAATCAAATCAAGCCTTGATGATGCGATGGCAGACATCAGAAGCATCTGCAGCGGACTGGTGCTGCCGCACATCGAGTCGGCGAACCTGACCGAACTACTGCAGCGCGCCGTCCGCGCCCATGAGCAACGAACCGGCGTCACGGTCGGCTTATCCGTTTCCGACACGACGCAAGAGCTTTCGACATCCGCCAAGATATGTATATACCGCTTCGTTCAGGAAGCACTGAACAACGGCTACCGTCACGGTGAAGGTGCAGCGCAGCGGGTAAGACAAACTATCGACGGCGGACAGATCACGATCGCGGTATCGGACGAAGGCCCCGGCTTCGATCCGGCCTATATACCGCCAAGCAGTATCGGTTTGGCTGGCCTGAGAGAGCGTGTGGAAAGTCTCGGTGGCGTTTTCGAATTAAAGTCGTCCAGAGACGGCACCGTGGTTCAAATGTCGCTGAACCCAATGGAGATGGAGCAGATATGATGAAGGTAATCAGTCTGGCAGTGGTCGATGATCATCCGCTGTTCCGGGAAGGAGTCATTCGCAGCCTTGGCGAGATCGAGGGCTTTGCGATCGTTGGCGAAGGCAGCACGAAGGAAGATGCGATTCGCATAGCCGATGACGAGCGTCCGGACGTTTTGTTGTTGGATATCTCGATGCCTGGTGGAGGCCTGGACGCACTTTCGCTGATCCTCGAGCGGGTGCCCGATCAGAAGATCGTGATGCTGACAGTCTCCGAAGCCAGCGACGATGTGACGGCGGCTCTCAAGAACGGGGCGAAGGGTTATGTGCTGAAGGGCGTAGGCTCGAGAGCGCTGGCTGAGATCCTCCGCACGGTGGCCTCGGGAGAAAGCTATGTCGCCCCTACCCTTTCCGCTCGCCTGATTTCCGGCGACGGCGATGCCTCCTTGCGAAAAGCGGATCTTCTTCGCGACCTGACAGGCCGGGAAAGCGAGGTACTTCAGCTCGTTGCAGCCGGCTTGAGCAACAAGCACATCGGTCTGAAGCTCGATCTCCACGAAAAGACGGTAAAGCACCATATGACCCAGATTTTCACGAAACTGGGTGTTGCAAATCGAACGGAGGCTGCAATGGCCTTTCGCGATGCTCTCGACAACCGTGGTTAGGGCGTGCGTTTAGTTGAACGCGCAAAGGTCGCTCTGAATTTTTTGAATCCAGAGCATCTTATCCGCTTGCAGGTGATCCCACCTGAAAGCGGATGCTAGAGCATGATGACTTTTCTTCGAATCGTCACCACACCCTATCTCTTTGATTTTGCATGATCTTATCCAAAAACCGCTGCGCACTTTTTGGGATCATGCTCTAATGGAGGAAGGACCGCAGCCTCTGCTGATCGGCCGTGGTCGCACTCCGATTGATGATGGTGCGGCCTCGCGAGTCCTTCATGACATAACGTCCATTCGTTATTTCTTCACTCATGCCATCATCGTGGCGCACTGTCATCGACGCATCATTCGCATCGGCTGAGTCGTCCGTGTCGCTTTGCGTGGCGCTTTTTCCGTTGGCTTTGCCATTGCCGTTTCCACCGGCATTTCCATTGCTGCCGCCATTTCCGCTATTGCCTCCGCCATTGCCATTACCACCGCCGTTGCCGTTCCCCCCGCCGTTGCCATTGCCTCCGCCATTTCCATTACCTCCGCTTTTTGCATCGGCGGTTTGCGCGACAAGCCCGAAGGAATGTCCACGAATCTCGACGGTGTAAGGCGTTGCCACAATCACAAGCGTAAAAGAGGCCCCGAGAAGAACGGCGATCGACTTTCCGTGCAAAGACATGGCTTGCCTCCTGGACGCTCATAAATACAATCACTGCGCGGAAAGACTGTTCGGACACCGTATGAAGAACCGTTCGGTCTTGTCACCAAAACAACCTTTCCGCAACGATACCAGATCGTTTCTGAGGCACAGCCGTCAACCTTTGTCTAGCCAAAAACATCCAACCGGGACTTTTGCAATTTGGGGCTAAGACTTTGGTCCGGCTCATCGTCGGACAAAAGTCGCAAGGCGGAATCGACTGAAGCCTCAACCACAAAAAGCGCCATTGAAAGAGCGCCCAACCTGCCCTTACTACTACCTGGAAATAGCCGGTGCATCGGACAGAGGCGCGAAGATAAACGTCTCTCGTCACGCCCGGCTGCAGATGGGGATGGGGGATTCTCTCGTAGATGCGCTCTACGGTTCACTTGTTTTGAACGCAGTCGCGGAAGCGACGCAGAGTGCGCGTGGCGCTCTCCAACGTGCCCGGACGAGCGCCGGCATGGAAATTGCCGCCAGCTCTTCCGGTTCATTTCGAGCTGGCCTGATGCGAAAGGCATGAAAATGAAAACGCAGTGGAAGATGTATCTGGATCAGACGACGCCACCCGGCGCCGTTGTCGATTTCTCAGCCGCGGCTTTCGTCCTTCAGGTGGCGATGAACCTCCGTATCTCCCTGAGCTTTGTCGAGGCGACCCCAGAGTGTCATTATCTCGCCGAGCGCATCATGGCATCCGCCGAACTATATGGCCATGCGAGAGAGGCAGGTTCGACACTTGCATTTACCGATGCGGAGAAGGCACTGGCGGAGGCCGTGGCGCTTCTCGCCATCGAATTGCAGCATTGCCCTTCGGCATCGCACGCCGTCGACGCATCCCTGACCCCAATGCATCCCGCCGCAGCATCCCAGCCGACAACGATCGAGAGCAACCCTTTCGGACACGTATCCTTGTAGCTTCGATCGCAGTACGGCCCGAAGACCTGCACATGGTCTTACCTCGGCAACATCGAGCTGATGGATGGGATGTGCCCTGACCTTTATCGAGGGCTTCATCGGCTCGTTGCTGCTTTAGCCCGAAAGCCTCCACCATCCGAGTCATGTACAATAGCGAACGCGTTTTGAATGGCGCATCGTCTTTTCATCGCCTGCTCCGTCATTTATGACAGATTTACGACATTAAAGTGTTTTGGAGCGCTGCTATTGAATTGGTTTCGTAGATTGATGCCGAGGGAAGATCGCTTTTTTGATCTTTTTGCCCGGCATTCCCGCACGATCGTCGGCGCGGCAGAAGCTCTGAACGAGTTGCTTTCGGGCAAGGATACCGAGCGGCATTGTCAGCGAATCGTTGAGCTCGAAAACGAGGCGGATGATATCACCCGCGAGGTCCTGCTTGCGATTCGGCGCAGCTTCATCACGCCCTTCGACCGCGGCGACATCAAGGATCTGATCATGTCGATGGACGATGCGATCGACATGATGCACAAGACGGTCAAGACAATTCGGTTGTTCGAACAAACCAGTTTTGATCCAGGCATGCAAGAGATGGGCGGCGTGATCGTTCAGGCCGCCAAGCTGGTGGCCGAGGCAGTTCCGCTCCTCAATCGGATAGGGGCCAACTCTTCCCGTCTGAGTGCGCTCACGGAGGAGGTCGTCAAGGTCGAAGGTCGTTCCGATGAATTGCACGAACAAGGGCTGAAGGATCTCTTTCGCCGACATGGCGGGACGAACCCGATGGCCTACATCATCGGCAGCGAGATTTATGGCGAGCTGGAGAAGGTCGTCGACCGCTTCGAGGACGTGGCCAACGAAATCAGTGGCATCGTGATCGAGAACGTCTGATGGAGGCTACCCTCGCGCTTCCGCTGCTGGCCGGTCTCATCGCCGTGGCATTGTTTTTCGACTTTCTGAATGGCTTGCACGATGCCGCCAATTCGATCGCTACCATTGTGTCGACCCGGGTCTTGCGGCCTCAATACGCGGTGTTGTGGGCCGCATTCTTCAATTTCATCGCCTTTCTATTCTTCGGGCTACACGTCGCCGAAACTCTCGGCACCGGTATAATCGATCCAGGCATCGTTACGCCGCAGGTCATCTTTGCTGCCCTGGTGGGCGCGATCGTCTGGAATATCGTGACCTGGATCTTCGGCATTCCGTCAAGCTCCTCGCACGCGCTGGTCGGCGGTCTCGTCGGCGCCGGATTGGCCAAGACAGGCGTAAGTTCCATCGTCTGGTCAGGCCTGCTGAAGACGGCCGGCGCCATCGTTATGTCGCCACTGTTGGGCTTCCTGCTCGCACTTTTCCTCGTTCTTTGCGTGACATGGATATTCGTTCGCCAGACACCCTTCGCTGTCGACAGCGTTTTCCGCGTGCTGCAGTTCGTCTCCGCCTCCCTCTATTCCCTCGGGCACGGCGGTAACGATGCGCAGAAAACGATGGGGATCATCGCAGTTCTGCTCTACTCCCAGGGCCATACCGGAGCGCAATTCCATGTACCTCTCTGGGTCGTCTTGTCCTGCCAATCCGCAATGGCGCTCGGCACGCTCCTCGGCGGTTGGCGGATCGTGCACACGATGGGTTCGAAGATCACCAGGCTCAATCCAATGCAGGGCTTCTGCGCCGAGACGGGCGGTGCGCTGACCTTGTTTGCCGCGACATGGCTCGGCATTCCCGTCTCCACCACCCATACGATCACGGGTGCAATCATCGGCGTCGGCGCCGCACGGCGCGTCTCGGCGGTGCGATGGGGATTGGCAGGCAACATCGTCGTCGCATGGGTCATAACCCTGCCCGCCGCAGCCTTCATCTCAGCTCTGACCTATTGGACCACCAACTGGGTGGGGTAGGAACCGAGTGCGCCAGAACCGCGTCTTCCGGCTCTACCATCTCGGCAAGGCTAATCGCTCCGGCAATGCTACTCGATAATGCGCGCTCTCAATTCCTTGGATGGCATAAGGCAGGTCTCGTATCTTCCGAAAATGCGGTATCTGTTTTTGGCGATCAGATCATATGCCGCATTAGCAATCCGCCGCGGCATCAGGTTCACCACCGCAAGCAGGCTCCAAGGAAAGCCGAGACACCGCATGGCGGTGGCAAACGCATCCATTTTCGTGTGCAGGATGCCGTCCACGATCACCAGATTGGTCGAAAAGTCCGTCGTACAGAGGCCATAGTGCCGATAAAGCGCCTGTCCAAGCGGAGACTGCGCGGCCGTGAACAGGAAACGGCCGGAAGGGTCGTGGGCGAAGACAAAACGGATGAATGAGGAGCAGAAAATGCACTCGTGGTCCAAAACGATAAGACCCTTGTCATGATCGTGAGACGGCACGTTCGGGTCATTTCTGAAACTGTATGAAGCAAGTTCGGTCATTGGCAGCATATCTCCGAAGCGGAGTGAATGTCGCGATACGTTTTGCGTCAAGCGAAAGTTGGAGCCGTCAGGCACACGTCATTTCGGCGAGAGCCAGCAACTCACGCCCTGCGGCCACTTTCTGCAGACGAGGTCGTCCGTAACTGTGCCTCCAACCCCAAAAACCGTCGGAGGAGATAGTCCAAGGACAAACGTCCAGGCCCCCAGGCCATGATACCGAGCGCCATCGCCGCCCAGGTGATATGAACGGGCCATCCATCGGGAACGGTCAGCTCCACGACAGCGGTCATGACGAGAAGACCGGTCGCGGCAAAGCGCGTGGCAAGGCCGAGCACCAGAAGCATCGAAAATACGACCTCCCCTGAACCCGACAGAAATGCCATCACCGCTGGCGCGGGAAAGGGATATGGCCCACCCGGAAGATGCAACATGAATTCGCTCGTGAAGAGCTCGACCGCCGTATCGCTCAACTGCAGGAATCCATCCCATTTGAGGATGCCGGAACGCCAAAATGGCACGGCCAAGCCGACACGAAGGACGAGTTGCACGAGGGATGGCTGAGCAATCATCTGCACCAGCCGGCTTGCCTTTTCGACCAATGCAACAATGGTTGCGAACGGCTTATGGACAGCCGCCGTGTCAAGCGTTTTCGACATTGGAATTCTCCACATAAATCTCAGTAAAGGCCCCGGCTTCGATCATCTCCGTGACCATGCCGGCAAGATCGAAGGCAGGATTGACGTTCAGCGCCGCTGCCGCTGCCGCCCCGAGGGCGCCGCCATCGGCAAGGCAGAGGAGGAATGCCGCGCCGCCCGGCTGCAGCAGGCGGACCACGACCTCAAGCTCCGGCCGCGTGATCAACGCATCCTCGGGAACGATATGCTCGATGCGTCGCACTGGCTCGGAGCCCCGGTTGGCGGCGAATATCGTCACGGCCGGGAACTCGGAGGAGAGAATTCTTGTGGCCGGATGGACGCGAAATCGAAGTGCGGGCAACTCCTCCGGCGCAACGCGCGCGAGATCATCCGCCGAGATGACCGGGCAATCGGCAGCATGGTAGGCGTCCAACCAGGCGCGCTCCAGGCGCGCGACATCGCCCAGCCAAGGCATCGACTGTGCATATTCGTAGGCATCGACAAAAGCGGGGAAGTCGCGGCCATATTCGAACAGAAGTGGCGAAGTTGGCGGCTTCTCGCGAATGTGGAAACGCGCCATCGCACGAAAGAAATCCGATCCCGTTATGCGCTGGGTCGCGGGAAAAATCGCAATCAGCGCCTCGATCAGACTCACGGTGACGTTGTTGCGGTAGACGTTATAGCGCTTGTCGGCGGCTTTCCCATGCGGGCCGACCACCGAAGCAGGCGTTTGCTGTTCAGGATCCAACAGCGGCTTGGAAAAGGCCGAAGCGAAGGACGGATGGCCGTGCCGGATGGATAGGACTTCAGCGGACCGCATGGGATTTTCCTGAACTCAGGGATTGCTGATCGAGGATCGCCTGCGCCGCAATCGCTTCGGCACGCAAGACCGGCCAATCGGGGATTTTGCTGTCCCATTCCACCAGCGAGGGAATTGGCCCGCATCGATCGATGACGATCTCGTAGAGACGCCAGACCGCGTCCGCGACAGGTCCGTCGTGACTGTCGATCAGCAGCAGCTCGCCTTCGTCATCCGTCTGCTCCGCGTGGCCCGCGAGGTGGATTTCGCCGACTTTCGGCAAGGGAAAATCGGCAAGATAGTCCAGGGCCGAATAGCCGTGGTTGGTGGCCGAAACAAAGACGTTGTTGACGTCTAGCAAAAGCCCGCAACCGGTCCGCCTTGCAATCTCGCCGATAAAATCCGTTTCGCTCATCGAAGATTCGGAAAACAGCACGTAGGTCGATGGGTTTTCCAGCAGAATGGGGCGTCCGATCACCGTCTGCATTTCGTCAATGTGATCGCAGACATGCGTGAGCGTAGCGCTTGTGTAAGGCAAGGGCAGCAGATCGTTCAGATAGGCGTTTTCATGGGTCGACCATGCTAGGTGTTCGGACACGAGGGCGGGCTCATATCTGATCACCAGCTCGCGAAACCGCCGGAGATGATCCTTGTTCAGCGGCTGCGGACCACCGAGCGACATGCAGACACCATGAAGCGAGATCGGGTGCTCCCGGCGGACAAGTTCGAGCGCGTGATGAGGAGGGCCACCGGCACCCATATAGTTCTCGGCATGGATTTCGAAAAAGCCTTGCGGTCCTTTTTCGGCAAGAATGGCGGACAGATGTTCCGGCTTGAAGCTCGTCCCGGCCAAGCCGTGAACGGGATAGGAGGGAAAGCGGAGATTGGCACCCGCTTCGACGACAGGAGCGACGGTTCGATTGTGGGCGTTCATCGTCTCTTCTCCGCTTTCCGATAGATGTTTCGATCAGAGATCGCGCTTGAGCGGCATCAGCGAACCGTGGCGGCCGCCGGGAATGTCGAGTGAGGCGCAGGTGCCGCCCTGAACAAACTTCCACGAGTTGCCCTGGAAATCGACGGTCGAGGTGCCTTGGCAGGTGGTTCCCGGGCCGGCGGCACAATCGTTTTGGCCCTTCAGAGCAACACCGTAGCACTTCTCCTTGTGAGCGGCGATGGCAGCACTGGCTTCAGCCTTCGTCAGCGGTGCGGCGGCGGCCATGGACGCAAGCGCCGTGGTAACCGCACCGGCGAGCAGAACAGAACTCACAGTAGCTTTCAACATGAACTATCTCCATTTGGGTTCGTTGACGCCCCTGTCTTTGGGGCACGTCAGGTATTCGTTCGGGAAGGGAGATTCGTTACAGCCGAGATCGTCACGAACGCGTGATTGGATTCATTGCCCCGAATTTTTGCCAGTGCGTCATTGCCAAACTGGAGAGGGAGAGCGAAGACTAGCCGTATGGCAATCGCAAATGGCAGGTTTCTTCTTCAAGGTCCGGAAAGCGCCGAGATCACCATTCTCCTCGCGCATGGCGCGGGCGCACCGATGGATTCCGCTTCGATGAACGCTGCCGCTGGGGTCTTGGCCGAACGCAATTTTCGTGTTGCTCGTTTTGAATTCGCTTACATGGCCGGCCGGCGCAGTTCCGGCTTGCGAAAACCTGCGCCCAAGGCGGAAACGCTGAAGGGCGAATATCTGGCGGCAGTCGCCGAGCTCAATGCCGCCGGCGCGCTCGTAATCGGTGGCAAATCGATGGGCGGCCGGGTGGCGAGCATGATTGCCGATGACCTATACGCAGCCGGCAAGATCGCCGGATTGCTCTGCCTGGGCTACCCCTTTCATCCACCGGAAAAACCCGAAAATCTGCGCACAGCGCACCTCGCCGAATTGAAGACTCCGACCTTGATCTGTCAGGGCACGCGAGATCCATTCGGCATGCGGGAGGAAGTGGCCCACTATGCACTGTCGGACGCCATCGAAATAGTTTGGCTCGAAGATGGCGATCATGACCTGAAACCGCGCAAGGCAATTTCGGGCCTGACGGCCGCCGACCACCTTAGGACGATGGCTGAGACGGTGCGAGCATGGAGTGCCCGCCTGGGAGATCGGCGAGCGGCCGGCTGAGCCTCTACAGCGCCGGCTGCGCCTTCACGATAAGCGGGCTATGCCGCCATCTCGCCCCTTATGCGGCGCTGAGCAACGGGTTGCATCGAAGCCGACTGCAGCTTGAACTGAGAGATGAGATCGCGAAGCTTGGCCGCTTCCTGAGCAAGGCTGGCGGATGCGGCCGTGGACTGTTCGACCATTGCCGCGTTCTGCTGCGTTGTCTGGTCCATGGAATTGACGGCAACGTTCACTTCGGCAAGCCCGGTCGACTGCTCCTTGGCGGAGATGGCGATTGCGTCCATATGTTGGCTGATGCCGGCAATTTGCCCGCTGATGGTCTTCAGAGCCTGGCCCGTATCAAGCACCAGCTTTACGCCGCTTTCGACCTCGGCTGAAGACTTCTGAATATGTCCTTTGATTTCCTTGGCGGCCTGAGCCGATCTTTGTGCGAGTTCACGCACTTCCTGGGCGACGACGGCAAAACCCTTGCCGGCTTCACCGGCGCGCGCGGCTTCGACGCCCGCGTTCAGCGCCAGGAGGTTGGTCTGGAAGGCGATTTCGTCGATGACGCCGATAATGCTGGAAATCTCTTCTGCGGAGGCCTCGATACGACGCATCGCTTCCTCGGCATGCGACACCACCTCGGCGGATTTTGCGGCGCTATGGTTCGCTTTGGTCGCCTCAGCACGAGCATCGTCGGTGCGCTTGTTCGAATTCGACACGTTGACCGTAATCTGATCGAGTGCCGCAGCCGTCTCTTCAAGCGATGCCGCCTGTTGTTCGGTTCGTCTGGAAAGATCATTGGCGCCCGATGCGATCTCTCTGGTGCCGTCGTCGATCGCCGTAATCGCCCTCGATATTGCGCCGAGCGTATCTCCGAGTTGTTTCACCGAGGCATTGAAATCGTGTCGAAGGCTCTCGAATTCGGGCGAGAAGGGAACATCGATCTGAAAGGCGAGATCGCCGGAGGCGAGCCTCTTCAACCCGGTACCGAGGTCCGATGTGACCGCGCGCAGGCGCGCACCGGCGTCCTCATCCGCCTGCTTTCGCGCCGCGATCCGGTCGGCTTCGGCTTCCAAGCGCGCTGCCTCTGCCTTCTGTTCGAGCTGCTTGTTTGAAATTGCGGCCTGGCGGAAGACTTCGACCGCCGATGCCATGGTTCCGATTTCATCCGAGCGACCGGCCCCTGCAGAGGTAATGTTGGTATCGCCACCGGCAAGTTTCTCCATATCGCTGGAGAGTGCCAGCATCGGCTTCGTGACCGTCATCCGGGTCAGCAGGTACAGGCCGGCCGCGAACAGCGCGGTTAACCCGAGGATCACGTTCAAAAGCGTGGTGACAAGAGCCTGTGTGTCGGCGCTGCGTTTTGCGATGTCTTCAGAGACCGCGTGAATCTGATCCCCGGCCTGTTCCATCGCTGTTTCCAACGCAGAAAACTGTTTCATGAATTCGGGCAGAGATTTCATGGCGGCGGACGGGTCTTTGCCTGCAAGGTCGACCATCTTCGTGGCGCTGTCGATATAGGTAAGAAGCGGCGACTCTACGCCGGCGAGCACGCGCTGCGTGGCCGCATCGGTTGCTAGCGCTTTATTGGCCGCGATCATCTCCCGGAACGACGCTTCGTGTTCTGCCAAATCCGCCTTCACAGCGTCAGCGGCCATGCCTGCGGCCGGGTTCGCCGCCAGAAGAGATGCAAGCACGTCCGCGCGAAGCGCGTCATGCATCATATCGGCCTGCATGTGATTGCGAAGCACTTGGGCGGAACGGGCAACTTCTGCATTGTTTCCGGACAGGGTGGATGTCGACCATATACCAACGCTCGTCGCACCGCCTGCCAACGCGAAAATTGCGACGCTTGCAATGATAATTTTATGCTGAATTGACGCCATAAGTGCCCCTCGCGGTAAAGACCGAACACGAGGATATACAAACAATGCTTAATTATTTCTCATTCGCCGATTTTGTTCTGTATTCTACTTATAGTAGAAACGTTAATACTGTCACTATCGCCAAATAATTTAAAGAATTAGCATAACTTCAAGTATAAATCATCCAGAACGCGGGATCACCGACAGGAAATTCATGGGAGATACGATCCTAAAACGGTTGCTCGATGATTCTGCGATCAACCAATCTGAGGCTGCGATCCGGTTGGATAATATAGGTTTCGAAAACATCATCTCCCCACCGGTCGGTGAAATGGTGGGGGACCTGGCTTCCAATCGGAGACTTCATGAGCTTCATCGTCGGCTGCCCCCCGTAGGTGATGCTTCCCGGAATTGGCTGTAGCGAAAAGCTGCCTGTGTGGGTGCTCGTCTGATCGCATGAGCAGGTAATCAGGCCGATGGCCGCGAGAAGGATAATGCGCCGCATAGCTGACTCCCGTGTTCAATCCTTTGCTGCAGACGACCGCAGAACAGCCGATCGACGCGATTGTTCCCCTCGATCTCCTTTGCCGCTCACAGGATGGAGGCATGGCCTAAACTCCATCCTATTACCCTCACAGCATGCTCGTTTTCGTCGCGTCAGCATCGACGCTGTATGTCGAGCCGGAATTGTGCCAATAGGTAAGCTGCGCACGCCATACCTTTGAGGCTACACGACGATGAAGAAAATCGGCTTCCTATCGTTCGGGCACTGGACGCCCTCGTCCCAATCGCAGACGCGATCGGCGTCCGACGCTCTTTTGCAATCTATCGACCTCGCCGTCGCGGCCGAGGAACTGGGCGCAGACGGAGCGTATTTTCGCGTGCATCATTTCGCCCGCCAGCTTGGTTCGCCGTTCCCGCTGCTGGCGGCCGTTGGCGCGAAGACCAGCCGTATCGAGATCGGGACGGCGGTCATCGACATGCGCTACGAGAACCCGCTCTATATGGCCGAGGATGCCGGTGCCGCCGACATCATCGCCGGCGGACGCCTGCAGCTCGGCATCAGCCGCGGCTCCCCCGAGCAGGTCATCGATGGATGGCGCCACTTCGGTTACGCGCCGGCCGAAGGCGAGACGGATTCTCAGATGGCCCGGCGCCACGCCGAAGTCCTGCTCGACGTGTTGCGCGGCGAAGGCTTTGCGCAGCCCAATCCGCGACCAATGTTCCCAAACCCGCCCGGCCTCCTGCGTATCGAGCCGCATTCGGAAGGTCTGCGCGACCGGATCTGGTGGGGCGCCAGCTCGAATGCCACCGCGACATGGGCGGCAAAGCTCGGGATGAATCTGCAGAGCTCCACGCTGAAGGATGACGAAACCGGGCTTCCGTTCCATGTCCAACAGGCCGACCAGATCAGAGTGTTTCGCGAGGCATGGAAGGCCGCCGGCCATAAGCGCGAGCCGCGGGTGTCGGTCAGCCGCAGCATTTTTGCACTGGTGGACGATCGCGACCGCGCCTATTTCGGATACGGCAATCAGAATGAAGACAAGATCGGCTTCATCGACGAGAAGACCCGGGCGATCTTCGGTCGCAGCTACGCTGCAGAGCCGGATGTACTCATCGAGCAGTTGGCAAAGGACGAGGCCATTGCCGAGGCCGATACGCTGCTCCTAACCGTTCCCAACCAGCTCGGCGTGGACTATAACGCCCATGTCATCGAAGCTATCCTGACTCACGTCGCGCCTGCCCTCGGCTGGCGCTGAAGCCGCTCGGGAAGGTATCAGTTTTCGGCAATTGATACTTGGGCGGCTTGCCACGCTCTTTAACGCGACGTTCGACTGAAGCCCTATATGGGAACCATGTCTCTCCTCAATCGTTGCTTAAATATGCAATTAAGGAGGATAGACACATGCGAAATACAATCATAGCATGCGCAATGGCGGCTCTCGTCATGGGTTCCGTTGCTGTGCCCGCATTCGCGGACGACCTCGTCATTGGCGGCCCCTCGTACGATGACGGCTACTATCACCACCGCGATCGAGCTGGCGTGATCATTAGCGATCGCGGCATTTCGGTCGGCAGGCTTCATCGCGATCGCTATTACGACCGCGACCGGTGCTATACCAAGACCATCACCCGCATGAATGAAGATGGCGACCGGATAACAAAGACGATCCGGCGTTGCGACTAACTCATGATTAAGGCCCGGCATTCCCTGCCGGGCCTCATTATCGGCTCGCGATGATATATCATCGCCTGCTAGTACAGAGCCGGGCAACCGGGTCGGTTGGCGAAGGCCATGCGGTCGGGCCCGCCGTCGTTCCAGCCGCGGACGATAATACGCCGTCCGTTCATCTGGATGGAATCGATGCGTCGGAAACCCTCTTCACGGGCGGATCGCATAAGCTCGCGCCGGCTGCAGCCGCTATCCCAGTCCCCCCGCGGGCGACCCCAGTCCTGATCTTGGCGGCGATCCCACCGCGGCGGGGGGCCGTTATCGTCGTCGTAATATTGCGCCATGGCGACCGAAGGCAGCAATTGCACTGCGGCCATTGCGACCAACCCAATGCAAGAAATTCCTGTGATACGTCCAAACATCTTTCGCTTCCTCCTATGTCGGCGATATGGGCGGGATCATAAAGCACTTACCTGAATGCCACCCGAACAAGCTATTCATGTAACCACTCTGATTCGCGGGGCATACCAGCCCCTTCATCCGGTGCCAAGCTGGACCGAGAGAAGCGACGTTCTATGCCGTTAATAAAGTTAAATAGCGCAGGCATTTGCGGAGAACAGTCGTATGTTGCCAGGTGAGGCGGCGCCTTGCGTCTTAAGACTCGTTCTTTGTACGCGTCAGAACGAAAAAATAATGCCGGCTGTCTCCTTCGACAGCCATGACGCCGAGAAGCCGGTCATCGTCAATTCTGCGGAAATGGTCGGTAATCGGCTGCCTGTCATAGACCATTGCCGCGCTCGTTTTGCCCCTGAAGGACATGGTCCTGAGAGAGGCGACCGGCCCCTTTGCCCGACACATTCTCCGTAGGTAAGAAAATAAGTTGCGTGCTGCATGCGTCCGTCCAAAGCGATGAAAGCGCAGAGCCAGCCTCAGAGGGATCATTCCTGGGTCAATGGCCACGAGCCGATGAGGTCCTACCGCAAACAGCAGAGCATCGGCTCTAAGATCAGTCGTGAAGCGCTTGCCATACCATCCGAGATTTTCCAAAACGCCGTCCAGCGGATGCCCGCAGGCCACTCCATGACCTTGCCACAAACCGGCTAGTTCGGTGACCGGTGTCACGCTTAGGCTGTCGAAGTAGTCAAAGGCTTCGGCCTGCGATCGGAAACTGCTCGGAATTTGCTTGGCGGTGTTTTCCACGTCGCTCAACTCGGAAACTTCATGATCGAATCAAGCTCCGAATCATCGCATCGAAAAGCGGCCGAATGCTGGTTCTTCGATACGTCTTGGAGACGCTACCCCAAAGCCTGACTCGCCAAACCATAAACAATCGGCCTTCCGCCACCTTGCTGAGCGTTGTCGTCCTGTAGCCAAGCGCGTCTCAGCGACATGCTCGTCACCGTATCGTAGACGGGCAGGCCCGATTGAGCCAGGAATTGCGGAAAGGCGCCGGCCTGCTGGCGGGTATCGATCCGCAGGAAGCTGCCGGCATGGTCGGCGACATGCGGCCGAATGACGGCAATTGCATCTTCGTCGCTCGTTGCGACGACCGGGCCGATCACATGACCGCGCCCGAAGCGGCGGCAAAGCGAATATGCGGCGATGCGGCCGTCTCGTATGAGCCCCAGACCTTTCGAGACATTTAGGAGGCGGGCAAGCACAGGCATGCGATCTGCGCCATAAGCAAGCATATCCAGCGCCGCAATTTCCGCAAGATCGGCCGGATCGAGCGCCCGCAGCCGGGTGCGCGGCGGCAGTGATACCTCGAGCGGAGAAACCGCTTCGCCGTTGCACTGATAGTCGAGCTTTTCCGCGCGGAAACCAAGTGATTGATAAAGCCGCTTGGCCGCGCGCGTGGCGTTGAGGCCGAGAGCGCGGGAACCGGTTTGCGCAAGTACATGCTCCATCATCCAGCGGCCGGTCCCCAGCATCTGCAATCTTGGAGAGGTGATGACCATGCCGATGGTGGTGAAATCGGGAGCAAAATCGAACCACATGGCGGAGCCGAGCACGCGGCCTATCGCATCGCGTGCCACGACGCCACGACCCATCTCGCGAACGATCTGCCAATCCTCGGCGCGATGCGGCCAGCCGACCGATAGGGAAAGTGCATGCAGAGCGTCGAGATCGGCACTTTCCATCTCGCTGAGGGTCAGTTCGAAGGAATCCAGCTGGATCGAACTGGATTTTGCCATGACTGTCTCGCCTCCCCACATGCGCGTTCCCGAACCAGCCGGAACGCTTGGCCTATCGTACGGGATGGGCTTTCACGTTTCCGGCAGCCGACCACCCCGCTTTGGTTGTAGCGGTGATTGCGCAACAGAATACGCTTGAGATCCCCGCGAATTCGAAAGATTCCACCAAAGCCGCCGGGCTTTCGGCAGGCAGGGGACAGGCCGCGGCTTATTCTGAATGAAGCTTTCCGCTTCCGGGTAGCTTCCCTCCACACCTCCAGAGGTCCATCGATGTCCCCTCCCGTCGGTCGCGTCACCAGCAACCAGGATGTCCCGAAATCCGCCGATGTTGTCATCCTTGGCGGCGGCATGGCCGGTGTCGCAGCCGCTTATGAACTCGCCCGGCGCGGAACCTCCGTCGTCCTCATCGAGAAAGGCGTGATCGCCGGCGAACAATCGAGCCGCAACTGGGGTTGGTGTCGCCAGCAGAACCGTGATCCAAGGGAACTGCCACTCGCACAGCTTGCCCTGCACAGATGGGATAATCTCAATGCGGAGCTCGGCGAAGAAACCGGCTTTCGCCGCAGCGGCCTTGTCTATGCCACGACGCGCAAGACCGACCTGAACGCCTGGGAGCGCTGGAGCCACGTCGGCAAGCAATTCGGCGTCGACACGCGAATGCTGACGGGAGCCGAATGTGCCACGATGCTTCCCGGCAACAGCCGTCATTGGAACGGCGGCGTCCATTCCCCGACCGATGGACGCGCCGAGCCTGAGCTTGCCGTGCCGGCATTGGCGCGCGGCTCTCAGCGGCTTGGCGCCGTCATAGTCCAGAATTGTGCCGCCCGTGAACTTGAAACGGAAGCGGGGCGGATCAGCGGCGTCGTCACGGAAAAGGGTGCAATCCGCGCCTCGGCCGTTCTGGTTGCCGGCGGCGCCTGGAGCGGCATGTTCCTCAGGCATCACGGAATTCGCTTCCTGCAGGCATGCGTCAAATCTACGTCGTTTTATACCGTTGCTGCGCCGGTTGTGACCGACGGCGGGATCGCGATGGAGGACGTGACGATCCGGCGCCGGCTGGATGGCGGCTATACCGTTGGCTTGAGCGGTCTCGGTCAGTTGCAGATCACGCCTTACGGCCTGCTGCAAGCACGCGATTTCTGGCGCACGTTTCAGACGAGGCGGAAGGGCCTGACCTTTGCCCTCGGCCGTCAATTTATCGATGGGCCGGAAGCCATCGCCCGCTGGAAAGCAGACGGCATTTCTCCCTTCGAGCGCCTCCGCACGCTCGATCCGCTGCCGGATGTTCATCTTGTCAAGCGCGGCATTGCCCGGCTTGTAACGACCTATCCCGAGCTTGCAGGTATCCGCCCCGCCGAGTGCTGGGGCGGCATGGTGGATTCCACCCCGGATGCCATACCGGTGATCTCTTCGATCGCTTCGCGGCCTGGCCTATTCGTGTCCTCGGGCTTCAGCGGTCACGGCTTCGGGATCGGCCCCGCCGCCGGTATGCTGGCCGCCGATCTCATTCGCGGTGAAAAGCCCTGCGTCGATCCCGCGCCCTATCGGTATGAGCGCATGATCGACGGTACCGATCTCGGAAAGCCGGGGATGCTGTGATGATTGCGATGACAGCGGAACAGATCCTCGAAAAGCTGGTCGGATTTCCCTCCGTGGTCGGTACGCCAAACCATGAGATCGTCGGCTGGATCGCCGATTATCTGGAGCGGATCGGCGCAAAGGTGACCGTCCTTGCCGGACCCGAAGGAGACCGGTCCAACCTGTTTGCGACCGTCGGCCCGGCCGACCAGCCCGGCTATCTGCTTTCAGGGCACATGGACGTGGTCGCAGCTATCGAACCCGGATGGACAAGCGACCCCTTTCGCTTGCAACGCAACGGCACGCAGCTCGCCGGCCGCGGCACGAGCGACATGAAGGGCTTTCTCGCCTGCGCGCTTGCTGCGCTGCCGGCCATTGCCGCACGCCCACTCGCCCGACCCTTGCATCTTGCTTTTTCCTATGACGAGGAAGCCGGCTGCCGCGGGGTTCCGTATCTCATCGCACGGCTTCCCGATCTCTGCGCGAAGCCGGAGGGATGCATCATCGGCGAGCCGAGCGGCATGCGTGCTGTCCGCGCCCACAAGGGCAAAGCGGCGGCAAGGGTCATGCTCCGTGGACGAGCCGGCCATTCGTCGCGGCCGGATCTCGGCCTAAATGCCATCCATGCAATGGCGGATATTCTCGGTGAAGCAGTCATGACCGCCAAGCGTCTGACCGAAGGACCGTTCGACAACAATTTCCAGCCGCCCTATTCCTCGCTGCAGATCGGTACCATCCATGGCGGGCAGGCCGTCAATATCATTCCTGAGGAGTGTACGGCCGAGCTGGAGGCCCGCGCAATTGCCGGCGTCGATCCCACCGCGTTGCTTACCGAGATCGAGAGCCGGTTAGCTGCCTTGAAGGCACGGGGCTTTGCGACGCATTGGGAGATCATGAGTAGCTATCCTGCGCTTTCCCTTGCCGCCGAAGCGCCGCTTGCCCTACTGATGGAGGAACTGACGGAGCAAACACCGCTCGCCGCCGTCAGCTACGGCACGGAAGCAGGCCTTTATCAGGCGGCTGGAATGGAGGCGATCATCTGCGGTCCGGGTGATATCGGGAGGGCTCACAAAGCCAACGAATTTATCGAGGATGGCGAATTGTTCGCTTGTGTCAGGATGATTGAAGCGCTGGGAGATCGTCTTGCCCAATAATGGCGAGGAAAAGCGTGTCCAAACGCAAAAATGGATCGATATGCGGTCGACAGACGTCATTTCAATCCGTCCTGCCGTGGAAATCTCAGCAGGATGTTTTGAATTAAGCGCGAGGAATCTATGGCTTTTCTATTCAATTCCGATGCCGAGCGGGCGAGAATCTTTGCCGCGGCTTTCGCGCGCGAGCTGCCTTCCCTCCCCTTCGTCACGGATTCGACTAGCGTCGATCCCGCAGCGGTCAAATATCTGCTGACCTGGACGGCGCCGGCCGATCTCGACCGCTATCGCAATCTCGAAATCCTGTTTTCGATCGGCGCAGGCGTCGACCAGTTCTCGCTTGCCGCGCTGCCTGAGAAGGTCAAACTGGTCCGCATGGTCGAGGACGGGATTATCAGGATGATGCAGGAATATGTGACGCTCGGCGTTCTGGCGCTGCATCGCGATCTGCCCGGCTATATCGAGCAGCAAAGGGCAGGCCAATGGGCCGCCCGCCCGGTTCGCCAAGCCGCCGACCGGCGTATCGGCATACTCGGCCTCGGCAATCTAGGCCTTGCCGTTATCGAGCGGCTCCGCCCCTTCGGCTTTCCGCTTCGCGGGTGGAGTCGCTCGCCTCGCAGCATCGAGGGCGTCGCTTGCTATAGCGGAACGGATCAGTTGCTGGAGTTTTTGGCAGGCGTCGATATCCTCGTCTGCCTCTTGCCGCTGACGCCCGAGACACGGGGTATCCTCAATGCCGATCTCTTCAAGGCTCTGCCGCAAGGAGCCTGCCTTGTACATGCCGGCCGCGGTCAGCAGCTCGACGCGGAGGCTCTCATCGAAGCTCTCGACAGCGGGCATATGGGCGGCGCCATCCTCGACGTCACCGAACCGGAGCCGCTACCGACCGAACATGTGCTCTGGCGCCATCCCAAGATCGTGCTGACGCCGCATATTGCCAGCATCACGCAGCCCGAGACGGCTGCAAACGCCGTCATCGCCAATATCCGCCGCCACCAGGCGGGGCTTGCCCCGATCGGCCTTGTCGACCGCAGCCGCGGCTACTGACCATCATGAGGAAAGGAACCCTATGTCTCTGTTGAAAACCATCGACCCGAAGCCGGCATTCGAGCCGAAACACTCCAAGGCGATGCCGGACCGTCTGATCTCCGGAGATCCGTCCTTCAAGACCTGGGCCCAGGACAGCGCGCGAGACGGGATGATCAACACCGGCGTGTGGGAGGCGACCCCGGGCGAAAGCCGTTCGATCAAGGGCGAGACGTTCGAATTCTGCCACATCCTTCAGGGCGTCATTGAACTGACTGAAGAGGGTGGCACACCCGTCACCTATCGCGCCGGCGACAGCTTCGTCATGAAACCGGGATTCAAAGGTGTTTGGCGGACGATCGAGACCGTCCGCAAGATCTATGTGACCGTCAGCCCATGACAAGCCTCATCGACCTGCCCGTCTTCGAGGCCCAACATGAGGGCTATACGCTGAGCACCGATCGCGGTCGGCTCGATGTCGATCGGATCCATCGCTATCTCGCGGAAGAATCCTATTGGGCACGCGGCCTTGATCGCGCTCTGCTCGAACGGGCGCTCGCCGGTTCGCTGCCGGTCGCGATCTATGCGACAAATGGCGATTTGGCCACTTTTGCACGCGTCGTCACGGATCTAGCCGTCTTTGCCTATCTTCGCGATGTCTTCACTTTGCCGGAGCATCGGGGTCGGGGCCTGGCGACATTTCTTGCGACGGCGATCCGCGCCCATCCCGAGCTGAAAACAGTGAGCACCTGGATGCTGGCGACGCGCGATGCTCATGCGGTCTACGCAAGAGCCGGCTTCACGCCGGTCCCGCATCCGGATTACTACATGACCATCCGGAAATCCGCCAAAAATCCATAACCACCGGTTATGGATTGCGCTGCTCTTGTTACTGGCGACCGTGGCGTTCCCCCGCCATTGTGCACGCACCAGCACGAGGAAAACAGCACATGGGCTATCGCATCGGGGTCGACGTCGGCGGATCCTTCACCGATTTTGCGGTGTTTGATGAGGCCAGCGGCCGCATCTCCACCCTCAAGGTCTTCTCCCGGCCGGATGAGCCGGGAGCGGAAATCACAGCGGGTCTTTCGACGCTCAAGACCCGCGACGGGCTCGATCCTGCAGAGGTCGATTATTTCACCCATGGCACGACGGTCGGCGTCAACACGGTCATCCAACGCAACGGCCATGAGCTCGCGCTGTTCACCACACGGAATTTTGAGGACGTGCTGCAGATCGCGCGCCTGAAAATCCCGCAGATCCACAATCTCTATTCGGTGCGCCCGGAGCCGCTGATTGGACGCGACCGCGTGTTCGGCATCGACGAGCGAACCGCTGCTACGGGCGACATACTGGGCACTCCGCGCGAGGATGATGTCGAGAAGGCCGTCCGTGCCGCCGAACGGGCCGGTTGCAAGGGTATCGTCATCGCCTTCCTCAACGCCTATCGCAATCCGGCCAACGAACTTGCCGTCAAGGCGATGATCGAAAGGTTAGCTCCCGGCCTGCCGGTCTTCTCCTCCGCGCAGACCTGGCCGATCATCCGCGAATATGAGCGCACCATCACGGCCGTCATCAGCGGCTATGTGCAGCCGCGCGTCTCCCGCTATCTCGACCGCTTCGAAAGCGTGCTCAGACAGGAAGGGCTCGCCTGCCCTCTGCTGATCACGAAGAGCAATGGCGGCGTGATGGGCATCGACCAGGCGAGAAACGATTGCGTGCAGATGATTCTTTCCGGCACGGCCTCCGGGGTGATCGGAGCCGGCTATCTCGCCAAGGCCAACGGTTTCGACCGCATCCTGAGCCTCGATATCGGCGGCACCAGCGCTGATGTCGCCGTCATTGTCGACGGTCTGCCGCAATATGGTGTCGGCGAGCTGATCGGCGACTTCCAGATTCACATTCCTTCGGTATCGGTGAGCTCCGTCGGACAGGGCGGCGGTTCCATAGCCTGGGTGGATGCCTTCGGCATGCTGCAGGTTGGCCCGGACAGCGCCGGTTCGACGCCGGGTCCTGCCTGCTACGGGCGCGGCGGCATGAAGCCGACGGTCACCGACGCGGTCGCAGCCTGCAATCTCATCGGCCACATGCCGCTCGGTTATGGCGCCGTCGAAGTCGATCGTGCCGCGGCACGTGCGGCGATTGCTCCGCTTGCATCTGCGCTTGGCAGCACGATCGAAGCGACGGCAAACGACATCCTCAACATCTCGGTCTCGGGCATGTATGCCGAGGTCAGCGGCCTGGTTTCCCGCTTCGGGATAGACCCGCGGGAGTTTCATCTTTTCGCCTTCGGCGGCGCCGGCGCCATGCTGGCCTGCTTCCTGGCCCGCGAACTGGACATGAAAGGTGTCGTAGTGCCGCCCACTCCCGGCGTCGTCTCGGCGCTCGGGGGCCTGATCGCCGATCTGAAGAACGACTTCATCCGTACCGTCTATTGCGACGTGACACCGGAGGCGATGGCAAATGTTGCCGCGCCATACCGGGAACTGAAAGCCGAAGCCGAGCATTGGCTACGGCAAAAACAGGGCTTCACCGGGTCTGCCTCCATCCAGGCCTTTGCCGATATGCGCTATCTGGGCCAATCTTACGAGATCGAAGTCGCACTTCAGGGCGATTGGCTCGAAGAGATCGATGCCGATGCCATCGTCAATGCCTTCCACGCCGAACATGAGCGGCTTTTCGGCCATGCCGCATCGGATTCGCCGGTGCAGATGATTAATCTTCGCCTGACCATATCGGGTGCGACGCCGAAACCGTATCTTTCCGAACTCAGCCCGGCATACGAACCTGCCCAGCCGCGCTTTTCGGTCGAAGCCTGGTTCGACGGACGCCTAGCCACGACTGCGGTCTATCACCGCAGCGATTTGCGGGCGGGACATCGGCTGACGGGCCCGGCGATTGTTGCCCAGGACGATACGACCACAGTGGTACCGCCGGATTTCGCCGTCGATGTCGACAGGTTCGGCAATCTCGTCATCACCCGCATGGAGGCCTGACATGGCGATCGATCGCAGAAATCTGAAAGTGCTCGCCAACTTCTGTGCAGCCGCCGCCGATGCCATGGCCTTCACGCTGATGCGCACGGCGCATTCCGCCTTCGTCAAGGAAACGGAGGACTTTTCCTGCCAGGTGGTGACGCGTGAAGGGCTTGCCTTCGCAAGCCCGCGACAATTCGGAGCCCCCTGGTATAGCGGCATCGACTACCGCCCGCTCCTCGACATGTTCGACGACTATGCCGAAGGCGACATCTGCATCACCAACGATCCCTATAGCGGCTTCGTCGCGACCCATTCTCCCGATATCCATATCTGGAAACCGGTATTCCATGGCGATGAGATTGCCTGTTTCGTAGTCGGCCATATCCACAATACCGATGTGGGCGGCGCCGTGCCCGCCTCGCTGTCGCGCTCGCTCACCGAAATCGAGCAGGAAGGTCTGCGTATTCCGCCGGTCAAGCTCGTCGCGAACGGCGTGCTGAACGATTTCGTGCTGCGCACGATCCGCGCCAATGTCCGCCTGCCGGATCAGAACATCGGCGATCTCAACGCCCAGATCGCCTCTGTCAATATCGGCGAGCGCAAGTTGAAGGAGATCATTGCGCGCTTCGGCTTTGAGGATTTCATCAATGGTGTCGGCCAGATCCTCGATTATGCCGAGGAACAGACGCGCGCCATTCTCAGGCGCATACCGGATGGCGACTATTTCTTCGCGGACTACGCCGATGAGGATTCCGTCGGCGGCAAGCCCTGCCGTGTGGCGCTGACGCTGCGCATCCGCGGCGACGAGATCGAACTCGACTATACCGGCAGCGATCCGCAATTGGGGTCGTCTCTCAACATGCCGACCGGCGGGCGCGAACGCCATCCGCTGGTGATGGTGGGCTTGACCTATGTCTTGTACACGCTCGACAATTCCCTGCTGCTCAATGCCGGAACGCTGCGGCCGGCGCGCGCGGTGCTTCCCGAAGGGAGTATCGTCAATTGTCAACGTCCCGCCGCTGTCGGCATGCGCTCGCTGACCTGCGCCATGACCCAGATCGTAACGGTTGGCGCCTTTGCGAAGGCGCTTCCGGAGTTGATGCCGGCTGCATCTCCCGGCGGCAATGCCATCATGAACATCAAGACCAGCGATAGGAACGGCCGGCCGGTCATGGCCTCGATCGGCCCTGTCGGCGGCGGCGGCGGAGGAACGCCGATGGGCGATGGAAGCGACGGTGCCGGCGGCGCCACGGGTTTCCTGCGCAACACGCCGATCGAGATCAGCGAGGCGGAAGTGCCGATCCGTTTTCTGCGTTACGGATTGGAGGCCGATACCGGCGCGCCGGGTCGTTATCGCGGCGGCTTGTCGGCAGTGATGGAGTTCCAGGTCTCGGCGCCGGAGACCGTGGTGACGGCCCGCAACCGCAATCGCTCGGTCATGCCCTCCTGGGGGCTCGCAGGCGGCCATGCCGGCACGATTTCGCGCTTCATCCGCAATCCCGGTAGAGAGGACGAAATTTCGCTTGGGAATACGGATATCGTGCACTGCAGTCCCGGCGATGTGATCCGCGTCATTGGCCCTGGAGCCGGCGGCTACGGCAATCCTTTCGAGCGGCCGGTCGAAACCGTCATCCGAGATATACGGTGCGGCGCTGTCTCGATGGAAAGCGCACGACGCGACTATGGCGTGGCGATGTCGGATGGCGTGGTGGACCACGAAACGACGGCGGCCTTGCGGGTCGAGCGATCACCAAAGACCGATCCCATCACCTATGCCGCTGAGCGGATCGCCTTCGAATCGGTGTGGACGGAGGGCCGCTACGATCTGCTGACGGCCTTCCTTGCCGGCGTGCCGGTCGGCTGGCGTTTCTTTCTGAAGCACAGGATCTTCGATGCGGTCGCGTCCCACTCAAACAGGTCGGACGGTGGCATGGCCGAGCAAATGCGCGCCATCTTCGCCGACATACGCGAACGCTACGGCGTTTGACAGTCAGAGCCGAATGGTTATGACTTCCATAACCTGAAGGCGGACCTCATGAATGCACGCCAGCTAGAAATCTTCCGGGCGATCATGCGCGACGGCACGCTGACCGCTGCAGCGAATTCGCTCGGGATCTCGCAGCCGGCGGCCAGCAAGTTTCTCCACCATCTGGAAAGTCAGCTCGGCTATCCGCTGTTCGATCGCATCGGCGGACGGCTCGTACCGACCATGGAGGCAAATCTGCTGTTTGCGGATGCCGACCGGGTATTTCGCGAAATCGAAGCGCTGAAATCGCTGGCGCGGGATATCGGCGCGCAGAAGATCGGACTGTTGCGGCTCGGTATCAGCCTGGCAGTCACCTATTCGGTGCTTCCGAAGGCGCTCTTGCACTTTCGCGCGAAGCATCCGGAAGTGAAGGTTCATCTCCATGCGCTGCCGAAACGCGAGATCGCCGAGGCTCTGCTTCTCGGCGACATCGACCTCTCCATCACCTTGTCGGTGATCGAAGCCCCGACCGTTCGTAGCGAAATCCTCAGCGATGTTCCCATCGTGGCGGTGATGCGGGCCGATGATCCTCTGGCGTCAAAGGAAAGGATCGGCCCTTCGGATCTCGACGGTATGCCGCTGATCTCCTACGGCGCCCATGCGGAAATAGGTGCTGCAATGGACGCGGCTTTCGCAAGCTGCGGCCGTCAGCGCGAGGTTGCCATTCAGATTGCCTCCTCCGTCGGCGCGGTACCGTTGGTGCGTGAGGGCCTCGGCATCGCCCTGGTCGACGGGCTTGTTGCCTGGCACGGCTTCGAGGGCCTGGTTGCCCGCCCGTTCGAACCGCACATCGCTATGCAGATGGTAGCAGCCACCAACGACGCTCGCCCCGCCTCCCGATTTGTGCGGCCGTTTCTCGCGACGTTGCGTGATGTTCTCTGAGGCGCCGAATCTTGCGCTGAAACACCGGGGGCAAACGGGATATTCCGTCGCGACAGCAAAAGCACTCAATCGAAACTGCCAGGGTGCAGCCGATAGACTTGCCCTACCCGGCGGTAAGGAGCAGCCATGACCCTTAGTTTCGATCCAGATTCGCTCGACCTCCCAAGCGGACATTTCATCGATGGTCGTTATATCGCCGCCGGCGGCGGCATGACCATGCGCCGACCCTCTGACGGCGTTGCCTTCGCGGAATGTCCGGTTGCCGGAAAGGATCTGGTCGATCGGGCCGTCGAGGCCGCAAACCGGGCTCTCAAGACGAGCGGCTGGTCGTCGCTCCGGCCCCGTGAGCGAACGAAGGCGCTGGTTCGCTGGGCCGACCTCATGGAAGAAGAGGCTGTGACGCTTGCACGTCTGGAAGCCGTCTCCTCTACCCGCCCGATCGGACAGCTCATCGCCGGCGACATCGCCATCACCGCCGAACAGATCCGCTTCTTCGCAGAATTCGCCGATAAGGAAGGCAGCGATCTGGTGCCGACTGATGAGCACAGCCTCGGCATGATCATGAGCGAACCCTATGGAGTCGTCGGCGCGATCACGCCCTGGAACTTCCCGATTTCCATGGCGGGTTGGAAACTGGGCCCCGCATTGGCAGCGGGCAATGCCGTGGTGCTGAAACCCTCCGAAATGACGCCGTTCTCTACGCTGTACATGGCGGAGCTGTCGGTTCGCGCCGGCATTCCCGCCGGCCTGATCAACATCGTTCTCGGCGACGGCCCGACCACCGGCGCGGCGATTACCGGCCATCCTGGCATCGGCAAGATCAGCTTCACCGGTTCCACATCGGCCGGCGCGGCGATCATGGAGAATATCGCCCGTAGCGGCGTCAAACCAATGACGCTGGAACTCGGCGGCAAAAGTCCGCAAGTCGTTTTTGCCGACGCCGATCTCGATCTCGCCGCCGAGGCGATTGCGCGCAATATTCTCGCCAATGCCGGCCAGGCCTGTGTGGCCGGGTCCCGGCTGATTGCCGAGCGCGCGATTGCCGAGCCTCTCAGCGAGGCGATCCTCAGACATATGCGTCAGATCAAACCAGGCCCGACCTGGGATGAGACCAGCCAATATTCGCCTATCATCTCGGAGCGCCAGATCGGGCGGATAGGCAGCATCGTTCAAGCCGCGATCGACGCCGGCGCGGAATGCCTGACGGGCGGTTCGCGGCTGGATCGAGCAGGCTATTTTTATGCCCCGACACTGCTTGCCGGAGTCGATCAGACCTCGCCGGCGGTCACCGAAGAAATTTTCGGGCCGGTGTTGACGCTGCAAACCTTCGAGACGGAGGAGGAAGCGCTCCAGCTTGCAGATCATCCGACCTATGGGCTTGCGGCAGGGCTTTTCACGCGCGATCTTTCCCGAGCTGTTCGCGTGACGCGTCGTCTCCAGGCCGGGACTGTCTGGGTCAACCGCTATGGACGTTCCCGCGACCATATTCTGCCGACCGGCGGCTATAAGAGTTCCGGCATCGGCAAGGATCTCGGCCGGGATGCCTATCTCGCCAATCGCCGCACCAAGTCCGTGCTGATCAACATCTGAGGAGCCGACATGAAGACCTATAGGATCGCTCTCATACCCGGCGACGGCATCGGCAAGGACGTCACCGCCGCTGCGTGGCAGGTACTGGAAAAAGTGGCTGGAAAGGCGGGCTTCAAGCTGCAGCCGACCAGCTTTCCCTGGTCCTGCGCCTACTACAAGGAAACGGGTGCGATGATGCCCCCCGACGGCATTGCGACCTTGCGCAAATTCGACGCCATCCTGCTCGGTGCGGTTGGCTGGCCAACCGAGGTGCCCGATTCCGTTTCGCTCCACGGCCTGCTTCTGCCGATCCGCAAGGCCTTCGAACAATATGCCAATATCCGGCCGCATAGGCTGCTGCCGGGCGTCGAAGGGCCGCTGAAGGCGCGCGACTTCGATATCCTCTGCATTCGCGAAAACACCGAGGGCGAATATTCCGGCGCCGGCGGACGGGTGCACCAGGGCACGGCAAACGAGGTCGCCGTCGAGACCTCGATCTTCACCAGGGCGGGCGTGGAACGCATCCTGCGCTTCGGCTTCGAACAGGCCCGTGCGCGCCGCGGAAAGCTCGCCTCCGTCACCAAGTCGAATGCGCAGAAATATTCCATGGTGTTCTGGGATGAGATCACCGCACGGCTTGCTGCCGAATATCCCGATGTCACCGTGACGAGCTATCACATCGATGCCATGGCGGCACGCATGGTCATGGCGCCGGAAAGCCTCGACGTTGTCGTCGCCTCCAATCTTTTCGGCGATATCCTGACCGACCTCGGGGCCGCCATCCAGGGCGGGCTCGGCTTTGCCGCTTCCGCCAATCTCAACCCGAACCGCACTGCGCCGTCAATGTTCGAACCCGTGCATGGTTCCGCGCCCGATATCGCCCATCTAGGTATCGCCAATCCAATCGCCGCGATCTGGTCAGCCGCCATGATGTTGGATCATCTCGGTGAAAAGACTGCTGCGGATGCGATTCTCCATGCTATTGCCGCAGCAACCGAGACCGGTATCGGCACGGTGCCCGGCAAGGACAAGACCGACACCATCACTGATGCCGTGCTGCACGCACTCGCCTGAACGACAAGGAAACGACGACAATGATCGACCTCAAGGACCAGAGCCTGTTTCGCCAGCAAGGCTTGATCGATGGACTCTGGCGCAATGCCGCTTCCAGCAAGACCGTCGACATCATCGATCCGGCGACTCAGATGGTAATGGGCACGGTTCCCGACATGGATGGAACGGAGACCCGCGCTGCCATCGAAGCGGCCCGTGCCGCCTTCCCGGCCTGGCGGGCAAAGACCCATGCCGAGCGGGCGCAACTGCTGGAAGCCTGGCATGATCTGATGATCGAACATTGTGACGATCT
Source organism: Rhizobium sp. CB3090 (assembly GCF_029714285.1). NCBI lineage: Bacteria > Pseudomonadati > Pseudomonadota > Alphaproteobacteria > Hyphomicrobiales > Rhizobiaceae > Rhizobium > Rhizobium sp. CB3090. Next base: position 1,108,812 of record NZ_CP121663.1, read on the forward strand.
CGGGCTGATCCTGACGACCGAGCAGGGAAAACCACTAGCCGAAGCGCGCGGAGAAATCCGCTACGGCGCCTCCTTCGTCAAATGGTTTGCCGAGGAAGCCCGCCGCATCAACGGCACGACCATTCCGTCGCCGACCCGCGATCGGCGCATCGTGGTCCTCAAGGAACCGGTGGGCGTCTGCGGCATCATCACGCCCTGGAATTTCCCCAACGCGATGATCACCCGCAAGGTGGCGCCCGCACTCGCAGCCGGCTGCACAGTCGTCATCAAGCCATCCGACTTTACCCCCTATTCGGCGCTGGCGCTCGGCGTTTTGGCCGAACGGGCCGGCATTCCCGCCGGCGTCATCAACATCGTGACCGGCCTGCCGACCGAGATCGGCAACGAGCTGCTGCGCAACGAAACGGTCCGCAAGATTTCGTTCACCGGCTCGACCCGCGTCGGCGCGCTCCTGATGCGCGGCGCGGCTGACAACATCAAGCGGCTCAGCCTCGAACTCGGCGGCAACGCGCCTTTCATTGTCTTTGATGATGCTGATCTCGATCTCGCCGTCGAAGGCGCCATCGCCTCCAAATTCCGCAATGGCGGCCAGACCTGCGTCTGCTCCAACCGCATTCTGGTGCAGGACAAGGTCTACGATGCCTTTGCCGAGAAACTGGCGGCCCGCGTTTCCGCCATGAAGGTCGGTCCGGGCACACAGGCGGGCGTCGATATCGGCCCGATGATCAATGCCGCCGCCATCGAAAAGATCGAGCGCCATGTCACTGACGCCATCGAAAAAGGCGCGACGATCGTTGCGAAGGCTTCGAACCTGCCGGAAGGCCGGCAATATGCCGCTCCCATCGTCCTGTCGGGCGCAACAACGGACATGCTTCTTGCCAGCGAAGAAACCTTCGGACCAGTCGCACCGCTCTTCCGCTTCAAGACCGACGAGGAGGCGATCGCCATTGCCAACGGCACACCCTTCGGGCTCGCGGCTTATTTTTATACCGGAAGCCTCAAGCGCTCCTGGGCCGTCGGCGAAGCACTGGAATTCGGCATGGTGGGCCTGAACACCGGCGCGATCTCCACCGAAGTCGCGCCGTTCGGCGGCGTCAAGCAATCCGGACTTGGCCGTGAAGGGTCCCAACATGGTATCGAGGAATATCTCGAACTGAAGACCCTCCACATCGGCGGGCTCGCCTGAGCCTGCTAAAAAAGGGCGCGCCGAAAGGGGCGCCCTACCGACATGCAGCGCGGACATCTTGACGGCTTTCCTGCCCGACCGGGATTCACGCGGGCTTCATGAGAAGACCCGCAGCCAAGGCATGGAAGGTCTCGATAGCCTTTGGCAGCACCTGCTTCGGATCGTCGCTGGCTGCGACCCAAAGAGCGGCGTTGAGCGCAGCGCCGCTAAGAAGCCGAGCGGCCGCCTCCGCGTCGAGAGGCTTGAAAACCTCTTTGGCGATAAGACGCTCTACCGTCCGCTTGGTTTCCTGAAAGCAACTGCTCTGGCTGGGCCATTTTGACGGATCACCCAACACAGCAGGTCCGTCGAGCAGAACGATACGTTGAACTTCCGGAACCAGTGCCATCTCGATATAGGCGGCGCCTTCAGCAAGTAGCCCCTTCCAATCGTCACCCTCCCGTGCGGCGATCTCTTGGGCCTGCGATGCCATTTCCGAGTCGATCTGATCGACAACTGCCGCGAGAAGCCCGCGCTTGTCGCCGAAATTGTGGTAGAGCGCCCCGCGCGTCAGGCTGACCTCGGCTGTCAGCTCGTCCATCGAAGCAGCCGAATACCCTTTTTCAGCAAAGGCCTTTCGCGCCGCCGCGATCAGTTTGGCACGGTTCTCCTCCATCGTATCGATACGTCGTTTCGCCATCCTGCCCTCAATTTCATATACATTGCGTATGTGGACTTGACATACGGCGCGTATGTCGGCTATTTCACATACGTACCGTATATCAGATATGAAAGCGTGTGAAGCGGCTTACATTGCGCTCATCCACTGTCGCCACGACAAATGAAGAAAGGATCGAGAATGACCAAACGCGAGGCAATTTTCCCCGCCGGCAGGCATGCGCTATATGAGGAACACGGCTATTCGGCCGCCATTCGCTCCGGCGACCTCCTGTTCGTGTCAGGGCAAGTCGGCAGCCGTCCGGACGGAACACCGGAACCTGATTTAGGGCACCAGGTCCGCTTGGCGTTCGAAAATCTCAAGGCAACCCTCGAAGCGGCGGGGTGCACGTTCGATCATATCGTCGACATAACGACGTTCCACACAGATCCGGAAAACCAATTCGCAACAATCATGGCCGTCAAACAGGAGATTTTCAGCAGTCCGCCCTATCCGAACTGGACTGCAGTCGGCGTGAATTGGCTCGCCGGCTTCGACTTCGAGATCAAGGTCATCGCCCGTATCCCGTCGAAGGCATGATTTTCGAAAGCTTGGCTATTGGAACCGGTCGAGCGTCTTGTAGTACATGCCGACCAGCGGCAGGAACCAGGGCTTGCCGAAATGCCCCGGCACCGCCGGCCATTCGAGACTCTTGACCGGATTGCGGTCGGCCTTTCCCAAGATGGCATCGGCGATCATCATGCCCATATGCGTCGCCATCTGCGCGCCATGGCCGGAATAGCCCATCGCATACCAGAGGCCATCGACGTAGCCGGCCCGGGGGAACCGATCCTTCGTCATGTCGACCAAGCCGCCCCAGCAATAGTCGATCTCGATTTTGGCGAGATGCGGGAAGATTTCCGCTAGGCCGGCGCGCAGGATCTCGCCGCTCTTGGCGTCGGATTGCTGATCCGACGTCGCGGAAAACCGCGCTCGGCCGCCGAAGATCAGGCGATTGTCCGGCGAGAGCCGGAAATAATTGCCGATGTTGAGCGAGGTGACGCAGGTGCGATTGCCGGGCATGGTCGCGGCGATCTCCGCCTTGGTCAGCGGACGCGTGGCGATGATGAAGCTGCCGACGGGCACGATGCGGCGCCGGAAATAGCTGAAGATGCCGGGAGTATAGGCGCCGGTTGCCACAAAGACGTTGTCTGCCGAGAGCTTGCCGCGGGCAGTCGTCAATTCATGCCGGCTACCATTGACCTTCCTGTCGGTCACGGCGGCATTCTCGAAGATCACCGCGCCGCTACGCGCTGCGGCTTCTGCAAGACCGACGGCATAGCGTCCCATATGCATCATGGCGCTTTTCTTGGAGAGCATGGCGCCGTGAAAGGATGTCGATCCGATTTCTGACTTGAGATCGTCAGCGGTCAACAATGCCGTCTCCGGGTCTATCTCGCGATGGACCGCCTCGAAATTGCGGGCAATGCTGTCAAAATGTGCCGGTTTGGATGCAAGCTTCAGCTTACCCGCCCGGCGGAAATTGCAGTCTATCCCCTCTTCCGTGACGATCCGCTCGACAGTGTCGACGGCATCGTCGAAGGCGCGATAAAGCGCCTTCGCCCGCTCCACTCCCAGCTCTTCCTTCGCTGCGATGAAACTATGGGCGATGCCGTTGTTGAGATGACCGCCATTGCGACCGGACGCGCCGGAACCGACCGTGCCCGCCTCCAGCACGACCACCTTGGCGCCGGCCTTGGCGAGCTGGCGCGCCGCCCCCAGTCCGGTAAAGCCGCCGCCGATGACCGCGACATCATAATGACCTTCGAGGGGCGCGGCGCTCTGCTTTGCAAAGCGCGGGGCTGTGTCGTGCCAATAGGATTTGAACTGCATGGCCGCCTCCCGTCAGAGCCCGACGACGCCGGGCAGACCGGAAATATCCTTGATCTCGGTATATTCATAATAGGGATTGGCAGGCTCATGACCCCGGTTGACCCAGACCTTGTGTTTGATGCCGAGATCATAGGCCGACATCAGATCATAGCGGAAGGACGAGGAGCAATGCATCACGTCTTCCGGATTGCAGCCGAGCATGTCGAACATATATTCGAACGCCTTTAACCGCGGCTTGTAGGCATTGGCCTGCTGGGCCGTGAAGACGGCATGGAAGGGCGCACCGAGCTTTTCGACGTTGTGCATGATCTGCTCGTTCATCGCATTCGACAGGATGACCAGCGGGATTTCCTTGGCGACCTTGGCAAGCCCAGCCGGCACGTCGGGGTGCGGCCCCCAGCTCGGCACCGTCTCGTAGATTGAACGGGCATCCTCGGCGCGAAAAGCGACGCCGTTCCTGCGGCAGGTGCGCTCGACGGCGTTGTGGATCACTTCATTATAGGGTTTCCAGTCTCCCAGGATCTCGTCCAGCCGATAGGCGGCGAAATTCTTGACGAACTGCGCCATGCGCGGCTGATCGAGCTCGCCACCATAGATCTTCTGGGCTGCCTCGGCCATCTGGAAATTCGTCAGAGTGCCGTAGCAGTCGAAGGTGATGTATTTCGGCCGGAACTTCGTCATGTCTTTAGATCCTTGCAGAATGCCGCGCAGGCGCTGATGAACGAGAACATCATAGGCAGCCTTCTTCCATCGGTTCACCGCATTTAAGCCGTCACGAAGCAGAAAGTTTTGTATCGCTGCTCCGCTTTGGCAGAGAGTTGCGTGTCGTCACAAATATGTTGCCGCCGAAATCCGCAATCGCAGCCCGCAACGCCGGCCGCCCGGCATAAGATGCGGCGGGCATGCCGACCGACGGTGGAAGATACCGCTGATGCCCTTTCGTCGGGACGATCTTCTTTCGCTGCGGGTCTATCAAAAAGAAAAGCAACGGACGGGAGAAAAAGCCTGTGCAGGCAAACGGGATCGATCTTCGCCCCCTCGACCACTCTCACCTTCAATCCGCCCTGACACTGTCGCGTCAGGCCGGCTGGCCGCACCGGCTGGAAGAGTGGCAGATGCTGCTGGAGCTTAGCCGCGGCCTTGTGGCTATCGAGAATGACAAGGTTGTCGCGACAATCTTCGTCACTCCCTATGGCGATGACGTCGCAACGATCAACATGGTGATCGTCGACGAATCGATGCGTGGGCGCGGCATCGGCCGCCGGATCATGCAGGCAGCTCTCGAGATCGTCGGTGACCGCGAGTGCCGGCTGGTGGCGACCGCTGACGGTCTGGCTCTTTATGAAAGCCTCGGCTTTGAAAGGACCGGCGCGATCGTTCAGCACCAGGGTCCCTTGCAAGCATGCATCGCGCCTCCTTCGGTGGAATGGGCAATAGCCGACGATCTCGACCAGATCATCGCTCTCGACCGCGTTGCGTTCGGCGCCGATCGCAGGGCACTCGTCCAAGCCCTGTTCAAGGCTGGGCGTCTGGCGGTTCTCCGCGAAGCCGACATGCTTCGCGGTTACGGGGCCTTGCGGTCCTTCGGCCGTGGCGAACTCTGCGGCCCGGTCGTTGCGGAAAACGCCGGCGATGCAGAAGACCTTTTGAGCTTTCTGTTCGCAGCAGCCCGGTCGGGTGCATTCATGCGCGTCGATACCGGTAGCGAGACCGGCCTTGCCTCCTTCCTTCTCGAACACGGCCTCGCCCATGTCGGTGGCGGCATCACCATGCGCCGCACAACTTCATCCGCCCTTTCATCCGTTCCCAGCGTTCACACATTTGCCCTGGCCAGTCAGGCTCTGGGCTGAAGAGAGACATCATGCTGAGCAATTCCCTTATCGAACTCGATCGCGCCCACCTCGTTCACCCCGTCGCCTCTTATCGCGGTCACGAGCAGGCCGGCGTCCGCGTGTTGAAATCCGCCAAGGGCGCGACTGTTACCGATGCATCGGGTCATCAGATGATCGATGGCTTTGCCGGTCTTTGGTGCGTCAATGCCGGCTATGGTCATGACAGTATCGTGGAGGCGGCCGCCCGCCAGATGCGCGAACTGCCCTATGCCACCGGCTACTTCAGCCTCGGCTCCGAACCGGCCATCCGGCTCGCCGCCGAATTGGCCGATCGCGCTCCCGGCGACCTCAACCATGTCTATTTTACGCTCGGCGGCTCGGACGCCGTCGACAGCACGGTCCGCTTCATCCGCTATTACTATCACGCGCTCGGCAAGCCGACGAAGGATCAGTTCATCTCCCTCGAACAGGGCTATCACGGCTCATCCACCGTCGGCGCTGGCCTGACGGCGCTTCCGGCCTTCCATGCCGGCTTCGGCATGCCGCTCGACTGGCAGCATAAGATCCCTTCGCATTACGCCTACCGCAATCCCGTCGGCACCGATCCGCAGGCGATCATCGCCGCCTCGGTAGCCGCACTGCGCGCCAAGGTCGAAGAGCTTGGCGCCGAACGCGTGGCGGCCTTCTACGCCGAGCCGATCCAAGGTTCGGGCGGCGTGCTGGTGCCGCCGGCCGGCTGGATGAAGGCAATGCGCGATCTTTGCAGCGAACTCGACATTCTGTTCGTTGCGGACGAGGTAATCACCGGTTTCGGGCGCACCGGCCCGCTGTTTGCCTGTTCGGACGACGGCATCGTGCCTGACCTGATGACCACCGCAAAGGGGCTCACCTCGGGCTACGTGCCGATGGGAGCCGTCTTCCTAACGGAGCGGGTCTATAATACGATTGCCGACGGCGCCGGCGCCGCCGCGGTTGGCCACGGCTATACCTATTCCGCGCATCCCGTCAGCGCTGCGGTTGGCCTGGAAGTGCTGCGCCTTTACGAGAGCGGCCTGTTGGAAAACGGCGTCAAGGCCGGAGCGCGGCTGATGGCCGGCCTTCGCGATCTCTCCTCGCATCCGCTTGTCGGCGACGTGCGCGGGCGCGGCATGCTCGCTGCCGTCGAGCTGGTGGTCGACAAGGCGCGCAAGACGCCCTTGCCCGCGGCTGCCGAGCCGGCGCGGCGGATCTTCGATCGCGCCTGGAACAACGGGCTCGTCATTCGCGCCTTCGGCAACGGTGTTCTCGGTTATGCGCCGCCGCTCTGCTGCACCGATGGCGAGATCGACGCGATCATCGAACGCACGCGCAGGACGCTGGACCAGACCCTGGAAGACCCTGATGTGCGCGCGGTGCTCGCCTGAGTGCGAAAACGGGCTTGGTTGGGCGCGGCGAAATACCGCTTTGCGCTCATATTCGCAATATTGTGCCGCCGCAGCTCTGCCATTCAGAGAATCCGGCGAGCCTTTACTGCGAAACTGAGCTGACTGCAGATGCTCAAAGGCCGAAAAGCCGGGATTTTCGGGAGATACCCGAAAATTCCAACTGGAATGAAAACAGCATTTTCTTCTGCATTCAGCCGGCGATCGGAACTGGGTGCACTCGATCAAGAACAGACATTTGGCGAGGGCAGACACTTGGCAAAGAGCCTAGCGGATTTCAAATATTTCACCTTTGATGTCGTCGGAACCCTGATCGACTTCGAAGGCGGCATCAAGGATTGCCTGGCGGCAATCGCCGATCAAGCAGGTGTTTCCGTCGATGGCGAGGAAGCGCTCGCCCTCTATCGCGCTGAACGCTATTCCGACGATGCCGATCTGTTTCCCGACGATCTGCTCCGTGTCTATCTGGCCATCGCGCCGAAGCTGGGGCTACCGGCTAAACAGGCATATGGCGAGCGCTTGCGTGATTCCTGCAAGGGCTGGAAAGGCTTTCCCGATAGCGCCGCAGCTCTCCAGCGCCTTTCGCAGCGTTACAAGCTTATCGCCATGACGAATGCCCGCCGCTGGGCGTTCGAGCACTTTTCCAAAGAACTCGGCAACCCGTTTTATGCCGCATTCACCACTGACGATACCGGCACGGAAAAGCCCGATCCGGCCTTCTTCGAGCAGGTCTTCGCTTTTGTCGCGAAGGAAGGCGGTTCGAAAGACGACATTCTGCATGTTGCACAGAGCCAGTATCACGACATCGGCATCTCGCGGCAGCTCGGCATGACCAATTGCTGGATCGAGCGGCGCCATGCCCAGAAGGGCTATGGCGGCACGATCGAGCCCAAGGAGTTCACCAGGCCCGATTTCCATTTCACCTCCATAGCAGGGCTTGCCGATGCGGTGGAGGCAGTCAGGGCCGCCTGAGTGACGACTATCCGGTACCGACCTCGCGTGAAAAGACGAGGCGCGCCAATCAAACCTTAACAAGGGGAACGCAAATGAACGACAAGATCACGAATTGGACCAGCGCAGACGATGCCATGGTCGAAAATGCCATTCGCCGCGGTGCTACCCGCCGCGATCTCCTGCAGATGTTCCTTGCCGGCGGCATCGCTGCCGCAGCCGGCGGCGCGATCTTCGGCCGCGCCTCGGCGGCTTTCGCCGCAACCCCGGTCTCGGGCGGCTCACTGAAAGCGGCCGGCTGGTCGTCATCGACGGCCGACACGCTTGATCCGGCCAAGGCATCGCTTTCGACGGACTATGTCCGCTGCTGCGCCTTCTATAACCGCCTGTCCTTCCTCGACAAGGACGGCGTCACGCAGATGGAACTTGCCGAAAGCATCGAAAGCTCCGACGCCAAGGTATGGACCGTCAAGCTTCGCAAGGGCGTGACGTTCCACGACGGCAAAACCCTTTCTTCCGCCGACGTCGTCTATTCGCTGAAGCGCCATCTTGATCCGGCTGTCGGCTCGAAGGTCAATGCGATCGCCAAGCAGATGACCGGCATCAAGGCCGTCGATCCGCAGACCGTCGAGATCACCCTCGCCAATCCGAACGCTGATCTTCCGACCATCCTTGCCATCCATCATTTCATGATCATTGCCGATGGCACCACGGACTTCAGCAAGGCCAATGGCACCGGCGCATTCGTCTGCGAAAGCTTCGAACCCGGCGTCCGGTCCATCGCAGTCAAGAACAAGAATTATTGGAAGAAAAGCGGTCCGTACCTCGACTCCTTCGAGTTCTTCGCGATCGAAGACGACTCCGCACGCGTCAATGCGCTGCTTTCGGGCGATATCCAGCTCGCCGCATCCATCAATCCACGCTCCATGCGGCTCCTGGACAGCCAGAAGGGCGTGACATTGTCGAAGACCACCTCCGGCAATTATACCGACCTCAACATGCGTCTGGATATGAGCCCGGGCAACAGCAAGGACTTCGTGACCGGCGTCAAGTATCTCCTGAACCGGGAAGTCATCCAGAAGTCGGCGCTACGCGGACTTGCCGAGATCGGCAACGACCAGCCTGTGCCTCCTTCCAACATCTACCATAATGCCGATCTGAAGCCGAAGGCCTTCGATCCGGAGAAAGCCAAGTTCCACTTCCAGAAGTCGGGTCTGCTCGGCCAGTCCATTCCTGTTGTCGCGTCCGACGCTGCAACCTCGTCTGTCGACATGGCGATGGTGCTGCAGCAGGCCGGCGCCGAGATCGGTATGAAGTTCGACGTCCAGCGCGTGCCCTCAGACGGCTACTGGTCGAACTACTGGCTGAAGGCGCCGATGCATTTCGGCAATATCAATCCGCGTCCGACCCCCGACATTCTGTTCTCGCTGCTCTACGCCTCCCAGGCTCCCTGGAACGAGAGCCAGTACAAGTCGGAGAAGTTCGACAGCATGCTGATCGAGGCGCGCGGCTTGCTCGATCAGGCCAAGCGCAAGGCGATCTACGGCGACATGCAGGCGATGATCGCCGAAGAGGCGGGTACCGCCATTCCGGCCTATATCTCCAATGTCGACGCGATTTCTTCGAAGCTGCACGGCCTGGAGGCCAATCCGCTCGGCGGCATGATGGGTTATGCCTTCGCGGAATATGTCTGGCTTGATGCCTGATCCCTGCCTTCGTGCCCGACGGGTGGTGCCTCGGCACCACTTGTCGGGTACAGTGCCGTATAGTCGGCACTTCCGTTCTCGCGATGGGGATCTGTCATGAACCGCCACGTTCTATCTCTCGTGCTCGGCCGCGTGATCGTAGCCTTGATCACGCTGCTCATCGTGTCATTCACGGTGTTTGCGGCAACGGAAATGCTGCCCGGCGATGTGGCTCAGATCCTCCTTGGTCAAGCCGCAACACCCGAAGCTGTCGCGGGCCTGCGCGCCGCCATGCATCTCAATGATCCGGCCATCCTGCGTTTCGTTCGCTGGCTTGCCGGGCTCGCCACCGGCGATCTCGGCATTTCCTATGCCAACAACATGCCGATCGCCGATCTGATCGGTGCCCGGCTCGGAAACTCGCTGAAGCTTGCGGCGGCCACGACACTGTTTTCCGTGCCGATCGCTCTCACGCTGGGCATCACCGCGGCCATGCTGCGCGGCTCCCTCTACGACCGGATTGTTACCGTGATTTCGATCGGCGTGATTTCAGTGCCCGAATTCATGGTCGCAACATCGGCGGTGCTGATCTTTGCCGTCTATCTCAAATGGCTGCCCGCGCTCGCCTTCGCCAATGAGATCCACTCTTTCTCCCAGATGCTGCGTGTCTTCGCGATGCCGGTCATCACGCTGAGCTTCGTGATATCGGCACAGATGATCCGCATGACCCGAGCCGCCGTCATCGAGACGCTGAACACGCCTTATGTCGAAATGGCGCTCCTGAAAGGCGCCTCGCGCCCGCGCATGGTCCTGAAGCACGCCCTGCCGAATGCGCTCGGCCCGATCGTCAATGCCGTGGCGCTTTCGCTCTCCTACCTGCTCGGCGGCGTCATCATCGTCGAAACCATCTTCAACTATCCCGGCATCGCCAAGCTGATGGTGGACGCGGTCGCAACGCGAGATCTGCCGCTCATTCAGACCTGCGCCATGATTTTCTGCCTGGTCTATCTGCTGCTGATCACCATTGCCGACATCATCGCCATCATGTCCAATCCGAGGCTGCGCTGACCATGGCTCTTACCGCACTCACACCTCGCCGGTTCGGTTTCCGATTCAATGTCGTCGGTATGCTCGGCCTTGCCGTCATCCTTGCCTGGGCATTGGTCGCCATCTTCGCGCCGCTGCTGACGCCTTACCCGATCGGCGACATCGTCGATTTCGATTATTTCGGGCCGATGTCGGCCAAGTTCTGGCTCGGCACCGATTATCTAGGCCGGGACATCTTCTCCCGCATCCTCATGGGCGCGCGCTACACCGTCGGCATTTCGCTTGCCGCCGTCTGCATTGCCTGCTTCGTCGGTGTCGCGCTCGGCATGATCGCAGCGGTGATCGGCGGCTGGTTCGACAGCGTGCTCAGCCGCTTTCTCGACGCGCTGAACTCCATCCCGAGCAAGCTGTTCGGCCTTGTGGTCGTCGCCGGCGTCGGATCGTCGATCCCGGTGCTGATCATGACGCTCGCCGTCATCTATACGCCCGGCGCCTATCGCTTCTCGCGGGCGCTCTCGGTCAATATCAACACCATGGATTTCATCACGGTTGCCCGCGCCCGCGGTGAAGGGGCGCTCTATCTCATCCGCTCGGAAATCCTGCCCAACATCCTTGGGCCTGTGATGGCCGATCTCGGCCTGCGCTTCGTCTTCATCGTGCTGCTTCTGTCGGGGCTCTCCTTCCTCGGCCTCGGCGTGCAGCCGCCGAATGCGGACTGGGGTGCGCTGGTGCGCGAAAACATCGGCGGCTTGCCCTTCGGCGCGCCGGCGGTGATGTTCCCGAGCATTGCGATCGCCAGCCTGACGATCAGCGTCAACCTGCTGATCGACAACCTCCCCCAGAAGATTCGAGACCGGAGCAATTGATGGCCAAACTCGTCGACATTCGCGACCTGAAGGTCGAGGCCAAGACGGATGCGGGCCGCCAGGTCGACATCATCCGCGGCGTCAGCTTCGATATACAGGAGGGGGAAATCGTCGCCCTGATCGGCGAAAGCGGCTCGGGCAAGACGACGATCGCGTTGACCCTGATGGGGTATACCCGGCAAGGCTGTCGCATCAGCGGCGGCCAGGTCCTGCTCGCCGGCAAGGACATGGCAAGCCTGCCCGAAAAGGCCAGAGCGCGCATTCGCGGAACCGAGGTCGCCTATGTCCCGCAAAGTGCTGCGGCAGCTTTCAATCCGGCGCAGACGATCATGGAGCAGGTGATCGAAATCACCCGCATCCACGGCCTGATGCCGGCCGAGGAGGCAAAGACCCGCGCCGTCGAGCTCTTCAAGGCGCTGAGCCTGCCGAACCCGGACACGATCGGTTCGCGCTATCCGCATCAGGTGTCCGGAGGCCAGTTGCAGCGGCTTTCAGCCGCGATGGCACTGATCGGCAATCCGAAACTTATGATTTTCGACGAGCCGACGACGGCGCTCGACGTCACCACGCAGATCGAGGTTCTCAGAGCTTTCAAATCGGTGATGAAAAAGGGCGGCATCGCCGGCGTCTATGTGTCTCACGACCTCGCCGTCGTGGCGCAGGTCGCCGACCGCATCGTTGTTCTGAAGGGCGGGGAAGTCCAGGAAATCGGCAAGACGGAGCAGATCCTCTCTGCGCCCTCGCATCCCTATACACGCCAGTTGCTGGGTGCTTTCGAACCCAAGCTCTATGCCTCTCCGGTATCGAAGGAGCCAGAAAAGATACCGGCCCTGCTGGAGGTTACCAACGTGGTGGCGGGCTATGGCCCTATCCGGCCGGACGGTCTGCCGGCAGCGACCGCACTCAGATCCGTGAGCCTCAGGCTCGAAGCCGGCCGTAACCTCGGCGTCATCGGCGAATCCGGCTGCGGAAAATCGACGCTTGCCCGCGTCATAGCCGGCATCCTGCCACCGGTTTCCGGAAACATCGTCTTCAACGGGAAACAGCTTGCAGCCGATGCCCGCAATCGCCAGCGCGAAGAGCTGCAAAAGCTGCAGATCGTCTTTCAATTTGCCGATACGGCGCTCAATCCCGCCAAGTCGATCGGTGAAATACTCGGGCGTCCGCTTGCCTTCTATCACAATCTCGGCCGCAGGGAGCGCGAGGCGCGCATCGATCAGCTACTCGACATGGTCCACCTGCCCAAGGCTCTCAAGCATCGGCGCGCGCCGGAACTCTCCGGCGGCCAAAAGCAGCGCATCAACCTCGCGCGCGCACTTGCCGCCGAGCCGAAGCTCATCCTCTGCGACGAGATTACATCAGCCCTCGACACGGTCGTTGCGGCCGCCATCCTCGATCTCCTCAAGGAGCTGCAACGCGAACTCGGCCTCTCCTACGTCTTCATCAGCCACGATCTATCGACCGTGCAGGCGATCTGCGATGAGATTGCGGTGATGTATGCAGGCGAGAAGATCGAGCAACTCGCATCCGCCGATCTCGCCGGCGGCGCCAAACACCCCTATTCCAAACTGCTCTTCTCCTCCGTGCCGAAGCTCAGCACCGGCTGGCTGGACAGCCTGGAACAAAATCCTGAGCTGGTGGGCGCCTTTGCGAAACGCTGAGCTGCCGTCCGGCGAATAGACAGCAGCGAAGACGGCTCAGACCGGAAACAGGCTGGTGAGCGGCATATGCGCTTTGACGATCGGCGATTTCAGCACGACGAAGCTGAAATATTTGTCGATGCCGATTTCCATGTCGATCAGCCGTTCCATGGTCGTCTGGTATTCGGCAATTCCGGCGGTCACGAACTTCACCAGATAGTCATAGCCGCCGGAGACGAGATGGCACTCCACCACCGAGTCCACCTTCTCGACCGCCGCCAGAAATCGGGCAAAATCGATCTGGCGATGGTTCTTGAGCGTAACCTCGGTGAACACGGTGAGCGTCTGCCCAAGCTTGGCGATGTTGATCTGTGCCGAATAGCCGACGATGTATCCTTCCGCCTGTAATTTCTTGACCCGCATCAGGCAGGGGCTGGGAGAGAGGTTGACGAGTTCGGCCAGTTCCACATTGGTGATGCGGCCGTTCTTCTGCAATTCGTAGAGGATCTTGATGTCGATCCGGTCGAGTTTCATCGGCGCGCTCCAATTTCGCGGGCGGCATGGCGCCGCCGCCTTGCGGAATAATCTTTTGTCATCTTATGCGGAAAGCCTTACTTAGCAAGCGGAATTCAACCCGTTCGCGCCAATATAACTTCGTAAAATCCGCACCTTAGCACAAGTATTCGCCATAGCTGCATGCGACCGAAGGAAATGCTGTCTGACGGCGATCTGCAGCATTTGCGCTGGGAAACCTCGACTAAAATGCTCGCCTGTAAACCGGAGAGTGCCATGCCCGCCCCCCTTCTGCACATCGCAACCAGCCCTGCCCTGCCCGACGAGGCTGATGTCGTGGTGATCGGCGGCGGCATCGTCGGAAGCTTTGCCGCCTACTATCTCGCGCGGCGGGGCTTGAAGGTCGCGCTTCTGGAAAAGGGGCGGATCGGCGCCGAGCAGTCCAGCCGAAACTGGGGATGGTGCCGGCAGCAGAACCGGGATGCCCGCGAACTGCCGATGGCAACCAAGAGCCTGGCTCTTTGGGAGGACTTCGGCAATGACAGTGGAGAGGACACAGGATTCAGCCGTTGCGGCCTGCTCTATCTGAGCAATGACGATGCGGAACTCGCCGGCTGGGCGCGCTGGGGTGAGTTTGCCCGCGGCGTCGGCGTCACCACCCATATGCTGGACCAAAAGCAGGCAAGCGAATTCGGCTCGGCGACCGGCCGGCGCTGGAAGGGCGGCGTCTTCTCGCCGACTGACGGCACTGCCGATCCGTCTCGCGCTGCCCCTGTGGTCGCCCGTGCCATCATGGCGCTCGGCGGCAGCGTTCATCAGATGTGCGCCGCTCGCGGCCTCGAGACCAAAGCCGGCCATGTCAGTGCCGTGGTGACCGAGGCCGGCATAATCCGCACCCGCGCGGCGGTGATGGCCGGCGGCGCCTGGGCATCGTCCTTTTGCCGGCAGCTCGGCATTCGCTTTCCACAAGCGTCGATCCGCGCTTCGATCCTCTCGGTCGCGCCCGGTGCCGAGGGTTTGCCGGCGGCGCTGCACACTGCCGCGGTCTCGGCCACGCGCAGAGGTGACGGTGGCTACACGCTTGCGATCAGCGGCCGCGCCCGCATAGATCCGACATTGCAGCAGTTTCGTTTCGCCCGCCATTTCGTGCCGATGTTCGCCAAGCGCTGGCGCAGCCTCGCTCCCGGCTGTCTCGAAGGTGTAAAGAGCGGGCATGAAACCCTGTCGCGCTGGCGGCTCGACCGCCCGACACCGATGGAGCAGAACCGCATTCTCGATCCTCGTCCGGATCGCAAGCAGATCGAATTGACCCTAGAGCGGGCGCGGACATTGCTTCCAGCGCTTGCCCAAACGCCCGTCTCCGCCGCGTGGGCCGGGTATATCGACAGCACGCCCGACGGCGTGCCGGCAATCGGCGAAATTCCGGCACTCCCCGGATTGATCCTGGCGGCAGGCTTCAGCGGCCACGGGTTCGGAATCGGCCCGGGGGCGGGTCATCTCGTCGCCGATCTCGTCACGGGCGCGAAACCGATCGTCGATCCGAAACCGTATCATCCGGATCGGCTGAATGGCTCGGTCTGGGGCGCGGTCGCGGAATTTTGACGGCTTCACAGGTGGCCCGACCGCGCGTAATATAGCCAGTCGCCAGCACCGGAATTGTGCTTGCAAACACCATCGCCGAAAATCTGGACGCCAGTAGCCTTAAGTCCGGCTGTCCAACGATTGATGCCCTTGACAGGGCGTCATCGGAAGCAGCCCGCTTTGCAAAGCCATGTTTACTTGCGCAGCTTTTTCGTGCGGAGATGGAACTTTTTGATCTCACTCGTGGAACCGACCGACAAAACCATCGTTTGCCTAACTTCACCTGAAAGACAAAGGAGGATCAGAATGAGCGCTCTCGCATGGAAGGCACCCGTCTCCGTCATTGTCAGCAGTGGGAAACAGAAGGTCGTCAAGAGTCCGGCCGAAGCTGTGGGGTGTCTGGAAAGAGAATGGCCGATTGCCGATGGCGTCTTTCTAAGGGAAGCTAAGAAGGTCTGCAGCGCCGCCCTCGAGCACGAATGTACGGCGAGCGAGGCGCGTGACGCCTTTGAAATGGCCTCGATCGAGGCGCTTCTGGCCCGTCGCTGAGGTTATTTGCCGATCGCTCCCGTGCCGCGTGTAACGCGGAGCACGGCAACCTGTTTTACGCTTCATCGACATCTCTCCCTCACAGCCCGAGCTTTGGCCGCCTCAGGCCGAGCCCTGCCTTGTCTGCCGCGCAGCCGGGCATCGGCATGCCTGGTTCTCAGGAAGCATACCCTGCGATTTAGCCCCTTACATGTAGGAGAACGGGTCGTGCTGCTTTCCGCGGAATGCTTTTTGCAAGGTTACCAAGGTCTTTATGTTTCGGAGGTAATGCGTTTTGAAACGAAACACCTTGCGGCCCTTCTCCGCCGTGACGCTCGTGATGGGAGGCACGGAGGGATATCGGCGGGTCAATTCGGTACAGGATGCGGCTGAGACGCTGCTGGAACATTGGCCGATTGAAGATGGCGAAGAATATGTGACCGCCGTACGGACATGCCTTGATGCGATGATGGGTGTGGTCTGCGCGGAAGCCGCCCGAGAAGCATTCATCAAGGCGGCGGAAGAAGCCGGCGTAGCTTTGCTGCAGTAAGAGACCCCCAAGCCGCTCCTCATCTGGTGCGAGCGGCCGGCTGCATCGCACGCGGCCATGGTCCGACGCGCGAATTGTCGCAACACAGACAAGTCGCGGAACTTAAATGCTTCTTCTTGGTTTCATGCCAGTGGGACGCTTTCCCCGCAGCTCACGGTGTACCACGCCGGCCACTGGAGCGTGAGCCCGCCGCGATTACCGACTCCCGGTCTGCGGCGGGCTTTTGTTCACGGCCATCGGCTCTTACGCAAGTCGCCACCGGGCTCCACGACAAGCCGCCATCTCATTCGCAGACCTTTATTCGCTTCAGGGCTGCCGTAATGCCTGAAAGCGAATAGGAATAACTCGTCGCTGTCCCGCGCCGCGATGTGGCTTGCAGGCTAAGTTCGCTGCCCGATTTCATCGCATCCACCATCGTGGGCTCTTTTGATTGATCTTCGACCCAGCCGTGCCGGTCCTTCGTAAACATGGTAAAAGTGGCGTCCCCGATCGTGGCTTGCATCGGCGCTCCCTGCTTCAGATCATACCCCATGGCGGCTTCCGGCATATATGCCTTGCCGTCGGGCCCTCGCGCGACGATGAAGTAGTTGTTCCCGTGGTCAACCGTCGACGGTGCCTGGCTGGTCGGGGTCGATAGGACATAGCAGCTCACCTCTCCTCCGGACCGATAGGAATAGGCGCCCCAAGCGTCAAATTGCCCGATACGGGCGGGTGGCTCAGCATATGCCGTGGAAAAACCGAACAATACGAGCGCAAACGCGGTGGGGAGTCTTCTAGCGAACATGATTTCCTGCCTCTTCCTATGACGTGCCGAAGCCAAAAGAGCGTACAACTCTCTGGCTCGGGCAGTCTGGCTGCATGTTCGTTATCTGTTTCTTAAGGGGTCGATTAAAATCTGTTAATGTTTGCCGCATGGGGTCACCGGAACGCGGCTGAAAAACATCCTCCCGGGCGATGCGCCGAAGAGATAATCGGAACAATGAAGGTCAGAACTGCTTTCTGTCTTATTGGCCGTAACAAAAGGCTGAGATGTTCATGTCAGCGATTTTAATCGGAGTAATATTGGTCATCGGAGGGTTGCTTTACCTGCTTAGGGAGGCCCTCGGCAGACGGTTGAGCGAACCGCACCGATCGATGCAAGGTGGTGAAACGCTGGAGCCACAGCACCAGGGGCTCCGCTTTCTCGGAGTGTCAAGAAACTGGCCGGGATTATTGTTTATCGCTGCCGGCGTGCTTCTGTTGGTTTTCGGAGGCTATTTGTAGTGCTTCCTTGACGCCTTGCGCCATTTCGCCATTTGCCCACAGCGGCTCGGCACCACAGCCTCACCAATCGCAAAGGCTACTCAACCTTCACCGTAAAACGGACATGCGCGTTCAGCATTCGTGCTGACATGACATATGGCTCTCATCAGGAACAGGCGAGCTCGTCGGCGAACGACCGCTATCGCTGAACGCCATTTCTACTGGGCTGCGAAGGGGTGCTGGTAATGCCTCTCTGATTATTTTCACTGCGATCCGCAGGTGCGGGCTGCATCTGCTCATTCGGCTGCGTGTTGTTAACCGTACCTGCTCCCGATCCCGAACCCGGAAGAGTGGTGGACGAAGTCGTTTGCTGGTCGGTGCCCGCCGGGTTTTCTCGCCAATAGTTCGATGAAATAGCCGCGATGACGAAGAGAAGTACGATCGCCGCGATAATCGCTGTGCCGACCATCCCTGAACGCCGCTTCGGCGGGATTTCCGGTGGCCGATCGTTTGGTGTCGGTTGATGATCAAAGTTGCTCATGAATCAATCCTCCTCTCGACCAAACCTCTGTGTGCCTTTCTGGTTCCGGAAGAAATCGCGCTACCCTGTTTCCATCTTTCATTGCGACGCCGCCGCTTCCCTTTCGGATGATGCGTACAACAGGACAGCTTCAGATTGAATGCAGCGCTCTTTAGCCGGAAAAACATTACGCATGGCTGAAATTAACATCCAAAGGGGCTATGCTGCGGCGCGGAAAATGTTATCTTTCCAACGTAAGCACGGAGGAATATTGGCTCTGTGGAGGGGACAGCCAAGCACAATGGAGAGGTTTCCGATGCCCAATACGGTTCTCAATGCACTAGGCCAAACGCTCTATTACAGCGGCACTTCCACAAGCTGGTTTTCCGCCACGGGCTCCGGTCCGACGCTTTACGGCACGGCGGGAAATGATTCGATCTGGGGTGACGGCTCCGTCAACGTAACGATGGTCGGCGGCACGGGAGACGATATTTATTATCTCTATTCAAACATCAACCACGCGTCCGAGGCGCCCGGCGGGGGCGTAGATACCATCAACACCTGGATGGACTACACGCTTCCCGATAATTTCGAGAATCTCACGGTGACCGGCGATGGCCGCCATGCCTTCGGCAACAGCGCCGACAATATCATCACCGGCGGCACGGGCAGCCAGACTATCGACGGCGGGGCGGGCAACGACGTTCTGATCGGCGGAGGCGGCGCCGATACCTTTATTTTCACCAAGGGCAATGGCAGCGACCTCATCACCGACTTCAGCAGTGATGACAAGGTGCGCCTGAACCAATACGGGCTGACGTCTTTCGATCAGGTCGTCAGTCATCTTACTCAGCAAGGCGCCAATCTGCATCTGGATCTCGGCAACGGCGAAAGCCTTGTTTTTGCCAACAAGACCGCTGCCGACCTGCATTCGGACCAGTTCCAGCTCGGGCTCGACCGTTCCGACCTCACGCAAACATTTTCGGACGATTTCAATACGCTTTCTCTGCATCAGGGAACGCAAGGCACCTGGGATGCGAAATACTGGTGGGCGCCAGACAAGGGCAGCAGCATAACCGGAGACGGCGAGTTGCAGTGGTTTGTCAATCCGCTCTATGGCCCGACCGCATCGGCCAATCCATTTTCCGTTTCGAACGGCGTGCTGACGATTACAGCCAAACCGACGCCCGATTCGCTGAAATCGCTTCTGGACGGCTATGACTATACGTCCGGCATTCTGACGACCCACTCCACTTTCGCCCAGACTTATGGATATTTCGAAATGCGGGCCGAGATGCCCCACGATCAAGGCACATGGCCGGCTTTCTGGCTTCTGCCGGAAGACGGTTCCTGGCCGCCCGAGCTCGATGTGATGGAAATGCGCGGGCAGGATCCGAGCACGGTCAATGTCACTGTTCATTCGAACGAAACGGGTCAGCACACGAAGCAGCTCATTCCGGTGCAGGTTCCCAGCACCGATGGCTTTCACAATTACGGCGTGCTGTGGGATCAGGATCAGATCGTCTGGTATTTCGACGATGTGGCCGTTGCCCATGCCGACACGCCAGCCGATATGCACAGCCCCATGTATATGCTGGTGGATCAGGCCGTCGGCGGCGTAGCAGGCACTCCGACGGATAGCCTGCAAAACGGGTCTGAGATGAAGATTGACTACATCAAGGCCTATCAGTTGAATGACCATCTCACCCAGACCGCAGCGACAGCGGCTGCCCATACTCCGGACTGGCATATCTGATAAAAGCCCCAGAGCAGGAAAGCGTTTCACGGAATCGCTTTCCTGCTCTATCTCTTTGTTTTTACGCATCCCGGATGGAAAACCGCTGCGCACTTTTCCGGGAATTGCTTTAAGCGCTCTGCGCAGCCGTTCATGGCGGCTGCGCTTATACCCTGAACCCGGTATATCGGCTCATATAACGCCTCAGAGGAACGTCCTAATCCTCTCTGAATGCGCGCTTTATCTGATCGGTCATCGGCTTGGTCAGATAGGCGAGAACGCTTCTTCGGCCCGTCTGCATGAACGCTTCCACCGGCATACCGGGGAGAGGCGTCAGCTTCCCCAATCGATCCCATTCATCTTTCGGCACTTTGGCGCGAACGATGTAATAGCTGAGCCCTGAATGCTGGTCGGTCGTCAGATCGGCCGAAACGGTTTCGACATGCCCATTCAGTTCCGGTGTAATGCGCTGGTTGAAGGCGGAAAAACGCAAGGCGACCACCTGCCCGACAGCGATCTGATCAATATCCTGCGGCGGAAGCTTGAGTTCGGCGACCAGTGCATCCTTGTCGGGGACGATCTGCATGATGGTCTCTTTCGGCCCGATCACGGCGCCGGCCGAGTGGACATTCAACTGATCGACGATGCCTGCCTGCGGCGCTCTTATATCCACGCGTTTGAGATCGTCCTCCGCGGCGATCAACCGTTCCGAAAATTGACCGGTATCGCTTTCGGCCTGCCGCAATTGATCGGAGACTTCGGAGCTGTGGTCATCGTCGATCTGAATGATCTGAAGCTCGGTTTCGGTGATCTTGCCGTTGGTCTGAGCGATCGATGAGATGAGGTTACCAAGTTCCCCCGTCAGACGAGCGCTGTCCCTTTGCAGCGAATAGACCTTTGCCGCCGGAACGATGCCTTGATCGAACAGTCGCTGAAGGCTGCTCAGTTCCTTGGTGACAAGCTCGATCTCGATCCGTTTCCCCTTCTCCTGCGCGACGAAGCCGTCCACTTCCTGTTTCAACTGCTGAACTCTCTCGCGCAACTGCGACTTCTGGCCCTGTCGCGACGCCAACCGGTCGGCGAACAGTTGCCGCTCGCCGGCAAGTATGCTCGCCACACCATCGTCACCGGCATTGGAGAGCAGGTTTGCCGGAAAGCTGATCGCATCCTTGTCGTCACGCTCGGCGACCAGACGCGCCGTTCGGGCGGAAAGCTCATTCAAACGCTTTCTGATAATGCCGAGATTGGCTCTGGTTTGTGTATCGTCCAGGCGGATCAATATCTGGTCGGCATCGACGTGGTCGCCATTCTTCACACGGATTTCCCCGACGATCCCGCCCTTGAGGTGTTGAACGGCTTTTACATAGCTGTCGACGACAAGGGTACCGGAGGCAATGACCGCTCCCGAAATCTTCGTTGCTGCCGCAAGGCCGCCGAGGACGCCGAAAAGGAGAAGAACTGTCGCCACTATGAAAATGGAAAGGCGGCGGATCGCTCGTTCTGTGGAAGACAAGCTCGTGTTTTTCATCCACTCACATCCTCGCCGGCGATCATCAAGCGCACCGGTCCGGTCCCCGAATGTCTCGCCGGTGTTCCAAGAATCTCATCCTTGGCTCCGAATGCCTGTAACTGGCCGTTGGCAATGATCGCGACTTTATCCGCAGCAGCCAGAGCACTCGGCCGGTGCGCAACAACGATGGCGATGCCGCCGCGTGCCCGGATGCCCATCAAGGCTTTGGTCAAGGATGCCTCGCCCTCGGCATCGAGATTGGAGTTCGGCTCGTCAAGAACCACCAGAAACGGATCGCCATAAAGTGCCCGGGCCAAGGCTATGCGCTGCCTCTGACCGGCGGAAAGCCGCGAGCCGCCCTCGCCGATGACCGTGTCGAACCCATCCGGCAGCTTGACGATCATGTCATAGACGCCGGCCGCCTTGGCCGCCGCGATAATCGGTCCGGGCTGCATGTCCGTCGCGAAGCGGGAAATATTCTCGGCTATCGAGCCGTCGAACAAGCCGACATCCTGGGGCAGATATCCGATATGGCAGCCTAGCTCGCCTTGCTCCCACTGCGACAACGCTGCCTGGTCGAGCCGGATCGCGCCGATCACGACCGGCCACAAACCGGTGATCGCTCTGGCAAGTGACGATTTTCCGGAAGCACTGGGGCCGATCACGCCCAGCACTGTCCCAGCAGTTATCTTGAGCGAGATGTTGCGGAGGATGAAGTCGCGGCTACTAGGAGGCGTTAGGCTGATATTTTCGACGCTGAGCTCCTTTTGCGGGGCCGGCAGGGCCACTGCCCGCTGTTCGCTAGGGACCACATCCAGCAGCTTGGCGAGCCGCGACCAGCTTTGGCGGGCGGAGACAAAGCTCTTCCAATGCCCGATTGTAAGCTCCACCGGAGCCAGCGCACGGGTGACCATGATCGAGCTGGCGATGATGATGCCGCCCGTTGCCTCCTGCCTGATGACGAGGATTGCACCGACAGCCAATACGGCGGATTGCAGCATCATCCGCAATATCTTCGCGATCGTGGTCAGCGTGCCGACGATGTTGCCGGCGGAGAGCTGGTTTCCCAGATAGTCCTCGTTCATTGCCGTCCATTTCTCGGTAAGACGGCCGCTAAAACCCATTGCGACCACTGCTTCCCAGTTTCGTCGCGCCGCCTGTGCGAAGCCGAGACGGGCGGCGGAGGACTTCGCGGCCTGCAGCGCTGGCTTTTGGGACAGCACCTCTGCCAGCATCGTCAGGACAATGAGCACGATGGCGCCGCAAAGGGCTGTAAAGCCGATCCAGAAATGGAACAGAAAACACAGGACAAGATAGAAAGGCATCCAGGGCAAATCGAACAACGCCGTAGACCCGCCTCCGGACAGGAACGATCGGACCTGCTCCAAATCGCGGACGGGCTGCAGCCCATCATCGGGCGTCTGCATCCTCGTCGGCAAAAAAATGAGCGAGCCGAAGACCTTTTGGTTCAGCCGTTCATCGAGAGATACGCCCACACGCGCAAGCAGCATCGAGCGCAGCAATTCCAGCGCCCCTTGAAAGATGAACAGGGTCGCAGTGATGATCGCGAGGCCGGCGAGCGTTGGAAGGCTGCGGCCCGGAATAACCCGATCGTAAACCTGCAGCATGAAGAAGGAGCCGGTCAGCGCCAGCGTGTTTATCGCAGCGCTCGCAATGGTAATGCTGAAAAACGCCTTTCGAAGGGACGAGAGTATCAGCAGGATGAACTTCTGTGGTGGCTCTTTCGGGACAGCAAGCACGTTGCTTAAATCCTTACGTTATCGTCACACGCGGCAGAGAGGCACCTGAAGCTTGTCGACTACGGCACATATATTCCCTTACGGCAGGTATGCGACCAGAGATGGTCTAGCGGCGCTGGTCGTCAAGGCTGCGCACCGCTTAAGTACAAACCAGGATGCGGAATTGCATGGATTTGCCGCAGATAAGAGCCTCTTCCAAATTCATAGCCGCCGCTCCTTTAGGTTTTCGACCTGGGTCCGCTCAAGTCTGCTAAACTGGAAGAGGCTGGGCGTCGGCATCCAGTTCAACCGGACATGAAAACAGACATCAAACTGCGGGAGGGATAAGCATGAGAACCTTCGACGCAATCATCGTCGGTGCCGGGCAAGCGGGGCCGTCTCTGGCGGGACGTCTTGCGGCTGCCGGCATGACGGTGGCTCTGATAGAACGAAAATTCGTCGGCGGAACCTGCGTCAATGCCGGCTGCATGCCGACCAAAACCTTGGTCGCCAGCGCCCGCACCGCTCAGGTGATACGACGAAGCGCGGAATACGGCATCCGCAGAGATGGCGGCATGCAGACGGACATGGCGGCTGTCGAGAAGCGTGCGGCGACCGTTATCAATAACGCCAGAAATTCACTCACGAGCTCGCTCACATCCACCGAGGGAATCTCCTTGATACGGGGACATGCCCGCTTCGAGAGTGCGAAGACCATCCGCGTCGGAGATGAGACGCTGACGGCGCCGCGCATTTTTCTCAACGTCGGCGCAAGGCCGGTCATTCCCCCTTTGCCCGGACTTTCAGACATCGAGTACCTGACAAGTACCTCCATCATCCATCTGACGGCCCTGCCCCGGCATCTCGCCATCATCGGCGCCGGTTATATCGGCCTCGAATTCGCGCAGATGTACCGGCGCTTCGGCACCGAGGTCAGCATCATCGAACGCGGCCCGTACCTGGCGCCGCGGGAGGATGACGATATCTGCCAGGCGATCGGTGATGTTCTTCGCGCCGAAGGTATATCGATCCATAAGAACGCCGAGGACATCAGGCTCTCGAAGAGCGGCGAGAATATCCGCATCTCCACCGCAGGCAATCCGGATGTCGAAGCAAGCCATCTCCTCATCGCCACGGGACGCCGGCCCAATACCGACGATCTCGGCCTCGAAAAGGCCGGTGTAGCGCTGGACAGCAAGGGCTATATCGTCGTCGACGATCACCTCTCCACAAATGTCGACGGCATATGGGCACTTGGCGATTGCAACGGCCACGGTGCCTTCACGCACACCTCTTACAATGATTTCGAGATCGTCGCCGCCAATCTCCTGGACGGCGAAGACCGGAAGGTAAGCGAGCGTATCCCCGCCTACGCGCTCTATATCGATCCGCCACTCGGGCGCGTCGGAATAACGGAGAAAGAGGCGCGGGCAAAAGGACGATCAGTCGCTACATCGACCATGCCGATGAGCCGCGTCGGCCGCGCCGTCGAAAAGGGCGAGACACAAGGCCTGATGAAGGTCGTCGCCGATGTTGAAACCGGACAGATCCTCGGTGCCGCAATCTTCGGCGTCGAAGGCGACGAGGCGATCCACGGTTTCATCGATGCGATGCATGCGCGCACGCCCTACCCGGTGCTGAAATGGGCTGTGCCGATCCACCCCACAGTGTCTGAACTTATTCCCACGCTTCTTGGCGGGCTCAAATCGGCTTAACCGGTTCGGGTATGATGTCTCCCGCAGCGGATGGGAAACGACCCAGCCGCTGCGAAGTCTTGGATTGCGGAAATCGCTCATGAGCCTGCTTACTGCAGCGCTTTTTCCATCAGCCGCGCCAGCCGCTCAACGAAAGCGCGCGGATCGGCCGGTTTGTCACCGTCCAAAACCCGTGCCTGATCGAGCAACAGGAAGGCCGCATCGTCGCGCAACGAAGGCGCATCCGCCTTGGCGGCGATAGCCTTGACGACGGGATGATCCATGTTGATTTCGAGTATTGGCTTGGCGCCGGATTCCAGACGGCCGGCCCCCTGCAGGATCTTCTCGAGTTGCCGGTCATAACCTTGTTCGGAAGCAACGAGGCAGACGGCGCTTTCGATCAGGCGATCGGATGCGCGCACGTCGGATACCTCATCGGCGAGCTTCTGCTTGGCATAGTCGAGGAAGGCTTGTACTTCGGCCGGAGTACTTTCGCTTTCCGGCTTGTCGTCCTCCTGCTTCTTGAACTGCGCGAGATCCGCGGAGCCCTGGGTGATCGACTTGAAGCTCTTGCCCTCGAATTCCGGGGCATTGGTTACCCAGAAGCTGTCGACGGAATCGGTGAGCAGCAGAACTTCGATGCCGCGGGCACGGAAACCTTCGAGCTGTGGCGAAGCCTTCAGTTGATCCAGGCTGCCGCCCACGAGATAGTAGATCGACTGCTGACCCTCCTTGGCATCTCCAACGTAATCGGCGAGCGAACGATAACCGTCCGCAGACGCAGTCGTGCGGAAGCGCGACAGGGCCAGAAGTTGCGAGCGGCGCTCGAAGTCCTCGTAGATGCCTTCCTTGATAAGGCTGCCGAAGTTCTCCCAGATTTTCAGGAAGGCATCCTTATCGCTTTCCGCTTGTTTTTCGATGGCCGTAATGATGCGGTTGGTGACGCCCTTGCGGATCGCCGTCAGGATCGGGCTTTCTTGAATCATCTCACGCGAGACGTTGAGCGGCAGGTCTGCCGTATCGACGAGGCCGCGCACGAAGCGGAGATAACGGGGCAGCAATTCCGCCTCATCGGTGATGAAGACGCGCTTCACATAAAGCTTCATGCGGCCCTTGCGATCCGGATCGAAGAGATCGAACGGCTGCGAACCGGGCACGAAGGCGAGAGCCGAATATTCATGGCGGCCTTCGGCGCGGAAATGCACCGTCAGCGCCGGCTCGTCATACTGACCGGACACGCCGCGATAGAAATCAGTATATTCCTCGCTCGTAATGTCATTCTTGGATTTGGTCCAGAGCGCGGTGCCGTCGGTTAGCTGCGTGGCTTCAGCACCGGGCTTCTCTGCGATCCTGATCGGAACCGGTACATGGCCGGACTGCTCTTTGACGATCCGCTCGACGGTCCAGCGAGACGCGAAGCTCTTGGCGTCCTCCATCAGATGCAGAGTAATGCGCGTGCCCCGCGCCGGCGCCTCACTCACATCGATCGGGCTGACACTGTAGCCACCCTTTCCGTCGGAAGACCAAAGCCAGGCACTATCAGCGCCCGCGTGACGCGATACGACATCGACGCGCTCGGCGACCATGAAGCAGGAATAGAAGCCGACGCCGAACTGTCCGATGAGTTGCGCGCCCTCGCCCTGCTTGTTTGCCTCGATGCGCTCCATGAACGCCCGTGTTCCCGAGCGAGCGATCGTTCCGAGTGCTTCGATCATCTCGTCGCGGCTCATGCCGATGCCGTTGTCTTCGACGAGAAGCCTGCCGCCCTCCTCATCGAGCGTCAGTACAATGCGGCTGTCGGGATCGTTCGCAAGAAGCGCCGGCGTGGCGATTGCCTCATATCGAAGTTTTTCGCAGGCGTCGGCCGCGTTCGAAATCAGCTCTCGTAGGAAAACATCCTTATCCGAATAAACCGAGTGAACCATCATGTGCAGAAGGCGGGCGACGTCGGCCTCAAAGACGTGGCTCTCAGCGGGATTTTCTGCGGTGGTCGTCGTCATGTGCGTCTGGTCTCCTGAGAATGTTAAAAGTCGCGCGGAAGAGGTGGCGGAAGAAGGACAAAAATTCAAGAGCCGTCATCCGTGCCACCCTGACGAACTGGCCGCCTGCTTGGCGGTTCTTTTCCTGCATCTCAGTGAAGTGTTGGCTGCTGGCTGGACCCTGCGGTGGGAAATTGCCTGATAAGGGGATCTTTGCGGCCGTAAACGAAATAGGCCAGCAGCCGCTCATAAATCCCTGCATTTTCCCTCGGACTGCAGCGCCACATCGTTTGTTCCAGCATCTCGCCGAGCGCCGCCGGCTGCTGATTTCTTCCCGAAATCGTCGAGAAAAACTATTTGGCGATCGTGTGGAACAGGTTCAGTTGCGAATTGTTTTTCAGCTTGCCGCTGTCGTCCAGATCCTCGAAATACCCCTGGACCATATCGAGACGATGCGCCTCTCCTTGAATGTAGGCTATCATCACCTGGGCAATAACAACACGCTCATTCGCCCAATGCGGGAATACTGCGCCTTCTTCCGGCAAAGCGCCGTTGACGACGAAGATAGTCCGCATATCCGGTCCGAGAATAACCGTCTTCATCTCGTAGCTGTCGACGATCTGGTGTGCCATTTTCATCGATCTATCTGATTACCTGCGGTAGCCTATAGGCACCTTCTGACAGCGACCTGAATCACGGCCGGGCCAGCAGGGCATGTACCTCGTAGGGTACGACTCCATGTGCGGGAATGATTGTCGATGAAGAAGAGCGCCGGCATCCTGATATACAGAAGGACGCAAAGCGGCATGCTGGTGCTGCTCGTTCATCCCGGCGGTCCCTTCTGGCGCAAACGGGACGAAGGCGCCTGGTCTATTCCAAAAGGCGAATATCCGGAGGACGAACCGGCCGAGACCGCCGCCCGACGCGAATTCGCCGAGGAAATGGGCCATCTCCCCGAAGGGAGGCTGCAGCCGCTGGGTGAGCTGCGTCAGAAGGGCGGAAAACACGTGACTGCTTTTGCTCTCGAAGGCGAATTCGACGTGGCCGCCCTGCGCAGTAATCTGTTCGAAATCGAATGGCCGCCCGGAAGCGGCCGCCTTCAGTCTTTTCCCGAAGTCGATCGGGCCGAATGGTTCACTCTCACCGACGCCCGCCGGAAGATCCTCGGCAGCCAACTCCCTTTCCTGGAACGCCTGGAAGCGCTCAGCCCTTTGACAAAGCAGGGTGCAGTCGACCCCACGGACTGAGGGCTCGACCGCCTCGTCGCAGCCGCAACATCCAGGGTCGACCAATATGAAGGCGAAAAGCAAAGGCATATGCGATTGCCTTTGCCGCCATTTGCCGCCGGCTGATCAGTCGTTGAGCGGCTTCAGCGAATGCATGATGTTCTGCACCGCTTCGTCATGCTTGTCCTGAGTTTCCTTCGATCCCCAGTAGGTGACGATCAGAAGCTTATGCTCGGAAGGCTGGAGCAAGCCGAGCTCGACATCGACCGGGCCGTCCTTGTCTTTGCCATCCCATTCGAGATGCGCCATCTTCATGCCGTTGAGCACGGAATCCGGAAACTCATGCTTGGACTTGTCATCGATTTCGACGCCATTCTTCGACAGAAAATCGATAACGTCGTCGAGGGTCTTATCAACCGTCTTGTCGCTGGCGATATCGATCGAAAAATAGATCGCGGAGTCCGGTGACGTTGCGTCGACGCCGGTTTCCGTTTCCTTAGGCCCCCAGCTATGCGGAATCGAAACCTCGGCGATCGGTTCCTCGCTTGGGAACTGTATGGTTTCGGCGTGAGCAAGAAGCGGAAAGGCTGCTGCGAATGCCGCGGCGATGAGAAGCGTTTTTTTCATGGATAGGTCCTGTCAGCGTCCGTTGTGTGCTGTTTTGTCAGCGGCAGGCGTGAGACTCACGTTGCTAAGGCCAAAATATCGACAAGCTATTGCGAACACGAGACAAAGGCCGATCGCCCCGAGGCCCAAATTTGGGGTGTTTTCCGATAGCAATGTCGAGCTCCCTGCGGACCTCTCCCGAACGTTCTGCGGTACTGGTTTACAAATTTCCCGCCATAGGAACTTATAGGTCCCCCTTTGCCGTTGCGATTGCGGCGAACCGATCGTAAGGAAGCACGCGGCGGCTCTGGCGGTTGAACAACCCAGCGAGCTTGGGCCGGAGGCGATATGCGACGATGAAATCCCATACCCTTGCCGTATTGGTCATAGACGAGAACCGCATTCGCGCCTCAATCATCGAGGCCGGATTGCGCGAGGCCGGTTATCAGAATGTCACGGTCGTCCATGACATCAATGGCATCGCCCGCAGGATCAGCGAGATCAATCCGGATGTGATCGTCATCGATCTGGAAAATCCCAATCGAGACATGCTCGAAAACATGTTCCAGCTCTCGCGCGCCGTGAAGCGGCCGATCGCCATGTTCGTCGACAGCTCGGACGAAGCCTCGATCGAAGCGGCCGTCGATGCCGGCGTTTCCGCCTACATCGTCGACGGGCTAAAGCAGGAGCGCGTACGGCCGATCCTGAAGATGGCCATCAGCCGCTTCAACGCATTCGCGCGCCTCAATCGCGAATTGGAAGAGACCCGGGGCGAACTCGAGAACCGCAAGGTGATCGACCGCGCCAAGGGACTGCTGATGAAATCGCGGGGCATTTCCGAAGACGAGGCCTATGCGCTGATGCGCAGGACGGCCATGAACCAGAACCGAAAGATCATAGACATAGCGCAAAGTCTGGTAACCGCGATCGGCCTGCTCGATCCAGGAGAAAATGCATGACGCAGAAACACGAGATCATCGCCGGGTTCCTGCCCCTGCTCGACAGCGCCCTGCTCGTCATCGCCAAGGAAGAGGGTTTCGCGGAGGCCGAGGCGATCGACCTCCAGCTCGCCCGCGAGGTCTCATGGGCCAATATTCGCGACCGCCTAGCAGTCAGTCGCTACAATGTGGCGCATATGCTCGCTCCGATGCCGATTGCCTGCAATCTCGGACTGACGCCGCTGGCTCCGCGGATGATCGTACCGATGGCGCTCGGCCTCGGCGGCAATGCGGTGACGGTATCGAATGCGCTTTGGGCAGAAATGGCCGCCGCCGACGCAACGGATGACCTCGATGCCGGACGCAACGGCAAAGCCCTGCATCAGGTCGTCCTCAGCCGCTCGGAACGTCCGCTGCGTTTCGCCGTCGTCCATCCGCATTCCGGGCATAATTACGAGCTGCGCTATTGGCTTGCAGCTTGCGGCATGGATCCAGATCGCGACATCGAGATCATCATCCTGCCACCGCCGGAGATGGCGGATGCGCTCGGTGCCGGGCAGATCGACGGATATTGCGTCGGCGAACCGTGGAATACTGCTGGTGTCTTAAGCGGCAAAGGCCATATGGCAACGGTCAAAGCCGCCATCTGGAAGTCCAGCCCCGAAAAAGTGCTCGGCGCCAATGCCAGCTGGGCGGACGATCACCCCGACGCGATGGCCGCCCTTCTTAGAGCCCTATATCGCTCGGCTGTCTGGTGCTCCGACCCGCAAAACCGGGAGGCCTTGGCATCTATTCTCGCCAAGCCCGCCTATATCGGCCGACCCGTCGACTGGCTGTTGCCGGCTCTTTCCGGCAATTTGCAGGTCGGGGGAGGTCAGGTCACCAGCGTCAGGGATTTCTTCGTTCCGCGTGCCAAGGCGGCAACCTTCCCGTGGAAGAGCCATGCGCTATGGTTCTATACGCAAATGGTGCGCTGGGGACAGGTCGCCCATGATGAACACAACGAGACCATCGCCCGTAATACCTACAGGCCGGACATATATCGATCGGCATTGCAGGCGCTTGGTGTGCCCCTGCCCGGCGCCAGCGCCAAGGTCGAAGGCGCTCTTCGCGTGGAAACGCCGGTTGGCTCCACCGACGCCAGCCTGACCCTCGGCCCCGATGGTTTCTTCGATGGCGGCTTGTTCGATCCGGACAAGATCGATGCCTATATCGAAGCGCAGAGACAGCCGAAGGCGGCTGATTAATGCGTTTCCAGCGTTCGGTGATAATCCGACGCGGAAGGTTCAAACCCTTGCCAGTTTGAATCCAGGTGATCGGCCAGTCTTATCGCAAAAGCCAGGATCATCAATGTGGGATTTGCGTGGCCGCTGGTTGGAAACACCGATCCGCCGGCAACATAAAGGTTGGGCAATCCGTGGACCCTGCAATTCTGGTCGACGACGCCTGTCTTCGCGTCGGCCGACATGCGCGTCGTGCCAAGCGTGTGTGCCATGTCGATGATGACGATGTCCTGTGGCCGCCGCTCCAGCGCCCAATCTTCCAGTATAGGGGCAGGCAGGCCGGCACTCATCAGGGCGGTGCGTGAAAGCTCAGCAATCCTCAGCAGTGTTTGACGTTCGACATCGTTGATCCGCCAGGCGATCTTGGCCAATGGCACACCAAACCGGTCCTTTCGGGAGCTGAGAGTGATCCTGCTGTCGGGATTGGGAATTTGCTCGGAGATCGCCTCGATCCTCAAGCCGACCAGCTTGTGCGGCACGCCATGATCCTGGAATTCATTGGCGACCAAATTCGGGGACATCCTGATGGCGGTATTGATTACGATGTCCTTGAGGGCCTTGGGCGTCCGGCCGTCAGAAAGGACCTTCATTCCGAGTCCCTTGACGATAAGCCCGGAACCCGTCGCAACCGAAAGCAGATCGCGTCCGACATTTGTAGTCTGTCGGCGCATCAGCCGCTTCAACGCATCCCATGGATCGTCCGGTGCGCGCTCCGTGGCGAAATAGACAGCGGCGTTCAGCAGCTTCTCGCGCTCCTGTATCTCCGGGGTCAGCGCCAAGCCATGCATGAACATGTGCGCGCGGCCATTGTGATGAACGCCGAAGAAGCCGAAGAGCTGGGTAAGCACGGCCATTTGGTCGGGCGGGATGGCACCGATGCGTGCGCCGGGATGATCCATGAGATATCGCCCGACGGCATCGTGGTGGTTGCCAATTCCATTGGAATGCACATCGTTAGACGCCAGCAGCAGCCTGGCGTTTTCAATCCCGCTCGCGGCCAGCACGCACTGTCCGGCCTGGATGCGCGCGCGCTTGCCTTCCATGCTTGCGACGTCGAGGTGTGAGAAACGCGCTCCGTCCGGGCTCAGGCCGACACGCGTCACCGTCGCATTCAGAAGAACATGAACGTTATCCGGCCGTTGCGCCATGAATTCGCTGCCGAAGCGCATGACGTCAAGCCGATCCACGCGCGAGCGGGCAAACTGCCAATAGAAGGAATGAAGTCCCTCCTTGTCAAAGCGGCCCAATGGCTCCTTCGGGCTGAGATTCAGCACGTCCATTGCGCGCAGGATATAAGAATCCATGTGTTCGCGATCGACTGGCCAACCGGAATTCGGAACCCACGAGCGAAGCTTGAAGTCAATACAATCAAAAGATGCAGATTTCCCGGCCCAGGCATGCGTCGATCCACCAAGCGCTCGGCAGCGTACACCGAAAGGCTGGATTTCCTGGGACCAGAACTTGGCTTGTGGGCTGTGAAATTCGATCCGCTTGCGGGTTTGCGCTTCGGACTGCGGTTGGCCGACGCTCTCGACCTCGTTGAGCGCCGAGTGCTCGGAATCTTCGAGTTCAAGTCCACTTTCGACGATGAGTACTTTCCTGCCCGCTCTCGCACATTGGGCTGCAATCGTCAGCCCCGTGGGGCCAGCCCCTACGATTACGAGGTCCGCTGTAATGACCGAATTGTCGTCGTAATTAGACAGTTGCTCGATTTTCATCACGGTCAGCTTCCGTTACTGCAAGCAGGTATTCCGACGTCAAAACGACCAGACCTGCCTTCTACGAAATTTTCGGTCGATAACCAAGATGACCAAAAAGTGGAGGCTCAGACGCCTATTATATTATGAGACGTCAGAGCCTCGTGTGAAAGATCATCCTGCGCGCATAGGTCGAAAAACTTCACGATCAGAAGCTCGCCTCTTTGACGACCCGCCAATTGGGAAGACCGTAGGGTTTCGGCCAAGGATAGAGCTCCTTGTCATTGAAGTAGACGACGGCCGTCAGCTTCGGAAATTCCGGATATTGCTTGGCCGCGTTCGCAGCCCAATTGGCGACATAAGTGGAATCGCCTTCATAACCCAGTTCAGCCACGACGACGGGCTTGTTGAAGGCCCTGACCAGCTTGTATTTCGGCGCGAGCAATTGGGCAAACGTCCGGTCCGCGCCGAAATGATCCCTGTCAAACTGTTGCAGCCCGAACACCGAAAGGCCGATGACATCGACAACATCGTCGCCTGGGTAGAAGGCGGCAAGACCGGGTTCGCCTTTAGGCGACCACATATATTTCGCCGACTTGTCGTGCTGGCGGCAAACATTCACCATTCGCCGATAAGCCGTGACGTAGCTGCTGGGCTTCCAGTGCGCCCAGGTGAACTGGTTGTCGGTTTCGTCCATCTCCTGCGCCCAGCGGATGGTCACATCGCTCTTCAACGTGGCTGCAGCCTCGCAGACAGCAGCCATGTTGCTATCATACTTGCCGGCGAGAATGCCTTGGAGCAGCGCTTCGGATGTCAATCGCCAACCCACTGCCCAAGACCACGGTTCCACGGTGATCAAAAGCTTCCGTCCCCGCTTCTGGGCATAATCATCGGCAAGCGGCAGCGTTCCCAGATCGACATCTTCCCAGGGAAGGAAAATATGTTCGATCTTCGAGTTCGCGTCGTCCTTGAAATCACCGTGCGGATCATATGCGCCGAAGATAACCGAGTCCGGACCGATCTGCGGCCGCTTGTCGGTAATCGGTGCGGGATGAGTCGCTTCACCGACGGGGATCCCGCGGGGTATGCTTGCCGCCAAAATTGTTCCAGTCGTCGCCAAGGTTACAAATAAGGCGACTGTCGCTGCTTTGGTTTTCTTGTTGCTCATTGGTTTTTCCTCCTGTCAACAACACATCGGCAACGTCTGCCGCTAATCGTTTCTGATCGACTAGCTCGGATTTGATGTTTCATCTTGCGAAAGGTCGCTATTCGACGTATCGGCCAACCAGTGTGGCTTGAACGTCAGTTTTTGGAGGTCCTGCCTTCCAAAACCGGCACCGGCCACCGCATACTGTGTTTCATAAAGCCGGAAGCGTCCGGTACCCCACGTCAGAGACGCCAGCCCTTCCGATCCGCGTTCGATGGTGGCGAATCCAGGAGCGGCGATAAGGCAAAGAAGGCCCGCAGCCATTGCCGGCCGATATAATCTTGCTCGAATTCTGACGACATTCTCCCGAGCGTGCTGGATGACGATGGTCAGCAGCAGAAGGGTATAGAGCACGGAGTTGATAATCGCGAAGATATAGAAACCCCGCGTTTCACCAGCCCTGTCGACAAGGAGAACCGGCAGAACGGAAGCCACCGACAGAAAGCCGTAGGGCAGCAGAACTCGCCAAGGCAACGGATCGACTTCGGACGCACCCTTGGGCGTGATGCGAAAGTCGACATAGGAGTCGGTCATCCAGTCCCTGACAGCAGCGACCGTTCCAGCTACCGCCCAAGGCCAACGGGCGAAGAGGAAAAATACTCCCTCCCAGCTCAGGATCTTGGCATCGAACGGCCGGAATGAGCCGCTGGCGCGCCACCGATAGGCCAACAGCATCAAGGTGATGGAGAGTGGTGCGCAGTGGGCGAAAAATTCGGGATAGGTGACCGCAACAAAGTTCTGATGGAAGGCGAGCGCCAGAATTGGCGTGACGAACATTAGGCCCATGAACAGCGCAAAGAGCGGATACCACAACTGGGAAAACACAAATTGGCATTTCAATCTCAGCGGCAGACGCGGAACGTAAATCGGCGAATATCGCAGCAGCAGCATGACAAGGCTGCGTGACCACTGAAATTCCTGGGTGACGAGATCGGCGAACGTGCGGGGACCGTCGCCATGCGCGATGGCATCAAGCGCATGCACCCCACGCCAGCCATAGGCGTTCATCATCAACGTCGTCGAATGATCTTCCGCAAGTTCCGGCCCCAGCCCCCCGATTTCCTTGAGGGCGACGGTGCGCACGGCATAGTGCGATCCGATGCAAAGAGGAGCGAGCCCGTCATTGTAGCCGGCCTGGAGAGAACCATGCATGCTCGCCTCTGCATAAAGCCGCCCGCGTGCCGCCCAGCTTTCCGATGCGTTACGATCGCAAATGCTCGGCGCCGACACATAACCAACCTTTGGGTCGCCAAACGGACGCAACATTTCGACGAGATAACCAGGCTCCGGAACATGATCGGCATCGAGCTGCACAACGAAATCATAGCGCTCATAGCCATAGTGGTCGTAGAAGAAGGCGAGATTGCCCTCCTTGCAGCGCGTGCGGCGCGGCCAGGTCGTGCGGTGATAATCCAGCCTGTTCTTTCGTGTGGAAACGAGGACGCCATGCTGGCGGCACCAGTTCAACGTCTCGGGAATCGGATCTTCGTCGGCGAGCCATGTGTCATGCGGAAATGCTTGATCGAGCATGGCTTGCAAGGTCGTCGCGACGACGGAAAAAGGCTCGGACGGCGCTTTGGTGACCACCATGGCGACGCGGCTGCCTGCCGGCAATTGCAGCGGTCCGGCGGGTTTCTTCGCACGATAGAATATTGCGATGAAATAGGCCGGCAGAAGGGTGACCCAAGCAAGTATGGCCGTCACCAAAGTAAAGCGCCAAAAGCCGATATAATGCCCCGGCTTCAGCCACCAGGCCCAAAAATACATGAGCATCGCCAGCCAGACTGCAGCACCGGCGAGATATTCCAACCGATCGCGGCCTTGGAGAACCGATATCAGGCGCGGTTCGGTCGCTTCATTGGACGTGTTGGTCGTGTTTGTCATGTCCGCGGCTCCAAACCAAAAAAGGGAGCCGCAGTTTTGATGATGGTGTCGATGTCGGAGTATTCAGGCGAGAAGCCAAGCGCCTCACGCGCAAAGGTCGGGTCGGTATAGAGCGCCGGCGGATCGCCGGCCCGTCTTGCATGCATCTCGACCGGGACTTCGCGTTTGGTGATACGGCCGATGGCGCTGACGATCTCGTTGATGGAAGCGCCGTAGCCCGTTCCGAGATTGACGGAAAGGTTGTCGCCGCCATTGACGAGGTGCTCGAGCGCCAGAACATGGGCACGCGCCAAATCCGTCACATGGATATAGTCGCGAACGCAGGTTCCATCTTGCGTGTCATAGTCGTCGCCGAAGATGGCAAGATGCGGGATTGTCTCGGCGGCCGCGAGCAAAGCTCTCGGAATGAGATGCGTTTCCGGCTCATGCCATTCGCCGAGTTCTCCATCCGGATCGGCGCCGCAGGCGTTGAAGTATCGCAGCGCAACATATTTCACTTGATAGGCTGCCGCGTAATCCTTCAGGATCTGCTCAACGATGAGTTTCGTCCTGCCGTATGGATTGATCGGCACCTGCGGCGTTGTCTCGGTTATGGGGAGAGACGCCGGGGTGCCGTAGGTCGCACAACTTGACGAGAAAATGATCTTGTCGATTTCGGCATGACGGCAGGCGTCCAGAAGGGACAACGTCCCGCTGACATTGTTGCGATAATATTTGGCGGGATCCTCTACGGACTCGCCGACATAGGCGGATGCGGCAAAATGCACGACCGCATCCGGCTTATACTGCAGGAGGGCTCGGGTCAGGGCGCTGGTATCGAGGATATCGCCATGCACGAATGGTCCCCAACGCACCGAAGAGCGATGCCCCGTAACCAGATTGTCAAAGACGATCGGCTCGATATCTTTTGAACGGAGCAGCTTGGCCGTGTGGCTGCCGATATATCCGGCGCCACCGGCTACCAGAACTTTTTTCTGCGACATCACGCGGTCCCCACCCATTCATGTGCTTCTTCGGTGAGAAGACGGTCGAAATAGCAGATCGTCTTTTCCAAGCCGGTTGAGAGCGGCACCAGCGGCTTCCATCCCAGTTTGTCCTGGGCAAGGGATATATCCGGGCGGCGCTGGCGCGGATCGTCTGTCGGCAACGGCTTGCAAATGGTCTTGGAGCGGGAGCCGGTCAGCTTGATCACCTGTTCGGCGAGTTCCAGAATGGTGAACTCACCCGGATTGCCGAGGTTGACGGGCCCGGTGAAGGAGGGATCGGTCGCCATCAACTGCTGAAAGCCCTCGATGAGATCATCAACGAAGCAGAACGAACGCGTCTGCGAGCCATCGCCATAGATGGTGATGTCCTGACCCTTCAGCGCTTGCACGATGAAGTTCGATACGACGCGACCATCGTCGGGACGCATATGGGGCCCGTAAGTATTGAAGATTCGCGCAATCTTGATTTCGACGTCGTATCTTTGATGAAAATCGTAGAACAACGTTTCGGCGCTGCGCTTGCCCTCGTCATAGCAGGACCGGGGGCCAAACGAGTTTACATTGCCCCAATAGTTCTCGACCTGCGGGTGCACAAGCGGATCACCATAGACTTCAGAGGTGGACGCTTGGAAAATGCGAGCACCGGTACGGGCAGCCAATTCCAGCAAATTGAGCGCACCGAAGACGGATGTCTTCATCGTGTGCACCGGATCAGCCTGATAATGAGGAGGCGATGCCGGGCAGGCAAGGTTGTAGATTTCATCGGCTTCGATGTCGATCGGATCGACGACGTCATGCCTTATGACGCTGAAGCGGTTATAGCTGCGCAAATGGCTGATATTGCGCTCAAGTCCGGTTGAGAAATTGTCGACGCAAACGATACTGTGCCCCAATTTGAGGAGACGCTCACAGAGATGTGATCCAAGAAAACCCGCGCCGCCGGCGACTAGAATATGCCGAGGTTGCTGCTTGGAATGGAGAACGCGGATGTCGCCAAGGAGAGTAGTAATATCAGAGCGATCTGTTGTTGGACGCATTACTTTCATCTGACCGACCTCAAAATCTACCTATTCTTTTTCCTGAGATAGAAACACTTTGTTAGTGATTTCATGTCAGGCTAAAGTGTTATAAGGCAGCGTTGATATTGCTGTTTTTATACTTGCAGCAACATGAACTGTCGTTAGCTGCGCATCCTGAAATTTGCCACAGCGTCCATATTTGCAACCGCTCATACAAGCCAGTCACGATTTTCGGGACAGCACCGGATCACAATGGTTTGCTGGGGGAGATCTGGTCAGATGAAGGGTTGACCGTCGGTCATCGCTGGCTCTGGAGACAGAATCCCAGCCAGCAGCAGCTCCGCTCTTATTTCCGTTCTTATTAGTGTCCGAGGGAATTCAGCCAATCGCCGAAGGGGTTTGCGCTATCCTTCGCGTCCATGGGTGAAACTGGGCGTGCAAGGAAGGGTGGCGCGGCGATATTTCGGGCTTCGCGAGGCGTATAACCAAACTCCTTGCTAAAGGCCCGACTGAAGTGGGCAGCAGAGGCAAAACCGGCCTCGGCGGCGATTTCCACTATCTGCTGTCGGTTGACGGTGTTGCTGAGTGCGACATGCGCCGAAAAAAGGCGACGTTTTTGTATATAATGAAGCACGCCGCCGCTCGACTCGAACAATTGGTAGAGCCGAGTACGAGAAATGCCAAGTTCCCGGCATAGCGTATCCGGTGTGAGATCCTGCGAACTCAAGTTACGCTGAACGAAGCGGCGCACGCGCTCCATCAGGGCTAAATTGCTCTGATGTTTTTCAGGTCCGGAATGTTCAGCCGATGACGAAATGCATGTCACCAGCATATCGTGGGTCGTTTGCACGACGCGGGGAAGGTCTGCCGCAGTCATGCTGGATAGCTTCGCCTCGACGCTGTCGAGATAATCGATCAGCAGCTTGGCGTAGGTATCTGAGAATATCGTGTTGCTTTTGATTTCGTTGAAAGCGGGCACGTCCAAAAACAGTTCCCGCGGCAGATAGACCGAGAGGCTTCGCGAGTCGGTAGCCCTTCCTCTGAACGGATGACCCAAGGACCTCAGTTCCACGCGACCGGGTTCACCCTTCGATACGTTTCCATCAACCTCTGTCCAACTCCCGCCGTTCCGCAACAGCACGATATGCCAATGGTCGATTGAATTGGACCGCAGCTTTGCCGCTGTACGAGAATAAGAATGCGCAGGCGCCGATTGCTGGACGACAAGCATGCCGCCGAGATTCCAGGCTGTATGATCGGCGGGGAAGCCTGTTTCCTCCGATACACCATCCGGCAGTCTGATATCTATTAAAGGAGCCAAATACGCCTGCCAGGCTGCGAATTGATCGCCCGGCGGCAAGTCGTGGGTGGAAAACCGCAGAGGTGTAAGGGCCGGCGGCAAAGGCGGACTTGCTTCTTGAACAATATCCGACGACCGAGGCCAACGCCGGCGCTCGACCTGGACAGTGGGGTGCGTGGCCGCCTGCCCGTCATTTTGCCTTTCGACGGGAACCTGTGGCGAATGCCCTTTCTGAGGTGAGTCAGGCAATGTTTCCTCACAACTTTCGGGAGGCTTTTTGTACCACCTGAAGTCTTTATCAGCAAATGATTTAAAACCAAATCGTTAATGATGGACTGCACATATATCTGTTCAATCTGGCGGGGAAAGTACCATCCGTTCTCGCCGCCGAAATTTCGCGCCAACGCCGGTACGTCTTCTTGAGAATCATCAACGACATTAGAATAAACACCTCGACGACCTGAGGCTACCGCCTTGGGCCGCAAATCCAAGCTCAATCCCGTACGGCAAGAAAATAGCCCGCGAACGGGCATATCCAGTTCAAGAACCAGTCTTATCTAGGGATCGCGGAACGCAGTTCGTCCCTATCGTTCGATGCTGTAATCATTGGCAACGCGGCGATGGTTTGGAGAACCGCTGTCCCTCCTCATTCATGTTTGCATACAACGCGGCGGCAATAACCTGCTGTTGCAAGAAAGGATCAAATGCTGCTGCAAAAGAACCAGCAGCTTGCAAGATCAACCGCAAGCTGCTCAAATCGGTGAACGGACGGTCGGAATTCCAATTCTTGCAAAGCCGATCTGTCGCAATTCATTCGCCGACCGATAATCAACAGACAGGAGGAAAACCAGTGACTGTATTCCGAACGCTGTTCCTATTGAGCGCTTTTGGTGCGATCAGCACCTGCGCCTTTGCCGCCAATACCGCGCAAAATAAGATGACAAAACCGCCAGCCAAGTCAGTATCGCTGACTGCTGAGGATGTGTTTCAGCTCTATTACAATCGCACTTGGATCTGGAAAGACGGCGCGGGCTATTTTGCGGCGAAAGGGCGCGAATTCAAGGCCTGGTCTGGCGAAGGAACAGGTTCATACGGGGTTGGCCGTTGGTTTGTGACGGATCCGGGCAAACTCTGCTTCAGGGCCACATGGTACGCGAAGACGGGAAATGCCTTGGCGGTGACGTGTTTCAGTCATCGGAGGAAAGGCAATATCATATTCCAGAAGCGCGAACCCGACGGAGATTGGTATCCCTTCAAAACAAGGCCGGCCAAGGCCGACGATGAATACAACAAGGTGCGGCCGGGCGATTATGCGACAGCGGGATACGATCGCATGCGGATCAAATTGTCGGAAAACAAATAGATCGAGCATTCCAGAAGGTCATTGATCCTGTTTCACGAAGCCGTCTGAATTTGTGCTCACTCAGGAGCAGAACGGACGGCTTCTCTGGCTTTGCCACAAAGCCAATTCGGCGCTCGGGTGAGTGAGGAAGCCGCTCACCTCAAGAAGCATTTTGACGTATGTCCGAAGCCGCTTGGCGTACAAATGTACGGCGCCCCACCGAGATAAATCGGCCTTGCGAATTTTGCCGAAACGCTTTTGCTCTTGATTATTTTCTTCTTTGCATCTGATTGCTTTGTAACGTTTTGAGCTCCCTGCTCTGCCGGGATTGATTGTGCGACGGCCATGTTCATCGGGACGGCTGCACAAAAGGCGGCGATCAACGCGAGCCGCACTATCTCCCGCAACTTCAAGCGCCGTATTACTTTAAATTTTTCTCGTTTAAGCCTATCAAATCGCAGAAAAATCCCCATTCTACTGTCAGAAAACATCCCAAATCTCCCCATAATTTGGAATTATTTTAAAGCAGGATGTATTTCAGGACGTTTAACGAACATCCGCGACCGGACTTAAGATTTACGAGGCGAACGGCATTTTGGCGTTGCGGCGATGGAAGCGTGCACAAACTTATTAGGGGCTGCACGGATATCCATATCCCTGCAGCCACATTCGTACTTCGGCGGACATTGGTTTAGCCACCTGCATGCCAGCCTACTACGCGAATCGCGTTACTGTTTTACTGTTGTTTTCGTCAGCTATTGCGGTGACGCCGCCATGCGGTTCAGTTGATGGACGCTCTCACGCCCGTTGGAATCCAGTTTGGACTGGTTGCTGCCGACAGCCTCTACGGCTGCATCGAGTAGCTGAAAAGCATACTCAACCGCGGCATCGGTGTCTTCGCCGCAAAGTCCTGACTTCTTGCACCGACTTTGAAGCGCTTGTTTGATCCCCCGCCTTATCGAGGACAACGGTTCAGTCTCTGGTCCGGCGAGGAGCTGACGCAGGCAATTTGCGGCGACGACTTCCGAAACTATGAGTTTTCCCTCGATTTCACCGAGCGTCGGCATTGCAAATCGCTCTCCACCTCTCCGGCATTCCCGATCTGTTGTCAGCATCGTTTTCCTCCCGTGGAATTCATTTTCACCGGCGTCCTCATTGAAGGCTTCTCAAGCCGCGCAAATGATGGCGCTTGCCTTCCAACGAGAAGTCTTTTGTAAGCGTTCCCTAGATCAAGAACGACAGGCAGGTAATCATAGTGCTGATCCGCATGCCCGACATCTGGTGGCGGGAAACGGCTACTGGGGTGGAGCGTGCATCGAAGCCGCCGCCCTTCTTGTCGGGCGTAACCATCATCCAGCGTCGGCACTATGAGCCTTACATCGAATTTTTCCAAGACCAGATTTCAAGCCGATCCAAGAATCCGCGTGCGATACCTTCAATCTTCATTGTTTCGCCCCGGAAATCCGGTCGATATGCACGCGACATTTTGCGTGATGCATGATGTCGTCGACGGTCGACCCGAAGACGCGATCGAGGACATCGGGCTTATGGGCCGCGACAATGATCAAATCCGCGTTGGTTTCAGCCGCAATTGCCAGGATCGTATCGGCGGCACGCCCCACGCGAACATGGATAAGTGCCGGAACCTGCAACTGCTTGCAGAGCTGTGACAGCTTTTTCTCAGCTTCGTCGATCACCGAGATGGCCCAATCGTCCGGTTCCTGATTAACAACGGAAGGAAAACGTTCCACGATATGAACGACATGCAAGGTTCCATCGGCTTCGAGAAACGCCTGAGCCGTACGTACCAGATGTTCTGCCCTTTCCCGTGATCCAAGACCTACGGCGCAGATGATCGTCCTGTACATATGTCACCTCAGAAGAAATCTCTGCCGCTTCCGCCGACAAATTCGGTTCGAAATCCCAGAGCATGTGCTTGTTTCAGAAATCGGTCCGCGTTCAGTATATATATTTTGAAGCTGTTGCTTAAGCATAGGCCGAGAGGCGTGCACAATTCCTCAATGGATCAATCCAGCAGTTCGTGCAGGCGAATGGCGAG
This sequence comes from Rhizobium sp. CB3090, assembly GCF_029714285.1. Classification (NCBI taxonomy): domain Bacteria; kingdom Pseudomonadati; phylum Pseudomonadota; class Alphaproteobacteria; order Hyphomicrobiales; family Rhizobiaceae; genus Rhizobium; species Rhizobium sp. CB3090. Next base: position 1,151,108 of record NZ_CP121663.1, read on the forward strand.
TTCATGGGCGGTATTCGGCAGCCGCGTGCGCCTCGGACAGCAGCGACAACAGCTTCTCATCGTGAAGCTTGCCTTCGATCATTTCCAGATTGCCGCTGATGACCGTGAGCAAATTGTTGAAATCGTGCGCCAGGCCCCCGTAAGCTGGCCGACGGCATCCATTTTTTGAGCCTGCCGCATCTCCTCCTCAATCTTGTGCCGGTTGGTCAGGTCGGCAGCGAAGTCGAATTGACGACGGGCGAATTCGATATGCTCGTCGTCTTCGTCCGGCATGCCGGGCGCGTGCTCGGCCGCGAATTCCTGATGGATCTCATCCGCGGTCGCAATCTGGAAGCTTTTGACCGGACGATCGATGCCCAGATCGCACGGCCGCGCAAAAAGATTGAAACAGACCCCAAACATCCGCAATTGATCAAATCGATACGCGGGGTCGGCTATATGTTCACCGGCAAGGTTTAATCCTGCCCTTTACGAGGCACGACACCTTTCGTTTTCGTGTCATCGCGTCATCATCAATGGAACGGGTGTGGCCTCAAGCATGGAACGCGTTGTTCCTCCGAAAATCCGCTCCCGCATGCGCGAATGTCCATAAGCACCCAGCACGATCAATTCGGCGCCAATATCCACGGCATGCTGCCGCAGGACGTCGGCGGTCGTCCTGCCGCCACCCGCCAGGATATCGACTGAGATATGGACGCCGTGTCGCGCAAGGAAGGCGGCGATATCTGCGCCCGGCTCCTCGCCATTGCCGCGGGTCGATGCGTGTGGATCGACGATAGCGACATGCACGTTTTTGGCCGTCGTCAATTGCTCCATTGCGGCGCGGACGGCGTGACTTGCCTCGTTGCGGGAGTCCCAGGCGACAAGCACCACACGCGGCTGAAGCGAGGCCAAACGCCCTTTCGGTACAACGAGGATCGGCGCCGGTGAGTGAAACAGCGCACCGTTCAATATGCGCCACCGCATATCGTCCTGAGCCAAGAGACCGCCGCCGACCAGCGTCAAGTCGGCGTAGCGAGCGCGCTCGCCAATTTCATTCTCGATCCATCCGTATTCCGTGAACAGGCTGTCCACATCAAACGAAATATCGCTGGATTGCAGTAGATTTTTTGCGGTTTCAGCCTGCTGGCCAAGCTTCTGCAACTCGCGCTCGCGTTCTTCAGCCCATGCTGACGAGGAGATTTCGCCGTATCCGCCGACAGGAGCGATCGCAAGCGCCGTCACCAGCACGGAAAGATGTGCCCCGGCTGCACGGCAGAGCTCGATAGCCGAACGCAGATCCTCGTTGTCTTGATTGATGCCTATGATGCTTAAGACGGTTTTGGCTCGCATAGCCACACCTCGCGTTTGGAATTATCCGATCAATGCGAATTTAGCCCGATATTGGCGCTCCACCTTGATCCTGGTCAAGAACGTGGACAACGGCTGGAATGTTGCGCCGCTTCGTGGCCCCATCCTCAGCGTCCAATGGCTTGATGTGCTTCATGCGTAGGACTGCAATCAGCGGCTCCATCGGAATGCCGCCACACTTGTTACTCCCACTGTTCGCTCTCCGGTGCCAGACTATCTCACGACAAACAACGAGCATTAACCGGCGAATGAAATCGCGCCTCTGAGACACGGAAATTCGCCCAAGCCAGGAGATTTCGAAACCATGACTACATCAGCCGAAAACGGACGGAATGGCGGACAGCCTATGCACACTCCCCCGGTCGTGTCGTCACAGGAATGGGAGGCGGCCCGCCAGCGATTGCTCCTAAAGGAAAAGGAGCAGACTCGTGCCCGTGACGCCCTGGCCGCCGAGCGCCGGCGAATGCCATGGATGGCCGTGAAGACGGATTATGCGTTCGAGGGGCCTGCCGGCAAGGTAAGCCTGCTCGATTTGTTCGAAGGCCGGCGCCAACTGATCGTCTACCGCGCCTTCTTCGAGCCGGGAGTGTTCGGCTGGCCCGACCAGGCCTGTCGGGGTTGCTCCATGGTGGCCGACCAGGTTGCCCACGTCGCACATCTGAATGCGCGTGACACCACCCTCGTCTTCGTCTCGCGCGCGCCGCAATCGGATATCGCGCGGCTGAAGGCGCGGATGGGTTGGGAGGAAATACCATGGGTTACCATCACGGACAGCTTCGATGCCGACTTCGGCGTCGGCGAATGGCACGGCACGAACGTGTTCTATCGTGACGGCGACCGCGTATTCCGCACCTACTTCATCAACAATCGCGGCGATGAACAGATGGGAGGCACCTGGAACTACCTCGACATTACGCCGCTGGGCCGGCAGGAGGTCTGGGAGGATTCGCCCGAGGGCTATCCCCAGACGCCGACTTACAAGTGGTGGAACTGGCACGACAGCTACGTCGCGGACGCAGCGCCCGACAAGAAGTGGGTCGAGGTATCCGATGCCGGCGAGGCGGCGTTCCGAAAAGAACAAGCTGGCAAGAATCCATGAACGGGCCTGTTCCGTTGAATCGGGGACAGGCAGCCACGTCGAAAATTGCCGGACTCACTGGAAGTCGAAGACGCTGAGCCCCGCAGCCATTTCATCGAGCCCGAGCGGCCGCGTCACCGGCGGCTCGGCCCTTGCTAGACAACCCTGACGCTCGCAGAGACGACAGGCCGCGCCGATTGCGATCGGAGCGGCCGAGAGAGCCTTGCCATAAACAATCTCCTCCCGAAATCCGAGATCGCAGCCGAGGAGAAGCGCGGTGCGGCGAACCCTTTCGCCGAAATTGGCCTGCGGACCTTCGATCGTGCGCGATATCGTCAGAAAGCCGGTGCCGTCAGGCATTTCGGCCGCTTCGACCAGGATCTGCCCAGGCTGTGCGAAGGCCGCATGGACGTTGAGCTTGGGACAGCCGCCGCCGAAACGCGCTTGCGGAAAGCCTTGAGCGCCCACCTTGCGCAGCCGGTGCCCTGCCCCGTCGATCTCCATCAGGAAGAAAGGAATGCCAGCCGCACCCGGCCGCTGCAGGGTCGTCAAGCGACTGGCTGCCTGTTCATAGGACGTGCCGAAACGGGCGCGCAACCCGTCAATATCGTAGTGCAAACGCTGCGCCGCGTTGTGGAAGGTGCCGTAGGGCATCATCAGCGCATGAGCGGCGTAGCGCCCCAGTTCGAAGCGGGCGATACGGCTCGCTTCCGGCGTGGATAGCGATAGCGGCTCGAGCTCGGCGTGGATTTCCTGGCGCAGCGCCAGCAGCGAGACTTCGGTCGCAATCTCCTGCAGTTGGTCGAACGGCGACAGACGCTCCGACAGAAAGAGCCGCATCGAGTGGCGGTCGTAGCGCCGGCGCAGATTGGGCATGGCGTGGACCGGCAGCGTGCGCACAGCAATGCCGTGCTCGCTGCGAAGCCATGCCTTCAGCGCCGCGACCAGATCGTCTCCCTGCGTCAGTCTCGCATGAAAAGCCTCTGCCGCATCGTCGATCCCGGCAAAGAAATTCGGACGATGCTGCAGCTTGTCGTGTACTTCGTCGAGCGGCAGGCGCGGGCCGGCGAGTGCCGGAATATGCCCCTCCCGCGCGAGAAGCTCTGCCAGATCGGATAGCCGCGCCGCCTGCTCACGATAGGCGCGGTAAAGCTTGATCATACCATTCGCGGCATTCGGCGCCGCTTCGGCAACCTCGATCAGCTCCTGTTCTCCCGGGATCTCACCCGCCAATAGCGGATCGGCGAAGACCTCGCGCAACTGTCCGGCGCTGCCGCCGGCCTCGCCCTGGAGCTCATCCAGATCGACCCGGTAAACCGAAGACAGCTTCAAGAGAAGCTGGACAGTCAGCGGCCGCTGATTGCGCTCGATCAGATTGAGATAGGAAGGCGAAATTTCCAGCGCCTGCGCCATCGCCGTCTGGGTCAAACCCAGGCTGTTGCGGATGCGCCGCATACGCGGTCCGGCGAAGATCTTGCGCTCAGCCATCTGTCATTCCTTTTACAAATTTGCCCAACCGCAAGATTTACAAGTTTGACAAATTTACTGCATGGCTTTGTCAAGCACAATACATCCTAACCCTTTTCGATCGGCGTTTTCGCTATTTTCATTGGCCCTATATCGCACTGCAATGTAAATTTAGTCACATCAGCAATACGAAAGCTTGGGAGAAGGAAAATCTCTATGACTGATTTTTACAAACTCGTTTCATCGGCGCCTGCTGGCCGTTTCGACGGCATAAAGCGGCCCTATACGGCTGAAGATGTCAGCCGCCTGCGCGGCTCGGTCTCCATTCGCCATAGCCTGGCCGAGTTGGGAGCAAACCGTCTTTGGCAGCTCGTCCACGAGGAGGATTTCGTCAATGCACTCGGCGCGCTCTCCGGAAATCAGGCCATGCAGATGGTTCGCGCGGGTTTGAAGGCGATCTATCTTTCCGGCTGGCAGGTCGCAGCCGATGCCAATACAGCGTCCGCCATGTATCCCGACCAGTCGCTCTATCCGGCCAATGCCGGGCCGGAGCTTGCAAAGCGCATCAACCGCACGCTGCAGCGCGCCGATCAGATCGAGACTGCCGAAGGCAAGGGGCTGTCGGTCGAAACCTGGTTCGCGCCGATCGTTGCCGATGCGGAAGCCGGTTTCGGCGGGCCGCTCAACGCCTTCGAAATCATGAAGGCCTATATCGAAGCTGGTGCCGCCGGTGTCCATTTCGAAGATCAGCTCGCTTCGGAAAAGAAATGCGGCCATCTCGGCGGCAAGGTTCTGATCCCGACTGCCGCCCATATCCGCAATCTTGATGCCGCTCGTCTGGCAGCGGACGTCATGGGTGTGCCGACGCTGGTTATCGCTCGCACGGATGCCGAGGCAGCCAAGCTTCTGACCTCCGATATCGACGAGCGCGACCGTCCCTTCGTCGATTACGATGCCGGCCGCACTGTCGAAGGTTTCTACCAGGTCAGGAATGGCATCGAACCCTGTATCACCCGGGCCGTCGCCTATGCCCCGCATTGCGACCTCATCTGGTGCGAGACATCGAAGCCGGATCTGGAGCAGGCACGCAAATTCGCCGAGGGCGTGCATCGGGCGCATCCGGGCAAGCTGCTCGCCTATAATTGCTCGCCATCCTTCAACTGGAGGAAAAATCTCGACGACGCGACGATCGCAAAGTTCCAGCGCGAACTCGGGGCGATGGGCTACAAGTTCCAGTTCATCACGCTCGCGGGCTTCCATCAGCTGAACTACGGCATGTTCGAGCTTGCTCGCGGCTACAAGACACGCCAGATGGCGGCCTATTCGGAACTGCAGCAAGCGGAGTTTGCGGCGGAAGCCAACGGCTATACCGCCACCAAGCACCAGCGCGAAGTCGGCACCGGCTATTTCGATGCCGTTTCGCTGGCAATCACCGGCGGCCAGTCTTCGACTACCGCCATGCATGAATCGACCGAGCACGCACAATTCAAGCCGGCTGCGGAATAACTATCAATCGGAGGAGAACGACAATGGCATCCATCGCACGCATCAGCGAAAGAACGGAAGAACAGTCTTCCACCATGAATGCAGACCAACAGGCTGTTATCCGCATGCTCGCCAACGAGCTCCATCGGCTCAATCAGGTCGTTATGGATGCGGTCGAGGCGGGCGTCTCCGTCGAGCTGGTCCGCTCCGCCCGCCATCACAGCGGCAACGGCAACTGGGGCGACCTGCTTACTCCCGTCATCGTCGCCAACGTCTCTCACACAGACTAATTTAGAGGGCTCTGCGTTCATTTGAACGCACCAAGGTCACTCTTTTCAAACTGCAACGCCCCGCTTTCTCTGGTGAAACCACTGAAAGCGAGGCGTTCTGAGGTGTTTTATAGAAAACATCCCGCATTTCGGCTGCGACAACCGGCCTCGGCAATCGAGAGCCTGTTGTCAGGCCTTCAAGCCCTTGGGCGAGAGGAAGGCTCTCAATCGCAGACGCGCATACGCTCGTAATGATATCCGTCATCATATTCGTTTTGAACCGGGCGGCTCTCATACCAGCACCTCGGCGGCGGCGGTGCAGGCTCGTACCCTCCGCCATTTGCGATGGCGCCGCCGATCAATCCGCCAATAAGCCCGGCAGCCACGCCGCCAGCGATGACATTTCCATCATGATGATGATGATGATGGTGATACGGGGGCGGCCTGTCGCGCCAATCATATTGCTGCGCTTGAGCGACGCCGCCAGAGAATAGTGCGCTGCCTGCAAACCCAGCAGCAAGGAAAACCGAGAGAACTGTCTTTTTCATCATGACCACCTTCGACGCCTTACGCCATTCGATTCAAGTCTTCGACTCAGGTAAGGAACGCTTTCAAACATGATAATGTTCGCCTGAATGTGGCGTGAACGCGTCGTTTCGATTTAATTCATCGAAATCTCGAAGTGGTCATGATGATATTCCTGTCGCAAACTTCGCGGGTTGCCCACAGATCTCAGAACCTCTGCGGGGCAGCCGGCTTGTTTCCGACGATGGCGTCGACACGGGCCAACACCTCAAGCGTCAGCTTGTCTTTGTGTGCCAGCGCCGCCAGATTGTCTTCTAGCTGGCTCATGCGCGATGCGCCGAGAATGACCGTCGATACGTTGCGGTTCGAAAGGCACCAGAGCAGCGCAAGATGGGTGATCGAAATGCCGATCTCTTCCGCGAGATTCGCCAATTCCACCACCTGAGCAAGCCGGGAGCGACCGGCTTCGCTCGCCCACCTCTCCTTCAGCCATTCATAACCGGGCAGGTTCATACGGCTGTCGTTGGGCACGCCCTTGTTGTACTTGCCGGTCAGAACGCCCGATGCAAGCGGCGACCAAATCGTGGTGCCCAGACCCATCAGCTCGTAAAGCGGCAGGTAGTCGCCTTCTACCTTCTGGCGTTCGAAAATATTGTATTGCGGCTGCTCCATCGTCGGAGGCGTGATGCGCAGGTCGCGTGCCACGGCATAAGCTTCAGTCAATTGCTGGGCCGACCATTCCGACGTGCCCCAATAGAGGATTTTGCCTTGGGTCACGAGGTCGTGCATGGCACGAACCGTTTCCTCGATCGGAGTGTCGATGTCGGGCCGGTGGCAGAAATAGAGATCGAGATAATCGACCTGCAGCCGCTTCAATGCAGCGTGAGCGGCGTCGGTGACATGCTTGCGCGATAGACCCCTTTGTGTCGGCTTCTCACCACCCCAGAACACCTTGCTGGAAACGATGAAGCTGTCGCGGCTCCAACCGAGGGTTTTCAGGGCTTCACCCATAACGACTTCGGACTTGCCGCTCTCATAACCCTCGGCATTGTCAAAGAAATTGATGCCGCTGTCATAGGCTCGCGCCATCAGGCTGACTGCATCGCTGCCCTCGACCTGCCTGCCGAAGGTAACCCATGATCCGAACGAGAACTCGCTGACCTGCAGGCCAGATTTTCCAAGACGACGATATTCCATGGCGCAATTCCTAAGGGACAAAGGATGCGGCAACATAGGCCCATAGCGACTGCAAAGACAATCACCTTCCCGTCAGCTTCGTCGAGGACAGCGCCTGTCGGCATTGAAGCGCAACGACGGTGAGCGCGCTTGCCCGAAATCATCGACGGCGCCGCATATCCATGCAATATGGATGTTACGACCAACCCCGATATTGACTCATTTTCATACAACCGCACAAACAATCCTTAGTTGTTATCATTTTGTTAGCCAGATTCTAACAGTCTGTTTTTAGAGACATTCTTAGTTCTATTCTAATCTTGATTATTTTAATCATCTTTTGTTGACTGCAGCTTAAAAGGGTGTAAGTTCCCGCTCATAAACGATCTGGCTCGCGTTTTCGCGAACCGTGATTCGGGGAGACATGAATGAAGACGAGCATTGTTCAATACCAGCTTCTCGACCCCCGGAAGCTCATTCCGACCGAAGAAATCGATGGCGACAGAGTCGTCGAGCTCGAACAGGAGATCGTGCAATCCGGCCGGTGGACGCGACCGATCACCGTCCATCGGGGCGATTGGTTCGTCATGGACGGGCACCACAGGCTCACCATTGCGCAACGCCTTGACTTCAAAGTGCTCCCGGTTGTTCTTTTGGACTACGACACCGTTCGGGTGGAGGCATGGCGGCAAGGTGAAACAATCACGCCCGACATGATTTTCGAGATGGCGCGCAGCGGCCGAAAATTCCCCTGCAAGACGACGCGCCACATTTTCGAAAGCCCGCCTCCGGCTTGCGACATCCCCCTGGGAGAGCTTCGGCATCCCGACCCTGCCCCAAGCGCCAAACATTCAATGGCTCCTTCTTAAGGGGAGAGCGCCAAACAGCCCAACGCGGATCCTTCCGCCGCGATAATGGACGAGCGAAATCGACGCGCTCGCTCAACGGGCACCCTTTTGCTCCTCACATCACATCGGCAACATCGAAAGGCATCGACGATGACCAAGACGTTCATGCATACGCCTGCCATCCATATCCTCACGCGTTCTGATTTATCGGATATCGAACTGCCACCGGCAGAGGTCATTCGGCTCGTCGAAGATGCCTATTTGTCCTATGCTGAGGGACAATCGCGTTGCCCGACCAAGCTTATGATGCCGCTGCCGAATGAACAGCGGGACGCGGTCTCCTATTCTATGCTGGGATATGACGGTGCGCTCGAACAAGTCGGGTTCAAGACCTCCTATCGCCAAGGCAGCGAAAGCGCTGAAAAATACTACACCACGATCAGCCTCTATGACGATACGACCGGACTTCCCTTCGCCTTCATGGATTGCCATCGTGTCGGCGGTTCGCGCACGCCGGCCACAACCGCCATCATTGCCAAACATTGCGCCAAGGAGGACGCACGATCGGCGCTGATGCTCGGGACAGGCGCGCAGGGTATCAATACGCTGCCCTATCTTCTGACCGCCCTGCCCCGCCTGCAAACCCTGCGCCTCTTTGGCACGCATCCCGACGGGCTTGCGGCGAGCCTTTCCACATTTGTCAAGTATTTTCCCGATCGTGAGATCGAGTTGGTGAAGGACGTCCCGGAGGCGGTCGCCGCATCCGACATCGTGGTGGCCGCCTCCGGCCGCGCCGCCCACCCCAAAATCCAGACCAAGTGGCTCAAGCCCGGCGGCCTGTTGATCTCGGTTGCCAGCAAAGGGGTCGAGGCGGGTGCATTGCACGATGCCGACTATGCGATCGCCACGAACGAGGGTCAGTTGGGCGTGACCGGAAAGCGGCTCGCCGGCACGGAGGGCATCGCCAAGATCGATGCCGAGCTGCCTGATATCGTCGCTGGCCGCAAACCCGGGCGTAACAGTCAGGAAGACCGGGTATTCGCATTCAGCAGCGGCATGATCATTACCGATATCCCAGTTGCTCACGCATTGGCCACCAGAGGGATTGCCGCCGGCCGCGGCAAGCGGGTCGAACTATGGAGCTAGTGATCAATTCGATGCGCGCCCGGGAACAGGCCTGGGCGATTGCCGTCAGGCAAGACATTGAGCTGCTGAGCCAGATTCACCGCGCGACGGATGGCCCGTTTCATATCATCCATCCCGAGAGCTTTGCCGACAATCTGGCGGCCTTCCAAGACGTTCTGCGGGAAAGAAACGTGACGGGACACGTTTATTTCGGCAAGAAAGCCAACAAGGCGGGCGCATGGCTGCGTGAAGTCGCAAGACTACGCGGATCGGTCGATGTCGCCAGTCTGCCCGAATTTGTTCATGCGCTCGCCAATGGAATCCTCGGCGAGGATATTGGCGTGACGGGCGCCGCCAAAAGCAACGATCTCCTTTGGCTGGCTTGCCGCCACGGTGCCACCGTTGCCATCGACGCCCTGGATGAACTGGAACGGGCAATCGATATCGCGGCGGAAACCGCTCCCTTGCGCATCCTGCTGCGGGTGCTGCCGCCCACCGGGCAGAACAGCCGCTTCGGATTGAACTCAAATGACCTTCGCGTCGCGTTGGAGCGCTGCGCGAAGGCCAGACGCCACCTGATCATGGATGGCTTTTCCTTCCATCTCGATGGTTATGCGGTAGAGCCGCGCGCCGAATTGGCGTCGATATTGATCGACCAATGCCTGGAAGCACGCCGACAGGGCTTTCCGGCAACCGCCACTTCCATCGGCGGAGGCTTTGCCTGCGCCTATGTCGAAGAAGAGGAGTGGAAGGCTTTTAAGGAAACGATCGATCCGGCCGAGTTTCACGCCGGAAAGAGCTTCAACCACTTCTATCCCTATTACCAGGCTCCCACCGGCGCCGCCATGCTCGACGCGATCCTGCAAAGCCCGGACTCTGAAGGGACGCTTGCATCGAAGCTCATCGCTGCGGAGGTGCAATTGTATCTCGAGCCGGGACGGGCGCTTCTCGACGGTGCAGGGATCACGGTCTTTCCGGTGCAGAGTTTCAAGCGCAATGCGGAACACGGCATCGTAACCGTAGCCGGCCTCAGCATGAGCTTGTCGGAACAGTGGAAAAACAGCGAATTTCTGCCGACCCCTATTCTGGTGCAAAGAGGAGCGGCCCGTCCCCAGGAGCCCATTCGCGCCGCGATCGGCGGCTCCAGTTGCATGGAATACGACGTTCTGACCTGGCGCAAGATCGCGTTTCCCGCGACCCCTCGGTATGGCGATCTGATCATTTATCCCAACACAGCCGGCTATCAGATGGACAAGAACGAGAGTGAGTTTCACCAACTCGCCTTGCCGCCGAAAATTGTTGTGACCCGGCAGGGCGAGCGTTTCACCTGGAGGATGGATCAATGACCAGACACATTAGCCGGCCTGCTGAACGCGTGGTAACGACATGCTCCGAGCTGATTGGCGATACGCCCCTGCTGGAACTTGCGCGAACCGGATCCGGCAGCCGATTGCTGCTGAAGCTGGAACAGTTCAACCCCACCGGAACCTGCAAGGTTCGGATGGCACGGGAAATGATCCTAGCGGCTGAGCGGGACGGAAAGCTGAAGCCGGGCGGCCGCATCGTCGAGCCAACCTCGGGCAATACCGGAACGGGTCTGGCGCTTGCAGCAGTCGAGCGGGGCTATAAGTTTACCGCTGTCGTCGACAGCCACGCATCGCGCGACAAGCTTCGGGCGATGCGGGCCATGGGCGTCGATCTCGTTTTTGCCGAGAGCAAGGGGGACGGCCCCAGCACTGTCGAGCGGCGGCGCATCGCGGGAGAAATCGCCGAGGAAACCGGCGCATTCTGGCCGGATCAGCACTACAACCCCAACAACAACAATGGCTATGTCGGCTTGGCGGCCGAACTGCTCCGCGACCTCGGTACGGATATCGACTATCTCGTCGGCGCGGTCGGCACCGGCGGCACCCTATGCGGAACGGTAAGGGAACTACGCCGCCTCGGCTCGCAAGTCACGAGCATCGGTGTCGAACCGACGGGATCGATCATCTTCGGGGGCCGGCCTGGCAAATATTGGCAGACTGGCGCCGGCGCACCGGGCGGATTTACCGTCGGCCCCAACGTCGATCATGCTCTGATCGATGAGGGATTGACGGTCGGAGACATCGAAGCATTCACGGCAGCCCGGGTCGTCGCTCGCCGAACGGGCATGCTTGTCGGCGGGACCGCGGGTGCCGGCATCCATGTGGCGCTCAAACGTCTGGCCCTCATCGAGCCGAACAGCACGATGGTGGTTCTGGTCTGCGACGCCGGCGAAAAATATCTCGACACCATCTACGACGACGACTGGCTTCGGGAACGCCATCTGTTTGACGAGACGGCACATCGGCGACTGCATAGGCTTTTCGATGCATACCGTGAATCGATATATCTCGCCTCTCGAACTGCGGCAGCGGTGGGAGCATAACGACGTGGCCACAATGCAATTTCGAAACTATCGGGACATCGTCACGCTCGCTGCCCCCATTGCCGGCATTCAGTTCGCTCAGGTCGCCCTTACCAGCACTGACCTCCTGATGATGGGCTTCATCAGCGTTCAGGCCGTTGCTGCGGGCGGCCTTGCGATCCTGCTCTACAACCAACTGCGTACAATGTGCGTCGGCATGGTGACGGGCGTCGGCAATATGATTGCCGCCTCCGTGGGACGAGGAGAAAAGAGAACCGGAACCTCATCCATCGACACCACAACGCATGACGAAGTTCGCGATCTGCTGCGGGCATCGATGATGCTGGCAACGATCGTTGCGATTGTCGCGGGCATCATCCTCGTCGCTCTCAGCTATTGCCTGGTCTTTCTCGGGCAGAGCGGCGCGGTCGTCGAGCTTGCGAAACCAATCATGCTGACGCTCGCACCGGGCCTGCTGCCCATGCTGTGGCTCAATGTTTTGCGTCAGTTTGCGGTGGGAATGCGCCGCGCCGGCTCCCTCCTGTGGGTTACGATCCTCTCGATCGCCGTCAACGCTCTGCTCGATGCCGCTTTCATTTACGGATGGCTTGGCTTGCCGAAGCTCGGCCTGGCGGGCATCGGTCTGGCAACCACGCTTGTCCAGATATGGACCTTTTTCGTTTATCTGCGGACTGTCTGGCGGGATGAAAAACTGAACGCCCTTCTCGCACTGGACGGATGGCGGGCTCAGCCCGCGACGATAAGAAAAATCGCCAGGATGGGAACGCCGATCGCTTTGACCTATGGTTCCGAAGCGGCAATTACCTCCATCGCGACCGTTTTCATGGGTACCTTCGGTCCGGTCGCTCTCGCCGCTTCCAACATCGTCAATCAGCTCGCCTATATCGTCTATCAGGCCAATATCGGACTATCTCAGGGATCATCGATATTGGTGAGCCGCACGGCCGGAAAGGGCCAGGCCGGTGAAATCGGTGCGATCGCAAGGCGCACCTTCACGATCAGCTTCTCCCTCATGACGGCTGTTGGCCTTCTCTACGTCCTGCTTCCGCAGGCAGTGCTGCGCCCCTTCCTGGGTGACGAGGCCGATCCGACCGTGCTTTCCGCGGCGACCACGCTGCTCTGGTTCGCCATAGCGCATCAATTCTTCAAGGGGTCGCAAAACATCTGCATCGGACTGCTGCGCGGGCTTGGAAACACGAAGGCCGGGCTGACAAATACGCTGATCGGCTATTGGCTGATCGGCATCCCCGCTATGGCGGTCTGCGGATATTGGATCGGCTGGGGCAGCTATGGCATCTGGTTTGGCCTTTGCCTCGGATTCGGAGCCACCAGCTTCTTGCTGTGGTGGCGTTTCGTTACCGACCTCAGAACGGCATCGGCTTCGCTGCAAGACGCTGAATATCAAGGTGCCAGTTAGCGAGCCCGACGCGGGCAATTTTCCCGCATACCGCGATAAAATATGATTGTAATCATCATGTTTTATCGCTAAGCAGAGTAATATAGTCAAGTTTTACGGCCAGACCGTCGAGACGCCGCTTCTTGCAAGCGGCTGGGAGACGGCGTCTGCCAACGAAACGTCATGTTGTAACAAATACTGAACTGGAGGATATCCCCATGAGGCGGCGCGCGTTGGGCGTATTTAATATTGCAAGCATTATTGTCATGTTGACCTCGGGTGGCGCTTTTGCCGAGGACAAAAAGACTCTTTCGATCGTGGATGATCGCGGTGTGACCGTGCAGGCCCCGGTCAACCCGAAGCGGATCGCCTCGGTTTCCTACCTTGCGGTCGATGTCGCGCTTGCCCTCGGCATCAAGCCTGTCGCGACCACCTACATGACGGCCGGACGCGAACCGGACTTCCTTCTCGGCCTGACGAAGGACATGAAGCAGATCGGACAACGGGCGAAGCCCAATCTCGAATTGCTGTCGGAAGTTCGGCCCGACGTTATCATTGCCATGAAACGCTACACCGTCGGCAATGCCCCACAGTTCGAAAAGATCGCGCCCTATATCGCCTACAATATGGAGCTTCTGAGCCAAAGCTATCAGGAGGTCGCCGACCTTTCGAAGCTGTTCGGAAATCCGAAGCGCGGCGAAGAATTGAACGCCGCTTTCAAGAAGGATCTCGAGGAGTTCGCCGCAAAGGCGCCGAAGAACACGCGCCCGCGTTTCCAGATCATGTGGGCGGGCGATACCCCCTTCTCCTTCCATACCGAAAACACGGCAGCATCGATCGTTGCAGCGCTCGGAGGCGACAATATCGTTGGCCCGATGACGAAGGACGGCCGCTTCGGCGAACAGCTCAGCCTCGAAACGATGCTGGAAAAAGATCCGGAGGTGATCTTCGTCTATGACAGCGGCCCGGATCGTCCGCACGAGAATAATCCCATCTGGAAACAGCTCTCGGCCGTCAAGAACGGTCGCGTGCACTATGTCGGTGACGAATGGGTGGAGACCAATGGTCCGATCGGCCGTGAGCTGGTGCTGCGTGAGGCCGCCCACTACCTCTACCCCGACACCTTCCCTGCCGTCGACGTCAAGGCGGAGGCGGCGAAGCTGATCCCGACCGAGCTGCAAAATTGATGAGGATCGCGGCTGCTCAGCCGCCACGCAATGATCTTCGATCGCTGGTGATGACAATCACGATCGTGGCCGTTGCCGCGATCGTGATTGTCGGCGGGCTTCTGATCGGCGCAAAGCCGCTTCAGCCGCGAGCTCTTTGGACGGTTCTGTTCGAGCCCGACGGGAAGATCGATTCCATTGTCGTATGGACATTGCGGCTGCCGCGCAGCCTCGCGGCTTACATCGGAGGCGCCGGTCTCAGCGTCTCCGGTTATCTGCTGCAGACACTGACCCGCAATCCGCTCGCCGGGCCGGGCCTGACCGGCGTGATATCCGGAGCGGTGACACCGATCGTTTTCTGTTTCGTTTTCATGCCGTGGCTTTCGTCCGCATATTATCCGTTGGTCGGGCTGGCGGGCGGTTTGGCGGCTGCGCTGTTGACCTTCTGGGTCTCACGCGGAGGCAGAGGACGCCCCTTGCATCTGGCCCTTGGCGGCGTCAGCATTTCTTTGTTCCTCAGCGCAGTCACGACCTACATCCTGTTGTTGAGCGGACCGCAGGTGCCGTCATTGCTTTTCTGGCTGGCCGGCGGCTTTCAGGGACGTTCGTGGACGCAGCTCGCATACATGACACCTTGGGTTTTTCTTGGCACCGCCGGCGCATTGGCATGCCAGCGCGTGATCGGACTTCTCGCCCTTAGCGAGCAGGCGGCGGCCGGGATGGGATTGCAGCTCTCGTTTTGGAAGCCATTGCTGCTTCTTCTCGCAGTTTTGCCGGTGGCGGGCGTGACGCCCGTGGCAGGTCCTGTCGCCTTCGTCGGGTTGGCAGCGCCGCATATCGCCCGGCTTTTGGGGCCGAAAAGTCCAGGATGGACGATTGCGCTCACCGCGGCCATCGGCGGCCTGATGGTGGTTGTCGCCGACGTCATTGCGCGAAGCGTTGCCGCTCCCCAAGAACTTCCGGTTGGCATCGTCACGGCGCTGATAGGAGGGCCGTTGTTCATCTACCTCGTGCAAAGCCGCAACTTCTCCTTCAAGGGAGAAGCGTGAGCATGGCCACTTCTCTGTCGCTCCGAAACACCGGCAGCACCGGATTCCTGCTCGCCTTTATCTTCATCGCGCTCCTCTCGTTCATGCTGGCGGTGTTTGTGGGCGTGGCCGATATTCCCCCATCGGATGTCATCGCTGTGTTCACGGGACACGGTTCGCAGCAGGCGCAATCGGTCATCATGGATATCCGCCTGCCCCGAATTGTGACGGGTATACTGGCTGGCATTCATCTCGCTGTTGCCGGCCTTATTCTTCAAAGCGTTACCCGCAACCCGCTGGCCGATCCTTCGATCATGGGTGTCTCGCAGGGGGCAACGCTCGCAGTCACCGTCTTCCTGCTGTTCACAGTCTATATTCACTATACCGGATCGACGACCGTCGCCGAACTTCCCCTTGAGTGGCTGCCGGCCGTCGGCACGGTGGGCGGTCTTCTGGCAGGCGGCATCATCTATATGCTGGCCTTTCGTCTCGACCTTGGACCGCTTCGCATCACGCTTTGCGGCATTGCGGTGGGAGCCGTGCTACAGGCGCTAGCCATCGGATTGATCGCAGGCTGGGGCTCTGCGCGGATTGAAGTGCTACTGGAATGGCTTTCCGGCAGTCTCTATGCGCGCAGTTGGGAACATGCCGCCTTCCTGTTTCCGTATACGATTGCCGGTCTCGCTGTCTTGCCCATGATCCGAAGGCCGCTGGAACTGCTGCGCTTCGATGTTTCCACGGCCCGGTCCTTCGGGCTTTCCTACCGGCGGCAATTTTCGCTTGCGCTGCTTTTGTCCTGCGCGCTTGCGGCAAGCGCGGTTGGCACGGTCGGACCCATCGTCTTCATCGGGCTTATCGTCCCTCACCTTGCCCGCTTTCTGGCCGGCAAGCGCACCGCCCTCGTTCTGCCTCTGACGATCGCCCTCGGCGCCGTGACCGTAACCCTCGGAGATCTTGTCGGCCGGCTCATCGGGCAGGCCGACGAAATCCCGATCGGTATCGTCACGGCGATCTGCGGCGTTCCCGTGCTCATCGCGCTTCTGCGCAAAACCCCATGAGGATGCCATGCTGCTGTCCTGCTCCCGCCTGTCCGTCGCCTATGGTGCTCGAAGAGCACTGAAGGCTCTCAATCTCTCCTTCAGGCCAGGCGAGATCCGTGCGCTGATCGGACCCAACGGCTCCGGAAAGAGCACGGCCCTCCAAGCCCTTTCCGGTCTGATCAAACCGGCGGGAGGCAACACCGAGATCGACGGCAGACCGATCACCTCCATGTCGCGCCGGCAGTTGGCAAGGCACCTTGCATTTCTGCCGCAGCAGCCGGCCGCACCTGACGAGATGACCGTGGCGCAACTGGTGAGGCAAGGTCGCTTCGCACATGTCGGCCTGTTCCGGAACTACGGCCCGCGGGACGAAGATGCCATTCGCTGGGCCCTGGAAAGCACCGGCCTTCATAGTTTCGCCGACAGGAGCCTGCGGGAATTGTCCGGCGGCGAGCGCCAGCGGGCCTGGATCTCGGCGGCGATTGCACAGGAAGCACGAATCCTGCTTCTCGATGAGCCGACGTCATTTCTCGACATCGGCTACCAGGTGGAAGTCCTCGATCTTGTCTATCGGCTCAGCCGGGAAAAAGGCGTCACCATCATCATGGCGATCCACGACCTCAACCAGGCAATGTCCGTTTGCGATCAGATCTCATTGCTCGATAGGGGCAATCTGGTCTTTGACGGCGATCCAAAGGTACTGGCCGACACTGGGCTGATCGAAAAGGTCTTCCGGGTGAAAGGCCGTTTCGTGCCGATCACCTCCGATGCGCCCCCGCATTTCGATGTCGAGCTTGCGCATCGGTATCACTAGGACAGGCGGAGTCACGGGGCTTTGGGAGGCTTTGGAAATGTATCCGGAAGATCATGATTCGAACGCATCCTCCAAGGGTTTCCTGGCTGAACTTCTGATTCGCATGCCGATGCTTCGGTGGCTTTTGGGCAACCTGCCCGTTCGCACCGCCCCCGAAAAGCAATCCGTTTCCGGCTATGGCGCCGATGAGCCTCTCTGCAAGGAATTGGCGGATGCCGCGATAGGCGATCTACGCCGGAAGGCTCTGATTTCCTCGGTGCTCCATTCCGCTTCTTCCCGTTGGCAGCGCGGCTGACGGAGAACAATGACCTTACATCTTCCAGGAGCGGGCTTTTCCGCCAACTGTTAATCGCAAGCAGCGTTCCTATATATAGCTGCAAATCGTCTTTCTGCCTAAGGACAGGAGAAACAATGCTTGGTGCAGTTCCGCGTTTCACGCAGCTAGCAGTCATCGTCGCTCTCGCCGTTGCCACCACCCTTGCAAGCTTCGGCGATGCCGATGCACGGCGGGCCGGCGGCTTCGGTGGATTTGGCAGCCGTGGAACCAGAACCTTTGACTCTCCGGCGATAACGCGCACCGCTCCGACGCAGGCAGCTCCCATCGACCGGACCATGACGCCGCGGCCGCAGACCGCAACGCAATCGCCGATCAATGCGCAGCCGCGTCCCAGCTTGTTCAACGGTTTCGGCCGGTCGATGCTCGGCGGATTGATCGCGGGCGGCCTTCTCGGCATGCTGCTCGGACACGGCTTCGGCGGCGGCTTTGGCTTCCTTGGCCTGCTGCTGCAGATTGGCCTGATCATTGCGGCCATCAGCCTCGCCATGCGGTTTTTCGCAAACCGGCAGCAAACCTCCTATTCCGCATCGGGATCGAACACGCCTTATCATATGAACGCGTCGCGGCCCTCCTCCTTCGCCATTCCGACGATCGGCGGCGGAGCTGCCAGCCCCACGCAGCAAAGAAAGGCGAATGACGAGATCGGGCTGTCGCAGGCCGACCTCGACCGTTTCGAACAGCTTCTGACGGAAGTCCAGTCGGCTTATGGCGCTGAGGATTACAACAGCCTGCGCCGTCTTACCACGCCGGAGGCAATGTCCTATCTTGCCGAGGAGCTTGGAGAAAACGCGACCAAGGGCGTTCGCAACAGCGTCACCAACGTTCATCTGCTGCAGGGCGATATCTCGGAAGCCTGGCGCGAGGGCAATACCGACTATGCCACCCTCGCCATGCGTTATTCGAGCATCGATGCGCTACTCGACCGTGCGACGGGCCGGGTTGTCGACGGCGACGATCGCAATGCGTCCGAGACCACCGAGATCTGGACCTTCGTGCGCAAGCCCGGTTCGGACTGGAAGCTTTCCGCTATCCAGGGAACGGAACTCCATAATGCTTGAGCCTGCCTCGGCAGGCTCAATGCCTCATCGTGCCCGGAAAGCAACGATCAATCCACCTCACCGCCGACGTCAGACTGTCAGGTAAGACAAAGCGTCTGCCGCGGCATCGGACGTCGCCAACGCGTCAACCTGCGCCGATGTCATGGCGGCGATCTGAGCCGGAGTAAAGGCCTCAGCCTGGGAGGTCGACAGGGCGGCGAGCGCAGTGGTGCTCAATCCGGAGATTGCGCTCGTATTCAGGGAGACGATCTGCTCGGCGGAAAACGCCGATAGATCATCCGCGCTCAGCGCGGCGGCCTGAACCACGTTGAAGGAGCTGACCTGCGATGCCGACAACGCTCCAACTTGCGCAGTACTCATCGCCGCCACCTGGACGTAGCTCAGCGAAGCAACCTGGCTTGTCGTCAAACCTGCGATCTCGTCGGAGGATAGGGACGCGAAAGCCGTCGTGGACAATCCCCTGATTGCCGTCGAGCTAATCGCCGCAAGTTCGTCAGTCGAGAACGTTTCCAGATCCGCAGTAGTCAACCCGGCAAGCCCGGCGGAACTCATAGCGGCTATCTGGCTGGTGGAGAGCGCTTCGATCTGCTCCTCGCTCAGAACGTTGACCTGATCGCTCGTCAGTCCGGAGATGCCTCCAGTGCTCAAGGCTGCAATCTCATCGGTAGAAAGCGTTGCGATGAAGTCCGTGGACAGCCCCTTTATCGAGCCTGAGCTAATCGCGGCAAGTTCTTCCGGCGAGAAGGTGTCCAGCATTTCCGCAGTCAGGCCCTTGAGCGCGTCCGAACTCAACGCAGCTATCTGATTGGTCGAGAATGTTTCGACCTGCTCAATGGTCAAAGCGCCGGCCTGCGCACTGCCGAGGCCCGCGATACCTGCCGTACCAAGCGCCGCGACCTGCTCGACCGAAAGCGAGGCGATATCGGCCGTACTCATCGCCGCAATCTGCTTGGAGGTCAGAGCGCCGACCTGTGCCGTCGTCAAAGCGTCTACCTGATCCGTGCTGAGGACGGCGATCTGGTTGGTGGTCAGCCCCGATATCGCCGCCGTACCCAGAGCCTCGACCTGGGTTGCCGTCAGCGAGGCGACCGTTGCCGTTGACAAGCCCGAGATCGCACTCGAACTGATCGCGCCTATCTCTGCGGTCGTGAAGGTATCCAAATCGGCCGTGGTAAGAGCAGCCATCTGTTTCGAGCTAAGCGCGCTGATCTGCACACTAGTCAGTGCCTCGACCTGATCGGTGCTGAGCACGGCGATCTGATCTGTGGTCAGCCCTGCGATGCCTGCCGTGCCGAGTGCCGCGACCTGCTCCACGGAAAGGGAAGCGATGTCGCCAGTGCTCATTGCCGCAATCTGCTTCGACGTCAGCGCACCAACCTGAGCCGTCGTCAGGGCATCCACCTGACTGGTGCTGAGCACTGCGATCTGGTCACTGGTCAGGCCCGATATAGTCGCCGTGCCCAAGGCTGCGATCTGGGTCGGCGTCAGCGACGCAATCGTTGCCGTCGACAAGCCCGAGGCCGCGCTGGAACCGATCGCCGCCATCTCCGCGGCGGTGAAGGTATCCAGATCCTCCGCACTGAGGGCGGCAATCTGTTTCGAGCTGAGCGCACCAATCTGCGTACTGGTCAGTGCCTCGACCTGATACGTGTTCAGTGCCACGATCTGAGCGGTGCTTAGGCCGGCGATGCCTACCGTGCCAAGTGCAGCAACCTGATCCAGCGAAAGCGAAGCGATGTCGATAGTGCTCATCGCCGCAATCTGTTTCGAGGAGAGAGCATGGACCTGCGCAGTCGTCAGGCCATCAACCTGATCCGTGCTGAGGACAGCGATCTGGTCGGTGGTCAGCCCCGATATGCCCACCGTGCCCAGCGCTGCGACCTGGGTCGGCGTCAGCGAGGCGATCGTTGCCGTCGACAAGCCCGAGACTGCACTCGAACCAATGGCGGCCATCTCGGCGGTCGTGAAGGTATCCAGATCGTCCGTACCGAGGACGGCAATCTGTTTCGAGCTGAGCGCGCCGATCTGCGTACTGGTCAGTGCCTCGACCTGATCGGTGCTGAGCACCGCGATCTGATCGGTGCTCAGACCCTCGATGCCTGCCGTGCCAAGTGCCGCGACCTGCTCTACCGAAAGCGAAGCGATGTCGGCCGTACTCATGGCCGCAATCTGTTTCGATGTGAGAGCACCGACCTGCGCCGTGGTCAGGGCATCCACCTGATCCGTGCTGAGGACGACGATCTGATCCGTGGTCAGACCCGATATGCCCGCCGTGCCCAAGGCCGCGACCTGGGTCGGCGTCAGCGAGGCGATCGTTGCCGTCGACAAGCCGGAGACCGAGATCGAGCCGATCGCGGCCATCTCCGCGGCGGTAAAGGTATCCAGATCCTCCGCACTGAGGGCGGCAATCTGCTTCGAGCTGAGCGCACCGATCTGCGTACTGGTCAGGGCCTCGACCTGATCGGTGCTGAGCGCTGCGATCTG
Organism: Rhizobium sp. CB3090; assembly: GCF_029714285.1. Lineage (NCBI taxonomy): Bacteria > Pseudomonadati > Pseudomonadota > Alphaproteobacteria > Hyphomicrobiales > Rhizobiaceae > Rhizobium > Rhizobium sp. CB3090. The sequence goes on from NZ_CP121663.1 coordinate 1,172,164, forward strand.
ATCGGTGGTCAGACCCGCCATACCCGCCGTGCTCAAAGAGGCTATCTGACTCGCCGAAAGCGAGGCGATCTCGCCGGTGCTCAGGGCCGCAATCTGTCGCGAACCGAGCGCACCGACCTGAGAATTGGTCAAAGCGTCGACCTGATCGCTGCTGAAGGCGGCGATCTGCTTGGTGCTCAATCCGCTAATGCCTACCGTACTCAGGGCTGCGATCTGAGCCGTCGTCAAGGCGGCGATCGCATCCGTCGACAATCCGGGGATGGCGGCCGAACCGATCGCCGCAATCTCCTTGGTCGAGAACGTTGCGATGTCGTCAGCTCCCAGCACCGTAAGCTGCGCGGAACTGAGGGCGCTGATCTGCGCACTGGTCAAAGCCTCCATCTGAGCAGTGCTCAGGGCCGCGATCTGCTTGGTGCTTAGCGTATTGATGTCTAACGTACTCAATGCTGCGACCTGGGCGGTCGTCAGGGAGGCGAGCGTGTCCGTCGACAAGCCGGCGATGGCATTCGAACTGATCGCTGCAATGTCCTTGGTCGAAAAGGTTGCTATGTCGTCCGTGCCGAGGACGGCGATCTGCCTCGAGCTCAGTGCGCCGACCTGAGTACTCGTCAAAGCCTCCACCTGAGCCGTGCTCAAGGCCGCGATCTGCGCGCTGCTCAGAGCGCTGATGCCCAGCGTACTCAGGGCCGCGATCTGGGCCGTCGTCAGGGAAGCGATCGTCGCTGTCGACAACCCCGGGATCGCGCTCGAACTGATCGCCGCGATGTCCTTGGTCGAGAAGGTTGCTATGTCATCCGCACTAAGCACGGTAATCTGTGATGAATTGAGAGTGCCGACCTGGGCGCTGGTCAAGGCTTCCGCCTGACTGGTACTGAGGACCGCTAGCTGCTTGGAGCTCAACCCTGCAACGCCACCGGTGCTCAGGGAGGCGATTTGGGCCGTTGAAAGAGCCGCTATGTCGCCTGTGCTCAAGGCAGCAACTTGCGTGGAACTCAGCGCCGCTATCTGCTTGGTCGATAGGAGCGAAATCTGGCTGGTGCTGAGCGCAGCGATCTGGCTGGTCGAAAGTCCTGCGACGCCACCGGTGCTCAGAGCCGCGATTTGGGTCGTTGAAAGCGATGCTATGTCGCCCGTGCTGAGAGCCGCGATCTGCGTCGAGCTGAGTGCACCGATCTGAGTACTGGTCAAGGCGTCGATCTGACTGGAGCTGAGGGTCGCAATCTGATCGGCGGTCAGGCCCGAGACGCCCGACGTACTCAACACGGCAATCTTGTCGGTAGACAAGACCGCAACATCGTCGCCCAAGGCGGCGACTTGCGCTGCGCTCAACGCCTTGACCTGTGCGGCGGACAGGAGACCGACCTGCACGGTACTCAAGGCATCGATCTGATCGGTCGTCAGGCTTGTGATCGCGCTGGTGCTCAGCGAAGCGAGCTGAACTGTGGTGAGAGCTGCAATAACATCCGCACTCAAGCCCGACATGCCTTTGCTCGCGATCGCCGCGATATCGGCGGTCGAGAAGGTCGCGATGTCATCGGTGCTCAGAGCCCCAAGTTGCGTTGAACTCAGCGCCTTCACCTGTGCCGTGGACAGGGCTTCGACCTGATCGGTGCTCAAAGCTTCGATCTGGTCGGCCGTCAAGCTTGCAACCGCGCTGGTGCTCAGGGCAGCGATCTGTGTGGTGGTGAGAGCTGCGACAACATCCGCGCTCAGGCCCGGCATGGCCTTGTTGGTGATCACCGCGATATCCGCGGTGGAGAAGGCCGCGATGTCATCCACGCTCAAAGCGGCAAGCTGTACCGAACCCAGCGCCTGCACCTGTGTCGTGGACAGGGCCGCGATCTGATCGGTGCTCAAAGCCGCGACCTGATCGTCCGTCAGGCTTGCAACTGCATTGGTGCTCAGGGCGGCAATCTGGGCGGTCGACAGGGCTTCGATCTGATCGGCGTCCAAAGCCTGAAGCTGTACCGTTTTGAGGCCGCTAATCTGGGCAGTCGTCAAGACTGCGATCTGATCGGCGGTAAGCGCCGCGACGGTGTCCGTGCTCAGACCCGAGATGCCCTTGCTCGTAATCGCCGCGATATCCGCGGTGGAAAACGTTGCTATGTCCTCCGCGCTCAAGGCTCCAAGTTGCGTCGAAGTCAGCGATTTCACCTGGACCGACGACAGGGCTTCGACCTGATCGGTGCTCAAGGCTGCGAGTTGCGCGGTTTTGAGGACTGTGATCTGCAGCGTCGTCAGCGCCGCGATCTGGTCGGTGCTAAGCGCCGCGATAGTGTCCGCGCTCATGCCCGGCAGGGCTTTGGTGGTGATCGCCGCGATATCGGCGGTCGAGAATGTCGCAATGTCATCCCCGCTCAGAGCTGCAAGTTGCGTCGAACTCAGCGACTTCACCTGTGTCGGCGACAGGGCTTCGACCTGATCGGTGCTCAAGACCTGTAGCTGTACCGCCGTGAGGGCAGCGACCTGGGCCGTCGTCAATGCGGCGATCTGACCTGTGGTAAACGCTGCTACAATCTCCGTGCTCAGGCCCGGCATGGCTTTGCCCGCGATCGCCGTGATATCGGCGGTCGAAAACGTCGCTATGTCCTCCGCGCTCAGGGCAGCAAGTTGCGTCGAGCTCAGTGCTTTCACCTGTGTCGACGACAGGGCTTCGACCTGGCTCGTGCTCATGGCAGCGAGTTGCGCTGTCTTGAGGGCAGCGATCTGCAGCGTCGACAAAACAGAGATCTGCTTCGTGGAAAGCTCTGCGACAACATCCGTGCTCAGGCCCGGTATGGCTTTGGTGGTGATCGCCGCGATGTCCGTGGTCGAGAACGCCGCTATGTCCTCTGTGCTCAGGGCAGCAAGCTGCGTCGAACTCAGCGCCTTCACCTGTACCGAGGATAGGGCCTTGACCTGATCGGTGCTCAAAGCTGCGACCTGATCCGTCGTCAGGCCTAGGATCGCGACGGTGCTCAAAGCGGCGATCTGGTGGGTGGAAAGGGCTCCGATAATGCCCGTACCTAGGCCCGAGATGCCTTTGCTCGTAATCGCCGCCATATCGGCAGTCGAGAATGTCGCTATGTCATCCGCGCTGAGCGCGCCAAACTGTGCCGAGGAGAGGGCCTTCACCTGTGCCGTCGTCAGGGCCTCGACCTGATCGGTGCTCATGCTCGCAATCTGATCGGTCGTCAGGCTTGCGACCGCACCGGTGCTCAGAGCGGCAATCTGGGTGGTCGACAGCCCATCCAACTGATCGGTGTCCAAGGCCTGGAGCTGCGTTGTTTTCAGGGCGTGTATCTGGGCTGTCGTCAACACGGCAATCTGATCGGCGGAGAGTGCGGCGATAATGTCCGTGCTCAATCCCGGCACGGCTTTGCTCGTGATCGCCGCCATATCGGCAGTCGAGAACACCGCTATGTCCTCCGTGCCGAAGGCAGAAAGTTGCGCCGAAGTCAGCGCTGCCACTTGTGCCGACGACAAGGTTTCGACCTGATCCGTGTTCATGGCCGCGACTTGCGTCGTCGTGAGGCTGGCGACCTGAGCCGTCGTCAATGCGGCGATCTGATCGGTGGAGAGCCCCGCGATAATATCCGCGCCCAGGCCCGGGATGGCCTTATTCGTGATCGCAGCGATATCGGCGGCCGAGAACGTCGCCATATCCTCCGAACTCAGAACCGAGAGCTGCATTGAACTCAACACCTTGATCTGTGCCGACGACAGAGCATCGACCTGATCGGCACTCAAAGCCACGATCTGATTGGTCGTCAGGCTTGCAATCGCGCTCGTGCTGAAGGCAGCGATCTGATCCGTGGTGAGGGCTGCAATCATATCCTCGTTCAAGCCATGCACGGCCCTGTTCGTAATGGCCGCGATATCGGCGGTCGAGAATGTGGCTATGTCATCCGTGCCAAGGGCCTCAAGCTGCGTCGAACTCAACACCTTGACCTGCGCCGGCGACAGGGCTTCGGCTTGATCGGCACTTAAAGCCATGACCTGATCGGTCGTCAGGCTTGCAACCGCACTGGTGCCCAGAGCGGCGATCTGGCCGGTGCTGAGCCCCGCCAGAATCTTGGTACTCAAGCCCAAGATGCCCTTATTCGTGATCGCCGCCATATCGGCGGTCGAGAACGTCGCAATATCATCCGAACCGAGGGCCGCGAGTTGCGCCGAGCTCAGCGACTTCACCTGCGCCGAGGTCAAGGCCTCGACCTGATCGGTACTCAAGACGGCGATCTGATCGGTCGTCAGGCCTGCGATTGCGCTGGTATTCAAGGCAGCAATCTGATCGGTCGACAGGGTCTCCAACTGCTCGGTGTCCAGCGCCTGGAGCTGCGTCGTTTTGAGAGCACTGACCTGGCCCGTCGTCAATGCGGCGACCTGCTCGGTGGAGAGCGCCGCGATAGCATCGGTGCTCAGGCCCGACATGGCCTTGCTGGCAATCGACGCGATATCGGCGGTCGAGAACGTCGCAATATCATCCGCAGTCAGAGCCGCGAGTTGCGATGCTTTGAGGGCGCCGACCTGAGACGTGGTCAGCGCCTCCGCCTGATCTGTCGTCAGAGCATGAAGCTGTGTTGTCGTGAGCGCGGAAACCTGACCCGAACTCAGACTTTCGATGGCAAGCTTATCGAGAATGCTCAACTGATCCAGCGTCAAACCAATGATGGCGCCTTGCGAAATGGCGCCCAACTGCTCGGTATCGAGGACTTTGACATCCTCCGTGTCCAGAGCTGCGAGCTGAGCCGAAGAAAGCGCTGCGATCTGAGCTGTGGAAAGCGACGCCACATCGTCGGTAGACCAAGCGGCGACCGTCGCTGTCGACAGAAGTCTGATCTGACTGACACTTAGGGAAGAACTGATCGAAGTCATGCCCGCAAATCCTAAACGTGAGGTCCAACGCCTCAACAACCGACAGGCGGCCTGTCTGCCCAAGCTCTGAACGAGCATCGGCCATGTGAGTCCGCCATCCTGTAAAGCTGAGTACGAAAAGGGGCTTGCCTGAACCTGAAGTAGGTCGGCTTTCGTCGATCTCTCCATCAGATGCCGTCCGGATGATTTTCCGTCGTAAAACCAAATGGATCGAGGCGTTCGTCGATGCCGGACCAGCCTTTGGTCATTCTGAAGCGGGTAAAAGGCCGCAACGGCTTGTAAAACCCGGTCTGCCGCTATGGTTTCGCGCGGTCGGGATGCGCCGCCTGAAAGGCGGGCAGTTTGACGCATTTGCCATCGATATCGACAATGCGCTTGAAATCGCTCAGGTCCACTCCCCAGCGGCGGGCGTTGTAGACCTGGGGAACAACACAGAGATCCGCCATCGTCGGCCGATCTCCAAAGCTGAATTCCCCATTGAATTCACTGAGCATCGCTTCAACTTTGCGAAGTCCATCCCCGATGAAGTGCTTCATCCATTCGTCCCGGGCATCGGCTTTGCCCGTTATGTTCATGACGTGGGCCACGACATGCGTATTGCATATGGGATGGATGTCCATGGCGACCGCGTAAGCAAGTGCCCGCACGTGTTGCCGGTCCGCAATGTCAGACGGCAGCAATCCACACTCCGGCCGAAGCTCGGCCAGATATTCGATAATTGCGAGCGACTGCGTCAGCGTCCTTCCATCGATCACCAGCGTCGGCACGAACCCCTGCGGGTTGAGCGCCAAATAGTCTGGGCTTCTCTGCTCTCCTTCCAGCAGGTTGATCGATACGGCTCTATAGCCGATCTCAAGCATGTTGAGCGCGATGCGGACACGGTAGCTCGCTGATGATCTCCAATAATCGTAGAGAACGACATCGTTCATCGCGACTTCGACCCTTCATATCTCTCGACCGTCTGCTCGATCGCGCCGAAGATTGAATGCCCGGCCCGATCCTTCATCTCGATGCGGACTTGATCGCCGAAGCGCATAAAGGGGGTCTTCGGCGATCCGGTTTCGATGGTCTCGATCATCCGTATCTCGGCGATGCAGGAATAGCCGTCACCCCCATCTTCCACCGGCTTCCCCGGCCCGCCGTCAAGTTTGTTGGAAACCGTTCCTGAGCCGACGATCGTTCCGGCCACGAGATTGCGGGTCTTGGCGGCGTGGGCGATAAGCTGGCCAAAATCAAACGTCATGTCGATACCGGCGTTTGCCTTGCCGAATGCCTTGCCGTTCAAGGTCACAAGCAGCGGCAGATGCACCTTGCCGCCATCCCAGGCTTCTCCAAGTTCGTCCGGCGTCACCGCGACCGGAGAAAATGCCGATGCGGGCTTGGATTGGAAGAAGCCGAAGCCCTTTGCCAACTCTTCGGGTATGAGGCCGCGCAGCGACACGTCGTTGACGAGCATCACCAGCCGGATGGCGCTGCGGGCGGCCTCCGGAGTCGAACCCATGGCAACATCGCCAACAATGACGGCAACCTCGCCTTCCATGTCGATCCCATAAGCCTCGTCAGCCATCACGATTGGATCACGGGGCGCGAGGAAGCCGTCCGATCCCCCCTGATACATCAACGGATCGATCCAGAAGCTGGCCGGCATCTCGGCGTTGCGCGCCTTGCGTACCAGTTCGACATGGTTGACATAGGCCGAGCCATCAGCCCATTGATAGGCCCGCGGCAAAGGCGAGGCAGCTTCATGTTCGTGAAACCGGATCGTCGGCTGGGCTCCGGTCTCGATACCCTCCGCGATCAGGGCAAGCCTCGGAGCCACATGCTCCCAGTCATCGAGGGCTGCCTGCAGCGTTCGGGCGATGTGACCGACCTCGGAGCAGCGGGTCAGATCGCGGGAGACGACGACGAGCCGGCCGTCCCTTGTGGAGTCTTTCAGTGTCGCAAGCTTCATGTCCCAATCCCAGTGTCGGAGGATGCTTGGCCGGATGTCACTTGATGCCCGGCGTTCCATCGAACTTGCGTTCCAGGCCGTCCCAGCACTCCAGATAATTATCCTGCCGCGTTTCAATCTCAGCCGCGTATTTCGTCACCTGCTGCGGAAACCTGGTCTCGAACATGAAAGCCATGGTCTGCTCCAGCTTCACGGGCTTGAGCTCGGAATTGGATGCCTTTTCGAAGCCCGAGGCATCCGGCCCGTGCGGGAGCATCATATTGTGCAGGCTCATGCCGCCCGGCACGAAACCCTGCTCCTTTGCGTCATACTGGCCATGAATCAGGCCCATGAACTCGCTCATGATGTTGCGATGATACCAGGGCGGGCGGAAAGTGTGTTCCGCCACCAACCAGCGCGGCGGAAAGATCACGAAATCGACATTCGCGGTGCCGGCGCTTTCGGTCGGAGCGGTCAACACGGTGAAGATCGACGGATCGGGATGGTCGAACAGAATCGCGCCGACCGGGGCAAATGTCCGCAGGTCGTATTTATAGGGAATGTAGTTGCCGTGCCAGGCGACCACATCCAGCGGCGAGTGCCCGATTTCGGTGACGTAGAACTTTCCGCACCATTTGACATGCACGCGGCAGAGCGTTTCCTTGTCCTCGAAGGCGGCAACGGGGGTCTTGAAGTCTCGCGGATTTGCCAGGCAGTTCGCGCCGATAGGCCCGCGATCCGGCAGCGTGAATTTCGCGCCGTAATTCTCACATATATATCCGCGCCAGACCTTTTCGTCGCCAATGCGCTGCACCTTGACCATCATGCCGCGAGGGAGGACGCAGATTTCCAAGGGCTCGATGTCCATGATGCCCATTTCGGTGAACACCCTGACAGCGCCGACCTGGGGAACGATCAGCAATTCGCCATCAGCATTGAAGAAATAATCATCCACCATGTCCTCGTTGAAGACATAGGCGTGGGCTGCCATGCCCGCTTGGGTCATGACATCGCCGGCGGTCGTGATCGTGCGAATACCGTCCAGTAAGGTCAGCCTTTCCGTCGGCGCGGGGACTGGATCCCAGCGAAGCTGCCCGAGAGGAAGCGAATGTTCATCAAGGCAGGGTGCCGATTTCCAGAGCGGATAGGAGGCGTTCAAAAAGCGGCGGGTGTGACGCACGCTTGGGCGAATACGATAGAGCCAAGACCTTTCGTTCGTTCCGCGGGGAGCGGTGAACGGGGAGCCGGAAAGCTGCTCCGCATAGAGGCCGTAATTGCATTTCTGCGGACTGTTCTGGCCTTGTGGCAAAGCGCCGGGAAGCGACTCGCTTTCGAAGTCGTTGCCGAATCCCGACATGTATTCCGGCTTGCTCGCCGCCGAAGCCTTACCGTCGGAAGTTCGGGTTACTGCCTGTTCCATCGCTCAATTCCTCCCGGAAACTTCGCGACCCCACATGCGTAGGGTCGCGTGGAGATCACTCCGCCGCAGTGCCGATGACGCCGCGCTTGATCTGATCCGCCTCGATCGACTCGAAAAGAGCACGGAAGTTGCCCTCCCCGAAGCCTTCATCGCCCTTACGCTGAATGAACTCGAAGAAGATCGGGCCAATGACGGTTTTGGAGAATATCTGCAGCAGGACTTTCGTCATGCCGCCATTCACCACACCTTCGCCGTCGATGAGGATACCATGTTTCTTCATACGTTCGATGGGTTCGTCGTGGCCGTTCACGCGGGCATAGGACATGTCGTAATAGGTCTCCGGTGGACCCGGCATAAAACGGAGGCCGTTGGCGGCAAGCTTGTCGGTGCCGCTGTAGATGTCTTCCGTTCCGACCGCGATGTGCTGGATGCCCTCGCCCTTATATTTCTTCAGAAACTCCTCGATCTGACTCGTGTCGTCCTTCGATTCATTGAGCGGAATGCGGATCTTGCCGCAGGGCGAGGTGATGGCGCGGCTCACCAGGCCGGTGATGCGTCCATCAATATCGAAGAAGTGGATTTGCTTGAAATTGAATAGTTCGCGATAGAAATCCCACCACTTGTCCATGTTGCCGCGGAAAACGTTGTGAGTCAGGTGGTCGAGATAATAGAAACCAACCCCTTCCGGATTCGGATCACGCTCGCCAAGCCAATCGAACTCGGCGTCATAGGCCGACCCCTTCGCGCGGTAGGTCTCGACAAAATAAAGCAGTGAACCGCCGATGCCGACGATTGCCGGAACATCGAGTGCCTTGTCATCCCCTTCATAGGGAACGGCGCCTTTTGACACCGCATGATCAAACGCATGCTTGGCATCAACGACGCGCCAGGCCATTGATGGGGCGCAGGGACCATGCTTTGCGACGAAACGAGCGGCATGGCTGCCCGGCTCGGCGTTCAGGACGTAATTGATATCGCCCTGCCGCCAGACGGTGATGTCTTTCGTCTTGTGCTTGGCGACCGGAACGTAGCCCATGCGCGTGAAGAGCTCGCGCAGCTTTTCGGGCTCAGGATGAGCGAATTCAACGAATTCGAAGCCGTCAGTGCCGGCCGGATTGTCGGCGGTTATTTCCGAAGGCGGCGCATCGTGGGGGAAAGGACCCATTTTCTTTCTCCTTGAGAGAAGATGAATTTGACTATGCAAAGTGTGGCCCAAAACGCGCGCAAAGTTCTTGCATTCTTCATGCTTGGAGAAGATATTATGCATGGATCGTGAGCATATTCGAGATTTTCTGCAATGGATGAACAGCTCGACAAATTGGATTTGCGTCTGCTGCAAGAGCTTCAGAAAGACGGCAGGCTGACGAATAACGAGCTGGGTGAGCGGATCGCGCTTTCACCCTCACAATGCTCGCGCCGGCGGACGAGATTGGAATCCGAAGGATATATTCGCAGCTACCAGGCGAATTTGGACAGGCAGAAGCTGGGCTTGGATATGCTGGTGGTCATTTCCGTAACGCTCGCAACCCACAACAGGGACAATGCCCGCCGATTTTCCCAACTGATCAACGGACTGCCGGAAGTTCTTGAAGCCTATGCGCTGACGGGTGAAATGGATTATCACCTCAAGGTAGCGACCCGCGGGCTCAACGACCTCTCAAGATTCGTCAACGACGTTCTGTTACCTCACGAGTCGGTGCAGCACGTGAAGACGTCGATCGTCCTCGACACACTCAAGACATTTGAAGGATTTCCGGTGCTTATGCCGCATACATGGCATGGCGATAGTTCGCGTTGAACTGCCTGCGCACACGCTGTTAGATCGGCAGCTCGGTCGAGAATTTCAGCTCGCGCAGCACAAAACTCGATACGACCGTGCGTACATGCGGATTGCGCATGAGGTATCGGGTCATGAAGGCCTCATAGCTTTCCACATCCTTTGCCCGGATCTTCAGCATATAGTCGAAGGCGCCGGATAGTGCGTAGCACTCCATGATCTCCGGCCGTTCCAGGACCACCGAAGCGAAAGACGCAACCGCCTCTTCATGGTGATCCTCCAGCGTCACATGCGCGATCACGCAGAGTTTCAGATCCAGTTTGCCCGGATCCAGCAATGTCACGCGTTTGCGGATGACACCGTCGGATTCCAGCTCCTGGACCTTCCGCCAGGCCGAACTTTGCGACATGCCGGCCTTTTCCGCCAGCTCTGCCAGCGAAAGACTGCCATCGGCCTGGATGAGCTGCAGAAGCTTGCGGTGAAAACTCCCATTTTCTTTCATTTTCAGCGCCATATTCGAGAGTATTTCCCAACAATATGGCAATAGCCAGCATAAAAGAAAAGAAAATCCTCAAAGGCCGGAGCATAATTGCAAGAATACCGCAGTGCCTGGGAGGATTAGAATATGACCATGGAAAGCACCTACACCGCCAAACTGCCCGGCCCGGATGGTTTATACGATTACACCGCCGAAGAAGATGCGATCTGGGGCGAACTCTACGAGCGTCAGATGAAGCTGCTGGCCAATATGGCTTGCCGCGAATATCTGGACGGCGTCAAAACCCTGGGGCTCAAGCCGGACAAGGTGCCTCAACTTCTCGATGTCAACCGGCGCTTGAACGAGACCACCGGCTTCGGCGTCGAGGGTGTACCGGCGCTCATTCCTCCCTCGCGCTTCTACGAACTTCTGTCGCAGGGCAAATTCCCGCTCGCAACCTTCCTGCGCCGCCGCGAGCATATCGACTATATCGAGGAGCCGGACCTGTTCCACGAGGTTTTCGGTCACTGCCCGCTGCTGACCAACCAGAGCTATGCCAATTTCGTGCGGCATTTCGGCGAAACCGCTGTGCGCCTCGGCAAAGGCTATTCCTGGCATCTGTTCCGCATCTTCTGGTTCACCGTCGAATTCGGCCTGATCAACACGCCGCAAGGCCGCCGTTGCTTCGGCGCGGGCATCGTCTCATCGCCAAGTGAAACGAAAGCGGCGATGGAAGGCAAGGCATGCGAATTTCGGCCGTTCGACCTGTTAAGCGTCCTCCGGACTCCCTACAGGATCGATATCGTCCAGCCGATCTATTATGTCATCGACAGCTTCGCCGATCTTGAAGCGATCGTGAAGCAGGATATCGAGGGCCAGATCCTCAAGGCGAAATCGCTGGGTGATTTCCCGCCCGCCTTCGAAGCCAAGGCTTCGTGAGCCGGCGGCTGTGGGTCACGACATCTGCTGACATCCGCCGTTGGCGGCGCGAGCAATGCAGCGCAACTCGTCGGCAATTCCGACGACGTCGCTCTATCGATTTTTAAGAAGCGCCTTGCTCGATTAATGTGCACCGCAGCAAAGGCCGCCCAAGATTTGACCATTCCACCACAAAGCCGGTGATCTTCTTTCTCATTGATAATGTTACGTTTTTTTCTTAACTGAATTTGGCACGCAACTTGCTTTCTTATTTTTGAGGCCGATAAGGCTCACACATTTGGCGTCCAACGTGGGGCGCTCCAGGCAAAGCTGCTGATCAGGATTAACGAACGCGCTCCCAGCGTGCGCGAACCCTGGCCGGCAGCTTTTTTGTTTCAATTCGAACCCAGAAAAGCGCGACGTTGTCGCGCACGGAGAAGCTATGCCTGCTTTTGACCAAACGCCGACATCGTCCTCTGACGCACCGCAACGCGCGCTGTGGATATCGACACTCGCATTCACGATCTGTTTTGCCGTGTGGACGATCTTCGCGATCATCGGCATTCGTATCAAACAGGAACTTGGCCTGAACGAGGCCGAGTTCGGCTTGCTGGTCGGCACCCCCGTCCTGACCGGTTCGCTTGTCCGCATCGTCCTCGGCATCTGGACCGGTCGCTATGGCGGGCGACTGGTCTACACGCTCACCATGCTGGCTGCCGCATTGGCGACCTTCCTGCTCTCCTATGCCCACACCTATACGCAGATGCTGATCGCCGGCCTCGGCGTCGGCCTTGCAGGTGGCTCCTTCGCGGTCGGCGTTGCCTACGTCTCACCCTTCTTTCCGCCCGAAAAGCAGGGAACGGCGCTCGGTATCTTCGGCGCCGGCAATGTCGGTGCCGCGGTGACCAAGTTCGCAGCCCCCTTCGTCCTCCTCGTATGGGGCTGGCAGGCAGTCGCGGAGATCTGGGCGCTGGTGCTTGCCGTCATGGCGATCGTCTTCTGGTTCACCACGACCGATGATCCGGCATTCCGCGCCCGTCGCAACGGCGGCGGCGCATCCAAGAGCCTGCTGCAGGAATTCGCGCCGTTGAAGAACGTGCAGGTGTGGCGCTTCTCGCTCTATTACTTCTTCGCGTTCGGCGGCTTCGTCGCCCTGTCGCTGTGGCTGCCTCGTTATCTGGTCGGCGTCTACGGCTTCAACCTCGAGACTGCCGGCATGGTCGCTGCCGCCTATTCCATCCCGGGCAGCATCTTCCGCGCCTTCGGCGGTATTGTTTCCGACAAGAAGGGAGCGCGAAGCGTCATGTATACGATGCTGGCTGTGTCGGCGCTCGCAACCTTGATCCTTTCGATGCCAGCAGCCACCGCAACAGGCCCGGCCTTCGGCATAACCCCGGCTATCTTCATCGTTGTCATCTTCATCCTCGGCTTCTTCATGAGCCTCGGCAAGGCGGCGGTCTACAAACACATTCCCGCCTATTATCCCGGCGCTGTCGGCGCTGTCGGCGGCATCGTCGGCATGATGGGCGGCCTTGGCGGCTTCATACTGCCGATCGCTTTCGGCCTGCTCAAGGATATGACCGGCCTATGGTCGAGCTGCTTCATGCTGCTCTTCGCGATCGTCGCCATCTCGCTGGTGTGGATGCATTTCTCCATCCGGCAATTGCAGCGGAACAGCGCATCGGCAGCGAACGCCAGCGTTTTTGCCCAGTAATTCGGATCGGAACTCCCTCATGACCCAAAAACTTGTCATCATCGGTAACGGCATGGCGCCCGGCCGCATGCTGGAACATCTCCTCGAAAAGGTGCCCGGCCGCTATGAAGTGACGATCTTCAACGCCGAGCCGCGCGTCAATTACGACCGCATCATGCTCTCGCCAGTTCTTTCGGGCGAAAAGGATTATGAGCAGATCATCATCCACGGCGATGGCTGGTACATCAAAAACAACATCACCCTCTACAAGGGCCATAAGATCGTCGCCATCGATCGCGTCGCCAAGACCGTCACATCGGATCATGGCGTCACCGAAAGCTACGACAAGCTGGTGATCGCCACCGGTTCCGTGCCCTTCATCATCCCCGTTCCCGGAAACGATTTGCCGGGCGTCCTGACCTATCGCGATCTGGACGACGTCAACGCCATGCTGCTGGCTGCACAATCCCGCGCCAAGGCGGTCGTCATCGGCGGTGGTCTGCTGGGCCTCGAAGCGGCGGCGGGTCTCAGCTCGCGCGGCATGGATGTCACCGTTCTGCATGTCATGCCGACGCTGATGGAGCGCCAGCTCGATCCGGCTGCAGGCTACCTTCTGCAAAAGGCCGTGGAGGAGCGCGGCATCAAGGTGATCACCAAGGCCAATACCAAGGCGATCGTCGGCAACGGCAAAGTCGAAGGCGTCGAATTGGCTGACGGCACCATCGTGCCGGCAACGCTGGTGGTCATGGCGGCCGGCATCCGTCCGAGCGCCGGGCTTGCGAAGGACGCCGGCCTTGCCGTCAACAGAGGCATCGTGGTCGACGCCGGCATGGGCACGTCTGACGGCGACATTTATGCGCTCGGCGAATGCGCCGAAGTGGGCGGTCAGGTCTACGGCCTGGTGGCACCGCTCTATGAGATGGCGCGCGTTGCCGCCGCGCAGCTTGCCGGCGATACCTCCGCCGGCTTCGTGCATTCCGATACGCCGACCAAGCTCAAGGTCACCGGCATCGATCTCTTTTCGATCGGCGACTTTGCCGACGGCGACGATCGCGAGGAAATCGTGCTGCGCGATGCCGCGGCCGGCGTCTACAAGCGCGTGATCCTCAAGGACAACCGCATCATCGGCACCGTGCTTTATGGCGAGACGTCTGACGGTGCATGGTTCAACGATCTGAAGAAGAAGGCGACCGATATTTCGGAGATGCGCGAGACGCTGATCTTCGGCCAGGCCTACCAGGGAGGGTCCCCTCTGGACCCTATGGCGGCCGTTGCAGCCTTGCCGGATGATGCGGAAATCTGCGGCTGCAACGGCGTATGCAAGGGCAAAATCACCTCGACAATCACTGAAAAGGGCCTGACATCCCTGGACGAGGTGCGTGCCCATACCAAGGCGTCCGCCTCGTGCGGCTCCTGTACGGGGCTCGTCGAACAACTGATGTCGATCACGCTTGGCGACAGCTATAACCCGGCCGCCGTCCAGCCGATGTGCGCCTGCACCGAGCTTGGCCATGACGATGTGCGCCGGCTGATCAAGGCCAAGGGGCTGAAGACCATCCCCGCCGTCATGCAGGAGCTGGAGTGGAAGACATCCTGCGGCTGCGCGAAATGCCGGCCGGCACTGAACTATTACCTCGTCTGCGACTGGCCGGATGAATATGCGGACGATTATCAGTCGCGCTTCATCAACGAGCGCGTTCACGCCAATATTCAGAAGGACGGCACCTATTCGGTCGTGCCGCGCATGTGGGGCGGCGTGACCAGTTCCAACGAGCTGCGCGCCATTGCCGATGTCGTCGACAAATTCGAGATCCCGATGGTCAAGGTGACCGGCGGCCAGCGCATCGACCTTCTGGGCGTGCACAAGGAAGACCTGCCCGCCGTCTGGGCCGATCTCGGCAAGGCCGGCTTCATCTCCGGCCAGGCCTATGCAAAGGGGCTGCGCACGGTGAAGACCTGCGTCGGTTCCGATTGGTGCCGCTTCGGCACGCAGGATTCGACCGGTCTCGGCATTCGCCTCGAGAAATTCATGTGGGGCTCGTGGACACCGGCAAAGCTCAAGATGGCGGTTTCCGGCTGTCCGCGCAATTGCGCCGAAGCAACCTGCAAGGACATCGGCGTCGTCTGTGTCGACAGCGGCTTCGAAATCCATTTCGCCGGTGCGGCCGGTCTCGACATCAAGGGCACGGAAGTGCTCGGCCTCGTCAAGACCGAGGACGAGGCGCTGGAGCATATCGTGGCGCTGACGCAGATGTATCGCGAGCAGGCCCGTTATCTCGAGCGCATATACAAATGGGCAAAGCGCATCGGCCTCGCCGAGATCCGTCGCCAGATCATGGAGGACGGCGAAAAGCGCAAGGCCTACTACGAGCGCTTCGTCTTCAGCCAGAAATTTGCCCAGGTCGATCCCTGGTCGGAGCGTGTCTCCGGCAAGGACAAGCATGAGTTCAAGCCGATGGCGACGATCGGCTATCCGCAGGCCGCCGAGTAAGGAGATGGACATGAACTGGCCCAATGAAAACTGGCATCCAATCGGCGACATCTCGGATATCCCGCTGCGCGGCGCGCGCTGCGTGAAGACACCGCAGGGCAAGATCGCAGTCTTCCGGACCGCCGAAAACGAAGTCTTCGCCATCGAGGATCATTGCCCGCACAAGGGCGGACCGCTTTCGCAAGGGATCGTGCATGGTGCAGCCGTCACCTGCCCGCTACATAATTGGGTCATCTCGCTTGAAACCGGCAAGGCACTCGGAGCGGACGAGGGTTCGGTTCGGACCATCCCTGTGCGCAATGAGAACGGCGTGCTGTCGATCAAGCTCGATAGTCTCATGATGGCGGCGGAATAGATGGTTTTGCGCCCAGTTCTATCTTCGGCTCCCGGAGGGCACCTCGATGTCCGCTGAGACCAAAACGACCTGCCCCTATTGCGGCGTCGGCTGCGGCGTCATCGCCAGCATCGATGATGACGGCAAGGTTTCCGTCAAAGGCGATCCAGATCATCCCTCCAACTACGGGCGGCTCTGTTCCAAGGGGTCGGCGCTGGCGGAGACGATCGATCTTGATGGCCGGCTTCTCTATCCGGAGGTCGGCGGTCAGCGTGCGAGCTGGGACGACGCCCTCGATCTGGTGGCGAACCGTTTTTCGGAAACCGTCGCCGCCCATGGTCCGGATTCGGTCGCTTTCTATGTCTCCGGTCAGTTTCTGACCGAAGACTATTATCTTGCCAACAAGCTGATGAAGGGCTTTATCGGCTCGGCCAATATCGATACCAATTCCCGGCTCTGCATGTCCTCCTCGGTTGCCGGCCATCGCCGCGCCTTCGGTTCGGACACGGTGCCCGGGACCTATGAAGACCTCGAATTGGCCGATCTGGTGATCCTGACCGGCTCCAATCTCGCCTGGTGTCATCCGGTCCTCTACCAGCGCCTTGCAGCCGCCAAGGCAGAGCGTCCCGGAATGAAGGTCGTCGTCATCGATCCACGCCGGACGATGACCTCCGATATCGCCGACCTGCATCTGGCAATTCGTCCGGATGGCGATGTCGCTCTATTCACGGGCCTGCTTGCCCGTCTGGCCCAGAGCTCCGCCATCGACGAGAATTTCATTGCGACCCATACCGAAGGCTTCTCGGACGCTTTCGCGGAAGCCTCGGCGTTGAGCTTCAGCGACCTGCTCGACAAGACCGGCCTGCCGGCTATGCAACTGCGCGAGTTCTTCCGCCTGTTCGAAACGACGGAAAAGGTCGTGACCTGCTATAGCCAGGGCGTCAACCAATCATCCTCCGGCACCGACAAGGTCAACGCGATCCTCAATTGCCATCTCGCCACAGGACGCATCGGCCGCCCCGGCATGGGGCCTTTCTCCTTGACCGGCCAACCGAACGCCATGGGCGGACGCGAGGTCGGCGGGCTCGCCAACATGCTTGCCGCCCATATGGCAATCGAAAATCCAGACGATAGGGATCGTGTGCAGCGCTTCTGGAAATCCCCAGTCATCGCAGCGCGACCTGGACTGAAGGCCGTCGACATGTTCCGCGCCGTTGCCGACGGCCGCGTCAAAGCCTTGTGGATCATGGCGACCAATCCGGTGGTTTCGATGCCGGATGCCGATGCGGTCGAAGCAGCTATCAAGGCCTGTCCTTTCGTCGTCGTTTCCGATGTCCTGCGGCAAACGGATACGACGCGACACGCGAATGTGTTGCTGCCCTCCCTCGGCTGGGGTGAGAAGGATGGCACCGTCACCAATTCCGAACGCCGGATCTCCCGTCAGCGCGGCTTTCTCCCCTCGCCCGGCGAGGCGAAACCGGACTGGTGGCAGATGGCCGAAGTTGGCCGTCGGATGGGTTTCACCGAAGCCTTCTCCTTCCGCTCACAAGCGAGCATTTTTGCCGAACATGCCGCCCTTTCCAGCTTTGAAAACAACGGCAGCCGGGATTTCGATATCGGCGCCTACGAGCAGATCACAGCCAACGACTACAATGAGCTTTCGCCGCTCCAATGGCCGCAGCCTGCGGGAACGGCACCGCAGACGACGCGCTTCTTCGCCAAAGGCGGATTTTTTCACGCCGATGGCAAGGCCCGTTTCGTGGCCGTGAAGATGCCCGTTTCGGACCGCACGAGTGCGGAATTCCCGTTCACGCTCAATACAGGCCGCATCCGCGACCAGTGGCACACGATGACCCGCACCGGCAAAAGCGCTCGGCTGTCATCGCATATCGCCGAACCCTTTGCTGAGATCCATCCCCGCGATGCGATCGAAATCGGCGTCAGCGATGCCAGCCTGATCGAGATCGAAAGCCCGCAAGGCAAGGTGATCGTTCGGGCATTGGTGACGGAACGACAGGCGCGCAGCAGCCTGTTCGTGCCTATGCATTGGAATGACAGCTTCGCCGCAAAGGCGCGCATCGATACCGTCGTCGCACCCGTGACCGATCCCTTTTCCGGCCAGCCGGCTTCGAAAAATGTCGCTGTTGCGGCGCGTCCTTTCGAGGCATCACACTACGGCTTTGCAGTCTCCGTGGCAAAGCCGCAGCACCTCGAAGCTGCCTATTGGGCGCTCGCCAAGGCGGATGGCGGATGGCGGACGGAACTGGCTTTCGACGAGGCAGAGGAAGATTGGGCGGAGTGGTGCCGCGCCACATTCGACATTCCTCCAGATGTCGAACCGCTCGGTTACGCCGATCAAACTTCCGGCGATCTGCGTCTGGCCTTCTTCGACGGGGACCGGCTGATTGCGGCGCTATTTCTGGCGCGCCAGCCGGTGGCCGTCGCTCGCAACTGGGCAATCGCGCAACTCTCAGCATCGCACGGCAATATGCGCAAACGCTTTGCCCTCGTCGCCGGCCGGCCAGGCGCCAATACGCCTGACCCCGGTGCAACCGTCTGCTCGTGTTTCGGCGTCGGCGTCAACCAGATCGTGGGTGCGGTTCGCAATGGTTGCCACAGCGTCGAAGCCGTCGGCAAAGCGCTGAACGCCGGAACCAATTGCGGCTCCTGCCGCGCCGAAATCCGCGGGATCATCGATGGGCGCCTTGCGACCGCGGCGGAATAGCCGACGCAAAGGCTGATCGCGGGGCGGAACAAAGCGTCAAGTCTCCCGTTTTGAAAACCGGGAGACCGACACATGGCGCCGCGTTCCTTCTGGAAAGGCTATCTCAAACTCTCGCTCGTGACCTGCCCCGTCGCGATGACGCCGGCCGTGTCCGAGAATGAAAAGATCCGTTTCCACACCCTCAACCGCGAGACTCGGAGCCGGGTGGTCAGCCAGTATGTCGACTCCGTCACCGGCAAGGCCGTGAAGGAGGATGACGAGGTCAAAGGCTACGAGCGTGGCGAAGGCGATTATGTGCTGATCGAAGACGACGAGCTGGAATCCGTCGCGCTCGAAAGCACTCGCACCATCGATATCGATGTCTTCGCCCCTCGCGACTCCATCGAATGGATTTGGCTCGACCAGCCGCACTATCTGACCCCCGACGACCCCGTCGGCGAGGAAGCCTTCTGCGTCATCCGCGATGCCATGGAAGCGACAAAGACGGTCGGCATCTCCCGCCTGGTCATGTATCGCCGCGAGCGGGCCGTTATGCTCGAGCCCCGCGACAAAGGCATCGTGTTATGGACATTGCGCTATGGCGACGAGGTTCGGGATGCCGCCGCCTATTTCGAAACAGTCAAAGCGGACAAGGTCGATCCGTCTTTGATGTCGCTCGTCTTGCAATTGATCGACGAGCAAACGAAGCCCTGGGCGCCTTCCATGGCAAGCGATCCGGTGCAGGACAAGCTGCACGACCTGATTGCTGCGAAAAAGAATGGCCGGAAACGGCCGGCCAAATCCAAACCTGACGCCGAAGCGTCGCCGAGCAATGTCATCAACATCATGGATGCCTTGAAAAAGAGCCTCGCTGCTGCCTCGAAAGCCAAACGCTAGAGTGCCGTTCGTTCATTTGAACGCACCCAGGTCGCTCTAGCTTTTTGAATCTACCGCGCTCTGCTCTTGGATTTTGCTTTTTCCAGAGGTACCGCGGCTGCCCGAAAATCTGCCCAGGGGTCGGACCGAAGCGCCGCGAGCCGGGTGGGCGTGTTGTTGACGGTGAAATAGGCCGGCCCGATCGCGGGGCTGAGTTCCTCCCAGGCGAGCGGCATCGAGACCGCAGCACCCGGCCGCGCTCGCGTCGAATAGGGCGCCACGGCCGTCGAACCGCGCTGATTGCGCAGATAATCGACCAGGATTTTGCCATGACGCTTCGATTTGGTGATGGTGGAAACGTAGCGCTCGGGGCTGTCCGCCGCCATCTGATCGGCGATGGATTTCGTAAAAGTCTTGACCGCCAACCAATCTGCTATTGGTTTCAATGGCGACACGACATGCAGACCCTTGCCGCCTGACGTCTTGATGAAGGTCTCCAGCCCAGCCTCTTTCAAACGATCACGCGTTTCTTCCGCCGCTTCGATTACCCGCTCCCAAGGCACGCCCGGCCCGGGATCGAGATCCATGATGATCATATCGGGATGCTCCCAATCGGCAATCGTGATCCCCCAGGGGTGGAGTTCCAGCGATCCCCCCTGCACGAGGCCAATCAGGCCATCGAGATCATCGATGCTGACAAGCGGCTCCTCATCCTTTTCCTTCGGATCATGGATGAGGACGATGTTCTTGTTCAGGCCTTTCCACGCATGCTTTTGGAAAAAGCTTTGGCCATTGATGCCATCGGGGCAACGCAGCAGCGCCAATGGTCGCTGGACGACAAAGGGCGCCATGTATCTCCAGACATCGGTGTAATAATCGGCGAGACCTTCCTTGGTAACGCCCTCATCCGGCCAGTAGATGCGGTCTGGATGGGTGAGGACAACCGTCCGCTTCGGCAGCTCTGGCTCTACAGCCGAACCGGCCGATGTCTCGCGGACAATTTCAGTCGCAGGCTTATCTTCGCGCAGACCGCGGAATGCGGCGTGCCGTAAGAGACCGTCCCCTGTCCATGTGCGGAACTCGATTTCGGCAACCAATTCCGGACGAACGAAACGAACACCGCGCGCTTCATCGGCGCTGAGGCGTTTCTCGAACGGGTTTTCGTCAGTGCGCATACCTTCGAGTTGAGAATACAAATCCTCGGCAACCTTGTTGGTAAATCCAGTGCCGACGCGGCCGACATGCTGCAGTTTGCCCTTCTCGAAAATGCCGAGCACGAGGGAGCCTATCGCCTTGCGCGCCGTCGATGAGGGTACATAGCCTGCAATGACGAACTCCTGCCGGGAGGAACACTTCGATTTCAGCCAACCTTTGCCGCGGCCGGAGCGATAGGGTTCGTCGGCACGTTTCGACACAATGCCTTCCAGGCTCAGGCGGCAGGCATGTTCCAGCATCAGGTCGCCATCAGCATCGAAATCGCTACTGAAGCGGAGTTTGCCGGTCCCCGAGGGGATGATTTTCTCCAGCATTTTCTTTCGTTCCATCAACGGGGCATCGCGCAGATCATATCCGTCGAGATAGAGGAGATCGAAGAAGTAGAGGACGAAACGATCGCTCCTGCCGTCGCTTAGATCGGCCTGCAATGCTGAGAAATCCGATGCGCCGGAACCGGTCTCGACCACCAATTCTCCATCCGCAAGCATCGTCTTGACGGGAAGGCCGGCGAGCTGGGTCAGAAGCGTTTTCCCGAACTTGTCCGACCAGTCGAGACCGCTACGCGTCAGCAGCTTGACGCGCCCGTCTTCGATACGGGCTTGCAAGCGATAGCCGTCGAACTTGATCTCGTGGAGCCATTGCTTCCCGCTCGGCGGCTTCTTCGTCAGCGTCGCTAATGTCGGCGGCACGAAATCGGGCAAAGCCGCCTTTTTAGCCTTGTTCACAGACGAAGGATCAGCCTGAGTTCTCACTGCCGGCCGTTGGGCTTGCTTACGCTTGGCTGCCGGCTGCTCGATCTTTCCCGTCTTCGAAGACCATCCGGGCTCTTCTCCTTCGAGCTCTTCGATCAACCGGCCGGTCTTCACCGATTCCGGTCGCTCTTCGAGAATATCATCCGCCCCCTCGGGGCGGGCCGCCTCATCGTCACCTTTGATGAGCAGCCAATTATCCCGCTTTTCCCGAGCGCGTCTTGCCATGCGGACCAGGTGCCAGCGCCCGTGAAGTTTCTCGCCATGCAGCTCGAGCTCAATGTGACCTTTTTTGAAGCCCTTGTGCGGATCGCCATCCGGTTCCCAGGTACCGCGATCCCAAACGATCACCGAGCCGCCGCCATATTCACCCTTGGGAATAGTCCCCTCGAAATCGCCGTATTCGAGCGGGTGATCCTCCACCTCGACCGCAAGACGTTTGTCGCTTGGAACCAGGCTCGGACCCTTTGCAACGGCCCAGCTCTTCAAGACGCCGTCAAGCTCCAGGCGAAAATCATAGTGCAGGCGGCGGGCTGCATGTTTCTGGATGACGAAGCTGTTATGCCCGGCGGTCTTGCGCATGCGTCCCCTGGGTTCGGATGTTTTCGAGAAATCCCGCTTTTCATGATAGGTCTCAAGCGCCATGGATCAGCCTGCCTTTCGCTGCCGGGAGGCACCGGAAGCAGCTCGTTTGGGGGTCTGCTTCTTTTCTCCCTTGATGCCGGCGCTTTGGCGAAGTGCCTCCATGAGATCGACGACCTTTTCCGGCTTGCGCTCCTTGCGTAAGGGAATTTTGCGGCCTTCGATCTTCGCCTTGATCAGTTCCGTGAGGGCCGCTTCATAGCGATCATCAAACTTCTGAGCGTCGAACATGCCGCTTTTCGTGGTGATGATATGCTTTGCCAGATCGAGCATTTCGCCCTTGATCCTGATATCGGGTATATCCTCAAACGCCTTGTTCGCGGAGCGGACTTCGTATTCGAAGTTCAGCGTCGTCCCGAGCAGGCCCTTGTCATAGGGACGGATCAACAAGGTCCGCAAGCGCCGGAAAAGCACTGTTCGCGCGACTGCTGCGACCTTCTTTTTTTGCATACCGGCACGGATCAGTGCAAAAGCCTCCTCGCTTCCGCGATCGCTCGGTGCGAGATAGTAGGGCTTGTCGAAATAAACGTCGTCGATATCCGAATATGCGACGAATGCCTGGAGGTGAAGGGTCTTGTCGCTGCCGGGGACAACGGCGGCGATTTCATCGGGCTCAAGGATCACATAATCGTCCTTGCCGACTTCGTAGCCTTTGACCTGATCCTCACGCCCTACGGGTTTGCCGGTGCTGCTGTCGACGAATTCGCGTCGGACACGATTGCCCGTCGCCCGATTGATGGTGTGAAAAGATACACGCTCGGACGTCGACGCCGCAGTATAAAGCGCCACCGGGCAAGTCACCAGACCGAATTGCAAATAACCTTTCCACTGCGCACGCGGCGACATCCGACAAATCTCCGGTGGACCAATGGAATTGAACGATATCTCACAGGCTTTGTTCCGGCAGACCGAGCAGTTTTGTTCGTCGATCCCGTTTCCTTTTCAAAAGGAGACAGGATGCAAACGCGATACGGCCCAATCGACAAGCCAGCCTCCATTCCAGCGGAACTTTACCAACCGCTTGACTATCGCGATTCACCATGAGAACATATAGTGAACATATGGAGGTATCCATGACAAAAACCGAGCAAGTCATAGAACGCGCCATGACCTTTGTTGCAGTCTCGAAAGCGCTGCGGGAACGTGAACAGGAGCGGCGCGCTGCCTGGAAGCGCCGTGTCGATATCAGCCGGCCGCTACCGCCCTTGCCGCGCGGCTTACAGCTTTCCCTCAAGTTGGATTGATGATGCGACCTGAACGCTGCTCGATCGCCTGAGCCGTTTGTCTTGCGCAGATGACGAACATCCGCGGCGTAAGCGACCTTTCAGCCGAACAAGTTGCGATATAGCGAAGCGGATAGGATCGCTCGGGAACCGCGAGGGGGCGATGGCGTTTTCTCACTGGAGGACAACGCCATGGCAAAATATGATCTAAAGTCACCCCCGTTCCCCGCGACGGAAGCGGGGCTTCCAAATCCCATCCAGCCACCATCAGCAGAGCCGCCCAAAATAGATGGTGGCGCACAGGATGATGATGAAGCCGCTTATGAGCGTGGGGTTGAAGCCGGCAAAAAGGAATCTAAAGCCGAGAAAAATCCTTATCCCGAGGAAAGCAGTCGCGCCAAGGCATATGAGCACGGCTATCTGGATGGGCAGAAGATAAGGAGCGACGACAAGCCGCCGCATTGAAATCGTACCAATAAACGATTTTCGCTGATGCTGTAGACTGCATCGGCCTATTGCGGCCTGATTGAGTTCGCACCGTGTATTTTCAACGACGTCCTATAAGACATCGTCGCCGGTCAGCCATTGACTGCTCATTCCTCAGGTCTGTCGGCAAAGTGAGAGACGGCAAATTCGGCGACTTTTCTATTCGATTTGCGCGCATCCTCTATCCAGAATGGAAAGATTTGCCATTGATGGATCATGCCCGGCCAAACCTCCGCGGTTACATCGACTCCGGCCTTGCGTGCTTTGTCTTCCAGCCGGCGCGTGTCGTCGAGCAGCGTCTCCCGTGAACCGACCTGCAAGAGCAGGGGCGGAAAGCCGCTCATGTCGGCATAGAGCGGCGATCGTTCAGGATTGACCGGAGATTTGTCGCCGATATAGGCGTTGCGGATAATCTCCAGCTCGGCTTTGCCCATGAACGGATCATTTTCCGCATTCGTGGTCATGGATTCACCCTCTCCAGCAAAATCGGTCACCGGGCTCATCGCGACCACGGCCGCCGGCAAAGGTCCCCTGATCCGAAGCTGGTTCAGGGTAGCCTCGATGGCCAGGGTGCCGCCCACGGACTCCCCGGCAATCACCACGTTCTCAGGCCTGTATCCCGAGGAGAGGAGCCAACGATAGGCAGCCAGAGTGTCGTCGATCTGGGCCGGAAACCTATTCTCCGGCAACAGGCGGTAATCGACCAGGAGAACATCGGCGGACGCAGCCTTAGCAAGGGAGCCCGCTATATTCCGGTGCGTCCTGAGAGAGCCGCTATAGAACCCACCTCCATGGAGATAGAGTATAGCGCGCCGGCCAATCGGATGGTGCAGTCGTGCCGGCCATATCAGGTCGGCCCTGACCCCGTTGGCATCGAGATGACGGATCTGCACACGCGTCGGATCCGGCGTAGACGCCATCAGCCTTTCGAAAGCGGCACGCCGCTGGCGAAGGTCGAGAGCGGCATAGCTCGGACGCAACGCCTCGATGAGTTTATCGATCTGATTGTTCGAGGCTTTCGTCTGTGAAGCGGCGTCGAGCGCATAGGCCGTTGACGCCGGCAGCGCCGGTGAAAGAGCCAAGGCGAGCGTGGCGGCCGACGCCGTCACAAAAAGGCGCATGAAGCGAAAAAACAAAAATCCGTTCATACGATTAGCCTTTTTGCCGTGGAGACCAGACGCAGCATAACAGTCCCACCGTCGCAGAATTGATGTCCGAGTCAAGCGTGGTGGATACGGCAGGGGAGCCGGCCAAGA
Organism: Rhizobium sp. CB3090; assembly: GCF_029714285.1. Classification (NCBI taxonomy): domain Bacteria; kingdom Pseudomonadati; phylum Pseudomonadota; class Alphaproteobacteria; order Hyphomicrobiales; family Rhizobiaceae; genus Rhizobium; species Rhizobium sp. CB3090. Next base: position 1,197,210 of record NZ_CP121663.1, read on the forward strand.
GGCCTCAGGCAACAACCCCGCAGGAGCCCGGCCGCACTGTTGTTTGCTGTTGGGCCGACGCGACGGAAATGCGCCCCTCCTTGCAGCTCAATTGCTTCCGAACCTTCCGATCGACAGAAAGCAACCGTCTGCGGCGCAGTATCAGCGCCGAAATGCAAACTTTCGATCGCGTCCAGACACGGCTGAAAGACGGACGGGAAGCCCGGCGCGTGATTTTTCTCGTTCCACAGATCGTCTGGCATCCCAAGATGACTGGACATCTCGTCTCTTTGGGATCACCATTAACGCGGGCTGAAGTGTTACATCGAAGGGGACCAACTATCGCCATATAGGAGGCCGAGATGAAGCAGCATGCACGCGATGACTTGCAGAAAATTGCAAAAGTCGATCAGGATTTCCTTAATCGAGAGATGTCGCGAAGCCAACGGCTGGAACGTTGGATAGATCTTCTCGAGCGGAGTCCCCGACAGTTTCTTTCCACTTTGCGCGAAACCGAATTTCAGCCTAGCGAAACCAGGGCGGCAATGCGGACGGATAGCTCCCCGATCTCCGTCGCCTTTGCAGATCCGGTTCTTCGCGCCGCTGGTTTGGAAAACGATAGCTACGGGGAAGCCAAGCGCTTCTTCGAACTTACGGATCATGAGCTGCACGGAATTGTCTGCTACTGCCATTTCGGCGAGACGGTCAATTCTGCCGTAGTCGCACGCTCCATTCGTCCGTTGGTCGCCGGGCGGCCACCGAGCCTGTTTGCCCGTTTGCGCAGGGCGTTGTCGATATAGTCTGTATTTTCGACAATCCCGGCTCCGGCTGACGGACATTGACGATGTGTCCAACTTGGCTGCATCGCAAAAGTGACATACCGGCAGCCGAGCGTTGGCTTGGCAATCCCTGAGAGGTTACAGACCCTCAAGGATCGCCTTGCCTGGCGCTTGGCGGACGATTGTCGCGAATAGCAGTCTACAGAGAGAAAATAAGAAGCCTGCAATGTTGGGAGCAAGCGGCCTCCGGCTCGAATCCGAACATATGACGAGAAAGGGCGCTCAACCCTTCCGGGGAGCGCCCTTTCCAACCCGGACGGTCTGGAACGCAGCGACTGGCGTCTGCAGCAGACCATCAATACGGGAAGTGAAGCCTAGATACGGTTGGGCGTTCTCGATTTCAAGTGGCGACGGCATGAATGAATTGCCAAGCCGGCTGGATTCCGGCGGATTTTCACATGAAAGTTGTCGCGATTATCGTATTTGCTTTTGCATCAATCCCTTACCGCTATTCCAGCCGAAACGGCGGCCGCTAAAAAGGCATCGTACGCTTCCTCCACCGACCCTTGGCTATGATAATTTCCGATCAAGGTTTTCTTGGCCATGGCATGAACGCGATCGGCTTTGCCCGGTGGCCATTCACGCAGAAGAAATTTAAGGGCCTGTTCGGTGTTATTGATCGTTACGTGGTGGCGGCACTCCCCGGTGACGACCGTCACCGAACGATTCCACAGATATTTGGACATCTAGCTGTTTCCTCCGCCCGTGAAACGGACACTCTTCGCCTTGGTTCCAGGAGGAGCGAGACAATCAAAAATTATTCATTCGAGCATGGCAAAAAACTTCCGAAAACCGAATGCCCGCCTTATCGGAATTGCTCCGACGGGTGTCGATGAAACAAAATCAGCTCTGTCTTGTTTGACCTTTCATAGGAAAAGGAGGTCGACATGATGCAACCTCGAAAGCCAAAACCACTATCGCGCGAAGAAGACTATCGCGACTATGAGGACCGCAATCTTCGTGACGGCTGGCCGTATTCGGACGGGAGTGGAAGTGCCTCGCAAAGCCCTGAGAACCGGGGATATGGTGATACCTCAGCGAATTTCGACGAGGAACCAGATGGCGATTTCATCATAGATGCAGCTGATCAGACCGGCCTGGAGCGAGCTGAGGATCGTACCGTCGGACCGCTTCCAACCGATCGTATCGACAGCGACGAGTTGGAATCCGTCATAACCCAGCAGCTTGAACAAAGGGGGTTCGACATCGACAGCCTCGATGTGCGGGCTGAGGGCGGCGTTGTGATGTTGGAGGGTAGTGTGGAGACGATCCCCTTGGCTCGTCACCTCGAAGCTATCGTTCGGTCTATTCCCGGCGTCGTGGAGGTTCAAAACAACCTTCGGACGATCGGTGTCGATGCGCACATTCCGGGCGACGAATAGCGCTTCGCTGCGATGAATGTGAGTCAATGCCGCAGGAAACTCCGGATCTTCTTCAGATCCTGGACGAATGCCTGCCGGCTCCGCTCCTTTTCGTCCGCTTCCCTGATCCTCAGAAGAGCCGATGGATGAATGGTGACCAGGATATCAAGCTGCCCGGGTGGATGAAGGATGCTGCCGCGATCGCGCATCACCCGCACTTTCGATCCGAGCAGCGAGGATACAGCCGTTGCGCCGAGCGCAACCACAAGCCTCGGTTTCAAGAGTTCAAGTTCGGCACCGAGCCACCAGGCGCAACGCTGCACCTCGCCGGCATTGGGCCTGGAATGCAGCCGCTTCTTACCGCGCATCTGGTACTTGAAATGCTTGACCGCATTGGTAACGTAACAGAGGTCGCGATCGACCCCGGCCTCATCGAGGCATTGATCTAGCAAGCGACCTGCCGGCCCGACGAAGGGTCTGCCCGAAAGATCTTCCTTGTCGCCGGGTTGTTCTCCGACCAGCACGACCTCCGCGGTTTCAGACCCCTCACCGAAGACGAGATGCGTTGCGTTGCGATAGAGGTCGCAACGCGTGCAGGATTCGGCGTCGTGC